>NZ_JCAIUN010000001.1:1237396-2591741 GCF_059445525.1 Williamsia sp. Y712
GGGGGTTGGCCCTTTGTCTTTGGGAGGAAAAAATGGGGGGGGCGGGGGGTTTGGGGGGGGAGTCAACAAGGACCGCCTCCCGCGACCGCGTTCAGTGTGAAGTTTCTCTAATTTTTGACCCGGGTAGGTCAGCTCTTGCCCGGCCTCTTCTTGCCTGCCGCGATGCCGAACCCCTTGGCCTTTGCCGGGCCGGATTCGCTGAGCGTCCGCGCCTCACCGTTTGTCGATGGGGTCTCCGCCGGCACTTCTTGAGCTGGCTCGGTCTGAGCGGGCTCGGCCGGAGTTGCCTCAGCCGGAGTTGTCTCAGCCGGAGTTGTCTCAGCCGGAGTTGCCTCGGGCTCGGTCGTCTCGGGCTCGGCTGCCTCCGTTGCGACCGTCTCCGGCTCGGCAACCGGTACTGCGGCAGGCTTCGGCGCTCCGGGCCGTTTGGCGCCCGGACGCTTGGCCTTGCCGCCGATGGCCAGACCCTTGACCGGAACCGTGGGCTCGTTCGGAGCCTCGGTCACGGCTTCGGTTGCAACTTCTTCCGATGCAACTTCTTCCGGTGCGGCTTCGGCGGGAGCCGATTCCGCGGCCGGTGCTGCCGCTGCGGGCTTGGCTGCGCCGGGCTTCTTGGCTGCGCCGCCGGGTCGCGGTGCTCCCGGACGCTTTGCGCCGCCGCCGATGGCCAGACCCTTCACTGGTGCGGCTGCCGGCTTGGCTTCTTCAGGAGTTGCCTCGGCTGCCGGTGCTTCAGCAGGTTCTGCTGCTGCGGGCTCGGCTGCTGCAGGCTTGGCTGCGCCGGGCTTCTTGGCTGCGCCACCGGGCCGGGGTGCTCCCGGTCGCTTGGCGCCGCCGCCGATGGACAGACCCTTGGCCGCGGGTGCCGCGGTTTCGGTTGTAGCGGTCTCCGTTGCCGGTGCTTCGGTTGCGGCTTCCGCGGGTGCTGCCGCCGCAGGCTTTGCCCCACCTGGTTTGGGAGCTCCGCCGCCGGGCTTCTTCGCGCCGCCGCCGATACCGAGTCCACCTGGCTTCTTGGCTGCGCCGCCGGGCTTGGTGGCGCCTCCACCTGGTTTGGGTGCTCCGCCGCCGGGCTTCTTTGCGCCGCCGCCGATACCCAGGCCGCCGCCGACCTTCGGCTTCTCGGCCGGCTTCTCGATGGTGTCGACCGAGGCGGTGGCTGCAGCTGCGGGCGCTGCGACCTTGGCAGGCTCAGGTGCCTTCTTGACTTCGGGCTCGATCGTCGGAGCAGAGAGGCCGAGCGACGCGGCTCCGAGGAACCGTCCACCCCGCTTGATCTCGGGAGCGCCGCGCTTGACGGACTCCAGGATCAACTGAGCGACGTCGACAACCTCGACCTTGCCCTCGTTCTCGGTTCCTGCTGTCTGTGCGGTGACACCGTCGGTCAACATCACCTTGCAGAACGGGCAACCGGTGGCAACCTTTTTGGGGTTGGTGCCCAGGGCCTCGTCGACCCGGTCGATGTTGATGCGCTTGCCGATGCTCTCTTCCATCCACATGCGGGCGCCACCGGCGCCACAGCACATCGACCGCTCGCCGTGGCGAGGCATCTCCTTGAGAGTGGCGCCGGAGGCGGCCATCAGCTCGCGGGGAGCGTCGTAGACCTTGTTGTGTCGGCCCAGGAAGCAGGGGTCGTGGTAGGTGATGTCCTCGTTGACCTCGGCGACCGGGATCAGTCGCTTGTCGCGGACCAGCCGGTTCAGCAGCTGCGTGTGGTGCACGACCTCGTACTTGCCACCCACCTGCGGGTACTCGTTGCCCAGTGCGTTGAAGCAGTGCGCACAGGTGACGACGATCTTCTTCTTCTGCTGCGGAGCGGTCGCGAAGAGCTCTCCGAGCATCTCGATGTTCTGCTGCGCCAGCATCTGGAACAGGAACTCGTTGCCCGCGCGGCGAGCGGAGTCGCCGGTACAGGTCTCGCCCTCGCCAAGGACCAGGAAGTCGACGGCTGCGATGTCGAGCAGTTCGGCGACGGCCTTGGTGGTCTTCTTGGCGCGGTCCTCATAGGCGCCGGCACAGCCGACCCAGAACAGGTACTCGAAGCCTTCGAAGCTCTCGACGTCCTGCCCGAACACCGGGATCTCGATGTCCATCTCGTCGATCCACTTGGTGCGGTCCTTGGAGTTCTGGCCCCAGGGGTTGCCCTTGTTCTCGAGGTTCTTGAACAGTCCGGCGAGCTCGGTCGGGAAGTCCGACTCGATCAGCACCTGGTAGCGACGCATGTCGATGATGTGGTCGACGTGCTCGATGTCGACCGGGCACTGTTCCACGCAGGCGCCACACTGCGTGCAGCTCCACAGGGTCTCGGTGTCGATGACGGCACCGGTGGCGCCTTCACTCTCACCGACGAGCTTGCGCTCGGCCTCGGCACGCGCCGCAGCCGGGATGGCGTCGAGCTTGTCCTGCAAGACGTTTCCATCGGCGTCGACCAGGCCTATCTCGTCGCCGCCGAGATCTTTCTTGCCACCGGCCAGCAGGTACGGCGCTTTCGCGTTCCCGTGGTCACGCAGCGACATGATGAGCAACTTGGGTGACAACGGCTTTCCGGTGTTCCAGGCCGGGCACTGGCTCTGGCAGCGACCGCACTCGGTACACGTGGTGAAGTCGAGCCAGCCCTTCCAGGAGAAGTCCTCGATCTTGCCGGCACCGAATGCGTCGACGTCGGGGTCGGCGGTCTCCATGTCGAGGACCTTGCCGCCCGACATCATCGGCTTGACCGCACCCAGGGCGACGCCGCCGTCGTCCTCACGCTTGAAGTAGATGTTGAAGAACGCAGCGAAGCGGTGCCACGCCACGCCCCAGGTGATGTTGCGGCCGACGGCCGCCAGCCAGATCATGCCGCTCATCAGCTTGATCAGCGCGAAGATCGAGACCATGACCGCACTCGCGGGCAGGAGCTTGGCCACCTGCATGGTGAAGAAGTCCGAGCCGGCATTGGCGTGGCCGTAGGTGGCGATCTTGCCGGCCTTCACGAAGATCATGCCAAGGCCTTCGAGGAGCACAACGATCTCGACGAAGTACGCGGCATTGAAGTTGGAGCCGCCGAACCGGGAGAGACGCTCGGGTACGCGGGGGTGATTGATCTGGCGGATCGCCATCAACGTGACGATGCCGATCACGGTGCCCAGGCCCAGGATCTCGTCCAGCAGATGCCAGGCGAAGGTGTCACCGAAGATCGGCCAGTGGAATTTCGGATCGAACGTCTGTCCGTAGGCCTCGAACCACAGCAGCGCGCCGAGGAGGAAGCCGATCATCACCAGCCAGTGCGCCCAGCCGACGGTTCGGAATTTGTTCATCCGGGTGTGGGCGATGAACTCGATCATCATCGTCTTGAAGCGCGGGATGAATGGGCGCCAGCGATCTGGCGCCGGCTGACCCTTCATGATTGTTCGGAAGATGCGGCCGACTCCACGGAGGAATAGGGCCCAACACACGAGGCTCAGAAGCGCCCCGATGGTTCCGAGGGTGATCGTCGTGGCATTCACGGCGTCTCGACCTTTCTCTTACCGAACTCCCCGACTTCCGTTGCAGCTACTTCGAAACAGAAGGCGGGCGTTCACCGGGATGGCAGTACACAGCGCAGAGTGCACGCAGTGTTCTCCGATAGGTACGTTAAGGCTTCGCTTCACAGCACTATTGCGCAGGTAGACCTAAGTTACTAATCGGTAAGGTTCATTGTGATGTCTGCCATAAATCGCGTCAGAATCCTTGCGTTGATCGGTGTGATCGCGGTCTCTGTCCAGTTTGTCATCGCAGTGGCTGCCACGTGGATTTACGTGATGGCGTTCGACCGCGAGTTCACGGCCCGTGAGGCACCGTCGGCACCGATTGCGCTGGTGCTGGGATCGAAGGTAGACGATCAGGGGCCGGGCTCGTATGTGCGCGGCCGCCTCGATACCGCGCTTCAGTTATATCGAGCGGGCCGGGTGGAGCGCATCCTCAACTCGGGCAACGGGCGCCCCGAGGCCGGGAACGAGCCGGCCGTGATGCGGGCTTACCTCGAAGAACGGGGTGTCCCGGCCACCGCGATCGTCGACGACCCGGAAGGCTTCGACACCGCGGCCAGCTGTCGTCGGGCCCGGGACATCTTCGGCTTCGACGACGTTCTCATCGTGACGCAGGACTTCCACCTCGGCCGTGCGATCGCGCTGTGTCGTGACGTCGGGGTCGATGCCCGTGGGGTCTACGCCGACTGCGATTGCGCGGTGTGGACCGTGGCCCGAAACGTCATTCGCGAGACGTTTCTGGCGCGGCCGCGAGCGTTGTTGACCGGCCTGACGACATAGGCGGTGTGCTGGTGCCTTGACCAGGCATCGGAAGACGTGGGCGTCCGGTCAGGTAGGTCGAACCGGGGAGGCGACGCAGGATCTCCACCAGTAGCAACGAGCCCGCGATCGTGCCGATGTACATCAGGACCGGCGCCCAGGGGGAACCGAGGGTGTTGATCCACGGTTGCCCGTTCTTCTGCGGGTGCAGGATCGCGAAGATGAGGATGGCGTGGCACAGGAACACGCTGAACGACCGGTTCGACGCGTACTTGACCACACGGTCGAAAACGGGTGTGTGCACGCGGTACGTGTCGGTCCAGTGCTGGCCCAGCGCGTAAAGGCAGGCGATGGCCGCAACCAGGAAAAGCAGAAGCGTGGGCTGGAAGGCGGCACTGGCGTACATGGGGATCTGGCCAAGGCCCCACACCCGTCGCCAGAAGGTGATGAGCGCGAAAGCCGCGGTGAGCAGCAGTGCCGCGAACAGCAACGAGCCCTTTCCCTGCAGCCAGAGCCGGATTCGCTCGCGATGTACCGCCGCGACCGAGCCCAGGAAGATGAAGAACTGGTACGGAACGAATGTCGCGTAGTAGTGCCACCAGACGCCGGCCCAGTCGGCCGGTGGCTGCCAGTACGTGATGATCGAGACCACTGCGACCTGGACCGCAAAACTGGCCGCGAGCAGCGCCGCGTGGTGGTTCCTGGTCGCGCGGACAATCCACAGAACCAGCGGGAACAGCAGGTACACCTGCAGCATCACGAACAGGAAGTACATGTGGAAGCCCGACAGGCCCCACTTGAGCAGATCCCAGAACTCGTCCAGGCTTCCCGGAACCTCACTGAGGCGGCCGCGGTCCCACATGTCCTCGATCACCCAATAGATGAATGACCAGATGAGATACGGGATGATGACGAGCTTGATCCGGCGGCGCCAGAAGTCGACCGTCCGGAAATCAGCCCGATCGAAATTCTGATACATCAACACGAATCCGGTCAGTGCAAAGAACGTGTTCCGGGTGAAATGCAGCAGCAGGGTCGTCGAGTTCACCGGCATGCTGTTGAACTCATCCGTGGTCGCGGTCAGGCAGTGCACGAAGATGACCAGGGAAAATGTGGCCGCGCGGATCAGGTCGACATGGTGCAGGTAGGCAGGCCGAGTCCGCTGGCGAGCCGTCTCGGTGACGGTCGTGGCGACCGAGGCGGTCGCGGAGTTCGGGGAAAGCATCGCGTACAGCATGCCGTAACCAACTGTTCACTTGCTAGACGGGAGATTCGGATCACATTGACGTGCAATCTACGGTGCATTGATGCATGACAGGTGGGCGCGATGATTCCGGACTGGGACGTCCTGGTGTTGTTGCTCGCGGCGGCGGGGGTGGCGGGCTGGATCGACGCTGTCATCGGCGGTGGCGGGCTGATCCTCATCCCAGCGATGCTGATCGCCTTTCCGGGTGCGGTGCCGGCGACGGCGCTGGGAACCAACAAGCTCGCGGCGATCGCGGGGACGAGTGTGGCCGCAGTCAACTATTCGAGAGCGGTCACGGTTCCTCGCAAGCTGGCGCTGGTGTCGGTACCGATCGCTTTTGTCTCTTCTGCTGCCGGTGCGCTGTCGGCGGCGGCGATCTCGGCCGACGTGATCCGGCCGTTGGTGATCGTGCTGATGCTGGCGGTGGGGATCTTTGTCGCGGTCCGGCCGTCGTTCGGGAGTAACAGTGGCCAGAGTCCGCCGCTGACCGGCAAGCAGATGATCGGTGGATGCATCACGTTCGCCGTGATCGGTTACTACGACGGTATTTTCGGTCCGGGGACCGGTATGTTCCTCATCATTGCGCTCACCGCCTTGTTGTCGCGCAACTTCATCGAGAGTGCGGCGCTGGCCAAGATCGCCAACACGGCCACCAACCTCGGTGCGCTGGTTGTCTTTGCGATCGGTGGAAACATTTGGTGGGCACTCGGTTTGATGCTCGCCGTTGCCAACGTCGGTGGGTCCATCCTCGGGTCGCGGACAGTGCTCAACCGCGGCACCGGTGTGATCCGGATAGCGCTCCTGTCAGTGGTGGTCGTGATGTCGATCAAACTTGCGTGGGATCAATGGGCCTGACGCTGTCGACTGGGCCTTGAGTGCACGGCGGTCGGGACGGCCAAGGACTTGTCGGTGGGTGCTGATAGAACTGTTTCATGACCGCGGGGGTGGTGGATCTCATCGACCGTATCGAGGGCATGGCTCTTGATGCGGAGGAGATCGTTGCTGTCCGTGAAGTGTTGTCCCGCAGGCTTGTTGATATTTCGTTGGCGAACTTGTCGGACAAGGAGGCTGTCGAACTCGCCCAAGTGATCGAAGCCCAGAGTCGCCGTGATGAAGCCGTCAAAGTACGGGTGGCGGTCGAGCTCCGAGAACGCTCGGTCGCCGCGAAGCAGGGTTTCAAACACAACAAGTTTTTGCGCCATCATTTGCGCATTTCGGCGACCCAGGCCAGTGCCCGATCGAAAAGGGCTGAACGCGTGGGCCAGTGGCATACCCCGTCGGGTGAGGTGATCGCGCCGGTGTACCCGCATACGTGGTTGGCGTTGCGTGATGGTGCGATCGGGGTGGCGCATTACACCGTCATTCACGACACCTTGCGCAGTCTGCCGGGGTCGATTCGCGGCGACCTCGAGAAGTGGTCCGAGGGGGAGCAATTGATGGCCGAGGCCGCTCGGACGATGGATCCTGACGAACTGAAGAAGGTCGGGCTGTATTTGCGTGATCATCTGGATCCGGATGGTGATTTCGATGATTTTGATGACCTGGATCGGCAGCAGAAACGGGAGTTGTCGGTGTCCAAGCAGGGTGCGGACAAGATGGCCGCCATCGCCGGCACCCTGGATCCGGTGACCAAGGCGTTGTGGGATGTGGTGGCCGCGAAGTGGGCTGCGGCGGGGATGAACAACCCGAACGATCCCGAATCGCCGTCCGGACCAGCCGATAAAGCCGATAGGGCCACGGTGCAGGCTGCAGCCAAACGTGACAATCGCACGCCGGGGCAGCGCAATCATGATGCATTCAAACGGTTGCTGGAGTTGGCTGTCGGGCAAGGAACTCTGGGTCGGCACCGGGGTTTGCCTGCGCGGGTGATCGTGACCATGACTCTGGATCAGCTCGAAAAGGAAACCGGGGTTGCGACCACCGCCTCGGGCGGGGTGATGCCGGTGCGTGATGCCATCCGGTTGGCCGGGGTGAATCGTAAGTTTCTGGCGTTGCTCGACGACAAGCACCGTCCGCTATACCTAGGTCGTGAACAACGGTTGGCGACTGCTGATCAGCGGATGGCGTTGATTGCCGCTGAGCGGGGTTGTTCGCGGCCGGGTTGTGATGCTCCCGCGACTGAGGTTGCGGTCCATCACACGCGGGAATGGTCCAAAGGTGGGTGGACCGACATCACTGTGTTGACGTTGGTGTGCGATTCCGATCATGGGCAGGTTCATGATGGTGAAACAGGATGGATCACCGAGATCATCAACGCTGATACCGGTCCGCCGGGTTGGCAGGGCCGGATCGGCTGGCGCCAACGCGGAAGCCTGGATTTGCCGCAGCCCAACAACACTCACTTCCCGGACAAGTACTTCACCAACCCGGAGATGTGGAACCCGAACAGCGACGCCGACGCCGAGTGGTTCATCGAGCGTGCTCGAGCAGTGTTCGAGGAGAAAACCGTAGAGGCACAGGTGTTCGCTGTCGACTTCTGCTGGCGCCGCGTCAAATACAGCGCCGCCTGACCTGCGGGTGAACGGACCATTAGGCTTCTGGTGTGGCAATGAGCCCTGTGGAAGATCAGAATAGGCGCCTGCTGCGCGCCCGAGACACGATGGATCGCGAGTACGCGAACGAGTTGGATATCAAAAAGCTGGCCGCCATTGCGTATATGTCGCCTGCCCATTTCATCCGCACCTTTCGGGCGACGTTTGGTGAAACACCCCACCGGCACCTGCAACGGCGACGGATCGAGCGTGCGATGGCGCTGCTACGTGGTCCGGATGCATCGGTGACGGACGTCGCGCGCAAAGTCGGGTTCGAGAGCCTCGGCACGTTCAGCCGGACCTTCCGAACCATCACGGGTAGCTCACCCAGCGAATTCCGCGCTCGCGCACAACCGTTGCGTGTGCCGGTGTGCTTTGTGAAGGCCTGGTCGAAACCGAGCAGTTTCGGAGAAGCGCCACCACGCTGACGGGCTCTACTGTTTGCCTATGTTCAACAAAATCGGAATCCACTCGGTCATGGTTCTCAATCAGGATGAAGCGCTTGACTTCTACGTCGGCAAGCTCGGCTTCGAAGTCGCGGACGACGTCGACATGGGCTTCATGCGGTGGCTCACCATCGCACTGCCGTCCGACCCCGGCCGGCATATCCTCCTCGAGGTTCCTGCACCGCCTTCGATGACCGAAGACGTGGCTGCGCAGGTTCGTGACGTCCTGACCAAAGGGGCGCTCGGGATGGCCGCCACTCTGACCACCGACGACTGTCACAAGACCTACAAAGAACTGCTGGCCAAGGGTGTGGAGTTCACCGAAGAGCCGACGGACCAGCCGTACGGAATCGACTGTGCGCTGCGAGATCCCTTCGGCAACCACATCCGCATCACCCAACCGGCCACCGGGCCGGTCGAGATCACCGATGAAGACATCGCAAAATGGGGTGCGGACAGGTAGTCGTGCAGCCCTTCACCACCAGCCGGGCAGCGCATCCCGTAGGCCGTCGGACATGGCCTGGGTCAGGCTTGTGACGAAGGCTGTGGTCAGGTGGTGATAGTCGTGCCACACCAGGATGTTTCCGACGATCGCCGGACAATTGGTGTCGTCGCAAAGGGCATCGGAGAAGTCGAGGAACGACATGTTCGGGAACTGCGATCGGATGGCGAGGGTGGGATCTTCCGGGGACAGTGCCTGCTGGCGGTCGACCCCGCAGTCGATGGCTGATCTGCCTTCGGCGAGGCACTCCGGTGGGGTCAGCTCCGGGCCGAGCGCCCATGGGGTGTCGCGGATCGCGATCACCTGCTGACCGCGGTCGCGGAACTCGGTGAAGATGTCGAGGTAGTCAGACGGGATGTAGTCGCCGGACCCCTCGCCGTCGGTGGGGCGGGTGCTGGTGGTGAACACGACGTCGGGTTGGTCGACGGCCAGCTGATCCATCACCATCCGCGACCACGCGTTGCACTGTGGGTACTCGTCGCCGATCGGGGTGAGGATCGTGTCGGTGATCAACGGACACCCGACCTTCAGGTAGGTCGTCACCCGGAAGTTCTGCTCCCGGCCGATCGCATCGAGAGCTGTCAGCCAATGTTCGGAGTGTGAGCCACCGACCAGCGCGATCGTCCGGCCGGCGTCACGAGCACCGTAGACACCCACCCGCACCGAACCATCAGTCCATCCGGATACGACTCCATCACCCGATGAGATAGGCCAATCATCCTTGACTGCAAGTGCATTCGGCTGTGGCGTCACCCGTGGAACTGCTGCATTCGACCAGTATGCCCGGGCTCCCGGATACAGCTCCGGGTCCAGGTTTTGCGCGTCGATGATCAGGTTTGCCGAACGGGACTGCCATGCATGGATCGCCAGACCGGTGCCGGCGGTGAGGACCACGAGCACGCAGGTGAGGGCCGTGGCGTAACCCGGTACCAATGTGTGGCGCACGTTGATGCGCGCCTGCTTGACCTTCGCTCGGCCGGCCCGAAGTGGAACTTCGATGAATTTGGTTGTCAGGTAAGCGAGTACCGCCGACACCGCGATGATTCCCGCACCTTCGAGGAGCGAGACGTCGCTCTGATAACGCCAGGCCAGGTAGAAGATCAAGACGGGCCAATGCCAGAGGTACAGCGAATAGGCGATGGATCCGAGCCAGACGAGCCGAGGATGGGCCAGCCACGCACTCACCTGCGCCGTCTCGGGCGTCGCGGACGGATTGGACACGGCCGGAGCGGTGTACGCCGATCCGATCCAGACCAGCAGCGCCGTCGCTCCGACGGGTACCAAGGCCATCGTCGACGGATACTCGTCGACGCCGGAGATCCACCACCCACAGCTGATGATGAGAGCCAGCGCCGCGACGCCGATCACGTTGCGGATCCACTGCGCCAACGCAACACGGGGCATCCACAACGCCAGTAGGCCACCGAGTAGCGGTTCCCACGCCCGGGCGAAGGTGTCGTAATAGTTGAACGGCTGGTCGATCCCGTGTCGATGCCTCGCCCAGGCGAACGCTGCCAGCGCCGCGAGGGCGATGACACCGGCCAGTGCGCCGCGTATCACCGCTGGTCGCCGGAAGGCTTCCGAGCGGACGCCTATCAACCGAACCACTCCGCCGGCCAGCAGCATTGCCACCAGCGTGGCGGCAAAGAACTGGCCCTGCACCGACATCGACCACAGATGCTGCATCGGGCTGTTTGCCGAGTCGGCGGCGGCGTAGTCCTGTGCGGCCAGTGCCAGATGCCAATTTTGGAAATAGAGTGCCGAGGCGATCACCTCGTCGCCCAACCCCTCCCAGCGGGCCCGCGGCAGTGCGGCCACGGCGAGCGCAACGATTGCGACCAGCACGACGACCAACGCGGGCACCAATCGCCGGGCCAGGCGCCACAACCGGCCGAACGGGTTCAACGCCGCGGCCCACGTGGCGCCGGATCCGGCAGAGGTTGCCAGGATGTGTTTGAGCAGCGATGCGACAAAGAAGTAGCCGGACAGCGTCAGAAAGACGTCCACCCCACCGGAGACCCGATTGAACCAGATGTGGAAAATGACCACGAGCGTGATCGCCAGCCCGCGCAAACCATCGAGATCGAGCCGATAGCCGCGCGCGGCCCCGGCCTGCTGCGTACTCACCACCAGCCGGACAACACCTTTTGCACGTCGGTGCCCAGAGCCGGGATCAGGCTGCGCACAAACGTCGCACTCAAGTGGTGGAAGTCGTGCCACACCAGGATGTTTCCGACAACCGCCGGGCAGTACGTGGCGTCACACATCGCGTCGGTGTAGTCGAGGAAGCTCATGTTGGGAAAGTCGGCTGCCACGGCCAGTGCCGGATCAGTCGGCGCCATGACCAGCGACCGCTCGACGCCGCAGACCGACGGCTTCTTACCCAACGCCAGGCACTCCGGTGGACTCTCTTTGCCGACAGTCCACGGATTGTCGCGGACCGCAATGACTTTCTGACCGCGGTCACGGAACTCACTGAAGATGTCGATGTAGTCCTGTGGGACGAAGTCGCCCGTGACCTCACCTTCAACCGGTCGAGTGCTGTTGGTGAACACCACATCTGGCTTGTCGATGGCCAGACGGTCCATTACGTTCCGCGACCACTCGTTGCACTGGTAGTACTTCTGTCCGAACCAGGTGAAGACATGATCGGTGGTCAGCGGACATCCGACCTTCAGGTACGTCGTGACCTTGAAGCCCTGCTGTTTTCCGACTGCGTCGAGCGCCGTGATCCAGTACTCGGCATGCGACCCGCCGACGAGAGCGACGGTGCGCTGCGCGGTGGGATCGCCGTAGACCCCGACCCTGATCGAACCGTCCTTCCATCCGGAGATGACCGAGTCATATGAGGTGATCGGCCAATCCTTGTCGGCCACATCCGGAGTGGGCTCTGCCTCGACGCGCGGAACCGGTACACCGTCGAGGTAGGCGCGCGCACCCGGATAGAGCCGGGGATCGAGATTCTCGGTGTCGATGGTCAGGTTCTTGACGTGGTTGTTCCACGCGACGATGCCGACCCCGGTAACTGCGGTGAGCACGACCAGCGCCGACGTGAGAACCGATGCGTAGCTCACCCATTGCGGGCGGCGCTGCGCGGCTACAGGGGCCTCGTTCGATTGGGGCACTCGCTTTTCATTGGGCTGGCGCAGCGGCTTTTCGATGAATTTGGTTGTCGCCCATGCCAGTGCCAGTGAGGCCGCGATGACGCCTGCACCTTCGAGGACGTTGACGCTGTCCTTGTACCGCCAGGTCAAGTAGAAGATCAGCAGTGGCCAGTGCCAGAGATACAGCGCATAGGCGATGGAACCGAGCCAGACGATCGAGGGGTGGGCCAGCCAGGAGCTGACCGCGGCGGGTCCGGTGATGGCGGTGGGCGCGGTCTGCCGCGAACCGCTCCAGATCAGCAGAAGCGTTGCGCCGACGGGCACCAGTGCCATCGTCGACGGATATTGCTGAACTCCGACGATCCACCAGCCGCAGGTGATGATCAGGCCCAGGGCAGCGAGTCCGATGGTGTTGCGCAACCATTGGGGCATCCGGATCCGGGGCATCGCGACCGCGAGCAACCCGCCGGCGATCGGTTCCCAGGTGCGGGCGATGGTGTCGTAGTAATTGAACGGCTGATTGATGCCGTGGCGGTGGTGCGCCCACGCGAACGACACGAGTGCGACCCCCAGCAACGCCGCCCCGATGATCGACTTGATCATCACTGGTTGGCGGAACGAGGAAAACCGCATCGCCAGCAACTTCAGGATCCCGCCGAGTGCCAGCGCGGCGAGAATGGTCACCACGAAGAACTGGCCTTGCACCGACATCGACCACAGATGTTGCAGCGGGCTGTTTGCCGAGTCGGCAGCCGCGTAGTCCTGGGCTGCCAGCGCCAGATGCCAGTTCTGGTAATAGAGCGCCGACGCGATCACTTCACTGCCCAGCGGGTCCCACCGGGTTCTCGGCATCAACACCAGGCACATGACCACGATGAACAGCAGCACCGTGAGCAGGGCGGGCAGGAGCCGTCGGGCCAGGCGCCACAGCCGCGGCCCCGGGTTCAATGCATTCGTCCAGCTGACGGTGGCAGGCGACGTCGCGAGGACGTGTTTGAGGAGCGAAGCGACAAAGAAGTAGCCCGACAGGGTCAGGAAGACATCGACTCCGCCGGAGACCCGGCCGAACCAGATATGGAAGACCGCCACCAGCGTGATCGCGATGCCGCGTAGGCCGTCGAGATCCACACGGTATTCGTTGCCGGGGGCGGTATGAGGAGAGTGCGATGCGACGGACGGGTCGGTCACGGTCGCACTCACGCGGCAGATTCTTCCAGATGGGACGCCGAAACCCGGCGCCGACAACCCGGTTCTATGAGCCAGATCTCCCAGCTTTGTCGTCACACCACGGTTCTGAGGGCGTTGCCCTGGCCAGGCGTCCGTTATGTCCACTTTTGGGTAATCGGGCGATTCGGGATTCGAAGCCCCGACCGGACTGTAATTTCGATGCAGTCCAGCAGAGAGGCGGTCCGCAGTGTCGCGTGGCGCAAGATCAGGTTCACAGAAGTCCAAGAGGGCTCGCCGACAGAAACAACGGGCCGGGGTGGCCACTGCAGCTCTGATGACGGCGGCGATGGGTGCCACTGTCACGTTCGGCGGCGGCCAGGCGTCCGCGTTCGAGTTCGGACCGCTTGTCGAATGCGCCGGAGGGAGCGGCAAAGCCACCGAGAATCTCGATTGCACGCGGAGTATCGATCCGCCGGTCGTGCAATTGTTGCCGACGCTCGGCATGCCGGTCGACCTCAACAGCACTGCAGCCGCGCGTGAGGACCTGCGGTTGCCCATATTCGGCACGCTCATGTTGGGCGGTACCGAAGCCAAGATTTCCGGGTTGGGTCTGGCCTACGCGGACTCGCAATTCGCTTCGGCAGGTAGCACCGCTGAGGCGAATGCCTGGGGTTTCTTGTCTGCGGCGGTTGCGGTCAACCTTCCGCAGTTCAGCTTCAACCAGGAACCCGGCACCACGAAGGCGACGTCGCTGCCGCTCGGGGTCACCATTGCATTTGCCGGCGAGGGCGACGCTTCAGCTCTTGCCCTGGGTGGGTTCGCGACGGCAATCGGTGATGTCCCGCTCGGACTCGTCGAGAACGTCAGCTGCATGGCGATCTTTGCCAGGGCCTCCCATTCAGATGTCGGCAGCTGCGTCGGAGTGCTGTTCATCTTCAGCGTGAGCCAGGAAGCCGGTTCACCCGAGTACGTCTTTGCGATCGCGGACCCGACATCCCTTGAGTTCTTCAACGACGACGAGGGCTTGATCCCGCTGCCGATCCCGAACTTCGACCGCGACATCGTGCGGGTCGGTGTCGGTGGGCCGTCGGGTATCCGGGTCGAGACCGATCTGTTCCAGTCCTCGTCCGGGTCCTCGACGTCCGCGCGGACAGCAGCGGCGCCGGCGGAGTACGTCGGAAAACACCGGGCGCCCGAGGCCTTTGATATCGCCGCCGACACCGCTACAACCGACACCGCTACAACCGACACCGCTACAACCGACACCGCTACGACGGACACCGCTACGGCCGGTACCGCTGACGGGACCGCCCTCGATGACGCCGCGGAATCTGAGGACAAGGCAAGCGCTGAACCGGAAATCCTGAGGACCGAACCCGAGACCCAGGCGTCGGTCCCGTCTGCGTCTGCCCAGTCTGCGCCCGTTTCGTCTGCGCCAGACCCGTCGATGGATGCGGTCGACGCCGAGTAGGCGTCTTTCCGGGCTTCGGTGTAGAGGATCATGGCGGGGACGACGAAAGGGGAGTGGCCATGGTGCAACTCAAGTCACCCGGTGAGATCGAGATGATGCGCGAGGCCGGCCGGGTGGTGGCGCGGGCGCTGAGCGCGGTTGAGGCGCACGCCGCTGTCGGTTCGACTCTCAAAGAACTCGACGATGCGGCAGCTGCCGTCATTTCCGGGGCGGGAGCGAAGTCGGCATTTTTGAACTATCACCCGAAGTGGGCTCCGTCGCCGTTTGCCGGCGTCATCTGCGCCAGCGTCAACAATGCGGTCGTGCACGGCATCCCCGATGGGCGAAGGTTGCACGACGGTGATCTGGTGAGTATCGACTGCGGAGCGTTCCTCGACGGCTGGTGTGGTGATGCCGCGGTCAGTTTCATTGTGGGTGAAGCCGATCCGGCCGACGTCGACCTGATCGCGGCAACCGAGGCCGCGCTGTTGCGCGGTATCGAAGCCGCCCAACCCGGCGGGTGGATGGGTGACATCGGACATGCGATCGAAGGACCGGCCCGCGCAGCGGGATACGGGATGCTGGAAAATCACGGCGGTCACGGCATCGGCAGGGCGATGCACGAAGCCCCCCACGTCCCCAATGAGGGACGGGCGGGCCGCGGTATGAAACTCCGTGTCGGACTGGTGATTGCGATCGAACCCATGCTGATCCGGGGTGGCGACGACAGATACGTTCATGCCGCCGACGGGTGGGAGCTCCGAAGCGCTTCCGGTGCTCGCGCCGCACATTGCGAGCACACGGTTGCGATCACCGCGGACGGACCGCGGCTCCTCACCGTTCTGTGATCTGACCGCGCTCTGAGCTCGTGACCGAGCGCGCCAATTGCAGAACTCGGCCCCGCGCACTCCGTAGAGTATGCGGGGCCGAGTGCAGCGCGCGGAAGATCAGCTGTTGTGCGAGTTGATGATCAGGACCGGGCTCGGCGCATGGTGCAGCACCGTCTGGCTCACAGAGCCCAGCAGCAGTCCGGTGAAACCACCGCGTCCGCGACTGCCGAGGACCAGGAGCTGGGCTCCTTCGGCAGCAGCGGTCAGCAGCTGGTGTGCGGGTCCGTCCGCAGCGACAACGGTCGAGACCCCGACGCCGGGGAACTCGGCTGAGTGGGCCGCAACCCGTTCGGCGACAAGCTTGTTGGCCTCGTCACGGACCTCTTGGATCATTTCGTCGGTGATTCCGAATCCGCCGAAGGTGTTGGTGGCCATGTCCGTCCAGGTGTGGACGACGGTGAGGCTCGTACCCCGCAGTGCTGCCTGCTCGAACGCTGCTGTGAGCGCACGATCTGCGATCTCGGAACCGTCGATGCCGACCACCACCGGCCCGTTGCCCGGGGCATGGGCGATGACGGCCACCGGGCTGGTGGCGTGCGCCGCCACACCCGTGCTGACAGATCCGGCGATCAGGCCACGGACTGCACCGAGTCCACGGCTACCGACGACAACCATTGCGGCGCCCGCCGATTCGTGGGTCAACACCGAAGCGGGGGTCCCTGCGACGACCCGTCCGGTCACCTGCACCGACGGGGCGGTGGTCCGGGCCAGCTGCTCGGAGGCGGCGACGGTGTCTTCTGCCGCTTTCTTGAGAATGGCGACAAGGTCACCGGTGTATGCCAACGACGATGCGGCGTATCCGCCGACCTGCGGTTCGTAGACGCCGACCACTACGAGGTCACTGCCGGTCAGCTGGGCGGTGTTCGCGGCCCACACGACGGCTTGATCTGAGCTTTCCGAACCGTCGACTCCGACGATCACAGGTGATTTCGACATTCTCGCCTTCTCTTCTTGGTTGTTCTCGTGACCCGATGACGCCCGAAGGCGCTGCAGCTGCAGCGCCTTCGGGAGATCGGATTGCTATCTGGTGATGCTCACTTGGACGATGTGAGTGCAGCCTCATGATCGGCCACGGCATCGGATCCCTCTGTGGTGCTCGGTGCCCGGAACTTGGGCAGGAACGCGGTGATGATCAACGCTGCGATCGCCGAGCCTGCCGCCAGTGCCATGACAATCCGGAATCCGTCCTCGGAGGGCAGGGAAGCGGAGCCGAGTGTCATCGTCATGTTGGCGATGATGACGCCGGCGATGGCGCTGGCAAACGAGGTGCCGAGTGAACGCATCAGGGTGTTGAAGCTGTTCGCTGCACCGGTCTCGGTGGGCGGAACCGCTGCCATGATGAGAGCCGGCATTGCGCCATAGGCCATACCCGTTCCGGCGCCGATGATGAGCGCGATCACGATGAGCTGCCAGATCGAGTGCATCGCAATGACACCCATGCCGTATCCGATTGCCACGATCACGGCACCGATCATCAGCGTGATCTTGGGGCCGACCGCATTGGTGATCTTCGATCCGATCGGCGAGATCAGCATCATGATGATGCCGGACGGTGCCATCACCAGACCCGAGACGAGCATCGATCCGCCGAGTCCGAAGCCGGTGGCCTCAGGTAGCTGAACGATCTGAGGGAAGACCATCGTCTGCGCAAACATGGCGAACCCGAACACGATCGACGCGGCGTTGGTGAGTAGAACCTGTCGGCGAGCGGACACCCGAAGGTCGACAAGCGGCTTGGCGGTGCGGAGTTCCCACCAGCCCCAGACGAGGAATGCGATGAGCGAAACAACAAGCAGCGCAATCGTCTTGCTGTTGGTCCAGCCCCAGTCTGAACCCTTCGAGATGGGGAGGAGCAGCGCGATCAAGGCAATGGCGAGTGTTATCGCGCCTGCGAAGTCGAACTTGCCGCCGGTCCGCACCGGGGATTCCGGCACCACGCGGACGACCAGTGCGGCTGCGATCAGGCCAAGAACAGCGGAGGCCCAGAAGAGCATGTGCCAGTCGGCGTACTCGGCGATGATCGCGGCGATCGGAAGTCCCAGTGCGCCACCGACACCGAGCGAAGCGCCCATCATGGCAACTGCGCCTGCAAGCTTCTGCGGCGGCAAGATGTCGCGCATCACGCTGATACCCAGCGGGATGAGGCCTGCGGCCAGACCCTGCAGGCCGCGGCCGACGATCATCGGGATGACGCTCGAAGAGAGTGCGGCGACGACGGAACCGGCGACGAGCAGCGCGATGCTGATCAGCATCATGCGACGCTTACCGAACATGTCGCCGAGGCGGCCCATCGTCGGCACTGCCACGGCAGCGGCCAGCAGGGTGGCTGTCACGGCCCACGCGGTGTCGGAGGCCGGGGCGTTCAGGTATTCGGGCAGATGCGGGATGATCGGGATGACCAGGGTCTGCATCAGTGAGGCCACGATGCCGGCGAATGCCAGCACTGCCACGATCGGCCCGGTTGGTGGGGTCTTCGCCGATGGTGGCGAATTGGTGGGTGCGGACATCAAAGGCTCTCCATACGCTTGCAACAGTTTGTGCATATTTAAGTCACACGATTTAGTTAGCCTAGGGCAACCATGTGGCATCCGCAAAACTTGGCGCGCTATTCGTGACAGACCTCACCTGAATCCGATTCGGGTGATCGGAACCACTTGCCGAGCGAGGGCGATCGCCCTGGGCGTCGTCATACCTGAGTCGCTTACGCTCAACTTGTTTGTGAAATCGGGAACACATTCGCGACGGCCACCGTTAGAAGACTTGTGAGACCTGAGCGGCACCGACTCAACCCGACTTGACTGAGACGTCGAGACTCGGTAGAAGTTGAGTCGATCGCGCTGAGGTTTCAGTTACAACCACAAACGTGAACGTCCGTGCGCCGCGCTGCTGCGGATGCACTGCTTATAGGAGGCAAGAAATGGCTCGTGCTGTAGGAATCGACCTGGGCACCACCAACTCGGTGGTGTCAGTGCTCGAAGGTGGAGAAGCCACCGTCGTCGCCAACGCCGAAGGCGCCCGCACCACCCCATCGGTGGTCGCATTCGCCCGTAACGGCGAGGTCCTGGTCGGACAGCCGGCCAAAAACCAGGCTGTGACCAACGTCGACCGCACCATTCGTTCCGTCAAGCGCCACATGGGCGAAGACTGGACCACCGCGATCGACGACAAGAAGTACACCCCGCAGGAGATCAGCGCCCGCACGCTGATGAAGCTCAAGCGTGACGCAGAGGCCTACCTCGGCGACGAAGTTGTCGACGCCGTGATCACCGTGCCCGCGTACTTCAACGACGCCCAGCGTCAGGCGACCAAGGAAGCCGGCCAGATCGCCGGCCTCAACGTCCTGCGTATCGTCAACGAGCCCACCGCGGCTGCGTTGGCCTACGGCCTCGACAAGGGTGAAAAAGAACAGACCATCCTCGTCTTCGACCTCGGTGGCGGCACCTTCGACGTGTCCCTCCTGGAGATCGGCGACGGCGTCGTCGAGGTCCGTGCGACCTCCGGCGACAACCACCTCGGTGGCGACGACTGGGATCAGCGTGTCGTCGACTGGCTGGTCGACAAGTTCAAGGCTCAGAACGGCATCGATCTGACCAAGGACAAGATGGCCCTGCAGCGTCTGCGTGAGGCTGCCGAGAAGGCAAAGATCGAACTGTCCTCGGGACAGAGCACCTCGATCAACCTGCCCTACATCACCGTTGACGCGGACAAGAACCCGCTCTTCCTCGACGAACAGCTCACCCGTAGCGAGTTCCAGAAGATCACCGGCGATCTGCTCGAGCGCACCCGTGCGCCGTTCCAGGCCGTGATCAAGGATGCCGGCGTCTCGGTTGCCGACATCGATCACGTTGTGCTCGTTGGTGGTTCGACCCGTATGCCGGCCGTGACCGAACTGGTCAAGGAGCTCACCGGTGGACGCGAGCCCAACAAGGGCGTGAACCCCGATGAGGTCGTGGCCGTCGGTGCCGCACTGCAGGCCGGTGTCCTGCGCGGTGAGGTCAAGGACGTGCTGCTGCTCGACGTGACCCCGCTGAGCCTCGGCATCGAGACCAAGGGTGGCGTCATGCACAAGCTCATCGAGCGCAACACCACCATCCCGACCAAGCGGTCGGAGACCTACACAACGGCCGAAGACAACCAGCCTTCGGTGCAGATCCAGGTCTATCAGGGTGAGCGCGAGATCGCTGCGCACAACAAGCTCCTCGGATCGTTCGAACTCGCCGGTATCGCTCCTGCCCCGCAGGGTGTCCCGCAGATCGAGGTGACCTTCGACATCGACGCCAACGGCATCGTGCACGTCACCGCGAAGGACAAGGGCACCGGCAAAGAGAACACCATCCGTATCCAGGACGGCTCGGGCCTGAGCAAGGACGAGATCGACCGGATGATCAAGGATGCCGAAGCTCACGCAGACGAGGATCGTGCGCGTCGCGAAGAGGCCGAGACCCGCAACCAGGCCGAGTCGCTGGTGAACCAGACCGAGAAGTTCCTCAAGGACTCCGACGACAAGGTTCCCGCCGATCTCAAGACCAAGGTCGAGGGTTCGATCGAAGGTGTTCGCGAAGCACTCAAGGGCAGCGACCTCGGCGCCATCAAGTCGGCCGTCGAGAAGCTGACCACCGACTCGCAGGAGCTGGGTCAGGCCATCTACGCCAACGCCGCTGCTGAAGAGGGTGCACCGACGCCCGGCGGCGCCGATGACGTCGTCGACGCAGAGGTTGTCGACGAAGGTGTCGACGGCTCTGAAAACGCCGGAGACAACAAGTGACCCGTCCCGAATCCGAACCGGTGACCGTGACCGACAAGCGGCGTATCGATCCCGAAACGGGTGAGGTGCGCCCCGGCGAGAACACGGACGCTCCGGAGACAGAAGGGGCGCAACCGGATTCGGTGGACACAGTGGATGCCGCAATCGATGAGGTCGCTGCTGACGCGGCGGGCTCGGACAAGGAGGCTGAATTGCTGGCCGACTTGCAGCGCGTTCATGCGGAGTACGCCAACTACCGCAAGCGTGCCGAACGGGAGAAGATCTCGGCACAGCAGTACGGCAAGGGTGACCTGATCAGGTCGCTGTTGCCGGTGCTGGACGACCTGGACCGGGCGCGGGCACATGGTGATCTCGAAGCCGGACCGCTGCGCGCGGTGGCCGATAAGATCACCGAAACGCTGAGTTCCGCCGGCCTCGCGGCCTTCGGGGCCGAGGGCGACGAGTTCGACCCCGCATTGCACGAGGCCGTGCAAAACGAGGGCGAAGGCGCTCGCCCGGTGATCGGGACCGTCTATCGCCAGGGCTTCCGCCTCGGTGATCGCGTCCTGCGCACGGCGATGGTGGTTGTTGTCGACGGGCCGGCGCCCGCAGACACGACGTCGCCGCAGGAATAGGAGCTGACCGGCCCAGGCACTTTTCAGTGCCTGGGCCGGCATCTTCGGCACACAATGAATACAACGCAGACAAAAACAGCGAAGATCTACAAAAGGAGGTGACGCCTGGTGGCCCCACAACGTGAGTGGCTGGAACAGGACTTCTACAAAGCGCTGGGCGTCGCGCCCAGTGCGTCCGCCGACGAGATCAAGAAGGCCTATCGGAAGCTGGCCCGGGAATTGCATCCCGACGCCAACCCGAACGACGCCGCGGCAGAAGAGCGATTCAAGCTCGTCTCCGAGGCGCACAGTGTCTTGTCCGATCCGGCAAAACGCAAAGACTATGACGACACCCGGCGCATGTTCGCCGGGGCACGTGGACGTGGCACCCGAGGCGGCGGCGGGGGTTACCCCGGTGGCTTCGGTGGATCGTCCGGTGGCCAGGAATTCAACATCAACGACCTGTTCGGAGACGGATCGGGCGGAGGGTCCGACGCGAACCTCGGCGACCTCTTCGGAGGGTTGTTCAACCGCGGCGGCGGCGGATCGCGGGGGACACAGACCCGGAGTCGACGCGGCAACGATCTGGAAACCGAGACCACGCTCAGCTTCAAAGAAGCTGCGTTGGGTACCTCGACCACCCTCACCATCACCAGCTCTGCGCCATGCACCAGCTGTCATGGCAGCGGCGCCAAGCCCGGCACCAGCCCGCGGGTCTGTCCGACCTGCAACGGCGCCGGTGTGGTCAGCCGTAACCAGGGTGCATTCGGATTCAGCGAGCCCTGCACGGATTGCCGTGGCACCGGCTCGCGGATCGACGATCCGTGCCCCGATTGCGAAGGCAACGGCGCAACCATCCGGACCCGTCCGATCACCGTGCGGATCCCGCCGGGTGTTTCGAACGGTGGCCGCATTCGACTGGCAGGTCAGGGCGAGGCCGGTCTGCGCGGCGCCCCGTCCGGTGATCTCTATGTCACCGTCAACGTGGCACCCGACCGCACCTTCACCCGCAGCGGCGACGACATCAAGGTGACGTTGCCGGTCAGCTTCTCGGAGCTGGTACTCGGCACCACGGTGTCGGTGCCGACGCTCGAGGGCAGTGTCGGGTTGAAGATCCCGCCGAACACCGTGGACGGACGGACCCTCCGGGTTCGCGGACGCGGTGTGGCAAAACGGGCGGGCGGTGCCGGTGACCTGTTGGTGACCGTCAAGGTGGCCGTCCCGCCGACGCTGGACGACGCCGCGATCGAGGCGTTGAACAAATACGCCGCCGCAGAGAAAGCCAGCGGGTTCGACCCGCGTGCAAACTGGGGTAAATCATGACCGAGCCGCCGCCGGATGATCGAAACAGAGAAGCCCGAGACAGGGACGCCCGAGACAGGGAAGCCACGGAATCGGCGCGGATGTTCGTGATCTCGGTGGCGGCCGAACTCGCCGGGATGCACGCCCAGACGCTGCGGACCTATGACCGTCTCGGACTGGTCACCCCGCAGCGGGCTGCAGGTGGCGGTCGCCGCTATTCCAGCCGCGACGTCGAGCTCTTGCGTGAGGTGCAGCGTCTGTCCCAGGACGACGGTGTGAACCTCGCCGGGATCAAGCGGGTCATCGAATTGACCAATCAGGTGGACGCGCTCCAGAGCCGCGTACGCGAACTCGAAGCCGAGCTCGCGCAACAACGTTCGCCGCGCAGAGGCGACCTCGTCCCGGTCCCGCGCACCAACGCGCTGGTGGTGTGGAAACCGCGACGAGAACGCGGCAATCGGTGACCAGCCGGCGTGGTGGACCGAGTTCCACCACGCTTCGTGTCCACAGGTAACAAGAGGTAACAAGACCGAACGGTAAGGCGATATATCAGCCATGAGCCAGGTACTCGGGATATCTGTCACCGACCTGGAGATCGCGTCGGTTGTGGCCGACGCGGGCACCGGCGAGGTGCTGGCCCGCAACTTCGTGGAATTGCAGAGTTCGACCCCCGACGACGTATTCGACGCGATCTACCAGCTCGTGCAGTCCGCGCCGATCATGCCCGGGGCGATCGCAATTGGCTGTGCCGACAGCGCGACCACCCTTGCCATCGGTGACACCATCGATTCGGGGCGGCTTCCGGCACATCTGTTGCCGCCGCAGAGCGCTGCCGAGGTTGCATCATCGAATACCGCACGATCGAAACCGGACTGGTTCGCCCGCACGACCGTGGTTGGGTCCCCGGTGGCTTACGCGGAGGTCGCGGCAGCCATATTCGGCGGCCGTGGTCTGGTGCTCGTCGCCGACCTCGATCGCTCCGGTGCACTGTTCCCCGGGCAGTCCGTTGCCCTTGTCGATACCAACACCCGCGTGGTCGTCGGTGCCAGCGAGATCTCCGGAATCGGGGCGCGACCACCGGTCACCGAACCCGATGGAGCGCAGCTCGTCGGCGATGCGGTGGGAGTCATCGCCAACGCGTCCGGCCCGCTGCAGGGCATCGTGGTACTCGGTCCCGGAGCAGCGATACCCGGTGTCGCGCCATCCCTTGAATACGCACTGCAACTGCCCGTGCAGGTCGCCGATGACGGCCAGTACGCAACTGCCTACGGCGCCGCGATGGTCGCAGCTGCCGCGACCGGTGGAAGCGACAACAACCGTTGGGTGCTGTTGTCGGCCGCGGCTGCGGCCGCACTGCTCGTGGCGATCGGTGTGATCACCGCAGTGGTGATGACCGGCAATTCCAGTGAGCCCACCACCGCCGTCGAAGACCATTCGACCTCTGCCGAGTCGACGCCCACGACCACGACGACGACCACCACCACCACAACAAAACCGGCACCTCGGACGACGACTTCCTCACCCACACCCGTGCCCGAGACCACAACGCAGGCTCCGCCGGTGATCGAGGAACCGGCCACTGTCACCGTGGTCCCGCCGCCGACGACGATCACGCAGACCCCGCCACCGCCGTCGCCCTCACCCCCGCCGCCGAGCGAGACGTCCACGCCGCCCAGCGAGACGCCTACGTCACCCAGCGTGTCGACACCGCCGACCAGCGGCGATCCGGGAGAAGGTGCGGACCTGCTGCCGGAACTGCCGCAACTCCCACAGCTACTACCTCCGTTGATCCCGCAGTAGTCCGTTGTTCAGTACGGGTCGTGCTGGATGCGGCTGGCGGGGATCCCCGCGATCAGGAATCGTCGACGGGTGTTGACGAGCATCTCGGGGGATCCGGCCATCAGGACCTGGTGTGAGGTCCAGTCTTTGCCGTACTCGAGGACCGCATCAGACAGCGTTCCCTGGATGCGTTCGAAGGTGATCCGCCCGGAATGTTCGCTCGAGGTACTCCACCAGGGGTCGTCGGTGTCCTCGACCACCGTGGTGACCTTGAGCCATGGGTTCATGGCGGCGATCTGCCACAACCTCGACAGGTCATAGAGGTCGGCGGGATACCGCGCTCCGTAGAACAGATGCACCGCCGGTGGGGCGACGAGACGGGACAGGTCGATGACGATCGCGCGCAACGGCGCCAGCCCGGTTCCGCCCGCGACCATCAGCACATCGTGACCGGTGGGATCGACATGGAGGGTGCCGTGACTCTGCGCCAGATTCCAGACGTCACCGACCTGGGTTTCGGTGACGATCGAGTTGCTGACGGTTCCGCCGGGGACCGCTCGGACATGGAACTCGAGTTCGCCGTCGGGATTCGGCGGGATCGACGGTGACAGGTGCCGCCAGATCCGCGGCCACTGGGGGATCTGCACTTCGAGGTACTGCCCGGACGCAAATCGCAGCGGCTCGTCGGTGTGTAGCCGGACCACGGCGAGATCTCTTGACAGTCGATATTTTTCGGCGACGGTCGCGGGCCAGGTTGCCGGGCCCTTCGCCGAATGTGCGGCACCACGCATGACGCCGGTCGTCAGCATCAACGCCTGGGACACGACGCCTGCTGCCTCCTCGTCCCAGGCATCACCCATGACGGACGCGATCTCGCGCATCAGCGCGACGAAGAACTCGTTGTAGTTCTCCTCTGTGACACCGTATTTCCGGTGATCACGACCCAGCTGGCCGAGAAACTCCAGCAGCAGTGCGTGATTCTCGCGGTCGGGGACCGCTTCAAAGACATAATCGATGACCCGGAACAGGGTTTCCCGCTGGCGTGCCATATTCGCCGGAAAGAGTTCACGGAGCGCTGGATTTGTTGCGAATAGCCGGTTGTAGAAGTTGGCCGTGAATTTTTCCGGATCCCGGGCCAGCACATCGCGCACCTGTAGCAGCACGTGCCGCGTATGGGTACCCACGCTCAGCCCTGGCCTCTCCGTTGATTTGCCTACAATTCCCAGGTGAGAGGCACGATCAATGGTTGCGCACCGCGCAGTTCATCGAGCGAATCATGTCGGCCTCGCCACCCGTGCCACAGTTTATTGTGTTTTGCCCCCACTTACGATCAAGGGATGGCGGTCAGCTGGGTACAGTCTTGTTATGGCAAAGGAGCGCGCCAGTAATTATGTGCGCGACAGTGCGCTCGCCGGTCCTTCCGAATGGTCCGGGGCACATGCGCGCGTAGCGCCTGCCGACGATTCCGGCCTACTGGGGCGGGTTGTCCCCAGCATCATCGACACGCACGTCCATCATTGGGATCCGTTGCACTCGCCGTGGGAGTCCACGCGGCGGGCTCGCCTCTCTCGGGCGGCCCCGGTGCTCGGCAAGGCCATCTTCCGGTATGCGGTGGCGCAGGGCGATCGTGAACTCGTCCTCGATCCCCGGATCGTGGCCCGGCCATACCTGCCGAAGCACTATCACTCCGACTTCCGGGGTGCGGAGCCGACGGCGGGTGTCCCGGTCGAATCGGTCGTGTACATGCAGACCGATTGGGTCTTCGACCAACCCTTTGGTTCAACCGACGAAACACGTTGGGTGGCAAACCTTCCGTTCGGAACAGATGGTGCTCCCGAACTCGCTGCGATCGTCGCCAGGGGCGATCCGCGCAGCCCGGCATTCGGAGAGCTCATCGAGCGGCATATCGACATCAGCGACAAGGTTCGCGGTATTCGTTGTGTGTCGGCCTGGCACCCCGATCCCAAGGTTCGCAGCTGGGTCGAAGCCGAGGGCGTGTTGATGGACCCGGAATTCCTGGCCGGGTTCGCCGCGGTCGCAGAGCACAAACTGGTCTTCGAGGCCTGGGTGTATTCACATCAGCTCCGAGACGTGCGGGCCTTGGCGCGCGAGTTCCCGGACACCACCATCGTCCTGAATCATCTTGGGACCCCGGTCGGGCTGTTCGGTCCGATGGGGCAGACAACCGGCAGTACCGCAGCGCAGCGGCACGAGCTGTTGCGGGCCTGGCGCGAGGACATCTCGGCATTGGCGAGTTGCCGCAATGTGGTCGCGAAACTGTCGGGTATCGCCTTCCCGTTGCTCGGCTACGGCCATCAGCGTTCCGGGAACATCGGCACCCAGCAGACGCTGACCAACATGACCGGCCCGCTGATCGAGCACGCGGTGACGGCGTTCGGGCCGGACCGGTTGATGTTCGGGTCCAACTTCCCTGGAGACAAACCGAACGCGACGCTTCAGATGATCGTCGGGAGCCAACTCGAGGTCCTGGAACCCTACGGCGGCAATCTGCTCCGGAAGGTATTCCGAGACAACGCTCGCCGCGTGTACAAGTTGGGCTGATCTAGTGCGCCGGTGGCAGGTTCTCCAGCCGGAGTTGCTGTAGCCGATCGTGGACCAGCGGGACCGCGGAAGCCCCTTCGCCGCTCGCCGCCGCCACGCGCTTCATCGACCCGCTCCGGACGTCGCCGACGGCGAAGATCCCCGGCACCGTGGTCTCCAGGAATGCCGGTGGCAGGCCGGCCTGCCAATACTCCTTGGGAATGAACCGTCCGGTCAGGAGGAAGCCGTGCTCGTCGCGCTTGACCTGTGGGGGGATCCAGTCGCACGTCGGTGCCGCTCCCAGGAGCAGGAACAGGCCCGACGCGGTGATGCGCTGCGATGAGCCGGTCCGGTTGTCGCACAGCTCCAGCCATTCCAGATGGCCTTCGCCGCCGCCGTCGACCACCTCGGTGTGTCCGCGCACCGTGATGCAGGGACTGGCCTCGATCTCCCGGATCAGATAGTCCGACATCGTTTCTGTCAGCGATTCACGGCGGATCGCGATCGTCACCGACCGGGCGAACCGCGACAGGTGCATCGCTGCCTGTCCGGCCGAGTTGCCGCCGCCGACCACCACGACGTCGCGGCCGGTCATCTCGCGGGCCGCGCTGGTGGCGGCACCGTAATAGACACCCGACCCGACGAGGTCTTCGCAGCCGCGGACACCGAATCGGCGATAGGCGACACCGGTGGCGATGACGATGGTGCGTGCGCAGATCCGTGCCTCGTCGACCATCACGTGGTGGTGGTCGAACCGCGAATCGATCTCGACCTCGGTGACGCCGCGACCGCAGAAGAACTGCGCCCCGAATCGGCCTGCCTGAATCCTGGCCCGTTGTGCCAGCCGCATTCCGGAGATCCCGCGCGGGAAGCCGAGATAGTTGCGGATCATCGAACTGGTTCCGGCCTGTCCGCCGATGGCCCCGGTCTCGATGACCGTGGTGGACAGACCTTCGGAGGCGCCGTAGACGGCAGCGGCCAGGCCCGCGGGGCCGGCTCCGATCACGAGCAGATCGGCGACGGTGCCTTCGGGGATGTTGTCGGGGGTGCCGTAGATGCTGGCGGCGACGTCGCTGACCGTCGGCCGCGACAGTGGTGGCTTTCCGGGGTGATGCAGGATCGGCAGTTCGGAGTCGCCCGTCACCGACTGGAGGATCTCTCGGCCCGCCGGGGACTCGGGATCGTGGATCTGGACGGGCATGCCCATCCGGTCGAGGAAATCGCGGATCTCGGCCAGTTCGGGCGACGGGCCGTCGGCGACGATCTGCAGGAACGCGACCTCGGGTGCGGCGACCGACCAACCCCAGTCCGACAGGTACTCGACGATCGCGGTGTGGAACTCCTCGTCGCGCTGGCCACGAGGGATACCGAGGTAGGTGTCGTAGCGTCCTTCGGCGACACCGGCTCGCAACTCGTCATACGAGGTCCCGAACCGAATGGCCGGGATGAGGGCGACCCTCCTGGCGCTGGGTACGACGAACCGCAGCTTCTGGAGCAGGTCAGAACCCTGCCATGAACCGAGCTGTTCGAGTTCGACAAGTATCAACGCCACTGGGACAGCGTGTTCCACAAGGCTTTTCACGATATCGAGGCAGGCGTCGCCGCTGTCGGCGAACTTCACGGTGTAGTCGCGGCCGTAGCGGCTGCGGATCTCGTCGATGACGGTGTTGCGGGATTGTTCGGTGGTTGCCAGCACAATCGCCGGAGTCAGACGGTCATTGGGATCGATCGCGGGCGAGGTCACCTCGTCAAATCTAGCGCGGTGTTCAGCTCAGCGTGGGTGTAAGTGTTTCCGGTCACGCTCCGGCGGGGAGAAGATCGAGCCGGCCGACTTCGGCCATGTACGAGTTGAGAGGTCGGTTACCGATGTCCCGCAAGATCCGGTTCAACGCGTTCGACATGAACTGCGTCGCCCACCAATCGCCAGGCCTGTGGCGTCATCCGCAGGACCGGTCGTGGGACTACAACACACTCGACTACTGGGTCGACCTGGCGAAAGTCCTGGAGACCGGTGGTTTCGACGGCCTCTTCATCGCCGATGTTCTCGGCACATATGACGTCTACGCCGGTACCGATGAGGCGGCGATCCGTCAGGGCGCTCAGATCCCGGTCGCCGATCCGCTGCTTCTGGTTTCGGCGATGGCCCACGCCACCGAGCACCTCGGTTTCGGGATCACCGCGGGCACCGGGTTCGAGCACCCGTACCCGTTTGCGCGTCGGCTCTCGACCCTCGATCACCTGACCCGCGGTCGGATCGGCTGGAATGTGGTCACCGGTTACCTGCCCTCGGCGGCCCGGAACATGGGCGAGGTCGATCAACTCGAGCACGACGCCCGATACGACCATGCCGACGAGTACCTCGAAGTGCTCTACAAGTTGTGGGAGGGCTCCTGGGAGCGTGATGCGGTGCGCCGCGACAAAGACCACGGCGTGTTCGCCGATCCGGCGAAAGTTCACCACATCGGCCATCGCGGTGAGCATTTCAGCGTGCCGGGCATCCATCTGTCTGAACCGTCGCCGCAGGGTTCGCCGGTGATCTATCAGGCCGGGGCGTCACCGCGCGGCGTGAAGTTCGCCGCCCAGAACGCCGAAGCCGTGTTTGTCGGTGCACCCACCAAAGAGCTTCTGCGCACACTGGTTACGAACATCCGACAGGAGCTGGTCGCTGCCGGACGCGATGCCTACGACGCCCGCATCTACACGCTGCTGACCATCATCACCGACGAGACAGACGACGCCGCGCAGGCGAAGGCGGAGGAATACCAGCGCTACGCCAGCGCCGAGGGCGCGTTGGTGTTCATGTCGGGCTGGATGGGAATCGACCTGTCGGAGTACGACCTCGACGAGCCGATCGGCAATGTCCACAGCAATGCGATCCAGTCGGCGGTGGCCGCTTTCAGCCAGGCCTCCGGTGACCTCAAGGAATGGACGGTGCGCGACATCGCGGCCTGGGGCGGCATCGGCGGTATGGGCCCCGTGCTGGTCGGCTCGGGTGAGAGTGTCGCCGCGCAATTGCTCGAGTGGGCGGAATTCACCGACGTCGACGGCTTCAACCTCGCGTATGCCGTGACCCCGGGTACCTTCACCGATGTCATCGACCACGTGGTCCCGGCTCTCGAGGCGCGCGGTGCCTATGACCGCGAGTATGTGCCGGGTACATTGCGGCACAAGCTCTTCGGCAAGGGCGACCTGTTGCCCGACCACCACCGCGCCGCCACCTACCGAGTGGGTGGGGTCAATTCCACCATCGACGACTCGGTACGTGACGGGGTTGGTGTGCAAGGCTGATTCCCGCACTTTGTGGGGGCAGGCTTGGTATCAACAGAGCATGACTACCGATCTGTTCGACGTCAGCGGAAAGACTGCCCTGGTCACCGGAGGTACCAGCGGGATCGGCGCGATGATCGCCCATGGTCTCCACGAGCGTGGGGTCCGGGTGATCATCGCAGGCCGCAAGCCCGATGCGCTCGAGAAGGCTTCCGAGGCAGGGTTGATCGCAATCAAGGCTGATCTGTCGACACCCGAGGGGTGTACAAAACTCGCGCAAGATGTTCTGGGTCAGGTGGATTCGCTGGACATCCTGGTGAACAATGCCGGAGCCACCTGGGGTGCTCCGGTAGACGAGTTCCCGTCGTCGGCTTTTGACAAGGTACTCGGGCTGAATGTGCGTGCGCCCTTTCTGTTGACGCAGGCTTTGTTGCCTGCGCTGGACCGGGCCGCCACGTCGCAGGACCCTTCAAGGGTTGTGATGATCGGAAGCATCGACGGGATCCGGGTGCCGCAGACCCCGTCGTATTCGTACTCGGCGGCCAAGGCCGCGGTACACCAGCTCACCCGTCATCTGGCGAGTCATCTGAGTTCTCGGAACATCACCGTAAACGCCATCGCGCCTGGACCTTTCGAATCCCGCATGATGCGGGCGATGTTGGAAGAGCGACGCGACGAGATCGAGTCGAGTACCCCGCTCGGCCGCATCGGTCGTCCTGACGACGTGGTCGGTGCCGTCGTCTACCTGACGAGCCGGGCGGGTGCCTATCTCACCGGCGCGGTGATTCCCGTTGATGGTGGCATATCCACCACGCGTTGACCGATTTGTTGCAGAGCGTTCACCATTTGATTAGCGAAGCTTCGAATAGGGCACAAATCTGCTCGCGTTATAACGTGGATTTCGATCGCTGACGTGCGATGATTCATTGGTCGCCGATAGCCGGCGATCTGCCGAGCAAGGAGCACGCGGGCTATGTGGGATTCATTCTGGGACTTCATCTGGTACACGTTGGTGATTTTCGCCTTCATTGCGTATTTGATGATTCTTTTCAACGTTTTGATAGATCTGTTTCGTGACCACAAGACGTCCGGTTGGGTCAAGGCGGTTTGGATTCTCTTCCTGGTCCTGTTGCCGTACATAACCCTCTTCGTCTACCTCATCGCGCGGGGTCGCGGAATGTCTGAGCGGGCGCGTGAGGCCCAGCTCGAGGCACAGAAGCAGGCAGAAACCTACATCAAGCAGACCGCCGGAACCGCGGGGCCCGCAGATCAGATCGCGTCCGCGAAGGCGCTACTGGATGCAGGCACGATCACCGAGGATGAGTTCCAGCACCTGAAGGCAAAGGCGCTCGCAGCGGCGTAATCCACGCGTACCAACCACCTCCATTCCAGGCACCGAATGCTCACGCGTCCGGTGCCTGGAATGTTGGTGTGACCAGTGCACCTACGTGTAAAGCGGCGTCAACCATCGCATCGATTCGTCTTGTAGTATTCCGACCGATGAGTCAGGGCCCTATCGGCCGCGGAGCAAAGGCCTGACCGGGGGATGGAGCCTAGTGCATGGCTGAGCGTCTGAAACCGAGATTGCTGACCGGTGCGCCCACGGTTTCGGTGGTGATTCCCTGTTACAAATACGGAAAATACCTGCCCGATGCAGTGAACTCTGCGTTGAACCAACCCGGGATCGATGTCGACGTGCTGATCGTCGACGACGCATCGCCTGACGACAGTGCGGCTGTCGCACAATCGTTGGCGGTCGGTGACTCTCGGGTGAGTTGCCTGGTGCACGAGACCAACCAGGGACACATCGCGACGTACAACGACGGACTCAAGGTCGCACGCGGAAAATACGTCGTGCTGTTGTCAGCCGACGACCTGCTGCCGGACGGCGCGTTGACTCGCGCGGTCGCACTACTCGAAGCCCGCCCGGATGTTGCCTTCGTGTACGGGTTTCCGCAGTATTTCGAAGACGCCCCTCCTCCTGTGACCAGTGACGTGCGCAGCTGGACGGTGTGGTCGGGGCCCGAATGGATCGAACGGGTCTGTCGGCGTGGGAACGGACTCGTCGTCAGTCCTGAAGTGGTGATGCGCCGCACGGTCATGGACGAACTCGGGGGCTTCGATCCCGATCATCCGCACGCCGCGGACTTCAAGATCTGGTTGCACGCTGCACTGCGAGGTTCGGTCGGCCGGGTCAACGGGAGTGATCAGGCGTTCTATCGAGTTCATGGTCAGAACATGCACCTGACTGATTTCAAGGGCGATCTCACCGATCTTCGAGAACGCCGCCGCGCGTTTGCGACATTTTTCGAAGAAGAAGGGGCCGCGATCCCCGAGATCGCTGGCTTGGAAAACATGAGTAGGCGGGCGCAGGCCAAAGAGGCGGTTCGCCGTGCCAACCACGAACTCGACTGCGGGGCAGATGATTCGGACGGTTTGCTTGCCGAATATACGCGGGTCGCCGCGGAGTTGTGGCCACCGGTGCGCCAGTCGCGTGAATGGCGCGCATATCAACGGCGGTTGGAGGGGCGGTCCCACCGGATGGATAGGGGGCTGGCGAAGTTGGACTGGGAGCTGCGTTACCGCATCGGGTGGCGTCGGTGGCGCCGATTCGGGACCTGACGGATCCTTCGAGTTCTGCGTTCGGTGGGTTCGGATGCTAAGCATGAGGCACATCGGCTCCAGTACAGGGGCACGCCATCGAAAGACCGCGCAGATCCAACGGACGGCCATGACATGCGAATACTTGTACTGGGAGCAACGGGCTATATCGGCGCCCGACTGGTCACGGCGCTGCTCGCGGCCGGGCACGACGTGGTGGCCGCATCGCGGAATCTGAACAGGCTGAAGCAGTTCGGGTGGTCCGACGACGTCCGCACCATAGAACTGGACGCAATGAATCCCGAATCGGTGCGCGCCGGACTGAAGGCGGCAGGACCGATCGACGTCGTGTATTACCTGGTCCACGGGATCGGACAGAAGAACTTCCGCAGAGACGACGAGTCGGCAGCGCAGAATGTGGCAGCGGCGGCGCGTGATCACCAGGTGGGGCGCATCGTCTATCTCGGCGGATTCGTACCTCATGACGACGAGCTTTCGGAACACCTGGAGAGCCGAGCCGAAGTAGGTCGAGCGCTCGACAGCGAGGGCGGCCCCGAATTGGTCTGGCTGCGGGCCGCCGTGGTGATCGGTGCCGGTTCGACGTCGTTCGAGATGGTGCGCTACATGTCCGATCGGCTTGCTGTGATCCCGCTCCCTTCGTGGGTGGACAACCCGATGGATCCCATCTCGGTGCGCGACGCCGTCCACTACCTCGCAGCCTCCGCGTTTGAAACGGTGCCGCCCGGGTATTACGACATCGCCAGCGCAGAGAACTCGTCGTACAGCTCACTGTTGTTCGCATACCTGCGCGCGACCGGGTCGCCACGGGTGGGGGTGGTGATGCCGGGCGTCGATGTCCGGCTTGCCGGTTTCATCGGGGGTCTTCTGGTGCCGGTGCCCAGTGGTCTCGCCTCGGATCTCGTGCGCTCGTTGGACCATCCGATGAGAGCCTCGGAGCACACGATTCGCGATCACGTCCCCGATCCGCCAGGAGGGCTGTTGACCATCCGAGAAGCGGTGCGTCGGTCGGTCCAGAGCCCGATGCCTCGGCCGGTGGACGAACTGGCCGACATCCACCACCTCGCCGACACCGACCCCTCCTGGGCCGGTGGAGATCTGATGCGGGTGAAAAGGGCTGTGCGCGACCGTGTCGTCGCACCGGTCCGCACGGTGGTGGGTGCAGTGGCCGGCACCACCGGCCTCGACAAGTTGTGGCGCGCGCTGTGATCGCATTGCCAGAGAAGTTCGAGTTCCTGGTCGGCACAGTCCAAGACGATTCCGCAGAACCGCCGGAGTCGCGGCGGGCCGTGCTGTGGCGTCGAATTGTCGTTGTCGTCGTCCTGATCGTCGGCAGCGTATTCCTGGGTATCTCCCTGTCGATCGAACCGGGTGATTCGGCTTTCTATCCCATGACATTTGCCCTCGCTGCAGTGTGGACGGTGGGCGCGCTGTTGTCGGGCCGGTTACGGCTCGGTGCGTACCCGCCGCCGCGTGGTGGTCCGGTGCGTGCGGCCGTGATCGGGGCCGTGGCCGGCCTCGTCCTCGGTGCGATCTTTGTGGTTGGTGGTCTCGTGACGCGGGAGATCCCGCCGCTGCGCGACTTCATCGCCGACGTTCTCGATCATGCCGACAGCGGTGGTATCGCGCTGGTGCTCTCGACCGCGATCGTCAACGGCATCGCCGAGGAGATGTTCTTCCGGGGCGCTGTCTACTCCGCGCTCAAAGGTTATGCACCGGTGATCTTCTCGACGGTCATCTATGTGATCGCAACGCTCGCCAGTGGCAATCCGATGCTGGGTTTCGCGGCGATTCTGCTGGGTCTGGTCTGTGCCCTCGAACGTCGGGCAACAGCCGGGGTCCTGGCTCCGATCTTCACCCATGTCTTATGGACGATAGTGATGGTTCTGGTTCTGCCACAGCTGTTTTGATACCGGTTCCCGGCGCTCGGGACGACAACGATGATGGAGAGGTTTGTATATGGCTGGTGTGGATGTCTCGGTGCGGTCCGATCTGAAACCGGATGCCGCGTGGGCGATGGCGTCGGATCTGAGTCGGTTCGACGAGTGGATGACGATCTTTGCGGGATGGAAGAGCCCGGTGCCTGCAGAGGTCGAGCTGGGGACGAAGGTCTCGTCCCTGATAAAGGTCAAAGGTTTCCGCAACACGATCCATTGGACGGTGACGCGGTACGAGAAACCTCAACTCCTCGAACTCTCCGGGCGTGGACGTGGTGGTGTTCACATCGATATCGAGCTGAAGGTGACTCCTGAAGGTGACGGCTCGGTCTTCGACCTGGGCGCGTCGATCAGCGGTGGCGTGCTGAACGGCCCGATCGGCAATCTTGTCGCCAGGGTCATCGATTCCGATGTTCGCAGTTCGGTGGCAAACCTGGTGGCGCTGCGCTGAAGTCGCATGTGATCTGGCGTCGACGGGGTTGCGACGCGGATGGGTTCAGGCCTGCGGTCTGACGGGTTCTGCGAGTCGTGGGACGGACAACGATTCCGTAGACCAGACTGGGAATCACTGTCTCGCCTGCCCGAGGTTTACGATTCTGGGCCAGCGGGCAGTCCACGGGGGAGGCCTGGTCGCCCGCGGTGGGCAACCAGAAGCCCCTCACCGAAGTAGGGAGAATCGTGAGTACCACGTATCAAGCAGTCGAGGTCTTGGCCGAGCGGTCGACAACCACCACGTCGGTGGGCATCGTCGGCTACATCATCATCGGCGGTCTCGCCGGTTGGATCGCCAGCAAGTTCATGGGTACCGACAAAGAGATGGGCATCCTGCTCAACATCGTCGTCGGTGTGATCGGCGCCTTCCTCGGTGGCTTCCTCCTGAGTTTCGCCTTTGACACTGCAAGCGGTGGATGGTTCTTCACATTCCTCACGGCGCTGCTCGGTTCGGTGATCCTGTTGTGGATCGTGAAGAAGGTCAGAAGGTAGAACCGCCGGTGGTTCGGGTCCGTCGGGTCGGCGGCGTTACGGCGGCGGTGGTCGCACTCTTACTGACGGTGTCCTGTTCGACGCCGTCGAACGAAGACGCCCAGTCCGCTGACGTCTGCGCCATCCCGACGGACTCGGCAACCAATTCGGTTGCCCCTGCCGCATCGCCGAACGCGGGCGCGACTGCAACGCAGGATATTTCGACAAATCCCGAGGTTGCCACCGGTTATCGCAGCGATATGGTCGCGGTGCAGACGGAGTCGTTCGCCGCGGCCACCGCGAACCCGCTGGCCACCGAGGCGGCGTGCGAGGTCTTGGCCGACGGGGGAAGCGCGGGTGACGCTTTGGTCGCCGCCCAGATGATGCTGGGTCTGGTGGAGCCGCAGAGTTCGGGTATCGGCGGCGGCGCTTTCGCGCTGTATTACGACGCAGAAGACAGATCGGTCCAGGCCTACGACGGTCGTGAGGTGGCGCCTGCCACCGCCACGGAGAACTATCTTCGCTGGGTCGACGATGCCAACCGGACCGAACCCGTGCCGAATACGCGTGCGAGTGGCCGATCCATCGGCGTGCCAGGGGTGTTGCGACTCCTCGAAGACGTCCACAACGAGCACGGAAGTGCCGATTGGCAGAGCCTGTTCGGATCCGCGACGCGACTGGCCGACAGCGGATTCGAGATCAGTCCCCGGATGGCTGCAGCCATCGCTGCCTCGGCCAAAGAACTGGCCGCCGACCCGGCCGCCAGTGAGTACTTCTTGAATCCCGACGGGACCGCCAAGCCCGCCGGGACCGTGTTGACGAATCCCGCATACTCGAAAACTCTGGGCGCCATCGCAACAGAGGGAGCCGACGCGTTCTACACCGGTCCCATCGCGGAATCCGTTGTTGCGAAGGCGGGCTCGACCGAGAACGGGATGACGCCGTCGCTGATCACACTGGAGGACCTGGCGAACTACGACGCCAAGGTTCGTGAACCGATATGTGTCGGATATCGCGACAACCAGGTGTGCGGAATGCCGAACCCGTCCTCCGGCGGTCTGGCCGTGGCTTCCACGCTCGGCATTCTCTCGAACTTTCCCCTCGACCAGTACGGTCCGACCGCAGTCGACGCCAATGGTGGCGAGCCCTCTGCGACAGGCGTGCACTTGATCGCCGAGGCCGAGCGTCTGGCCTATGCCGATCGGGACAAGTACATCGCCGACTCAGATTTTGTGCCGCTACCGGGTGGGAACTCAGATATGCTGCTCGACCCCGCGTACCTGAAAGAACGCGCTGCGCTGATAGATCCGGAACGATCGATGGGTACCGCTACCGCCGGTGCATTCGAGACCGGTGAACCCATGGGCTGGTACGCCGGAGTCGAACACGGCACCAGTCATGTCTCCGTCGTCGACAAGGATGGGAACGCGGCGTCGATGACGACCACGGTCGAGTCGGCGTTCGGGTCATTCCACATGGTCGATGGTTTCATCCTCAACAATCAACTCACCGACTTCTCAGCGGAACCGGCTGACGGGCAGGGCCTTCCGTTGGCGAATCGGGTGGAACCGAATAAGCGACCACGCAGCTCGATGGCACCGACGCTCGTCTTCGCTGAACCGCAGGGCGATCAACGCGGCGAGCTGGAGATGGTACTCGGATCGCCAGGGGGCTCGGTGATCATTCAGTTCGTGGTGAAAACCCTGGTGGGACTCATCGATTGGGGCCTGGATCCGCAGCAGGCCGTGTCAATGGTCGACTTCGGTGCCGCGAATACCCCGAAGACCAATGTCGGCGGCGAGCACCCGGATATCGACACCGCAGACGATGGTGCCGCAGATCCTCTGGTCCTGGGGCTTCGGCAGTTGGGGCATCAGGTGGATGTCGCAGATCAGTCCAGCGGCCTGAGTGCGCTGGTACGCACGGACCAGGGTTGGTCTGGCGGAGCCGACCCGCGTCGCGAGGGTATCGTCCTGGGCGACCCCCAATGACCTTGGAGATGGCATGACTCGGATCGGACGCTCTGACCTCGACGTATTCCCGCTCAATCTGGGCGGCAACACCTTTGGCTGGACCAGTGACGCGGATACGTCGTTCGCAGTGCTCGACGAATTCGTCTCCGCAGGTGGCAACTTCATCGACACCTCGGACAGCTACATGGCCTCGATTCCGGGCAACTCGGGTGGTGAGTCCGAAACGATCCTCGGGCAGTGGTTCACCACACGTGGCAGGCGAGACGACGTGGTGCTCGCCACCAAGGTGAGTCGGCATCCAGAGTTTCTGGGATTGGCGCCGGACAACATCGCCAAGGCAGCTGAGGCATCCCTGCGCCGCCTGCAGACCGATCACATCGACCTCTACTACGCGCACTACGACGATCCCGATGTGCCGCTGGAGGAGACCCTGGGCGCGTTCGATGCGTTGGTTCGAGCCGGCAAGGTCCGGCATCTCGGTATTTCGAACTACTCGCCGGAGCGCATCACGGAGTGGTTGTCGATCTGCGAAACGAACGACTTCGCGAAACCGGTTGCCCTGCAACCACACTACAGTCTGGTTGCCAGAGAGCCCTTCGAGTCGGACCTGCGTCCCCTTGCCGAGCGGTTCGACCTGGGTGTGATGCCCTACTGGGCTCTGGCCAGTGGCTTTCTCACCGGCAAGTACCGGACGCAGTCCGACGTGGACGCCGCTGCGCGCAGCAAGATCGTCGACCGCTACTTCAGTGCTGAAGGCTTGGCCGTTGTCAACGAGCTGGCGGTCATCGCGCAAGCTCGGGACGTGGAGATCGCCACTGTCGCTCTGGCGTGGACACGCCAACAACCGACCGTGGTCGCACCCATCGCCAGCGCCCGGGTTCCGGGGCAACTCGGCGCTCTGTTGGCATCGGTCGACCTGGAACTGACTGATACTGAACTACTTCAACTCGATTCTGTGTCGGCCGCTGTGGGTCAGGGCTGACCTTTGAAACTTCACGGTGTGAGCTGCATCCGTTGGCAAACTCAGATGCGGGAGCGCCGGCTGGACTGGATCGTCTGGCGGGACATGGCTGCCGACGCGTTGACAACGCGATCGCCATAGCGCTCCAGTACCAGTGCCTGTGTTGCCGCGAGGTGGGCGCGGGCAAAGCGTGCGGCCTCCTCGGCCCGTCCGGCCGCGATCTCTTCCACGAGACGGCGATGGGCGTGGACCGCACCTTCGGCCTCGATCTGGGAGGGGTATTCGCCGTGCCGGGTGCGGGCTTCTGCCCAGGCTTCTTCCTGTGCCGACCACAGTGCGACGTAGCTGCCGACGGCATAACGGATGGTCGCGTTGGGTGTGAACGCCACGACGAGGTCGTGGAAGTCGCGGGCCGAGTTGGTGAAGTCGACGCCGCTGGTGATGTGCTCGACGGATTCGTCGATGGCCTTGGTCAGGGCCGGGACCACAACCTCGAGGCGGTCTTCGCGCTTGGCGCATTCTGCGGCGCACATCGGCTCGAGCATCTGCAGCCCGTCGGCGAGGTCTTTGAGGGTGACGCGGCCTGCCTGCAGCGAAAGCCCGAGGTGGTAGGCGGCGGAGGTCTCGTCGGGGCGGTGGACGTCCGCGCCGCCGATGTTGCCGCGCCGGACCGTGACCAGGCCTTCGGTCTCCAGGATGCGCAAGGCTTCGCGGATCGAGGGGTAGCTGACCCCGAAATCCTTGACCAGTTGTTCCTGGGTCGGGAGACGGTAGTGGTCGTCGGCGAGGATGTTGTCCCGCAGCTCGTCGGCAACGGTTTCGGCAATCCGACGCTGAGGAACACGGCGGCTCTGGGCAGATGTCACGCTCGCCACCTTATATTCACTCGGCCAGCTTAATCTGCCGAGACTTACCATTCAAGTATTCCAATCCTTATGAGGATTGAGTTACCGTGCTCTCATGGACTTCACGTTGGGTGAGGCGGCGAACGCGCTCCGCGACGACCTCCGCTGGCTGATCAAGGAAAATGTTCCGGCAGAGTTTCGGGGTGCGTTCACCGATGACCCGGACGACCTCGAAACCGCACAGGCCTTCTGTCGCTTTCTCGCCGACCGTGACCTGCTCTGTATGGCCTGGCCCGAGGAGTTCGGCGGGCGCGGTGCCTCGGTCTGGGAGCAGACGGTGGTCCGCGAGGAGATGTGGGCACATCACGAACCGCGCGGTGCCCAGTACATGGGCGTCAACTGGGTCGGGCCGACAATCATGCGTCACGGGACAACACAGCAACAGCAGCAGCATCTCCCGCCGATCGCGCGCGGTGAGGTGATCTGGTGTCAGGGGTTCAGCGAACCGGGCTCCGGCTCGGACCTGGCCTCACTGCGCACCGCAGCGCGGCGTGAGGGCGACGGGTGGAGCATTTCCGGGCAGAAGATCTGGACCTCGTACGCCACGATGGCCCAGTGGTGCTTCCTTCTCGCCCGCACCTCGTCGGGTGAGCGAAAGCAGCACGGTCTGACCGTCTTCCTGGTGCCGATGTCCGATCCGGCCATCGAGGTCCGGCCCATCCGTGCGATGTTGGGCCCTCACCACCTCAACGAGGTCTTCTTCAACGACCTCAAGGTCACGCAGGCCCATGTCCTCGGAACTGTGGACGAGGGATGGAAAGTCGTCCAGGAGGTCCTCGCATTCGAGCGGGTGGGCATCGCCCGGTATGCCCGGTGTGAGCGCTTGCTACAGGAAGCACCGGCGGTGCTGGGTGACGCATGGGATGAGCTGCCTGCCGAACTCCACGCCCGCTGGGCCCGGATGTTGGTCCACTGCCGACGGGCCAGATTGCTCGCGTACCGGGTGGTGTCGATGCAGAACGAGGGGCAGGTACGTCCGGCCGACGCGGCGCTGTACCGGATCGCGGTGACCACACTCGACCAATCCAGCGCCAATGTACTGACGGAGCTCGCCACCTACGCGCCCCTGACGGGTGAAGAGGCAGAACGATTCCGGCTGGACGTGCAAGCTCACTGGAGCTACTCGCAGGCGGCGACAGTTGCGTCGGGCAGCATCGAGATGCAACGGATCCTGCTTGCCCGCAACCTGCTGGCGGCATCATGAACATCGACTTGAGCCCGGAAGCAACGGAATACGGCACTGCGGCGTTGCGCGCTTTCGAAGCGGCCGGTGGTGACCGGCTTCTCGAAGGAGCAGAGGTCGATCCGGCGGGCCGGGAACGATCCCTGGATTCGGTTTTCGCGGGCCTCGGCGCCTGGGAACTCAATCCTCGCGGAGATATCGATGAGCTCGAGGCGGCTGCTGCGCTGTGTCGAAGCGCCGGCTATTGGGGTATCCCGTATCCCGTGGCCGAGCGTCTCTCCAAGCCGGTTGACCTCGATGTCGACGGATTGGTGGTGGTCACCGATCATGGTCCGGCAGCTGCGATCTCCGACATCGAATTGCGATGGTCTGCAGTCACAGTGAGCGGTGTGCGCAGTTCCGTCACCGTGCTGCCTGCGATAGCGCCGCCGCGCACGTCGGCTTTTGTTGCACCGCTGGCACTTACACCGATCGACAAGAACGGCGACAAGGATCTGGCGCTCGGGCTGGTGCTGCCCTGCTGGACGCTTCTGGGCATGCTCGACCGGGCTCTCGAACTCACCCGCGCGCACGTACTCATGCGTGAACAGTTCGGCCGACCGCTGGCCCAGCTCCAGGGTGTCCAGTTCCAGCTCACCGATGCTGAGGTGGAGCGCAGTGGCGTGGAAGTCCTTGCCAAGTACGCGCTGTGGAGCATCGAGGCAGGGCAGGCGGAGGCCGTCGACGATGCACTGGCGCTACGGTTGGCCGTCGTGGAGGCGGCCGACGTCGTGTTCCGCGTCGCTCATCAGCTGCACGGGGCCACCGGCTTCTGCGACGAGACCACCCTCTCGTGGCTCTCGCGGTACAGCCTGCCGTTGCGGCGACTGCCGCTGGGCCTGTCCGCAACCGGTGCCGCCCTCACCTCTCGCGTGGGGCGCAAAGGCCTGACCGGCCTCTTCGGCAACACCCTTGCCGCGGTGCCAGAGCCGGTGGCGATCATTCAATGAAAAACATTGGGGGACCGGTGAAGTACGACCTGCCCGACGAATTGACAGTGACCTGTGAAGGCCCGGTCCGTACGGTGACCATCAATCGTCCCGATGACCTGGGCGCGGTGAACAAGAACCTGCACTGGGCCCTGGCCAACGTCTGGCGGCAGATCGCTGCCGATCGCGACGCCGCCGTCGTGATTCTCACCGGTGCCGGCCGGGCGTTCAGCGCCGGTGGGGATCTCGCCTGGATCACCTCATTCCTCGACGACCCCGTCGGCCGCGATGAGAGCATCCGCGAAGGCGCCGAGATCATCGACGAGATGCTGCGTTTCCCACTCCCGATCATCGCTGCCGTCAACGGCCCGGCCGTGGGCCTGGGATGCAGCATCGCGGTGCTGTGCGACATCGTCCTGATTTCGGAGAAGGCCTATCTCGCCGATCCTCACGTGGCCGTCGGCCTGGCCGCCGGTGATGGGGGAGCCGCCTTTTGGCCGCTCCTCACCCCGATCTTGAGGTCGAGGGAGTACCTGTACACCGGCGATCGGATCCCGGCGGCCACAGCGGTCGAACTCGGGCTCGCCACCCGTGTCTGCGCCCCCGACGATCTCGTCGATCAGGCAGGCGCCCTGGCGCAGCGCCTGGCAGCGCAACCCCGCGAGGCGCTACAGAGCACAAAACGTATCGTCAACATGCACCTGAGCCAGGCATTGGCCGGACCACTGCAGGCCGGGTTCGCCGCCGAAGTTGTCACGATGCAGACCGACGAGCACCGGAAACGTCTTCTTGCACTGGTGGAACGGGCGCGTCCCTGATGGCAGCGGAACTCGGTGACTTTCAGAACGGGGACTTTCGGGCGACGGTCCGGAACTGGTGTGTGACACACATTCCGGCGGACTGGCGGGCGGCGCAGACCGGCGTTTCGGACGAGGTGTTCGTCCGCTTCCAGAAGGAGTGGTTCGCCGAGCTGAATGAGGCCGGTTACGCCGTGCCGCACTGGCCTGCGCAGTGGGGTGGCGGCATGACTGTCGAGCAGCAGGTAGTGCTCTATCAGGAGCTCGCCGCCCACGACGCACCACGATTGGTATTGCCGTTCGTGTCGATCCACCACGCGGCGTCGACGCTCCTGGCTGCGGGCACCGAGAAACAGCGGCAGCGCCACCTTCCGGCGATCCTCGGCGGCGAGATCTGGTGTCAGGGATTCTCCGAACCCGGCGCGGGTTCGGATATGGCGGCACTCAAGACATCCGCGCGCAGAGTCTCTGATGCTGTTGGGGGCGACAACTACATCGTCAACGGCCAGAAACTCTGGGCAAGCGGTGCGCTGCACGCGGATTGGTGTCTGCTGTTGGCCCGTACGGATCCGGATGCCCCCAAACGGCGCGGTATCTCGTACTTTTTGCTCGACATGCAGACACCCGGCGTCGAGGTCCGGCCCATCCGTCAAGCGACCGGGGAATCACATTTCTGCGAGATCTTCCTCAACGATGTGGTGATTCCGGCCGAGAACCTCGTCGGACCGGAGAACGCCGGCTGGCAGGTCGCCCAGGAGACCCTCGGTGCCGAACGCGGTATGACGATGCTCGAACTGTCGGAGCGCCTTGCGCACGGCGGGTTTCGGTGGTTGGTGGAAGAGTGTTCCACACCTCGACGCGATGGATCTGTGCCACTGAATGATTCGCTGGTTGCGGATCGGCTGGCGATGCTGGAGACGAAGATCGAAGGACTGCGTCTGCTCTGCTCGGACTTTGCCACCAATGATCACCCCGGGCCCGCGGATGCCTCGATCGTGAAGCTGTTCTACAGCGAGTTGCTGCAGGAGCTGACCGACTTCGGCGCCGAGGTCGCCGGGCTGTCCGCGCAGACACACCTGCGCAAACCGCTGTCGAGCGGATGGGAATCGGGTTCCTGGGTCCTGGATTTCATCGGATCGTGGGAGTGGACCATTCCCGGTGGGACCAGTGAAATACAACGAAACATCATCGGCGAGCGAGGCCTGCGCCTGCCGCGAGAACCGGCAGGAACCTGATGACCACCGACAACCTATCCGATCTGCACAGCTCCTCCGACCCACACAGCCTTTCCGAGTTGCACGGGGAACTGCGCGCGGTGGCACGCGATCTGCTTGCCAAAGCGGAGGTGGGTACGCCGATCGATTGGCAGTTGGTCGCCGGATCCGGGTGGCTGGGGTTGGAGGCAGCCGAGGACTTCGACGGTGCCGATGCGACCTTTGCCGAGGTTGCCGTCGTGCTCCGAGAAACGGGCCGGGCGGTGACGACCGGCCCATACCCGGCCGTCGCAACGTTGAGCCTGGGACTGCTGGAGTTGCTGGCGCCGACTCCTGGTCGTGACCAGTTGTTGCGCGACACCGTATCCGGCGACGTGGTTCCCATCGTTGTGGTCGAAGGCGAGAACAACCTCGACGAAGTCGATCAGACTCCGTTCCGGATCACCCGTAGTGAGGCCGGATGGCAGCTCAGCGGTGAGGCCGACCTGGTCCTGGGTGCACCTGCTGCCGACCGGCTTCTGATCCCGGCGCTCGATCCGGATGAACCCGGCACGACCGTCGTCGTGGCCCTTGATCGCAACACAGCCGGATTGCTCGTTGTCGATCAGCCGGTCGTCGACCTCACCCGTGGCTTCGGTCGTGTGACCGCAGAGGACGTGGTGGTCTCGGTGGACTCGGTGTGGCAGTTCGAAACCGATGGGGCAGAGGCGTTGCGGCATCTTCACGACCGCGCCGCACTCGGTGTGGCCTGCGACAGTCTCGGGCTCAGCGAGGCAGCAATGGCGGCAACTGTCGAATACGTCGGGGTGCGAGAACAATTCGGCCGCAAGATCGGATCGTTCCAGGCCGTCAAACACGCCTGCGCAGACATGCTCGTCCAGGTGACGGTCGCGCAGAAGCTCGTCGATGCGGCCGTACGTGCACTGGCCACCGACCAACCAGGCGCCGCAGTGGCCGTCGCGATGGCCAAATCGTTCACCGGTGGCATGGCCGTCGAGGTGGCGGGTAGTGCGATGCAGCTGCATGGCGGAATGGGTTACACGTGGGAAAGTGGCATCCACGTCTACCTCAAGCGGGCCATCCTGAATCGATCACTGTTCGGTTCACCCGCACAACACCGTGAGGCGCTCGCCGCCAGACTCCGATAGTGTGCGGTTCTGGCGACGAAACCCGCAGGCGGAGACGAAGCCGCAGGCGAAGCTCGACCCGAATGGTTGGACGTCGCCAGAACCCCACATCATCGGGGTGCGGGGGCGAGCCTTTTCGCTGCGAGGTCGCGGATGTCGCTGGTCTTGATCTTGGCGCTACCGGTCAGAGTGATCTCGTCATCGGTGAAGAACAGAACATGGCGGGGCACTTTGTAACTCGCCAACTCGCCCTTGATGTATGCGCGGATCTCGTCGGGCTTCAGGTCGGCACCGGCATGCGGGACGATGCACGCAACGACCACCTCGCCGAGTGTGTCGTGGGGGACTCCGACGGTGCGGGTCACCTTCACCCCGGGATGTGCAACCAGAACCTCATCGACCTCGAGGGGTGAGACGTTGGCGCCACCGGTCTTGATGATGTCGGTGAGGCGTCCTTCCCAGAACAACCGGCCTTCGCCGTCGACATACCCTCCGTCGCCGGTGGGGAAGAAGCCCTCGTCGTCGACCGACTCGCTCAGTGGTGTGCCGAGGTAGCCGAGCATCAGTGTCGGCCCCTTGACGCAGATCTCGCCACGTTCGCCCACCGGCACGGTCTTGCCGGACAAGGTGTCGACGATCTTGAACGTCACGCCCGGTAGGGGTTTGCCGCTGCTGCCACCGGCCTGTTCCTCGGTGGTGTTCGCCGGGTAAATGGCTGAGATCGTGAAGGTTTCGGTGTTGCCGTAGGCGTAACCGGGTTCGATCCACTCCGCTGTGACCGACGGATGGCGTGCCACCGGGGTGCGATGGTCGACGAATCGCAAGCTGCTCAGATCCGCGGTGGCCCAGTTGGGTGCGGATTCGAATTGTGCCCACTGATGCGGCCAGGCGAAGGGGAAGTTGACTTTTTCGGACTCGATGAGCTCCAGCGCCTCGGTGGCATCGAAGGTCGTCTGTAGTACGAGTGAGCCACCGCTGGACAGCGTATTGCCCAGTGCCATCGCGAAATTGCCGGACCAGAAGAATCCGTTCGCGCTCCAGCACCGGATGTTGTCTTCCGGGCCGAAGTGGTAGAGCTGTCGGAATCGCCACAGTTGTATGGACACCCCACGATGGGCGCTGAAAATGCCCTTCGGTTTGCTGGTTGATCCCGACGAGAAGAACAGCACCGCAGTATCGCTCGGCTTCACCGCTGCGGCCGTGGCCTCGACCAGCTCGCGCGGTGAGGCCTGGCCCCTGGCGACGAAGTCATCCCAGGTCTCGATCGCACCCGGTAGATCGGAACCATCGCCAACCGCTGCAAGGTGGCGCAGGAAAGGGTATTTCGACGAATGGAGTTCGCCGGGGGCCGCGTCGTCGATCTGCGGTTCGAGGTCTCTCAACACCTTCGCGTAGTCGGTTTTGAGCACCTTGCGGTCGAACAGCAGCACGGAGACGCCGGAGACCGCGAGCAGGTGGTCCAGCTCGGCGGCGGTCGAGAACGTGCTGAGGGTGACGGCCACACCACCGGCGAGTGCGGTGCCGAACACCGCGGTGATCCACTCGGGTCGGTTGGTCATGAGCACGCCGACCCGACCGTCCTTGCCGATGCCGGACGCATGCAGCGCCCGGGCCACCTCGACCGCACGTTCCCACAGCTCGGTGTAGGACCAGCGGATGACACCCTCGGGGGTGTGCATCACCAGTGCTTCACGGTCGCCGTACAACTCGGTCACCTCACGCAAAAAGCCCGGCATCGTGAGAGTGCCGAGGCCGGGCTCTTCGCTCAGCGGCGGACCAGATACCACCGAGATTGCGGCGGTCGATTCGGTGGTGATCTGAGTACTCAAGGCTGACCTCGTTGTCGTCTTTGGGTGCGGGTCTGTCAGAGCGGTAGTTCGACCTCGGCAGTGCACGTCACCAGGGTGGTGCCGTCCTGGCTGGTGAGCTTCAACTTGATCTGGACAAGCGGTACGCCCCACTCGGAGTCGGCCTTTTTGTCCACGATCTCGGCGTCGAAGTAGGTCACATCGCCCTCGAACGCGGGTCCGCGGAAATCGGCCTTGGTGTGCCGGACCATGCCGTCGTGGCCGGCCCAGTTGGCGAGGAAGTCGGTGCACCAGGCACCCATCGTGGCGCCGTACCCATAGGCGCGTGCCATGCCGACCTCACCGGCCTTGTCGGCGTCGATGTGTCCACGCGAGGGGCCGACGTACAGGCCGTCCCGTTTGCGTGGATCGATCTTGGCGCCCTCCTCGTCGAAGCCGAAGCCCTCGACCCAACCCGGATCCTGATAGACCCAGGGATCGTCGACCCCTTCGGGTGCAACCCATTGGAAGGTGCCCCAGATGTTGAACAGGAAGGCGCGGTATTCGGTGGTGAAGCTCGCGATGGTGTGTGGACCGATCACCCGGCGGTGGAGTTTGTCGCCGACGTTGACCTCATCGAAGTGCGGTGAGATGCCCAATCGGTTGGACATGAGCCAGTCGTCTCGGAGCTTTTCCACTTCGAGTAGCTCTGCGTTGGTCCACTTCTTGACCACGCCGATCTCGTTGTCATACATACCGCGCTTGGTGGCCTCGGCCGCGAGATAGCGTATGGCGGTCGACCGCTCCCTGGCGACCAACGCCCCGTGCTGATTCTTGTGGGCGGTGTCGCCGCGGGAGAACATGGTGGGTCCGGCAAACTTCGTCTCGGCCACCTTGTAGTCGTGAAACCACCTGTCCTGGAACAGTTTGTCACCCGGTCGCACGGGGGTTCCGTAGAACCACCATTCCTCGCCGCCGAAGATCAGGTGGCTGTTCGGGATGTGCCCCACACAGGCCGGCGCCGCCCCGTGTCCGTAGTCCAGGCCCACCGCGATGGACTGCGGTGCCACGAGCCCACCGAACTTCGAGTTGCGCGCGAACTCCTCATCCCAGTGCAAGGGGTTCGGGTTGTCCATCGCCATCACCCACCGGCGGATGTCAGAGGTGCTGCAGGGGTCCCAGAGTTGCCCGCCGCCAACGGGTTTGCCCACCCGGTGGTCGACGTCGGTCAGGTCGAGCTGGACGGCTTCGGTCTCGCTTGTGGTCATGTGTGTACTCCTGATTCAGCGATTGACGTCGACAACGATGCGGCCACGCACAGTGCCGTTCATCAGCTGGTCGGCTGCTTTGATCGATTCCGCAAGGGAGATCTCGGTGGCGATCGACTCCAGGGCGCTTGGATCGAGGTCGCGGGACAGGCGTGCCCAGGCGGTGATCCGTCGCTCGATGGGTGCCATCACGCTGTCGATGCCCAGTAGCGATACCCCACGCAGGATGAACGGCGCGACCGAAGCCGGGAAGTCCATGCCCTGCGCGAGACCACAGGCCGCAACGGTGCCGCCGTAGCGGGTCTGCGCGCAGGCGTTGGCCAGGGTGAAGCTGCCGACCGAGTCGACAACACCGGCCCAGCGTTCCTTCTGCATCGGCTTGCCCTTTTCGGAGAGCTCGGCCCGGTCGACGACGGTGGACGCACCGAGCGCCTGGAGATACTCGACCTCGGAGGTCTTACCGGTGGAGGCGGCCACGGTGAAGCCGGCCCTGGTCAACAGTGCGATCGCAACGCTGCCGACGCCGCCGGTGGCTCCGGTCACCAGGATCTCGCCCTGCTCGGGGCGCACGCCTGCGTTGACCAGCGCCTCGACGCAGAGGCTGGCCGTGTAACCGGCGGTGCCGATCGCCATGGCCTGCTTGGCGGTGAACTCGGCGGGCAGCGGTACCAGCCAGTCACCGTTGAGGCTGGCGCGCTGGGCGAAGCCGCCCCAGTGGGTTTCACCGACGCCCCAGCCGTTCAGGACGACCCGATCGCCGGTGGACCACTTGGCGTGCGAGCTGGCCGTGACGGTGCCTGCCAGGTCGATGCCGGGAACCATCGGGAACTTGCGGACCACCGGGGACTTGCCGGTGATGGCAAGGGCATCTTTGAAATTGAGTGAGGAGTAGTCCACGTCTATCTGGACGTTTCCCTCGGGAAGCTCGGTTTCTTCGACGTTTTTGAGGGCAACGGATTGCCCCGCTTCGCCCTTTTCGATGACAACTGCCGAAAACATGAGAGAAGTAGTCCTTTCAACCGCCCCAAAGCGGGGCAACAATGTGGCCGACATTACGTCAATCCTCGTAAGGATTGCAATGCTTGCAGGTGCTATTCGCTGGGAGTCAGCGTGCTGTCCATCCGCCGTCGACCACGATGGTCTGGCCGGTGACATAACTCCCGGCATCGGAGGCGAGCCAGAGCACGGCACCGACAATGTCTTGCGCGGAACCTTCTTTCGGTAGTGGTGTGTTGCGACGTAGGTACTCCGATGCGCGCTCACTGGTGTAGAGCGGCCCGGTGATCTCACTGCGGAAGAAGCCGGGTGCCACGGTGTTCACCCGGATCGAGTGCCTGGCCCACTGCACCGCGAGTTCGGCTGTCAGCCCGGACAGCCCGGCCTTGCTTGCGGCGTAGGACGCCTGCGGGATCCCGGGGATGCCGACCTGACCACTGATGGACGAGATGTTCACGATCGAACCGCCGCCGGCTTCGACCAGGTGGGGAAAAGCGCTCTGGGCCAGCAGGAAAGGTGCCATCAGATTCAGGCCGAGGGTGTTCCGGATGGCCTCCAGCGGCTCGGACTCCGCTTTCTCCTCGGTGAACATGCTGCCTGCGCCGTTGATGATGATGTCCGGTGGTCCGAGTTCGTCCACCACGGTGGGCACGATCGTGCCGACCTGTTCGAGATCGGACAGGTCGCAGGAAACCGCAAGGCCGTTGATCCGTTCGGCGACCGCGCTCAGCCTGTCTTTGCGCCGGGCGACCACCGCAACGCGGGCGCCGGCCTCGGCCAGGGTTTCCGCGACCGCAACCCCCAGTCCTGACGATCCGCCGGTCACGATTGCGACTTTGCCCTTGAGATTGAACAGATCGCTCACGCGGTGGTTCCCTTCGAGGTCGCCTGTCGGCCGGAAATGCGTTGTTGTTCAACGAACTCGGCAAGTCCGGCCCGCTGCACCTTGCCCATCGCGTTCACCGGCAGCGCATCGACCTGGGTCCAGGCCTCGGGGACTTTGTACGACGACACCTCGCGGCGGCAATGCGCCGTGAGATCGTCGAAATCCAGTGTGGAGAACGAACTCTCGACCACTGCCGCCACGCGCTGTCCGAGGCGGTCATCGGGGATCGGGTACACCGCCACCTTCTCGACATCCGGGTGCGTGCTGATTGCTCGCTCCACCTCGAGTGGATAGACGTTGGCCCCGCCACGGATGATCACCAGCTTCTTGCGGTCGATCACCGTCAACCACCCGGAGCCGTCGACGGTTCCGATGTCGCCGGTCGGCAGCGGGCCCGGCGCTGCCTCGTCGAGCCCATCGGGGCCCCAGTGGCCGAGCATGGGGCGCCAGGCCCCGGCCCATTCTCCGCCGGAAGCAGCGGTCAACTTCAGCTCGCCGGATTTGCCTGCGGGCAACCGATGGTTGTCGTCGTCGTATGCGGCGACGTCGAAGTGCGGCAGTACCTGCCCGCTGGCCCGCACCCGCCACTGGCCATCGGGTGGATCGATCGACACGACGGTGGGTGCCTCGGTCAGGCCGTAGGTGACGCGCGGGATCAGTCCGTGGGCGTCGGCGAATTCCTGCCGCAGGGCGTCTGACGTGTCACCGCCGCCGCTCCAGACCTCGCGCAACGAGCTCAGATCGGCGTCGGGACGACGGGCGAGGTCGTAGAGCTGTGCGGGTGCGCCGTTCCACACCGTCACGCGCCGGGTGCTGATCCACTCGACGAGCCCGTCGACGTCACGACGGTTCATCACCACCGCACACCCGCCGGCCTGGGCGGTGAGCAGTGTCGACAAGACCATGAGGTTGAGGATCGTCAGCGGGAAGCTGTCTCCCTTGCGCAGGTCGGGACCCCATCCGCGGGTCTTGTTGAGCACGGCACCGGGCAGCAGCAGATTTCGGTGGCTGTGGACCACGGCCTTGGCGCGACCCGAGGTACCGCTGGTGAACGCGATCCCGGCCGGGGCGTCGATGTCCGGTTCCACCTCCGGTGCCTCGAAGTCGCTGCGAAGCAACTCGGACCATCGTTCGGGCTCAACACATTCCGGGCCGGTCACCTTGCCGTTCGTTCCCGACAGCACCGCAGTGGGCCCGCACAGGTCGACGATGTCCTGTTGTTCGCCTGCCGACAACGCCTCGCCGACTCCGGCCCAGATCGCGCCGATCCGCTGGGCGCCATGAAATGCCGCCACGATGTCGAGATCATTGGGCAGGCAGGCGGTCACCCGATCGCCCGGACGTACGCCCAGCGACCACAGTGCACCTGCGGCCCGCCGGGCCTGATCATCGAGTTCGGTGTACGTCCAGATGCCGGAGGCGGCCTCGACCGCGGGGGCATCCGGGCGGTCCGTGACCGCGCGGTCGAGGACGTTTCCGATCGGCTTGAAAATCTCCACCTGCTAGTCATACCACTATCCTTGTAAACATTGACCTGATAGCTTGGGTTCGTTGTCGAAGAGGCGGGTTAGGGATGAAACACACAGGTCCGTTGGTCGGCGTACGCGTGGTCGATCTGACGGCAATGGTCATGGGCCCCTACTGCACTCAGGTGATGGCAGACATGGGCGCCGACGTCATCAAGATCGAGATCCCGGCCGGGGACAACACCCGATACATATCGGTGGGTCCCGAGCCGGGCATGGGTGGCGTGTTCGTGAACGTGAATCGCGGCAAGCGCAGCGTTGTCCTCGATCTGCGCACCGACGACGACAAACAGGTCCTGCGTGACCTGATCAGCGGCGCCGACGTGTTCATCCACTCGATGCGCGGTACGGCGATCGCCAAACTCGGCTTCGACTACGACGAGGTCGCCGCGATCAACCCGTCGATCATCTACACCAACTGCTACGGCTACGGCCGCCGCGGCCCGGATGCGAATCTCACCGCCTACGACGACACCATCCAGGCCGAATGCGGCCTGCCGTTCGCCCAGGAGCAACTCACCGGCGAGCCCGGCTACGTCGGCACGATCATCGCCGACAAGGTCGCCGGGATGACGGCGCTCTACGCCACCACGATGGCGCTGTTCCATCGCGAACGTACCGGCGAAGGTCAAGAGGTGGAGGTGGCGATGTTCGAGACGATGGCCGCGTTCATGCTGGTCGAACATGCCGGCGGCGCGATGTTCACGCCGCCGCTGGGACCGGCGGCCTACCACCGCGCGGTGTCGCCGAACCGAAAGCCGTACCGCACCAAGGATGGCCACATCTCGGCGCTGGTCTACAACGACAAGCAATGGGACGCGTTTGTGGCAGCCGTCGCCCCCGAATGGGCTGGTGAGCATTTTGCCACCCTCGGGCAGCGCGCCGCACGGATCAACGAGGTGTACTCGCTTCTGGGAGAGACATTTTCGGAGCGCACCACCCAGGAATGGCTCGACCTGCTGCGTTCGCTGGACATCCCGGCTGCGCCCGTCCGGTCACTCGACGAGTTGTTCGACAACCCGCACCTGGAGGCGGTGGACTTCTTCGAAGAGGTCGAATCACCCTATGGTTCAGTCCGTTTCCCCGGTCCGCCCACCTGGTTCTCCCGAACACCCGGCCGGATCGACAGCGCGGCACCCAGGCTCGGTGAGAACACCGAAGAGGTCAAGGCCCAGGTGCGCTCGGTAGACGGGGCCTGGTCCTGATGGCGGTATCCGCGACGATCGACCTGCAGCGGTTCCTGCTCCCCGGCGATCGGATTGTCATCGGGCAGGCCTGTGGTGAACCCACAACACTCATCGAAGCCCTGATCGAGCAGGGCCACGAGGTGGGCGGGCTTTCAGCGTTCATCTCGACCAGCTTCTCCGGGCTCTTCACGCCGGAGACGGCCAAGAGTTTCTCGCTGTCGAGCATGGGTGCCATGGGCTCGTTGCGGGTGATGAGCAAAGCCCATGAGCTCGATGTCGTTCCGTGCCACGTCGGCCAGATCGCCCCGATGATCGCGGGTGGTGACATGGGCTGCGACATCGCATTGATCCAGGTCAGTCCGGCCGATGCCGACAGCAACCACAGCTTCGGACTCATCAGCGACTACGTGCAGGCAGCCGTCGCCAGGGCGCGCGTTGTCATCGCCGAGGTCAACGATCAGGTGCCCTACACCTGCGGCGAGAAGGTGCCCGCCACGGCGATCGATTACGCCGTGCACGTCTCGCGGACCCCGGTCGAGGTGACGTCCGCTGCGATCAACGACACCGATCTGGCGATGGCCGAACATGCCGCTGCGTTCATTGGCGACGGTTCGGTCATCCAGATGGGTATCGGCGCGGTCCCGGAGGTGATGTTGCGGCTCCTGCGCGATCGCCGCGACCTGGGCGTGCACTCCGGCATGGTCGGGGACGGGCTGGTGGACCTGATCGAGGCGGGCGCAGTCACCAACGCCCGCAAGCGGATCGACCGCGGAGTGAGTGTCGCCGGCGCCCTGATCGGTACCAGGCGGTTGTACGACTTCGCCCATCAGAACCCCGAACTCCGGATGTGCAACACGGCGTACACCCATGAGGCGGCGGTGATGGCGCAACTCGAGAACTTGGTGACCATCAATTCGGCCCTGGAAGTGGATCTGACCGGGCAGGTCAACGCTGAGCAGAGCGGCGCCGCCTACCTCGGCGGCACCGGTGGTCAGCTCGACTTTGTTCGCGGGGGCGCACGGTCGCCGGGTGGGCACGCGATCATCGCGCTCCCGGCGACCGCGAAGAAGGGAACGATCAGCCGGATCACCGCTGCGCTGTCGGGTCCGGTCACCACACCGCGCAGCGACGTCGACGTGATCGTCACCGAGTTCGGCGCAGCGCAGCTCCGTGGCCAGAGCTTGGCCGAGCGCACCAAACGCCTTATCGCCATTGCGCATCCGGACTTTCAGGAAGAACTTTCGCGCGAGGCGCACATCATTCAGCAGAGGGGATACTAGTGAGCGACGCCGTACTGTTCGACGCCCGCGACGACGCGATAGCGATCATCACGATCAATCGTCCCGACACCCGCAATTGCCTCTCGCGAGAGGTCCGCGAAGGTTTGCGCGATGCCTGGGAACGTTTTGAAAACGACCCCGCGCTACGGGTGGCGATCCTGACCGGCGCCGGTGAGACATTCTGTGCCGGCGGCGATCTCAAGGAGATGGTCGCGACCGGGATGGCGGTGCCGCCACGCGACATGTTCGCACTTCCCTATGACACCGTCGAATTGTCGAAACCGACCATCGCCGCGGTCAACGGATACGCCTTCGCAGGCGGCTGGATGATCGCGCAGGCCTGTGACCTGTGTGTGGCCAGTACCACCGCGAAGTTTGCGGTCACCGAGGTGAAGGTCGGCCGGAGTTCGCCATGGGCGTCGCCGCTGATCCACATGATCCCGCAACGGATCATGATGGAAATCCTGCTCACCGGAAAGCCGATCAGCGCGCAGCGTGCCTACGAGATCGGTCTGGTCAACCGGATTTCCGAGCCGGAGAATCTGCTGAGCGAGGCGATCGCGCTTGCCGCGGACATCCTCGCCGGCGCGCCGCTATCCGTGAAAGCTGCACGCGACACGGTGATGATCGCAACCGAGATGGGCCGGTCGGAGGCGCTGGTTGCCGCCAGGGCTGCTTCCGAAGACTGCTACAACAGCGCCGACGCGCAGGAGGGACCCACTGCGTTTTCGCAGAAACGGGCGCCTGTGTGGACTGGAGCCTGAAGCACGGCGGTTGGTGATCCCGCTGGAATCGTCAAGGTGACTTACGGCATTGGTACGCTCATGGAGCACGGCAACCTGGGGGTCGGTATGTCAGAACCTGCAGACGAGGCGGCGCACGCGGACGCCGACTTTGGCGAATCAGAGCGTGGATCGGTCGACGCGAACATCCGGGCGCGAATCCTCCAAGGCCTCGCGACGGCCGACTACCGTAAAGCCCTCGCTGATCGCGGTGTCACAACTGTCTCACTCGACGAGGTGGGGCGGCTTGTCGAACATCGACCAGATGGCACCACGGCGATGCTCGACGGCGAGTGACACTTGAGTTGCGGCTGCCTGAGGAGTGGTGTCGTACCCCTCATCTAGACTCAAATGTATGTTCGAGGGGGAGATCGAAGATGCAGGTCGGGACGATGAAATCGGCCCTGTCGAGTCGCTGGGTGTCAATGAGTTGTTGCGTAACACCGAGCTCGCGATGGCCCAGCAGTCGCGGATGGAGTGGGAGCGGTATGCCGCTGCGGCGATGCTGCATCGACATCTCGTCGAGCCGACCGTAGGGACCGAGGCGGAGATGCGCGCGCTGGATCCGTTCGCGCAGTGTGCGGCGAGATTGTCTGCGGCACAGGGATTGACGCAGCGGACCGCGGAGCTGCAGATCAATCGCGGGGTGGCGCTGCGCGATCGCCTGCCTGCGGTCAATGCGCTGTTGAAAGCCGGTCGCATCGCCGCGCACCATATCCCTGACATCATCGCGCGGACCGAGTTGATCGAAGGCTCAGCCCACGTGGCCGATATCGATCGCGGCATCGCCGAAGCACTAGGTCGGCGGGGTTCGTGGTCCAAGGGCCGGATGCGAGACATGGTCGATGCCATCATCTTTCGCCGGGATCCGGATCTGGTCCGTAAGAACCGGGAGGATGCGAAGAACAACCGTGGGGTGTGGGCCAACAACGCCGACCACGGCATGGCGGTGCTGGATGCGCATTCCACCGCTGAGGAATTGACGTTGATCATGGCGCGGCTCGAAAAGCTGGCGATGGCCACGTGTAAGGCCGATCCGCGAAAGAAGTCTGACCGGATGGCCGATGCGTTATTTGCCACGGTGATGGGTCGCGAATTCCGTTGTGAATGCCCGAACGACCCAAAACATCCCTGTACCGCCGAGATCGTCACCGTTCCTGCCGGACAAGTCATCTCAGGCGTGGACGTGAAGATCGTGCTGCACGTGATCACCGACCAGCCGACCTTGGAAGGAACCGCAACCAATCCCGGATTCATGGATGGTCACGGTGTCATCTCCGGCGATCACGTTCGCGACATCGCGGCCCGCCCGGAAACGATCCAGCGACCTATGGGCAACAAGCCCGCACCGGCATCCGTGCCGACCGAGCCTCAGCCCGAACCAGCGCAGCCTGAGCCCGAGCCGCCCGGGCAGGAGACACCCAAGCCCAAGCGGCCGAAGATATACACGCGCGGACCGCAGAACCCACCAGCCGACAACCTTCCCGGCGACGGCGACGACAATGCGATCGCAGCGCCGTTCCCGCAGGTGATTCCGCTGCCGGCCACCCAACCGGGTGACCAGTACCGTCCGTCAGTGGTCCTGGACACTTACCTCCGGATCCGGGATGTGTACTGCATGTGGCCCGGCTGTGAGCAGAAGGCCTGGGGCGCTGACCTGGACCACACGTGCGAGTACAACCACAACGATCCCGACGCCGGTGGCTGCACCCATCCGTCAGAGATGAAGACGCTGTGCCGTTTTCACCATCTGCTCAAGACCTACTCCGACTGGCTCGACGATCAGTACCCCGACCCCAAGACCGGGCGGACCCGGCTCATCTTCACCACACCCGAACGCCGCAACTATCACGGCCCGGGATGGACCGGCGACGATCTGTTCCCCACATTGAGGCTCATCGTCTTCGACAACAAACGAGGCTCACCAAGCCGGCCGCCAACCACACCGTGCGGCAAACCGGAAACCCGCCAACAGTCACGCACCGCAGCGAAACACGCACGCCGTCAACAGGAGCGGATGGCCAACCGCCGACAGCGTCAATGGGAAGAGCAACTCACTCAGAAACGCCGCGAGGAACGGGGACGCGACAGTCCGCCGCCGACGTACTGATGTTCGTCCAGGGGCTAGCGGGCAGCAGGTAGGAAGGGGCGCAACCCGTCTTCGGGCTCGATCCCGAAGGACCGCAACGACATTGCCAGCATCGAGTAGCAGCCGACGGTGAAGACCACGTCCATCAGTTTCTGCTCGTCGAACTCACCGGCGAGCACACCCCACGTCTGCTCGTTCACGATGCCGTCGTTCAGCAATTGGTCCACCGATTGCAGAAGGGCGCGTTCGGTCGGAATCCATTCCGGGGCATCAGGACCGATGGCGATACGGGCGATCTCGTCGGCGGTCATACCGGCCCGGTCGGCGAGGATGACGTGTTGTGCCCATTCGTACTCGGCCTCCCGTAGGTGCGCCACCCTCAACACCAATAGCTCACGCTCACGGACCGACAACGCAGATCCGGACAGCAGGTGTTTGTTGAAGGTCAGGAAAGCCATTGCCAGCGACGGGTAGCGGGCCAGCGTGCCGAGCAGGTTGTCGCCTGCTTGACGACCCTCTTCCGGTCCGGCACTCGCGACCGACGAACGAAATCCGTCGACAAAGGCCTGCATCTCGGCAGACCAATCCGCTCTGCGGGCCGGTGGGATCCTGGGCACAACCGGTACGCGTACATGTTCGGGCACTACGTGTTCCGCCCACCGTTGACACCGATGATCTGTCCGGTGATGTAGCCGGCTTCCTCGCTGACGAGGAACGCGCACGTGGCCGCAATGTCTTCGGGCTGACCGATCCGGCCGACCGGGGTCTTGGCAACCTGCGCCTCGACGTCGACCAGCCCCGTATCAACGGTCCGGCGGAGCATCGGGGTGTCGATGAATCCGGGCGGCACGGTGTTGACAGTGATTCCGCGCCTGCCGAATTCGAGTGCCAATACCTTGGTCAGTCCGACCACACCGGATTTGGCGGTCACGTAGCTGCCGAGACCGGGTGATCCGCTGTGGACGCTGGACGATGAGATGTTGACGATTCGGCCCCAACCCTCTTCGAGCATCTCGGGGATCACCGCCTGACAGCAGTGGAACGCGCTGGTCAAGTTGAGCGCCAGTGCGCGATTCCAGGTCTCGACGGTGATGTCGAGGAATGGTTCAGCGACGGTCACGCCGGCGTTGTTCACGAGGACCGTCGGACGCCCCAGCGTGGACTTGACCTCGCCGATCGCCGAGTCGACGCGGTCGCGGTCCGTGACGTCGACTGCGAGCCCGATGGCCTTGCCGCCGGTCTTTTCGATCTCGATGGCCGCGGCCTCGGCTGCGTCGCCGTTGATGTCGAAGATGGCCACCAGATTGCCGTCAGCGGCAAAACGTTTGGCTATGGCATTACCGATCCCGGAGGCGCCCCCGGTGACAATTGCTGTGCGGTCACTCATTTGATCTTCTCCTGGCCTGCGACGGTGGATCGGTGCATTGTTCGTGGCTTGAGCCGGTCGAAGTCTCGGACGCGGTGGACCAGGCCGGTGTTGTCCCAGAGCACCGTGTCACCCTCGGACCAGCTGTGCTGACAGACCAGACCGGGGGCCGTGATGCGTTCTTGCAGTTCCTTCAGCAGTGCGCGGCCTTCGTCGATGTCCATGCCGACGATGTGGGATGCCGTCGCACCCAGCACCAGTGAGCGCCGACCGGAATCGTGCTCCCACACCAGCGGATGTTCACGAACGGAACGAGAAGCCCACTCGGTCACCTGTTCCGGTGTCGGATTCGGATAGGTCAGCCGCTGGATGGCCTCGAAGGTGTGGACCACCCGCAGGTCGGCAAACCGCTCCTTCTCCTCGTCGGTCAGCGCATCGTAGGCCGCGTAGGTGCTGGCGAACTCGGTCTCACCGCCTTCGGCCGACGTCACCCGAGCGGTCAGCATCGATGTCTTCGGCGCGATCTCGTCGAGCAGCCCGTCGATATGCCAAAAGCAGTTGCTGGCGAAGTATTCGGCATTCGGGTTGCTGGGATCGAAGCTTATCTCCATCACCTCGGCGGTCTCGGGCGGTAGGTGGGAGAAGTTGATCAGCTTGCCCAGCTTCCGGCAGAACTCGACCAGTGTCTCATCGTCGGCGTTCAGCTCCGGAAACAGTAGGACGGAATGGGTTTCGAGGGCCTCAGCGACCTGATCGGCCAGATCGGGATCAGTGGTCAGACGAGCGGGGTCGACATCCAGCACCTTCGCTCCAACGGTGTCCGAAAGCCGCTCGACGGCAAGTGTGGTCATGGTCGTTCTCCTAGATGCTGGGGTTCGGTGAATCGGTTGCCGGATCAGGTGGGAATGAAGGCGGTCCGGATATTCGTCAGCGGACGCTGGTACGACGGATCGTCGGTACTGCGTGACGGGGTGCCGTTGAGAAAGACATCCGGAACATCGCTGAACGGGATGTCCATGGTCGGAACCAGGCCCGACCACTCGATCGCGTTGGTGCGCAGAGCGATCTTCCACTGCCCGTCGCGACGTTCGACCCGGTCGATGTAGCGCCCGCCGGCAATCCAGTTGCTGTCGTCACGATTTCGGCCGACGAACAGGTAGTAGGTCTCGGTGTGGGCCACATCGCCGTCGATGTCGCAGGTGTGGTTCAGCAGGTTGTGGTGGGTGGCGATCTGGCCCTGCTCGTGCATGGGGGAGGCCCAGTCGTACAGGTCTGTCGGACCGCCGACGAACTCGCCGGCAGCGATGGTGGCATCGGCATGAAATGCCGACAGGAACAGTTCACGATCGAATCGGTCCATGCCCCGGGAGAACCGGGTCAGGGCGTCGAGGATCTCCTGGCGGTCGATAAGTTCTTCCAGCTTTGCTTGCCGTTCCGGCGTGGCCAACGTGCTCACGATGTCCTCCAGTTCTGGTGATTGATGCGCTGCATGTGATGTCAGACGGGTGACCAGATCGGCGATCCACGAGTGGAACGCAGCGACGGAATCGCTCGGCCGTCAATATCTTTGATGCCGTAGTCGTCGCCGAGTTCGGCGGTGATGAAGGTTCCGCCGGTGCGATCGAGGAGAACGGGATCGTTGAGCAGGGCCGCGATCACTCGTCCCGGATACTCGGGGGAACACCCATTTTCGGGCCGGGTCGCGGCCTGTTCGCCCAGGTGCTCGATCGCAGCCAGGTTCCGCTCCGCCCGTTCCGTGAAGGTCAGCCCTTGCCACAGCGAGATCGACGTGACCCCAAATGGTTTCAACTCGATGGCCATGTCTCTCGACATGCGGTCGGCAGCCGACTTGGCGGTGCCGAACACGACCCCATAGGTGTAGGACACCCCGGTATATCCCGAGATCGCCACCATCAGGCCGGACTTCTGTGGCGCCATGATCTTGGCGGCGTGCCAGGCGGCGACAAAGTTCGATCGCACGCCGACGTCCATCATCTGCCAGTTGGACAGTGGTTTCTCCCAGAAGGGATCAGGATCGGTCAGATCGTCGGGCAGCGCGAAGGCGTTGTTGACCAGGAGGTCCAGGCGCCCCTGCTCCTGCCGAACCCGGTCGAACAGTGCGGCAACCTGGTTGTCCTGCGAATGATCCACCGCGACGGCAATACCTTTGCCGCCCCGGCGGTCACATTCTTCGGCCGTTTCGCCGATGGTCCCGGGCAACGGGTCGATCCCGGCCCGCACCGTGCGGCCGGTGACGTACACCGTGGCGCCCTGCTGTGCCAGCGCCAGCGCGATACCTTTTCCGATACCGCGGCTGGCGCCGGTCACAACAGCGACCCGGCCATGGAGGGAGTTCACCGCAGACCCTCAGTGCCGATCGGCTGCAGCGAAGAAGTGCTCACTGTGATCGCCGACCGATCTGGCGGTGTAGTGGTCACCGGAGAGCGGTGCACCCATCAGTCCCTGCGACCAGTCCGCCGACGCGCCGTCGTTACGGACCCAGTCATAGAGCATGGTGCGGTGCGCGATACGCCATTCGCCGCCCCGTTTTTCCATCCGGTCGAGATACCGCCCGCCGATCACGGCATCGCTTTCCTCGGTACCCATGTTGACCCGGTGATAGGCCGATACGTGGGTTTCGCTCAGTGCCACATCACCGTTCAGCTCGGTCAGTGTCTGCCCGAGGGTGTGCTGGGTGACCGTGATCGCCGGCGAGCCCGGCACCACCCACGCCAGGTATTCGTCGAAAGAGCCGGCGAAGATCCCGAAGTCGGTGGTGGCGTCCGGCCAATAGGAGGCAGTGATCAGTTCCGCATCTCGCCGGTCCTCGCCGCGGGCGACCCGGGCGAGGCACGTGCGAATTGCGTGGTGGTCGAGCAGAGTCTCCAGATCGTTGCCGCTCATCGCTATTCGCCGTCACCCTCCGACGCGTATCCGATGATGCCTTTGATCTCCAGGTAGTCGTGGAATCCGAACTCGCCCCATTCGCGTCCGTTGCCGCTCTTCTTGTATCCGCCGAACGGAGCGCCGAAATCGAAGGCGGAGTTGATCGCCACCGACCCCGCACGAATCCTGCGGGCCACTGCGCGCGCGGCGTCGAGATCGGCGCCTGCGACAAATCCGGCCAGGCCGTATTCGGTGTCGTTGGCGATCTCGATGGCGTGGTCGACACTGTCATAACCCAGGATCGTCAGCACCGGGCCGAAGATCTCCTCGCGGGCGATGGTCATGTCGTTCTTGACATCTGCGAAGACGGTGGGCTGGACGAAGTAACCCTTGGTGATCCCATCCGGCAGGCCGGGGCCACCGGCAACCAGGGTGGCACCTTCGTCGATGCCCTGCTGGATCAATTCCTGGATCTTGTCGAACTGCGACTTCGCGACCACCGGGCCGATGGAGAAATCACCGTTCGGATCGCCAACGGTGACCGTGGCGGCCGCGGCCTTGGCGATGCCGATGGTCTCTTCCATCCGCTCGTTGGGGACCAGCATGCGCGCGGGCGCGCTGCAGGTCTGTCCCGAGTTCAGCATCATGGTGACCACACCGACGCTGACGTTGTCGGCGAATGCTTCGTCGTCGAGGATGACGTTGGGGCCCTTGCCTCCGAGTTCCTGGGTGACCCGCTTGACGCCGGCCGCAGCATTTTTCGCGATCTCGATTCCGGCCCGGGTGGATCCGGTGAACGAGATCATGTCGACGTCGGGATGGCTCGAGAGCGGAACACCCACACCCGGCCCGTCGCCCTGCACGAGGTTGAAGACACCGGCGGGGACGCCGGCGGCCTCGAGGATCTCGGCAAAGATCTGACCGTCGAACGGCGAACGCTCCGACGGTTTGAGGACCATGGTGCAACCGGTGGCCAAGGCGGGGAACACCTTGACCGCGATCTGGTTCAGCGGCCAGTTCCACGGAGTGATCAGCCCGCAGACACCGATCGGTTCCTTCACGATGAGCGCGCTGCCCTGCTGCTCCTCGAAGGTGAAGCCCTTGAGGACCTCGATGGCGGTGTTCAGGTGTCCGGCACCCAGATTCACCTGGAATCCGCCTGCCAGCTCTTTTGGTGCACCCATCTCTTCGGTCAGGGCAGCACCGATGTCGGGCATGCGTTTCTGGTACTCGACCGCAATGTTTTCCAGCACAGCGACCCGTTCGGCGACGGAGGTCGCCGACCACGAGGGGAAAGCCTTACGGGCAGCGGCAACCGCCCGGTCGACGTCACCGGCGCTGCCGGCGGCCACAGTGCCCGCGACCTCTTCGGTGGCGGGGTTGATGACGTCGAAGGTGCCCGACTGCGCCGGATCCACCCACTGGCCATCGATGTAGAACTTCAGATACTCACGCATGATTTCCCCAATTCATCGATACTGCCCGATACCTCTGTTGCGCTGTATGACTCACTGCTGACCTTCGGCGTACCAGGTCCGGAACTCGTCGTAGCTGGGCATCTCTTCCGAGTTGGCCTTCGGGTCGACGGCCACATGGATGACGCCTGTCTTACCGCTGGCGTAGGCCCGCTTGATGGCGGGGGCGATGTCCTCGTCTCGTTCGACGTACTCGCCGTAGCAACCGAAGCCCTCGGCGATCTTGTCGAAGCGGGTCTCGGTGCTCCAATGGACGCCGGTCTCCCGCGACCCGTGGCCGAAGGTGCGCTTGTAGACACCGACTTCCAGGCCCCATGCGTAGTCGACGGCCACCACGCAGACCAGCGGAAGCTTCAGCCGCGCTGCGGTTTCGAGCTCTGCGATGTGGAACTGGAAGGACGAGTCGCCGGTGATGAGCATCATCGGCCGCTTGCCGCCATCGGCAACACCGGCGCCGACGGCATACGGGAGTCCGGTACCGAGGTGACCGAAGTTCTGGTTCCACATCACGTCATGCGGTTTGGCCTGCGAGTAGGTCCAGCCGAAGATGGTGGTGGCACCACCGTCGCGGACCATGATCCCGTCGGCCGGGAAGTCTTTGGTGGCCTCGACGATCAGACGTGCCGGATGCACCGGTGTCTGGCCTGACGGTGCCGTCTCGGCCAGCTCTGCGAGCTGGGCGGCATCATCTTTGATCCACTGCGCGAGTTCCGGTGTCGCCTTGCGAGGCGAATCCTTCAGTGCGGCAACGAGCTGAGGAACCACCGCGCGAAGATCTCCGACCAGCGGAACATCGATCGGCCGGTTCACGCCGATGGCCGACGGGTCCTGTTCGATGAGGATCCAGCTGCGGTTCGCTTCGTTCGGAACCCAGTGGCGCCCGCGCCCGAAGTGGACCGGTTCGCCGAGTTCGGTGCCGACCGCCAGGCACAGATCGGACTTGACCACAGCGTCGACTGCGGACTTCGAGAAGCCGTAGGGAAACGTGCGGTCTTCGAGACCTTCGATGAACGACGTGCCGCCCGAGGTCTGGATGACCGGGCAGGCCATCAGGTCGGCGAGCTCCTTGACCGCTGCGCCGGCACGGGAAGTGTGAACGCCGTGCCCGACAAGCAGAACGGGCTGCTTGGCCGCGCCGATGAGCGCCTTGGCCTTGTCGATCCAGTCCTGGCCCGCGGTCTGACCGACGAGGCGGTACTTCGACGGGGGAAGGATCGGCCGGTCCTCGACCTCTTCGAGGATCACGTTCTGCGGGTATTCGATGTACACCGGTCCCGGTGTGCCCGACAGGGCCTTGCGCAAGCCTTCGCGAATGATCTCGTCGGTCTGGTCGGCGTATTCGATGCTCGCGTTGTATTTGACGGAGTTCTCGACCAGCGCGGTCTGCTGGACGAACTGGATCCGTCCGCGGCGGACTCGTTGTTCGGTGATCCGGGCCCGCTGGCCGCCGAGGAAGATGACGGGGGAGTTCTCGACCTTGGCGCACATGATGGCGCCTGCGAGGTTGGCCAGGCCCGGGCCCAGGGTGCCGATGCACACCGCGGCCTTGCCGGTCATCCGGGAAACGGCTTCGGCCATGAATCCGGCCGACTCTTCGTGGTGCGGTGCAACAACATTCCAGCCGCGTTCTTCGGCGAGGTGGAACAGGTGAACGAAGTTCGGATCGGGGATACCGAAGATCGTGTTGATGCCCTCGGCCTCGAAGAGGTCGAGAATTCGTTCGTAGACCTTAACTGACACGTGCACTGCCCTCCATGGCTGTCGTGAAGCTTCTCGTGATGTGCTCGGTGTGCCCGGACGGCACCACCGGCAGAATCCAGGGGTCACTGGTGTCGCGGATGGTGGCGATCTGCTCGCCGACCTCCTCGATCGTCCAGGACGGTTGGTATACACCGGGTGTTTCCGCGATGAACGCCCGCGCGATGCGGCCGGCGATCGCGACCAGCATTTCGCCGGTGATCGAACAGGTTTCGTGCGCAAGCCATCCGACGGCGGGAGCAGTCAACTCCGGGCCCATCGGCGGATACGCCGACGTGTCCAGGCCCTCGGCGAGCCGGGTCAGGGCCGCGGGAAGGATGACGTTCGATGTCACACCATGCTCGTGGCCTTCGAGTGCCGTGACATTCGAGAGTCCGATGATCCCGGCCTTGGCGGACCCGTAGTTGGCGACGTTCTTGTTGCCGTAGATCCCGCCGATCGACGAGGTCAGGACCACACGTCCGTAGCCGGCCTCGCACATCAGCGGAAACGCCGGTCGCACAACATGAAACGCGCCCCGCAGATGGACGTCGAGGACGGCATCGAAATCCTCGTACGACATCTCCGTCAACGGTGCGTAGCGGTTGTTGCCTGCGTTGTGGATGAGGATGTCGATCTTGCCGTAGGTGTTGATCGCGGTGTCGATGATCGCCTGGCCACCCTCGGCGGTGGCCACCGAGTCGGTGTTGGCGACAGCCTCGCCGCCTGCGGATTTGATCTCTGCGACCACCTCATTCGCCGGACCGCTGTCGCCGTCCTCGCCGCTGATCGCACTGCCCGGGTCGTTCACCACCACCTTCGCGCCCTTGGACGCCAGGAGCAAGGCGTACTCCCGGCCCAAACCGCGACCGGCACCGGTGATGACGGCGACCCGATCGTCGAACCTGAGTTCGGTGGTCATTTGTCCAGCACCAGACCTTCCAGCTTGCCGGTGCTGCGCCACCCCTCCAGCAGTTCGGTGAGCTCGTAGAAGCCGCCCCAGAAGGGATCACCGAGGAACGAACGCCCGTTGGGTTCGCCCTCACTGTTGTAGTAGCCGGGGGTGCATTCGGTGGTGAATGTGCTGTTGTCCACCGAATACTGGCGGACGGTCTGCACCCAGCCGTCTTCGGCTTCGGGGGTCGGCTCCACATAGGTGGCGCCGCGATCCTGTGCTTCCTTGACGATGTACGCGATGTGATCGGCCTGCTGTTCGTACATCAGCGTCGTGGCCGCGGTTACACCACCCTGGATGAAGCCGGTGGCAAAGTGGTTGGGGAACCCGTTGGCCATGATGCCGTGCAAGGTGCGGAAACCCTTGCCCCAGTGGTCATACAGCGAGGTTCCGTCCTTGCCGGCAAACGGCGCGATGTCGTACTGCCGCTCCAGTGCGGTGGTGATCTCGAAGCCGCTGGCGAACACGATGCAATCGAACTCGTGCTCGACGCCGCCGATGATGATGCCCTTCTCGGTGATGCGCTCGACACCCCTGGTCTCGGACACGTCGACGAGCGTGACGTTGTCGCGGTTGAAGGTCGGCAGGTACTCATCGTTGAAGACCGGACGCTTGCACATGTTGCGGTAGTACGGCTTCAGGGTCTCCGCGGTCACAGGATCCTCGACGATGGACTCGATGCGCTGGCGCAGCCGTTCCATCGATCGGTAGTCCTCGTCCTCCTTGAGTTCGAGGAACCTGGCCGGATCCGCCAATTCGGCCCAACCCGAGAAGTTTTCGGTCGCGTTCAGCTTCGCTGCCAGGTTTCGGGCCACCTCGGTCCAGCCATCACAGATGAGGTCCGGCTCGCCGGGGTTGTAGAACGCGAACGCCGCGTTGTGGAAGTTGCGCTGACGTGCCGCGCGCCAACCGGGTTCGAGGCTCGCGACCCATTCGGGGTCGGTGGGGTAGTTGGCGCGTTCGAAGATGTACGACGGCGTCCGCTGGAAAACGGTCAGGTGCTTGGCGCCCTTCGCCAGGTGCGGAATCGCCTGGATGCCACTGGAACCCGTGCCGATGACGGCGATCTTCTTGTCACCGATCTTGTCGAGCCCACCGTGCAGGTCGCCGCCGGTGTAGTCGAAGTCCCAGCGGGCGGTGTGGAACGTGTGGCCCTTGAAGTCCTTGATACCGGGGATACCCGGGAGTTTCGGACGGTTGTAGGGGCCCTGGCACATGATCACGAAGCGAGCGCGGATCTCATCGCCACGGTTGGTCTTGATCTGCCAGCGGTTGATCTCTTCGTCCCACTGCAACGACTGGATCAGAGTGTGGAAGATGGCGTGGTCGTAGAGGTTGAATTGCTTACCGATCCGTTGCGCGTGTTCGAAGCACTCGTCGCCCTTGGAGAACTTCTCCTTGGGCATGTAGCCGGTCTCTTCGAGTAGCGGCAGGTAACAGTAAGCGTCGGAGTCGATTTGGATCCCCGGGTACCGGTTCCAGTACCAGACACCACCGAAGTCTCCACCGAGCTCGATGATCTTGAAGTCGGTGACACCGGACTCCTGCAGACGGTGCGCGGTGATGAGTCCGGACAGACCGCCACCGAGTATCACCACCTCGATGTCGTCGGTGATCGGTTCACGGGGCACCACCGGCATGTACGGATCGCCCTCATAGAAGTCCGCGAACTCGCCCTCCGCCTCCAGGTACTGCTGCTGACCTTCCGGCCGCAGGCGCTTGTCCCGTTCGAGGAGGTACTTTTCCCGTAGCGCCGCTTTGTCGACTTCCGGGGTCTGCGTAGGTGCGCAGTTCTGCATGGTGATTCCTAAGCTCGGGGTTCGGGGGCTTGTGGTGGTGTGGGGTGGGAAGGGTCAGGCCAGATCGGTGGGTGCGCCGGTGCCCAGGTATTTGGCGAGGTTGTGATGCAGGTTGACGATGCTGCGCTCGCGATACGGATTGGGCTTGGGGCCGGAGAATCCGCGCGACTTCACACCCTTTTGCATCGCGGCCATGTTGACGAAGTCCTGGGGCAGAACCGTGCGCCAGCCCGGGTCGTCCGGCGGTGCGTACTCCCACTCCGTCTGCGGCTCTTCACCTTCCGGGAACAACTCGAAGACGGCAGCCTCGAAGTAGCATTTGTCGGGGTCGTCGCCGTAGGGCCGGGCGCTGTAGCAGAGCATGTTGTTGAGGGCGTGACCGATCTGGAAGTTGGGGAAGATCTGCCAGGCAGTTCCGCTCTGGGAGACGGTCGCCGGATCGACGGTCGGCCAGATCACGCCGCGATCGGCATCGTCTTTACGGGCCGAGGCGAGCCAGTGTGCGAGTACCTCACCCGGCGGGGTGCCTTCTGGCAACTCGTCGATCAGCCGCTGTGCGGCATCGACGAGTGTGCGGGTGGTGTTGGTGTTGGCGTTCTCCCAGGTGAAGTTCTGCAGGTCGATCGTCGAGATGCGTGCGTCGGGACCGTCGGCCACCCGCAGCTTGGCCTGATTGTCTTCCATGCCCTTGGGGGCGTCATAACCGATGTTGCTGTGTTTGCCCTGTGCGCGTGACCATCCCAGGAATGTGCCGTAGGCCCGGAACTCGGGGTGGGTGTAGGGGACGTGGTAGGTCTCCATGAATGCTTCGAGTGCGATCTTCCAGTTGCAGTCGAACACAAGCCATTTGCGCCACCGGTACCGCATGTTCTGGAGCTGGAACGGGTCGAGCAGGCTTGCCGCCGGTTCCAGGTAGTCCCGCAATGGTTCACAGTCCGGATCCATGTTGATCCAGATCCAACCGCCCCAGGTGTCCACCTGAATGTTCTTGAGCCGGGCCTTTTCATCGGTCAGCCCGGTCGGCCAATCCGAACGCTCTGCGGCCCAGGTGTTATGGCCCTCGAGATCGTAGGTCCACCCGTGGAAGCCACACACGAAGGTCCGGCAATTGCCTTTGGCCTCGTGCTTGCCGTCCGGGGTGTCGACGAGCCGACGACCCCGATGCGAGCAGACGTTGTGATACGCGTTGATCTTGTCCGCGCTGGAACGGGCGATGATGAACGAGTCATCCATGATCTCGTAGGTCAGGAAGTCGCCGACGTTGGGAATCTCTTCGACTCGGCCAACCTGCTGCCACACCTTGTTCCACAGCTTGTCTTGCTCGGCGCGCAGGTAGTCCTTCGAGGTATACGCCTCGACACCGATCTCCAGCGGGGTGACGGGGGGTTCGTCGTCGGTGGTGGTAACGATTCTCTGGATATTGTCGACTGTGTCGGTCATGACATTCTCCTGAAATTTATTGTCGTGCTTGCTTACTCAGCGATTGGTCTGGTGGCTCGTATCAGTGCGTCATGGCTGCGCGGAACGTTTCGTCCTTGAGGAAGAGCGAGGTGTGGTCGGCGCCCATGTGTGTCCACTTGAGGTTCAGGCCCCCATCGACCAGCAGGGTTTGTCCGGTGATGTAGCTCGAGAGGTCGGACAAGAAGAACAGGATGGCGCCGGCCTGTTCCTCCGGACGGGCTCGGCGGCCCATCGCGATTGCGCGTTGATCCCGCTCCGGATCCTTGTCGACATACATCTCCGAGGAGGGCGTTGCGGTCACTCCGGGCGCGATCGCGTTGATCCGGATGTTGTCGGTGGCCAACTCGACGGCCATGGTGCGCGTGGCGGCCACCAGCGCCGCCTTGGCCGTGCCGTATGCGATATGGAAAGGCGCGGTGTTCATTCCGCTGATCGATGAGATCGACACGATCGAACCGGGCAGTTCCTGTGCTTTGAGTTCGGCCGCGACCGCCTGGCTCATGAAGAACATCGTCTCGAGGTTCTGGGTGAACAGGTCTCGCCAGTCGGCGCGTGTCACCCGGGTGGCGGGCATCCAGGTGGCCGGTGCGGCGCCGCCCGCGACATTGACCAGCCCGTAGAGCCGGCCCTCGGTGCGGCGTGCGACATCCATGACGGTGGCGATGCCCTCGTCGGTGGCGGCGTCGGCGGCGACCGGGATGACGGAGAGTCCCTCGCCCACAAGCGGATCGATGTGGGTTTTGAGGTTGTCTTTCGACCGGCTCACCGCGATGACGGTCGCGCCGGCCCTGGCGATCAGACTGGTCACCGAGGTGCCGATCCCACCTCCGGCGGCGCCCGAGACGATGACGACCCGGCCGGTGAGATCGACGAAACCGTTGCTGTCGGTTGGAGTGTTCGCCATGGCTGTGATCAGGCCTCCTTGCGTAGTGCCAGGACGCTGCCCTCGGCGTCACCGGAGATGTAGATGGTGCCGTCGTGGCCGGCAGCGATACCGGTGAACGGACCCTGGGGCCCGGAGAACGGCACCAGGCCGAGCAGTGGCTTCGGAGTGACCCCGGGAGGAGCGCCGACCGGGAGGTCGGTCGCGATGGTCTGGCGACTCTTGGTTTCCAGGTCGAAGGCGATGAGCGTCTTGGCCCCGACATCGACGATGTACAGCGTCTGACCCTGAACCAGGAGGCCGTGTGGACGTTCGAGTCCGTCGACGACGGTGTCGGTGCCCGAACCGGTCACCGCAACGACCTGCCCCGCACCGGATTCGGAGACCAGGAGAGTTCCGGAGGCAGTGAAGGCGACGCCGGTCGGATGGTCGAGCCCGCTGGCCAGGACTTCTGAGCTGCCGGATCCGACGGAGTGGACCTCGCCGGCACCGAAGTCGGCGACCGCGATGGCGCCGGTACCCGAGACCGCCACACCGTAGACCTGATCGAGCCCGGTGACCAGGACTTCGCTTTCGGCTTGCGCGGCGTCGTACCGCGACACGTCGCCGTTGCCGGCAACGATGAACTGGTCCTTGCCGATTGCCGTCATGCCGCGGATGTAACCGGGGTAGCCGGGGCTGAAAAGCATTCCCAGAGTCCGCAGTTCGCCGTCGGCCTCGAGTGCGAGCAGGAACGTGCCATCGGCGATGTACAGGGTGCCGTCCGGTCCAACGGTCAGGTCGAGGGGCCAGGTCAGGCCGTCGTCGAGTGCGGTGCGGGTCTGGCCCTGGCCGAGGATCTCGGTGATCTGACCGGTGAAGCCGGACACGAAGAGCCGATCGCCGACAAAGGTGAGGTTGTCGAGGCCGGGGCGGATGTCGGCGTACACGGTCTTGTCGCCGCTGCGGGGGTCGATCCGCAGGACCTGGCCGGAGCCGACCTGGGTGGAGATGATGAATCCGGCGGAGTCGAACTTGACCGCGGTCGGGCCACCGAGGTCGGCTGCGACGCGTTCGGGTTCTCCACCATCGGGGTCGATCCGGTAGATCTCGTTGGTGGCCACCAGCGGGTAATAGAGCATCCCGTCGGGGCCGACCTCCATGGCATTGGGCATCGGGAGGTTGTCGGCGAGCACCTTGGGGGCACCGCCACCGGGGTTGATCTCCATCAGGCGTCCGCCGATGCGGCATTCGTTGACGAACAACCTGTCCTGGTGGATGGTGATGCCGTTGGCGCCGGGCAGATCGTCGCGCAGCAGCCGGGTGCTCCCATCAGGGCTCCGGACGCTGACGCGGCCGTCGTAGTACTCGGTGATGTACATGTCGCCGCTCGCATCGAACGCCATGTCGTCAGGCGCGACGATGTCACTGCCCTGGGCGCTGATGGTCTCGACATCGCCGGTCTCGATGTCGAGTGCGCTGATCGTGCTGCCCGCGACCTGCGCGATATAGACGCGTCCGTCGGGGCCGGATCGGATTCCGTTGGCGCCGAACAGTCGGCTCGGTTCGGTGACTCGGCTCAGATTCCACCCCTCGGCGAGACCGAACGAGCTTGGGCTTGTGTAGCGGGCCGCCTGTACCAAGGTGGGCCTCCTGTCGTGAGGAATGACGCCGGTTCTACGGATGACGCAAAGTGAGGTCGTGACGCAGACCACAATTCTGGAGGAAGTGTAAGCGTGATTCCATCAGGTTTACAAGTATTGCTATCCTTATGAGGATTGGAGTAGGTTGGGTCGCTCAGGGGGTCCTAGCGGCCCAAACGCGAACACCCACCGCACGTGGCGGTGGGTGTTTCTGCTGTGCGACGTTGTCGGAGAGGTTTGGTCGCCGCGGGCCGGCCGGTCAGTAGTCGTCGTCTCCGTAGACGACGACGCCTCGGAGATTCTTCCCGTCGGCCATGTCCTGGTAGCCCTGGTTGATGTCCTCGAGCCGGTAGGTGGTGGTGACGAGCTCGTCCAGCTTGAGGGCGCCCGAGCGGTAGAGGTTGAGCAATTTGGGGATCTGGGTCCTCGGTCCGACGCCTCCGAAGATCGCTCCCTGCACCCGCTTCTGCAGCAATGTCAGTTCGAACAGATTCAGGTCGGTGGCGATCTGGTCGTAAGGACCCATCGCGGTGACGATCACCTGGCCGCCCTTGCCGGTCAGAGACAGGGCCTGCTGGATGTACTCGCCCTTGATCTCGCCCATCGTGAGAATGACCGTGGTCGCCATCGTGCCCCAGGTGAGGTCGACCAGTTGGGGCAGTGCCTCCTCCATCGAGGAGAAGGCGTGGGTGGCGCCGAAGTCGAGTGCGGTCTTCTGCTTGCCCTCGACGGGGTCGATCGCCACCACATGACGCGCGCCGGCGTAGGCAGCGCCCTGGACCGAGTTGATGCCGACGCCACCGATACCGGCAACAACGACGGTGTCGCCGGGCCGGGTGTTTCCGATCTCGGTGGCCGAACCCCAGCCCGTCGAGACGCCGCATCCCAGTAGGGCGGCCGTTTTCAACGGGATGTCCTTCTCGATTTTCACCACGGATGCCTGATGCACGGTGACGTAGGGGGCAAAGGTGCCCAGCAGGCACATCTGAACAACGGGTGCACCGTCTTTCGTGACCCGGAACGTGCCGTCGGCAATGGCTTGGCCGGTCAGCAATCCGGCGCCCTTGTCGCAGAGGTTTTGCAGGCCGCGAGCGCACGAGGGGCAGGTGCCGCAGGCGGGTACGAAGGCTAGCACCACGTGATCGCCTTCTTCGAGATCGACCACGCCCGGTCCGACCTTGGTGACGACGCCTGCGCCCTCGTGGCCACCGAGGACCGGAAGGATCGGAATGGGGCTCGAACCGTTGACGATATGAGCGTCTGAGTGGCACAGGCCCGATGCCGCCAACCGCACCTGGACCTCGCCGAACACCGGGTCGCCCAGCTCGACCTCGTCGATCTTCCAAGCGGTGTTGAGTTCCGTCAGGATCGCGGCTTTCGTTTTCATGGTGGTTCCTTCTGCTCGCGCCGTAATGTGATTTGAGTCACTCTAGTGAGGCGACGTGAACGACGTGCGGGTTTCGGGCTCGGTATGCGAACGTTGATCGGAACCGTTCACGCACGTCGGGGCTTGGTGGACGGGAGAACGAGGGAGGGGCCATGCGCGAACTTCCGATAGCTGTTCTTGGATATGGGCCGGTTGCGCGGGCCTACATCAACCAGATCGGCGCGCTCCGCGACGAATGCCGGAAGCGGCATGACGTCGATCTGAGTGTGGTTGCGGTGCGCACCGGCCGATCGCAGGTGGTGTGCGACGGCGACGTTCCGCCTCTGTCCGAGTGGGAGGATCTCGCCGATCTCGCCGATTTCTTGGGTGCAGTCGAGGCGAAGGTCGTGGTGCAGGCGGTGCCGTCGGCCGATGCGGTCGCCTCGCAGGCGGTGTCGGACGCCGCCGTCGCGATCCGGTGCGGTGCGCATCTGGTCACGGCAACGACGTCGACGCCGCTATACGGATGGAAACAACTCGAACAGTTGGCAGTCGACTTCGGTTGCGCGGTAAGGATTTCCGGTGCGGTCGGCGCGATGTTGCCGGCCGTCGACCTCGCGCGGTCCCTCGGGCAGGGGATATCGGTGACGTCGGTGAGCGGATGTCTCAGTGCCACCGCCACATATGTTCTCGACCAGTTGAGTGAGGGTGTGACCCTGGACCTGGCGACCGCCACCGCCCGGCAGACCGGAGTGGTGGCCAACGATGCCAAAGCGGAACTGTCGGGGGAAGATGTGGCAACCCAGCTCCGTATTCTGACCGGACTGTTGTGGGCGCGTGATCCCGCCGATGCCGAAGTGCTCCTCGAACCGATCACCTCGGAGATCGAGCGTTCGGTGTTCCGGTCCGGACGACGGGGATTGCGCCTGCGGCAGGTCGCTGTCGCCGACCACGACATCCCAGACCTGGTCACGGTGTCTTTGCGTGTGGTTCCGGCCGATTCGCAACTGGGCCTGCTCCGGTGGCCCGACAAAGCAGCGATTTTCGACTGCGGTGACTTCGGATCGATCACGATGTTCGGCGGCGACAACAGTCCCGCAGGGGTCGCTCAGGCGATGATCAAAGACACCCTTTCCCTCGTTCACGACGCCACACCGGGTTTGCGATAGCGCGCGGATTCGCCTCTCAAAGTTTCCGCGATCCGATTTGTCCGTAATGTATCGATGGTGTCGAAATCTAGGTCGTTGTGGAGCTTGGTGGGCTGTTGTGTGCTGGCGGGCGTTCTTGTCGCAGGTTTGTTGTTCCCGATAGCCGGTGGCGTGGGGTTCACGGCCGGGCGTGCTGCCGGAACTCTCGAGAACGTCGAGTCGGAATTGGTCGGGGGTCAGGTGCCCGAGGTGACCACCATGACCGACACCAATGGCACGCCGATCGCGTATCTCTACGATCAGCGTCGCTTCCAGGTCGGCTACAACGACATCTCTCCGGAAATGGTCCGCGCGATCATCTCCGTCGAAGACCGCCGATTCCTCGAACACGACGGTGTCGACTGGAAGGGGACCATCCGCGCATTTGTCACCAACCAGGCTTCCGGTGAGGTGCAGCAGGGCGCATCGACCCTCGACCAGCAGTATGTGAAGAACTACCAGCTGTTGGTCCTGGCCCGCACCGACGCCGAACGTCGAGCCGCGACGGAGACCACTGCGGCTCGCAAACTCCGTGAGATCCGGATGGCGCAGTCGCTGGAATCGGGCCTGACCGAGCAGGCCATGCGCGAGAAGAACCTTGATGCAGACGCGGCGAAGCAAGAGGCCAAGAAGGCGATCGTCACCCGCTATCTGAACCTGGTCCCGTTCGGCAACGGCGCCTACGGCATTCAGTCCGCCGCGGACACCTACTTCGGTAAACCCGCCAAAGACCTCACTGTTCCCGAATCGGCGATGCTCGCCGGCATGGTGCAGTCGAGTTCGGCGCTTGATCCGTACACCAACCCCGAAGGTGTTCTGGAACGACGCAACATCGTGCTCGACACGTTGATCGCGAACTTCCCGGCCCGTGCCGCCGAGTATCAAGCGGCGAAAGACCTTCCACTCGGGGTGCTGCCGGCGCCGCGCACGATCGACCAGGGTTGCATCGCGGCCGGTGACGCCGGATTCTTCTGTGACTACGCCTTGCAGTTCCTCGCCGACAACGGGATCAGCCGGGATGAGATCTCCCGCGGCGGTTATCTGATCCGCACCACACTCGACCCCGAGGTCCAGAAGGCAACGCACGACTCGGTCCGGACGTACGCATCGCCGGACCTCGAGGGTGTTGCCAATGTGATGGACGTGATCCGCCCGGGTACCGAGGCGCACGACGTCTTGGCGATGGCATCGAGTCGCGACTACGGCCTGGATCGGGATGCCGGGCAGACCGTTCAGCCGCAGCCCTACTCGATGGTCGGTAACGGGGCCGGGTCCGTGTTCAAGGTCTTCACCGTCGCCGCCGCGATGGAGCGTGGCCTGGGTGCCGGCTCGTCGCTGCAGGTGCCGAAGACCGTGCAGGCAAAGGGCATGGGCAGTAGCGGCGGCGTCAACGGCTGCCCCGCCAATACCTACTGCGTCGCGAACGACGGAAACTATCCGGCGAAGATGACGGTGACCCAGGCGATGGCCCAGTCACCGAACACCGCGTTCGTGAAACTGCTGCAGGACGTCGGAGTCGAGCCCACCGTGGACATGGCCGTCCGCCTGGGCTTGCGCTCGTACACGGACCCGGGCTCATCGGGTTACGGCGACCAGAGCCTGGCCGACTACATCAAAGAGAACAACCTCGGCTCGTTCACTCTCGGACCGACCGCCGTCAACACCCTGGAGCTGTCCAACGTCGCAGCCACACTGGCTTCGGGTGGTGTGTGGTGCCCGCCGAATCCGATCGCGTCGATCACCCAGCCGAAGCGCGATGCCAGCGGCAATCAGATCCTCGATGCCGAGGGCCGTCCGGCTGTGCAGGAGGTGCCTTTCGAGCGCCCGGCCTGTGAGCGCGTGGTCGAGCAAGGTCTGGCCAACACCCTGGCCAACGTGATGAGCGAGGACGACCGTGGTTCCGGAACCGCGGCGGGTGCCGCGGGTTCGGTGGGTTGGAGCCTTCCGATGTCCGGCAAGACCGGCACCACCGAGGCCAACCGGTCATCGGCGTTCCTCGGTTTCACCAACAACCTGGCCGGCGCCACCTACGTCTACAACGATTCACCGGTGATCTCCGAACTCTGCTCGAGTCCGTTGCGGCAGTGTGGCTACGGCAGCCTGTACGGCGGTAACGAACCGGCCCGCACCTGGTTCTCGGCGATGCTGCCGGTTGCAGGCAAGTTCGGTGACACGGCGCTGCCGAAGAATGATCCCAGGTATGTCGCCGGTGTCGGCGGCAAACAGGTTCCGTCCGTGGTCGGGATGTCCTCAGATCTGGCGACTTCCACGCTCGAAGGCGAGGGCTTCAAGGTGAGCACCGAGAACGTGGCCAGCGGGCAGCGAGCCGGGACGGTTGTGTCGGCGACACCGAGTGATTCGGCGATACCGGGCAGCACGATCACGCTTTCGGTGAGCACCGGCCGTGCGGAATCGACCAGTCGCCGCCCCGCTGCACCCACCACGATCACCGTTCCCGGAGTCGGGCCGATCGAGATCCCGGTGCCGCGCTGACGGGCTTTTGCTTTCTGGGATTTTGATGCGAGAGGCAGCCTGTAACCGCCTCTGATCAGGACACTGCGACCTCGCCGGCCATCGAGGTCGCAGTGGCGTGCATCCGGTGTGTCAGGTACGTTCCACCTGTGCTGAATCAGTGTTCTTCGACAACGACGCCGGGCTTTCCCGGTGCCTTGACGATGGCCTGACAAAACTCAGCCTCACTTTGCCCCGGATCAGATCCGGGGCTGCTCTTTGATTCCTGGTCTGTATCCGTTACCCAGACACAGGAGCATTCATGGCCCTCGATCATCGCGAACTCAATCGCGACATGTCCGTTTTCACCAGTGACCCGCTTGTCGGGTCGGGGCTGCCCATGTGGCTGCCGCCCGGTGCCGTTATCCGGCAGGAACTGGAGATCCTCGCCAAAGAGCTTGCCCGGGCGGACGGTTGCGTCAGCGTGTACTCACCGGTACTCGGAAAACGCGCCCTGTACGAACGCTCCGGACACCTCAAAAAGTTCAACGATGACATGTTTCCGGCCATGCACCTCGGCGAAGACGAGGTCATGCTGAGACCGGCGAATTGCCCCCATCACGCGCTGATCTTCGCCTCGGAAACCCGCTCATATCGTGATCTGCCGATCCGGTTGAACGAACTCGCCTCGATGTTCCGAGCCGAACGTTCCGGCGTCGTATCCGGGCTGAGTCGAGTCCGTCAGATCAACCTTGACGACACACATGTGTTCTGCCGGTCCGACCAAGTCATCGACGAGGCCGGTCGGGCACTGCGTTCGGCACTGCGTGCACACCAGATACTGGGACTGCCAGTCGATTACGTTCGGCTGTCGAAGCAGGACGGCTCTGATTCCTGGCTCGGCACCGCCGAGCAGTGGGTGCAAGGCCAAGACAGCTTGCGCATCGCCGCCCTGCCAATCATCGAAGAGCACAGGCTGGCCTTGATCGAAGTCTCTGGCGAGGCCGCCTTCTACGGGCCGAAGCTGGACCTACAGGTACGCGACGGGCGCGGCCATGAAGAGACCATCGCCACCGTCCAACTCGACTTCAACCAACCTGAGCGATTCGATCTGGAGTACACCGGTAAGGACGGACGCCCCCATCGCCCGGTGATGATCCACCGCGGAACCGTGGGATCGATGGAACGCGTCACCGCCTCCCTGATGGAGCATTACCAAGGCCGACTTCCCTTCTGGCTGGCCCCAACCCAGATCACCCTGCTTCCCGTCGGTACCGACCAGGACAGCTCCGTGCGCGACTTTGCCGACGAGGCGATCCGACGCGGACTACGTCCCAGAATCGAGCACAACGGTCCACTCGGACTCAGGATCCGCCACGCACGCACACGCAGAGATCACCTCATCGGCGTGATCGGGCCGGAAGAGGTCGACTCAGACACCGTGCAGATCACCGACATCGCAGGTGGCGTACGAGCTCAGGTACAGCGGGAGAAGATCATTGCTCTCATGCAGGAGGCGCACCACGCGCGACGACAGACTCTTCGCTGGGCGTCATGATCGCAGGCCGCCTTCTGCGGTGGTCGGCGGTCAGGCGAGGCGAAGGCCCTCGATGAGGACCCCGACCATGCGCCGAGCGTTGTACCCCTCGTCGTGCTCGTTGCCGATGCACAAATTCCCGACTGCACGCATCAGCGCGTAAGCGCCTATGTCAGAACGGATTTCCCCGGCTTTTCGGGCGGCTTCGAGGATGTCGGCGCAGACCGGTACGAGTCGGTCGATGAAGTAGGCGTGCAGCGTCCGGTAGCCCGCCTCGTCCGACTGAAGTGCCTCTGCGAGGCCGTGTTTGGTCACGAGGAAGTCGGCAAAGAGATTGATCCACGACGTCAGGGCCGCGTGCGGCGAAGTGCCGTTGGCCAACAGTGTGGGGCCTGCCTCGGCGCACGCCTCGACCTGGTGCCGGTAGACGGCGACGATGAGGTCGGAGCGTGTCGGGAAGTGGCGATAGATCGTGCCGACCCCGACCCCGGCCCGGGTGGCTATGTCGCGCACTGCCGCGTCGACGCCGGACTCGGCAAACGCGGTCGCTGCCGCGTCCAGCAGCGCCTCATTGTTTCGGCGGGCGTCGGCACGCTTCTTCGGCACCGGCGACCCCTGGCTGCTCTCGTTCTCGGCCACTTCGCCCCTGTCTGAGGATTGCCTCTTGGCAAACGGAACCTTGTTCCGTATGTTGGTTAACGGAACATGGATCCGTTTACTCAGGATGCCAGAGCGGTTGCTGCGGCACCAGTCGGGCGTTCCTTCCGAAATCCCTATCGAGGAGAGATCACATGCAGTACCGCACTTTGGGTCAGACGGGCGTGCAGGTCAGCACGCTGGCGTTGGGCGCGATGAACTTCGGCAGTATCGGTCGGGTCAGCACGGAGGAGTCCGCCGCGATCGTCGACGCCGCGCTCGACGCGGGCGTCAACCTCATCGATACCGCCGACATGTACGGCCAGGGCGAGTCGGAGGAGATGGTTGGTGCGGCAATCGCAGGCCGGCGCGACGACGTCGTCCTGGCCACCAAGGCGACCATGCCGATGGGCGATGAGCGCAACCATCGGGGTGGTTCGCGCCGCTGGCTGATCACCGCACTCGACGACAGCCTGCGTCGACTGGGCGTCGATCACGTGGATCTCTACCAAGTTCATCGGTGGGATCCGGCCACAAGCGACGAGGAGACGCTGTCGGCACTCACGGATATGCAACGCGCAGGAAAGATCCGATACTTCGGGAGTTCGACATTCCCGGCGTACCGAATCGTGCAGGCGCAGTGGTCCGCCAGGTCGAATCACACGAGCCGGTATGTGACCGAACAGCCCAGCTATTCGATCCTGCAGCGGGGTATCGAATCCCATGTCCTGCCGGTCACCGAGCAGTATGGACTCGGCGTGTTGGCCTGGAGCCCGTTGGCCTCCGGTTGGCTGTCCGGCGCAATCCGAAAGGATCGCGAAATCACCACGAGCCGTTCCGCTTTCATGCCGCAGCGGTTCGATACGGCCGTCCCCGCCAATCGCGCAAAGATGGAAGCAGTTGAACAGTTGGCGGTGGTCGCCGACAAAGCAGGTCTGACGATGATCCAGCTCGCGCTCGGATTCGTCACCGCGCATCCGGCCGTCACCAGTGCGCTCATCGGTCCGCGCACGATGGATCATCTGCATTCTCAACTCGCGGCCGCGGACACAGTTCTGCCGGGTGATGTCCTCGACGCGATCGATGAGATAGTCGCTCCCGGTGTTGACCTCGCTCCCGATGAGAAGGTTGACACTCCGCCGTCGCTCCTCGACCCGGCACTTCGTCGACGTTGATCGGTCAGCGGGAACGGCGGTCGATGTATTCGACGTATCCGCGACCGGTGATGTCACGGCCCTGCCACGTTGCGGCGTAAGCGAATCCGCTGACAAATCCGGTGCCGAGGCCGTAGGTGAACGGGGTGTCCATGTCGGTGTGCACATCCAGCCAGAGTTTGCCGGCACCGTCTCGCACCACAAAGCGCGTGGACCGGGGTAGTGGCATGGGCGTTCCATACGGTGTCGGCTCGGGTGCATCTCGGACGGCGGTCACCTCGAATTGCACGTCGGCAAAACGGGTTCCGTAGCTGGTGCGGGATCGATGCAGCGCAGTGGTCAGCAACGGGGTGCCGCCGAGCGAGTATTGGCTGAGCAGAACCTGGTTGTCGTTGTCGAGGTTGACGATGTGGTAGACGAAGTAGTCGAGCGGCGCCTTGAGGGAGGCGGGCAGAGGCTTGGACCGCAACAGGTATGGGCTCGGGCAGGCGCCGTATTCGAACGCGCACAACCCTTCGACGGTGGTGTCGACGCCCTGGTGGCGAAATGTTCCGCGGTATTCGGTGAGCAGGCTCAGATGCTTGTAGACCGGTGTGCGAAAGAACCACGACACCTTGTCTGTATTGCGGAGTTCAAGAGAGATGTCGACGCCATTGAGGCTGCCCGTCAGTTGGTACTTCGGGTAGGTGCCGGTGAGGGAGAGGTCGTTGCCGAATTTGATCAGCGAGCCGTCCGGGTGCGAGACGAAGTCGCTTCCGATCGCATAGTTCCCGAAATGCGCGGGATGTGATGCCGCAGTGCCTGCGACCACCGCAGCGTTCTTCCGGGGCTGCGCAGCCAGGGCCTGGTCGTTGTCGAATGCCAACGAACCCGTCGCTCCGATCAGCGACATCACCGAGAAGAACCGATGCGGTTCGGGTAGATCGGGGATCATGATCCCGAAGTGGGTCCAGCCGAACCGTTTTGAGGCCACATGCGGCCGCATGAGGTCGGGCTCATCGAAGGCGGCGCCGTCGGCGGCACCTGCCCGATCCACGGTACGGATCAGAGTTCGAAGGCATCTGCGTAGCGCGGTCGATGCGGTGGGGTGCATCCGGCGATGCTCAGTCCTGGTCGTACTTGTCAGCTGCCTTGTTGCGCTCTTTTGCGATCTCCAAGGCATGGCGTGCTGCGTCCTCGGTCGGGTACGGCCCCATCCGGTCGAAACCTCGCGGCATCTTTTCCTTGACCTCGCCTGTGGAGAGGTTGTAGTACCACTCGTTCATCTCTGGCCTCCTTGCTTTCGGCAGTGCACCATTCGTACCCCGCCGCCGACCCAATCCCCAAGGAGGCTCGCCTGAACGCGGGTCAGTTGTGCGACGGTCGGCTGTGAACGAACAGTGCGGCAGGTATCGCCACGACCGCGAACACGATCGCGGCAACCACCGCGCAGATGTGAAAGGCGGACTCGAAGGCCTCGGCGGGCGATTGTGTCTGTAGGGCTCCGGCCAGCTGTGCTGTCAGGATTGATCCGAGCACACTGGTCCCGAGAACCCCGCCTAGCTGGCGGAACATGTTGACGGTGCCGCTGGCCATCCCGGCTTGGGCGGGAGCCACGCTGTTCATGGCGGCGGCGGTGGCGGGCGCGATGAGTGAACCGAATCCGATACCCAGGACCACCAATGCGATGGAGAGGTCGGTCCAGCCGTCATTCGGGTGTACCCGCAGCAACAGCAGTGAGCCGGCAGAGGTGATCAGCAATCCCCCGGTGAGCATCACCTTGAAACCCAAGCGCGGCAGCAGTCGTGGCGCGATCCCGCTGACCACCACGTATGTCGCCATGAGTGCCAGGAGATGGAGACCGGTCGTCCAGGCGCTCAGCGCGCCGACCCGTTCGAGGAAGAGCACCGAGATCAAGGACAGGCCGGTGAACCCGAAGAGGACGGTGGCGCTGACCACCATGACGGTGGAGAACGAGGGTGAACGAAAGAGTTTCAAGTCGAGCATCGGCGCATCGACCGCGCGCTCGTATGCGATGAACAAGGCCAGGGCACAGACGAATACAACGATCGCGATGATTGCACGCGTCGAGGAGAATCCGTTGTGTGATCCGTCGATGACCCAAAACGTCAGGGAGGCGATGGTGGCCGTGGCGGTGACGAGTCCGGGAAGGTCGAGATGTGCGCCGGCCACCTTGCTCTGCGGAACCACGAACGGCGCGACAAGGGTCACGACGAGAGCAGCGACGGCATTCACCAAGAAGACGGTGTTCCAAGAGAACTCACCAAGAACGGCACCGGCGGAGAGCGGCCCGATGGCCAGTCCGAGTCCGGAACAGGCGGCCCAGATGCTGATGGCCTCGGTGCGCTCCTTGGGCTGGGTGAAGCTGTTGCTGATGATGGCGAGGCTGTTGGGCAGGACCAGCGCTGCGCCCACTCCGGTGATGGCCTGAGCGGCGAGGACCCATCCGCTGGAGTGTGCGAGGAACGAGCAGAGGCTGCCCGCCGACATGATGGCCGACCCGATCACGAACGCCGTCCGGCGACCGATGACATCGCCGAGGGTTCCCGACGACAGCACCAGGCTGGCCACCACGAGCGCGAAGATGCTCGGGATCCAGACCATCGTCGCGCTGCCCGCCTGGAGATCCTCTTCGATGGCCGGAACAGAGGAGATGGTTGCGGTGATGTTGAGGAAGGTCAGCATCATGCCGAAACAGACTGCGGCGAGGGCGTACCAGCGGGAGTTGTCTGCGCGGGTGGGTGCCACGATGGGCTGACCTATGACCATGAGCTGAGCCTAGATGCTGGCTATTGCTTACACAAGCCAGCGGTGGGTCGCGACTACGACAGTGCCGTCATCGCGGCGATTTCGGCCCGATCTCAGAGGCCACGAGACTCCCGTCGGCGCCGTTCGAGTTCAGCCTCGCGGCGTTGAGCTTCGGCTCGTTCACGGCACTGCTGCAAGAACGCGGCGTCTGCCACCGGATCCTGCGGAACAAAGCGGCCTTTTCGGTCATATTCAGGGAATGCCGAGATCACGGCCGGGGACTGTTGCGAGCGCGTACGACGCTTACGAGGCCGGCCGAGGGCCCACCAGATGAGCAATCCGAGCACCGGCAGTGCCACGACCACCAACAGCCACCCCCACTGGGGGAGGTGTCGGATTGTGCTGCTGTTCTTGCCTAGTACGTCGATGGCCCCGAATGCTGCCGCAAACAGGAGCACGCCTGTGATCACCACTGAATAGGGCAGCGCAGACGTACCCATGAACGCGAAATACGGCACCGGAGCCCCCCTCGATGTTTTCGGCAAATTATCACAGCCTGGTTCAGTTCGGATCTCGGTGACGGCGCGACGGCCACAATCTGTGACCATCCGCCCATAGGATGGATGGCATGGTGATGGCTGATCGTCCCGATGTGAAGACAGCGTCCAAGCCGGTGACTGCGCTGGCCGTGATGGGTCTGGCGGATAGCATGCTGAACGGGCTGGCCAAGGTGCCTTTCCGGCGACCGTGGGAAGGGCCAGGCGGTCTGCTCGACAACATCGGCCAATCGGTCACCCGGCAGGCCGTCCGTTCGTTCATGGGTTACTCGATGGGGCTACCCATCGAGGAGTTCCGGTCGATGGAGAAGATTCTCGACGAGATCTGCCGAGTGGTGGTGCCGCCGTTCGTCGAGGCCACCGACAGTGTTGAGATCACTGACGACACGATCGGAGGGATCGATGGAATCTGGTGCCGGGCGAAGGCCAGCACCGACGCGTACGTCGATGAATCCGACGACAAACAGGAGATCGGCGCGACCATCCTCTATCTCCATGGCGGTGGGTACATCGGTACTTCACCGATCATGTATGCCGCCTTTGCCTCATCTTTGGTGCGGATCACCGGAGCCGAAGTCTTCATCGCCGACTATCGAATGGCCCCTGAGTTCCCGTTCCCCGCCGGCATGCTCGACGCCGCGGACGTCTATCGGGGACTCCTCGACCGTGGTGTCGAGGCGGAGCACCTCGTTGTCGCCGGTGACTCCGGTGGAGGTGGACTGACAACATCCCTGATCTCGCATCTCCACCGGCAGGATCTGCCCGCTCCGGCCGCGATCGCATTGTTTTCCCCTGAGGTCGATTTCGACTTCGACCACCCGTCGATCACTGAGAACGCGCAGCTCGACATCCTGCCCTGGAACCTGCCGGCCGCGCCGTACCTGCAAGGCGTCCAACCGAACGACGAACGGGTGTCCGCGGTGTACGCCACCGCCGATCCGGCGTGGTTCCCGCCGACATTTGTGTGTTGGGGCGCCGACGAGATGTTCCGCGACGGCATCCGGGAGTTTGTCGCCAACCTCGAGGGTGCAGGCGTGCGGGTACACGCGATGGAAGAACGTGGGATGTTCCACGTCTTCCCGATCCTCATGCCGTGGGCCGAATCATCCAGGCGCGTGTTCAGGGAGATTTACGAACTCTCCCGCCGCTTCGTCACACCCGACCCAGACGCTGAGCAGACACATTGAGCGGATTCGCGGTGCGGATTGTGATGCGCAGCTAGCATCGGTGATCGAAACGGTATATACCGACCCGACGTAAGGGTGCAGCGATGCTTCGTAACGTGCTCGCAAGAATCGTGCTCATCCTCGCGACTGTGGCTGCGACCGTTCTTGCAGCTCCCGCGCTCGTCAACGCGAGACCCGCTGAACCCGGTGTCGTGCCGGCAATAAGTATTGAACGAGGGGTCGGGTACTCCGTCCAGGTGAGCGGCCATTCCATCATCTACACGGTCACCGATGTGCCGCGGGTGCCGCTCATCGGATCGCTCACATTGCCGGGCTCGTGTACCACCGCTGTGGTCGACGCGGTTCGAGCCGCGCCGGTGGTTGGACCGGTGTTGGTCGACTACATCCTGGGTAACCCCGACATCGATGTTCTTGCCCTGCTTCAGGAACTGGACGACGCTGGTGCGATCACCGCGGTAAACCTGCTGCGAGGTGCCAACAGTGAAAACGTGGTGTCCGGGACTTTTGAGAACATCCCCGAAGGGGTTTATGTGGTGGTGAGCATCTGCAACCTGAGTTCCGACCTGATTGGTGCAACTGGCGCGCTTGTACTCGGCGCGGGGTGGGACTCCGGTTCCACCGGCGGTGGATCATCGATCGGTTCGACCACAGGATCCTGACCACCGTCGGGTCATCGAAATCGCTCAGTCCGTCACGGCTCAGTCCTTCACGGCTCAGTCGGTGACGACGCCGTCGACGTACACCCAGCGCCCGTCGAGCCGCTCAAACCTGCTGTGCTCGTGCAAGGTTCCGGCACCGTCGCCTTTGATCCGGTAGAACGCGGTGAAGGTGACTTCTCCGACCGTGTCGAAAAGCGAACCCTTGCTTGTGGATTCGATGTCGAGGCGGTACCAGCGCATGGACTCGTCGAGGTCCATTGAATCGGGCCGCGTTCGCGGGTGCCAGCTCTGCAAGAGGTAGTCGCCGTCACCGACCGCGAAGGCGGAGAAGCGGGAACGCATCAGCGCTTCGGCGGTGGGGGCCTGCCGGTCACCGGCCAAGATGGGTCCGCAGCAGTCTTCCCACGTCAGACCACTGGTGCAGGGACAGCGGCGCGTGCCGGCAGGTGAAGGGGCCACCGGGCCAGGATAGCGACCGCGACCGTCTACCTGGATGCGCCAACCGACGAGGTCATCCTGAGCTTGTGGTTTGTTGCGACGGAGCAAGCCGCGCCGGTGGAACCGGACGACCGATGATGTCGCCGTCGGCGCCGGGCCGTGCCCCCACGGTGGAGAGTTGCGACGCAACGTGATCGATCGACCGATGGTGATGACTCAGGTGCACCCCGACGACGTCCGTCAGGTCGTCGACGGCCTCGCAGGCCCGTAGGGCAGTGATCGTCTTGAGAGCGTCGTCGAGTGTGTGATGGCCGGGGGAGTGCGGTGTGTCGCCGAAGGTGGTGTCGAGAAAGACCGCGTCATAGTGAGCACCGGCGATCTCGGAGTACCACTCGTCTGGCAGCGGACCGGTATCGGTGGCCCACAGGAGTCGCGAGCCGTCCGGACCTGTGACGTCGTACAGCACGCAGTCGCCGTCGAGGTAGACGTGGTGGTTCGCTGCCAGCGCCCGGATCTCATAGCCGGAGAGCATGATTCGATCACCGGCAGCGACCGGCCGTAGGGTGACCGGATCGTTCGGTCCGATCCAGTCCCTTGCCCGATCGAGTGCATCAACCGGGCCCACCAGGTCGATCGGGCCGGCGTCGGTGATCCATGATCGGAACAACAACGCCTGCGGTCCAAAATGATCCGGGTGGTCGTGGGTGATCAGGATGGTGCCGACGTCCGCCAGCGTGCGTCCGAGTCGGCTCGCGGCAGCAGGCGCCTCCGGTCCGCAATCGATCAGGAGTGTGTTGTCGACAAAGGCCGCCGTCTGCCCACGTATGTCACCACGACGCAATGTGGAGATACAGGAATCGCATCGGCAAAACGCATTCGGCCATCCGTCGGCGGCACCGGACCCGAGCAAGACGGTTTCCATCAGCTGACGCTCGTACCGGCTCGGACCATACAAGGAACCCTACCGAGACCACGGATCTGAGCGTCAGGTGTGCCGGGCGCCTGCGTGAACCTCGGTGCCGACGGTCTGCCGCTGCAGAGCTGTGAGGTTTTGTAGCATGTGCGGCCGCATGTCGGTGTGGTGTGGGAAGAGTCTGGAATAGAGCCAGATCAGTGGTCGCGGGGGTAGCACGGTGATGTCGTAGGAGTGCGTGACCAGCGTTCCGTTGCCCTCGGGCGTGAACGTGTACGTCCAGGTGGTCGAGTCGTGCCGGGTCCGGTCGATGCGCTCGGGGATCGTGCGGAACGCGAACTCGACGCCGGGATCGGCGGCGACGACCTCGCAGACCCGGGACCAGCGCGCGAGCCCTGACTTGTTGTGACCGCGGAACCGAGCGCCCACGGTTCCCGGCTGGGATCCGGCAAGCCATGTGCACGAGCGGCATTCGGGGCTTCGTTCACCGATGTTGGTGACGTCGGCGATGACGGCATATAGAACTTTCGGCTCGGCGTCGATGTGCAGGCTCACCGTTCCATCGGTGCGAAACCCGCCTTCGGCGCGCTGCAGTCGCGGCGCAACGTCGACAGCCGGTCCCCACCGTGCGGTGCAGGCACGCCGATACGGACGGGCAAACCCGTGGAGCACGACAAAACGCACGACCGGGGGTACCAGGTTGACGACGAGGTCGTACCGCTCCTGATCGAGACTGTCGATGAGCCAGTGTCCCTCGATCCCGAGTTCGCGCTTGCTCTTCGGCGCGATGTTCGTCGTCTGGTCCCATTCGTCGAACTCGGCACGGGTGAGAGTGCGCGAGACGATCGGCATCATCTCGTCCTCCTCGCGACGCAGATGCGGGAGGAGCTCGTTCTCGAGCGCCTCGACCGAAGACGCCAGCTCCGGCAGTGCCGAGTCGTCTGCGCGGTAGTTCGTGGCGGCTGCGGCCAAGCGGTCGATCGCCGGCGAGACGCGCGCGTGGTCGGCCTCCATTTGATCGAGCAGCGGACCGGCGGTGGGGTTGCGCTGCCGGATCAGTGGCCACAACCCATCCTCGGCAGTGTGATGCCGGTGCAGGAACTCGGTCATCCAGATCAGGTGGTCGGCAATCGCCGTCCGCTGGACGGCATCTGGCGAAGGTTGTTGTCGAAGCGCGGTCTTCGTTCGGGTGATGTCTCGGCGCAGCGCGGTGTGCACGATGCTGTTGATCCGCGTATCGGCGGGTGCGGTCGGATCGGTGTTCATCTTTCTTGCCTTTCGGCGGGCCTGGCTTGTCACGCCGGGCGTGAGAACAGTTCCTCGATGCGGTCGGCGAGCCAATTCTCGTACCGATCCCGGCTCCAGCCGGAGTCGCGGACGAGCAGGTCGTGAACCGCGATGCTCGTGAGCATCCAGATCTCGTCGAATTCGGTGTCGCGGAGCTTGCGGCCCGCGATCAATTGACCACCGGCGGCAGTTTGCTCGCGGCGGTTTCGGTCGAGCGTGCAGAGAAGCTCGGCGAGGCGGTCGTCCGTTGCCGCACCCTGACGCAAGGCGGCGTCGAGTCGAGACGTGCGTTCGTTGATGGCGCCCATCAACCCGGCCGCCGCGCGGACTCTGGTTCGGAGCGTGGGCCCGCTTCCGAGCGCGGCGTATTCGGGTCGGTCGGCCAACGCGACGGGTTCGTCGTCACCGGCGACCGCCACGTCCACAACAAGCTTCAACACTTCGGCTTTGGATCCGATTGTGGCGTAGATGGTTTCAACGGACACACCAGCGGTGCGCGCGATGAGCGCCATGTTGGTGCCAACCCACCCGTTCGCGGCGAACAACTCGTTGGCGGCCTGAAGGACGGCGGCCCGGGTTTGAGCCGCCTGTAAACGTCGCCGCGGGGATCGGTAGGTACGTGTTGTTGGTGGCGTACCCACTGCCTCGGCGTCTTCCTTGGCCGTCGACACACACCCAAACTACAACGCGTCCGTTTTCAATACAAGGTCTATGTAGCGAATTGTTTCGGCACTGGTCATCATCGGTCCGCGAGTATGGGTGCATCGAGCCACGTGCCCACGGCGGGTGCATACAGGAGAGAGCTACCGATCACCGCGAAACCGGCCATCACGAGCGGCAGAATGGCGATCACCCCGCCGACCACCTCATGGGCAGGCTCGGAGACCCACCAGTACTGGAACTCGACGGCCACCGCGATTGCGGCGATGACGGCCAGCGCCGTGCGTCCCGAGTTGAGCCGGTCGCGAACCCGGATGATCCCGACGGCCGCGACCGCCACGATCAACAGCGCCACGGTGGCGTTGCCGATCATGATGAAGTCCACTGTCCGAGCGGTGTCGTTGCGGTCAGTTGCGGGGTGCTCGGCGGCGAAGGAATCAGACACCGCATCGCGCACGTCCGCGTGGTTGAGCGCGGTCCCGACGGCGGCGGTCACCAACGTCGCCGCCGCGACCAGCCATACGACCGCGGCGGCGTCGACGAGTTGGGGTCGGTGATCGGCGGCGGATTCCTGCGGGGGCGCAATTCGGATCTCCGGCCGACCCCGCCGACCCGGCCATGGTCGCCCGGGTTCGTCCATAATGCGATGGTACGTCGGGCGGGACGTGTGTCGGCGGCTCCTCTCGGCCCGGCCGTCAGCGCCAGCCGAGTGCGGGCGCGACGTGTTCGAGGATCGATTCGATGACGTGGGCGTTGTAGTCGACGCCGAGCTGATTCGGCACGGTGAGCAGCAAAGTGTCGGCCGCGGCGATCGCCTCGTCCTCGCGGAGCTGCTCGATCAGTCGGTCCGGTTCGTCGGCGTAGCTGCGACCGAACCGGGCGATGCCTCCATCGATGACACCGACCTGATCGGCGTCATCGCCGCCACGACCGAAGTAGGCGCGGTCGCGGTCGTCTACGAGTGCAAAGATGCTGCGGCTCACCGATACTCGTGGCTCCCGCTCGTGACCGGCCTCTTTCCAGGTGTCGCGGAATCGCTCGATCTGCTCGGCCTGTAGCTGGTGGAAGGGGACACCGGTGTCCTCGGCCAGCAATGTCGAACTCATCAGGTTCATGCCCTGCTGCGCGGTCCACTCGGCGGTCGCGCGGCTGCCCGCGCCCCACCAGATCCGGTCGCGCAGGCCCGGCGACTGCGGTTCGATACCGAGCGCACCGGGCGGATTCGGGAACATCGGCGACGGGTTGGGCTGGGCGAATTTCGCGCCCGAGATGACCTTGAGGAAGACGTCGGTGTGCTCGCGCGCCATCTCGGCGTCGTTCGAGTCCTCACCGGGGACGTAACCGAAGTAGTGGTAACCGTTGATGACCTGCTCGGGGGATCCACGGCTGATTCCCAACTGCAGCCGGCCTTCTGAGATGAGGTCGGCAGCGCCTGCGTCTTCGGCCATGTACATCGGGTTCTCGTAGCGCATGTCGATCACACCGGTGCCGATCTCGATCCGACTTGTTTTTGCGCCAACCGCTGCGAGCAGCGGAAACGGAGAGCCGAGTTGGCGGGCGAAGTGGTGAACCCGGAAGTAGGCGCCGTCCGCACCGAGTTCTTCGGCCGCAACGGCGAGATCGATGGATTGCAGGAGAGTGTCCGCGGCAGACCGCGTTTGTGAGCCCGGCGAGTCCGACCAATGCCCGAACGACAGAAATCCGATGTTCTTCATGACCATATAAATAGAACTGCGGTCCGTTTAATTCCCTGGCCTGCCGCCACCGATGACGTCGGGCATTCTCTTCGGTCTATAAGTTCGGGACAGTCGATGGGAAGGCGGCGTTGATGATCGACTTCAGGGCGGCAGCGGAGGCATTGGCGGATCTCATTGCGCAGGTGGGTACGGATGATCTCGAGCGGCCGACACCGTGCGACGACTACACCGTGGCCGACCTGTTGATGCACATCGACGAGGGCGCCATCGGATTCACAGCGGTGGCCGATGGCGCAATGTCGAGCCCCGCCGTCGGCGCCGTCGAGGACCACGCATCCCGACTGCAGGTCGGCGACCACGTACGTGACCTGGGAAGCGCTTGGTTGCAGGCGCGGGCCTGGGTCGGGGACTCCGACGTGGGTGGTCTCGAACTATCGAACGAGACCTGGGGGAAGATTGCCCTGACCGAGGTCATCGTCCACGGCTGGGATCTGGCAGTGGCCACCGGCCGCGGGTTTGCCGCACCCGAACAACTGGTGCGCGCCTGCCATGGCCACGTGGCGGTTTTCGTCCCGGATGCCCCGATACCAGAACTGTGGGGCGAGCAGGTCGAGGGCAGCGAGACTATGTCGTTGCTAGACCGGACGGTGGCCATCACCGGTCGTGATCCGCGGTCCTGGCTCGGTCACGACGGTGTCGACAGGCGCGGGGGATTTCAATGAGCAGCCTGCCCAACAGGGTTGGTGAAACCGTGCCGGGGCGGCAGTCCGAACGCCTGCGCGATGTGGTCGTGGGACTGGCGACGGGCGATGGGTTCGGCGATGAGGTCCTGGAGCATCAGTTCATCGGCGCCGCTCTCCTCGGCCATCTGTTCGAGCGTCGCGCGCACGTCGTCAGGACCGCCCGCCACGAACCGGGGCCAGCGACCGTCGATGATGGTCGTGGGCTCGCTCTTCTCCGCATCGGTCATCTCCCGGACCGCCTCGTCAGCGGACGGAATGCTCACCGATCCCGCAGAGCGCCCGGCTCGGCTCAGGCGTGCGTAGAACCCCTTCGCGGAGTTCGCGAGGTGTTCGCCGTCGGCCCTGGTTTCGCCGACGGTGACGTTGACGGCCAGGATTGCGCGAGGACTGTCGAGTCCGAAGCCCTGGGCCCGAAAGTTCTTGCGGTAGTGGCGTAGCGCCGGTGCTGCATCGGTCGGACGGATGAAGCCTGCGAACGTGTAGCCGATGCCGAGACCTGCCGCCAGATTCGAACCGTTCGGACTCGACCCGAGAAGCCAGGTCTGCGGGACCTCGGGTACCGACGGCATGAGTTGGTGTCCGGCGAACGGGTGGTTGTCGGGGAAGGCGTCATACAGCCACGACAGGGTCTCGAGTACCTGCTGCTGGTGGTCGACGTGAGCCTGGTGCTCCCTGTTCTGCTGCAGTGCCATATCGATGACAGGACCTGTGGTCGCGCGGCCCATGCCCAGGTCGATGCGGCCGGGGGCCATTGCTTCCAGTTGTTTGAACATCTCCGCAACCTTGAACGGGCTGTAGTGGTTCATCAACACGGCGCCGGAACCGAGCCGGATGTCGGACGTCTGCATCGCCGCGGCTGCGATCAACAGTTCGGGGTGATGAGAGGCACCTGACCGGCTCAGGTGGTGTTCGGCGAACCAGATGCGGTGGAACCCTGCGTTTTCCGCATGGCGGGCAGTCTCCAGAGAATCAACCAGCGCCTGCTTCTCCGTGGTGCCGGGTGCAACAGTTCCCAAGTCGACGATCGACAGCTTCACGGGCAGTCTCCTCTGTGTCGGGGCGCGCAGGGGTGGGACGTGCGTAACGTCCCAACTTCCATAACCGACAGTAGTGATACTGCTACCGAATGGATCTCAAATGAGAAGCGCATCTATCGCTGCACGCATCACCGCCACTGTTGTATCGGGGTTGGCCGTCGCGGCGTTCGTCGGCGCAGGCACCGCCCACGCGGGCGGTCAGCCTGCCGCCCAGGCAGCGCCCCCGAATTGCGCCATCCATTGGGATGCCTTCAGCGCATCGGTGAACTGTGATGACACCAGTGCTCCCCCCGGCAGGGAGTATGTGCTGATCGTCGACTGTTGGGGCCTGCACGGTATTCCGTACGCTTTTCCGCTTTACGAGGTCGGGCCTTACAGCCAGTCCAGTCGCTCCTTCGTGCCGACAGGTCAGGCGACCGGGGGATGCAGCACGAATTGGGGTGCCCCCTCGTTGAATGCCTTAGTGATCACCAACGCCCACGTGGAGATCTATCGCCAATAGCAGGACCAGGGAGCCGGCGCCTCGGTGGCAACGCGTTGTGAATGCGGGTCAGAGTTGTGCTCCGTCGGGGAAGTCCGTTGAGCGGGAGAGTGTTTCCCAGTCGCTGATGTCGTTGTCCACGGCTGTGCGGGCGGTTGTTACGAGCCGTAGGGCGTCCGAACCGAGCACCAGGTGTGCCGGCGGATTCGGGGCGTCGATGACGTTGAGGATGGCTTCGCCTGCCTTGACGGGATTGCCGAGCTGATTTCCGCTGGCGGCCAGACGGTTGGCCCGCACGGGCTCCATCAAATCGTCGTAGTCGGCGATCGATCGGTCGGTGCGGACCATCGAGCGTCCGGCCCAGTCGGTGCGGAAGGATCCGGGTTCGATGGCGGTGACGTGGATGCCGAAGGCCTTGACCTCTTTGCCCACGGTTTCCAAGATTCCCTCGAGCGCGTATTTGCTGCCGTGGTAGTACGCCAGGCCCGGTACGGTCATCATCCCACCCATCGAGGTGACACCGAAGATGTGCCCACTGCGGCGGGCTCGCATGTGGGGCAGGACCGCCTTGATTGTGGCGACCGCACCGAAAACGTTGACATCGAACTGTGCTCGCAGCTCCGACATCGGAGACTCCTCGAACGCCCCCTCGTGCCCATACCCGGCGTTCGCGATCACAACGTCGATCGGACCAAGCGACGCCTCGATGTCGTTGACCACCGCGAAGACCGCATCGTCGTCGGTGACGTCGAGCTGCCGAGCGACCGACCGGCCCGGCGCGATTGCCGCGAACGCCTCCGCATCGGCCTGCTTGCGCACTGTCCCGACCACGGTGTGTCCGGCTTCCAGCGCTGCCTCGGCAAACGCACGACCGAGACCGGAACTCACACCTGTGATCGCAAATATCTTCTGCTTGTTGCTTGCCGTCATATCGGCGACTGTACATGGCGCAGATAAAAATCGACGCTGTGTAGATAAATGTCTACACAGGTAGGGTGGCGGCATGTCGCAACCCAGGGAAGCCAAGGGCCGCCGCCGGGTGTCTCCCTCCAAGGGGGATCAGCGAGAGCTCGCGATCCTCGACGCCGCGGAGCGGCAGTTGGCGAATGACGGTTTGGATCGGATGACCGTCGAAACCATTGCGACGTCGGCCGGTATCACTCGGGGCGCGCTGTACTTCTACTTCGGCTCCAAAGACGCGGTCCTGACCGCGCTCGTCGAAAAAACACTTGCAGGCCTTCTCTCGGACCTTCAGCGCGCAGGTGCTTCCGAGCGGCCCGGTGATCCACTGGAAGCGGTGCAGCACAGTCTGATTCAGACTGCGCGCATGTGGGACGAGCACGGCAGCGTGATGCGGGCCGCGGTCGACTTGTCGCCAACTGTTCCCGACATCGACGACCTCTGGCAGCGTACGGTGACTGCCACGGTGGACACCCTGTGTCCGGTGATGATTCGCGCGGGTTTGCCGCCAGGTGAGGGGCCCGCCGAAGCAAAAGCAGTCACCAAGGCGCTGGTGTGGATGACCGAGCGCTCGTTATACCAAGCCTCACGTCGTGGTGCTTCGCTTACTCGGACGGCGGAAACCTTGGCCCACCTGTGGATCTCAGCCGCACATGGCTAAGGTGCTGTACTCCTGATCGCTTCGTTGGATCCACTACCCAGGTGACGTGTGGCCGGATCAGACCGCGCCGACGAGTGATCGGCAGGCGCGATGTTGTGGCGCAGCGCATTGCCCGCGCTGGCACCGGCAACAATCTTGCCGATTGCGCTCCAAAACTTGTGTGTCGCTTGGCGGTTCCTTTTCTGCATAGATCAATGATCGGAGATCTGGGACGCGCCGACCAGTGGCACTGATGCCTACTATCGATAAGATAGTGACATGAGTGAGGTTCAAGGTGCTGACCGTCGTCGGGTAGCCGTGCTCGCGTACGACGGGATGACTGGTTTAGAGATGGGGATAGCGGCAGAGATCTTTGGTCTCTCGGAGCTGTCCGAGCTGTTCTGGCCAGGTATCGAGCAACCCTGGTACGACCTGCGTCTGTGTACCGCTACCCGTGGACCGGTGAGGATGGTGGGCGGCGCGAACCTGCGAACGCCGTACGGCCTCGACGATCTCGCTTCCGCGCACACCGTGATCATCCCGAGTGTGGCCGATGTGCGCGAGTCTGTGTCACCGGGTTTGCTCGAGGCGGTTCGCCTTGCCGCCGATCGGGGCGCACGAATGGTTTCCTTCTGTTCGGGTGCGTTTGTCTTCGCTGCGGCGGGCCTTCTCGACGGCAAGCGTGCGACAACACATTGGCGGTACACCGCCATGCTCCAAGAGCGCTATCCCGCAGTTGATGTCGATCCGCGCCCGCTCTACATCGACGAGGGTTCTGTGTTGACGAGCGCCGGATGCTCAGCTGGACTCGACCTCTCACTGCACCTCGTGCGCCTCGACTACGGCCCGCAGATCGCCAATGTTGTTGCTCGGAGCTTGGTGGCGGCACCGCATCGTTCCGGCGGCCAGGCGCAATACATCGAAAGTCCATTGCCGTCGCCGGCCGGTGACACCACCATCACCGACAGCATGAATTGGGCGCTGGCCCGCATCGATCAACCGATCAGCTTGGATGAACTCGCGGACCAGGCCATGCTGTCCCGGCGCAGCTATCTACGCCAATTCACCAAAGCGACTGGAACAACGCCGATCAAGTGGCTCATCGCCAGACGTATCGATGCAAGTTTGGAATTGCTTGAGACCACAGATGTGCCGGTGGAACGTATCGCCGGGATGGTTGGATTTGCCTCGGTGATCACGTTTCGTCATCACTTCACCCGAATCATGGCCGCCACTCCCAGCGAGTATCGCAGTACCTTCGCTGCGGCCTGACGCTCGGATACGATCAAACAGGTGTGGTGGAGTGGGACTGTTTCCGGTGGCTGAGCGGGCACTCGTAGTACAGCTGAGGTCCTGTGGATAGCGTCCCCGTCGATGACACCAGCGATCAACGAACCGTTCCCCTGGTCGGACGCGGACCATGTCAGCCAGTTCCTGTGCCGGGCCCATTCATGCTCGGTATTCCTGAACGCCGTCAATTCGATTCCGCATCTGCGCTTTTTAACTACATCCTCGAACTGGCCGGCCAGTATGCCGCAGGCGCAAGGCTCCTCCCTCGCGATACCGATCGCGCAGCGTTCCTCGGTCGGTCGCGGCAGGGTGGGCCCAGCTCGATCCCGCGGAGTATCCCTTCATCAGTCAGGTGGCCGCGCAACTGCCCGAGCACGACGATCGTGAGCAATACCTCGCCGGCATCGACCTCATCCTGGCGGGCATCACGTCAATCCACCAGGCGCTCAGATTAAACCGACGACGAGGTGCTAGGGCCCATACTTCGCGTGCGGCCACCGCCAATAGAACCGCGCCGATGGTGAGCATCGTGCGCAACTCCACACTGCTGAACACGCCCGGAGTGACCGCGACGGTTGGCTGCAGCAGCAGCGGAATACATCCCGTCCAGATCTGCTGACTCCTAGGGCGAACCAGTCCAGTAGTCCAGATATTTGGCCAGCCAGTCCAGACTTCACGCGAACGCGCAGAGTATGCCGCGCTCGACCAAAGTTGGGAGGTAATGTTAAGTCTGGACTGAGTTTGAGTGAAAGCCCGGACTCAGTTGTGATCCGGGACTGACCTGCATGTATGTGCTCAGCCTCCTCTGGAACCCGACGAAACATCATGCATCGATTCGCCCCTATATGTGGCGGCGGTGCCGGCGCACCAAACCACGATTGGGATGCTTGCTTATGGCTGAGTCCGAGGATGTGGGTAGCGAAGCCCGCCCCCTTGTATGGGGCTTACCGCAGACCACTACAACCGCAGTTTTTCAGCCAATGGGGCTAGTGGCTGCTACGCAGCGATCACTATTGCGAGTCTCGGACGCCTAAATGAATTATCACCCTGCATTTGAGGCTGACTAGGCGCCCGCCGGATCGTCGGCCGGATAAGGATATGTGACCGCTGTAGTCAGGACGGTGCCGAACCCGAACAGTCGCTCACACTTCCTGATCCATCGGGCAATCCATGGCAACGAACTTACCGATAGAGTCTCCCCAGGTGTAGAGGACGTGGCGATGTTGAGATTTGCAGTAGATCATGAGAATACGACGCCCGGCCAGGGGCGACCTTACGCGTTGCTCCGTCGCGACGGCTGGGATGACTACCATTTCAAGACGATGTTCAGGGTGGACATCTATCTCGAAGACGGCAGCCAGCTATCCCTTGGCAACGTCAAGATTCTCGTCCATGGGCAGGCTGAAGGACCTACGCCCATAGCCGCCAACTTCACGGTGCTAGATGATAAGTATTGCTCGCTAGGGCAGTCTGCTGAGTACTACGAAAAACTGATGGCATTGCCCACGAAGCTTCGCGACGACTATCTAGCTGCTATGCGGGACGCTGCCGCAGACTCTTCGATTCGCGACGCGTTCCATGGTGAACCGGGCTGGGAAACTTCACTACTCCGGTTCGGTGAGGCAGACAACGCGCTCGTCGTTGGCAGCCAGCTCATTTCAGGAAGCGCCAAGCAGCCAGGCGTCGCGTCGTTCAACTTCGGGTGGGACCACCACGGTGGTGTAACACCAATCAAGTTCGATTTCAACGACGCCGGCCCGCTGCCGGGTCGATGCCACATACTGATCGGCTACAACGGCGTGGGAAAGACCACTTTGCTAGCAGATCTGGCACTCACCATCAGCCGTGCGGGAGTCAAGGATCGCAGCAAGCTACGTTCATGGCTGGAAGGGGCGGATACCACCTTCGGTGCGGTTGTGGCGGTCTCATACAGCGCCTTCGACACTTTTAAGACGCCCGAAACAGTCGCGACTGATGCTGATGGTTCGACAAGCGGGTTCGGCTATACCTACTGCGGGTTGAGGCAAATCAACAAGTCGCAGAGCGAGCCCACTGGCGCGTACGAACTGAAGTCAATCAATGAGATTGAGACCGAATTTGCGACAGCTCTTGATGTCGCAGGTAGTCGCCCCGAGCGTGGCCATCTTGTGGAGGCGTTCGACGCGCTGTCTGCGGAACCCTCATTCGGTCGCATTGGAGTCGACCTGACCAGGCTCGGGAATAACTTAGGTCGCGACTCGGCGATCAATGACTTCGGCCGCCTTAGTACCGGACACAAGATCGTGCTGAATATCGTCGCTCAACTTGCCGCACACCTACGCCCGCGCTCACTGGTGCTAATCGACGAACCTGAGACTCACTTGCACCCGCCGCTTGCCGCAGGGTTGCTTAGGGCTGTCCAAATTCTCTTGGGCCGATACGATTCATTCGCGATCGTGGCGACGCACAGTCCGGTCGTTGTTCAGGAAGTCCCAGCTCGATTTGTGACTATCTTGGAGCGCATTGATGGGCAGACCTCCGGCCAGCCAACAGAGATCGAGACGTTCGGCGAGTCAATCGGAACCATCACACGATTCGTCTTTTCCCTGGACAGCAGTGCAACCGACTACCAAGGCGTACTCGCCGACCTGGCATTGAGTTACTCGGTTGATGAGATCGAGGCAATGTTTGAGCCAGGCCTCAGCTCGCAGGCACGGGCGCTCGTCCTCAACTACATGAACCGCCGATGATTGCAGCGACTACTCCGACGATAAACAGTGAAAGGCTCTTTCGGAAGCTTGTCGGCAAGCGATCATACAAAGACGCCCGATTGCTCAAAATTCTGGAAGCTAATATCTTTGATCGGTACCACGCATATGTAGACGGCAATGGACTCTGCGCCCCTGTGACCTGGAATGAAAACGAAACGAGCGTACTTAAGGACAACTGGGATGCCCTGCGCGCCATCGATTTCTCGGACATACGTCCGACGATCTTCTCTGCAACCACGGGACTCTGCTTTCTGTGCGGAAACGTCAAGGCTGGCGAAATTGATCACTATCTACCGAGGAGTGTTTTTCCCGAGTTTTCAGTGCTCGCGCTGAATCTGATTCCTGCCTGCCGTCGCTGTAATAACAAAAAGAGGACCCGTTACGAGAAGGCGGGAAAGCGCCTCTACTTCCATCCGTACGTGATGGAACTGCCCAAGGAACGGTTCGTTAATGCGAAGGTCGCCATCGGGGACACTGTGGAGGTCACCTACGCGATCACACAATCTCCGAACATGGGTCGCAGCGTCTATGATGTTCTGGCAGCACACTTCCAGGACCTCGGCCTCGCGGACCTTTATCAGGATGAGGCAATTCAACACATGGCCGAGCAGCGCAACGCTTACTACCAGTATTATCGACACGAAGGACTCCCTGGTCTACGGCAATATCTGCGTCGCGACGCCAACTCTGTCTCGGCCGTTCGTGGCGAGAACCATTGGAAGCCGGTGTTGCTCAATGCCCTTGCGGCGAGCGACGACTTCTGCTCTGGCGAATTCCGCCTGCTTGGACCTGAAAGTCCTGTCTGAGACCTGATCTTGCGAGTGGCGGGTCAGTTCGTACGCAAACCGAATCTGCCAGTGGGAAGCCCGAAAGGCCGGATGGTGTTCATCGTACTCAGGTCGTTGGTACAGTCGCCATATGCGACCTTGGTCAAAGGCTATGCACTCTCCTTTGAGACCATCTGAATTCCCCGCTCGGGACGGCGCCAAGGAGCTACACCGTCAATGCAACGAGATAGACTGATTCGCAAGCATTTCCTGAGCGTCGTATGCGCCACGCGAGTGGCGCGTGAGCGATCCTCAGGTCCTCAGGCTCGCGGTCCAGCCGGCGTCCGAGTCGATAGGTGGTCGTGTCAAAGAAGCTCGCGTCTGGCAGGCATATTGTTGATTTGTAAGGGCTTGAAGAATACGCGGTTGGAACCGATGTGGAATTTAGAGATCTGGGGGACGAGTGCATATTAAGTCTTTTCGTGTGCAGAACTTTAGGCGACTGAAGAGCGTGCGTATCGATCTGGAAGACGACCGCACGATCTTCGTTGGCGCGAACAACAGCGGTAAGACGTCTGCGACTCATCTCTTCCAGATGTTCCTTGGCCAGCAGCCAAGGGCACCGTTCCAGATCTATGACTTCACAGCTGACTGTTGGCAGGCGTTCAACACATTCGATCCAGACTCCGGTGACTCCGTCGTGGATCTCCCAGAGATCACGTTCGACCTCTGGTTCGACGTGGACGACAATAACCTGCACCGGGCAATGGATCTACTGCCCAGCCTGGATTGGGCAGGAGAGCCTCTGGGTGTCCGAATGTTGTATGGACCTCGGAACGGCGAGAAGCTCGTCGCAAACTATAAAGAGGCCCGCGCGAAGACGGAGGCTGCGCCGGGCAAGGAGGCGTCCTCGTTCAAGCCCTGGCCCCAGACGATGTTTGAGTACCTGAGCAAGCGTCTGCAGCAGGAATACGAGATCAAGTATTTCGTGCTCGACGCCCGTCAGTGTGACAAGGAGTTCATGCCGAACGAGGGTTACGAACCGTTCTTCCTTGGCACGCATACGAGCGGTGCGTCGAAGGTGATCGGATCGATTGTCAGGGTTGACTTCCTCAATGCTCAGCGGCACTTGTCCGACTACGACTCGCACGGGAGAAGCGAAGACCTCTCGAAGCGGTTGAGCCGATTCTACGAGCGCAACCTGCAAAAGCTAGACAGCGATCTGGATGCGCTCGGAGTTATCGCTGACTCCGAGGAGCGATTGAACACACACTTCGCGGAGGTCTTCGGGCCGACTCTCAACCGGCTCGGCGAGGTGGGATATCCCGGCGTCGCCAGCCCTGGTTTAGTCATCAAGGCGTCGTTCAACGCGCATAGCATCCTCGGGACAAGCGCGAAAGTGCACTATGCGTTGCCACCTCAGGTGGGGGGACCAGCGATTAAGCAGACACTGCCCGACCAATACAACGGCTTGGGGTTCAAGAACCTCATTTACATGGTGGTTGAGATGCTGGACTTTCATCAGGCGTGGGCCGATTCGGAGGAGGACCGTCCGCCGATTCATTTGGTCATGATCGAGGAACCTGAGGCGCATTTGCACGCCCAACTACAGCAGGTGTTCATCCGGAAGATCCTTGAGATCTTGCCAAAATCCGAGCCGGAGTTCCAGACCCAGCTGCTCGTCACGACCCACTCCCCTCACATCATCTACGAAAGCAATTTTAAACCGATTCGCTACTTTTGCCGGTCGGCTTCGAACGGTCTGCAGTTAAGCGACGTCAAGAACCTCTCGACGTTCTACCTCGAAGAGGAAGTCGCGACCCGGGAGTTCTTGCAGCAGTACATCAAGCTTACCCACTGCGATCTGTTCTTCGCTGATGCTGCGGTGCTGGTCGAAGGCAACGTCGAGCGTTTGCTGCTGCCACTGGTCATCGAGCAATCGGTGCCGGACCTGCGCTCGTGCCACCTGACGATTCTCGAAGTGGGGGGCGCCTTCGCGCATCGCTTCGAGAAGCTGGTGGACTTCCTCGGCCTGCCGACGCTTGTGATTACCGATCTCGACAGTGTGTCATCTGGATCGGGAAATGAATCTGATGACGATGAGCCGCCGCGTGCGTCGTCTTGCACTGTCGATACTCCTGGGGCGCAGACGTCGAATGAGACCTTGAAGCAATGGTTGCCGAAGATCGTCGGTATCCAAGAGCTGCTAAGCGCTGACGTCGATGCGAAAGCCCCAAAAGCCGCCGATGGATCTGCAGGGGTTGTTCGTGTCGCCTATCAAACGAAGGAAGAAGTGATGTGGCAAGGCGCTGCCGATGCCCGCGCAGGACGAACTCTGGAAGAAGCATTCGCGCTGCAGAATCTCGAGTGGACGCAGGCCGATGATGGCAAGCATTTGGGTCTGAAGATTGCGAAGGCTGCCGATCTGTCTGTCAAAGATCTGCACGAAAAGCTCTACACTCGCATCAAAGGTTCGCATTTTGACAAGACAAGTTTCGCCCTCGGCGTTATCGCAGAGACCGCCCGAACTTGGAAGTCTCCCGAGTACATCGTGGAAGGGCTTGAATGGCTGCGCGATAGGCTCGAACTCGTTATCCCTGAAGAAGCGCACACCGACAGTTCTCCGGCACCGGAGTCACAATGACATCAAGAACGGATGTCCCGGATACGGACGCAGACTGTCAACTTCGCGAGATCCTGGATCAGGACCACCTGATCGGCTTCACAGTGGTCGCCGGTGCGGGGTCGGGCAAGACCACGTCACTTGTCAAGGCGTTGGCGCATGTCACGGGGACACGCGGGCCGTCCCTGCTTGCGAAGTCGCAACGGGTGGCGTGCATTACGTACACCGAGGTCGCGGCGCGAGAGATCCACGGAGAGATTGGCAATGACCCGCTCGCGTCGGTGTCGACGATCCACAGCTTCCTGTGGTCGCTCGTGAGGCCGTTCCAAAAAGACATAGGAGCTTGGGTGTCCGCGCGTGTCGACGAGCGGATTGAGCTCCTTCTCACTAAGCAAATGGGCTACAAACCGGGCACGCGGGCGACCACGAAGGAGAAGGACACGGCCGATCTTGAGAAGCGGCGACACCAAAAGTCGGCTGTGAAGACCGTGACTCGCTGGAACTATGGCATCGGTGGAGACTACGCGCGGGGCGTCCTTGGCCACGCCGACATACTTAAGATGGTTCCACAAATGCTGCTAGAGCGCCCGTTGTTAGCGAGGCTCGTGGCGAGACAATTCCCGTTCGTCTTCGTTGACGAAAGTCAGGACACGTTCCCTGAAGTTGTCGAATGTCTGAAGCATGTCTGGTTGCTCGCAGAAGGAAAGATGTGTCTCGGGTTCTTCGGCGATCCGATGCAGCAGATCTATCAGCAGGGTGTTGTCTCCGTTCCGCCGGAGCCCGGCTGGGGCAATGTCGACAAGCCCGAGAACTTTCGTTCTTCTCGGCGTGTCCTCGCGTGTGTCAACGCGATTCGCTCCGAGGGTGACTCTCTGAAACAAATCAGTGGCCTCGTCGAGAGGCAGGCGGAGGGCGAGGCATTCTGTTTTATTCTGCCATCAGACGACGGGCGCAGCGAGAATCTGGAATTGGTTCGTTCATGGCTGGATAGCCATAGTGGCGCTGGCAACTGGACGCGTAGTGCGCGCGAGGGCGGTTCGAAAGTCCTAATGATCGTGCATCGCATGGCAGCACGACGGCTCGGATTCGAAACCCTCTATTCCGCGTTTAATGACAACGGCGCCAATAGCCTTAGCCAGTCCTTCGAAGAGGGAACTGCATGGCCACTCGCTCCCTTTCGAGACGTGATTCTTCCGATCTGCCTTGCGGAAGAGGCCAGGTCGCCGGCTGTTCTGGCCGTACTCAAGGAGCGCAGCCCATTGCTGCGGGCCGGGCGTGGGTCTCGGCAACTTCGAGAGGCGTTAGCGGCGAGCCGAACCGCAGTCGACGAATTGCGGAAACTCGTTCGCGGTGACCAGGAAGTGACCCTCGGTCGACTCCTGCGACGCGCATCCGAGCGGCAGCTCTTGGAACTGGATCCGCGTTTGGCGACATATCTCGATCCGGACGGCGAACACCAGGATGTCGTTCTGGATGGGAAGACGTGGGCAGTGATCAGCGCCATGATGAGCTGTCGCTTCTCCGAGCTCGAGGGCTACTACACCTACGTGAAGCAAGAGTCTCCGTACTCCACCCAGCACGGTACGAAGGGCTCGGAATTCGAGCGAGTTATCGTTGTGCTCGATGACGACGAAGGAGCGTATTCGCTCTATTCTTACGAAAAGTACTTTGGGCTGAAGGAACTTTCCGACAAGGACATTGAGAATCAGTCACAGAGCAAAGACTCCGTGATCGAGCGCACTCGCCGCCTGTTTTACGTGTGTGTTTCTCGCGCACGGGAATCTCTCGCGATTGTGATGTTCGTTCCCGACGTCTCACGTGCCGTAGCCGCAGTCGGAGAGTCCGCCATTGGCGGTCTCGTGGATGTTCTGACGATTGATGATTTGTGAGCGTCAGGTTGCGATTTTTGCTTCAGCTAGTGCACCTGCGTTCTGCCTTGTAGCAGACAACGATAGGGAGAGGTCTGAGTCTGTGTGGCTGCGCAGTTTTTTTGTCGGAACCCCTGAGCATCGCCCTTGGTGGTGTGCGTTGTCCTTGGACGCATCACTTCACTTATCGTCGCTGGGGCTGAGGCGTTCAAATACTTGTGTGGCGATCGCCAGGATCGACGCGTCGTCGATCTTGACAGTCTTGTCGAGGTTAGGTGCACCAAACACCCGGCGCGCAACTTCAGTCATGACCTCGGCTGCTTGATCATCGTTCAGCTGGCGCACGAATGCTCCGACTGATTTGAGTTGTACAGCAGTAGCTTCTGCCCACCACCAACGGCTGCGGTGGTGGGCAGACAGTCTTCCTGCGTAGGCGGCTAGTGCTGCAAAGGGCAATGTGAGCGCAAGATGTACAAGTTGATCGGCCCAGGTGTCTCCTGCCTGCCACCAGAGAGTCAATGCGGCAACGGCGACAGTTCCGAGCAGACCAATTGTCACGACTCCTGACCAGAAGCGAGCAGTCTTTCGCTCGGCGGCTGCTAGATCGTTGAAGTAGCGCGAGAGCGTTGCTGTACCAGCGAGGCCCGCTGCTTCCCGAGCTCGCTCTGCTGAACGAATCGCGCTGTCTGCTGCGGCACCCGCGGTTACAGCGGACAACGCGTCATCCAGGCGTTTGTCGTACGCTCTCGCGAACCCGAAAAGCTCAGCTTGCCATTGCTTTGCGGCCGCATCCATGTTGGTCGTGCCCTCGTACATGACCGCGAATCGGGTTGAACCGTCGCGGGAGCCAAGGTAGTCTCGCTCGCCGGTGGCACCATTGGCAGCCGCACGAGCTAGCCAGACCGACAAGAATGAGGTCACATGCTCCGGCCAGCTGCTTCCTCGTTCAAAGTAGTCGCCGAGCATCTGCTGTAGGTATTCAGCAAGTTCCTCGACATCGGGGACCGCGACGAACTCAACGAGGTAACGATCTGTGGGAACTGATTCTTGACCAGGGTTGGCGCGCGTTGCCGGCAGAATGGGAATTGGCGATTGGAAGAACAGTCGATGAATCTCCTGGCATGCCCACGCTAAGAACTCAAGGAAGTTCACGTCGAGTTGTGCTGCGCGCTTTCGCATTTCTGTTGATGCGGGGTCTTTAACTTGATCAATGAGATCTGCAAAGCCTTCGAGGACCGCATCCGCAGAACGCTGAGGGTGTGATCAACATCCGGCCCCGAGAGCGAAACTCCCGATTTCCACGTGGGTTCTGTCGACAATGACTCAATCATCGGTACACCATATTTGCCTATACATGCCATGTGGAGAAGAACGGTGACGAGAATGAGGTGCCCGACGTCTGAAGAACCGCGCTGGGTGGACGCGGACCCGGAGTATCGGGACCCGCACACGCCACGGGTCAACACCTGGTAAGAGTCAATCCTAGGGCGACGGCGAGGTCGTCAGCGATCTTAGACCAATCCGGCCCGGTCACGCAGATGGCCAACAGCCCCGGCGCAGCGGATTGGTCCCGTATGTCGACGTGGTGGCTAGTGGTCGGTTTCCATAGTGGGAGCCTAGCGGCGAAGGGCGACCAACGCTGGGCACGAAAATGCGGTCTGACCTGCCCTCACTACGTTGTTCGGTCGCTATAGTTGAAGCGCTTCTGGCGCAGCGCGCATGGTGGTCGGAGCGCGCAACATCTGTGCGACCGTCGGCCATACCGTTTCGGGGCTCGGCGTTTTTGCCAAGGAGGTTGCGGACGGTGAATTACGCGATGTCGGAGTCCTCGGGTTGGCGCAGCGAGCAACTGTCGGATTGGAACTTCGACCATTTCATAGTTGAGTGGAACAGACTCAACTCTCTGTGTGTTACACCACCTGAACGGGCGCAAGGGCGACCCGTAAGTTGCTTGTATAGACCTTAGAAGGAAGGTGACTCGTGGACAGCTTCAACCCCACCACCAAGACACAGGCCGCGTTGTCGGCCGCGATCCAGGATGCAGCCGCATCCGGAAACCCCGATGTCCGACCTGCTCACGTGCTTGTGGGCCTTCTCGATCAGTCCGACGGAATCGCTGCGCCGCTGCTCAAGGCGGTGGGCGTTGATCCTGCTCAGATTCGCACCGCGGCGCAACAGCTCGTCGACCGGATGCCCAAGGCCTCCGGCGCAAGCTCGACCCCGCAGCTCAGCCGCGAGAGCATCGCGGCCATTTCGGCAGCTCAACAGCTCGCCGGCGAACTCGACGACGAGTACGTCTCGACCGAACACCTGGTTGTCGGCCTGGCCAAGGGTGACTCTGACGTCGCCAAGCTTCTGTCCGGTGCCGGCGCGACCGCCCAGGCTCTCCAGGATGCGTTTGTCGCAGTCCGTGGCAGTGCCCGCGTGACCTCGGCCGACCCGGAGAGCACCTACCAGGCCCTGGAGAAGTACTCCACCGACCTGACCGCCGCCGCGCGTGAAGGCAAGCTCGATCCGGTCATCGGCCGCGACACCGAGATCCGCCGCGTGGTCCAGGTGCTCAGCCGTCGGACCAAGAACAACCCGGTCCTCATCGGTGAACCCGGTGTGGGTAAGACCGCGATCGTCGAGGGGCTAGCCCAGCGCATCATCGCCGGTGACGTCCCGGAGAGTCTGCGCGGTAAAACCGTTGTGTCCCTGGACATGGGCTCGATGGTCGCCGGTGCCAAGTATCGCGGTGAGTTCGAAGAGCGCCTGAAGGCCGTTCTGGAAGAGATCAAAGGCTCTGCCGGACAGGTCATCACGTTCATCGACGAGCTGCACACCATCGTGGGTGCCGGTGCCACCGGTGATTCCGCGATGGACGCGGGCAACATGATCAAGCCGATGCTCGCCCGCGGTGAACTGCGCCTGGTGGGTGCCACCACACTCAGCGAATACCGTCAGTACATCGAAAAGGACGCGGCCCTCGAACGCCGATTCCAGCAGGTCTACGTCGGCGAACCGTCGGTCGAAGATGCCATCGGCATCCTGCGTGGACTCAAGGAGCGGTACGAGGTGCACCACGGCGTCCGGATCACGGACTCCGCACTGGTGGCCGCCGCGACACTGAGCGATCGCTACATCACGTCGCGGTTCCTGCCAGACAAGGCCATCGACCTTGTCGACGAGGCGGCATCTCGACTCCGGATGGAAATCGATTCGCGCCCAGTCGAAATCGATGAGGTCGAACGCATCGTTCGTCGACTCGAAGTCGAAGAGGTCGCGCTGCAAAAGGAAACCGACGCCGCGTCGAAGATTCGTCTCGACAAGCTCCGTCAGGAGCTCGCCGACCAGCGTGAGAAGCTCAACGAGCTCTCCGCCCGCTGGCAGGGTGAGAAGAACGCCATCGACTCGGTGCGTGACCTCAAAGAGCGCCTCGAAACACTTCGCGGTGAATCTGAGCGGGCCGAACGCGATGGCGATCTCGGCCGGGCAGCCGAACTGCGATACGGCACCATCCCGACTCTGGAGAAGGAACTTGCTGCCGCCATGGAGAAGTCGGGTGCAGACCCGACCGGCGACGTGATGTTGCAGGAAGAGGTCGGACCCGACGATGTGGCAGAGGTGGTCGCAGCCTGGACCGGTATTCCGGCCGGACGCATGCTCGAGGGTGAAACCGCGAAACTGCTTCGGATGGAAGACGAACTGGGCTCCCGGGTCATCGGCCAGAAACTGGCCGTCGAGGCTGTGTCCGACGCGGTTCGTCGCGCTCGGGCCGGTGTCGCCGACCCGAACCGGCCACTGGGATCGTTCCTGTTCCTCGGGCCGACCGGTGTCGGTAAAACCGAGTTGGCCAAGGCTCTTGCCGAGTTCTTGTTCGACGACGAACATGCCATGGTTCGCATAGACATGAGCGAGTACGGCGAAAAGCACAGCGTGGCACGGCTCGTCGGTGCGCCTCCGGGCTATGTCGGCTACGAGGCCGGTGGTCAGCTGACCGAGGCCGTTCGGCGTCGCCCCTACACGGTGGTGCTGTTCGACGAGGTCGAGAAGGCTCATCCGGACGTGTTCGACATCCTGCTGCAGGTGCTCGACGAAGGCCGGTTGACCGACGGTCAAGGCCGCACGGTCGACTTCCGCAACACCATCTTGATCCTGACGTCCAACCTGGGAGCAGGCGGCGACAAGGACCAGGTGATGGCTGCGGTCCGGTCGGCATTCAAGCCTGAGTTCATCAACCGACTCGACGACGTCGTGGTGTTCGACGCGCTGACGGCTGAACAGTTGGTGTCGATCGTCGACATCCAGCTCGGACAGCTGGGCAAGCGTCTGGCACAACGCCGACTCCAACTGGAGGTCTCCGAGGACGCCAAGAAGTGGCTTGCCACACGCGGATTCGATCCGCTCTACGGTGCTCGTCCACTGCGCCGGTTGGTGCAGCAGGCCATCGGCGATCAGCTTGCCAGGGCTTTGCTGGCCGGCAAGATCACCGACGGCGACGTGGTCCCGGTGACCACCAGCGACGACGGCGAGACATTGGTCGTCGGCTGACCCGGCTGAGTAATTGAACAAGAACCCCTGCGCCACATCGGTGCAGGGGTTCTTGCTTTTACGAGCACGAGGAATGGCACCGCGAGAATCATATCGAACATACGTTTGAACAGCGGGCGATTTTGGGTTACACTGGTGCTCAAGCGCTTCCGAAATACGTGGATTCCGATTCCAAGAAATCACTACGTCTGTTCGTATTCGTTTCACAGGGGCTGGGGGGTCCGGGGTGTCAGATCAGTTCGCTATCGACATGCCCACGAATGCTGCGTTGCTCGAGCTTGATGCTGCTGTTGAGCGCATCGCCACAATGGATTTGACGCCGTTGTCTGATGAGGACTGTGTGCGGGTGCTCCAGCGCATCGAAACCTCGACGCGACGGCTGCAGGCCGCTGGTTTGCCGGTATTGCGCGAAGTGACTGTGCGAGGCGCATTTTCGAAAGCAGGTTTCGGCTCACCGGTAGCGATGCTCAAACAACTGTTGCGGCTGCGGCCCGGGGCGGCCCGTAAACGGTTGGAGGCAATGGACGCTCTGACAGCATCGGTGACACCCAGTGGCGAGGTCATCGAGCCGCGGTATCCGGAGACGGCGGCGGCGTTACGGGACGGTGCGATCGATCTCGATCATGCTGCGATCGTCATGGACGTGATGGCCAAGATCCCCGCGAAGGTCGATGCGGAAAAGCGGGAGAATACCGAGGCCGCGATGGCGCAGTTGTGCCAGCGGTACACCCCGACAGAAGTGGAGCGGATCGGTGAGCGGATTGTCGAGTATCTCGATCCCGACGGCACGTTGACCGACGACGCGGACCGCGCCCGCCATCGCGGTCTGAGTCTGGGTAAGCAGTCCACAAACTTGATGTCGAAGATCACGGGCCATCTGGACCCGGTGACGCGCGCATTGCTCGACGTGATGTTGATGGTCTGGGCCGCGAAAGGGATGAACAATCCTGGTGACCCGCTGTCCCCGTCGGGTGCGGTAGATGACCCGGCACTGGACAAAGACATCCTGCAGGCCGCTGCTGACAACGACATTCGTAGTCAGGCGCAGCGCAATCACGATGCGCTGAAGGCCGCGTTGTTGTATTTGATCGAGTCCGGGCAACTGGGCAAATCGCACCGTGGTCTGCCGGTGCAGGTGATCATCTCGATGACCAAAGATCAGCTCGACGAATCGGTGCGACCCTCATCTGGTGCAGAAGTGGTCATTGACAGCGACGACTACAACGATGACATTGTCGAGGTCGAGGTCGAGGTCGAGGTCGAGGTCGAGGTCGAGGTCGAGGTCGAGGTGCCGGGCGAGATGGTGCCATGTGGCAGCCGGAATCCGGTGCGGCCGTATGGATCAGGTGTGGCGTATACGGCGACCGGAACGATTCTCCCCATCGGTGATGCAGTGGAACTCGCTGTGCGCAGCGACAAATCGTTGGCGATCTTCGAAAATCACTCGAACGAGATCCTGTACTTCGGGCGGGCTCGTCGGTTGGCGAGCGAGTCTCAGCGGTTGGCGATGTTTGCTGCTCATCGCGGTTGCTCGACTCCGGGATGTTCGAATCCGGCGATGTGGGCCGAAGCCCATCACATTCGGGAATGGGTGCTCGGCGGGTTCACGGATATCGTCAACGAGGCTCCGGCGTGTCCACAGCATCACAAGCTGATCGGCCCGGGGATCAATCAATGGCAGACGGTGATGCTCACCGAAGGGCCGGATGCGGGTCGGTGTGCGTGGATTCCGCCGGTATTCATCGATCCGGAACGCAGACCACTGGTCAATCGCGCCCATCACCCTGACGAGGCCCTCGCCGAGGCGCGGGAGTTGATGCGATCCCGCCGTCACGAGCAACTCGAACAACGAAAACGCGAATGTGGGGTGTCGCCGCCGTCCCGGCCGCATGAGTCAGACGAAGAAACCGAACCCGGGCCCGACCAACCGGAATGAGGCTGGTCGGGCCCGAAACCCAAGGGGTGCGTTCGGAATGTGCGAATCAGCGGACGAAGTCGACCTGGACTTCGGTGACCCAATCGGATTCCTTGTCTGCCATTTCCAGATAGGTTTCCCGGCCTTGCCCGGTGAGGGTGAACCCCTGATCGGTGACCCAGCGGTTGAGGGTCTGGTACGCAGAGTCGATCGAGTCCATCGTTCCGTGGTGGATCAGCGAGGCGACCTCGCCACCCGGGATCTCGAAGGTGTCGAGGCCTGGTACCGATCCGGACAGTACGGGGAAGGTGGCATGGATCCACACCGCGTCCTCGGATTCCTCGGGGGCGGGCGAGTAGTACGCCAGGCTGGGGCCCACGGGAGTCTCGCGCGCGGCATGAAGTGCTTCGATGATGCGCGGGTACAGCTGGCGAATGGTCGGTCCGATGTCTTCGTTGGTGGTGCTGGCGGCCAACGCGCGCAACCCCACATTCTTTGTCGGTGCAACGGTTTTGGTGGTGATGATGGATGCAGACATGCCTTCTTCTCCTTCGATGAGTCGGAGTCTGGCTTCCACCCGGGCGAGGCGATGCTGGTCGTGGCGGATCTGCGACTCGAGTTCCACCTGGCGCAGCCGGAACATCGCGCGCAGGTCTGAACCGGTGAGCTCGTCGTCGACGATCTGGCGCACCTCGTCGAGACGCAGGCCCAGATCCTTCAGCGCGACAATGCGGTTGAGCCGTTCGAGCTGGTTCACCTCGTAGAACCGGTAACCGCTGTGCGGGTCGGTGCGCGACGGTGTGAGCAGCCCGATCGAGTCGTAGTGCCGCAACATTCGGACCGATACCCGGCCGAGCTTGGCAAAATCTCCGATGGTGTTCATGGCGGTCTCCACGTTGCAGCCTGACACTGTGTGAGGGTCAAGGACTGAACTTACCGGGTGCGCACAGCTGAGAAGAGAGAAAACCGGGCCGCGCCCGAAGGCTGCGACCCGGTTCTCGGCAGGGAAGGTTCTCAGGCCGCGACAACCGCCGCGTTCTGCGGTTCATCACTCAGAGAGTGACGACCCATTCGGATCATGAAGGTCGAAACCAGGAACGCCAGGACCATGAATCCGGCGCCCCAGTAGAACGCCACGTCGTAGCTGTAGATATTGGCTTCCGTGAAGGCAGCCGGATCGACCGGGACCGGTGCTCCGGTTGCCGGATCCTGAGTCATGGCCGAACCGCTCTGCCCGGAGAAGGCTTGCGCCACAATCGTGCTCAAAAGTGCAACACCGACCGATCCACCCACCTGCTGGGAGGTGTTCAGCAGGGCGCTGGCCACGCCGGAATCAGCTTCCTTGATCCGATGTAGTGCCGTCGACTGGGACGCGACGAACACCAGGCCCATGCCGAAGGCGATGAGGATCTCGCTGGGCAATACGTGCGCCACCCAGCTCGAGTTCGAATCCAACTGTGCCAGAAGGAGAAAGCCTGTTGCGCCGAGTGCCGTGCCGAACATCAGCAGCGGACGGGGTCCGAATCGGGGCAGCAGTGAGCTGGTGAAGCCGGCTGAGATGATGACGGTGATCGGGAACGGCAGGAACAGGACCCCGGCCCACAACGGAGGATGGCCAAGGGTGTTCTGGAAGTAATAACTGAGGAACAGGAACATGGCGAACATGGCCGTCGGGGTGATGAAGGCGACCAGATAGGCGCCGCCACGGCTGATCTCACCGGGAATATGCAGCGGCAGGAGCGGATTGGGGGTGCGGACCTCGATCGTCACGAATGCGGCCAGCAATACTGCGGCAGCGACAAACAGCAGGACGGTCGACGTCGCGCCCCAACCGGATTCGGCGGCCTTGGTGAATCCGTACACCAGACTGATCAGGCCGAGGGTCACGGTGACAGCGCCGGGCAGGTCATATCCGCCGGTCCGTTTGGATGGCCGGTCGCGGATCACCAACAGCACCCCACCGATGGCGGCGATGATGGCGATCGGGGTGTTGATCAGCAGGGTCCAGCGCCACGACAGGTACTCGGTCAGTGCACCACCGGCGATGAGGCCGATGGCTGCTCCACCTCCGGAGACGGCTGCATACACGGCGAAGGCGCGGGCGCGTTCCTTCTGTTCGATGAAGGTGACGGTGATCAGGGACAGGGCTGCCGGTGCGAGGATCGCCGCGAACACGCCTTGGAGGGCGCGCCCGGCGAAGAACGACATCGCGTCCCAGGCAAATCCGGCCATGGCCGAGGATGCGGCGAATCCGGCGAGGCCGATCAGGAACATTCGGCGGCGGCCCAGGTAGTCGGCCATCCGGCCGCCGAGGAGAAGCAGGCCACCGAACATCAGTGTGTAGGCCGTCAGGGCCCACTGGCGATTGGCGTCCGAAATGTCCAAATCGGCTTGGGCATAAGGTAATGCGATGGTCACGATGCTGGCGTCGAGCACCACCATGAGCTGTGCCAGTGCGATGATCACCAGTGCCAACCAGCGGCGCGGGTCGGCGGTCGGGGTGGTTGTTGTGGGGTCGGAGAGTTCTTTGGAGATGGCGGTGTCGGATGAAGCCACGAGATCCTCAAATCTAGAGGGCTGACGAATCGGCATGTAAAGCAACGCAGGACCAATAATGGCAGGCTCAGACAGAAGTCGTCAAGCGACAATATTCGGACACCGTCAAAGGGCAGGGTCTGCGAAAATCCCACTGTGCGGGGTTATCATGTGGACGTGACACTCGCGGAACCCCGAACGGGCCAGGTCAAGGCCGGTCTTCGGGAACGGAAGAAGCTGCAGACGCGCGATCGACTGATCGCTGCGGCGCTTGAACTATGCGACCAGCAGGGCTTCGAGGCGACCACAGTCGATCAGATCTCGGATGCGGCCGACATCTCGCCGCGCACCTTTAACCGCTATTTCGCCACCAAAGAAGATGTGGTGCTCGCGCCGATCGAAGACATGATCGTGGCGATGGCCGCCTCGCTGGACGCCCAGCCCCGAACGGGGAATGAGATCAAGGCGTTGGTCGACGCGCAGGTGCAGATCCTCGGTGGGCAGTGTCCGGTCGGCGCCGTAGACCTCACCCGATTCGAGACGATGAACCGGATCATCCAGGACGCGCCCTCGGTGAATGCCCGGAGTATCGAACTCGGTGACAAGAAGTTCCGCAGCATCACCGACACGGTTGCTCAGCGAATGGACACCGACACCGACAATCCGCGGGTACGGGTCATCGTGTCGGTGTTCATGTCGCTCATGCACATCTCGCTCGACACCTGGCGATGCGGACGGACCGGCGGGATTGCCGACTCGGCGGTTGCCGCGGAAACACTCAAGGCCACGTACGAGACATTTCGCGAAGTTGCCAGAAACGTCTGAGCCCCAGCCACTCTGAACGAGTCTAGGCGGGGATCTTCGCTGCCGCCGGTCCGATGAGGTCCAGTGCGTAGGGCACCGACAAGATGGTCGGGTTGGCCAGGGCGGACGAGTTGTTGTTGTCCACGAATATCGTTGCGGCGCTTTGCACTGCCGTGCGATCCGCCCAGCCCGGAAGGGCGTTGAATGCCTCGGGGCCGCTGTCCAGTGGCCAGAGGATCAGCAGGTCCGAGTCGAGGAGATCGGTGCGTTCCGGTGAGACGAGGACGCGGCTCTGGCCCGCGGCCACTTCCTTGATCTTCGGGTCGAGAACAAACCCCATGGATGCGAGAAGTTGGGATGTCGGATCGTTCTCGTCGGCGATCAGGCCGATCTGCGCGTCGGGGGACAACTGGCCAAACGAGAAGGTCTTTCCTTGCGCGTCAGGGTATTCCGTCTTGAACGCAGCGACCTGGGCTTCGACGTCGTCGACCATCGTCTGCGCCTGATCCTGCTTGCCGAAGATATTGCCCGTCGTCAGGGTGACGTCTTGCCACGAATCCATGATGGAATCGGTGGCCATCACGGGGATGGTGGGGGCCACCTGGCTGAGCCGTTCGTATTCTTCTTCGCTACCGATGTATCCGGCCAGAATGAGGTCGGGTTCGAAGGCGGCGAGCTGTGGCACGGTGACTGATTCGGTGCCGGTGAAGGCGACGATTTCCGACTCGTGTTCCGGGGTCCACTCGAATAGGTTGTTCTCGCCCGCGTAACCCTCCATCACGTACTCCGTAGTGATCGGAATGTCCATCGCGACCAGTGCATCGGTCCAGGCGCCGGCCATGGTCACCACAACCTGCGGCTCGGTATCGATTGTGGTGGAACCATATTGGTGTTCGATGGTGATCGACTCGAAGCTTCCGTTGCTGGAGTTCTCCTTGTCGGGGGAACTGCAGCCCACGAGAATCAGTGATGCCATTGTTGCCACGCCGCCGATGATTTGAACTCGACGTGAGATCCGACCCATTTCCACCCCTCCACCAGTCCCGCTGTGCGGTTAGGCGAGCCTAACGAGTGGACTTTGGGAGATCAAGGTCCGGCAGGGTCTTTTTCTGGCCGCCTCGATCGGTTGGTCGGGGATCTGGACATTAACTTGACCGCATCGTATGGTTATTCTTGTGACCTACATCACCGACACGGCGTCGGGACGCGCTCGGGGGTGTTCGCAGATCTGCGATATCACGCCTTCTCTGCTTCCGCCGACGCCAGTTTGACGCACCCGAGGGTTGTCGCCTCGATCTCCTATCAACCTGAGAGGTCAACCATGTCTGCGCACAGGCATTTTCGAAGAGTTGCCACAGCCATATTGTCTGTTGCCCTGTTCCTGTTCGTCGCCGCTTGCGGCGGTGAAAGCGGTAGCACCACGGGAACGGGTGCCCGGGAAGATGTCGGGGATCCGGTATCCGGCGGAACGGCGAGGGTATTGCAGGTCGGTGAGCCACGGTCTCTTGATCCGGGGGCATTGTCGAATACCTATGCCCATCAACCGGTATTGGGCAATGCCCTTTACGGGACGTTGATGATCAACAATATTGAGACGCTTGAGATCGAATACAAGATGGCCACCGATTTCTCCTCCACCGACAATGGCGCCACGTTCACGCTGGCGTTGCAACCCGGACTGACGTTCACCGATGGCACCCCACTGGACGCCGCGGCGGTCAAGTTCAACTGGGATCGGTTGCGCGACCCGGCTCTTGGCTCGACATCGATCCGGCAGGCAGCGCAGATCGCCAGCAACGAGGTGATAGATCCGACCACCCTGAAAGTCACCCTGGCCGCACCGAACCAGCAGTTTGCTCAATCCTTGGTGGCCGGCGCACTGAACTGGATCGCTTCGCCCACTGCCCTGCAAAAGGGGTCCGCGGCCTATGACGAAAATCCGGTCGGCGCCGGTCCGTTCACGCTGACCAAGTGGACTCGTCAAGACGCGATCGAATTGGAAAAGAATCCGGAGTTCTGGGATGCGCCCAAACCGTACCTGGACAATCTCACCATCAAGACGGTGGCGGATAGCAACCAGCGACTCAATGCCATCATGACCGGTGGGGCAGAGCTGTCCTCGGAGTCGAGCATGGCCAGCATCAACAAGGCGGAAGCCGCAGGCTTCCGGTCCGAGATCGTGCCGACCGGTGGTGGGCAAATCATCGGAATGAATCAGCGGAGCGCCCCGTTCGACGACGTGCGGGCCCGCCGCGCCGTTCAGTTGGCCACGGACACAGATGCTTTGAACACCGTCGTCTTCAACGGCGAAGGTGTGATCCCGCAGACCCTGTTCGCGGAAGAATCGCCCTTCTTCGCCGATATCGCGCTTCAGGACTCGAACAAGGCAGAGGCTCAGAAGTTGTTCGACGAGCTGGCCGCCGAGGGTAAGCCGGTCTCGTTCACGTTCCTGTCCTATCCGGTTCCTGAGACCCGGGTGCTCGCCGAAGGATTGCAGGCACAGCTGAGCACGTACAAGAATGTTGACGTCAACGTCGAAGTACTCGACTTCGCGACCCTCACCGCACGTGCGGGGCAACGTGATTTCGAAATGATCGTCACCTCTGCGATCATCCAGGATCCCGATTTCCCACTCTGGACTGCTTTTCACTCCAAGTCACCGGGCAACTTTGTGGGCACCGACGATCCTGAGCTCGACAAGGCACTCGACGCCGGCCGAATCGCCGAGTCTGATTCCGAGCGCAAGGCCGCATATGACATCGTGCAGGAGCGTTTGGTGGCGATAGTGCCCGGGATCTGGTACGCGCAGGCGGTACCCTCGGTCATCTACGGTGAAAACGTAAACGGCGTCGATCTCTACACCCTGGGATCGCCTCTGCCCGAGGATATCTGGATGAGTTGACACCTGCGCCTGCGGGGTGGCCGCAGGCGAACGGATGACGAGTTCGGGATGTCGGTGAGGGCCATGGCCCTCACCGACATCTTCTGCGAAAGCAATGGTGCGTAGCATCGGTGGCATCGGCTGATCAGGAAGGGTCACATGACTGCACCATTCGGGCAGGCAGGTACCGCAAAGTACGTGCAACTGACCACGTTTCGCAAAGACGGCACTCCGGTGGCCACACCCATCTGGGCCGCGCTCGACGGCGACGAGTTGTTGATGTGGACCGCCACCGACTCCTGGAAGGTCAAACGGCTACGCCGCAATCCTGCGGTGATCGTGCAGGCCTGCGACGCTCGCGGCAAAAAGACTTTCGGTGAACCGGTCCGCGGCACCGGCACGGTCCTGGACGAGGCCGGTACCGACCGGGTCCGCAAAGTCGTGATCAAGAAATACGGGATCCTCGGCTGGATCACCGTGAAGGCCAGCCTGCTACGACGTGGTAAGGGTGGGACCGTAGGTCTGTCGATCACTGCTGAGCGCTGAAGGCCCCCGGGTCAGATCACATCGGTCAGTTCGAGGCCCGTTCGAGAACTCGCCGAGCCGACCGTGCGACAGCCTCGTCGATCAGGTTCCCGTTGGCATCTGTTGCGACACCACTGTCGGCAGTCTCCAATGTCTGCACGATCGCGGCCGCCGCATCGACGTCCCGCTGCGACGGGGTGTTCACGGCGTGAACGGTCGCGATCTGTGTGGGATGGATGCAGGCGCGCCCGAAGAATCCGAGCCGGCGTAGCCGACGGGTCTCGTCGGCAAACGCGTCGGTATCCCGGATGTTCGGGGACGCCGCCCCGAGCGGTGACGAGATCTGTGCCGCCACCGACGCCACAACAACCCGCGACCGCGCCCACAGCAGTTCCTCGCCGGTGGAGCTGGGTTCCAGATCCAGGTCAGCGGCCAGATCGACCTCACCGATCTGCAGGAACGCCACCCGCGGTGCAGCCGCGATGGCCGGAGCATCGAGAACGCCCTGAGCGGTCTCCAACAGGGGAGACACCGCCAGCGGCATCCGCTTGTATTCGTTTTCCAACCGGACCAGGTCATAGTCCAGCAGGACCAGGGCCTGCACCTCGTCACATTTCGGCACGAAGACGCCGTCTGCACCTGCTCGGACTGCCATCGCGACGTCGTCGGCCTGACGGTCCCCGGCATTGACGCGGATCCAGATCGGGCGGGGATGGGACTCGACACCGGACAGCCAGCGCTCGACCTCTTCCGAAGCCTGCTGCTTGTCGGCCGCTGCGACTGCATCTTCGAGATCGAGGACTATCGCGTCGGCGCCGGATCCCAGTGCTTTGTCGAACCTGTCGGGTCTGTTGCCCGGAACGTAGAGATACGACCGTGCGGTTGTGGTCATCCGATGGATCCGTGGCCTGCGACGAGTGCCTTGGCGATGACGGTACGCATGATGTCGTTGGTGCCCTCACCGATCGACATCAGCGGGGCGTCGCGGTAGTAGCGTTCGACGTTGAATTCGGTCGAGTAGCCGTAGCCGCCGTGGACGCGCATCGCCTCGAGGCTGGCGGTGATGGCGGTTTCGGAGGCGAAGTACTTGGCCATGCCGGCCTCCATGTCGATCCGCGCTCCGGAGTCGGCTTTGGATGCTGCCCAGTAGGTCATCAGGCGCGCGGCCTGGAGCTGGGTGGCGATGTCGGCGAGCTTGAGCTGGATGGCCTGGAAGTCGGCGATCGGCTTACCGAATGCGGTGCGTTCGCGGGCGTAGGTGAGCGCGGCGTCGTAGGAGGCCTGCGCGATGCCGACGCTGCGTCCGGCGATGTTGAGGCGGCCGATCTCCAGGCCGGACAGTGCCTGCTGCAGGCCTCGACCCTCGACCCCGCCGAGGAGGGCATCTTCGGGGACCCGGACGTTGTCGAGCAGGATCTCGCACGATTCGGTGCCCTTGTACCCGAGCTTGCCCATATCACGTTGGACTTCAAAGCCTTTGGATGTGGTGTCGATGAGCAGCAGGCTCATCCCCTTGTGCGCGGGCGTGGTGGACGGATCGGTTTTGACCAGGACCGGCAACACGTCGGCATGGCGGGCGTTGGTGATCCAGGTCTTCATTCCGCGCACGACGTAGTGGTCACCGTCTTTGGTTGCGGTGGTGGTGATGCCCTGCAGGTCGGTGCCTGCACCGGGCTCGGTCAGGCCGATGCCGGTGCGGCATTCACCGGAGGCGAGCTTCGGTAGCCACTGTTGCTTCTGCGCTTCGGTGCCGTGCTTGGCGATCATCCAGCACGACAGGTTATGGCTGCCGAGGATGCCTGCGATACCCATCCAACCGCGGGCGATCTCTTCGTAGACCAGTGTGAACGAGACCATGTCCAGGGCGAGGCCGCCGTACTCCTCGGGGGTGGTGATCCCGAAAAGTCCCATGGCTTTGAGGTGTTCGACGATTTCGGTGGGGTAGCGGCCGGAGCGCTCCCACTCGTTGGCGACCGGTGCGATCTCCTTGTCGACAAGCTGACGCAATGCGGCCCGGAAGTCGTTCTGTTCCTGGGTGAAGGTGAAGTCCATGGTGCTCCTGGTCTGAAAGAAGTTGTGGTCAGCCGAGATCGGTGACGATGTCGGCGGCCAGCGTTGTCAGGGTGTGCAACGACGGGGCGTTGTCGAGGTGAAGCAGGAACTCGGCCAGTTCGGTTGCGGCCGAGTGATTGCCGCAGTTCTGGACGAACTTCGCGATGAGGTCGGCGTCGGAGATCGGAACTGCCGTGGTGCCGCGACTGCCGACGACGTCACCGATCAGCGTGGTGCCGTCGGTGAGATGAATTTCGGCGTGGCCCGGTGCGTCGGCGGCCGGACCGGTGGCAGAGGTGGTCCGGACAACCACTTTCGCGGCGGTCTGGAGGACCTCTGCTCGGCGGATCGCGGCATCAGAATACGAGTAGAGGGTGACGCTGCCGTCGTGGATCAGGGACGCGGCGCTCCACAGAAGGTCGAACTTCGCATCGTAAATCGTTCGGGGTGAACGCTTCCCGGCCTCGGGTGGGCAGACGATGGGGACGCTGTCGGGATGGACGTGCAGGACAATCGACTCGATGGAACCGGGATCGACGGGTCGGTCGCCGAGTGCGGCGGTCACCGCGTCGAGGGAGACGTGCATCAATTGGCAACTCGGGTAGGGCTTGATCCCGATGTTGCCTGCCTGCCAGATGACACCCAGGTCGCCGATGAGTGCGTCGGTGTCCGGCGCCCGGCCGGCCAGTGCCGCGAAGAGGCCACGCGGACCTTCGAGTACCGAAGCCGGTCCGGTGACACCCTGCGCCGCCAACCGGGCTGCCAAGATGCCATTGAGATTGGCTGAGCCCGGGTGCACGATCTTGGTGTTGTCACCGGTTTCGAGGAACTCCAGAAGACCACTGGCCGACGAGCCGGCGATCCCGAGGGCGTCGGCTGTTCTGGCCCCGGAGAACACATGTAGCCGAGCGGCCGTGACAGCCGAGGCCAGCGGTCCGACCATGCCGGTGGCGTGTAGACCTCTGGCATGGAACGCATGTGGCGCCGCCGCACCGATTCGGCAGGCGAGCTCGAGTCCCACCGTCACTGCGGTGAGTACCTCGGTGCCAGAGGAGGACAGTTGTTCTCCAACGGCCAGGGCGGTCGGGGCGACCACCACTGTGGGATGGACAAGTGCTCCGGCGTGGGTGTCGTCGAAATCCAAGGCGTGCATCAGGACTCCGCCTGCGAACGCGGCCGCAGGCGCGGAGATCGCGGTCCGGTCTCCGAGTGGATGCGCCTGCGGCGGTCCGCCGAGTTCTCGGGCGACGGTCAGGCCGGCGTCACCGTCGCCGAATTTCCTTGCGGCGATGCCATTTCCGACCCCGTCCATCAGATGCCGGGCGGCCTCGTGCCGAACCTCGACGGGTATGTCTGAGTGCCCGAGGCCGGCAGCCCAATCGGCCAGTTGTTGGCCGATCATCGCGATGCGATCTCGGTGTCCGGGCCGAAAGCACCCGCCTTGCCCAGTTCGGCGATGCGTTCGGGGGTGTAACCGGGGAGCTCGGCGAGGACGTCGGCGGAATGCTCACCACGCAGCGGCGCCCGGCGATGCTGGATCTCGTCGGTTCCGAACCGAACCGGTGAGACAACCTGCTCGATCTCACCCCAGACCGGATGTTCGGTTTTCGCGATGAGTCCACGCGCGATAGTGTGCGGTTCCCGTAGGGCCTGGGCGACATCGTTGATCGGTCCGCTGGGCACGCCGGCGGGTGTGAGCAGCGAGAGCCAGTGGTCCACGGTGTTCTCGGCAAAGCGCTTCTCGAGGACGGGCAGCAGATCGTCTTTGAATTCGCCTCGGGTGGTGAAGGATTCGAACCGCGGGTCGGCGCCGAGTTCGGGTAGGTCGATGGCCTCGATGAGCCGGGTCCAGAACTTCTCCTTGGCGCAGCCAACGACGAGCCAGCCGTCGGAGGCCTCGAATGCCTGGAACGGCACCAGTGATGGGTGCGCGGAGTTCTTGGTGCGGGCCGGCTCGTAGCCGGCGTTCAGATGCCACGTGGCGGGATAGGTGAGCATCGAGATCGCGGTGTCGTAGAGCGAGAGATCGCAGTCACCGCCGACGCCGTCGCGGCGGGCTGCGTGCAACCCGACCATCAGACTCAGCGCGGCGATGTATCCGCCGCAGAAATCGACAAGGGAGAGCCCGGATTTGGTGGGCGGGCCGTCCGGGTCGCCGGTCAGGCTCATCCAGCCGGCGAGGCCTTGCAGGATGTAGTCGTAGCCGGGTTCGTTCGCGCGGGGGCCGGTCATGCCGAAGCCGGTCAGGCTGCAGCAGACGATGGCCGGGTTGAGGTGTTTGAGGTCTTCGTAGCGGATCCGCAACTTGGCCGGGACGTCGCCGCGCAGGTTCGAGTAGACCGCATCGCTGGTGCGCACGAGGTCTTCGAAGACCGCTCGGCCGGCATCGGTCGACAGGTCGAGCGAGATGCTGCGCTTGTTGCGGTTGAAGGTCTCGAAGAACAGCGAGTCCTCGCCTTTGTTGTACGGCGGGACGTAACGGCCGACGTCGCCGCCGACGTTCGGGTCCTCGATCTTGACGATGTCGGCGCCCATGTCGGCCAGGTGGACACTGCCGAACGGACCCGCGCCGTACTGCTCGAGCGAGATGATGCGGACGTCTTCGAGTGGTTTCACTGAGTTCCCTCGTTCTTCACTGCTTCGGCGAGTGAGGTCAACGATTCCCCTTCGACCTCGGGGAAGTAGTTCTGCCCGATGCCGCTCTCGCGGGTGGCAACCATGACCGAGCGTTTCCAACTGATGATGATCTTGCCGTCCTGGTTCACACCGCGGGTGATCATCGAGACAACGCCGGCGTACGGGCGGCTCTTCGATTTGTGCAGGCCGGTGCAGACGGATTCCGCGTACAGGGTGTCGCCGACGTACACCGGATGCTGGAGCTTGACGTCGGTGAACTCCATGTTGGCCACGGCGTTCTGGCTCATGTCGATGACCGACAATCCGAGCACCACGGCGATGGTCAATCCGGAGTTGACGATGATCTGGCCGCCGGTGATCGGATTCTGTGCAGCCAGGTGGCTGTTGAAGTGGTTCTGGTTCGTGTTCATCGACAGGCAGGTGATCCATGCGTTGTCGGTCTCGGTGATCGTTCGCCCGAGTGGGTGCTGGTACACGTCCCCGATCTCGTAATCCTCGAAGAATCGACCCAGGGTTGCGGGATGGACCGTCACGTTGCCTCCTCATTTGCGGGCATGGGACCGAGCGCGGTCCGCCGTACCGAGCTAAACATCAGAGGTATGTGGCCGTCAAGGTGGAGATCCTGGCAATTTCCGACGAATTTGGCGTCGACACTGGCGAAAAGTTCCGAGGTATTGCAGGATGTGGACCAGAGACCGGCATGGCCGAGGTCACAGTGGCTTCGGTTTCGGACTCTTGTTCGCAATGTGAGACGAGACCGAATCCAGCCCCGGCGTGGTCGGTGACAGCAGTTGAGAGAATGGATTTCCATGAAACGTATTGGAGTGGATGTCGGTGGCACGTTCACCGACCTCGTGCTGTGGGACGACGACGGAAACGTCACCGTGCACAAGACGCCGTCGACCAACCACGATCCCTCGATCGGGACCATGGACGGTATCGAGGTGCTCGCCAAGCGCGCGGGGCTCGTCCCGTCCGATATCGAGATGTTCTTTCACGGCACCACCGTGGCGACCAACATCGTTCTCGAGCACAACGGCAGTGACGTCGGCATGATCACCACCGACGGCTTCCGGGACATCCTGCACATCGCCCGCAAGAAGCGGCCCCTGAACTACTCGAACTACCAGGATCTGCCGTGGCAGAAGTGGCAGCTCGTGCCGCGCCGCAACCGGCGCACGGTTGCCGAGCGGATCGACGCCGCAGGCAACATCCTGACGCCGCTCGACGAGGACGCCGTCCGCCGCGAGGTGCAGCTCCTGCGCGAACGCGGTGTCGAGGCGATCGCGGTCGCATTCCTGCACGCGTACCGCAACCCGGTGCACGAGCAGCGCGTCAAGGAGATCATCACCGAGGAGTACCCGGGAGTGTTCATCTCGCTCTCGAGTGAGGTCGCCTCGCAGTACCGCGAATACGAGCGGTTCTCCACCACCGCACTCAACGCATTTGTGGGTCCCAAGACCTCGACGTACATCGCGAATCTCGCCGCCAAGGCGAAGGCCGCACAGGTGGGCGAAGACGTGCACCTGATGACGTCGGCGGGAGGCCTTGTCACGTCGCGGAGTGCCAGTGACATCCCGGTGTCGCTGCTGACCAGCGGCGTCATCGCCGGACTTCTCGGCGGTTGCGCGATCGGCAAGGCCTCCGGCTTCCCGAGCGTCATCACCCTCGACGTCGGTGGCACCTCCGCCGACATCGGCGTCGCACCCGACGGCAAGCTGCGCATGAAGCACCTGCTCGACACCCAGGTCGGTGACTACCACGCGATGGTCCCGATGGCCGAGGTCGACACCATCGGCGCAGGCGGCGGATCGATCGCCACCATCGACGAGGGCGGCATGTTCCGGGTCGGCCCCCGCAGCGCAGGCGCCGTGCCCGGGCCCGCCTGCTACAACCGTGGCGGCACCGAGCCCACGTCCACCGACGCGATGGTCGTCATGGGCTGGCTGCGCGAGGACAGCTTCCTGTCCGGAACCATGGAGGTCAAGCCGGAGCTGGCCACCGAAGCGGTCAAGACGCATATCGCCGACAAGCTCGGCTCCGACGTCGAACACGCCGCGATGGGCATCTTCAAGATCCTGGCGCATTCGATGACCGAGGCCATCAGCCTGCACTCGGTGCGCAAAGGCTATGACCCACGGGACTTCTCGCTGATCGCCGAGGGTGGCGCCGGGCCGCTGTACGCATGGCAGATCGCCGACCAGCTCGGCATCCCCCGCGTGATCATCCCCGGCCACCCCGGAATCACCTCCGCGGTGGGCCTGCTGACCACCGACATTCGCTACGAGGTGCCGACGACGGTTTGGACGTCCTCGGACGAGCCTGACCTCGAGCTGATCCGCACCCAGATGAACCGCCTGGCGACCGACGCGGTGGCACAGCTGAAGGCCGATGGCATCAGCGACGACGACATCTCACTGGAACGCAGCGTCGACTGCCGTTATGTCGGACAGGGTTACGAGCTTCGCGTCAACGCCCCCGACGGCGACATCGACGAGGCGTGGGTGAAAGCGACGGCCGAGGCGTTCCATGAGGCGCACGGACGTACCTACTCGCAGCGGTTCGACGACAAGGCAGTTCAGCTGGTCAACATTCGCGTGACCGGCGTGGGTGCGGTCGAGCACGTCCGGATCGCCGAGATCGAAAAGGGTGACGCCGACGCGAGTTCCGCGATCGCGACCACCACCAGGGCGCTGTTCTGGAAGTCGGAGAACGCCGACCCGGAATGGGTGCAGACGCCCATCTACGAACGCGAATTGCTGAAGGCCGGCAACGTGTTCGAGGGTCCGGCGATCGTGCAACAGTTCGACTCGACGACCATCGTCGGCATCGGCCAGCGGGCCACCGTCGACGCCGTCGGCCACATCATCATCGAGAGGAACTCCTGACATGGCCAAGACCCTGATGCCCAAAACCGGTGTCTCGCTGGCAGCGGAGGGCCACCGCACCTGGAACGATGTCGAGGTCGACCCGATCACATTGCGCGTGATCGGCGGTGCCCTGAACTCGATGGCCAAGGAAATGGCCCAGGTGCTCTACCGGATGGCGTACTCCAGCCTGATCCGGGAATCCGAAGACCTCGGTGCCGGCATCTTCGATGTCAACGGCCGTGAACTGTGCGAGTCGGATTCGACTCCGATGCACTGTGGTTCGATCCCCGCGTACATCCGGGGCATCAACCGCAAACTTGCCGGCACCTACAACCCGGGTGATGTTGTCCTGCACAACCATCCGTATCACGGCGCGGCGCACTCGCCGGACTACGGTGTGGTGATCCCGATCTTCTGGGAGGGCCAGCACATCGGCTTCGCCGGCTGCACCGGGCACGTCTCGGATATCGGAGGCAACTTCCCGGGCCTGTGCATGGACGTCGTGGACGTCTGGGCCGAGGGCAAGCTCATGGATTCGATGAAGATCTATGACGCCGGCGTCCGCAACGAGATGCTGATCCAGCACATCCTGGACAACGTCCGCACCCCCGAGCAGAACCGCGGCGACCTCGAAGCGCTGATCGCGTGCTCGCGCATCGGTGAGAAGCGTTTTGTCGAACTGTTGGAGAAGTACGGCCTCGACATCGTGATGAGCGCGGCCGAGCGGTGGATGGACTATTCAGAGTCCATGCTGCGCGCCAAGATTCGCGAGATCCCGGATGGCAGCTACGAGGCCCCGGTCGGCTACCTCGACGATGACGGCAAGAACCGCGGCGAGCCGGTGGCGGTTGCCGTTCGCGTGCAGGTCGACGGCGACAACGTCCTGATCGACCTGACCGGGTCCAACCCCCAGGTCCCCACGGCCTTCAACGTTCCGTTCGAGGGTTCGGTACTGCCGGTGGCGGTCAGCGCGATCCGGACCATCCTCCTCGACGAGGAACTCACCGAGGAGTTCGTGCCCCAGAACGACGGTTGCTTCCGGCCGGTGAAGGCCTACGCACCCGAAGGCACGATCTTCAACCCGGACTTCCCGGCATCGTGTTTTGCGCGGTTCTCTCAGGTCAACCGGATCTTCGACTCGATCAACCTCGCACTGGCGCCGGTACTTCCGGACCGGGCGATCGCCGGTTCGTCGGCGGCGCTGTGTGCCATCGCGTATTCGGGTGTGGCCGCCGACGGTGAGTCGTACTGGGTCTACATCGAGATCAACGAGGGCTCCTACGGTGCGCGTAACGGCAAGGACGGGATGGACGCCGTCGACACGTTGATGGCGAACACCCGTAACAACCCGATCGAGGAACTCGAGCTCAATCACGCGATGCGTGCAGAGCGCTACGAGCTCCGCGATGAGGCCCCGGCGCCGGGTAAATGGCGCGGTGGCATCGGCAGCGTCCGTACCTGGCTGATGGAGACCGACACCTTCCTCGGCTCGGAGGCGGACAACCGCAACGACCCACCGGCCGGAGCCCTGGGCGGCTTCAACGGAACATCCGGATCGTTCACCCGTAACCCGGGCACCGATCGGGAAGAAGTGTTGTACTCCAAGGTCACCCAGGAAGTCATCCGGGCCGGGGAAACCCTGGAGATCAAGATGCCCTCGGGTGGCGGATTCGGTGATCCTTTCGAGCGGGACGCCTTTGCGGTGTTGTCGGACGTCTGGGACGAGTACCTGACGGCCGAAGACGCACGTCGTGACTACGGCGTCGTCGTCGACACCGACAAGTGGATTGTCAACGACGCCGAGACCGCGAAACTGCGTGGCGCCAAGGTGGCGAGCTGAATCTCTCGCAGGGCGGTGCCGGCGATGAAGCCGACACCGCCCGCGAAGCCCGAGACGTCGATGACACCGTCAATTCGGTGATCACCTGGGTTGATCCGACTCCTGCGGTCACCGGGCCACTGGCAGGTGTTCGTATCGGCGTCAAGGACAACATCGAGATCGCCGGTGTCCGTTCGACCTGCGCGTCAGCGTTTTTCGCCGAGCGGGTTGCGACGCGCGACGCCTCGGTGGTGCAGCGTCTGCGCGCGGCAGGCGCCCAGATCACCGCCACGTTGAACATGGCGGAGTTCGCCGTCGGGGTGACGTCGCAGAATTCGGCAGCGGGTGGGCCGCGTAATCCGTGGGACCCGAGCAGGGTTCCGGGCGGTTCGAGTGGCGGCTCCGCAGCTGCGGTGGCCGCGGGGCTTGTCGATGTGGCGCTCGGGACCGACACCGGCGGTTCGATCCGACTGCCCGCGTCGGCATGTGGCGTGGTCGGACTACGGCCATCGCTCGGCCTCATCGACACCGCCGGCATCTTTCCGGTCAGTTCGTCATTCGACACCGTTGGACCGCTGGCCCGGTCGGTGGAGCAGGTCAAGGCGGTCTTCGACGTGCTGGCGCCGACCCCGAATGTTGCCATGCCGGACGGTCTGCGGATCGCGATGCCGATTCCGTTCATCACCGACGACGTCGATCCGGCGATCCTGGCGGCGGTCGCCGATACCGGCCGAATGTTGGAAGACATGGGACACAGCGTCATTCATGACCCGCTCGCGGGCATGGAAGATGCGCAGGACATCGTCTACACGATCATCTACGCCGACCTCGCCGACCTGCATCGGACTCGGTTGCGCGATCACCCGGAGCTGTTTCAGGAGGCGACGCGCGCGCGCATCTCGCAGGGGCTGACGATCTCGGCGGCGACCAAGGAAGAGGCTCTCGGCCGACGGGATCTCTTCCGCGCCAGAATGCGCGAGTACTTCACCGGCATCGATGTTGTTCTCACGCCGACACTTCCGGTCGATGTTCCGCACATCGCAGGTGGAGACGACGTGATCGTACAGTCTCGTCGGATGGGTCAACTGAGCTATCCGTGGTCGCTGCACGACGGGCCGACACTGAGTGTTCCGATCGGCTTTCATCCCACTTCGGGTATGCCCATCGGCGCGCAACTCACCGCTGCGCGCAGCGGTGAACAGTTGCTGTTCGCGGTGGCACAGGTTCTTCAGGATCGGATCGCATGGCAGCGAAAAGTTCCGCCGCTCAATGTGATCGGGACCAAAGAGTAGGCGTTCAGGATCAACGAGTAGGCCGATCGGGATCGGTGAGCAGAAGGTCCATCTGCTTATAGGCGTCGCCGAGGTGATCGAGATGACGTCGCATGAGGTTCATCGTGGTGATCGAGTCGCGTCGCTCGAATGAATCAAGAATCGCGCCGTGATCGTCGGCGACACAGGTGAAGAACCCCTCGGGGGCCGATTCTCGCCCGAATCGGCTTCCGAGGACCCGGAACACGGGTGCGGTGACCAGCTCGAGGAGCGGATTGTTCGCTGCGCGCAGCAGCACCAGGTGAAAACCCTGGTTTTTTTCGTATGTCTCCGGGCCGATGGTGCCGGACGGGTCGAAGATGGTGGCGCGTAGTTCGTCCAGCTGCGCTTCGGTGTGCCGGTAGGCCGCGACGCCTGCGGCAGGCACCTCGATGAGCTGACGCACCTCCATCAGCTGATCGACGGTCACCGCCGATGCAGCGGTCAGAAGGGTGACGCCGGTTTCGATGTGCGCGCTGATGTGACCGATGCTGGGGACCGATACGAAGGTTCCGCCGGTGACCCCGCGGGTGGTGTGGACCAGATTCTGGCTGGCCAGGGACCGAATTGCCTCGCGGACGGTGCTCTGGCCAACCCCGTATTCGCTGCGCAGCTCGGCTTCGGTCGGAAGGCGTGCGCCGGGCTGTAGTTCACCCGAGATGATGCGCTTGCGGATCGCGTTTGCCAGCACCGCGTACGCAGGATCCGCTGAACGCTGAAGGTCCTCTGGCACAATCACTTCCGATCATCGATCGAGCACTGCTTTACTTGATCAGCTTAGCCGAGTCATGCGTCGTCAAAGGCACTCGACGTTGCCGGGGTGCAGCATGCCAACGGTGGCGAGAACTGATGAATCAGTTCGTCTCATCGGCTTGTCCGAGGCGAATCGGGGTCGGCGTTGCGTGGACTTTTGCCCGCCCGGTACCTTACGGTTAATTGTCAACAATCTACCAAGATGTGAAGTCGGCAGCCGGACGGAGGTGAACACCGCACCGTGGATATGCGACAGAACTGGGGACTTCGCGGTCTCGGCGCCACTGACCTGCAAGTTCTCTACGGCGGTGACGAAACCTCGCCGGTCGACTACACACTCGCCCAGACCGAAACGGGGTCCGAGAGTGGTGTCGGCTGGGTGCCGGGCAATGTCTTCGCAACGATCGAGGAGGGTCTCGGGGAGTTCGCGGCGGCCTGCAATGATGGCTCGATGGGCGTCGCACGCGGTGGAGCATTGACCTATCAGAGGGTGGAATGATGTCCGACCCCACAAAACCTCCATTTTCGGCCCGTCCGGAACCGGCTCGCAAGCGCTCGGCGCGTTCCCGCGTCCTTCAGCCGCTGGTCCAGGAATCGACGCCGGCGATCATTGCGCGACAGTTGCGTAATGCGATCGCGAGTGGAGACTTTCCGCCGGGCTGCCAGCTGACAGAATCCGGGCTTGCCGCCGAACTCGGAGTCAGTCGTGGCCCGCTTCGCGAGGCGATGCAGCGGCTCACCCAGGAAGGCCTGCTGGTCAGCCACCGTAACCGCGGCCTGTTTGTGATCACCATGGACGATGACGACATACGTGACATGTACGTGGCCCGCACCGCGGTGGAACGGGCCGCGCTCGAACAGGTGATCCTGCGAACACCCGACGAGGCGGCCGGGGTGCTCGCCGACTGTGTCAGCGAGATGGAACGATATGCCGATGATCCGAACGGCCCGCAGATCGCGGACGCGGACATGGCTTTTCACCACACGCTTGTCGAACTCTCGGGTAGTCCGCGACTGTCGCGGCTGCACGAGACGATTCTGGTGGAGACCCGTATGTGTCTCGGTGCGATGCGCGGAACGTATGTGTCGGCGCAGGAACGGATCGCTGAACACCGCCGGATCGTCGAAGCGATCGAGGCGCGTGACATGAAGGCTGCAGATGATGTAATGATCGAGCACATGCGAGATGGGCTCAATCGAATCATTGCCGAACCGGGTGCGGTGTCGCAGTTTCCCGGCGCGGCCATCGATCCGAGCCCCAACGTACCCGTGAACCCGCTACCGGGTTCACGTAGCTGATCGGCGACTGGCGCTGATCAACCCCCTGAGGAGGAAGTCACAGAAGACACGATCGTTATTTCTGCTTTCAAGAACCGGGAGTAGATGCTTTTGTGGGCCTCGAAGACACCGAGATCGATTGAATGTCTTCAGTTTTGAGGGAGGTATCGATGAGCCCAGATTTACAGAAAACAACGTCCGCAGTACCACCGGGTTTCCCGGACCCGGATTCGCCGGAAGGCAAGAAGCTTTTACGCAAGGCAATTGGCGCGTCCGCTATCGGCAACGCGACCGAATGGTATGACTACGGCGTCTATGCCGCTACCACCACCTATCTGACCCAGGCATTCTTCCCGGGGGATCTCGGCACGATCGGCACGATGCTCGGCTTTGCCGTCTCGTTCGCGCTCCGTCCGCTCGGTGGCATGGTCTGGGGTCCGATCGGTGATCGTATCGGCCGAAAAGCAGTGTTGGCCATGACCATTCTGCTGATCTCCGGCGCCACCGCCCTGATCGGTCTGTTGCCATCGCATGCGGTTGCCGGAGTGTGGGCCCCCATCCTGCTGATTTCATTGCGGGTGGTCCAGGGCTTCTCGACCGGTGGTGAATACGGCGGTGCCGCAACATTCATGGCCGAGTATGCGCCCGACAAGAAGCGTGGCAAATACGGCAGCTTCCTCGAGTTCGGAACGCTCGGCGGGTTCGTGATGGGTACCGCTTTCGTGCTGGTCTTGGAGCTGTTCCTCAGTGACGATCAGATGTATGAGTGGGGCTGGCGGGTGCCATTCCTGTTCGCCCTGCCCCTGGGTTTGATCGGCCTGTATCTGCGCAGTCAGATGAACGACACCCCGGTGTTCACCGAGATGGAGGACAAAGACCAGATCGAGGGTTCGCCGTGGCAGGCGTTCAAGGACCTGCTGACGAATTACTGGCAGCCCATTGTGGTGATGTTCGGTTTGGTGATCGCTCTCAACGTGGCCAATTACACGTTGCTCGCTTACCAGCCGACCTACCTGAAAACCACCATCGGCATGTCCGAGAAGACCGGGACCATGGTCATCCTGATCGGTGAGCTCGCGATGATGGCCTGCATTCCGTTCTTCGGGGCCTGGTCGGACAAGATCGGGCGAAAACCCATGTGGTGGGGTTCTCTGATCGGACTCTTCGTGTTCGCGTTGCCGATGTACTGGTTGATGGGACAGGGATTCGGCTGGGCCATCATCGGGTTCCTGGTGTTGGGACTCTTGTACATCCCCCAGTTGGCGACGATCTCGGCAACATTCCCGGCGATGTTCCCCACCCAGGTGCGCTACGCCGGATTCGCCATCTCCTACAACGTGGCCACGGCTGCGTTCGGTGGTACCGCGCCGCTGATCAACGACGCGGTGACGGCCAACGAGGGCTGGGAACTGTTCCCGGCCGGCTACATGATGTTGGCCTGTGCCATTGGCATGATCGCGCTGCCATTCTTGCGCGAGACCGCAGGCGTTTCGATTCGCGGGACAGAGGTTCCGGGAGAGGAAACCGAGGTCGAGCGAAAGCTGACCGCCGATTCACTCTGAGTGACTGACGGATTCACACGGGGCTCGATCGCCAATTGATGATCGAGCCCCGTTTTCTCATGCATTGAAGAAGTGCGCAGGCAGGGGATTTGTCTGACTTTTGATCAGAAAGAATGCCAACTGGTATGTTTCGGGCCAACTTCTAGAAACCGGAGTATTTCGTGAGAGTAAGCCGCGTACCCACCATCATTGCCTCACTCGTGGTCTCGGTCGCGTTGGTCGCCTCCGGCTGCTCATCGGATTCGGACGCCGCCGACTCCACCAACACAACGACGGCGCCCCCGCCTGCCGGTTCGGTCGCCGGAGTCACTGTTCCGGACGCGTTCACCGCAATCACGGTGAACACCATCGGCAACTCGCCGCTTCCGTTCCTGGGTACGGACGGCAAGTACCACGTCGCCTACGATCTGCAGCTCACCAACGCCACCGCGGTGCCCTCGACCCTGGAGAAGATCGACGTCGTCGACGCCTCGGACCCGGCAAAGGTCATCGCGAGTTTCTCCGGCACAGCGCTCGTCGATCCGACGTGTGAGTACGGTGACTGCAACCGGCTGCGCGACCTGCCCGCGGGTTACGTCGACAGCAATGCGATTGCGCCGCAGGAGAGCAGGGTCGTGTTCATCGACTTCACCCTCGACTCCCTCACCGACGCGCCGAAGACACTCCTGCATCATCTGTACGGGACCGGTGCTGCCTCACCTGCTTTCGGCGCTCCGGGACCGATCGACTACCTGACCACTCCGCTGGCGCTTTCCACCCAGACCGTGCCGGTCATCTCACCACCGGTGCATGGCACCAACTGGATCGCGCTCAACGGATGCTGCGAGCCCGGGTTTCCGCACCGCAGTTCGCTGATGTCGCTCAACGGAAAACTCAACAACAGCCAGCGCTTCGCGATCGACTGGAAACGGGTCAACGACCAGGGCGAGTTCTACACCGGAGACAAGACCAACAACGAGAGTTATGTCGACTACGGGAGTGAGATCCTTGCCGTCGCCGACGCAACGGTGGTCTCCATTCTCGACGGGCTCGAGGCGAATGCGCCCGGAATCCTGCCGGCCAGCGACCCGACACTTGCAGCAAAACTGACGGTCGAAAACGTTGACGGCAACCACGTGATCCTCGATCTCGGTGGTGGTGTGTATGCCATGTACGCGCACATGATCTCCGGATCGTTGACGGTCAAACCCGGCGACAAGGTGACCGAAGGGCAGGTCATCGGAAAGCTGGGTAACACCGGCAACGCCAACGCATCGCATCTGCACTTTCAGCTCATGAACGGACCGAGTTTGCTCGGATCGGACTCATTGCCTTACGTGTTCAAGAGCTTCGACTACGACGGCCAGGTGGCACCGCAGCAGATCGCCAACGCCGACAACTACCTGACCGGAACCTTCCTGCAGGGCAAACTCGGCAGCCCCGAACCCCGCAAGGACGAGCTCCCGCTGAATCTCGCGATCGTGGATTTCCCCAAGGCCGACTGAATCCGCGCTGCAAACCGAGCGGCCCTTCGTGCCGAAAATGCCTGGCTCAGAGCAAACGTAACGCCAGGAGGGCGTAAGTCTTCGCAGCAGTGACCAATTCGGCGATCGACACCGACTCGTCGGGTCGGTGGGCCTGGTCGCCCAGCCCACCTGGACCCAGCACGATGGCCGGGATGCCGAGGTCGCGACTGATGAATCCGCCGTCGCAGGCGGCCGTCCATCCGGTGATGGTGGTGCTACCGCCGGCGTCGACCACCGCCGCGGAGGCGTGGGCGACCAGCCGATGGGCAGGGTCGGTCTCGAAACCCGGCATGGCCATGGTGACCTCGACCTCGACAGTGATGCCGTCGCGATCGATACCCGCCTCGGTGATCGCGCTGCGCAGCCAGTCGGCGACCTCGTGAGCGTCTTCGTCGGGCATCAACCGGCGATCGAAGCTGACGGTGGCGGTCGGCGCGACCACTGAAATGCCCTGCCCGCCGGCGATTAGTCCGGTGTTCCAGCTACCGCAGCCCAAGAGCGGGTCAAGCCGCTGTGACAGGGTGCGCTGGTTGACCCGAACCAGGTCGATGATCGCGGCGGCGGCATCGATGGCATTGCGGCCATCCGAGGGCCGACCGGAATGCGCTGCGCGGCCGGTTATCCGAACTTCGAGGTACGACGCCCCGCGGCAGGCGATCACGGTTTCCAGATCGGTCGGCTCGGCCACCACGCATCCGGCAAAGGTATGCGCCGGACTGCGGGTGACGAAGTCGCGGATACCGATTCCCAGATCCTCTTCATCAACCGTGCAGGCCAACTGAACCGGTCCGGGCAGCTGATGGCCCGAACGGGTGAGCGCTGCCATCGCGATCAGTGCCGCTGCCAGACCGCCTTTCATGTCGGTCGAACCGCGGCCGTAGATGCGTCCTTCGTCGACCTCGGATTCGAACGGAGGACGGGACCACCCCTCTCCGGCCGGAACGACATCCGAATGCCCGAGGATCAACAGTCCGGGTCCGCTACCTGTTCCGGTGGTGGTGATCGTCAGATTCGGCCGTCCGGGTTCGACGTCCCAGGTCGCCGTGTCGAGCCCCAGTGACCGGGCGGCTTGTTCGAGTACCTCGACGGTCAATTGCTCGGTACCGCCCGGGTTCTCACTGCCGGCATCGATCAGTGATCGGGTCAGGGTGACGAGTTCTGATTCGTCGATCAGCGCGAGCACCTGTGTCTCGATGGCGGAGACGGCTGCCGACGTGGCGATACCCGAGAGGTCCGTCACGAGGCGGCCACCGCCAGATCCAGCGCACTCTTCAATCGGCGAACACCCACATCGATCCGGTCCGGCGTACTCGATGCGAAACACAGTCGCAGTGCGTTGCCGAAGTGTCCGCCGGGGGAGAGCGCGGGACCGGGGATGAACGCCACGCCCTGTGCCAGCGCGATCTCGAAGAGTTCGCGGGTATCGACCTCGGCGTATCGGCCCGCCAGCGTGACCCACAGGAAGAAGCCGCCGTCCGGGTTGGTGGTCGAGAAGTCTTCGCCGAGATGCCTGTTCAGGGACGAGATCATGGCGTCACGCCGGATTCGGTAGAGGCTGCGCAGGGAGACCAGGTGGGCATCGAGGCCGCCGCGCGAGATGTATTCGGCGACGATGTGCTGGTTCGGGACGTTGGTGCACGTGTCCATCGCCTGCTTGCCGTTGATCAGTAGCTGCCGCAACGCCGGATCCGCGTCAACCCAGCCCACGCGCCACCCGGGCGCCAGGATCTTCGAGAACGTCCGCACGGAGAACAGCAACGGGTCGTCGGGACTCAGGGTCCGGAATGTGGGGATGTCTTCACCGGAAAACCGAAGCAGCGCATAGGGATCGTCATCGATGATGACCGCGCCCCACTTGTGGGCCAGTTCGAGCAGGGCCTTGCGCCGCTCCAGCGACAACGTCACACCCGACGGATTCTGGAAGTTGGGGATCGTATAGATGGCCTTGGGCGTGCGACCGGTGCGGGCGACGAGGTCGGGGAGCCGGTCGACCAGCATGCCCTCGTCGTCGACCGGAACTTCGAGGAGCTGCGCGCCGTATGACAACGCGGTGGCACTGCCGTTGGTGTACGTGGGGGATTCGGTGATCACCAGATCGCCGGGATCGATGAACAACTTGCAGGCCAGGTCGAGTCCCTGCATGCCGCCGGTCGTGATGACAAGACGATCCTCACTGGACGGATCCGGTGTGCCTGCAAGGTATTTCACCAGCAGGTCCAGCAATCGCGGTTCGCCCTCGGAGGCCCCGTAGGTGAACGACGTGTGATCGAGGATGCTGCCTGCGATCTCGCGGAATTCGTCGGCCGGTACCGCCTCGTCGGCAGGCGAGCCCATCGCGAAACGCACGATGTCGTGTTTTTGCGCGGCGAGAAGCGATGTCGACGAATCGATCATCGATCCCACCAGATCCTTGGCCCGGTCGGCGAGTGGGAATGTGGGTGCGCCCGCGAGCGGGAGTTCGGTTGCGGTCATGCGTTTTCCTCTCACTTTCCGATCAGCTCGCTTTCCTGATCAGTTCTCTGGGGAAACTGGTGAATGTCTCCACGCCGGTGGCGCTGACGCGTACCGATTCGGACAGTTCGAATCCGTATCCGTCCATCCACATGCCGCAGACGATGTGGAAGGTCATGTTCTCTTGGAGGAACGTTTCGTCCTCGGTGCGGATACTGATGGTCCGCTCGCCCCAGTCCGGCGGATATCCGATGCCGATGGAATAGCCGAGCCGGGAATGTTTTTCGAGGCCGTACTTCGCGAGGGTCCAGTTCCAGATCGATGCGAGTTCGCGGGTGGCCACGCCCGGGGCGATGGCGTCGAGAACATTGTTGAGGCCTTCGGCGGTGGCACCCGCGACGTAGTCGACGTCTTTGTCGACCGGCCCCAGGGCCACCGTGCGGGCCAGTGGGCAGTGGTATCGGTTGTGGGCTCCGCTGAGTTCGACGACCACCGCCTCACCACGGACGAACGTGCCCTGATTCCAGGTCAGGTGTGGGGTGTCGGCGGCCGCTCCGGTGGGCATCATCGGGACGATCGCCGGATAGTCGCCACCGAACTTGTCGGTGCCGGTGATCTGCGCCTGCGAGATGGCCGCTGCCGCATCACATTGGCGCACACCGATGCCGATGGTGTCGATGGCGGCGCGCATCGCCTCCGAGCACACCATTCCGGCTTGGCGCATCAACTGGATCTCCGCATCGGACTTGACGGAGCGCACCCAGTTGACGAGTTCGAAGCAGTCGACGAGCTTCCACTCGGGTATCGCATTGACCAACGCGCGATATGCCTTGGGTGAGAAGAAGTGTGAATCCATCTCCAGCCCCACCGAGCCGCCCCGTGACGCGGGTGCGATGAGATGCCGCTGGCGCAGCGCAAATGCCACCCAGTCGAACGGATGAACATGTGGCCGGTGCACATAGTTTTCCGGGTATCCGACGATCTGCTCGGGCGGCAGCCAGGTGGTGCGGTGGGCGCCGTGGGCGTCCATCTCCCGCGCGAAGAACACCATGTCGCCGTCCATCGGCACGAACAGCATCTGCGGTGTGTAAAACGACCAGGCGTTGTACCCGATGAGATAGAAGATGTTCGCCGGGTCGGTCACGATGATCGCCGACAAACCCTGGCGGTCCATCAGGGTTCGTACCCCGGTGAGCCGGGTCTGGTACTCGGTGTCGCTGAACAACTGGGATCCTAGATACATCTGTTCACACCTCCCTCTGCTGTCGAATCGCCCTGCTGTCGAATCGCTTTGGTGCCGTCTGGATTTCGCTGCCGGATTATCAAGTCCGTGGAATCGCCAGGTATTTGATCTCGAGGAATTCGTCGATGCCGACCCGTCCACCCTCGCGGCCCAGGCCCGATTGCTTGACGCCACCGAATGGTGCCGCGGGATTCGAGACCAGGCCGGTGTTCAGGCCCACCATCCCCACCTCCAGTCCGGCGGACATCCGCAATCCGCGGTCGATGTCCTGGGTGAACAGGTAGCCGACCAGACCCCAGGGGGTGTCATTGGCCAACTCCAGGACCTCGTCTTCCGTGTCGTAGGGGATGACGGGCGCGACCGGACCGAAGATCTCGGTACCCATCAGCTCCGACTGCGGGTCGACATCGGACAACACCGTCGGCAGGTAGAAGTAGCCCTCGGTCTCTGATCCGTCCGAACCGGCACCGGAGACGGAGCCGGAGGCGGTGCTCGACCCCTCTCCACAGAGCACCTTGGCGCCACGGCTGACGGCGTCGGCGACGAGCTCCCGAACCTTGTCGACCGCTTTGCGTTCCACCAATGGCCCGACGTCGGTGCCGTCTTCGGCACCGTCACCGACCCGCAGTGCCCCCATCCTCGCGGCCAACCGGGTGGCGAACTCGCCGGCGACGCTGCGGTGCACGAACAATCGGTTGGCCGCGGTGCACGCCTCACCCATGTTGCGCATCTTCGCCACCATTGCACCGTCGACGGCCTTGTCGAGGTCTGCATCTTCACAAACGATGAACGGTGCGTTGCCGCCGAGTTCCATCGAAGTCCGCATCACGGTCCGGGATGCCTGTTCCAGCAGCAGTTTTCCGACTTGGGTGGAACCGGTGAAGCTGACCTTGCGGGCGAGTCCGCTGTCCATCCAGGTCTCGACAACCGTGCCTGGTTCGTCGGTGGTCACGATGTTCAGGACGCCCGCCGGTAGTCCGGCGATGGTGAGGATCTCGGTCAGGGCAAGGGCGGTCAGCGGAGTCAGTTCGGCGGGTTTGAACACCATGGTGCACCCGGCGGCGATGGCCGGACCGATCTTGCGGGTACCCATTGCCAGCGGGAAGTTCCACGGCGTGATCAAAATGCACGGCCCCACCGGCTCTTTGGTGACGATGATGCGATTGCGGCCATCGCCGGTGGTGGTGTGGCCGCCGTCGATTCGCACCGCCTCCTCGGAGAACCACCGGAAGAACTCTGCGGCGTAGGCGACCTCACCCTTGGCCTCGGCCAGCGGCTTGCCCATCTCGGTGGTCATGATCAGGGCCAGATCATCCTGCCGGGCGAGGATCAGTTCATATGCTCGGCGCAAGATCTCGCTGCGCTCGCGAGGAGATGTCGCGGCCCAGGCCTTCTGATGTTTGGCTGCGCTGTTGATCGCGGCTGCGGCGTCGGCAGCTCCGCCCTTGGCGACCTTCGCGATTCGCTGACCGGTGGCCGGGTTGACGACGTCGAAGGTTTCGCCGGATGCTGCCGGTACCCACTGCCCGTCGATGAACAGTGCGGTGGGAATCGATCCGATGAGACCGGCGGCCAGAGCCTTTCGGTCCGTACTCAGTACTGGGGACGCGCTCACGGTGTACCTCCTTCAATCGTGCTCTGTTGCGGGGTGTCGGCTGCGGGTGTTGCGGGGGCGAGCAATTCGGCCAGATGCACGGATCGGACCTCGGGAACGGTTGCGTCGGTGGCGGCGAGATGCGAAACCGCCATCGCGCAACTGAATCCATCGGTCAGTACCGGGGTGTGGGCGGCTCGCGTTCGCAGGGCCGGCGCGAGGGCCTGCTCGGCCACCCGCATGCTGACGTCGTAGTGGCCCTTCTCGAAGCCGAAGTTGCCTGCCACGCCGCAGCAACCGTCGGCCTGGTGGACGGTGGTGGCACCGAGGCGGCTCAGCACCGAGGTTTGGGTATTCGGTCCGAATGTGGCGTATTCGTGGCAGTGGGTCTGGACCGTCACTTCGGCGGGGAGTGGAATCGGTGGCTGCCATCCGTTGTCGAGGAGCGCTCCGATCTCTGTGGCAAAGCTGCGGACCCGGGCGGCAACCCGTTTGGCCGCGTCGGTGTGCACGAGCTCGGGGAGGTCCTTGCGCAGGGCGGCAGCGCAACTCGGCTCGGGGACGACGATCGGCCGGCCGGTCCCGTCATCGAGCGCAAGTGCGGTGCGTTCGAGCACCTTCTTCGCGCGTCCGAGTTGGCCGGTGGAGATCCAGGTCAGTCCACAGCAGTTGTCCGACTCGCAGCTGACCGTCCGCCCGGCGCTGCCCAGCACGTCGGCGACCGCGGCCGCCACCTGCGGCCGGAATGCCTTGGTGAACGAATCGACGAACAGGACGGTGTCGGCGGCCGGATCGATCCCGAGCCCGGACATCGAGGCCCGCACCTGTTTACGAGTCGAGAACGCAGGCATGGTGCGCCGGGGATCGATGCCACCGGCTTTCGCGGCAACCCGGGCAAGGGGTCCGGACAGTGATCGGTTGATCAGCGGCGCCAGGGGCGCAGCGGCTTTCAGCCAGGCGGGCATCCACCCCAGTGAGTAGTGCGACAGAGGTCGCACCCGGCCCCGGTAGTAGTTGGAGAAGAACTCCGACTTGTAGGTGGCCATGTCGACCCCGACCGGGCAATCGGTGGAACAGGCCTTGCACGACAGGCACAGGTCGAGGGCCTCCCGCGAATCCTCATCGCGCCAGCCCGCTTTGATGTCCGGTGCGGTGCGGACCATCTCCTGGAGCACCCGGGCGCGGCCGCGGGTGGAGTCCTTCTCGTCTCCGGTGGCGCGAAAGCTCGGACACATCACGCCACCGGACGCCGATCGGCATCGCCCGACGCCGATGCATCCCTGAACGGCATGCACAAACGGGTCGAGGCCGGGTTTGCCGCCGTCGGCAAGGCCGGGTGTCCCGAGATCGAATGTGGTCCTCCAGCGCCGGTCCGGTACATCGGCGAGTACGAGATTGTCATCGATCCGATCCGGGTCGACAATGCTGCCGGGGTTGAGGATGCCTGCCGGATCCCAGATCCTCTTGAAGTCGGAGAACGCCGAGATGAGCTCGGGTGAGTACATGATCGGCAGGAACTCTGAACGGGACCGGCCGTCTCCGTGTTCGCCGGAGAGCGAACCGCCATGCGCGACAACCAATTCTGCTGCCTCGGTGCAGAAGCGGCGCATCACGGCGCGACCCGCCGCGCTGCGGAGGTCGAACGTGATGCGCACGTGCATGCAGCCGGCACCGAAGTGCCCGTACATCACGCCTGTCAGACCATGCCGGTCGAGGAGTTGCTCGAACCCCTCGAGATACTCGGCCAGGTTCTCCGGTGCTACGGCGGAATCCTCCCAGCCGGGCCAGGATTCATAGGATCCGCCGTGTCCGCCTTCTTCGGGCGCGACGTCCTCGGGGTCGACCAGTCTCGACGAGAGTCCGGCGCCGTCCTCGCGTATTCGCCAGAGTGAGAGTCGCTGCGATGGGTCCGGGACAGTGCGTCCGTCGACGAGGCGGCCGTTGGTGCGGAGTTTGGTCAATAGTTCTGCTGCGACCTCGGCAGGGCTTGCGGAGACGAAGCCGGAGGCGGAGCTCGACCGCGTTTCGTCGAAGCCGGAGGCGGAGCTCGACCGTGTCTGGACGCTTTCTTCGTCGAGATCGACGTAGAGCCAGGCATTTCCGTCGGGTAGGCCGAGGATCGAGTCGTCGCCGCGGCGGGCCCGCATGGTCGCAACGATCCGTTCGTCTATTCCTTCGATCGCGGACGGGGCGAACTCGAGGAGGGTTGGCACGTCGCGGGCGGCGTCGACCACGTTGCGGTAGCCGAGGGCGAGCAGCAGTGGGCGGGTGGCCGACGGGACCAGCCGGACGGTGGCCGACACGACGATCGCGCAGGTTCCCTCGGTGCCGACGAGTGCCCGCGCTACGTCGAAACCGTTCTCCGGCAGAAGTTTTGCGAGGTGATAGCCAGAGACCTGACGTGGTATGCGCTCCATCTCGGTCCGAATCGCGCCCAGATGCGACGACGTCAGTTCGCGCAGGCGCGTCGAGAGTTCGGCAGCGCGGTCGGTCGCGGCTGGGTCTGATGGGTCAGTGGCAACCAGTCCGGTGCGGGTGGCGGTCAGTTGCAGTCCATCCGCGGTGACCAGGTGCAGTGATTCGACGTGATCGGTGGTGCGGCCGTGACGGACCGAATGATTGCCGCACGCGTCGTTGGCGATGGCACCGCCCAGGGTTGCCCGTGATTGGCTCGACGGGTCGGGGGCAAACGTGAGCGAGCCGTCGGTGGCTTTGCGGACCTCGCCCTGCAACGTGGTCAGGACGATCCCGGCCTGGGCGACCGCCGTACGTTGTTCGGCATCCACGTCCAGTGTGCGGTTCAGGTGGCGTGAGAAGTCGAGGATCACCCCGGTGCCGATCGCGTTCCCGCCCATGCCCGTTCCACCACCACGTGCGGTCAGGGTGAGCTCGTTGCGATGGCAATACGCGGCAACCTTCGCAACCTCGGAAGCGCTGCGAGGAAACACCACAACCAGCGGTCGCAGGCGATAGTTCGACGCGTCATACGCGTATTCGGTTCGCCGACGCGATGAGGCATCGGCGCTCAGGCCGAGAGCGGTCAGGTCAGCGTAGATATGGTCGGGGGAGGGGGCCAAGTCCATGACCCCCACTATCCAAGGGTCGCGGTCAGAGCGGCTTCGAACCTGTTCAAACCGGTGGCGATCTCGTCTTCGGTGACCACCAGCGCGGGGATGAGGCGGACCACGTTGCCCATCGGGCCGCAGGTCAGGGTGAGCAACCGCTCGGGTATGCAGGCCTGTTGCACGGCTGCGGCGGCTGCGGCGTTAGGAGCACCGGACGCGTCGACGAACTCGATGCCGGCCATCAGCCCGAGCCCGCGGACGTTTCCGATCTCGCCGAACTTCGGGGCGAGCTCGCTCAACCCCTGCAGCATCTGGTCGCCACGGAGCCGGGCGTTGTCGACCAGGTTTTCTTCGGCGATGACCTCGAGGGTGGCCACCCCGGCGGCCGCAGCCACCGCGTTGCCGCCATAGGTTCCGCCCTGCGATCCGGGCCAGGCCTTGGCCATCAGCGCCTCGGGGGCCGCGATGGCCGAGATCGGGAATCCGGACGCGAGGCCCTTGGCGGTGATCAGGATGTCGGGGGTCAGGCCGTCGGTGTGCTGGTGGCCCCAGAACTTTCCGGTCCGTCCCACTCCTGCCTGCACCTCGTCGAGGATGAAGACGATGCCGTACTTGTCTGCGCGTTCGCGCAACCCGGTGAGGAATGCCTGCGGGGTGGGCAGGTAGCCGCCATCGCCGAGTACGGGCTCGATCAGGAACGCGGCGGTGTCGTTCGGTGCGACGCGGGAGGCGAAGAGGTAGTCGAGTTCGCGGAGTGCGAAATCTACGGCGGTCTGCTCGTCCCAGCCGTAGCGATACGCGTACGGGAACGGGGCCATGTGGACACCGCCCATCAGCGGTGAGAAGCCGGCGGAGAATCGGGTGCCGGCGGTGGTCAGCGTCGCCGCGGCGACGGTACGTCCGTGAAAACCGCCCTGGAACACCACGATGTTGGGGCGCCCGGTGGCCATGCGCGCCAGTCGTACAGCGGCTTCGACGGCCTCGGAACCGGAGTTCGCGTAGAACACCGAATCCAGGCCGACCGGAAGATGTTCACCGAGCTTTTCGGTGAGTTCGAGCAGCGGTTTGTGCATCACGGTGGTGTACTGCGCGTGGATGATCTTGCCGCACTGTTCCTGCGCTGCAGCAACCACTTTCGGATGGCAGTGGCCCGTACTCGTGACACCGATACCGGTGGTGAAGTCGAGATAGTCGACGCCGTCGGTGCCGTGAATCCACGACCCGTGCGCATGGTCGACGACGACTGGTGTCGCTTGTTTCAGAGCGGGGCTCAACTTGGTGGGGCTCATTCGTACACCGTGACGCCAGATTGCAGGATTGTCAACAATTAGACAGTTGCGGTCGAAGATGTTGGGTCACTGCCTTAACGTGGCCACATGGGACTTGGTCAGAACACAACCCGCCAGAACACGACAGACCGGCCGGTGGTTGCGCTCTTGAGCCGCGAGGGACTGGAAGAACCCGCGAATCTGGCGCAGATCCGCGAGGTCGCCGAAGTGCGTATGTGCACCACCACGAGCCTCGGGGCCGCACTGGCGGATGGACAGGGCGCCGATGTCCTGCTGCTCTGGGATTTCTTCTCCGCGGCGCTTCGGGAGAACTGGGCGCATGCGAAGGCCTTGCGATGGGTGCACGTGTGCGCCGCCGGCGTCGACGCGATGCTGTTCGACGAATTGCGGTCGTCGCAGGTCACGGTCACCAATGCCCATGGCGTCTTCGACGGGCCGATCGCCGAGTTCGTACTGGGGTCGATCATCGCCCAGGACAAGCAGTTCCACCGGTCAAAGCGGCTGCAGCACGAGAAGCGGTGGGAACGTCGCGACACCGTCCGGACCGCAGGTCGCAGTGCCCTGGTGATCGGGACCGGCGGGATCGGCCGGGCGGTGGCCCGGTTGCTGCGGGCCGCCGGGCTGCAGGTGACCGGAGCCGGTCGTACCCGACGCGTCGACGATCCGGACTTCGGGACGGTCCTGGCCACCGATGACCTCGCCGGGTACATCGGACGGTTCGACAACGTCATCACCATCGCCCCGTTGACGGAGAAGACCACGGGGCTGATCGACGCAGAAGTGCTGGCGGCGATGAAGCCGACCGCGCACCTCATCAACGTCGGACGGGGTCAGCTCGTCGACGAACGTGCGCTCATCGATGCGCTGCGGTCCGGGAGTCTCGCGGCGGCGTCGCTCGACGTGTTCGAGGTGGAACCCCTACCGGAGGCGAACCCACTCTGGGAGATGGAGAACGTGAACGTCTCGGCCCACATGAGCGGGGACGTCGTGGGCTGGCGCGACGAGCTGGCCGACCTGTTCCTCGACAATCTGCGCAGGTATGCGGCGGGGCAGTCACCGACCAACGAGGTAGACAAGACGGCCGGGTATGTACGGGCCGGCTGAGGAGCCGGGGCCTTGCCGGGTCGACCGGAAGCGGCCGGGTACGCGCAGGCCGGCTGACATGTTTCGCCCACGTTGTGCCTATTCACAGATGGATCTCAGGCTGGGCTTCTATGTTCGGTCACGTGCCTGAAATCCGACCGCGCTCGACGATTGTCGTGACGTTGTTGTGTGTTGCCGGGCTGGCTGTTGCCGGCGTGGCGCTGGCCTATTGCGTCCATCTGGGAGCGCAACGCGACGACTCCGGGCAATCCTCGGCGGAGTTCACCTACATTCCGCCGAGCCAGGCCGGATTGAACTCGACCGATGACAGCGCCGAGTCCGACGTGCTGCCCGAGGAACTCAAGACCGAGCGGTCGAAGATCATGCTCTGCACGATCGACAGCATCAGCGACGAGTTCCTGTCGGTCCACACCCCGGACGGACGCAAGCACCAACTGACCCTGAGCCCGGACACCCACGTCGAATCCGCGAAGGGCAGCGAGGTGACCGACCTCGCGAAGGGCGACCTGGTGGTGGTCAGGGTGGTCAAGAGTGACGACACCACCACCGTCGACCTCATCGTCGACGGACGGGTGTCGGCGTCGGTACCCGACAACTGACGACAATGCGGCGCACTGCCGACCGCTGGACGCCCACAACAATTGGTGATCCGTTCGCAGGTCAATCGCGGGTGCCACGGTAAGCTGAGCCGTGATGACTGTCGTCTACTTCCTGATCGCCGCAGTGGCGCTGGCCGGTGCCGTTGCACTGCTGTGGCTTGATCGTAAGCGCGTCACCGGCGTACGTCAGGAACGTGCGATCTGGGGCGACCAACACGGGTTCACATACCGCGCAACCGATCCCGACCTCAAACACGAGTTCGTCCGGGCCGGGATGAACGTCGCCGATCACCTCGAGGTCGAGGATGTCGCCGAGGGGACCTACTACGGCGAAAAGACTCTGGTCTTCGATCTCGCCGAGACGGCCACCATCGTTGCGATCCGGCGTACGACCGCCTCCAGCGTGATCATCGATCTGCGGCACGAGAAGACCCTGGCGCCGGGCGAACCAGACGTCGAACTGCTCGGTGCGATGGGCAAGCGGGTGATGTTCTCGAGCAATCTCGAGGTGGCTCGGCGGGTCTGCGACCGTCGCATGGTGACACTGGCAACCAACGCGCCCGACTACATCGAGATCCTGTGGAACGAAGGCGCCTGGTCGTTGGGTTCGATGCCGATCACCAACGATCCCGAGCGTCTCGACACCGCCCTGGAGACAGTGCGCCGGTTCACCGACCTGCTGCGGGTCCTGCCTCCGATCGTTGATCCGCAGGGTGCACCTGACCCGCGTGATCCGTCCAGTCCGACCGGGCGATCGCGCCGCGGTCTCGCAGAACCGCGCACCGAGAGCATTCGTCGCGAAGACCTCCCGCCGCGGGCATCGGGCCGTCCGTCCGGACCCGACGACCGATCCCCGGCCCGCGACGCCGAGCCGATCCGCCGACCGTCGGTGCCCCCGCGCAGCAGCGATCCCGCCGGTCGCAGTCCGCTCCCGCCGATCCGCCAATCGGGCCCGATCCCTCGCCAGCCGGGTTCGCCCGGTACCACCCCCCGCAGACCTGGAGGACCCGTTGACTGACCCTGTAGCCCCTGAGATCGTTCCCGCCGGTGGACTCCTCCGGTTGGCCGAACTGGTCAAAGAGTTGGCAGTGGTCCACGGCAAGGTGACGTTGTCGTCGGGTGCCGAAGCCGATTACTACGTCGATCTGCGTCGCGCAACGTTGCACCATGAGGCCTCCGCGCTCATCGGCGCGCTCCTGCGTGAGCTGACCTCCGACTGGGACTACGTTGCGGCCGGCGGTCTGACCCTGGGCGCGGATCCGGTGGCCACCGCGATCATGCATGCCCCCGGTCGTCCGATCAATTCATTTGTGGTCCGCAAGGCGGCCAAAGCCCATGGCATGCAACGGCAGATCGAAGGCCCCGACATCGTCGGGCAGCGGGTGCTGGTTGTCGAGGACACCACCACCACCGGTAACTCGCCGCTGGCCGCCGTGCGCGCGCTGCGTGATGCCGGAGCGATCGTGGTGGGTGTGGCCACCGTTGTCGACCGCAACACCGGCGCCGACGCGGTCATCGCGGCCGAAGGCGTCGAATACCGGTCGCTGCTCGGTCTGAGCGACATCGGCCTGGCCTGAGTGGAACAGGAAGCCGGCCCGACAGAGTGGGGTGAACCGGCCGTCGGCGTAGGTCCCTGGACCGACGAATACGGCACCGAGCCACCCACCGATCCGCGCTACGATCCGGAACTGCTCGCCGCCGGTGATCGCCGCAATGTGGTTGACGCGTACCGCTACTGGACGCGGGAAGCGATCGTCGCCGACCTCGACACGCGGCGCCATCCGTTTCACGTGGCCATCGAGAACTTCGGCCACGACGGCAACATCGGCACCGTGGTCCGCACCGCCAACGCCTTCATGGCGCAAGCCGTCCACATCGTCGGGCGCCGCCGGTGGAACCGGCGGGGCGCGATGGTGACCGACCGCTATCAGCATGTGTTTCACCATGAATCGGTCCACGACCTGATGGTCTGGGCTCGGGAGAACCAGCTCTCTGTGGTCGCGGTGGACAACACCCCGGGCTCGGTCCCGGTGGAGACCGCGGATCTTCCGCGCGAATGCGTGCTGCTGTTCGGCCAGGAAGGTCCCGGTGTGAGCCCCGACGCGCAGGAGCAGGCCGACCTGACCGTGTCGATTGCGCAGTTCGGATCGACCCGATCCATCAATGCCGGTGTCGCGGCCGGCATTGCCATGCATGCGTGGATCAGCAGGCACGCCGATCTGGATCAGGCCTGGTGAACCCGCCACCGGGAGCTGACCCTGAAAAATGGCGAATACCGTGGTGCCGAGGGTAAATAGCCCTCGGCGCCGTGTTATTTGACAGTTTTCAGGGTGATTCGATGAGGTTGGCCCGGAGTGAATTCAGGTTCGATCCGTCGAGACCCAACCCCTTTGTGAAGTAGCCCTCGATATCGCCGAACTCGCCGCGCATCTGCTCGAATGCGGTATCTAGATAGACCTTTTCGACTCCGAGGACCGGCTGCAGTACAGACGGGTCGCCGCCTGCGGCCTCGAACCCGGCAAATATCGGATGGAGCGCAGGCAGCAGCTGGTCATTGGTGAGCAGGTAGTCGCGGTAGACGTCGGCCTCATCGACGCCGAGTAGCGAGAGCAACGCCGCTGCAGCCCAACCGGTCCGGTCCTTGCCCGTCGTGCAATGGAACAGTGAAGGTCCTGGCTGCGCCCCCGCCAGGCCGGTGAAAAGGGTCTTATAGGCTGCCAAAGCACTTGGTAGCGTGATGATCTGACGATATGTCCCGGTCATCATGTCGGTCCCTCGACCACCGCCGAGCGCCGAGCTGAGCTGGGCGACAGAGTCGGGATCGGTAAAGACCTTGCCGAGGTTCGCGGGCAGGGCCGTCGCCGAATCGGCGAGGACGTCCAGTGGCAGGTCGTTGACGCCGTCCAGCCCGGGGTCGGGTGCGGCGCTTCGCTCTGCCGCGGTCCGCAGGTCGTAGACGGTCTTGATCCCGAGTCGATCGAAAGTTTCCCGGCCGCTCTCGCCGAGCCGGTACAACTCGGTGGAGCGGTAGACGGTTGAGCTGCGGACCCGGCCACCGTCACCGGTGACCCAGCCCCCGAGATCACGCAGATTGGGCACACCTGCCACGGCGTAGGGATGTCCTGCTGTCACATTGTCCATGTCACAACTCCTTCATGCGTAGCTCGTTCGGACTGAGACCGAAACGCGAGCGGAATTGGTTACGCATGGTTGCCACCGACGGGAATCCGGAGGCCGCCGCGACCTCGCCGATCGACAACAAACGGTTGCTCAACAGCATCTCTCGAGCGGTTTGAGCTCTGCGCTCGGCGATGATGGCGGCCAGCGAGTCGTCGGAGTCCTCGAAATGACGATAGAGCTGACGACGACTGATGTGCAATGCCCTGGCTATCGAGTCAGGCGTGAAATCGGCGTCACAGTGGTTGCGTTCAACCAGATCGATCGCGGCCTGGCGGACAAAGAGTGTGTTGTCGTTGAGCTGATAGCTGTCGTAATTGAGTTGTGCCAGTGCGGCACGGACCAGTTCGATCGCTGCGTGCTCGGTCTCGGCGTCGGGTTCGGTTGCCACACCGGCGGCGGTGTCGTAGGCGAACTGGCGGATGAAGGCTGCGGTCGCCCGGGAGAGCAACGTATGAGATGCGACCGGCCTGCGGGCGAACTCGGCGGTCTGGCGCTGCACTCCGAGCAGGTCGAGTGGTATCACCAGTCCTGCGGGGTCAGCGATGGAATCCGTGCGTTCGACGTACGGTGCGGCATTGCTGATGATCACCAATTGACCTGGCCGGTAAGCGTAATCGCGGGTGCCCTGCTTGACGGAAGCGTTGCCGCGCAGCGTGTGAACCCCGACGACAAGATCCTCCGACGGTTGCTCGCGGATGAGGGCTTCGGTGCGTTCGACCCGGAAAGGGGTGTGCAGCGAGCAGAAGGTACCCATCGTGGACAGTTGTCGGACATACATCACCGAATCGAAGTCGTCGGGGTCGTCGATGTTCAACCGAACGTGCTGTCCGTAGTACGGGATACCTTCGCGACCTTTGAGCCGGATCTCATTCGGTCTGGCCGCGACTCCGGGGTCGATTCCGATCCGTCGCTCCCAATCGGTGATCATCTGGGTCGGTAAGCCGCGGTGGACAACGGGTTCGCCCGCAGAGGTCTGCGTCATCGCATACTCCTGGATTGATCTGTCCCGAACGCAGTTGCCGGAAGTCGGGTCCGGCGCGGAAGCACCAGCGCCGACGCGATCAGGAAGCACAGCGCACCGATGAAGGTGCCCCAGTTCGCGATTGTGGTGTCCACGGTGACCCCGGACGTGGTGATGTATGCGCCGACCGCGGAGACCCCGAAGGCGATGCATCCCAGCAGGTTCACCTGTGTGGACCACCAGTCGCTGCTGCTCGGCTTCCAGAACGTGTCGGTGTGGGTGAAGGCCACGACGAGCAGAAAGCCACTGACGAGGAAGAAGACGGAACCGCCGGCGTCGGGACTCCAGACCAGATCCCGCTGGGACGGTATCGAGTGCGCGTCCAGTGCGGCGGTGGTGCTCACGTTGAACATCAGGGTGCCGACGAATTGGGTGGAGGCGGCGAGCCATTCGGCCCGGACCATTGTTCCCGAACCATAGGAGACCGGCGTGGTGACTGCACCACTGCGCAGCAACTGCACCAGTGCGGCGGCGGTGAAGAACCAGGCGCCAACGAAGTAGCAGATGTTGGATGCAGATGCCCCGGCCCAGGAACCGAAACCGGGGGCAGACCCCAACGCGAACAGGAACGAGCCGATCATGAAGCCCCAGCACTGCTTTTGCAGTGTCGGGGTGAACACGACCCGATGCCAGGTGGGTGTCACAACACCAGTACTCATGACGCCAGGGCGTCCTTTCCGCGTGGGGGTTCCGGGTAATTCGGTGGTCAGCGAAGTCGGCCGGGAACCGTTGTCATCCAACAATTCCCGGCCGACATGCGGTAAATCAGTGACTGAAGTGTGAGCCTTCGCCCACTCGCGGCATCGGTGCGGTGAGGCTGTCGAGGAAGGCCACCTCACCCTCGAGGTCACGGAGGAGGGCGTTGGCCAGGTCGTAGCTCAGTCCGGCACGGACAACAATGCGTTGCACGGTCATGTCCGCCATGTCGTCGGCCATCGGATATGCCGGAACCAGCCACCCCTTCATGCGGAGTCGGTCCGAGAGATCGTAGAGATTCCAGTTCTTGGAGTGACCGTCCTTCAGGCGCCAGGCGAAGACCGGGATCGTGTCACCCTTGCTGACGAGTTCGAACGGACCGATCTTTTCGATCATCGCGGAAAGATGTTGTGCCACATCGAGGGATCCCTGCTGCACCTGGCGGAAGCCTTCGCGGCCCAAACGCAGGAACATGTAGTACTGGAGCAGGACCTGAGCGCCGGGGCGCGAAAAGTTCAGCGCCAGCGTCGGCATGTTGCCGCCGAGGTAGGAGCAGTGGAAGATCATGCTCTCCGGCAGCGCCGCGGCGTCCCGCCACACGATCCAGCCCACACCCGGGTACACCAGGCCGAACTTGTGGCCGGAGGTGTTGATCGAGACAACGCGGTCGACACGGAAATCCCACTCCAGGTCAGGCTGGCAGAACGGGGCGATCATCGCACCTGATGCGCCGTCGACGTGGATCTTCACATCCAGGCCGGTATCGGCCTGGATCGCGTCGAGCGCCTTGGCGATCTGAGCCACCGGCTCGTACAAGCCGGTGTAGGTCTGGCCCATGATCGCGACCACGCCGATGGTGTTCTCGTCGACGTACTTGTCCAGTTCGTAACCGTCGAGCACCATGTGGTCGGGGCTCACGGGAACCCAGCGGGGCTCGACCTCGAAGTAGTTACAGAACTTCTCCCAACAGACCTGAACAGCGGTCGACAGAACGATGTTCGGGGATTCGGTGGACTCACCCGCGGCCTTGCGGCGGTGCTGCCAGTGCCGCTTGAGTGCGAGACCGCCGAGCATGCAGGCCTCGGAGGAACCGATGGTGGACGTGCCGATGGAGCTGTCGACGTCGGGCGCATGCCAGAGATCGCCCAGAATCTTCCAGCAGCGTTCTTCGATGGCCGCCGTCTGCGGGTACTCGTCTTTGTCGATCATGTTCTTGTCGACAGTTTCTGCGTACAGCTTCTTGGCCTCGTCGTCCATCCACGTACTGACGAACGTGGCCAGATTCAGCCTGGCGTTACCGTCGAGCATGGCCTCGTCATGCACGATCTGGTACGCGGTCTCCGGAAGGCTTTGCCCCTCGGGGATTTTGAACTTCGGAAGCTCTGTGGCCTCACCGGGTCGCACGAAAACCGTGTTGAGTGTCAACGAGTCACCGATATTGGTGGTTTGGCGTGCATTGGTGTGCTGTTGGGGTGCCATTGATTCTCCTGATCTGATCCGGGCTCGGGCTCGCAATGTGTTTCGTGAGTTGTTCAGCGCTGACCGCGCTCTAGACCTCGACCGGTGGGTAGAGGCGATCCATGGTGTATTGCCGGTTCCGTCTTGCAGCCAGCGACGACAGGGCCAGGCAGGTCACGGTGATACCCGCGAGTACGGCTATGGCCACCCACAAGCGGTAGTCGACGCCGCCGACCGTCAGCTGTCGCAATCCGTTGACGGTGTAGGTCATCGGGTCGAAATGGTGGATGTACTGGAAGGGTTTGGCGGTGGTGGGTACCGGATAGATGCCGCCGGCCGAGACCAGCTGCAGCATCAGGAAGGCCAGGGTGGCAACACGTCCCACCGCGGTTCCCAATACGGCGTTGAACATCTGGATGATCGCCAGGAATGTCGCGACGACCAGCAAGAGGAACCCGAAGGTGGCGACCGGGTACTTGGCGTCGAGTCCGACACCAAAGGTGACCACCGTGTACAGCACGGCAGCCTGGGCGAAGCCGACGGCGAACGCGGGGGCGTACGAGGCCAGGACGACGCGGAGTGACGACAAGCCCTGGGCGATCGGACGGGACTGCAACGGTGTCAGCAGCATCCAGGTGATGATGCCGCCGACGAACAGGGCCAGCGACATGAAAAACGGTGAGAAGCCGGTTCCGAAGGTGGGCGCCTCGTTGGTGTACTGCTCTCTGAGCGCCACCGGGTTCGACAGCGTTGCGGCGATGTCCTTCTTCTGCTGATCGGTCCACGACGGCAGTGCCTTCACGCCTTCATCGAGACCCGACGCCAGCTCCGCTGCACCCGCCGACAACGCGGCGGTGCCCGCTGCGAGTTGATTGGCGCCATCGCTGAGTTGGACCAGACCGCTACTCAATTGATTTGCACCGGAACTGAGTTCGCCCGCGGCAGCACGAACGGCGAGGAGGTCACTCTGGGCGCCGCCGTTCTCGATGAGCGTCATCCCGAGCCGGACCGGGCTCGACGGGTTGCCGAGTTCGGCCGACAGGATCTGCGCGTCGTTGCGGACCTGCGTCAATGTGCTGTCAGTCCCTGTCCCTGCACCTTCGGCGACCAGGAGTCCCTGTGCCTGGACCAGCGTCGCGGCCAGACGCTGCATCACCGGATCTGGGCTCGACTGCATCTGCGACACAACGGAGTCCAGCACCCGGCCGGCCTGCGACTGGTTGTTCGTCGTGCCTGCCAGCTGGTCGGCGATCGCCGCCGAATTGGTGCTCAGGCGATCGGCGGTGGCGCTGACCTCGCCGGCACTGAGGCCGGTACCGGTGTTTGCCAGTGCTGCGATCAGCGGGTCCGTCGCGCTGGTCAGCGCACCGGTCACTTCGTCGATCGCCGTGGCCAGCTGCGCGCCACCGTCTTTGGCGGTCACCAGGTTCGTGGCCAGTTCCTGGGCCCCGGTGTTGGCGGTGACCAATCCGGAACTGAGTTCGTCCGCGCCGTCGGCGGCCTGCCTGACCTTGTCCTCGAGCGGACCGGCCTCGTTGAGGACGATGCTGAACGTCTGTGCGCCCACTTGTGCGCTGACCTGGTTGACCACCTGCTGTGCGGCGTCCTGGCCGATGACCGTGGCCAGGTAGTTGTTGGCATCGTTGTAGGTGAAGATCAGTTCGGCCGACGTGGGATCGGCGCCGGTCGGTGAGGCGATAGATTCGCTGAAGTCCTCGGGCAGCGTGATCGAGAAATAGTACTTTCCGTGCGCGACGCCGTCCGCGGCCTCTTCTGCCGAGACCTCGTGCAGATCCAGCTGTTTGGAGTCGATCAGACCTTGGACCACCTGATCGCCTGCCTTGAGGGGCTCGCCCTGCACGGTTGCGCCCCGGTCGGCGTTGACCAGTGCGACCGGGATCTTGTCCGCTGCGGCAAAGGGATTCCAGAACGCCCACAGATACATGGCGCCATAGAGCAGGGGCATCAGGACGATGACTGCCAGCGCGAGCCGCGGCATCCGGCCGCGGTAATAGCGTTTGAAATCGCTTCCCGGTGAGAAGGCGGCAAACATGTCAGGTCCGATCTGCGGTGTCGAGGCCTACGAACTCGTCGTCGGTGAGGTTGTGGACCGCAATCACTTCGCGGACACCGCGTTCGGGCGTCACGGCGTTGATGTCGGCGGTGATGATGGTCTGGCCGGTGCCCAGAACGATCAGACGGTCGAGGAGCTTGTCGGTGTTCTCGACCCGGGCGAGCTTGTCGACTCCGCCGACCACCAGCAACGGAGGCCTGCCGATGTTCGCAACGGCAATCCTGAACAGTGCAGCGGTCAGTTCGGGAAGCTCTTCGACATAGGCTTCCATCGGGGGGAGTGGGTACGGGCCGAACACCGGGGCGCAGATCCGCTCGAGGTCCTCGGTTCGTGATTGCCGGACCCACCGATACCACGGCGCGGTCCACCGGATCTGCTCTGTCACAACGTCACTGACCCGAATGGTCTGTTCGATACCATCGACCTCGTCGATGTTGGCGATCGCGGCCTGATCGAACAGGTGGCCGGCGGCGTCGGTGAGACCAAAGGCGGTCAGGTGTCCGGAGGTGGGCTTCATCCGCCCGGCGAGGGTGAGCAACAGGGCAGTCCGTCCCCGCCCGCCCGGCCCGGACAGGATCGTGACACCGCCTTCGGCGACACAAAAGCTGACGGGACCGTAGATGTGGCCCCACGAAGCGCGTACGCCGATGCTCTCGGCCACGATCAGTGTCACCAGGAACCGCCCTCTGGATAGAGCTGTGCCATCGCAATGCCTTTCATGGGAACCGGCGACTCCGCACCGGCGAATTCGCAGGCGCGGAGTCCATCGTCAATGCAGTTGTGTTGCCAGGGCCGTGATGTTCAGAGCGTGTTCTTGAAGATTTCGCCGCTCTTGATGATGAGGCTGAAGTTCTTCTCCGGATCGGACAGAACCGAGAGGTCTTCGAGCGGGTTGCCCTCGACCAGCAGGAGGTCGGCCCACGAACCCTTTTCGATGACCCCGAGCTTCGCGGATCCGTAAGGGTTGCGCTCGCCGGACATCTCGAACAGATCGGCGTTGCCGGAGGTGAGCATCCGCAGTGATTCGAGATTCGAGTAGTGGTCGCCGAGACGGGTGGCCATCACGCTCTGCAGAGGTGCTGACTGCGGCTCGAGAAGCAGATCGGTGCCAAATGCCACCTTGACGCCGTACTTCTTGGCCCAGGCGTACACGTCGTCAGTACCGTGACAGATCTGCCGATTCTTCTCGGCGCGGTCGGGATCGGGATAGTGATGGTCGGCCTCGGCGAACGGCTGCATCGAGAGCCACAAGCCCTTCTCGCCGATGAGAGCCACGGTGGCCTCGTCGGCAAGATGTCCGTGTTCGATGGAGCGGACACCGGCGTCGATGGCCCGCTTGATCCCGGGCACGGTGTAGACGTGGGTTGCGACGTACGTGCCGTAGTCTTCGGCTGCCCTGACGGCAGCGCGGATCTCTTCCGGTGTGAACTGCAGGGTGTAGAGGGGGTCGTACATCGATGCGGCGCCGCCACCGATGGTCAATTTGATCTGCGAGGCACCCTTGCGAAGCTGCTCGCGAACAGCGGCGAGCACGCGGTCGACACCGTCTGCGGTGCGGGTGAATCCAATTGAATCCGTGCGACTTTCGGTACCGCCGAAGACCGGCGGTGTCTCGTAGACAAAGGCGAAGTCGGCATGACCGGAGGTCTGCGAGATCATCGCCTGGCTCGGGTAGATGCGGGGGCCTGCGAAGTCTCCGCGATCGATGACGGTCTTGACCGGTGCCAGATCGCCGCCCATGTCGCGGACTGTCGTGAAGCCGCGCAGCAACATTCGTTTGGCTTCGGAAAGAGTGTTGGCGAACAGTAGACCGGTCGGGCCGGTCACAAAGTCGAGGTAGCCGTTCGCATTGCCCATCAAGTGGACGTGAGCGTCAGTCAAGCCGGGCATGAGGAACCGTCCGCCACCGTCGATGACCTTGGTGGGCCTGCTCGGGTCATCTGCAATGGGAGACGTCGATACCGCGGAAATATGCGGCCCGTCTATTAATACATCGGCATTTTCTACGAGACGGTCCGAGTGACCGTCGAAGGCCCGTACATTTCTTATGATAAGCCGCTCGCTGGCAGGCCCTTGGCTGGACATGGATGTCAATCTAGCTCAGCTTTGTCCGAAATGTCCAAGAGCTGAGTTTGTTTCGAATTGATTGAACTTGGCACGAAATCATCCCTTCGGATCCAGGTGTCAGTCGTTGGCCCAGCCTTGCGAATCGCGTGGTCGAAGGCCGTTTCTTGACGGATCTCGATCGGAGGTGATTGCTGGGACAACGTCTGTAGAAAAAGGTAAAGCAGCCCGCCTGCGGCGGCACGATATCGCCCGATCTGGCACGTTTTTGCTTTATCGAGATTTGGTTTCGTTTCTGTGGTATCCGGATCGCTGGACGGCGTGAATTGCAATATAGATACGCATTCGGGCCGGCAAGTGAACATTCTTTTTGGTGCGATCACGCTCTCGGCGACGACGGTCGGGTCTGTGCCGAGAGAACGTGTTGTTGGCACAGAATCAACGTGGCGATGCCGCCGTCCGCTTGCGCCCATTGCGTCTTCGGCCCGTCATCTGGGAGTGTTGGGACACATTGATTGGCTCGCACGCACCTGATCCCCACTGATCCTTTGAGTCTGGTTTGAAATACTTCGAATCGTCGCCGCCCTGATGGTCGGTCCCACGTCGATCCGGGTTGTGTTCGTTTGGCACAACCGCGGTTCGGCAAGGGAGTTCATCCAAACAGGGGTGTCTCTTGAGAAGGGCCGAGATGAGCCAGATCCCCGACCAGTTGTCCACCGAGCAGTCGCCCGACGATCAGAGCCCCGACAACGAACTGCCAGGCGATGGTCCGGTCGGTACAGAACCGGCCGACATACCGGCCGCCGATGAACCGCAGAAGCCCAGGTTCCACCGAATCCGTCAGTGGCTCAGCAAGTTCGAGCCGGTCGGATTGGTGTTCGGCCTCTTCTTCTACGCCTGGTCGATGTCGCCCTCGCTGCTACCCCGTACGTGGGTTCTGCAGGCGGTCGCGACCGGCATCAGCACCGCGATCGGTTACGGCATCGGTGTTCTGTTTGTTTGGGTATGCCGTAAATGCGGGTTGACCCGTGAGTGGCCGAGGACATGGCGGCGGTTCGGCTGGTATGCGATCGCGCTCGCGGCAGTGATCGTGTTGCCGCTCTTTCTTGTCCTTGGCTCGTGGTGGCAGGACATCACACGTGAACTGGTCGGGATCGAACCCGGGAGTAGCTGGGACTACCTCGGGGTGTTCGCCGTAGGTGTTGTGGTGTTTTTCGTCTGCCTGTACCTGGGACGTGGGCTTCGAGCACTGTCGAGGCTCTTCTATCGATTGATCGACCGATTCCTCCCGACCCCGGTTGCGATCGGCGCCAGCGTCCTGGTGGTCGCGGTGGTGTTCTTGCTTGCAGTGGACGGCTTGGTGACGACCGGGGTGGCCCGGGTCGCCAACGGATCTGCCATGGTCGCCGATGAAGGAACTGCCGAGGGCGTGGTCCAACCGACGGAGCCGGAGCGTTCGGGGTCCCCGGGATCGGTGGAGAATTGGGACTCACTGGGCCGCGAGGGCCGCACATTTGTGGCGGGCGGCCCGCGTCAGCAACAGATCGCAGAGTTGACCGGGCAACCGGCGCAGGAGCCGATCCGGGTGTACGCCGGTCGGGCGTCGGTGGACGACGACGGATTCGAAGAGGGTGAGGCGACGGTGAACGCGCTGGCCGACAGCGTCGTTGCCGAACTCGACCGCACCGACGCCTTCAGTCGTCAGTATCTCGCCGTGGTCACCACCACCGGCCGAGGCTGGGTCAACCAGAATGTCGCGGCATCTCTGGAATACCTCGCCGGTGGAGACTCTGCGATTGCGGCCATGCAGTATTCGTTCCTCCCGAGTCCGCTGGCATTTCTCGCGGACAGGGAAACGCCTCGTTTGGCCGGACGGGCGTTGTTCGAAGCGGTCTACGAGCGGTGGAGTTCTTTTCCGGAAGACGATCGTCCCAAGCTCCTGGTATTCGGAGAATCGTTGGGTTCCTACGGTTCGCAGGATGCCTTCTCCGGCGCACAGGACATGATCTCCAGGACCGATGGTGCATTGTTCGTTGGAACCCCCAACTTCACCGAGCAATGGCGACGGATCACCGATTCGCGTGATCCCGGCAGCCGGGAGATCCTGCCGGTGATCTACGGGGGCGAGAACGTCCGGTTTGCGTCCTCGCCTGAGGATCTCTACGAGCCGGGGATGGGCGAGTGGGAGAGCCCGCGGGTCGTCTACTGGCAGCATGCGAGCGACCCGATCGTCTGGTGGTCATCGAAACTTCTTCGTAGCAAACCGGACTGGCTCGATGAACCACGCGGCGACGACATCGACAAGGGTATGACGTGGATCCCGTTCGTCTCGTTCTGGCAGGTCACCCTCGACATGGTGTTCGCCGCCGAGGTGCCCTACGGTCACGGGCATTCGTATGGGCCGGAGGCGGTGTTCTTCTGGAATCAGATACTCGACCTGAACAATCAGGAACTCTCTGATCGTGTCTATGCGGCCCTGGATGAAAACTGATTCCCACAGTCGTCGAAGGCCAACACGTTTGCAGGCGTTTGACACCACCGGGTTCAAACGGACACCGCCCATGCTCGTCCACCTCGGGAAGGGGACGAACATGGGCGGTATCGGGCTGAAAGCCGGTAAGGGTCGGGGCCTGGCCGGCCGGTGTCGGAGCTAGCCGGCCGTATCTGAGGCCTCGGTGGGTGCCTTTTGAACCGGGTCGACCATCGCTTCGTCGGAGTCGCGCCTGCGCCAGCGCTTGTACAGCTCGCTGAGGATCGGCAGCACCGAGACGAACACGATGATCAGGAAGATGTAGTCGATGTTGTCCTGGATGAAACCGATCTGCCCGAGCCAGAAGCCGAGCAGGGTCACACCCGCACCCCAGACGATCGCGCCGATGACGTTGTAGACGAGGAACGTCCGGTAGCGCATCTTCGCGGCACCGGCGACCAGTGGTGCGAAGGTGCGCACGATGGGGACGAAGCGGGCCAGGAAGATCGTGATGGGGCCATGCTTCTCGAAGAACTCGTGGGCCTCGTCGATGTACTTCTTCTTCAGGATCCGGGCATCGGGCTTGAAGAGCGAATAGCCGAAGCGGTTGCCGAGGAAGTATCCGACCTGGTCGCCGAGGAACGCCGCGATCGGGATGGTCACCAACAGGACCCAGAGCGGGGCGAACGGCTCGATCTCATCGGATTTCGCGGCCACGATCAGGCCGGCGGTGAAGAGTAGGGAGTCACCGGGCAGCAGCGGGAACAGCAGCCCCGACTCGATGAACACGACGAGCAGCAGGCCGCCCAACATCCATGTTCCGAACGAGTTGAGGAGGTTGATCGGGTCCAGGAACCCAGGCAACAAGGCCACTTCAGTGGTGGTCTGGGCAAGAAGAGTCTCGATCACAGAAGCCAAGGGTACCGGGTGATGACCATTGCGCCTCAATCTGGCGGTCCGGGAGGCGCGCCGCAGATGTGGACTTGCCATACTTGTTCAGAGACAACCACGAAACCTGCTGCTGGAGGACATATGCCCATTGCAACCCCCGAACAATATGCACAGATGCTCGATGCGGCCAAAGAAGGTGGGTTTGCATTCCCGGCCATCAACTGCACCTCGTCGAACAGCATCAACGCCGCGATCAAGGGATTCGCCGACGCCGGTAGCGACGGAATCATCCAGTTCTCGACCGGTGGTGCCGAGTTCGGGTCGGGCCTGGGCATCAAGGACATGGTCACCGGTGCGGTGGCGCTGGCCGAGTTCGCCCACGTTGTTGCCGAGAAGTACAACGTGCTGGTCGCACTGCACACCGACCACTGCCCCAAGGACAAGCTCGACACCTACGTCCGCCCGCTGATCGAGATCTCGCAGGCCCGCGTCGACGCCGGCAAGAACCCGCTGTTCCAGTCGCACATGTGGGACGGCAGTGCGGTGCCGCTCGACGAGAACCTCGAGATCGCCAAGGAGTTGCTGGCCAAGGCCGCAGCCGCGAAGATCGTGCTCGAGATCGAGATCGGCGTCGTCGGTGGCGAAGAAGACGGTGTCGAGAACGAGATCAACGACAAACTGTTCACCACCGCCGAAGACTTCGAGGCCACCATCGAGGCACTCGGTGCCGGCGACACGGGTAGCCGTTACCTGCTGGCCGCAACGTTCGGCAACGTGCACGGCGTCTACAAGCCGGGCAACGTCAAGCTGCGTCCCGAGGTCCTCAAGACCGGCCAGGAAGTGGCCGTCAAGAAGCTGGGTCTGCCCGAGGGCTCCAAGCCCTTCGACTTCGTCTTCCACGGCGGATCGGGCTCGCTCAAGAGCGAGATCGAAGAGTCACTGAGCTACGGCGTCATCAAGATGAACGTCGACACCGACACCCAGTACGCGTTCACCCGGCCGATCGCCGGCCACATGTTCGAGAACTACGCCGGCGTACTGAAGGTCGATGGCGAGGTCGGCAACAAGAAGTTCTACGACCCGCGCAACTACCTGAAGAAGGCAGAAGCGTCGATGAGCGAGCGCGTCGTCGAGGCCTGCAACGACCTCAAGTCGACGGGCAAGTCGATCCTGGGCTGATAGCAGCTGTAGAGCATCAGTCCGACGCTCAGAGCATCAGTCCGACGAGGACTGCCAGCGCCAGCAAGATCAACGCAGCGGCCGCACACAAGACCGAGGTATCAACCCGGCGGTGCGGCCGTTGCGTCGTTGTCATGCGAATCCCGCTGGAATCGACCTCTGTCTGCCGATAGGCCGATTGCGGGCCCTGCTGCACCGGACCCCGTTGACCTGCCGGATACGGCTGGGGCGGACGGTGACCGCGATAGGACTCGGGCGAATATGGCCGACCCGGGTGAGCCTGCGAATAGACAGGCGGGGGACTGGTCCGGGTGTGACCGGGTTGGGTATGACCGGGCTGGGCGGGATAAGGCGTCGCCGAGTAGGCGGCAGGTGGCGTATAGGTGCCTGGGCGAGATGACGCAGCCGATGCCTGGTTGAACTGGGCAGTCGGCGCCGGCGCCCAACGCGGCGTGTGTGGCGGCGCGTGATGTCGCGCAGTGGGCACCGGGGCGGTGGTGGCGCGAGAATTATCCACTGCGGACCAGTCCGACAGGCCTGACTGCGGGACCGATCCGACGTCAGTGGCTGGTGCGTTCACCACACGGTCTTCGGCGGGCGTATTCAGGGATGACCGATCTTGCGATGAGGGCACCTGACGAAGCCTAGCGGCATGGAACGGAAGAAATGCAGGCGTTCATCGAGCGATCAGTCCTTGCAGACCTTCCATTCACCGTCGATCTTGCTCAGCGTCAATGCCACATCCAACTTTTCGTTGGGCGTTGCGGTCTTGTAGGCGATCACTTCGACCACCGCAGCGTTGCCGTCGTCGATGATCTTCGAGGCCTTGACCCCGTCGACACCGACGAGCTCGTTGTCGGCCTGCTGGAGCCGATGATCTTCCGCGAACTCCTGATCGGACATCGCGGTGAAGCGTTCCTGGGCCTCACCACAGGTGATGGAACGAAGTACAACGATGTTGCCGTCGCGCAACGCGGTCACGTATTCGAGCGCGCGGTCGGCCGCGACATCGGCGGGGGCCACCGAGTCTTCACTGTTGCCTGCCACCAGGGCGATCACCACGACAACGGCTGCGACGATCGCGACCAGTGCAACGAGTGATGCCCACAGACCCTTGCGGGACTTCTTGGGGTTTTTGTTCTCGGGCGGTCGCTTCTGTGGGTTGCCGCCCCCGGCTGGAATATATTGCGGCGCAGCAGGTTCGGCTTTCCAGTTTCCGGCGGGTGATGACGGGGTGGCCGGACGTGTGGCCGCAGGTGGCGGCGCGACCTTTCCGATGTTGATCCGTTCGGTTGCTGCTTCCGAGCCGGTGTTGATCCGCTCGGTTTCGTTGTCGTCGGCAGGGGATCCGGCCGGTGCGACCGCGGAGGCCGGAGTCGGGGGCACCGCAGCGAAACGGGTGGTCTCCGCGTTGCTGAAGTCGACGGGCGGGGTCGATTCGCGCACCTCGGTGGCCGGTTCGGCAACAAAGGTGTTGTCCGGCGTCTCGACCACCGGCTCCGCACTCTCGGGCTCGAATGCCTCGACTTCGGATGCTGCGGGCTCGAATGCCTCGACTTCGGATGCTGCGGGCTCGGATGCCTCGACCTCAGTTGCCTCGACCTCAGTTGTCGCCGCCTGGGGTGCATCGACCTCGGGTGCCTCAACTCCGGCTGCCTCGGCTTCGGGTGCCTCGACCTCGGGTGCTTCGGTCTCAGGTTCGGGCACCTCGGCCCCGGATGCACCGGCCACGGACGCAGTGGCCTCATCGTGCGGTTCGCCGTCGTCTGCCGCTTCTGCGTCTTCGGGTGCCTCGACCTCGGATATCTCGGTCTCGGATACGTCGACCTCGGTTATCGCCTCGGGTGCTTCCGGCTCGGCGTCGGTCGTTTCGGGGGCCACGGCTTCGGGGGCCTCAGTCTGGGACGCCTCAGTCTGGGGTGCCTCGGTCTGCGTTGCGGCGGGTGTGGCGATCGGCCGTGTCATCCCGGCGGCGTCGGCCGCGATGTGGCCGGTGCCGGTGTTGTCGGCCGCTGTGTCGTTCGAAGGACCGTCGGTCGACCCGGTGGCCCGCGCAACGGGGGTCTGATCTGATGCAGTCTGGTCAGGTGTCGCCTGGTCGGCGCGCTCCGGTCTGCGGTCGAGACGGTTCTGCGGCGCGGCAGGCGTCTGAGCTGCCTGCCCGTACTTCTCCTCGCGACGCTTACGGAACGTCGAAAACGTCCGGTTCACAAACGAATTACCCTCATCGTCAGGATGTGACATCCACCCAGCCCTGTCCCTAGACCGACAACTGATTTCAGCGCGCAGAAGCGGGTGGACAACTCGATATCGAGATACCCCCCGCGCGGCGTTCGGCTCACCCTATCGAACCGACGGGCAGGTGGACGGGTCGACCGGTTGTCGGGCAGAGCTGCGACAATGTAGCGATGACGTCGTTCGGAGATCTTCTCGGCCCCCAGCCCACCCTGTTGACCGGTGATGACGAGGCAGAATCGGACCTGTTGAACGGTGCCGATCCAGCCGCCGTCGCAGCAGCCCATCCCACCGCTTCGATCGCCTGGGCCTACCTGGCGGAAGCGGCCATGAACGAGGGCGCGACCATCACCGCGTACGCCTACGCGCGGACTGGCTACCACCGCGGACTCGATCAACTCCGCCGCCATGGCTGGAAGGGTTTCGGTCCGGTGCCGTGGCGCCACGAGCCCAACCAGGGATTCCTGCGTTGTGTCGGGGTTCTGGCCCGGGCCGCGCAGACGATCGGTGAGGAAGACGAATACCTCCGTTGCCTCGACCTGCTCAACGAAAGTGACCCCGCTGCCGCCGGCGAGCTCGGGCTCGCCTGACTCTGCCGGTCGGCGGGGTCGCCGCTTGATCGACCGCATCCCGATCGATCGTGAGCGGATCCCCGCCCGCCTTCGTGAGCCGCTACATCGCCTGCAGGTGGCCATCGTGCCGGTCCTGCAATGTGCGGTGGGCGCGGGCCTGGCGTGGTTGATCGCAACCGAGGTCTTCGGGCACAAGCAACCCTTTTTCGCGCCGATTGCCGCGGTGATATCCCTCGGTCTCTCGGTGGGCAGGCGATGGCGCCGTGCGCTCGAGGTGACATTCGGCGTCACCGTGGGCGTGGCCGTCGGTGACCTCATCATCGCGGTGATCGGATCCGGCACCTGGCAGATCATGGTGGTGGTGGTGATCGCGATGACGTCGGCGATCCTTCTCGACAAGGGGCCGCTGGTTCCCATGCAGGCGGCCAGCTCGGCGGTGCTCGTCGCGACGCTGCTGCCGCCCGGCGGGATCGAAGGCTTCAACCGCATGATCGATGCGTTCACCGGGGGTGTCGTCGCGCTCGTGGTCATCGCGCTCATACCGACGCATCCGGTGCTGCGCGCCCGGCGTGATGCCGCCGATGTCCTGTCCACGATGGCCGATGTCCTGCTCGACGTTGCGGGAAGTCTGCGCCGGATGGATCAGGATCGGGCCCGGGCGGCGCTTCATCTTGCTCGCAGCACACAGTCGGGTATCGATGCGATGCGGTCAGACCTTTCCGGCGGCAAGGAGATCAGCCGGATCTCGCCGCTGCACTGGGCAAATCATTCACGGTTCGAGCGGGTGGCCGCGGTGGCCGATCCGCTCGACAACGCGGTCCGCAATGTCCGGGTGTTGGCGCGCCGTGCTGCTGCGGCCGTCGAGAACTCCGAACGCATCCAGCCCGAGGTCATCGAATTGGTTTCGCAACTCGGGCACGCTTTTTACGTCATCAACGACGTGATGCTGGCCGATCCGGGTCACCAGCCCGACGAAGCGGAGGGCGCACGGGTGCTGCGTAGTATCGCGCGGCGGGCGGGCAAGAGCCTGGTTGCCGACAGCGGTCTCACGGAGACCGTGATCCTGGCGCAGGTCAGGTCGACAGTGGTCGACCTGTTGATGGTTTGCGGGCTCTCGCGGGTTTCGGCGATTGCGACGTTGCGGTGAGCCGCACCCTTGCAACACATGCATAAACGTGCATATATTGGGATCCGGCTGAATCAGGCCGTATCTGTCTAACCGAGAGGGCGCTGGTGGGTCACTCGCACAGCCATGCCGGACACAGTCATTCACCCGCCGCGACGGGGGAGCACCGCAGACTGTGGCCCATGATGGTCGGCGCCATCATCATCTCGGTCTTCTTCGTCCTGGAGATCACCGTCGGCGTCATGGTGAACTCGCTGGCGCTGATCGCAGACGCGGGCCACATGCTGACCGACGTGGTGGCGATGTTGATGGGGCTCGGCGCGTTGCTGCTCGCCCGGCACGGCGCGACCGACGATGTGAAGACGTTCGGCTGGCATCGCGCCGAGGTGTTCACCGCCATCGCCAACGCGATCCTGTTGATGGGTGTCGCGGTCTACGTCCTGTACGAGGCCATCGAGCGCATTGGCACCGACCCCGACGTCCCGGGGCTCACGCTGGTGATCGTCGCCCTGATCGGTTTGGCCGCCAACATCGTTGTGATGCTGCTGCTGCGCACCGACTCCAAGGGGAGCATCGCGGTGCGCGGGGCGTACATGGAGGTACTCGCAGACGCCGTCGGATCGGTGGGTGTCCTGATCGCCGGCGTCGTCACCATGACCACGAATTGGCCTTATGCCGACCTCGTCGTCGCCGTATTGATCGCCTTGTGGGTGGCGCCGCGTGCCATCCGGCTGGCCCTCGACGCCCTGAGGATCTTGGCGCAGCAGGCCCCGCAACACGTGGACGTGGACAAGATCCGGTGCGAACTCGTCGGCATCGACGGGGTCACCGACGTTCACGACCTGCATGTGTGGACCCTGACCACCGGCATGGATGTGGCGACGGTGCACCTGACCGCCACGTCCGACAATGCGGCGGTGCTGCTCGCGGCCCGTGAGGTGCTCGAAGCCCACGGACTCGATCACGCCACCATCCAGGTCGACCCGGCCGGCATGCAGGAGAACTGCCACAAGAAGATCACCTGGTAAGCCCGCCGCCAACCGCCGATAGTGCCCTCTTGACGAGACCCACCTGGGGTTTCGTTCGCCAAAAGGGCACAGTATCGGGATCGGGTGGGGGCTATTTTTTGATGAAGTCAAGGATGTCGGCGTCCAGGACTTTTTGGTAGTCGCCGTAGATGCCGTGCGGGGCACCCGGGTACACCTTCAGCGTGCCGTTGCGGACCAGCTTGATCGACTTCTCGGCCGCAGCGACGATCGGCACGATTTGATCGTCGGCGCCATGGGCGATCAGCATCGGTACGTCGATGGCTTTGAGGTCTTCCGTCTGATCGGTCTCGGAGAACGCCTTGACACAGTCATACGCAGCGGTGAGATTCGCCAGCATGCTCTGGCGCCAGAAGTCGTCCTTGGCACCCTGCGACACTTTCGAACCCTCGCGGTTGGCGCCGAAGAAGGTCGCGCTCAGATCCTGGTAGAACTGCGATCGGTCGTTCAGGAGTCCCTCGCGGATGCCGTCGAAGACCTCGATTGGTGTGCCCTCGGGGTTGTCTGGGGTTTGCACCATGAGCGGAGGGATCGCGCCTGCGGTGATGACCTTGGCGACCCGGCCTTTTCCGTGCTGTGCGGCGTACCGGACGACCTCGCCGCCACCCGTCGAGTGCCCGACGAGGATCAGGTCGGTGAGGTCCAGCGCCTCGACCAACTCCGCCAGATCCTTTGCGTAGGTGTCCAAGTCGTTGCCGGTTCCGGTTTTCGACGAGCGGCCGTGACCCCGGCGATCGTGTGCGATCGCGCGATATCCGGCGTCGGCGAACAGCTTGATCTCGACCTGCCAGGCGTCGGACGACAGCGGCCAGCCATGGCTGAGCAGAACCGGCTGTCCGGTGCCTTGTTCGGTGTAGTAGATCTCGGTTCCGTCGGTGGTGGTGATGTACGGCATGGTGTCCTCCTTGGTTGGTGTTCCGTTTACTTCTTTCTTTCTTCTTTCGTGAAACCAATGTTGGTCGATCGTGGTGGTGATGTCGTCGCTGCTGGCGCCCAACTCCGCAGGGTGCTGGCCGGTGTGGACATGTACCTGCTAGCCGGTAGTCGCGGGCTGAACCCTGCCCGGTACCGGGATTCGGGCGGTCAGCGTGGTGCCGATACCCGCTGGGCTTGACACCGTGAAGACACCGTTCACGGCCTCGATGCGGTCGCGTAGGCCGACAAGTCCAGAACCGTTGTCGGGCTGCGCATTTCCGGATCCGTCGTCGGTCACCATCAGGTCCAGGGTCTCGTCGTCGACCATCGCGATGACCTCGACCCTGGATGCCTGCGCGTACTTCGCGGTGTTGGTCAGCGCCTCCGCGACGACGTAGTACGCGGCGACTTCGACGGTGTCGGGCAGGCGTCCGTCGATTCGGACGGTCAGTGACACCGGTACTGCCGAACGGCGGGCAAGTGTCTTCAGCGCCGGACCGAGGCCACCTCGCGACAGGATCGCCGGATGAATGCCGCGAGAGAGCTCTTGCAGATCTGTGTGGACCAGGGACAGGGTGTCGACTATGTCGTCCAGACGACTTCGGAGATCGGGCCGGTCGTGCGGGATCGCGGCCTGGGTGCTGCGCAATTGGAGTCCGAGTGACACGATCCTTTGCTGGGCGCCGTCGTGCAGATCCCGCTCGATCGCGCGTCGCGCCTGATCGGCCGCCGCGATGACGCGCGCCCGGGAGCGGGTGAGCGCGGAGCGTGACTCGTCGTTGTAGACCGCTGTGGCCACCAGTTCTGCGAAATCGTTGAGGCGCATACGGATGTCCGCGATCGGAGCACGCTCGCGAATCCCGATGACGATCGCACCCCAGGTCCTGCCCTCCACGGTGATCGGTACACCGATGCCCGAACTGATGCCGCGCGCATGAAGCCGTGCGGCGATGGGGCCGGTGGCCTCTGCGTAGTCGGTCACCTCGATGTCGCCAGACGCGAGGACCCTTGTGGAGATGTTGTTCCCGCCGAGTTCGAGTCGTTCGCCGACGGTCAGGTCGGCGCCTGGATCAACGGCACCACTGTCGCGTGCGGCGAGGACCAGGCAGTATCCATCCCCGGTGAAACCGACGATGGACACGTATTCGGCGCCGAGTTCGTCGGCGAGTTCGTCGGCGACTGCCGCGTACACGTCCTCCGGTTTCGTCCGCGAGGCAACGAGGGTGGCGACCCGGCGAAGCGCCGCCTGCTGTCGGCCCAGTGCGACCGTCCGCTCGTAGAGGACCTCACGATCCTGGGCCGCGGCCAACAGGGCCTCCAGGCCAGGAACCATCCGCCGTATCCGCAGCAGATCGGCGGCAGCGAGATCGGCGGGCACGAGCAGTGACCCGATCGGGCGCTCGTCGTCGCGCAGCGCAATGTGCCGCTGCGTCGAGGTACTCGGTTCTTCGTCGGTGGTGATGACAGCTCCGGGTGGCGGAAGCTCGAGTACGTCGGTCAGCCGCGCGCCGGCGGCGGTCAATGCCTGCGGGAGATCCGCTGCCCGCAACACCGTCCGAGCCAGCGCTGCGGACAGATCGGCTTCCCTTCGGCGCTGATCGGACTCGAGTGCACGCAGACGAGACTGTCCGACAAGTAAATTGGTGAGCAACGCCAAGATCAGGAACACCACGACCGCCGGACCCATGCTCTCGGTGCTCTCACTGGCGTGGAACCACGCGTACGCGACAGTGCTGGCGACCGACGTGACCACGGCGAGCCCGAATCCCCACCGCGCGGACACCACGAGGACACCGAACAGGAACACCGCGCCGAACGCATTCTCCGGCGCGAGCTGTTTGAGGAGGTGTACAACGGCCACCTCAACTGCGATGAAGATGACCGCGGTGGCAATGCCCCAGCCCAGCGGCGGCGCGGTGGGACGCAACACCAGGGCTGCGATCCGATCCCACTGTGATCCGTGGTCGATGTTCCGGCTAGCGGGAATGTTTCGGCCGACGTCTTCTGCCACGCTGAACAGTGTGGACGATCCTGACCGTATGCGCTGCATCATCGTGGATGACAGCGCTGCCTTCTGCGCTGCCGCCCGCGGCACCCTCGAAGCCGCCGGTATCACGGTCGTCGGGACTGCGACCACCTCAATCGATGCGGTGGAGATGGCGCAGACGTCCGTGCCCGACGTCGTTCTGGTCGACATCGACCTCGGCGGCGAAAGCGGCTTCGATGTCGTAGAGGCGCTGGCCGCTTCTGCGCGTCCGCCCGCGACGATCCTGATTTCCACTCACGACGAAGACGAGTTCGCAGACATGGTCGAGGCGAGCCCGGCGGTCGGCTTCATTCCGAAGTTCGCGCTGTCCGCGGACCGAATCCGGCAGGCACTCGCGGTCGCGAGCTGATGGGCCCGCAACCGCGGATCAGGTTGCGGCGTCGAGGTACATGATCACCGCGCGCACGCGACGGTGGTCGTCCGGTGTATCCGCCAGATCGAGTTTGGTGAGGATGCTGCGAACGTGCTTTTCGACGGTGCCTTCGGTGATCCACAGCCGACGCCCGATCCCGGCGTTCGAGAGCCCCTCTGCCATCAAGGTGAGTACTTCGCGCTCGCGCGCACTCAGCACCTCGAGTGGGTCGTCGCGGCGACGGGCGGCGACGAGTTCGTGGACAAGCGCCGGATCGATCACCGACGCACCGTTCGCGATGCGCCTGACCGTGGCAACGAAGTCGTCGACGTCGGTGACCCGGCTCTTGAGCAGATATCCGATGCCGCGCCCACGGTCGAGAAGGTCGAGGGCATGGTCGACGTCGATGTGGGCCGACAGCAGAAGGATCGCCACGTCGGGGAAATCGGTACGGAGCCGTTGCGCCGCCTCGAGGCCTTCGGCGTTGTGCGTCGGCGGCATCCGGATGTCGACGATTGCCAATTGCGGAGGATCAGCCCGTACCAACGTGAGGAGGTCCTCACCGGTCCCGGCCTGGCCGACGATCTCCAAGCCGGCGCCGGACAGGAGACTGGCGAGACCTTCACGCAACAGAACGTCGTCATCGGCGATCATCACGCGCAAAGTCATCGGCGGAGATTATCACCCGGCACGGGTGCTACCGCCAGAAGACGAAGAGCTGCCAGCCCCACGAGGCCAGAGCCCGGTCTGCGCCACCGAGTTCGAAGATCCCGTAGACGATGTCGAAAAAGATCCGGTTGAGCGCGGGTATGAACAGCAGCACGAAGATCAGCAGAAAGCCATACGGCGCAATCGGTTCCACCGAACGCCGCGTCTGATCCGAGAGGTAGGGCTCGATGATCCCGTAACCGTCGAGGCCGGGGATCGGGAGCAGATTCAGCAGGGCCGCGGTGATCTGCAGGATCGTGAGCATCGACAGTGCCGACCAGAAATTCAGTTCGGGCACCAGCGAGAACAGGTCTTGGCTGCCGATCACCACCAGCAAAATCACACTCAGTGCGATATTGGTCAACGGTCCCGCGGCCGAGACCAGGCTGCGTTGGGCTTTCGTGAAACCGGCCTGGTTGATGTACACCGCACCACCGGGAAATCCGATGCCGCCCAGGATGATGAACAGCAGCGGCAGACCGAGGGAGAGCCCCGGATGTGCGTACTTGAGCGGATTGAGTGTCAGGTAGCCGCGCAGCTCGGCGCCACGGTCACCGAATTTGAATCCGGTTACCGCGTGGGCGAATTCGTGCAGGCACAGCGAGATGACCCAGCCGCCGATCACCATCAGCAAGGCGCCGAAGATGGCGGTCGGAGTTCGTTCGCCACCGGCATTCCACAGGATCACCCCGCCGAGGACCGTGGCCGCGACGACGGCCAGGAACACCGGTCCCGGCCGGACGGCGCGGGCGAGCACCCCGATGGTCCCGGGCGTCACGGCCGCACCAGATGCCAGTTCTGCTGGTGCCGGTAGAACGTCGAGCGTTTGGTCGGGCGCGGCGCGGTGATGCCGTCGCGTTCGACGATCAGCGCGGGCGCGCCGGTCTGTGCTGCCCGACCGACATGCCAGCGTGAGCGGAAGCGTTTGTCCAGACGTGCGCGCACCCCGGGCATCTCGGCGATCGGTTCGACCACCACCGCCTTGGCCTTGCCCCGGACCAGCAGTGTGCTGTCGACGTAACTCTCGCCGTCGAACTCGTCGTCGACACCTCGTTGACGGGCCGTGCCGAGCAGGACGATCGCCATGTCGTCGCGGACCAACGGTACCTCTGAGGCCGTCCCCTCGACGGCCAGTGCGGCAGCTCGCCTTCCGCTGGGTAGGCCGTAGACGCCGGAGGCGGGCGTCGAGAACGGGAGGACGAGGGCGACCTCGACGTCGAGTCGCTCGAGGAGCATCAGGCGGCCGATCACCGCGGCGCAGAACGCGTCTGGCAGTTCGGGCCCGGCCACCAGGACCAGGCGCTTCACCGCCGGGTCCGTCAACGTCGAGGTCAGGGCGGAGATGATCGGCGCCCGCTCGCGCGTGGTGCGAACCGCTTCAAAACCTTCCGGGATCAGGTCGGCTGTGGCCGACTCCTCGGCAATGACCCGCATAGACTCCGCGGCAATCACCCGTACATCTGTTGGTCGCACTCGGTCCTCGCTCATATCCGGTGGACCCACCTGTCCCACGCATTCACCTATGGGCGATCCTACTGATCGGAAGTCTGTGCCGAATTGCGAGCCATCACGGCGTGCGGAAGGTCCGGTCACGGATATCCGTTCGTGACCAAGTAGGGTTGACCCACGGTTCGGTGTCGCATCTGGCGTGTACCGGCCGGAAGGAGCGCGTACATGCCTGCGATCGTGCTGATCGGCGCCCAATGGGGCGATGAAGGTAAAGGTAAAGCCACCGATCTCTTGGGTGGTCGTCTGCAGTGGGTGGTGCGGTACCAGGGCGGAAACAACGCCGGGCACACCGTTGTCCTACCCAACGGCGAAACCTTCGCCCTGCATCTGATCCCGTCGGGGATCCTGACCCCCGGCGTCAAGAACGTCATCGGTAACGGTGTTGTTGTCGACCCCGGTGTGCTGCTGACCGAACTCGGGGGACTCGAAGATCGCGATGTCGACACCTCGGGTCTGCTGATCTCTGCCGATGCCCACCTGCTGATGCCGTACCACGTGGCCATCGACAAGGTCACCGAGCGGTTCCTGGGTAACAAGAAGATCGGCACCACCGGACGTGGTATCGGTCCCTGCTACCAGGACAAGATCGCCCGCGTCGGTGTACGAGTCGCCGATGTGCTGGACGAGAGCATCCTGACCCAGAAGGTCGAGGCCGCACTCGAGATCAAGAACCAGATCCTCACCAAGATCTACAACCGTCGTGCCCTCGAGCCTGCGAAGGTGGTCGAAGAGGTTCTCGGCCAGGCCGAAGGTTTCAAGCACCGCATCGCCGACACGCGACTGCTGCTGAACCAGGCGCTGGAAGCCGGTGAGACCGTGCTGCTGGAAGGCTCGCAGGGCACCCTGCTCGACGTCGACCACGGCACCTATCCGTTCGTCACCTCGTCGAATCCGACAGCCGGTGGCGCGTCGGTCGGTTCCGGTATCGGGCCGACCCGCATCACCACGGTGCTCGGAATCCTCAAGGCGTACACCACCCGCGTGGGATCGGGACCGTTCCCCACGGAACTGTTCGATGAGTGGGGCGCCTACCTGGCCAAGACCGGCGGCGAGGTCGGTGTCACCACCGGACGCGCCCGTCGTTGTGGCTGGTTCGACGCGGTGATCGCCCGGTACGCCACGCGTGTCAACGGAATCACCGACTACTTCCTGACCAAGCTCGACGTCCTCTCCAGTCTCGACACCATTCCGATCTGTGTCGCCTACGAGGTCGACGGACAGCGGGTGGACGAGATGCCGATGACCCAGACCGGTTTTCATCACGCCAAGCCGATCTATGAGGAAATGCCCGGCTGGTGGGAGGACATCTCCAATTGCCGCACCTTCGAGGAGCTGCCGAAGAACGCACAGGATTACGTCCTGCGCCTCGAAGAACTCTCCGGTGCCTACTTCTCTTGCATCGGCGTCGGTCCGGGCCGCGACCAGACCATCGTTCGTCGCGAGATCATCTGATCCGAGTTTCGAACACAGGCCGCCGGTCAGCATTTCGCTGATCGGCGGCTTCTGTTTTGTTCGGCGACGATCCCGATGCTGGGACGATCTTGCGAAAACATCCCACCCCTGAAGTCTACTGTGATACAAATCACTATCGAGCAGTCAGTGTTGACTGTAATCAACGGGGGTTGAGATGGAATCAACGATCAAAAGGGAGATGTCGCGGAGGTCGCTGCTGAAGGGGGTCGGTGTCGCCGCCGCCGCCGGTTCGGTGGCGATGGTGGTTCCGTCGCCGGTCGGTCCGGAGGCCCGAGGGGTGCCACCGGTCGGCGGCCCGCGGCGAGAGGTCGCGGTCTTCGGCGGTGGCATGTCGGGCCTGACCGTCGCCCACGAGCTGATCGAACGAGGCTTCTCCGTCGCGGTCTATGAGCCGGCCTTTCTCGGCGGCAAGGCCCGCAGTATGGACGTGCCGGGACCGGTGTCCGGTGGTCGGCAGGCATTGCCCGGCGAACACGGCTTCCGCTTCTTTCCCGGCTGCTATCAGCATGTGCCCGACACGATGTCGCGTATCCCGGTCGCCGGCGGTTCGAACGTGCGTGATGCCCACCTGATCAATGTCGAAGGTGCGGTCATCACCTTCGACGACCCCGGCTACGCGCCGGTGGTCGCACCGCAGTCGCTCGACGGGATGATTCAACATGCCGGGGCGGTCACCGATCTGGAGAACGTCCGCAATGCGCTGACCCTGGGTCTGGCGCTCACCGGGGACATCCCGCCTGCTGAACTGGCCTATTTCGTCGGCCGCGAACTCGTCATCGCGACGAGTTGCGAGGAGCGCCGCATCGGGCAGTGGGAAAAACAGTCGTGGCTGGATTTCGTCAAGGCAGAAGGCAAGTCGAGTTCGTATCGTAAGTACCTGGCCCACGCCCTGACCCGGGCGACGGTCGCGGCCAAGGCAGAGATGGGCTCGGCGCGCACGATCGGGCAGATCGGCTTGGCGTTGGCCACCTCGGCAACCGGGTTGATCGGGCAATACGACGCCGACCTCGTCGGCGGGGGCGTCGACCGGATTCTCAACGCACCGACCAATCATGCCTGGATCGACCCCTGGGTCGAGTATCTGAAGGCCCGTGGCGTCCGGTTTGTGATGGGCCAGGGCACAACAGGTTTCGACGTCACTGATGGTCGCATCGTCGGAGCCCGGGTGGGTGGCGATGGCGGGGCAGGCGTGGTCACCGCGGACTGGTATGTCGCTGCCATGCCGTTGGATCGGCTCAAACCACTGCTGCAACAACCGATCCTGTCAGCCGCCCCCGAGTTGGAAGGAATCACTGCCCTGCAGGACGACTGGATGGTCGGGATCCAGTACTTCCTCTCGCGACGATCCGACCTTCCGCCCAGTCATATTGCCGCCCTTGGCACCCCCTGGGCGCTGACCGGGCTGTTCCAGGCCGCACCCTGGGAGGTGGACTTCGGTCGAAAGTACGGCGACGGCACCGTCCACGACTGCCTGTCGGTCGACGTCTCCGACTGGGACACCCCCGGCATCCTCTATGGAAAGACCGCCAAGGCATGCACCAGAGACGAGATCGCCAGGGAGGTCTGGGCTCAGCTGAGCCGGGCGATGAATCGTGGTTCGACCCCGATACTGCGGGAGAGCGAGGTGCTGAGTTGGCATCTCGACCCCGGGATCACCTGGTCGCCCACCATCTCCAACGCGACACCGCTGATGGTCAACACCGCCGACTCCTACCGGAATCGACCGACCGCCGACACCGCGATCGGAAACCTCTTCATTGCAGGCGATCACGTCAGAACCAACATCGACCTCGCGACCATGGAGGGCGCCAATGAATCGGGCCGCCGGGTCGCCAACGCGATCCTGGCCGCCGCGGGAAGCAGTGCCGCACAGGTGCCGGTGCTTCCGTTGTGGGAGCTGCCGCTTCTCGACCCGTTCAAGCAGGTCGACCGCGACCGCTACCGCGCCGGACTGCCGCACATCATGGACGTCTGAGGGCGTTAGTATCTTGCCATGACGGGCCGGGACGAACGCAGCTCCGGCACAAACGAACTCGTCCACCGGAGTGCAAAGGGCACCAGAAGTCGCAATCAGATCCTCGATGCCGCAATCGATGTGCTGATCGCCAAGGGCTACTCGGGGGCCAGCACGCTGGCGATCCAGGAGGCTGCGGGGGTTTCGCGCGGCAAGCTCCTGCACCACTTCCCATCCCGCGACGACCTCCTGATGGCCGCAGTTCATCATCTGGCCCGCGTCCGGATCGAAGAGTTGCCCAAGGCGATCGATTGGCCCGACGACCCGACGGAACGGATCTCGCTGGGCGTCGACATCGGATGGTCGACGTTCCATCAGCCCTACTTCGTGGCATCGATGGAACTGTGGACCGCGGCGCGGACCAATGAGAGGCTCCGCAGCGCGCTGTTGCCTGCAGAAAAGGAACTCGGACCCACGGTCCGGGCGGCGGTGGCCTCATTTCTGGGGCCGTCGCTGACCGCGGCCCCAAGGTATGGGCAGCTCTATCCGATCCTGCTGTCGAGCATGCGTGGCGCTGCGACCACATATCTTCTCGACCGCCGCAGTCCGCTGGACGATCCGCACCTGCCGCTGTGGAAACAACTGACCGCCGACTATCTGCTTGACCACTGAGTTACGCCTGCACCCCGCCGTTGCCGGTAGATTGCGGAGGTTGATGAATCGGTAGGGGGTCAGGCGTGAGGTTTCCCGGACAGGAATCGGACTTCGGTTCGGTGTTGCTGGGCTCTGCGACCGAGACACCCCGCCGCCAGCGCATCCGGATCCAGTTGCTGATCACGGTATCGGTACTGACCGCCAACGCGATCGGTGCCGGGATCGCGATCCTCCTGGTGGTGATCGGGATCCCCGAACCGAGTGTGCTCGAACCGGAGTTCTGGTGGGTCAACTTCATCGTGGCCCCGGTTTATGTGGCCGTGGCGTTCTGTTTCGGCTGGGCGTTCGGCACGGCCAGGGTCCTGCGGCACCTGCGATGGGCGCTCCGCGACGAGCGGCCCACACCGCAACAGGCGCGATGGGCGTTGCGGGCCCCATGGGTGCTCACCCGGATGCAACTTCTCCTGTGGTTCATCGCCGGAGTCCTGTTCACCCTCTGCTACGGCACCCTGGACCCCGAACTCATCCCGAAGATCGCCCTTGTGGTCGGACTGTCCGGCGCGGTGGTCTCGGCCATCTCGTACCTGTTGGTCGAGTTCGCGCTACGGCCGGTGGCGGCGCAGGCGCTCGAAGCCGGCTACCCCGGCATCAAGCGACGTAGCCGACTACGGACCCGGGTCATGCTGAGTTGGGTTCTCGGCTCGGGCATCCCCATCGTCGGGACGATGCTGGTCGCGTTCTTCTCCGTCTTTCGGGACACCACCAGCAAAACCGATGTCTTCGTGGCGGTGATGGTGCTCGGTGCCGTCGGCCTGTTCACCGGCTTCCTGCTCAACTACCTCAGCATCAGCGCGATCAAGGCGCCGGTCGGATCGGTCCAGCAGGCGATGACCAAGGTCAGCGCGGGCGACAACGACGTCCGGGTGGTCGTCTACGACGGAACCGAATTGGGCGACCTGCAACGTGGTTTCAACCTGATGGTCGAAGGGCTCGGGGAACGTGAGCGGATGCGTGATCTGTTCGGCAGGCACGTCGGCCGGGAGGTCGCCGAAGCCGCGCTGGCCCAGAATCCCGAACTCGGTGGCGCCGAGCGCTATGTGGCCGTCGTTTTCGTCGACGTCATCGGGTCCACCATGCTCGCGGCATCGCGGCCCCCGGATGAGGTCGTCGCGCTTTTGAACAAGTTCTTCGCGGTGGTCGTCTCGGCGGTCGAATCGCATTCGGGCCTGGTCAACAAATTTCAGGGTGATGCGGTGCTCGCGGCGTTCGGTGCGCCACTGGAATTGGCCGACCCGGCGACCGCTGCGTTGTCCACGGCCCGCGAGATCTCCGAGCGCCTGTCCGGCGAGATCCCCGAACTCGCCGCCGGGATCGGCGTGGCGTACGGATCGGTGGTCGCCGGAAATGTCGGGGCCATAGAGCGATTCGAGTACACGGTGATCGGTGATGCCGTGAACGAGGCGGCGCGGCTCAGCGAGTTCGCCAAACGGGACCCGACCCGGCCGGTGGCCTCCGGGCGGGCGATCGCATCGGCGACCGAGCGCGAGGCCGCGTACTGGTCGCGATTCGAATCAACTCTGCTGCGCGGACGTTCGGAAGAAACCGAGGTCTATGTCGCTGCGGGCGGCACCGATGTCTATGCCACATATGCGACCGGAGAGGCCGGACACGATCAGCGGAGCCGGGGATGAAACCGATCCGCAGATCGGCGATGCACCGGCTCATCAAACCCGCCGACGTGATGGAACCGGTCGAGGATCTGTGCCCGGAACTTGCGGCGGCACCCACTGATCCGGCGCAGGATCCGGTTTCCGAGCGTGCGCTCGACGGGGACACGGCGGTCTGTGCGGACTGTGCTGCCGACGGTGTGAACCATCCGGCGTCGCTGCGCAGATGCCTGACCTGCGGACATGTCGCCTGCAGCGACTCGAGCCCACAGCGGCATGCGACCAGGCATTTCGAGATGAGCGGGCATCCTGTGATCCGTTCGGTGGAGCCCGGCGAGAGTTGGCGCTGGTGCTATCTACATGCGCGTATGGGCTGATTCGGCTTCTGGGGCCGGATTTGATCGCCTTCGACCGGGTCTACCTGTGCAGTTGGTGAGCCCGCAGGGGTTAGCCTTGGACACGTGACTATCAGCAACTCGGAATCCGGCGTCGTGATCAATTCGGTGCCGCAGCGGATCGGTACGCCGTTGTCGCCCGGTGCCACCAAGGTGATGCTGCTGGGCGCAGGCGAACTGGGCAAAGAAGTTGTGATCGCGTTCCAGCGCCTTGGTGTCGAAGTTGTTGCTGTCGATCGCTACCCCGATGCGCCCGGCCACCAGGTTGCGCATCGTTCGCACGTCGTCAACATGACCGATCCCGTTGCCCTGCGCGCGGTGATCGAGGCCGAACGCCCCGACTTCGTGGTGCCAGAGATCGAGGCGATCGCGACGGAGGTCCTGGTCGAGATCCACGAAGAAGGATTCACCGAGGTCATCCCGACAGCCCGGGCAACCGCGCTGACGATGAATCGCGAAGGAATCCGCCGTCTCGCAGACGAACGCCTGGGTCTTCCCACATCGCCGTATGCCTTCGCCAACTCTGCCGATGAGATCCGGGCCGCGACCGCCCGCGTCGGATTCCCGTGCGTAGTGAAGCCGGTGATGTCGTCGTCGGGCAAGGGCCAGAGTGTGGTTCGCGGCCCCGACGAGATCGACAAGGCCTGGGACCATGCGGTCGCCGGTGGCCGAGTGAAGGGCGGCCGTGTCATCGTCGAAGGTTTTGTGGACTTCGACTACGAGATCACACTGCTCACCGTCCGCGCGGTCGATCCGGCAACGGGCAAGTTGGGCACCTACTTCTGTGCCCCGATCGGGCACCGGCAGCACAATGGCGACTACGTCGAATCCTGGCAGCCACAACCGATGAGCGAGACCGCGCTCGGTGGCGCCACCTCGGTGGCCGCCCGGATCGCGGCGGCGCTCGGCGACGGTCACCTCGGTGGCCGTGGCATCTTCGGGGTCGAGATGTTCGTCAAGGACGATGACGTCTACTTCTCCGAGGTCAGTCCGCGTCCGCATGACACCGGTCTGGTAACCCTTGGGACACAGCGTCTCTCGGAGTTCGAGATGCACGCCAGAGCCATTCTGGGACTGCCTGTCGACGTCACGCTGGCCTCGCCGGGGGCGTCCGCGGTGATCTATGGCGGACTGGACGAACCGGCGATCGCATTCGAGAATGTTGCTGCCGCACTTGCTGTTCCGGAAACCGATATCCGGCTGTTCGGCAAGCCGGAGAGTTTCGCCCGACGCCGGATGGGTGTGGTGATCGCGACTGCCGACGACGTTGCGACCGCCCGCCAGCGGGCCACCGCGGCAGCGCGACTGGTGCGGCCCGTCAGCACCGCAGCCATGGCGCGCCCGCAACCGCCGGTGCAGGCGCCACCGGAGCCCATGGCTCCGGGCGACGCGGGCCAGACCCGGATCACCCGCCGCCCACCGGCAGCGGCCCGGCCTCAAACACCTCCGCCGCCACCGCAATCCCCGCCACAGGCCCCCGCGAAGCAGTCCCCGACGCCGCAATCACTTCCGCCGCAGACTCCTCCGTCGTCGGGGCAGCCGCCGCAGGTGGGCCTGAGCAAGCCGTCATCCACCGTCGACAACAACCGGTAACGGAGATCCTCGAGTGCCATTCGCTGGTGAGCTGCTCGTTGCTGTCATCATCTTCATCGGGCTCTGCGGTGTGGTGGTGCCGGTACTGCCCGGACTGACCCTGATCATCGCCGCAATCGCCGTGTGGGCGTTTGTGGTCGGCGGCTGGGCCTGGCTGATTTTCGCGATTGCCGCCGGCTTTCTGGGCGGCGCCGCGGTCGTCAAGTACCTGATCGCCAACAAGTCGATGGCGAACTCGGGGGTGCCGGGTCGGACCGTGATCGCCGGTGGCCTACTCGGGATCGTCGGGTTCTTTGTCGTCCCGGTGATCGGCCTGATCATCGGCTTTGTTCTCGGTGCATTCCTGGCCGAATGGTGGCGCTGCAAGGACATTCGCGGCGGATGGAACGGCGCGGTGGCAGCGACGAAAGCGGCCGGGGTGGCGATGATCATCGAACTCACCGGAGCCCTGCTCGCGGCATCGCTGTGGCTGGGCGCCGCGTTCGCGTTCTAGCCCTTCGGCATCGGCTTTCGACGACCGGCTACGTCTTGCGGCCGATCGGTACGATCATCGGGCCGCCCGACACCGGGTCTGTCAGGACCTGGGACCGCAGTCCAAAAGCCGCTTCCAGAAGATCTGTGGTGATCACCTCGGCTGGGGTGCCTTCGGTGATGACCTCGCCGTCGCGCATCACGATCAGCCAATCACTGTAGCGGACAGCGAGATTCAGGTCGTGGAGCACCATGATGACGGTCTTGCCGTGCTTGTGGCACAGGTCGTCGACAAGGTCGAGGACGTCGATCGAATGTGACAGGTCGAGGTAGGTGGTCGGCTCGTCGAGCATCACGATGTCAGTCTGCTGGGCCAGGGTCAGTGCTATCCACACGCGCTGCCGTTGACCACCGGACAATTCGTCGATGGTCCGGTCGGCGAGGTCGGTGCAGTTGGTCTGTTCCAGCGCCTGCGACACCGCGATCTCATCGGCGGGCGACCACTGGCGGTACCAGGACTGGTGGGGATGGCGGCCACGTGAGACCAGGTCGGAGACGGTCAAACCCTCTGGGGCGACGGGGTTCTGGGGTAGCAGGCCGATGATGCGTGAGACATCCTTGGTGCGCATCGACGAGATGTCGGCGCCGTCGAGCAGGACGGTTCCGGCGGTGGGTTTGAGCAACCGCACCAGTGACCGCAACAGCGTCGACTTCCCGCAGCCGTTGGGGCCGACGATGGTGGTGACCTTGCCGTCGGGGATGGTGATGTCGAGGCCGTCGATGACCGTGCGATCGCCGTAGCCGACCTGAAGGCCGGTGGTCGCGATCCGCGCTGAATTCGGCTGTGAGAAGGCGGCGCTCATACCGAGGCCTTTCGATTGATCTGGATCATGAGGTAGATCAGCGCGGGGCCGCCGATACCGGCGGTGACCACGCCGACCGGGATGCCTGCGGGCATCACGGTGCGGCAGAGCAGGTCGCTGCCGATCACCAGAGCGGCTCCGGTGAGTCCCGATGTGATCGGGCCGGGTATCTCGGCGCGGGTCAGTCGCATCGCGATCTGGGGCGCCAGGAGGGCGACAAACGCGATCGGCCCTGCGGACGAGACACACACCGCGGCAACGATCACTGCGACGATCAGAACTATTGCCGAGACGAGATTGGCCCGGACACCGAGGCCGCGGCACACGTCGTCGCCGAGGCTGATCAGGTTCAGGTTCCGGTTCTGCATGCAGACGATCGCGATGGCCGGGACGAGCACGATCAGTGGGGGCCACACGGCGGACCATCCGGCCCCGGACACCGAACCGACAATCCACAGTTGGGCTCGTTGCACCTGATCGATGTCGGCGCGGGTGAGCAGGTACGCGATCAGCGCCTGCAGGCCCCAGGTGATCGCGACGCCCACCAGGACCAGCCGGATCGGATCGATCCCTTTGCGCCAGGTCAGGACGTACATCAGCGCAGCGGTGGCCAGGCCGCCGAACAGTGCGGCCGTTGCCAATCCGAGGTCGGCGAGCCACGACGCCCAGGTCGATCCGAAGGCGATGACGGCGACGGCCGCGGCGCTGGCACCGGAGGTGATGCCCAGCATGTCCGGGGTGGCCAGGGGATTGCGTGCGATCACCTGGGTCAGTGCGCCGGACATGCCCAACCCGAACCCGACCAGAAGACTCACCAGTCCGATCGGCAACTGGGTGTCGAAGACGACAACGTTCTCGGCGCGGGTGCCGCCGCCGAGCAGGATTCGGCCGACGTCGACGGTGCTCATCGGGAAGTCGCTGGTTCCGATGCTGATCGCGAAAAGGAGCAGGGCCAACGCGGCCAGGAGTACGCCGACCCCGGTTGCCAAGGGCCGCACCACGAATGTTCCGCCGGCAACGCGCACGACGGTTCGGCGCAGATGATTGGTCGGTAGCGGTGTGGCTTCCGCGGGCGAGGACTTTTCCGGCGGGACCCCCGACGCGTCCTTGGTGGGTGCACTCATACGGCCACCAACTTCTTTGCGCGGACCAGGGCGATGAAGAACGGGGCGCCGACCGCGGCGAGCACGATGCTGGCCTGCACCTCACCCGGACGGGCGATCATTCGTCCGATGACGTCGCAGGCGATGAGGGAGACCGCACCGATGAGGGCGGAGTAGGGCACGATCCAGCGGTAGTCGGGCCCGGTGAAGAACCGGGCCACGTGGGGTGCCACCAGGCCGAGGAACACGATCGGTCCGCAGGCTGCCGTCGCTGCACCGACCAGCAGGGTTATGGACGCGATGCCGACGATCCGAACCTGCAGGATCCGGGAGCCCAGCGCCTTCGTCATGTCGTCGCCCAGCGACAGGATGTTCAGGAAGAATCCGCTCGCGAGCGCCAGGATCAGGCCGGGGATGACGAAGGGCAAGGTGGCATAGATGACGTCGGTACCGCGTCCGGCGATCGACCCGACCTGCCAGAACCGCCACGCCTCCAGCGACTTGGAGTCGACGAGCACGATCGCCGAGGTGATCGCGGTCAGCATCGCGGTCAAACCGGTGCCTGCGAGGATGAGCGTCAGCGGGCTCGCGCCCTTGCCCACCGAAGCGAGGAAGAAGACCAGGCTGGCGGCGATCAGCGCACCGATCAGGCCGAAGCCCATGTACTGGATCGGGGTGGTGATCCCGAGGATGTAGACGCCGGTCACCACCGCACACGCCGCACCGGCGTTGACGCCGAGGATTCCCGGGTCCGACAGTGGGTTGCGAGTGTGTCCCTGGGTGAGGGCACCGGCGGCGCCGATCGACAGGCCGACGATCAACCCGAGGATGGTGCGGGGGAGTCGGAGGTCCTGAACGATCCCGACCGCGTCGCCTGCGCCCGGCACGTTGTCGGCCCACAGGGCATCCCAGACCTCGCCGATCGGGATCACCCGCGAACCGATCGCGATGGACAGCACGCAGACCACGATCAGCAGAGTCAGCAGCAGCACCAGACCGGACGTGCGGCGCGTCTTCTTGCTCACGGGAGGTGCCCTGTCTTGTCCGGGGGTAACCGCGGTTGTGCCGCGTATGAACAGTTCTGGCGAGGGTAACCTAACCTGCTCTTGCCGACGGAGTCGAGTCAAGCTCTCGTCAACCAACGGTAACGAAACGATAACGATGAGCGCATAACTTACTTCTCAGTCAATTCTTGGCTAACGCTCAGGCGTCCGGGTCCGATTCATCCCCCAAAGCCACGTTGTGGTGCCACCAAAGGAGTGAAGATGAAGCAGAAGTTCATTCGCGCCGCCGTCGCTGCGGCCGCAGCAGTCGGAATCGCCGCAGGCAGTGCAGTCGCCACGGCACCCGCGCAGGCTGCCCCCGTTGGTCCGGTCGACCTCGATCTGACCGGCGGCGTGTACTGCTCGTTCGGCAAGCCGGGCGACCCGTGGGTCAACTCCTGGTACATGGTGCGCTGGATGGAGGTCAAGGCATACGGTGCCGACTTCCCCAACGTGACCCTGCAGGAGTTCAACGGGGCACAGAAGTTCACCCCGAAGCTCAAGAAGAACGAGACCCTGCGTATCGAGACCAAGTGGTTCGGCTGCTTCCCGAGCTCGATCTCCGGTTACACCATCTCGAGCAACATCGATCCGCTGCAGAACAACATCGGATTCTGGGCGAACATCCAGCGTCGCGACAACACCCCGGACGACGACGTCGCCCCAGTCGCCCCAGCCGCCTAGAAAAATCCGCGCCACCTACCTGCGTTCGCACCGGTTGCAACCGGTGCGAACGCAAGTAAGTGGCGCGGGTTTTTGGTTGAGGGCTTGCGCTTGACGTCGCGTCAACCGGCAGTGTGGTCTTCGACCAAGGAGGTCGACATGGACCACCCGATCGGTGCCATCGCCCGCAGTTCCGGTGTCACATCACGGACGCTGCGGCACTACGAACAGATCGGTTTGTTGAGCCCGTCACGAATCGGGCCCGGCGGACTGCGGTTCTACGACTCCGCTGCGATCGTCCGACTGCAGCGGATTCTGCTGCTGCGCGAGCTCGGACTTCCGCTCACCCGGATCCGCGAGGTGCTCGGTGGTGATCAGTCGGTGCTCGAAGCGCTGATCGAGCATCAGGCCGCGTTGCGTATGCGGCGCGATCAGATCGATCAGCAGATCTCCTCGGTCGGCTACACCATCAGCCAACTCGAGAAGGGACTCGACATCATGCCGACAGACGCCTTTGCCGGATTCGATCACACAGTGCACCGCGAGGAGGTCGAAAAGCGTTGGGGCACGGACGCTTACCGACGATCGGACCGTTGGTACCGCTCGCTGGGTGACAACGAGCGCCAAGACTTCGCTGCCGAACACGACGCCGTTGCCGCCCGTTGGATCGCACTCGTCGAGGCCGGAGCCGACCCGTCCGATGAACCCGCTCAGATCAACGCCCGCCGGCATATCGCCTGGTTACGGAAGAGCGGTGCGCCCGTATCCGGCGAATACCTCCGCGGACTCGGCCAGATGTATGTCGATGATGCGCGATTCGGTGCCCACTACGCGCCCGCGGGCGCTGACCATCGCCGGTACGCCGAATTCGTCAGGGACGCTCTGGTGTTGGCCGAATAAAATCCGCGCCACCTACCTGCGTTCGCACCGGTTGCAACCGGTGCGAACGCAAGTACGTGGCGCGGATTATTGGTTGTGGGGCCTCAGTCCCGATTCACCTTGTGGGGTTCTGAGGCGGCGAACATTTCGTCGCGTTCGACGACCTTGACGCGGTCGCGGCCTTCGGCGGCACCGAGGGCGCGTTCGTGTTCATCGAGGCGGTACCAGCCGTCCCAGGTGGTGAAGGCGACGTTTTTGTTGTCGAGGTATTTGATGATGGCGTCTTCGCCGGGCTCGGCCGGGTCGAGGAGTTTGCCTTCGCCCATGTCGTCGAGCAGGCAGTCGACGGTCTCGTTGGCGTCACCCTTGGTGTGGCCGATCAGGCCGACGGGGCCACGTTTGATCCAGCCGGTGGTGTACATGCCGGTCATGTGAGCACCCTGGTCGAAGATCCGGCCGGCTTCGTTGGGGATGACGCCGGCCTGGTCGTCGAACGGCAGCTGGGGCAGGTTGTCCGACAGATAGCCCACCGCGCGGTAGACCGCACCCAGGTCCCAGTCGGTGAACTTGCCGGTGCCGCGGACGTTGCCGGTGCCGTCGAGTTCGGTGCGTTCGGTCCGCAGTCCGACAACTTTGCCGTCCTCACCGAGGATCTCGGTTGGGGATTCGAAAAAGTGCAGGAACAGTTTGTGCGGACGGCCCTTGGGGTCGCGGATCGCGTACTGCTCGATGATGGTGGCGACCTGATCGGTGATCTTGCTCGATCGCCGGGCGACGGTGGAGCCTTCGTCGTAGTCGATGTCTTCGGGGTTGACGATCACATCGATCGTCGGCGAATGGTCGAGTTCTTTGAGCTCGAGCGGGGTGAACTTGGCCTGGGCCGGTCCGCGGCGTCCGAAAACATGGACCTCGACGGCCTTGTTGGCCTTGAGGCCTTCGTAGACATTGGCCGGGATCTCGGTCGGCAGCAGTTCGTCGCCGGTCTTGGCGAGCACGCGCGCCACGTCCAGTGCGACGTTGCCCACACCGATGACGGCGACCTTCTCCGCTTCCAGCGGCCAGGTGCGGGGGAAGTCTGGGTGTCCGTCGTACCAGGCGACGAACTGGGCGGCGCCGTAGGAACCGTCGAGGTCGATGCCGGGGATCTGCATGGCGCGGTCGTCGGTGGCGCCGGTGGAGAAGATCACCGCGTCGTACATCTGCTGCAGGTCTTCCAGGGCGATGTCGCTGCCGAAGTTGACGTTGCCGATCAACCGGATCTGTGGCTTGTCCAACACTTTGTGCAGGGCGGTGATGATGCCCTTGATCCGGGGATGATCGGGGGCCACGCCATACCGGATCAGCCCGAACGGGGCAGGCATCCGCTCGAACAAATCAATCGAGACACCACGGTCTTTGGCTTTGTCCGACTTCATCAATGCGTCGGCGGCATAGATACCGGCGGGGCCGGCACCGATGATGGCCACGCGAAGCGGGCGGTTCTGATCGCTCATGAGTCGCAGTTGCTTTCTCGTGCGGAGAGTTCAGGCGGGCGTCACCGACGCGGACCTGGGGTGGCTACTTCCTCCCCACGGTAGGCGCTGGACCTGGCCGGAACCAAAAACGTGGGTTTGATGGTCAGTCAAGTAAGGGTTGGCTGACCAAAAATCTTGTTAACCGTCTCACGGTGGTGGCAGGTCGGGCAAATACGAGCGATAAGCTCGCGGCCATGGCAGGAAGCGACTCCGCAGCCGACCGTAAGCGGTCGGGTGGGGGCAAAGAGACAGAACCAGAAGTTTTTGACGACGAGCGACGGACAATCTGGCCGTTCCTTGTGGCCGCCGCGATCATGGTCGTGGTCCTCGGTGCGATCGTCCTCATGCAGGTACTTCGCCCGGCGGAGGATCGGCTGACGGACCAGGCGAAAGTCACCCACACCGTCAACGACTACTACACGGCCCAGAACGCGATCAATTACACGAGCTACCGTGCCGTTTTCTGTACCGCCGAGCTCGAGTCCGCGGACTTCCCGACCCAGGAAGAGTTCACCACCGAGTACCGCGCCGCGCGTGATGCCGAAGGCAAGATCGAGGTCGGCAACATCTCGGAGACCGTCGTCAACGGCGATCGGGCCACGGCCAACGTGCACTGGTTCCGGGAACAGAAGAGCGAAACCACCATCACCCCTATTGTTCTGGTCAAAGAGGACGGCAACTGGAAGGTGTGCGCATGAGCTACGCAGGCGATCTGACCCCCCAGGAGGCATGGAAGATCCTCGACGAGGATCCGACGTCTGTGCTCGTGGACTGTCGGACTCAGGCCGAGTGGAGCTACGTGGGCGTACCGGATCTGTCCGGTATCTCCAAGAAGGCGATCCTCATCGAATGGGTCAGCTTTCCTGATGGTGCCCGCAACGCCGATTTCGTGGGGCAGCTGCGTGAAGCCGGTGTCCAGGACGACCAGCAGGTGGTGTTCCTCTGCCGGTCCGGGCAGCGTTCGATCGGTGCAGCCGAGGCCGCGACCGCCGACGGGGTGGCCAAGGCGTACAACATCCTCGACGGTTTCGAGGGTGCGACCGATCCGGACGGACATCGCGGTGCGGCCGGATGGAAGGCAACCGGCCTCCCGTGGCGACAATCGTGACCCCGGCGAGAAGATTCAAGACAACATATTGCGCACGATGGAGGACGAGTTGAACGCCAAGCTGCCCGAGGGACTTTCGCCCGAGACCCTCGCTGTGCGCGGAGGCCTCATGCGGTCCGGTTTCGACGAGACCTCCGAGGCCATGTACCTGACCTCGGGGTACGTCTATTCGTCCGCAGCTGCGGCCGAGCGGGCTTTCACCGGTGAAGACCAGCGATTCGTCTACTCCCGCTACGGCAACCCGACCGTGGCCATGTTCCAGGAGCGGCTCCGTCAGCTCGAGGGTGCCGAGGCGTGTTTCGCCACGGCCAGTGGCATGGCGGCGGTCTTTGTGGCGCTCGGTGCGCTGCTCAAGGCGGGGGACCGGCTGGTGGCGGCGCGCAGCCTGTTCGGTTCGTGCTTTGTCGTGTGCAACGAGATCCTTCCCCGCTGGGGCATCGAAACCGTCTTTGTCGACGGCGAAGACATCGAACAGTGGGAACAGGCACTGTCGAAGCCGACCGACGCGGTGTTCTTCGAGACCCCGTCGAACCCGATGCAGACCCTGGTCGACGTGGAGCGTGTCTGCGAACTCGCCCACGCCGCCGGTGCACAGGTTGTGCTGGACAACGTCTTTGCGACCCCACTCCTGCAGAGTGGCCTCGAGCTCGGTGCCGACGTGATCGTGTATTCGGGCACCAAACACATCGACGGCCAGGGCCGGGTGATGGGTGGGGCCGTGCTCGGGAGCAAGGAGTACATCGACGGTCCGGTGCAGACCCTGATGCGGCACACCGGTCCGGCGCTGAGCCCCTTCAACGCCTGGACGTTGCTCAAGGGACTCGAGACGATGCGGTTGCGGGTCGACCATTCGACTGCCGCGGCACTGCGAATCGCCGAATTCCTGGAAGCCGATCCGCGGGTGGCGCGGGTGAGATATCCGTTCCTGCAATCACATCCGCAGCATGATCTGGCGAAAAAGCAGATGTCGGGTGGTGGCACCGTGGTGACGTTCGAACTCGCCGACACGGGCGCGGCATCCGGAAAGGCGCGGGCGTTCGAGTTGCTCGACGGTCTGCAGATCGTCGACATCTCGAACAATCTCGGGGACTCGAAGTCGTTGATCACGCACCCGGCCACCACCACCCACCGCGCGATGGGACCCGAGGGCCGGGCCGCGATCGGGTTGTCCGATTCGCTGGTCAGGCTGTCGGTCGGATTAGAAGGTGTGGATGATTTGTTGAAGGATCTGGACAGGGCCCTGTAGGGGAGTCGCACGACTCCACCGAGGTCGTCATCGGAGAAGGAGGGTGGCATCTTTCACTCCCTGGCGGATTGGGTCATCTCGATCGTGCAGTCAACGCCGCCGTGGGCGGTGTACCTCGTGGTCTTCATCGTCATCTACTGCGAGGCGGCCGCGCTCCTGGGCCTGATCATGCCTGGTGAGACGATCCTGCTCGCCGGTGGCGTGGCTGCCGCCGTCGGCGAGACCAACATCGTGTGGCTGATAGTCGGTGCGTGCGTTGCGGCGGTACTCGGTGACTGGACGGGCTATTCCATCGGCCGCAGATCGGGCGGCCGCATCACCGAAACCCGCTTCGGTGGGTGGGTGGGGCAAGAACGCTGGCAAAAGGCCGAGGAACTCATCCGCCACGGCGGGGTCGCCACCGTGATCGGCGCGCGCTGGATTGGATATGTCCGCACGGTCACCCCGTTTGTGGCCGGGATGAGCAAGATGCCCACGCGCCAATACTTGCTCGCGAACGTGTTCGGCGGGGTCGTCTGGGTGACCGCGGTGTGCATCGTCGGATATGCGGTGGGCGAGACGGTCGGGGCGACGCTGATGTTCTATCTGGCAGTTGGTGCCGGAGCGCTCATGCTCACCTACTTCGGCTTTCGCTGGTGGCGACACCGGAGTAGGTCACAAAAGTCCTCTGCCAGCGCGGAATAACATTCACGCCGGGTTAAAGAGGTTCGACATTTGACACGGAAATCAAATGCGCTGCAATGTGGTTATCGGTGATGAGTGTCAGCGTCAAGCCCCGGCTTGCTGGCCGGCAACCCTCCATTCGCGGCGGGGTGCTCCGGGTGACAACCTGGCCGGTGTCTGTTCGGACGGCGGCAAGCGCGGACTCCGGCGGAGTCCTGATCCGAAGGGATGCGGGTGACAAGCTCCTCCACCAGTGATGTCAGGGAAGAAATCGCCCGGTTAGTGAAGGCACGCCCGACCGATCGAGTTCTGTTCGCGTCCGATCTCGCCGAGGCCGTCGCACTGGTCGCCGGTGTAGCACCCGGCGACGTCCTGACACTCGATCTGGACGCCGACCTCGCGGCCACCACCACCGACGGTGCTCACCGTGTGATGCCTGCGCAGGTCGATCTGAGGACCACCCTTGCCGCGGTGGATAGTGAACTCGAACGTCGGCCTGCCGCACTCCTGATCGTCCCCGCAATCGCCGAGGCCACCGGCGAAGTTCTGCCACTGCCCCCACTCGCCGCGATCGCGCATCGACGCGGCGCGCGACTGCTCATCGACGGTAGCGAGCTCGTCACCCGGCGGGCCGTCAACCTCACCAGCCATGGAATCGACTACCTGGTGTTGTCCGGCCGGTCCGTAGCGGGCCCGGCTGTGGTTGTCGGTCGCGGCGACTGGCTCGCCGACTGTGCCGACGCCATCAGTCCCGGTCATTCCCCGGCCAGCGCGTTCGCCGACCTCGGATACGAGTGGGTCGGTCGCCATGAGCAGGCATTGTCGCAGTGGCTCGACGCCGAGGTGGCTCGGATTCCAGGTATCCGCCGGCTCCAGTTGTGGCCCGATGCCCGGGACCGGGTGGGAATCGCCTCGCTGACCGTTGCGGGCCACCCCGACCCCATAGTCATCCGCTGGGGTGCCGGCACCAGCATCGATGAGCTTGCCCGGCAACTGAACTCAATCACCGAGAATGTTTTCGAGCAGGAGAAGTCATGACCGAAACCAGTCGCGCCGCCACCCCACGGACGCGTCCCGAACTGCTGGTTGCCATCGACGGTGACGACCACCCGATCGCCTGGAGCGGGCGCCGTCCGGCCGATGCGCGGAGTTCGGCGGTCCGTCGGATCCGCCAGCCGGACCTGCGGGGCGGCATCAAGGAGCGGGCTGCGTTGCGCGCCGGATGGCAGGACCTCGGCGAGGATCCCGCGGATCTGCTGGTGGCGTTGGAGATCGACGTGGTGATCGCCGAAGATGCGGCCACCGCTCGGGCCGAGCTCCTCCGGCTCGGGGAGTCGCGATTCGGCGACACCGTGCGCTATGTCGGCACCGCCAACGGACTCGTGACGCTGATTGTCGACGTCTACGCCGCCGAGGTCGCCGATGCGGTCATCCTGCGGCCCCTCGACCAGGGACGAACAGGAGATCGGCCCGGCTCGGCGCAACTCATCGCCGATCAGGTGCTGCCCGGACTGCTCGAGCGGGCTGCGGCAGCCTGATCCCGCCCACCACGCCTGCCGTCAGGCGTGGTGAGGGGAACGGTCGATCAGCTCTCGCCGTTTTCCCAGCGGTCGACGATCCGTGCGCGAGCATCCTCGGTCAGCGAGCCGTACAACCGCAGTCTTGCCATGCCGCCGTCGGGGAAGATGTCGAGGCGGGCCTCGGTCATCGGTCGATCGACGTCGATGAGGAACCGGTGACGGGTGTCGGGTTGCAGGGGCGATCGGCCCAAAACGTCGAACCACTCACCGTTTTCGCCGTCTCGGCCACGAATCGTCGCCGACCCCGGCGCATTTCCCAGGAAGTAGCTGGTGTCGAGTTCGGCGAGTCCGATCGTCGATTCACCGGCCAATTTGACCTGGACCCAGTCGTTTCCGTCGTCCCGTCGACGCGAGGTCTCCCAGCCTTCGCCCATCGTGCGGGCCCGGCCGGGCATCAGGAGATTGTTCGGGGAGCCATAGAACATGTTGGAACAGGCGGTGATCATGCCGCCGTTCTCGAGTGCGGCCAGGTCAAAGTGTCCGTAGGACAAGAACTTCGGATCCGGGACGCCGCGACCGTGCACGCGGAATCGCGCCACGCCACCGTCGGGATGGATGGTGAGCCGCACGTGGGTGAAGCGGTCCTTGGAGTCCACCCGGAACGGATTCTGGGTATCGCCGTTGACCTCCACGCGATCGACGATCGTCTGCCACTTCGTGTTTTCCAGCAGCTCCTGGGTGGTCGGAATACCTTCGACCGCAGCAGCTTCCACCGAAATGTACGGCGGGTAGTTGCCGACGAACCAGGACGTGTCGACCACGACGCCGTAGATGATGCCGGGTACGCCCAGGCGCACGATGGCCTGGTCAACGCCTGCTTCACGTCGTCGCCGGGTCTCCCAGCCGTCATAGACCTGACCCTTGTGTCCGAACGTCGCCGGTTGATATTCGGCGGCGGGCGTCTTGATGAGGTTCTCGGCCTCGGCGAAGAGGTCGTCATTGGTCCAGAGGACCGCGCCGCCGAGAGCGCGTAGAGCCAAGTCTGGCATCGAGGTGAAATGGGGGCGCGAGTTCGGCGGGGATGGAGTCACGACTCCCCAGGCTAGTGGCACGGTGGATCGGGTGCGACTCGTCGGCGGTGGGTTCTTGCGTAAGCTCCGCGGCGAGGGCCATACTCTCACGCAACAACTAGTTGCATGTCGAAACTCGTTGAACTTTGAGAAGGATCATGTCGGAGGAGACACCGTCGCGAGACGATCAGATTGCGGATCTCATGGAGGTCCTGGCGAGGCACCTGCGGGTTCGTGACCGTTTGGCGGCAACGCGATGGCGTACCGCGGACGACGCTGTCGAATCTGCGGCCTACCACTGTCTGTTTCGGCTGAATCGGGCGCCGGCACGCTCAGGTGAATTGGCCGAGGCACTGTTCAGTGACCCGTCGACCATCAGTCGTCACGTCGCCCAGCTGGTCAAACTCGGTTATGTGCGGCGCGAGGCCGATCCGCGTGACGGCCGGGCCACCATCCTGGTGGTCACCGAAACCGGTGCGCAGCGGGTCGCCGATTTCCGAACCCGGCGGGCCGAGGAACTCGAGACGATGCTGGCCGATTGGGATGACGGTGACGTGGAGACCCTCACCGAACTGCTCGGGAGATACGTCAGCTCTGCAGAACGCAGCCTCATCGAGGCCAACGAGTCGCCTGCGGACCGCGCCCGGTCCTGAGACCGCCCCACACAAACCGAAAGGGCCCGACATCGCTGATGCGAGTCGGGCCCTTCGGTGTTTGTGTGGACGATCAGCCGCGAGACGGCTCGTTCGCCTCGTGCGGCTGCGAGGCCAGGCGTTCAATCGCTTCCTGCGCGATCTTCTCGGCCTCGGCCTTGCCGGTCCAGCCGCCGGCCGTGACGTCTTTGCCCGGCTCGAGGTCCTTGTAGTGCTCGAAGAAGTGTGCGATCGCCTGGAGTTCGAAGTCGTCGACGTCGCCGATGTCCTGGATGTGGTCCCAGCGGACATCACCGGCAGGCACGGCCAGCAGCTTGTCGTCGCCACCGGCTTCATCGGTCATGCGGAACATGCCGATGATGCGGGCCCGGACGATCACGCCGGGGTAGACGGACTCGGGGAGCAACACCATGGCGTCCAGGGGATCGCCGTCCTCGCCGAGGGTGTTGTCGATGTATCCGTAGTCGGCGGGATAACCCATCGATGTGTACAGGTACCGGTCGAGATAGATCTTTCCCGACTCGTGGTCCACTTCGTACTTGTTGCGTTGTCCCTTGGGGATCTCAATCGTGACGTCGAAGTCCACGTTGTACTCCTCGTGTGTTCTGCCTACCCAAAGTGTTCTCCGGTAGCCGGTCAGCAAATCGACTCAACGATACTGTGGAGACCTGTGCCCGCCGCGCGCGGCAAGAACTTCGACCGGAGGTAATTCGTGCCAGGCAGTTCGCCGAGTCGCAAGGGGCTCCTGTGGACGCTTCTACCGGTGGTTGTGTTGATCGTCGTCGCGGCGATTGTGCTCGTCATCGCGTTGCGTGTGGACGAGAAGCACAACAGTCTGCCTGCGGGTGCCTCCGCGCAGCCGTCGCCGGTGTCGCTTGTCCCGCAGATCAGTCCGGTGGCCACCGATGCGCCACTACCCACGTCGGCCGGGATCGCTGCCGCCCTGACGGAGGTGTTGTCGAACCCGGGTCTGGGTGATCTGTCGGGTGAGGTCTCCGATGCGCTCACCGGGCAGACCCTCTGGTCGCAGACCCCCAACCGCCCCATGGTGCCGGCGTCGACGATCAAGATCCTCACCACGTCGGCCGCCCTGCTGGCGTTGCCGCACGATCAGCGGATCTCGACCACGGTGGTTGCCGGTGCCGACGGACAGGTGATCCTGGTGGGAGCGGGCGACCCGACGCTTTCCGCGCAGCCCGAAGGGCAACAGACGTTCTTCACCGATGCCCCGCGGATCGCCGCGCTCGCCGATCAGATCGAGAAGGCCGGTATCGATGTCACCTCGGTGGCGGTCGACACCGGTGCCTTCTCCGGTCCGACGATGGCGTCGAGTTGGGATCCGGTGGACATCGCCGACGGCAACATCACACCGATCGAATCGCTCATCGCCGATTCCGGACGAATCGATCCGCTGGAGATCGACTCGCCGCGGACCCCGACCCCGGCATTGGCCGCCGGGACGGCGCTGGCCGCGGCGCTCGGCGTCGAGAACCCCGTGGTCCAGGCGACCGCTCCGGCCGGCGGTGCCGTGATCGCCACCGTCACGTCGGCGCCCCTGGTGACCCGGCTCGGGGACATGATGCGTGCCAGCGACAACGTGCTCGCCGAGACCACGTCCATCGAGATCTCCAAGGCGATCGGTGGCAGGCCGACGCTGGCCGGAGGTATCGAGGCTGTTCGAAAAGTTCTGAGTGACAACGGTTTCAACATGGATGGCACGGTCTTCGGAGACGTCAGCGGCCTATCAGAGGACAACCGGATTTCGGCCGGGTTGCTCGACAAGGTGACCGGTGCCGGAGCCGGCACAGCCCAGCTGAAGCTGCGGCCGTTGCTGGACATGCTGCCGGTGGCCGGTGCGACCGGCACCCTGGCGGAGCGTTTTGTTCTCGAGAACGTCGACGGTGCCGGGTGGATCCGCGCAAAGACCGGAACATTGACGGTCGCCAGTGCGTTGGCCGGTGTGGTGCAGACGAAAGAAGGACGCGTGCTCAGTTTTGCTCTGATGTCCAATGGCACCGGGCCGTCCGAGGCCCGGCCCGCGCTCGACGCGGTCGCCGCGACCTTGCGTGATTGCGGTTGTCGATGAGTATCGATTGGCAGCTCGCCGCGTCGGTGGGCAAGAAGATCGCCCGGTCCGGTCCGCTGACCACGGCTTACACAGCCGATGCCGCCCGCAGCGAACTGGCGGCGTCGGCAGTGGCGTCCGAAGTGCCGGTTCGGGAGGTCACCGGGCTTGCCGACGGACTTCCGGTGCCCGCAGCGCGGGTGCTCGACCGCGGTGAATGGATCGAGGCGGCGGCGCTGTCGATGTCGGCGATGCTCGACCCCGGTGAACCCGACGAAAAGCCCGGGGTGACGGGACGAATCGCGGGTCTGCAGGCCGGTGGATTGCTGGCCCTGTTGTCGAGTGCCATCCTGGGTCAGTACGACCCATTCACCCCGGATCCGATCAGTGGACACGACGGCGTCCTGATGCTGGTGACGCCCAACATCATCGCGGTCGAACGTGGGTTGCGGGTGGTACCGGCGGACTTCCGGCTCTGGGTGTGCCTGCACGAGGTGACCCATCGGGTGCAGTTCTCGGCAAACCCCTGGTTGCGCGACTACATGCAGTCGAACGTCGAGGCGCTCACGTCCGAGGACACCGAGTCCGCCGGTGAGATGGTGTCGCGGATCAGCTCGGCGCTCCGCAGCGATCTCCCGAGGGAAAAAGGAATCGTCGGCGCGATGCAGCTCCTGCAGTCCCCGGAGCAGTACGAAGCGTTCAGCCGGATGATGATGCTCGGCACGCTCCTCGAAGGTCACGCCGACCATGTGATGGATGCGGTGGGCCCGGCCAAGGTGCCGACCGTCGACCGGATTCGCACCGCATTCGACAAGCGTCGGGCCAAGCCGCAGAACCCGGTGCAGCGATTGCTGCGCACGCTGATGGGCATGGACGCGAAGATCGCCCAGTACACGCGGGGCAAGGCGTTTGTGGACGAAGTGGTCGAGACGGTCGGCATGACCCGCTTCAATGCGATCTGGACGGGTCCGGAGACGATGCCCAGGCCCGCTGAGATCGAAACCCCTCGGGCGTGGATCGATCGCGTGTTGTGAACTCCGGGGCGATCTCCGAGATCACCAGGGCGGTCAAGGATTTCGCCTGCGAGTATCTGGCCGATCCGCAGGTGTGCGTCGGGTTGTCCGGAGGTCCTGATTCGACCGCGCTGACCGCTGCCGCCGTGCGGGCGGGCCTGGACGTGCGGGCCCTGGTCGTCGACCACCGTTTGCAGGCCGGTTCGGACGTGGTCGCCGGTAGGGCGGCGGCGATGGCAGAGGCGCTGGGTGCGCAACCGGTGATCGTCGGGGTCGATGTTGCCGGTGCCGGTGGACCGGAAGCGGCGGCCCGGCGGGCTCGGTATGCAGCATTCGAGGCGCATCGCGCCGATCGACCGGTCCTTCTCGGTCACACACTCGACGACCAGGCCGAAACCGTGCTGCTGGGGTTCGCGCGCGGGTCAGGCCCCCGGTCCGTGGCGGGGATGCGGCCGTGGGCGCCCCCGTTCGGGCGGCCGCTCCTCGGTGTACGACGCTCGGTGACGGTGGCCGCCTGCGCCGAACTCGATGTGACCCCGTACGAAGATCCGCACAACCGGGATCCGCGCTTCACCCGCGTCCGGTTGCGGCGTGAGGTGATGCCACTGCTCGACGAGGTCTTGCACAGTGGCGTCGCCGAAGCGTTGGCGCGGACCGCCCGGCAGCTTCAACTCGACGTCGATCTGATCGAAGGCCTGGTCGACGACCACGCCGCGGTCATCGACGGTGATGAGGTGGATTGTGGTGCCCTCGCGGGGTTGCCCGCCGCGATCCGGTTGCGCCTACTACGGCGATGGTTGCTGGCCAACGGGGCGACCGAGCCCACCGACACCGTGGTTCAGGCAGTCGACGCGCTGGTCATGCGGTGGCGAGGCCAGGGAGCCGTGGCGATCGGTGGCCGGCCGCAGTTTCGTACCCAGGTGACGCGGCGCGGCGCCCGACTTGTGGTCGAGCGCCGCGAACGCTGAGGCTACGAGATCGTTAGGCAGGGGGCCACGGCGCGGTGACCGTGTTGAAGTATTCGATCGCAGCGCCGATCAGGGTGGGTCCGCCGACTGCGATGGTGCCGAGGACGCCGCCGATACCGGCTCCGGTGACGGCACCCGGGAGGCAGCCGACTGCGGCGGCAGGGAGTCCGACCACGCAACCGATCCCGGCGCCGATGATGGTGCCGACCAATCCGCCGATCGCCACGGACACCGACACGTAGGTGCCGACTTTCTCCAGCGCCTGTAAATCACGTTCTTCTCGGGTCGTGGGCGCGGCGACCGGCGTGGCCGCGGCCGGGTCGACAACCGGTGTGAGGGTGGCCGTGCGGCCGTCCACATTCGCCGCGATCGGGAACTGCTGGTCGTCGAGGTTGAAGAACAGCGGAACGGTGGCCGCCACGTTGCCGGTGGCGTCGACGATCTCCAGCTGACCGTCGCTGGTTCGCAGTGAGCCGATGTCTGTCGAAAGGACGATCTGGTCGCCCCCGACGATGTCGGCCTGATAGTTGATGTCATTGGCCGGTGCGGCATTTGCCGGTATCGCTGTCAGGAAGCCGGCGGCGGTGACGGCTGATGCAATGAGTGCGATGAATCCATTTCTGCGTTTCATGGGTACGTCCTGAGGGTTTTGGGCGGGTGTGAAGCGTCACCCGAAAGGTGATTGATTTCGCCACGTGCCCAGTTTCGATTCAACCGAAAGCTGTCCGACTTTCGCCGATCGCTCCCCCTGACCGTATTTCGAAACGGCTCGTGGATCTTGTGTGCTTCGGTGTCGCGCGCAATCAGTAAAACAAAACTGTGATTGCGAAAAACTCTCGATGGTGGAAATCATCCGTTCGGTGTACTCGTGATGCTTTGGCGGGTTGTTGCCCCCTGCAATTGCTGCCACGGCGTTTGAGGCATGATGGTCCTTGTGACGGCGCAGCGTGATCCATACGGCAATGACATCGAAGCGGTAGTGGTCACGGAGGAGCAGATCAGGCAGCGGACGATCGAGCTGGCCGAGACTGTCGCCTCGCGCTACCGGGACGCTCCGGACGACCTCGTTCTCATCGGGGTCCTCAAGGGTGCGGTCATGTTCATGACCGATTTTGCCCGGGCGTTACCCATCCCATCGCAGCTCGAGTTCATGGCAGTGAGTTCGTACGGCTCGTCGACGTCGTCGTCGGGCGTCGTGCGGATTCTCAAGGACCTGGACCGCGACATCAACGATCGCGACGTCGTGATCGTCGAAGACATCATCGATTCAGGATTGACCCTGTCCTGGCTGATCAAGAACCTCCGTACCCGCCGGCCGCGGTCTCTGGAGGTGTGCACACTGCTGCGCAAACCAGATGCGGTCCGCGCGGACGTACATGTGGCGGACGTCGGATTCGACATTCCCAACGAGTTCGTCGTCGGATACGGTCTCGACTATGCCGAGCGCTACCGCGACCTGCCGTACGTCGGCCGCTTGCACCCGTCCGTCTACACAGACTAAAAGGTGATCGATGACTGCAGTTCAGACCGCCGCCGGAGTACGCGCGGGACGGCTTGACCCAGTCGAGGTCACCCGGGAGGCGCTGGCCCGGATCTCACAACGCGATCGGGAACTGGGTGCTTTTGTCGCGGTCCGGGCGGATCGTGCTGTTTCCGAAGCCGAGGTTTTGACCGCGCATCCAAAACTTGATGAATTGCCGTTGGCGGGTGTGCCGGTGGCGATCAAGGACAATATTCCGGTCGCCGGTGAAATCATGACGGTCGGATCGCAGGCCACCAGTCGCGCACCGCAGTTGACCAATCACACCGTTGTTCGGAGATTGCGTGCGGCCGGGGCAATTGTCATCGGGACCACCGCAGTTCCGGAATTGTGTATGTGGGCGACCACGGATAATCCGACCACCATTACGCGTAACCCGTGGAATACCAAGCGAACCCCTGGCGGTTCGTCGGGCGGAGCGGCGGCCGCGGTCGCGAGCGGGCAGGTCGACATCGCCCACGGCAACGACGGGCTGGGCTCGATCCGGATCCCGGCGGCGGACTGCGGAGTCTTCGGCCTCAAACCGGGGCGGGGCGTGGTGCCGTCCGAGCTGGGTGGCAACGGCTGGTTCGGTATGAGTGAGAACGGGCCACTGGCCACGACGGTCGCCGACGCGGCACTGATGCTCTCGGTGATGGCCGACAAACCAGATCTGGCAGAGGCGGGTCTGTCGACGGAGCCGGGATCGCTGGGAATCGTCGTCGCCGAGAACTTTCCCCTGACCGTCGGCAAGACCGACAAACATTGGGCACAGGCGCAGGAGAGCTGCAGTTCCCTGCTGGCCGATCTCGGTCATCGCGTGCCTCATGCCGACCTGCCGTATCCCGCTAATCCGATGCCCCTGCTGACGCGATGGCTTGCCGGTGCGGCCGGGGATGCCGATGACATCGAGGCGGCCGGCGGGGATCTGGAAAAGCTGCAGCGTCGCAGCAAAGTTCACACGTCGCTCGGGCGGAGTGTCACCCGCTTCGATCTGGTGAACGACAGTCAGGTCGACAAGGTCGAGAAGAAAGTCCTCGCGTACCTCGACCGCAACAAGGCCGATGTGCTCCTGACCCCGGCATTGGCGACGTCGCCGCCGCAGGCAAAGCGATGGAGTTCGGCGAGTTGGGCCGCGAACATGTGGGCCAACGTCAGCTACGCACCCTTCTGCGGGCTGTTCAACCTCCTGGGCTGGCCGGCGATGTCGGTACCGTTCGGCGTTCACCCGGTCACCCGCACGCCCCTTGCCGTGCACTTCGCAGGCAGGCCAGGATCCGAAGCACGCCTGCTGACCTTGGCTGCCCAGATCGAAAGCGCCCGTCCCTGGCAGAGGGTCGCACCCGGCTTCTGACCGCTCACTGCCCTCACTTCCGCTCGGTTGCAAACCGACGGGCGTGAGAAATACGGGCGGATTTCTCCCGGAACCGTTCTGGTCCTCTTTGCGTCCAACCCTTCGGGACAACGCGAGCGAGGGCGGGGATCGATGGGGGAGAACGTCGCGGTGCGGCACGGCTGGGTACGGACAATCACGCAGGCGGTGATCCCTGATCTGGTCGTGATTTCGGTGGTCAGCGCACCGGCGATCGCGCCATCGTGATGCCGGCGGTGAAGCGATGAGTACGAGCTGGCTGAAGTCGCTGTTCCGCAATCCGATTCGGGCCACGGCATACGGCCTGATGTTGTGCGCAGGTCTCATGTACGTGATGGCTGCGCTCACCTATCTCACGTCCGACTTTGCCGACTACGTGAGCGTGAGCTCCGATCCCGACGATCTCGCCGGTGCGATCGTGACCCTGCTTCAGTGGTCGCTCGGTGCCTATGTCGTGATCGGGGCGGCCGCCATCACCTTGAGTGCTGCGCCGAACGACAGTCGGATACGGCGCACCATCAGCCTCGTCCTGTCGTGGATTGCGGCGTTGGCGCCCATCGTGGTCACGATGTGGGTATTCGGTTCCTGGTGGTTTGTGAAACCGCACCTGATCGATTGGCCCGGGTCGGTCGGATTCGTGGTGGTGTGTGTTTCGGCCGTCATGCTGGTTTTGTCGATCGCGACCCTGACCATCGCCGAGTTCCGTGAACGATCGAGCAATCAATACCCCACTCTGGGTGGGGTTTACGCCACCGCTGCGTTATCGGGACTGGTGGCGACGGTTGTGGTGCTGGCGAGCGTACGGCCGCTCGGTGCGGTGGACGTGGTCGAGCTAGGCGACTCGATGGAGATGGGTCCGCCCGCATCTGCGTTGGACGTGAACCGGGTGCAGAACGCGAGTGGGATCTACGACGGCTCAACATTTTTGACGGCGGCGGGAGTGCTCGTCGTGAAGGACGGAGTGCTGCGCGCGTATGACACGTTCGGTGGGCCCGAACGTTGGCGCATCTCGAAACCCGGAATGTCGGTGATCGTCGACGACGTGGACAGCTATGAAGACGGTTCGGTTGTCGTGGTCAAATGGGAACCGGTCGGACGTGGGGGTTTGACGGAGGCCTACAGCGCCGATACCGGAAAGGTGCTGTGGGATAGCAACCGAACGAGGTCTGAGGAACGCCCCGGGATGAATTATCTCGATGCTCGGACCGGGACAACTGCGTGGACGCTGGATACCGAGAAGGTGTGTGGGCCCGGCCGACTGATTCGTGAGGACAGCTTCAGCGGGGTCATCCCTTTCACGTGCGAGGACGAAAACGGAATCGTGAATCGCATCGGCGGGATCGACCTGGCGTCCGGCGTGGTCAGGTGGAGTCAGGAGTCGCCCCGCAGAATCCGCGACATCGGGCCCGTGGTGAGTGTCTCCGATCGAGACACGGTGACCAGTTACGAACTGTCCTCGGGACGGCTTCTGGGTAGCAATCCTTGGAACCGGCCGGGAGTCAGGAACGAGTTCGTCCTGACCAACGGGTGGCAGATCAACACAATCAGGGATGACTCCGACAATCTGTCGTTCAAGGGCCTCGATGTCGGTGGCGCCCAGCGGTGGGTCGTCGATCAATCATGGATCGGTTCAGTCGACTACATGACCTCGGTGGGTGACACTGCGTTGTTCATGGCCTTCGCGCACGGTAGTGCCTGGGTGATGAGCGTGGATGTTCGAACCGGTGCAATGAAGCCACTGGCCGGTCCCGGTGCGACACCCGATGGCCAGGTACCCCCGGTCATGAGTGCCGAGATGGGGGATCGGGAGCTGATTTCCGACTTCAGTACAAGTGCCGGAACGCTTACGTCCGGTGGGCTGCTACTCGACCTCCGCTTCAACGGATTCCGGGCGCTGGACCTTTGGATTCCGGCCGGTCTGCCAACGAGTGGCTGATAGCGGTGCACAATTCCACAGGGGCCGTCGAACCGCGCGTGGTGATCCCAGCTGCGTAACCGACGCCGGGCACCTGCGATTGCGCTCGTAGGGAACGCCTGACCATGGTGAATCGTTGACGGGTAGCCTGAGAACTCAGATATCCCGACTGGAAGGACGCGCCGAAATCACAGCGAAAGCCACAGACGTGGCTCTCGGTCTCGGCTGACACACCTCAATGAACCGTAAGACTGTCTTTCGCAATCTGGCGATCGTGGCCGTTATCGTGCTCGCGATCTGGGGTTGGACCCTGCTACGGGACAACAATCGTGACTACAAGGCTGTCGACACCTCGGTGGCGATGACGCAGCTCAACACCAAGAACGTGGACGAGGTGCAGATCGACGACCGCGAGCAGACGCTGCGGATGACGATCAAGGATCCGAGTCAGACCGACGGTGAGAAGAAGATCTCGGCCAAGTACCCGGCACAGGCCACCGAAGAGATCTTCAATCGCGTCAACGACACCGGTGCGACGTATCAGACGAACGTCAACAAAGACTCGTTCCTGATGCAGATGTTGATCTTCATCCTGCCGCTGGTCTTGCTGTTCGGTTTGTTCTTCTTCGTGATGAGCCGGATGCAGGGTGGTGGCAAGGGCGGTGTCATGGGCTTCGGGAAGTCCAAGGCCAAACAGCTCAACAAAGACATGCCGTCCACCACGTTCGCGGATGTCGCCGGCGCCGATGAGGCCGTCGAAGAACTCTTCGAGATCAAAGACTTCCTGCAGAACCCGGCCCGCTACCAGGCACTCGGCGCCAAGATCCCCAGGGGTGTGCTGCTCTACGGCCCTCCCGGAACCGGCAAGACGCTGCTCGCACGCGCGGTTGCCGGCGAGGCCGGTGTCCCGTTCTTCACGATCTCCGGTTCTGATTTTGTCGAGATGTTCGTCGGCGTCGGTGCCTCGCGAGTGCGTGACATGTTCGAGCAGGCCAAGAACAACAGTCCCTGCATCATCTTCGTCGACGAGATCGACGCGGTCGGCCGCCAGCGTGGCGCCGGTCTCGGCGGTGGTCACGACGAGCGCGAACAAACCCTCAACCAGCTGTTGGTGGAGATGGACGGATTCGGCGAGCGTTCGGGCGTCATCCTGATCGCGGCGACCAACCGTCCCGACATCCTCGACCCGGCGCTGCTGCGTCCGGGCCGCTTCGACCGCCAGATCCCGGTCGGCAACCCCGACATGGCCGGACGTCGGGCGATCCTGAACGTCCACGCCCAGGGCAAGCCGATCGACGCCGACGCCGACCTCGACGGTCTGGCCAAGCGCACCCCCGGCATGTCCGGCGCCGACCTGGCGAACGTCATCAACGAGGCCGCATTGCTCGCGGCTCGCGAAAACCGCACCACGATCACCGCTGAACTCCTCGAAGAGTCGGTCGATCGCGTCATCGGTGGTCCGCGTCGTAAGAGCCGGATCATCAGCGAACACGAGAAGAAGATCGTGGCGTACCACGAGGGTGGACACACACTGGCCGCGTGGGCGATGCCCGATCTCGACCCGATCTACAAGGTGACGATCCTGGCCCGCGGTCGAACCGGCGGACACGCGCTGGCAGTGCCCGAGCAGGACAAAGACCTGATGACACGGTCGGAGATGATCGCTCGTCTGGTGATGGCGATGGGTGGGCGTGCTGCCGAGGAACTGGTGTTCCACGAGCCGACCACCGGAGCGTCGTCCGACATCGATCAGGCGACCAAGATCGCCCGAGCGATGGTGACCGAGTACGGCATGAGTGCCCGACTGGGCGCCGTTCGTTATGGCCAGGAGCAGGGCGACCCGTTCCTGGGCCGGTCGATGGGTTCGCACGCGGACTACTCGCCCGAGGTTGCCAGCGAGATCGACGACGAGGTACGTCGCCTGATCGAGGCCGCGCACACCGAGGCCTGGGCCATCCTCACCGAGTACCGGGACACCCTCGATGAACTCGCGACCCAGCTGCTCGAACGCGAGACGCTGACCCGCAAGGACCTCGAGAAGATCTTCGACAAGGTCTCCAAGCGTCCCCGCATCACCACGTTCAACGACTTCGGTGAGCGGACCCCCAGTGACAAGCCCCCGGTCAAGACTCCCGGTGAGCTCGCCAAGGAACGCGGCGAGCCGTGGCCGCCCGAGGCCCCGAAGGCGCCGGAGCTGACCAAAACGGGTTCGCATGCGCAGCCCGGACCGGGTCATCAGTATCCGCAACAGCCGGCACCGCAGCCGGGTGTGGCTCCCGGTGGAACCCGTCCTGATTACGGTGCTCCGGCCGGTTGGTCGGCACCGGGATGGCCCCCCGCCGATTCCCCGGGCGGTGGCGCCCCGAACAGTGGTCAGCCGAACGGGCTACCCGGTGGTGGGTACCCCAATGGCGGTTACCCGCAGGCACCAGGGAATCCTTATGCACAGCCGCAGAACCCTTATGGTCAGCCTCCGGCAAACGGACATCACAATGGTGACGGAAATGGCGGCAGGCACAACGGTGGCGGCCAGGGCGATGAAGGTCAGAACGGCCGGCCGCCCTCAACCGGACAGAATGGACAATGACGTACCGCGAAGACTGCACCGCGATTGCCCCTTTTGATGCTGAGCGTGCCGAGCGCGCTGTTCGAGAACTTCTCATTGCTGTCGGTGAGGACCCGGAGCGCGACGGGCTGAAGGAGACTCCGGCCCGCGTGGCCCGTGCCTACCAGGAGATGTTCGGCGGTCTGCACACCGATCCCGATGAGGTCCTCGCGACCACCTTCGATGTCGGTCACGACGAGTTGGTCCTGGTCAAGGACATCCCGATGTACTCGACCTGCGAACACCACCTGGTCTCGTTTCACGGTGTCGCGCATGTCGGCTACATCCCGGGTGCCAGCGGTCAGGTGACCGGCCTGTCGAAGCTCGCTCGGGTTGTCGATCTGTATGCCCGCAGGCCGCAGGTCCAGGAGCGGCTCACCACGCAGATCGCCGACGCGATCGTCCGGAAGCTCGATCCGCGCGGTGTCATCGTGGTGATCGAGGCCGAGCATCTGTGCATGGCGATGCGCGGTATCCGTAAGCCGGGCGCCACGACCACCACCTCGGCGGTCCGCGGGCAGTTCAAGACCAGTGCGATCTCGCGTGGAGAAGCACTGGATCTGATTTCCCGAAAGAGCTAGTGCTGCAAGACAGTGCCGTCATGAAGGGTTCGGGCGCCGTGAACACGGTCATCATGGGCGTGGTCAATGTAACCGCTGATTCGTTCTCGGACGGCGGTCGGTACCTCGACGTCGACGCGGCCATCGAGCACGGTGTTGCTCTGGTGGCCGACGGCGCCGACATCATCGACGTCGGTGGCGAATCCACGCGACCGGGTGCCCAGCGGGTCGACTCCGATCTGGAGATCGCGCGCATCAGGCCGGTGATCGAAGGTCTGTCGGCGCGCGGAATCGTGACGTCGGTCGACACGATGCGGGCCCGGGTCGCGGAGGCCGCATTGTCGGCCGGGGTGGGCATCATCAACGACGTCTCCGGTGGTCGCGCCGATCCCGACATGGCCAAGGTCGTCGCGGAATCGGGGTCTCCCTGGATCCTGATGCACTGGCGGCCGACCGACGCCGACTGGGCGCATTCGGGTAAAGCTGCCGGATATGGCGATGTGGTGGCCGAGGTCAGAATCGAACTCCTCGAACAGGTCGACGCCGCCGTGAAGGCCGGTGTCGACCCCGGTGCCCTGATCCTCGATCCCGGATTGGGCTTTGCGAAGACGGGCGAACACAACTGGGCGTTGTTGCAGCGTCTACCCGAGTTGATGGAGTTGGGGTTCCCGGTGCTCATCGGGGCGTCCCGCAAACGTTTCCTGGGGACCCTTCTTGCCGACGCCGACGGCAATCCGAGGCCGCCTGCGGGGCGGGAAGTGGCCACGGCTGCACTCAGTGCGCTGGTTGCGGCCCACCGCGCGTGGGGCGTTCGGGTGCACGACGTGGCGTCGAGCCGCGATGCCATCGCTGTTGCGAAGGCATGGAACGCCGGTGGATCTCCGGCTGTGAACGACCAAGTTGATACGAAGGGGCGCAATGGCTGACCGAATCGAGTTGCGCGGGTTGAAGGTCCGGGGCAACCATGGCGTGTTCGACCATGAGCGCACCGACGGCCAGGACTTCATCGTCGATGTGATCCTGTGGGTCGACTCACGTGTCGCCGCGGCCACCGATGACCTTGCCGACACAGTCGACTACGGCGCACTGGCTCAGACCGCCCACGACATCATCGCGGGCACCCCGCGGAATCTGATCGAGACGGTGGCCGCCGAGATCGCCGACACGGTGATGCTCGAAACCGAGCAGGTGGCGGCGTGTGAGGTGACGCTTCACAAGCCGTCGGCGCCGATCCCGCTGACGTTCGACGATGTCGCGGTGGTCGCGAGGCGATCCCGTAAGGGCATGCAATGAGTGGGGCGACACCGTGAGCCGTGCGGTGCTCTCGATCGGCTCCAACATCGGGGATCGAATGGCACATCTGCAGTCGGTCTGCGATGGGCTCGCCGATGTGGTGGTGGCGACCTCCGCCGTTTACTCGACCGCGCCCTGGGGTGGCGTGCAGCAGGAGGACTTCCTCAATGCTGTTGTTGTGGTCGATGATCCGAACCGGGAGGCCGTCGATTGGCTGGCCGCCGGGCAGGAGCTCGAGCAACAGGCGCAGCGGATCCGCGAACAGCATTGGGGTCCAAGAACTCTGGATGTCGACGTCATCTCGGTGACCAGTGCGGGCCGCGAAGTCATCTCTGATGATCCGATCCTGACGCTGCCGCATCCGAGATCATCTTCGCGTGCGTTTGTCCTGATCCCGTGGCTGGACGTCGACCCGTCGGCCACTTTGTGGCATGACGGCGCAGCGACCCCGGTGGCCGAACTGCTTGCGGCACTACCGGACGACGAACGATCCGGTGTGCACCGCACCGACCGGCAACTTGCTGTCGCCGGGCGCGACGGGGCGGATACGGGCCGATGAACCGGCGAAATCCGCGTCAGCAGTCCGATGACGGCAAGATGGGTCCGACCCGGTTCCGTGATCTGTCGGCCTTGGCCGCCGTTGTCGCCGTGGTGGTGTTCCTGCTGGTCCGCGTCAGTTATGGGTCGATGCCACCGCTGCCACTGCTCGCCGGTGTGGTGCTGTATCTGCTTGCTGCACTTGAGGTTGTGATCGCGTTTGTTGTCCGTTCGCGCGTCCGAGACCGTGAGGTCGGGGCGCACCACGGACAGTTACATCCGATCACCGCGGCCCGCGTTCTGGCACTGGCCAAGGCGTCGGCGATCCTCGGTGCGCTCGCGACGGGTGTGTGGGCGGGCACGCTCGTCTATCTCCTGACGCGACAAGGTGAGCTGACCGCAGCCCGCGAGGACCTGCCGAGCGCGATCGTCGGATTGATCGGTGGAGTCCTGCTCACGGTGGCGGCGTTGTGGCTCGAATACTGCTGCCGTGCGCCCGATGATCCGTCCGAGGACCTCCCTGCCTGATCGGCGGTGACAATCATCATGACCGTCTATAACAGGACTTGCCGGGTGAGATGGCGAATTCGTTCGCCGCAGCCCGGTATGTTTGCCCCATGACCACCTCCGCTGGCCGCTCGGCTGACGCCAGAAGGACTCGTCGTGGTCCGGGCCAATGGCTGCTCGGCGCTTTGCTGCTGCTCGCTCTCGGCTCGAGCGTGTTCATGATCATCACCTCGGAGATGAGCGTTGCCGGTTCGCTGGCCGTCATCACCGCCCTGTGGGCTGCCGTCATCGGCGCCATCCTGGTGACCAAATACCGCCGCGCCGCAGATTCCGCGGACGCGAAGGCCCGTGATCTGCGACTGGTCTACGAATTGCAGCTCGAGCGCGAGATCACCGCCCGCCGACAGTACGAACTCGGTGTCGAGACCCAGGTTCGCCGCGAGGTCAGCGCCGAATCCGGCTCCGAACTCGCCGCGCTCAAGACCGAGCTGCAGTCGCTTCGTGAGAGTTTGGAGCAGATCCTCGGCGAACTGCCGGAGGATCGCATCGCGTTGTTCCGCGAGAAGCTACCCGAGCTGGAGAACGGATCCAGTTGGCTCAACCGCCCGGATGCCGCGTACGCCTCCGGGTTTGCCGAGTACCCGAGTGGACTCGTCGATGACGGCGCGGTTGCCGAACAGGACTTTGCGTCCACTGCGCCGCCTGCCGACGACTCCCCGCGTGCAGGTGACGTGACCGAGGTCTTTCCGGTGATCGCCGCCGAGGAGCCATTGCCCGCCGATCCCGAGCCTGCCACCTCCGAACCGGCCGAGGTCGAGGCCGAGGACGAGGAAGAGCTCGTCGCCGAGGTTGTCGAAGAATCGGCCGATGACAGCCCTGCCGCACCGGCCTCGGAGTCGGAGTCCGAACCCCGTGCCTCGGGCAGGCGTCGTCGTGCTGATGAGCCCGCCGAGGACGCTGCGGATCCCGAAGGTTTTGCCGACGACAACCCGACCGACGAATGGGAAGTCGCACCGCCCGAGGGTGGCATCCCCGAGGCTCTGCTAGCCGAGGGGGAAGATTCACCCGATCACTCAGGTGCTCATGAATCCGGCCGTTCGGTCTCGGAACTGCTCCAGGGCTTTGCGGGTTCTTCTCCCAGCTCAGGGCGCCGTCGCCGCCGCGACTGAGTCAGATCGCTTTCCGGGCGATCGGCCGCGCCGGCCGGTTCCGGCCCCGCGGCCGCCCTGCCTTTCGGTGAGGCCGATCACAGCGGTTGGCGGTTTCGACGCTGCGGGATCTATCCTCGCTGCGAGACGTCTGGTACCCGAATCCGACTCATCCGACCGTGATCTTTTCCTCCGGTTGGACGGGATCGGTGGGACTGGAACGAATGATGGAGGACATCGGTGACCTCGACCGGGATTACCAACTGGCCCGCGCCTGCCCGCCTATCGGTGGGCATCGTGTCGGCGGGCCGTGTGGGCACAACCATCGGTGAGGCGCTCGAACGCGCCGAGCACGTGGTCGGGGCGGTCTCAGCTTCTTCGCCGCAGTCGCGGCGTCGGGCCGCGGAACGACTTCCCGAATCGCAGATCCTTGCTCCCCGTGACGTCGCGGCACGGTGCGAACTGCTGATCTTGGCAGTACCCGACGATCAACTTCCGCTGCTCATCGCTGATTTCGCCGCGTCGGGTTCGGTTCGGCCGGGCACGATTGTCGCTCACACCGCCGGAGCCAGCGGCGTCCGCATTCTCGACCCCCTCACCGACGCCGGAGCGCTGCCGCTGGCCCTACATCCGGCGATGACCTTCATCGGTACCGGAGAGGACACCGACCGGCTGAACGACTGCTGTTTCGGGGTCACCGCCGCCGACGAGATAGGTCTGGCGATCGGACAGTCCCTGGTGCTGGAGATGGGTGGCGAGCCGGTCCACGTCCGCGAAACCGACCGGACGCTCTATCACGCGGCATTGGCGCACGGTGCAAATCATCTCGTGGCACTGGTCTGTGACGCCGCAGCCGCCCTCCGCAAGGTCCTCGACGGACAAGACGTGCGGCCGGAACGACTCCTCGGCCCGCTGCTGACCGCAGCCCTCGACAATGCCCTGCACATGGGTCCTGCGGCGCTGACCGGGCCGGTCAAGCGCGGCGACACCGCTGCGGTGGCCCGCCATCTCGACGCGCTGACCGCAGCAGACCCCGCCATCGCCGACGGATACCGGGCGATGGCCCGCCGCGCCGCCGCGTACACCGATCCACCCCCTGATCTGATCGAGCTCCTCGGAGGTGAGCACTGATGCCGGGTACTGACCTGACGTCTGAAAAGCCATATACGGCAGGTAAATTGACCGTCCACCGCGATCCGGCGATGCTGAACAAGATCAGCCGGGCCTTGCGGTCGACCGGTAAACGGGTGGTACTGGTTCCGACGATGGGCGCGCTGCATGCCGGTCACCTCGAGCTGATCCGGGCGGCCAAGGCCAAGGGTGATGCCGTGGTCATCACCTCGATCTTCGTGAACCCGCTGCAGTTCTCTGCCGACGAAGACCTCGACGCCTACCCTCGGACGTTCGATGCGGACTGTGATCTGTTGCGCGCGGCCGGGGTCGAGTTGGTCTTCGCACCGCGGGTCTCGGACATGTACCCGAACGGCCCTCGGACCACCGTGCATCCGGGTCCTCTTGGCGCCGAACTCGAAGGGGCCTCGCGGCCGACCCACTTTGCCGGGATGCTGACCGTGGTACTCAAGTTGCTCAACATCGCGGCACCGATGGAGGCGTACTTCGGTGAGAAGGACTACCAGCAGCTGACCTTGATCCGGCAGATGGTGCGCGACCTCGACCTCGATATCCGCATCGTCGGCGTGCCGACCGTGCGTGAATCCGACGGGCTCGCAATGTCTTCGCGTAACCGGTACCTCGATCCGGCGCAGCGTGAGCTGGCCACGACCCTTTCTGCGGCCCTGGTCGCAGGCGCCTATGCGGCAGCGGGTGGTGTGCAGGCAATTCTGGACACGGCCAGCGCGGTGCTCGCACTACATCCAGAGATCAAGGTCGATTACCTGGAAGTACGCGGACCGGGTTTGGAGTCGCCCCCGGACAAGGGTGACGGCAGGCTTTTGGTGGCGGCCCGGATCGGCAGCACTCGGCTGATCGACAACGTGGGTGTCGCGATAGGTACGGGATTCGTCGAAAGAGGAGAGAACACACCATGATTCGTACGATGATGACGTCAAAGATCCACCGCGCCACCGTGACGCAGGCCGATCTTCACTACGTCGGTTCGGTGACGGTCGATCAGGATCTGCTCGACGCCGCCGGTTTGCTCGAAGGCGAGAAGGTGTCGATCGTCGACATCACCAATGGTGCACGGCTCGAGACGTACACGATCGCGGGTGAGCGCGGTTCGGGTGTCCTGGGTATCAACGGTGCCGCAGCACATCTCGTGCATCCCGGTGACCTGGTCATCCTGATCGCCTACGGCGGCCTCGACGAACGCGAGCTGCTCGAGTACAGCCCGCGCGTGGTGTTCGTGGACGGGCAGAACAAGATCCTCGAACTCGGTGCCGACCCGGCACATGCCCCGGAGGGTAGCGGCCTCCTGGATCCGCGCGAATTGTCTTCCACCCCGTTGTCTTCCGCTACAGCCTGATCATGCTGCTCGCCCTGGACGTCGGTAACACCAACATCCACCTGGGTGTCTATTCCGGGCGCGGTGACCACGCCCGTCTGGTCCGGGACTGGCGGATGCGGACCGAACCGCGGATGACCGCGGACGAACTGGCACTGAATCTCCGGGGGCTCCTTGGCGCCGACGTCGACCAGGTCACGTCGGTGGTGGGCCTGTCCACGGTGCCTTCCCTGCTGCGCGAAATGCGCGTGATGGTCGGGAAGTATTACGGCGCCGGACCCCACGTTCTCCTCGAACCCGGCGTGCGGACCGGGGTTCCGCTGTTGGTCGACAACCCGAAAGAGGTCGGCACCGACCGTGTCGCCAACGCGCTCGCGGCGTACACGGCCTATGGACGGGCCTGCATCGTCGTCGATTTCGGGACGACAACCCTGGTCGACGTGGTCTCGGCGAAGGGCGAGTTCCTCGGCGGCGCCATCGCCCCGGGCATCGACCTGGCAGTGGAAGCGCTGGCCACCGCGACGGTGTCGTTGCGCAAGGTGGAGTTGTTGCCGCCGCGCAGTGTGGTCGGCAAGAACACCATCGAGGCATTGCAGTCGGGCATCCTCTACGGATTCGCGGGACAGGTCGATGGACTGGTGAACCGGGTGCGGCGGGAGATCCGCGGATTCGGCCCCGCCGATGATGTGGCGGTGGTCGCCACGGGGTATCTCGCACCGCTGGTGTTCGACGAGTGCGAGACGTTGCAGCACCACGAACCGACGCTGACGCTGGACGGTCTGCGGCTGGTCTATGAGCGGCAGCGTGAAAGTCGCAGCAAGTCACGGTCAGATCGTTGATCTCTCGCAGGCCGCAGTCCTGTGATCGTCCCCACTGGTGCGAGCCGAATCGATGTGGCAGAATCTCGACCGTGATGATCCGGAGCTGTCAGGAGTGTTGTCGGGGCTAATTGCCTCTCGATGACCCCTGTACGTCCGATCCCGGCGATCTCCTCGCCGATCATTCACGAAAGTTCCCATCATGTCAGTGCTCACGGCACCCCTGTCTTCTTCCGCTGCTCCCGTGTCCGCTCCGGCGGCGGCGCCTCTGTCCATCTCGGCTGACCAGTTCGGACCTGCCTTGCAGGACGGTGCGATCGCCGTCGACATCCGCAGCCAGCGTGTCCGCGATACCGACGGAATCCTCTTGGGGGCGTTGGCTGTTCCCGCCGAGAACGTCCTCGACCGGTTGACCCCTGGTTCGTCCGGCTCTTTGTCGAGCGCCAGCACTGCGCAGCGCTGGGTCTTGGTCGGCGCGGACGGCCACGACGCGGAGATGCTGACCTGGCACCTGCAGGCGCGGGGCATCACCGGTGCCCGTTTTGTCGTGGGTGGTCAGCGGGCATTGGCCCGAGGCGTCACACCCGGTCTGCTCGGCGAGCACACCCGGCGCGAGCTGGATGCCTACTCGGCGCACTGATCCTTTCGCTCCGGGCGGAGGCGGCCGTAGCCCGGAGCCGGGCCGGGGTTTGTGACTGTGGTTTGTGACTGTTTGTCTACGCTCGGCCTTGGCGAATGGATCGCGGAGCGCTCCGGCCGATAGGGTCGTTGGCGTGAACGAAGACCGTGGCCAGGGCCGCACCAACACAGATGCAGACACTGTCGAAGACCAGACGCCGGAACAGCTGCGTATCCGTCGCGAAAAGCGGGATCGGATGCTCACCGCAGGTACCGAGCCCTACCCGGTTTCGGTACCGCGAACACATTCACTGGCGCAGGTCCGGGCCAAATATCCCGACCTCGAGACCGACACCGCCACGGGCGACCAGGTTGGTGTCGCCGGCCGGGTGATCTTCGTCCGCAACACCGGCAAGCTGTGTTTTGCGACGTTGCAGGAGGGTGACGGCACGCAGTTGCAGGCCATGATCAGCCTCAACGGTGTTGGGGAGGAGTCACTCGCGGCGTGGAAGGCCGACGTCGATCTCGGCGATTTTGTCTTTGTGCACGGTGAGGTGATCAGTTCCCGCCGAGGCGAGCTCAGTGTTCTCGCGGACAGCTGGCAGATGGCGTCGAAAGCGCTGCGGCCGCTTCCGGTGGCACACAAGGAGATGAACGAAGAGGCTCGGGTGCGTGCGCGTTACCTCGATCTCATCGTCCGGCCGGAGGCCCGCGCGATGGCCCGGACCCGGGTTGCGGTCATGCGAGAATTGCGTGCCGCACTCGAACGCCGCGGTTTCCTCGAGGTCGAGACACCGATGCTGCAGACATTGCACGGCGGCGCGGCGGCCCGCCCGTTCGTGACGCACTCCAATGCCATGGATATCGACCTCTACCTGCGCATCGCGCCGGAACTGTTCCTCAAGCGTGCGGTGGTCGGTGGGATCGAGAAGGTCTTCGAGATCAACCGCAACTTCCGCAACGAGGGTGCGGACTCCACCCATTCACCGGAGTTCGCGATGCTCGAGACGTATGAGGCGTACGGCACCTACGACGACTCGGCCACGATGATCCGGGAGATCATCCAGGAGGTCGCGCTCGGTGCGTTGGGCACTTTGCAGCCGTTGATGGCCGATGGAACGGTCAATGACCTCAGTGGTGAGTGGACCTCGGTCGAGATGTATCCGTCGTTGTCGCAGGCCCTCGGTGAAGAGATCACGCCGGCCACCACGGTGGAACATTTGCTGGCGGTGTGCGCCCGGGTGGGGCTCGAGATCCCGCAGGGCAAGGGATATGGCCACGGGAAACTCGTCGAGGAACTGTGGGAACACCAGGTCGGGGACACGCTCTCGGGACCGGTTTTCGTCCGGGACTTCCCGGTCGAGACGTCGCCTTTGGTCCGGGAGCACCGGACGAAGCCCGGTGTCAGCGAGAAATGGGACCTCTATGTTCGTGGTTTCGAATTGGCAACCGGGTATTCAGAATTGATCGACCCGATCATTCAGCGGGAGCGGTTCGTCGACCAGGCCAGGCTTGCGCGGGCCGGCGACGACGAGGCAATGGTGCTCGACGAAGAGTTTCTTGCCGCGATGGAGCAGGGGATGCCCCCGACGACGGGTACCGGAATGGGGATTGATCGACTTCTCATGGCGCTTACCGGTCTTGGGATTAGGGAAACGATCCTCTTTCCACTCGTGAAGCCGCAGCATTGATAATTTTCTAAACTCGTTAGTGTGTTATTCGCGCGAACAAGATATTCGCGCTATGCTGTCGGCCAATAGACGGCCGACATGAATATGCTCGTTCCGAGTTGTGTTCAGAGAAACCGTCTTGTATGTCGGGGAGCCATCAAGAATGGAGTGTTATGGCTAAGAAGGTTACGGTCACGCTGGTCGACGATGTTGACGACAGCAAAATTGCGGACGAGACCGTCGAGTTCGGTGTAGACGGTGTCACTTATGAGATTGATCTGTCGACGAAGAATGCAGACAAGCTGCGTGACGACGTCGCACGGTGGGCAGAACATGCACGTCGGGTCGGTGGACGTAAGCGTCCGAAGGGCCTGAGCGTCGCAGGCAAGGCCCCGGTCGACCGTGAGCAGACTGCGGCGATCCGCGACTGGGCGCGACGCAACGGGCACCCGGTATCGGCGCGTGGACGTATTGCGGCCGGTGTTGTCGATGCCTACAACGAGGCGCACTGACTCAATGAGTTGACTTCAGACACTGTCTGAAAAGGCGGGCGGTCCGAGTATTCGGACTGCCCGCCTTTTTCTTTCGCAAGTGTCGGTGGAGAATTGCTAAAACTCGCTTCACAGTAAACACTCAGAAAAGAAATGATCGTCGCGATCACTTTTGCACTTTAGTTTCTTTTTTCTGAGCGTCAGCGACATTTAATCGACGTGTCGAGATTGCGCTTGAAGCAAACGTTTGAGGGCCTGGAATAGTTCGCAAAGCGCACGGATCTTTAGCCGAGTTCGCGCTTCAAGATCTTCCCCGCCGCATTACGAGGGAACTGTTCGACGAACACCACAGAACGCGGGATCTTGAAGTTCGCCAGTTTCTCTCGGGCGTTTGCCAATATCAAGGATTCGTCCACCGATGCACCCGGGGCGACCGACACATATGCGCGCCCGACCTCGCCGAGACGTTCGTCCGGTACACCGATCACCGCAGCCTCGGTCACGCCGTCGATCCGGGACAACACCTGCTCGACCTCGGCGGGATAGACGTTGAACCCGCCGCAGATGTACATGTCCTTCGAGCGGCCCGTGATGGAGAGGTTGCCGCGGTCGTCGATCGTCCCGATGTCGCCGGTGTGGAGCCAGCCGTCGGAGTCGATCGCTTCTTTGGTGGACACGGGGTCCTCGAGGTATCCGGCCATCACCATCTTTCCTCTGGTCAGCACCTCGCCGCTGTCCGACAACCGGATTTCCATACCCCGGAACGGGCGTCCGCAGGTATTGGCAACGGTTTCGTCGTCGTCGTCCGGCGTGCAGGTGGTGACAAAACCGCCGGCCTCGGTGAGGCCGTAGGCCGTGATGACGGTGTCGATGCCCAGATCGCGCTGCATGCGTTCGACCAGGACCACCGGGACGATGGCCGCCCCGGTGACGGCCAGGCGAAGTGAGGAGAGGTCGAACTCGCCGCGGCGAGGAGCGTCGAGAAGTGTCTGAAAGATGGTCGGCGCTCCGGGGAAGACCGTCGCGCGGCGGTCCTGGACCAATTGCATGGCGGCGTCGGTCGAGTACACCGCCAGCGGCAACATGGTTGTCCCGTTGAGCAGGCAGGCCAGGATGCCGGCCTTGTATCCGAAGGTGTGGAAGTAGGGGTTCGCCATGACGTAGCGGTCGTCGGGGCTCAGACCCCCGTTGTCGGCCCAGGCCCCGGATCCGGCGATGGTCTGCTGATGCTCCGCCAGGACGCCTTTGGAGCGCCCCGTGGTGCCGGAGGTGAACAGGATGTCGGAGTAGTCGGTGGGGGCCAGCGCGGCGGCCCTGCGGTCGGCCTCACTGTGGTCATGGGTCGCGGCCGCCTCGAGGAAGTCGTCCCAGTCGATACCGATGGCCGCGCGTTCGTCGTCGGGCTGCAGGCGGATGCGCACGGTGGCGACGAGGTCGGTGGCTGCCGCAAGGTCGCCCCCGGCCTCGGCCGTGAGTTCGCCGAGTCGATCGGACCCCAGGAACGCGCCCGCGATCACCAGGGCCCGCGCGTGGGTGCGCTGGATGATCTCCAGGGCCTCGGTGGCGGTGTACCGGGTGTTCAGTGGCACCAGCGTGGCGCCGGCGTAATGGATGCCAAGGGCGGCGATGGGCCAGTGATAGCTGTTGGGCGCCCAGATCGCCACGCGGTCGCCGGGGGCGATGCCCGCTTCGGCGAGGGCGGTGGCGAAGGTGCGCGCCGACGCCAGTAGTTCCGACCAGGTGAGCGACACCGTCTGGCCCCACTGATCGTCGATGATGGCGGTCTGGTCGGGCCAGAGCCTCGCAGCTCGGATCAATGCCTGCGGCGTAGTTGTCACTTCTTCGGACTCCACGCTTGCTGCTGACTGCTGCGATCCCACAGACATAATTCCTCCCGGTGCTCTCACCTGCTCAAAAGGCTAATACCTGTGCCGGAGGCAACAGGCTTCGTCGCAAAAACCTAGCACTTGCTTGGGTGATAAACCGAGCAAGTGCTTGGTCGGCTAGGCTGAATCGCATGACGGCGATCAAGCTCGCTGACCGAGGCGTGGACCTGGGACGATGGGACGGATCGGCGGCCGAATTCTCGGGCGCTGTGCGATCCTGGCTCGATGAACACCTGTTGGGTGAGTTCGAGCATCTGAAGTCCCGTGGTGGGCCCGGCAGTGAACACGAGTTTTTTGGACCCCGACTGGCCTGGGACCGGCTGCTGGCGCAGGCGGGGTGGACCTGCCTCGGCTGGCCAACCGAGTTCGGTGGCCGTGGGGCCACCATCGAACAGCGGATCCTCTTCCATCAGGAATACGCGCGCTCCGGCGCACCGGCACGGGTGAGTCACGTCGGTGAGGAACTCCTCGGGCCCACGCTGATCGCGTTCGGGACCCAGGAGCAGAAAGAACGGTTCCTGCCGCCGATCACCACGGTCGACGAGCTGTGGGCGCAGGGCTATTCCGAACCCGGCGCCGGTTCCGACCTGGCCAACATCTCGACGACGGCCCGTTTGGAGAACGGCAAGTGGGTGATCAACGGACAGAAGATCTGGACCTCGCTCGCGCATGTCGCGCAGTGGGCGTTCGTCCTGTGCCGCAGTGAACCCGGTTCGACACGGCACAGCGGACTGAGCTTCCTGCTCGTCCCACTCGACCAGCCCGGTGTGACGGTGCGTCCCATCCAGCAACTCACCGGCACCTCCGAGTTCAATGAGGTCTTCTTCGACAACGCCACCACCGAGGCGAGTCTTGTGGTGGGAGCGCCGGGCGACGGTTGGAAGGTCGCGATGGGGCTGCTGCAGTTCGAACGTGGTGTGTCCACGCTCGGCCAGCAGGTCGGATTCTCCCGCGAACTGACCGAGATCGTGGAGATGGCCAAGGCGAATGGGGCGGCCGAGGATCCGGTCATCCGCGAGCGGATCGCCCGTGCCTGGCTTGAACTCCGCGTGATGCGGGCCCATGTGCAACGCACGCTGGCCGCGGTCGACACCGGCGGGTCCGGCGGCGAGGCCTCGGTGGCAAAACTGTTGTGGGCCAACTGGCATCGTGATCTCGGTGAGCTCGCGGTTGCGGTCCAGGGACCGTCCTCGCTGATCGCTCCGGACGCGACGAGTGAGGGCGCGCCGAACAACATCTTCGATCCCGGGAACGTCGAGCTCGACGTATGGCAGCGTCTGTACCTGTTCACCAGGTCGGACACCATCTATGGCGGATCAAATGAAGTGCAGCGCAACATCATTGCCGAGCGCGTGCTCGGACTACCTCGAGAGGCACGATCGTGACAGTTGAACATCGCCCCAGCCCGCTGGCGACGGCCCCGGAAGAGATTCCCGGCCACGGACTCCTGGCCGGACGAAAGGTGGTCGTCACCGCGGCTGCCGGAACCGGCATCGGATTCTCCACCGCGCGGCGTGCGCTCCTCGAAGGTGCCGACGTGGTGGTCAGCGACTGGCACGAACGGCGACTGACGGAGACCGCGGACAAGCTGCGCGCCGAGTTCGGTGAGCAGACCGTGGCGCAGGTCGTGTGCAACGTCCAGGAGACCTCGCAGGTCAACGCTCTGATCGAAACCGCCGCAAGTGAATTGGGCCGGATCGACATCCTGGTCAACAATGCAGGCCTCGGCGGTGAGACCCCCGTGGTCGACATGAACGACGACGAGTGGGATCGCGTCATCGACATCACGCTGAACGGCACCTTCCGGGCGACCCGCGCAGCATTGCGCTACTTCCGTGACGCACCGCACGGGGGCGTCATCGTCAACAATGCGTCGGTCCTGGGCTGGCGAGCCCAGCACAGCCAATCCCATTACGCGGCAGCCAAAGCCGGCGTGATGGCACTGACCCGCTGCGCTGCGATCGAAGCCGCCGAATACGGCGTGCGGATCAACGCGGTGGCACCGTCCATCGCTCGGCATCCGTTCCTGGCGAAGGTGACCAGCGAAGAACTGCTCACCGACCTGGCCTCCCGCGAGGCATACGGGCGCGCCGCGGAGGTCTGGGAAATCGCCGCCACCATCGCCATGCTCGCCAGCGACTACACCACCTACCTCACCGGTGAGGTCGTCTCCATCTCGAGCCAGCGCGCCTGATCTTGCTGTCCCAACGTCGAATATAGAAGGAGCACAACATGTCTTCGCCCCAGGCTTACATCGTCGATGCGTTGCGTACCCCGGTCGGGAAGCGGAACGGTTCGCTGGCCAAGGTCCACCCCGCCGATATGGGTGCACACGTCATCTCCGCCCTCGTCGAGCGCACCGGCATCGATCCGATGACCGTCGACGACGTCATCTTCGGCTGCGTCGATGCAATCGGCCCGCAGGCGGGCAACATCGCCCGCAGCGCCTGGCTCGCCGCCGGCCTGCCCCTGGAGATCCCCGGCACCACCGTCGATCGCCAGTGCGGATCGTCGCAGCAGGCCATCCACTTCGCCGCCCAGGCCGTGATGAGCGGAACCCAGGACGTCGTCGTGGCCGGTGGCGTGCAAAACATGAGCGCCATCCCGATCTCCGCCGCGATGCTCGCAGGCGCCGAGTACGGATTCGACAGCCCTTTCCTCGGATCTGTGGGCTGGGACAAGCGTTTCGGTGACGCAGAGGTCTCCCAGTTCGTCGGTGCCGACATGATGGCCAAGAAGTGGGACATCAGCCGCGACGACATGGAGCGCTGGGCACTGCAGTCGCACGAGCGCGCCCGCGCCGCCATCGCAGCAGGCCGCTTCGATGCCGAGACGGTTGCACTCGGCGACTGCGTCGTCGACGAATGCCCCCGCGAGACGTCGCTGGAGAAGATGGCCTCACTGCAGGTCCTGGCCGAGGGCTCGGATCTCACAGCCGCCGTCGCCTCACAGATCTGCGACGGTGCGTCGGCCACCCTGGTCGTCTCCGAAACCGCACTCAAGCAGTACGGCCTGACCCCGCGGGCCCGGATCCACCACATCTCGGTCCGCGGCGACGATCCGGTGATGATGCTGTCCGCCCCCATCCCGGCCACCAAGCACGCGCTGTCCAAGACCGGACTGACCATCGACGACATCGATGTCATCGAGATCAACGAGGCCTTCGCACCCGTGGTGCTGGCCTGGCTCAAAGAGACCGGCGCCGACCCGGCCAAGGTCAACCCGAACGGCGGCGGCATCGCCCTCGGACACCCGCTGGGCGCCACCGGAGCCAAGCTCTTCGCGACGCTCCTGCACGAACTCGAACGCACCGGCGGCCGCTACGGCCTCCAGACGATGTGTGAAGGCGGCGGCACTGCCAACGTCACGATCATCGAACGGCTCTGACGGGTTCGGTCAGTTCGCCGCGGTGTGAGGGCGGCGGCACTGCCAACGCCTGAGATCATCGAACGGCTCTGACGGGTTTGATTACCCACCTCGCGTTCTTTGTGCCGCCCACCTGCAAGTGCAGGTGGGCGGCACAAATTCGGGTGCCATGAGATGGGCGGTGGCGCGCTCGGTGTGAGGTAGCGCATACTGGTTTGCGACAGACTTGGATTTTCGTTCCAACGTCCCGCAAATGACCAACGGCTCGTGGAGGCTCGCGCAATGACCAAACCAGCAGATGTGGCAAAGCAGCAGGTCCGAGATGAGAAGTCGGCGGATACGCTGTCGCTGCAGGCGTTGCTCGAACTGCAACGCGCGGCATTCCTGCGTGACGGGATCCCGGATGCCAAGACCCGTATCGACCGGATCAATCGTCTGCAGTCGCTGCTCCTCGATCACGCGGAGGAGATCGCCGAAGCGCTCAACGACGACTTCGGCACCCGTCCCCGTGAACTGTCGATGGCAGCGGATATCGCCGGTTGCATGATCGACCTGGCACACCAGAAGAAGCACCTCTCCGGGTGGATGAAGACATCGACGCCGGGTAAATGGTTGGCCCGCGCCGGCCTGCGCCAAGAACTCCGGCACGACCCCAAGGGTGTTGTCGGGATCATGGGTCCGTGGAACTTCCCGCTGCAGCTCACGATCGTCCCGGCCGGATCAGCGTTCGCTGCCGGTAACCGCGTGCTGATGCGTCCGTCGTCGGTCACCGCCAAGACCACGGCCGTGCTGGCAAAGCATGCGCCGAAGTACTTCGAGCTCGAAGAGCTGGCCGTGCTGACCAGTGCTCATGGTGGTGGGTCCGACTTCGCAAAACTCGAGGTCGATCACATGTTCTTCACCGGATCGCCTGATGTGGGCGCTTCGGTCGCCGCGGAGGCAGGCAAGAACCTGGTGCCGGTGACACTCGAACTCGGTGGCAAGAACCCCGTGGTCGTGGACATCGACGCCGACATCGCCAAGGCCGCCAACGGGGTCGCCGATGCGCGTCTGGTCAATGGTGGTCAGGTCTGCCTGTGCCCCGACTACGTGTGGGTACCGGAGTCCAAGGTCGGCGAGTTCACCGACCGTGTGCTGGCCCGCTGGCGCACCAACCTGCCGACGATCAAGGACAACCCGCAGTACACGTCGACGATCAATGAGAAGAACTTCAACCGCATCGTCGGTCTGATCGACGATGCCGAAGCTCTCGGTGCCACCAAGCATCAGGTGATCCCGGCGGGGGAGAAGTTGCCGGATGCCCAGGGGCGCAAGATCCCGCCGACGCTGCTCACCGGTGTCAAGGCAGGCATGAAGATCGAAGAGGACGAGGTCTTCGGACCCGTCCTCACGGTGTACCCCTACCGGGAACTCGATGAGGCGATCACCCACATCAGCAGCCACCCGCACCCGCTGACGATGTACTGGTACGGCGACTACAACGACCGCTTCACCAAGCTCGCCGACTCGACCCGATCGGGTTCGATCAACGGAAATGACTTCGCGGTCAACATGTTCGGCCCGGATCTGCCGTTCGGCGGTATCGGCCGCAGCGGTATGGGCAACTATCACGGCAAGTTCGGCTTCGATACCTTCTCGCACACGCGGGCGATTGCCTTCTCGTCGTTGAAGCTCACCGTCTCGGAGATGATGTCGGCGCCGTTCACCTCGCGTGACACCAAGACCACCAACATTCAGCTCAAGGTGTGGAACTTCTTCACCAAGCGATCCATCAAGAAAAACGGCAAGAAGTAACCTCGTAGGTCGAATGGATTCCGCCACCCGCGGCGACCTCTTCCGGCAGCCAGGCAACCAAGCGCTTGCTAGGCTATCGATGGAGGTGGTCGCAGGTGGCGGAAAGCCGCGGGACAAAGAAGCAGGGCGCCGGTCAGGCGAGAAAGGCCGGGGCGGCTGATGCGGCCAATGGTCGTCCGTCACGGCGTGATGAATTGCTGGCGGTGGCAAGTGGGCTTTTTGCTGAACGTGGACTGCGGACCACCACCGTCCGCGACATCGCCGATTCGGCGGGCATCCTTTCCGGCAGTCTGTATCACCATTTCGACTCCAAGGAGTCGATGGTCGACGAGATCCTGAAGTCGTTCCTCGATTCGCTCTTCGAGACCTATCACGAGGTGGTCGCGGCCGGTATGCCGGCGCGAGAAACCTTGACTGCCTTGGTGATCGCGTCGTTCGAGAGCATTGACCGCGATCATTCGGCGGTGGCCATCTATCAGGACGAGGCCAAGCGGCTCGCCGGCCAGGAACGTTTTTCGTACATCCAGGATCGCAACGTCGAGTTCCGCACCCTGTGGAGCGACGTCCTGACCAGGGGTGTGGCCGACGGCAGTTTCCGGCCTGATCTCGACACCGAACTGGTGTACCGCTTCATGCGCGACACGGTCTGGGTTGCCGTCCGCTGGTATCGCCCGGGTGGCGAGCGGACCGCCCGCCAGGTGGCCGATCAGTATCTGAGCGTCGTGCTCGACGGGATCGTGCCACGCTGACCGCTTCGCCGTCTCGGCGGGTGCGCCGTGGCAAGCTGTCGGAATGCTGCAGATACGGGTCATCGCCCCAGGTGAACACGCAGATCGCATCGTAGAACTTCTCTGCGAGGACACCGCTGTCAGTAACGTGACGGTACTTCGTGGTGTGTCGGTCAAGCCCGAAGGTGATGTGATCGAGGCCTACATCGCCAGGGAAGGTGCCAACGAGGTCGTCGATATGTTGCGGGACATGGGAATTCACCGGTTCGGCAGTATTCATCTGGCCCCGGTCCCGACGTGGGTCTCTCAGAGCGCTCGGGAGGCCGACCGGGCGACACCGGGGGCGAGTGCAGATGCGGTTGTCTGGGCCGATGTCACACAACTGGCCTACGACGACTCCGAATTCAATTGGACCTTCGCAAGTTTCATGGTTTTGGCGACCGTGCTGTGTGCGGTGGCCATCGTTCTCGATTCGAGCATCCTTCTCGTCGGTGCGATGGTTCTCGGTCCCGAGTTCGGGGCCGTCGCTGCGCTCGGGGTCGCACTGGTACGCCGCCGGATGACGCTTCTCGGACGCGCATTGATGACCCTGAGTGGTGGATTTCTGCTGGCCATCGTGGCCACGACCATCGCAACCCTCGTCGCACGCGGCTTCGGCTGGGTGACGGTGGCCGATGTGACCGAGTCCCGGCCCGACACCGACTTCATCTACACCCCGGACAAGTGGTCGTTCATCGTTGCCGTGATCGCGGGGATCGCTGGGGTGCTGTCTCTGACATCGGCCCGGCTGGGTGGGCTGTCCGGGGTCTTCATCTCCGTGACAACCATTCCCGCCGCGGGCAATGTCGCACTGGGGTTGGCTTTCGGAGTCCGGGACGCGATCGTCGGCAGTGGTTTGCAACTGGTGATCAACCTCGCCGGGATGGCCATCGCGGGCTGGCTGACGCTGGCGGTGCAGCACATGGTGTGGTCCAAGATCTCGGCGTATCGCGCCACCCTGCCCATCGGTCGACGGCTGGGTGATCGGTGGCAACGCGAACCGTGAGGGGCGTCGGCGCTTCTAATACGGCGGTTGACCGCTGACGTCTGGGCGATACCAACTGCGGCGGGTCCGGGGCAGTCCGCTGACGCCGTCGTCGCTGGGGCATACCGCCAGTACCTGGTGGATGGTGAGACGTCGCGCCTCCTCGAACCCGAGGGCACTGGCTGCGAGATAGAGCAACCACGTGCGGGCTCGTTGCGCCCCGACCAGTGCCACAGCGCGGTCCCACGACCGCAGCAGATTGTCGACCCAGGCGCGCAGGGTGAGCGCGTAGTGCTCACGAAGTGCCTCACTGTCGCGAACCTCGAGGCCGGCCTGCTCCAGCGCATCGATTGTCTTGCTCAGCGGCAGGATCTCGCCGTCGGGAAACACGTAGTGGTCGATGAAGGTGGCCGACGGGTTGGGGTCGTCGGGCAGGGAGGTGACCCGGGCGATCGCGTGATTGAGAAGCCGACCACCGGGTTTGAGTAATCCGTCCAAGGTGCCGGTGTACGTCGGTAGCTGCGAGAGCCCGACGTGTTCGGACATCCCGATGCTCGAAATGGCATCGTAGGGGCCGTCATCGACGTCGCGATAGTCCTGAAACCGGATCTCGATCTGTCCGGAGAGACCGGCATCTGCGACCCTGGTCTTCGCCAATTCGACCTGTTCCTGGCTCAACGAGACACCCACCACGTCGACCCCGTACGTCTTCGCTGCGTGGATGGCCATCGTGCCCCACCCGCAGCCCACGTCGAGCAGACGCATGCCGGGTTTCAGGCCGAGCTTCCGGCAGACCAGATCACATTTGGCGATCTGGGCGACGTCCAGATCAGTGACGCCGTCCTCCCAATATGCGCACGAATACACCATGCCGCTGTCGAGGAACAGGCGGTAGAAGTCGTTACCGACGTCGTAGTGGTGCGAAATTGCGGCGGAGTCGCGTGCTCGGCTGTGGAGTGGCCCGCGTTTGTGCCGCATCTCGACGGCCGGTGGTTTCGGTGGCGGTCCGACGGCGCCGAGTCTGGCCAGGGAACCCACGATGCGCAGGACCGCACCCGGACGCATGGTGCGGACGCGGTGTTCGCTGATCCGCGAGAGCAGTCCGGGGACATCCAGCAATGCGAAGATGTCGCCCTCGACCTCGAGGTCACCTGCCACAAATGCGCGGGCCAGGCCGAGTTCGCCTGGCGACCACAACATGCGACGGAGGGCAGTTCGATTCCGGAGGTGGACACGGGCGGCGCTGTCGGGCGGTCCGGCTTCGGAGCCGTCCCAACATCGCACGTGAATCGGGAGTTCAGTCCCTACGAGCTCTTCGAACGTCGAGAGCACACGTTGTGCGGCTGAACTCATCGAAGGACCTCCCTGCGCGAACGGTCAGCTGCTTCAAAAAGCTAACACTTTGGTTCGCGGGGAGTGTCCGAAGTGGCAAGAGTTCACCACCAGTTGATTTGGTGATCCGATCCCCGTGTAGGCCTTGCCCACGCGCACCGGCGTACGTGCCAAGGCCTACACGGGGTCAGGGGATCAGAACTTGCGCAGACCGTCCAGACGGCTCCGTGCCTGGGTCATGATCTGCTGGATGAGCTCATCACAGCTGGGCAGGTCGTTGATCATCCCGACCACCTGACCCGAAGCCAGGACTCCGGCTTCGGTGTTGCCGTCGACCAGTCCGGCCCGCAACAACATCGGGGTGTTGCCTGCCATGATGATCTGCTGCCAGGTGCGTTCGCCCGACTTGCGCATGGTGCGACCATCTTTGAGCATGGTCGACCACTTCATGCCGGTCATCCGCTTGAACTTGTTGGCGTTACTCGCGGCCGCCGCCAGTGCGGTTGCGCCACTGCCCGATTCGAGTTTGTCCACCAGCTCGGTCCGCAGCACCCGGTGCGGCATGCCGTCGACCTTCGTCGAGACGACGGTGTCGCTGAGCCCGCGTTCGAGATACTGCGCCTTGACCGAGTCGGGCACGGCACTGTCGCTGGTCAACAGGAATCGGGTGCCCATCGCCACGCCCTCGGCACCGTACGCCAATGCGGCAACCAGGCCACGGCCGTCGAAGAACCCGCCGGCCGCGACCACCGGGATGCCGTCGGGTCCGAGTGCGTCGAGCACACTCGGCAACAACAGCGTGGTGGCAACCGGACCGGTGTGTCCGCCACCTTCGCCGCCCTGGACGATGACGGCGTCGGCACCCCATGACGCGACCTTCACCGCGTGCTTTGCGGCACCGATCGACGGGATGACCACGATGCCATGATCTTTCAGCTTCGTGATGAGGTCAGGCTTGGGTGCCAGCGCAAACGAGGCGACCTTGACCTTTTCGCGGATCAGCAGGTCGATCCGCTCGGGTGCGTCGGTGGCGTCGGCGCGCATGTTGACACCAAAAGGCTTGGTGGTCAGCGTCTTCGTCTTCTTGATGGCCGCTTCCAGTTCGGAATAGGTCATCGTCGCCGAGGCCAGGATGCCCAGTCCGCCGGCGTTGGACGTCGCCGAGGTCAGCGATGGTCCCGACACCCAGCCCATGCCGGTCTGGACGATCGGGTAATCGATGCCGACCAGTTCGGTGAACCGGGTCGAAAGCGGAGATGCGGTCACTGTGCTGCCTTGTCAGACGGTACGGGCTTGACTTCCTTCTCCCGCAGCCCCTTCGGGTCGAGGACCTCACGAATGATCCGCAGTTCCTCGGCCGAGGGCGTGCGGGTGACCGCAGCATCGGCCAGGCCGGCGATCTCGAAGCCCGTGTTCTCGGCGACCTCTGCGGCGTCGACGCCGGGATGCAGAGAGACCGCACGCATGGTGTGGCCGGGGCCTTCGAAGTCGAAGACACCGAGGTTGGTGACCACGCGGGGGATGTTCAGGTACTTGAACGCCGGGTTCTCGGGGTCGATCTTGTCGTAGCCGACACCGGAGACCACATCGACATCGGTGAACACCCGAGCGGAATGCTTGGCAACCCAGTAGCTGGTGGGGTGGTTGATGGTGTTTCCCGGTGCGCCGCGGGATCCGAACATCTGGCGGGTGGGGTGCTGGAGCGGCCCGAACGATGCGAGGTTCTGGTTGCCGTACCGGTCGATCTGGTTGGCGCCCATCACCACGTGCCTGCGGCCGGACGCGACCACGTCGAAGACCTTGCGGAACGGCATCCATCCTTCGATGGCGCCGGAGCGTCCGACGGCCGGGGTGTCGGCGAAGATCATGGATTCGCCATCGGTGATCAGCAGGTCGGGTTCGGTGGTCAGGCGCGCCAGCCGGGCGCCGATCAACGGGGTGGTGGACATCGGCGAGGCCATGATTTCGCCTGCGCCGGTGAAGATCTCGGCGCACGCGAGGACGCAGTACTCGGCGCGTGTCACATCTGACGCGGTAATCGGGGTAGTCACTGTGCGGCCTCTCGCTCGGAGTTCCATTTTTCGACCTCTGCCTGATAGACGTCTTCGGGCACGGTCAGGAACCGGTCGGAGAACGCCTGCCAGGCCTCGGGGGTTTTGGCCGACTCGGCGTAGAACCGCTGGAAGGCCTCGTCGCGCCCGTATTCGCCTGCAAAGGTGAAGTGCGCACCGTTCGGGGTGTGCACCACCCGGTCGACATTGAGCCGGTTGAGCAGAAGACGCTGCACCGGAACCTTTTCCACCAGCTCCTCGGTGGTCACCAGGCGGTCGGTCTCGACGTAACGCCGCTTGGCCGCACCGCAGTAGAGGTCGTCGAAGTACGGGTCGACGCCGGTGTAGGCGGCGTTACCGTGCTTGTCGGCGATGTCGAGATGGACGAACGCCGCGTCGAGTTCCAGGGCAGGCATCGCGATCAAGGTCTGGTGGCGGCCGTCCTCGTCGGGGTAGGGCGAGGTGATCGTGCTCAATTCGCCATCCCAGAAGTTCGGGACGTCGGAGCCGAGTCCGGCGCGGATCGGCAGGAAGGGCAGGCGTGCAGCGGCGGCCTCGAGGCCGCACTTGACCATGCCCTCGTCCATCTCACGGACCGTGATGGCCCCGGTGGTGCGCGCGTGTGCGAACCACGGATCGTAGAACGGCGGGGAGTCGAGCGAGACGAAGCCGTAGTAGGCCTTGCTCACTTTGCCTGCGGCACAGAGCAAACCGAGATCCGCCCCGCCATAGGTGACCACGGTCAGGTCGGTGACGCTCGAACGGGCCAGGGCCCGTACCAGTGCCATCGGCTTACGCCGCGAACCCCAACCACCGATACCGATGGTCATTCCGCTTTCGATCTCGCCGATGATCTCGTCGAGGGTGCTGGTCTTGTCGGTTGCCATCTGGGCTCAAGCCCCCTTGGTTGTTGCGGTTTTTGGCTTGCCGGTTTCGACAAACGCGTCACGGTGCTCGTCGGCCACGCCGGCGAGGTTCAGTTCGAAGGTGTAGCCCTGTTCGAGGCGGTAGCTGTTCTTCACGTCGACCGGATCGATGCCGTTGATGGCTTCCTTGGCCGCCCGGATCACGCGGGTGTCCTTCGCGGCGATCTTGCGGGCGATCTCCAGTGCGGCCTCGTCGAGTTCGGCTCGCGGCACCACTGCCTGCACCGAACCGAAGTGCAGCAATTGCTGGGCGGTGACGTTCTGCGCGGTGAAGTACAGCGTGCGCATCGTGTGCTGGGGGACGAGCCGGGCCAGGTGAGTGGCGGCGCCCAGTGCCCCGCGATCGACCTCGGGCAGCCCGAAGATGGCGTCGTCGGAGGCCACGATCACGTCGGCGTTGCCGACCAGACCGATGCCACCGCCCACGCAGAATCCGTTCACCGCGACGATGACGGGCACCGCGCAGTCGTAGACCGCGGCGAAAGCGGCAGCGCATCCGCGGTTGGCGGCGACAAGGGCGTCGTATCCCTCGGTGGCCTGCATCTCCTTGATGTCGACGCCGGCATTGAACCCCCGGCCCTCGGCTCGCAGGATCACAACGTGGGTGTCCAGCGCCTGACCGGCGGCGATGATCGCCTCGCCGAGTTCGAACCATGCCGCCGACGGCAGGGCGTTGACCGGTGGGTAGTCGACGGTGACCGTGACGACTCCCGGTTCAACTGTGGATGTGGTGATCGGCATCAATGCTCCTCGCGTACTGTCCTGGTGTAGACCAACCAAGCAATTGCTTGGTACCTTAACACTCAAATTGCTGACTCGGAACGGAGCGTGGATGGACCTCGGCTTGCAAGGCCAGGTGGTACTGGTGACCGGTGGCGTCAGAGGTGTCGGTGCCGGTATCAGTGCGGTGCTGGCAGACCTGGGAGCCACCGTGGTGGCGTGTGCTCGGCGGCCTGCCGACGTACCCGATCCGCGGGTGGACTTCGTGAGCTGCGACATTCGCGACGCTGACGCGGTCACCGCGATGCTGGAAGACATCACCCGGCGCCACGGCAGTCTCGACGGGGCGGTGAACAATGCAGGCGGGGCACCGTTTGCACTTGCCGCGGACGTCTCACCTCGCTACCACTCGAAGATCGTGGAACTGAACATGCTCGCGCCGCTCATCATTTCTCAGGCAGCGCAGAAGATCATGCGTGAACAGCAAAGCGGCGGCTCGATCGTGAACGTCTCGAGCATGAGCGGCCATCGGCCGTCGCCCGGGACCGCGGCCTATGGTGCGGCCAAGGCGGGGCTCGATTCGCTGACCGGTTCACTGGCCGCCGAATGGGCACCGACCGTGCGGATCAACTCGGTGGTCGCCGGGGCGGTACGCACCGAGTTGGCGGAGTTGCACTACGGCGACCAGGCCGGGGTGGATGCCGTCGGCAAGACCATCCCGATGGGCCGTCTGGCCTCACCCGAGGATGTGGGCAATGCGGTGGCATTCCTGTTGTCGCCGTTGGCTTCCTACATCACCGGTTCGACACTGACCGTGCATGGCGGCGGAGAGAAGCTGGCGTTCCTGGACGCCGCCACCGCCGCGAACTCGGTCACCCCTACCAACACCTGAACCTGAGGAGATAATGATGAGTGGAATTGTTGACGGACGCGTTGTCATCGTGACCGGCGCCGGCCGGGGGATCGGCCGCGAACATGCGCTGGCCTTCGCCCGCGAAGGCGCGAAAGTGGTGGTCAATGACATCGGCGCCGGCCTGGACGGGACGGCCACCGGGGAGTCTCCCGCCGAGCAGGTCGTCGCCGAGATCATCGCTGCGGGCGGCGAAGCGGTCGTCAACGGCGACGACGTCGCTGATTGGGCCGGTGCGCAGAACGTGGTGGCGACCGCGATCAACACGTTCGGCGGCCTCGACGTGCTGGTCAACAACGCTGGTTTCCTGCGCGACAAGATGCTGGTGATGATGAGCGAAGAGGACTGGGACAACGTCATCCGCGTCCACCTCAAGGGGCACTTCGCGATGCTGCGCCATGCCGCCGCGTACTGGCGGTCCGAGTCGAAGGCAGGCAACACCCGGGCGGCCCGTGTCATCAACACCTCGTCGGGCGCCGGGCTGTACGGCTCGGTCGGACAGGGCAACTACTCCGCCGCCAAGGCCGCGATCGCCGAACTCACCATCCAGGCCGCGGCGGAGATGAAGGGTTACGGTGTCACGGTGAATGCCATTGCGCCGTCGGCTCGTACCCGCATGACCACCGGTTCCGGTGAGGCCATGGCCGCGCAGATGGCAGCGCCCGAGGACGGCTCGTTCGACGCGATGGATCCGGCGAACGTGTCCCCGCTCGTGGTCTGGCTGGGCTCCGAGGAGTCGGCTCAGGTCAGTGGCCGGGTCTTCGAGGTCGAGGGTGGAACCATCTCGGTCAGCGATGGCTGGCAGCGAAGCGTCAAGCGGGACAAGGGCGCCAAGTGGGATCCGGCTGAACTCGGACCCGTGGTGAAAGACATCCTGGAAGAAGCACCCACACCGATGCCGGTCTACGGGGCACGATGACCGCCGCGCCCACCGATGGAGAGCTGATCGCGGCGGCGAAGTCGTATGTCGACGCCCTGGTCAGCCATGACCCATCGGGGGTGCCGTTTCATCCGGACTGTGTTCGGATCGAGATGGGTATCAAGACCGGCCGCAACGGAGATCACCTGCGGCGCAGTCTGGCTCGCGGACCGCAGTTCCGTCTCATCCATGCGATCGGTGACTTCGAGGCCACGATCTCAACGGGGCGCGTCGTCCACGCGACGTTCTATGTGCATGTGCATCCGAAGCCACTGCGGCTACGGGCGTCCGTGACCGAGAGTTTCGAGTTCGACGAGACCGGCCGGATCATCAGGATCCTCGCGAAGTTCGGAGTCCCGCACCGTCGGTGACACCGCCGACCCGCAAACGCTCCACAAATACGAAGACGCTCCACAAATATGTGGAGCGTCTTCGCATAGGTGGAGCGTTTACGAATTATGCGATGGGGGCGCGGACCACCATCGGGACACCGGGGAAGTACGCGGCGAGTTCGGAGCGGCTGCGACGGAGCGCAGCGGTGCCGTAGCCGTGCTTGCGGTGGTTGGGTGCGATCCAGATCCGGACGTCGACCTCTCCGTCGGACAGTTCGCCGAAGACGATGCCCACCTTCTGCTCACCCTCGACGGCCACGAGCCACACGGCTTCTTCGTTGTCCATCCGGCTGTTGGCCGAGGAGATCTCTTCGCTGATCTCGGCGGCCGGTGTGCCGCTGCCGTCGCCTGCCGCACCCACATCGGCGGTCCGGGCTGCGAACAGGTCGGCATCGCTGTCTTTGAACGGCCGCAGGAAGAGCGTCTCGGCGGTCGCGGCCGGACGGTCGGTCTGGGTGAACGTGAGCTTGCTGTTGAGGTCCTCGAGCTCGGCGGCATTGGCGCGCCGTGCCGACACCGTCAAACGATCGAACGACATCCCCAGGACGGCCTCTGCACCGACGGCAGGCACCGAGAGCAGGTCTGCGATGGCTGCCACGGCGGCTGGACGGTCTTCGGCCCCGACGATGGCGTCGAGTACGGCATGGCGTTGTTCGAAAGCGGCTTCGAGTGCGGCGGTGATGTCGCGACGAATTGCGGCGCGGTCTGGATCAGTCATGGTGTGAGTCTATTGCGAATGTGCTCGTCGGGCCTGTTGACCCCGGTAGGCTCTACGTGCCGGAACCGGCGAACGAGGAGATCGACCATGCCCGCAGCGGTTCATGAACTGTTCCCGATCTTGTCCAGTCGCGACCTCGCCCGGCTGGTGGCGTTCTATCGCGCGGTCTTCGCAGCAGAGCTCGCCTACCAGTTCCCGGAGGAAGGTGAGCCGCAGTTCGTGTCGTTGCAGCTCGGATCACAAAGTCTCGGTATCTCGCCTGATCCGACCGCGCCGACTGCGGACACGAGTGGACGGGTGTCGCTGTGGCTGTACGTCGAGGCGTGCGACGCCGCCTTCGAGGCGGCGGTTGCTTCCGGTGCGAGCGCGGTCTCCCCGCCGGCAGACATGCCCTGGGGCGAACGGGTCGCCGAGGTCGTTGATCCGGACGGAAACCACCTGCATCTGGGCCAGGCGTCCGATCAGCCGGAATAGACCTTTCCGAAGGCCTGCGACGGGATTCCGCTCGCCAGATCGACGGTGAACACCCTCAGGTCGACGGCCGATTCGGTGATGTCCATGGTCATGAATCCGCGGTTGGAATAGTTCTCGTACAGCGCCGGGGTTTCCTTGGACGATCGGTCTTCGACGGACTTGGACGCGGCGCCCGACACGAGCTGGCGGGTGCCCTTCGACAAGGTGGTCGGATCGAAAACCTGCAGCGAGTGATCGTGCCCGGACAGGAAGAAGTGCGCGCGGCCTGCGATCTCCTGTTCGAAGAATTCCTTGACGAGGATGCCGTTGATCGGGGGGATCGGGATGCCGTCGTAGTGGCCGGCGCTGCCGTGAGGTCCGTTGTTGAGGTAGGGGTGGTGCGTTCCGACGATCTTCCACGTCGCCTTGGACTCGGCGAGTGCTTTTCGCAGCCATTGACGCTGCTGTGTCATGTACGTGCCCTGCGGTTCCCAATACGGCGCGAGGAAGGGCGGGATGTACGCCGCGATCGGATTGAGGTCGAGGATGAAGAACTCGACCAGTGGGGTCTGCTGCGGTACCGCCACCGAGTAGTAGCGCCTGGGCATGTACCAGCGCGATGACCGCGAGTGGTACGCCACCTCGGCATCACCGCGCAACAGCCAGCCACCGTCGCCGGGAAACACCGCGGAGTTGTCGTGGTTGCCCAATGCCATCACCCACGGGAAGTCGAGGCCGGTGTTGGGCTTTTCGAACTTCTCGTCGAACTGATGGTCGTCGGGGCCGTTGGGGCCGGTCTCATAGATGTTGTCGCCCAGCCCGACTGCCATCCCGAACGGGTTCTGCGCGTGCAGTGCCCGGGCCGCCTTGGTCACCGCGTACTGGGGCGCCTCACCGGTTCCGGCGTCGCCGGTGATCAGAATCCGTGCCGTCGAACCGGTTTGGGGAAACGGGAACCGGCCGTTGTTCGCGGGTGCAGCCTGCGCTGTGCCTGCCAGGGCGATTCCGGCGCCTGCCGCTGCCGCGGTCCCGGCCAGGAACGTGCGCCGGCGGATGCCGGAACGAGATGGTGTGGGCTGCTCACTCATGGCGGGGTGTCTTTCTGCGAATCAACGAGCTGGACCGGTGGCGGGGTGAACGTGCTTGGAGCCGCCCGGCACCCGCCAGGACTGAGCGTATCGCTGACCCGAGCGTGGATCACTGCGGTTGTCGATGAAATACCAATCCATCTGTGTGGCAGCCGGGGTCACGGTCAGGACCGCGTAACCGTGGGCATCGGTGTCGACCCAGCGCAGGTGGTGATTGATGTTGGTGAGTGCGGCCGAAGCGACCGCGCCGGCGGTGTATTCGGGGACCCCGACGATGTCGTCGACGTTGTTGGAGGTCACCGAGGTGACCACCAACTCGGTACCAACGGTGCCTGCGCCCGGATAGTTCGCGGCGTCGACGGGTAGGTCGCAGGCGAAAGACATATGGATGTCGCCGGTGATGAACACCGCGTTGTCGATGTTGTTGTCTTGCAACGCCTGGTAGAGCCGCTTGCGGTCGGCGGTGTAGCCGTCCCACGCATCGGCGTTCAACGGGACCCCGGCCTGCGGGACACCGAGTAGTTCGGTCAGTGCCTCGGTGGTGCGTGGTTCGAGCGGCGGGATCAGGATGGGGCTGATCATCACCGGGTTGCCGATGATCTGCCACGTGGCAGGCGACGAGACGACACCACCGGTCAGCCACGACATCTGCGCGGCGCCGGTGATGGTGGCGGCCGGGCTGTCGGTTTTCGCGGACGTCATCGATTGCTGTGCACTGCGGTACGTCCGCAGATCGAGCATCGTGAGTTCGAGCAGGTTTCCGAAGCGCAGGCGGCGGTACAGATGGCGGCCGCCGGCGTCGACTTCGGGCCGGACCGGCATCCACTCGTAGTAGGCCTGCTCGGAGGCGGCTTTGCGGGCCTGCCAATCACCCTCGGCCGCACTGTGATTTTCGGCGCCCGAAGCGTAGGCGTCGTTGGCCGATTCGTGGTCGTCCCAGGTGCAGATCCACGGCACATTGCGGTGCGCACCCTGCAGGTCGACGTCGGATTTGTACTGGCCGTGCCGGATTCGGTAGTCGGTTAGCGAGACGATCTCGTGTGGCGGCTCGTGGGTGCGGACCGACCCGTCATGTCCGCCGTACTCGCCGACCCCGTACTCGTAGATGTAGTCGCCGAGGTGGACGATCGCGTCGAGGTCCGGTTGTGCGGCCAGATGCCGGTAGGCGCTGAAGTATCCGGCCTCATAGTTCGCACAGGAGGCAACACCGAATCGCACCTCGGCCACGTCGGCGGCCGTCGCGGGTGCTGTTTTTGTCTGCCCGGTCGGGGAGACGGCACCGGCAGCCGGACCGCTGACCACGCGGAACCGATAGTGGTAGCGGGTATTTGGTGCCAGACCACCGGCATCGACCTTGACGGTGAGGTCGCGGTCGGGTCCGGTATCGGCGGTCCCGGACGAGACCACCGACGCAAACCCCGGATCGGTGGCGACGTCCCAGGCCACGGAGGTGGCACCGCCGCGACCGGACCCCGGGGTGGCGTCGGGGGTGGGAGTGACACGGGTCCACAGGATCACGCGATCCGGCAGCGGATCACCCGACGCGATGCCGTGCCGGAATGCCGCTTGGGGCGCTGGACTATCGGCGCCCGCGCGCCCGGCATAGACCGTCCCGAGGATGCCAACGGTTCCGACTGCGGCTCCGCCGAGAAATGCGCGACGAGACGGCGCAGTCCAGGTGGGCGCCGGCACCGCCGGCTGGGGATCTGAGGTAATTGTCATTGCGCACAAATCCTGGCATACCCGGCGACCCCGAGCATCCGATCGGGTCACCTTCGCAAAGAATTCTTTGCGACCCACCGGTGAACACTTGGCTGTGTGGCCCCCTGCGCCGCCGCGCGTCAACTCATTTCGGTTCGCAGATGACCACCGGGATCTTGCGTTCGGTCCAGCCCTGATAGGTGTCGAAATCGGCGTAGATCTCCACCAGCTGCGGCCACAGGCGTTCGCGCTCAGCGTCGGTGGCCTCGCGGGCTCGCATCACCGTGGTGTGCTTGCCGTCCTGGATGGTGACGTCGGGGTTGTCCCTCAGATTGAGGTACCAGGCCGGGTTCGATGCCATGCCACCCTGGGAGGCGACCACCACGATGTCGGCGCCGTCGCGCAGATACAGCAGCGGAACAGTGCGCGGCTTCCCGGATTTGCGGCCGATGGTGGTCAGCAGGATGACCGGGACCGGCTTCTTGAAGCCGGCGCCGACCCTCCAGTTTGCCCCGACCTTGCCCCCGCTCATCTTGTAGACGCGGGTGTTGATGCGTGATCCGAGCTTGATGATCGTGCCGACGGCCTTCGAATTGAGGGCCTTGGGGGTTTCTTGCGGCGGCATAGGAGCTCAGATCCGTTCGATGATGGTTCCGGTGGAGAGCGCTCCACCGGCGCACATGGTGATCAGGGCGGTGGACGAGTCGGAACGCTCCAATTCATGCAACGCGGTGGTGATCAGGCGCGCCCCGGTGGATCCGACCGGATGGCCGAGCGCGATCGCGCCGCCGTTGACGTTGACCTTGTCCATGTCGGGGTTGTGAACCGCGGCCCAGGACAGCAGCACTGACGCGAAGGCCTCGTTCACCTCGAAACGGTCGATGTCGGAGATGGACATCCCGGCCTTGGTCAGGACCTTCTCGGTGGCCTGGACCGGTCCGTCGAGGTGGTAGTACGGCTCGGCGCCGACCAGTGCTTGCGCGACGAAGCGCGCACGAGGCTTGAGCCCCAACGCCTTTGCCTTGTCCTCGTCCATGATCAGAACGGCGGCGGCGCCGTCGGAGACCTGCGACGAGGTGCCTGCGGTGTGGATGCCACCCTCGACCACCGGCTTGAGCTTGGCCAGCGACTCCAGGGTGGTCTCGCGCAATCCCTGATCGCGTGCGACATCGAGGATGTTGCCGGTCAGCTCGCCTTCCTTTGTCCGCTCGGGTGCCTTCAGCGAGAAGATCTCCCGGTCGAAGCGGCCCTCGTCCCAGGCCTGCTTGGCGAGCTGCTGGCTGCGCAGTCCGAGCGCGTCGACGTCCGCGCGGGTGATCCCGCGCCGGTTCGCGATACGTTCTGCGGCCCCGAACTGATCGGGCATGTCGATATCCCACGATTCGGGGCGTCGTTTGCCCGCACCTTCGAGCATCACGTTGGCGCCGAGCGGAACTGCTGTCATCGACTCGACACCGCAGGCGATCCCGACGTCGATGGTGCCGGTCGCGATCAGGCCGGCGATCAGGTGATTGGCCTGCTGGGCAGAACCGCACTGGCAATCGACTGTGGTCGCCCCGGTCTGCCACGGGAGCCCGGCATGCAGCCACGCGGTCCTGGTGACGTTGTTCGATTGCGCACCCACCTGCATGACGCAGCCGCCGATGACCTGCTCGACCTCGTTCGGGTCGATTCCGGCGCGTTCCACCAGAGCTTTCTGGGTCGCTCCGAGCAGTTCCGCCGGATGGAGTCCGGAGAGCCATCCCGCTCGTTTGCCGATCGGGGAGCGGGTCGCCTCGACGATCACCGGTGTTCCCATGTCATTTCCTTTCGTACCGCGAAAAAGGTCGTTGTCCATACGAAACTAGAACAAGTTGCCAACTGGACACAAGTCCTATTACAGCAGGTAGTGGCCTTGCTGACCATTGTGCTCTACGATCGACTAGAACACGTTCATGCAGAGGATTGAGGGGAATGCAATGACGCAGGCCGAGCAGGTGTGCCCGTTCGTGAAGGGGTTCGACTTCACCAGTCCTGACCTGTTAGAGCAGGGTATCCCGGTCCGGGAATTCGCGGAATTGCGCAAGACCGCCCCTGTCTGGTGGAACGCCCAGGAAGAGGGCAAGGGTGGTGGCTTCCACGATGGTGGGTATTGGGTTGTCAGCAAGCACGAGCACATTCGGGCGGTGTCGAAGAACAACGACGATTGGTCCACCAACGAAAACGGTGTGATCATGCGGTTCGACGACGAGATGACCTCGGAGCAGCTCGACATCACCAAGGCGCTGCTGATCAACCACGATCCGCCGGAGCACACCCGTCTGCGCAAGCTCGTGGCGAAGCTGTTCACGCCCAAGGCCGTGCACGCGCTTGAGGAGTCCCTCGAAGAGGCGGCCCAGAAGATCGCCCGTGATGCCGCTGCCAAAGGGGAAGGCGACTTCGTCGAGGATGTTGCGGTCAATCTGCCGCTGATGGCCATCGCCGATCTGCTCGGCGTGCCTGCCGAAGACCGTGAGCGGCTGTTCCACTGGTCGAACACGATGATGAACACCGACGATCCCGAGTTCAACGAGCCCCTCGAGGGTGAAGAGCTCAGTCCGGCGCAGATCGCCTCGGCCGAACTGCTCGGCTATGCCTACACGATGGCCGAGGAGCGCAAGAACTCCCCGAAAGACGACATCGTGACGGCACTCGTCAATGCCGACATCGACGGGCAGTCCCTCGAGGAGATCGAGTTCGGCTACTTCGTGCTGCTCCTCGCGGTGGCAGGCAACGAGACCACCCGAAATGCGATCAGTCACGGGATGAACGCCTTTATCGACAACCCGGATCAGTGGGAGCTGTACAAGCGGGAACGTCCGGCGACCACGGCCGACGAGATCGTCCGCTGGGCCACGCCGGTCAACTGCTTCCAGCGCACCGCCCGCCACGATCTTGTTCTCGGCGATGTCGAGATCAAGAAGGGCCAGCGCGTCGGGATGTTCTACGCATCGGCGAACTTCGACGAAGAAGTGTTCGAGAATCCCTTCGAGTTCGACATCCTGCGAGACCCCAACCCGCACGTGGGATTCGGTGGTCACGGCGCTCATTACTGTGTCGGAGCGAACCTGGCACGGATGGAGATCAACCTGATCTTCAACGCCATCGCCGACCACATGCCGGACATCACCAAGCTCGCCGAGCCGCGCCGCCTGCGGTCCGGCTGGATCAACGGTGTCAAAGAGATGACGGTCAACTACGGAACCGGTTGCCCCGTCGCCCACTAGTCACGAACATCCAGTGTGGCCCCACCCTTTGAAAGGGTGGGGCCACACTGCTGTCGGCACAACCACACTGCTGTCGATACGAGGGACTCGCGCGCGTGTCGATACAGGGGACCGCGCGCGCAAAAACTCGGTCCCGCGTACTCCGTGGAGTACGCGGGACCGAGAAGAGCGAGCGGGAAAGGGTCGATCAGGCCTTGCGGACTGAGTTGATCGTCTTCTCGACTTCCCAGAAAGCGCGCAGCGCAGCGATTTTGCCGTCGGGGTTGGCGCGGTACGTGAACACGCCCCGGGCTTCGGAGACGTGTCCGGCGATGTGGGTGACGATCTTGCCGATATAGGCGACCTCGTTGCCGCAGATGATCTCCTCATCGAAGAGGAACTCGATCTGTTCGGTGGCGCCGATCGACATGTCCCAGAACTGACCGATGCGGTCGTGCCCGGTGAAGCCGATGCCTTCTTCGTCGAACATCGAGGGGCCGACGGGATCTTGTACGATCCCGTCGGTGGCGAACAGGTTCACCCAGGCGGCCTTGTTGCGTGATCCCACGTACTCGCGGGACATCCGGCCCGCAACCACCGCGGGGTTGTTGGCGCGGTCGATGTTCATGTAGGCCGGTTGTGCCTTCGTCATCATGTCTCCGTCGTGTCGGTCGTCGCGTCGATGTCAGTGCGTGGGCTTGTCGGCGCCCACGAGCCACATCGAAAAGTACTGCGATCCACCACCGTATGCATGGCCGAGTGCCTTACGCGCGCCGGCCACCTGGTGATCGCCCGCCTTGCCCTGGACCTGGATGGCGGCCTCGGCGAAACGGATCATGCCGGAGGCGCCGATCGGATTCGACGACAACACGCCGCCCGACGGATTCACCGGCAGCTTCCCGCCGATGGCGGTGTCGCCGGACTCGGTCAGTTTCCAGCCCTCGCCCTCGGGCGTGAAACCCAGGTTTTCGAGCCACATCGGCTCGAACCACGAGAAGGGGACATAGATCTCGGCGACGTCGATCTCTTCGAGTGGATTGGAGATCCCGCCCGCCTTCCACAGTGCGGCGGCGGCATCACGGCCGGCCTGCGGACTGACGGTGTCTCGGTGGGAGTACGACAGCGGTTCGGTCCGCATGGCCGAGGCGTGGATCCAGGCCACCGGAATGCCCTGGGCCACTGCGTCGTCTGCGGTTTCTTCGTCACCGATGACCACTGCGCAGGCGCCGTCGGACGACGGGCAGGTCTCGTCGTAGCGGATGGGATCCCACAACATCTGTGAACTCATCACCTTCTCGACCGTGATGTCGGGCTGGTGGAGATGCGCCAGGGGATTGAGGGCGCCGTTCTGCCGGTCTTTCGCGGCGACGATCGCGCCGATGTGATCGGGAGCGCCGGACCTTCGGATGTACGAGCGGACGTGGGGGGCGAAGAAACCACCCGCGCCTGCGCCGACCGGCATGGTGAAGGGCACCGGAATCGACAATGCCCACATGGCATTTGATTCAGACTGCTTCTCCCATGCGATCGCCAGCACCCGCCGGTGCACGCCGGAGGTGACCAGCGAGGCCCCGACGTTGGCGGTCGAACCACCCACGGATCCGGCCGTGTGGACGCGGATCAGTCGTTTGCCCTCTGCACCCAGCGATTGCGCCAGTGCGAGTTCGGGCATCATCGTGCCCTCGAACAGGTCGGGTGCCTTGCCGATCACGATGGCGTCGATGTCGTCCATCGACACCTGGGCATCTTCGAGTGCCTTGTCGATGGCTTCGCGGCACAGGCCGGCCATCGAGACATCATGGCGTTTGGCAACGTATTTGGTCTGCCCGGTGCCGAGCACCGCAGCGCGATAGCGGCCCATCAGTTTTTACCTTTCGAGGATCCGGCTGCGTCGCCGGCCAGCGCGACGACCATGTTCTGTTGCAGAAGTGGACCGCTGGTGGCGTGGGCCAGTGCGGTCCCGGCGTTGCCGGCCAGGATCGTGGTCGCCGCGTAGCCGATCCGTTCGAGTCCGGCCGAGAACAGCGGGTTGGCGGCCAGCGCGCCGCCTGACGGGTTGATGATCACCGAATCATCCAATCCGAGTTCGGACTTGAGGATCAGTTCCTGGTGGCTGTACGGCGCATGCAATTCGGCGACGTCGAACGTGCGATTCTTGCCGAGCGCAGTGTCGCCGGCGAGTTTCGTCGATGGCGACTTCGTCAGATCTCGGGCCCCGAAGTTGGGGGTGTCGATGCGATGATCCCAGCCGGTGATCCATGCCGGGTTGGCCACCAGCTCCCGGGCGCGATGTTCGCTGGCCAGGATGATCGCGGCGGCGCCGTCGGTGTAGCGGCAGACATCGTGGGCGCGAAGGGGATCGGCGACGTAGTCGGACTTGAGGAGTTCATCCACCGAGGCTCCGGAACCCCTGGCGGCCACTGCCGCCATGTCGGCTTCGGTCCACGCCCCGGAATCGAGGCCGGCCCGGGCCTGCAGTGCAGCGAGAGACCGTGCGTCGGGCCACAGCGGGGCGACGGTGTGCGGGTCGGTCTGCAGCGCCAGCACCTGATCGGTATTGGAAGCCGACGGCTTTCCGAATCCGTAGGCAAGAGCAACGTCGACCTCGCCGGTGGCGATCTTCACCCAGGCCTCGTAGAGGGCCCAGGCGGCGTCCATCTCGACGTGCGATTCGTTGATCGGCGGGACGGCGCCGATCGAGTCGATCGCCGAGATGAATGAAAAGGCTCGCCCGGCAAGATAATCCGAGGAACCCGAGCACCAGAAGTCGATGTCGGTGCGGCTGATCCCGAGGTCGGCGTACAGCTTCTGGAAACACGGCACCAGCATCTCGACGCCGTTGGTGGTTCCGAACGTCGCATCGACGTGGGGACTGTGCGCAAATCCGATCACGGCGATCGGGGGCATGTCGCGGTATGTGCTCACAGATGATCCTTGTAGGAGTCGTAGTCGGCGTCGGGTTCACCCGACGGACGGAAATGGCTGATGTTGCGCAACGTGTGGTCCCACTCCTCGCGCGGGCGCCAGACGGCCTCGACTCGCATGCCCATATGGACATCGGCAGCCTCGGTTTCGAGGATGAGGTGCAGGAACGGGATGTCGGAGCCGTCGAGCAGGACATAGGCCGCCACATACGGCGGCTTGATCTGCTGCCCGAGGAACGGGACGTTGACGATGCAGAACGTGGTCACCACGCCCTTGTCGGTGAGTTCGACCTTCTCTCCGGTCGGATTCCCGTTGGTCGGGTCGGCGCCGCGCGGTGGGAAGTAGACCGGCGCTCCCGGGCCGGTGCGCCCGCCGTAGAGCTTGCCCTCCTTGAGGCCCTGCAGATACCAGGTCTCCTCGATGGAGGCGGTGTGGTCGATGGTCAATTCGATCGGAGTCGTGATCATCACACCGTCCGAAGCCGAAGGCTCGGAGGTGTTGGGAGACGCGGGTTCTGGGGTTTCGCCGAGTGCGAAGTGGTCGATGTCGTCGATGCGGCCGGTACGTGCGGACTTCCACACCGCATGCACGCGGGCACCGGTACTCAGATCGGCGGGACCACCTGCGGCCACGGCGTGCAGCAGGGCGGTGTCGGCGCCGTCGAGCCGGATCAGGGCCCACGCGAACGGTTTCGACAATGGCTGGCCCTTGATGGGCTGCGCCATCCAGGTCCATGAGGTCACGGTGCCCACGGGCGAGACCTCGACGAAGTCGTCGATCTGCCCCCGGGTGACGGGATCGAACTCGACCGGTGGGACGTACACGGTTCCGTCCGCGGCGCGACCTCCGATCACCTTGCCGTCCAGCAGCCCACGTGCAAAACGTCCCAGGACCGGCCCGAGCGAGCGGGTGTAGTCGAAGGCGTTGTGCAGTGGTGCGGACAGAACGGGGTCGTCGGGGTTCTCGATGGGGGCGACTACGGCGGCAAATCCTGCTGATATCTGGCTCACGCTCACAGAATCGAGTAGAACAGGTTCTAGATTGTCACGCAAGGACTAGGCCGAACGGGAGGTCGCCAGGCATGAAGCTCGGTCTGCAATTGGGGTACTGGGGAGCGTCGCCGATCCCGGATGCGCCGGCTTTGATCGCGGCCGCCGAAACGGCGGGTTACGAGGCCGTGTTCACCGCTGAATCGTGGGGGTCCGATGCGTACACGCCGCTGGCCTGGTGGGGCTCTGCGACGTCGACGATCAAGCTCGGTACCGGCATCGCCCAGCTGTCGGCACGGCCACCGACGTCGGCGGCCATGGCGGCGCTGACGCTCGATCATCTGTCCGGCGGCCGTCACATCCTCGGGCTCGGGGTGTCCGGGCCTCAGGTCGTAGAGGGCTGGTACGGCCAGCCCTTTGCCAAACCCCTGGCGCGGACCCGTGAATACGTTCAGGTGATCCGGGATGTGCTGGCCCGCGAAGAGCGGGTCACAAACGCCGGACCGCACTATCCGTTGCCCTACCCGTCGGATGCCACCGGATCGACCAGGCTCGGGAAATCACTCAAGCCGATCACCCACCCGCTGCGCGCTGACCTGCCGATTTGGCTGGGTGCAGAAGGCCCGAAGAACGTCGCGCTGACGGCGGAGATCGCCGATGGCTGGATGGCGATCTACTACACGCCGCGGCTGTCGGACATGTATGAGTCGTGGCTTGCCGAGGGCTTCGCGCGGCCAGGGGCGCGTCGCACCCGTGACACGTTCGAGGTGGCCGCCACGGTCCAGGTCGAGATCACCGACAACGTTCCCGCGGTTATCGACACCTACCGTCCGTCGACCGCGCTCTACGTCGGTGGCATGGGGGCCAAGGGGCAGAACTTCCACGCCGAGGTCTACACCCGGATGGGATACGGCGAAGTGGTCCGCGAGATCGGTGAGAAGTTCCTGGCCGGTCGCAAGACCGAGGCGGTCGCGGCGGTGCCCGACGAGATGGTTCTGGAGACGATGATCGTGGGCGACGAGGACGAGGTGCGGCGCCAGATCAAGAGGTGGGAACAAGCCGGGGTCAGCATGTTGATGGTGACCAATCGTGATCCCGATCAGATTGCCCGTCTGGGTCGCCTCATCTGAGGCGAACATGTTCTAGATCTGATCGGCGTGTCGAAGTCGCGACGTTCGAGGTCGGCGATGCGTAGAGTCCCGAGCGTGTCGGACCCGCCCGCAGACGCCAAGCCGCCCACAGACGGCGGATCGGCACGACAGCTCGGTGCACGTCTCGGGAGAGGTCAAAAGATCGGACGGGTCGTCGCCGGTCACGCGGTCCGCACGGCGACCGGCAAGTTCATCAGCTCGTCGGCCGACGCAGACGCGAAGGCGCGCAAGCAGGATGAACAGATACTCCGCTTTGTCGACGAGTTGGTCACCGTCGTCGGGAGCATGAAGGGCGCGGCCCTCAAGCTCGGCCAGATGCTGGCCATGTTCGACCTGGGCCTGAGCTCGGAGGCCACCCGGGAGGAGTTCAGGGCCCGCCTGTCCCCGCTGTTCGACCGCGCACCGACCGTCGACAACCAGGCGATGATGGCGGTCCTGGAATCCTCACTGGGGCCGGCCCGGATGGCGCGCCTGGACATCGAAGACACACCGATCGCCGCGGCATCCATCGGCCAGGTCTATCTCGCAACGCTGGACGGTGAGCGGGTTGCCGTGAAAGTTCAATATCCCCATGTGAAATCCGCGGTCCGGGCGGATCTGAAGAATCTTGCGCTGGTGGTGAGGATGGGGCGTGGCAGGATGCCCGGTGCCAACCTGGACGATGTGGTGGCAGAGGTCTCCCGGCAGATGCTCGCGGAGTTGGACTATGAGACCGAACTGGCCAATCATCAACGCGTCCACGATTTCTACCTCGACCATCCGGTCTGGACCATTCCTCGGCCGTACCACGAGTTCAGTACCGATCAGGTTCTCGTCACCGAATATCTGGACGGGATGCCGTTCACCACTGCCTGCGGGCTCCCGGTCGAGGATCGGGACCGGATCGGTGAAGCGGTGTACCGGTTCTACTGTGGTGGCGTCTATGAGCGCGGCGAATTCTGCGCCGACCCCCATCCGGGGAATGTGCTGGTGATGCCGGACGGCAAGGTCGGCTTCCTGGACTTCGGACTCTACGTGTCGATGGCAGCGCCGGATATCGCGCTGCAGCGCAATGCGTTCCGCGCACTGCTCGAGGGGCGTGACGAGGAGGTCTATCGGTTGGCGATCGACGCGGGCTTCGTCCCCGACGAGGACGCGATGTCGATGGAACAGGTCGCCCAGTACACCCGCAAGGTGGCCGGATGGCATCTGTCGCCGGATCGGTCGACGGTGACCAGACAGATCGCGAGCTCCGCATTCGCAGGCGCGGTGCTACCCGGATCCGGGCACTATCGACAGATCCAGCGCCAGGACCTGGTCGAGACGCATGTGTTCTCGCGACGGACGGAGCTCAGTGTGTGCGAACTCCTCGGCCGCCTGGAGGCGACGGCACCGTGGGGTTCGATCGTCCGGGAGTGGATCTACGACGATGTCGCACCGGTGACGCCGATGGGCGCCGCGATCGAGAGTTGGCACCATGCCGGCGGAGGTGGTGGGGGGCGGGCGTTTCGATGACGTGACCCGGTGATGTTCACAGAACGCTTGCCCTGGGTAAAGGCTTCGATAGTGTTGAAATCAACGAAAGGCAACGAATGACAATCGTGCTCGCGCGGGTGTTGAAGAAGTCTGCTGGTGCAGGTTTGTCGGCGGCCCGAGGTTCACAGGCCCCCGATCAAGATGGCGATACCGGATCGCGGGATGCGGTCTTGCCCCGTGTGGCCGGGCTCGGCCTTGCCGCAACCGGGTTGGCGCACTTCATCAGTCCGCAGGTCTTCGAACCGATCACCAAGGCGGCCTTTCCGGAGAACACGACGCAATGGACGTACTCCAACGGGGCAACCGAGACCCTGGTCGGTCTGGCGATTGCGAACAAGCGGACCCGGAAGATCGGCTACGTGGGATTGATCGGGTACATCGGATTCCTCGCCAGCCGTGTCGTGAAAGCGTGACCGCCGGGCGATGACATCTGACGTTCCCGTGCGCAGACGCCGCGGACGCCCCAAAGTCGAGGGTCTTGCCGATCACCGTCGTACCCAGATCGTCGAGGCAGCCTATGCCGTACTCACTGAAAAAGGCTATGACGGAACGAGTATCGCGGAGATAGCGCAACGCGCGGGTATCGGCCAGGGGACCGTCTACCGCTATGTCAGCAGTAAGCGAGAGCTGCTGGACATGGTCTTCGACTGGTCTGTGGAGCGGATATTCGCAACCATTGATCCCAATGAGTTGCTCGCGGCCGAGGCGCAAACGGCGCAAGACATGGCGCTGCACATCAGGGTCATCGGCGATCGGCTCCACCGGATGGTCGACGAGGATCCGGCGATGCTCAAGCTGATCGGGGTGCAGGCCAGCGCAATCGACAAGGAGCTCAAGGCGCGGGTTGTCGGGCTCGAGTACATGATCAATTCTCTGGTGGTCAAGGCACTGACGCGAGCTGTCGAGAATGGATGGTTCGTCCTGACCATGCCGCAGCGGCAGATCGTTGCCCGGCTGTTGATGATGTTGGCGCTGCCCGGGCTTGTCATGTCGCTGCGGGCGGACGACGATCCGGGCAAGCGTGAGCGGTTTGTCAGCGGCGCCGCCGATTTGGCCTTCCACGGAATGATGAAGCGTCCACCGACGATGGATGGGGAGTGATGGTTCAACCGACGGTTCGCCCCGACACCCGGCGGACCAGGCTTCGCCGAGGCCAACTGCTCGACGCCGCACTGCGAACCTTCATCGAAAATGGTTACAGCGACGTGGGAGTCGCCGAGATCGTCGCCCGGATCGGCTGCAGTCACGGCACGTTCTACAACTACTTCGACAACAAGCGGGATGCGCTCGATGCAGTCCTGGCCAGGGAACTCGCCGAGCTCACCGCGATTGCCGAGTTGCACCGTCCGCGCCCCCGCGATGCGGCCGAGTTCGTCGACGCGATGGGGTCGCTGGTCCGCAGGCTGGTCGTCCACGTGAACGAACGCCCCGATGCGCTCACGTTCGTGATGATGGAGGCGCCGGGTATCGACGAGGCGTCCCTCGAACTGCTGACCGGTAGCTACGTTCAACTCGGCCAGTTGTGTGGACAGTACTTCCGGCACGGCGTCGCCGACGGTTACCTACGAGAGGACCTCGACGTGGAGTTCGCGGGCGAGGCGATGGTGTCGTGCCTTCTCGGCGCGGTACTGCCGCGTTTGCTCGACAACTCCGCCGAGTTCGACGTCGAAGAAACGGTCGAGACCGTGGTCGGGTTCCTCTGCTACGGCACCCCGACGGCCTAGTCGCAGGGGCTCGACAGTTGGCCCCTGGCCGGGCTACTTGCCGGTGAAGTCGGGGATCGTCTTCTCCGCAAAGGCTTTCGGGCCGATCTTGGCGTCGTCGCTGATGAAGACCTTGATGCCTTGATCGGCGTCGATCTTGAATGCATCCTGCTCGTGCATGCCCTCGGTGTCCCGGATCGTCTTGAGGATCGCCCGCACCGCGATGGGGCCGTTCGCGCTGATCTGATCGGCGAGCTCGAGGGCCTTGTCGAGCGCGGTGCCGTCGGCGACGACATGCCCGATGAGGCCGTATTCGAGGGCTTCGGCGGCAGTGATGTGACGTCCGGTGAGCAGGATGTCGGCGGCGACGGTGTACGGGATCTGCCGAACCAGCCGGACCGCCGAACCGCCAAGCGGATACAGACCCCACTTTGCCTCGGACACACCGAATTTGGCGCTCTGTCCGGCGACGCGGATGTCGGTGCCCTGCAAGATCTCGGTTCCGCCTGCGATGGCCGGGCCTTCAACGGCTGCGATCAGGGGCTTGGTCAGGCGGCGGCCTTTGAGGAGTGCGTCGAGCATCGTCGGGTCGAAGCCACCCTTTTTGAAGGAGTCGCCGGGAGCCTTCTTGTTCATGCTCTTCAGGTCGGCGCCCGCGCAGAAGTAGCCGCCGGCTCCGGTGAGGATCGCGACCCGGATATCGGGGTCGGAATCGACCTGATCCCACGCGGAATTCATGATCGCGAGCATGTCGCTCGAGAGTGCGTTGCGCGCCTCGGGCCGATTCATCGTGACGATCAACGTGTGCCCGCGCTTCTCGACAAGACAGTGGGGGGCAGCGTCCGACATGATTTGCTCCTGATTTCTCGCACGGCTGTGTGATTTTTTGGCATGACAGAGCGCGCGTGGGCGCGGCGTGACCTGTATCTGCTAGGGCCTTGCCATCAAACGGTAACACGTTCTAGTTTTGTCGGTATGGCTTACAACATTGCCGACCTCATCGAGCATGCCGTCGATTCGATGGGCGATCGGGTGGCGCTGGAAACAGACGGGCGCAGCGAGACCTACACCGAACTCGATCAGCGGGCCAACGGACTGGCCCACACCCTACGGGGCCTCGGGGTCGGTCCGGGCGATTCTGTGGGCCTGTACAGCAGAAACGGTATCGAGGCCGTCGAATCGATGGTTGCCATCTTCAAGGCCCGTGCGGTGATGGTCAACGTCAACTTCCGGTACGTCGAGAGCGAACTCGAGCACATCTTCACCGACTCCGACATGAAGGCGCTCGTCGTCGAGCGTCAGTACGTCGACAGGGTGGCGAACGTGTTACCGAAGGTGCCCGAATTGCGGTCGGTCATCGTGATCGAAGACGGCTCCGACCTCGATATCTCGGTGGTGAACGGAATCCCCTACGAGCAGGCGGTTGCCGACGGCGGGATCGAGCGCGACTTCGAGCCGCGCTCCGACGACGACCTGTACATGCTCTACACCGGTGGCACCACCGGAAATCCGAAGGGCGTGGTCTGGCGGCAGGAGGACGTGTTCCGGGTCCTCGGGGGAGGTATCGACTGGTACACGGGCGAGGCGGTCGCCGACGAGTGGCATTTCGCGAAGACCGGGGCGCAGGGCGGACAATTGGTGAGATTTCCGATCCCACCGTTCATCCACGGTGGATCGCAGTGGGCGGTGTTCCAGGCGTTGTTCGCAGGCGGCAAGGCCATCGTCTACCCCGAGTTCGGCGCCCATCAGACGTGGGAGATCGTCGAGCGACACAAGGTGAACGTCATCTTCATCACCGGAGATGCCATGGGGCGTCCGATGATCGACGCGTTGGAGCAAAAGGACTACGACGTCAGCTCGGTGTTCTCGGTCGCATCGTCCGCCGCGCTGTTCTCGGCCTCGGTCAAGGACCAGTTCGTCGAGAAGTTCCCGAATGCGGTCATCATCGACGCCATCGGTTCATCGGAGACCGGCTTTTCCGGGATGGGTGTCATCTCGAAGGAGACCTCGCACAGCGGTGGTGGCCCGCGGGTCAAGGCCGACCTGTCGACAGTTGTTCTGCGCGATGATGGTTCCGTCATCGAGCCCGGTAAGGGAGAGGTCGGGATCCTGGCCCGGACCGGGCACATCCCGCTGCGGTACTACAACGACCCGGTCAAGACGGACAAGACCTTCAAGACCTACAACGGCATCCGGTATTCCATCCCGGGGGATCAGGCGCGTGTCGAGGACGACGGCACGGTGACGATGCTCGGACGTGGTTCGGTGAGTATCAATTCCGGTGGCGAGAAGATCCACCCCGAAGAGGTCGAGTCGGCACTCAAGGCTCATCCGGACATCTTCGACACCGTGGTGGTCGGGGTGCCCGACGAGCGATACGGACAACGGGTCGCCGCCATCATCGCGACCAGGGACGGCGTGCGTCCGACGCTTGATGAGATCAATGCCGTTGCCCGGCAGGACATCGCCGGCTACAAGTGCCCGCGGGCGGTGTGGTTCGTCGACGAGATCAAACGTTCCCCGGCCGGCAAGCCCAACTATCGCTGGGCGGCGGAGATCGCCGAATCCCGCTCGGCCGACGAAAATCTGACAACCAGCTCACGAAAGGCCTGACACCGGTGCGTACTTCACTGTCCGACGAGTTCGGAATCCAATACCCGATATTCGGGTTCACCCCGTCCGAGCATGTGGCGGCGGCGATCAGCCGGGCCGGTGGCCTCGGTGTGCTGGGCTGCGTGCGGTTCAACGAGGCGGAGGAACTCGACGCCACCCTTGACTGGATGCGCGAGAACACCGACGGCAAACCGTTTGGTGTCGACGTGGTGATGCCCGCCAAGATCCCCACCGAGGGTTCGCAGATCGACCTCGACGCGATGATCCCGCCGGAGCACCGCGCCTTCGTCGAGCGCACCCTCGACGACCTCGGTGTACCGCCGCTGCCCGGCGGTGACCGCGTCAACGCCGGTGTTCTGGGATGGCTGCATTCGGTCGCGCGGTCCCACGTCGACGTGTCGATGGCGCACGCCGACAAGTACGGGCAGATCAAGCTCATCGCCAACGCACTGGGCTCACCCCCGGATGACGTGATCGCGAACGTGCACGCCCACGGGGTGAAGGTGGCGGCGCTGGCGGGGGCCAAAGAGCACGCCTTGCGGCATGTCGCCGCCGGGGTGGATCTGGTGATCGCGCAGGGTTATGAGGCAGGTGGTCACACAGGTGAGGTCACCTCGATGATCCTGTGGCCGGAAATTGTTGATGCCGTGGGGGACTCGGCACATGTGCTGGCGGCTGGAGGGGTCGGCAGCGGTCGTCAGATCGCTGCCGCACTGGCCATGGGTACCAGCGGTGTGTGGATGGGAACCTACTGGCTCACCGCGGCCGAGTATCAGCTCGGTGTACGCGGTGCGGGTCCGTCGGTCATCCAACAGGCGATCCTGAACGCCACGTCGAAGGACACCGTGCGCAGGCGGATCTACTCTGGTAAGCCCGCCCGCCTGTTGAAGACCAAGTGGACCGACGCGTGGGATGCGCCGGATGCCCCGGATGCGTTGCCGATGCCGTTGCAGAACATCCTGGTCGCCGAGGCCCACGCGCGGATCTCGGCCGCTGACGACCCCGGTGTCGTGGCCATGCCTGCCGGACAGATCGTCGGCCGCATGAATGCGATCACTCCCACGGCAGACCTGATCGATGACCTGGTCAGCGAGTACGACGTGGCCGTGGAACGACTGCAGAAGGCCCGCTAGTACCGCGTCACTGCGCAGATCCATTTTGCCGACGGCTGTGATCAGATATGGTCACAGCCGTCGAGTGAATTCACGGCAAAGATCTCAGGGGCAGGAGGTGGGGCATGGCGGAGTTGAATGAGCCGGTGGTGCTCACGGCGCGGGTCGACACCGAGGCGGGTGTGACCGTTGTGCTGATCACGCTCAACCGGCCGGAAGCGCGAAATGCCCTGACCGGAGAGGTCGTCACGGCGTTGCGGGCGGCGCTGGCGGCTGCCGACGCCGACGATTCGGTCGGCGCGGTGGTGCTCACCGGGACCGACCCCGCATTTTCTGCGGGTGTCGACCTCAAGGGGCTCGGTTCAGAGGGTGGATGGGACGACGTCAACATCCCCGGCCCGCCGACGGGATTCCCGTGGGTTCCGCTCCGCAAACCGGTCATCGGGGCCATCAACGGTGCCACGGTCACCGGCGGTCTGGAACTGGCCTTGGCCTGTGACTTCCTCATCGCCTCGGATCGGGCCCGTTTCGCCGACACCCATGCGCGGGTGGGCATGGTGCCTGCGTGGGGTCTGACCGGACGCCTGCCTGCCGCGGTCGGCTGGGGTTTTGCCCGGCGGATGAGCCTGACCGGTAACTTCGTCGACGCGCAGACTGCCCTGAGGGTCGGACTGGTCACCGAGGTCGTGCCGCATGAGGATCTGCTGCCGACCGCGCTGGCCCTGGCCGCCGACATCGGTGGCAACAACACCAGAGCCGTCGCGGCCCTGCTCGCCTCGTATCGCGAGGCGCAACAGCACGGACTCGGTCCGGAATTGGACACCGAGGCAACACATTCCACTGCCTGGATGGCCGCGTTTGATCCGGCGTCCGTCGAGGCGGCACGGAAGGCGGTCATCGATCGTGGCCGCGAGCAGATGAAGTGAGGGACCAGATGGGGAAGTCGGGAATCCTGCGAGCAGTGGTGCGGAGCCGTAAGGGCGCCGCGATCTCATTGCGGGACAAGGTGGTTGTGATCACCGGTGGTGCTCGCGGCATCGGGCTGGCCACGGCGGCCGAGCTGCAGGAAAAGGGTGCGAAGGTGGTGCTCGGCGACATCGACGAAGAAGTTGTCGCCAAGGCCGCGGCCAACCTCGGGTGCGAGGGCTACCCCCTCGACGTCACCAGCGACGAATCGTTCGCCGCCTTCCTCGATCGGGTCGACGCCGAGTTCGGCAAGTTCGACGTGCTGATCAACAACGCAGGCATCATGCCGACCGGGCCGTTCCTCGATTTCTCCGACGCGGTGATCACCAGGAACTTCGAAATCGATCTGCTCGCGGTGGTGCGGGGCACTCGGCTGGCCGCCCGTCGCATGGTGGCGCGGGGTTCGGGCCAGATCCTGAACGTCTCCTCGGTTGCCGGACTGGTTCCCCTTCCTGGACTGAGTATCTACAGCGCGGCCAAGGCCGGGGTGATCGCGTTCTCCGAGGCTTTGGATGGTGAATTGAGCTCCAGTGGCGTCCGAGTACTCGCGGTGATGCCCAACTTCACCAAGACCGGGCTCATCGACGGTCTGCAGACCACCAAGATGATGCCGCCCATCGAGCCCGCTGATGTTGCGCGGGAGATCGTCCGGAGTATCGAGAGCAATCGGGACCGGGTGGTGATCCCGCGCCAGAGCATGTCGGTGCTCGGCTGGATGGTGACGCCGCGGTTCATGAAGAACCTGTACGGCAAGTACTTCGGCTTCGACACCATGTTCATGGAGTTCGACGAGACCGAGCGGGCCAAGTACCTCGACCGGGTCAACCGCAGCTGACCCCCGCACCCCGAAACTGTGCCCTTTTGGCGGTGCCGACCTGGGCTTTTGTTCGCCAAAAGGGCACAGTTTCGGGTCAGGGTGGTGTCGGGACGTATTCGAGGGTCCGGTCGGGGCGGATCCAGGTGGGTGCGGTGGTGTCCGCGGCAAGGTTGCGTTTGAGGATTTTGAATGTGTCGGTCTGCGGAAGATCGTCGACGATGTGGATTCGACTGGGCCACTGCTTGGGACCCAGATCCGGTTGTGCGGACAGAAAATCCGTCAGCTGCTCAGCGCTCAGGCCGGGGGCGACAAGCGCCGCAGCGAGTTCGTCTCCGATCTCGGCCCGGACACCGTAGACCGCGGCCATGGTGATCGATGGATGCCGCAGAAGCACCCGTTCGATGGGGCCGGTGCCCATGTTCTCTCCATCCACACGGACCCAATCACCCAGGCGTCCGGCGAAATACACGTATCCGTGTTCGTCGACGTAGCCGAGGTCGCCGGTGTGGTAGATGCCGTCGCGCATCCGTTCGGCGTCGGCGGCCGGATTGCGGTAGTAACCGGTGAACAGTCCGCCGCCTGAGCTGTTGACGATTTCCCCAACGGCTTCGTCGGCGTTGGTGAGCCGTCCCGACTCATCGAATCGGGCGACGGCACAGACCTCGCCCGTCTCGGGGTTGCGCACCTGATTCGGCGCGACCAGTGGGCCCAGGGCCTCCGGCGGCGTATCGGTGGTGCGGGTGATGGCGACCCCACCTTCGGTGGAACCGAAGCCGTCGACCACCCGGACATCAAAACGTGTTGTGGTGGCGACGATGTCGGCCGCCGAGGCCTCGTTGCCGTACAGGATCTGCAGCGGATTGTCGGTGTCGTCGGGCCGGGCCGGGGTGGCCAGCACGTACGACAACGGTTTGCCGACATAGTTCGCGTAGGTCGCGCGGAATCGACGGATGTCGTCGAAGAACGCACCCGCCGAGAACTTGCGCCGCAACGCAACCGATGAACCCCCCGCGACCGCCACCATCCAGCCGGCGATGATCGCGTTCGAATGGAACATCGGCATCGACAGGTAGGCGACGTCTTCGGGGCCCAACTCGAACCGTTGCGAGAGCATCACGCCGCTGGCCGCCAGCTTCCGGTGGCTGCACTGCACTGCTTTCGGGTCGCCGCTCGTACCGGAGGTGAAGATCAGCATCAACAGGGCGTCGGGATCGCCGACGCCGAAACGAGGTTCGACACCGGCGTGTGGGTCGAGCAACTTCTCCCATTGTGGATCTTCGACGTTGAACACCAACACATTCGGGACGACCGTGGCATCGACCAGGTGCGCCGTCGAGTTCTCGACGATCACGACCTGGCAGTCGGCGGTGGCGATGTCGGCGGCCAAAGCCGATCCGCGACGCGTCGGGTTCAGGCCCACCACGACAAGCTCTCCGAGGACGGCGGCCGCGAGTAGGTAACTGAACTCGGGAATGTTCTCGAGGAGCAGGGCCACGTGCGGCGGACGGTCGGTGTCGATCACCCCTCGTAGGGCCGCAGCGCGGGTCGCCGACAACTTCAGATGGTCACGCCAACAGACGAACTCGTCTTCGAAGTAGAGGCCGGAGTCGACGGTGTCGGTCAACGGTGCCAACAGGGCGCCGACAGTACCCGGAGCCGGTGTGATCTGATTCGGGGTGGTCATCGCCTCAGGCTGGTTCGCCGGCAAGTGCGGAGCCGATCCGGCGCAGTTGCACCGGCGCGGATCCCAGATTGAACTCGTTCTGCTTGGCGCGCAGGAAGTATCGGTGCACGGGATGATCGACGTCGATACCGACACCACCGTGGATGTGGACGGCGGTGTGCGCGACTCGGTGGCCGGCATCGGCCGCCCAGAATTTCGCGGTCGCCAGTTCCTTACCTGCCTCGAGACCTTCGGACAGCAGCCAGGCGGCCTGCAGGGTGGTCAGTCTCAGACCCCGTACGTCGATGTAGGCGTCGGCAAGTCGTTGCGCAACGGCCTGGAACGACCCGATCTTGCGGTCGAATTGTTCACGGTCCCGGCCATATTCGGCGGTCAGCTCCAGCGCGCGCTCGAGAATGCCGGTCTGTTCGGCGCACAAGGCGAGGGTCATCCGGTCGCGCAGAAAATCGATCACCGCGGTGCCGGCCTCGCCGAGCTGGTCGTCCGTGGTGACCACGGTGCCGTCGAGTTCGACGAATGCGCCGGGGCCCTGACCCGTCGACAAGGCCGGGGTGATCGTGAGGCCGTCGCGATCGGTGGGCACGATGAACACCGCCGCACCCTGTGGTCCGGCGACATTGACGATGATGGCGTCGGCGTCTTCGGCATACGGCACATTCAGTTTCGCGCCGGCCAGGACCCACCCGTCATCGGTTGGCGTCGCCGATGCCACCGGTGCCAGCGGATCGTCTGCCAGATCTTCATCGAGGCCGACGGTGACGATCGCGGTGCCATTCGACAAATCCTCGAGCCAGCGCGCCTTGACCACCTCGGTGCCGAACCGGGCGATGGCCGGGACCGCGGTGAAGGCCGACGGACCGAACGGGACAAGCGCCAACGTCCGGCCCAATTCTTCTGCTATCGCCAGATTGTCGAGCACGGTCAGATCGTCGTCGAGTTCCAGAGCAAGAAGCCCGGAGGCGGCGAGCTGGGTCCACAACTCGCGATCAAAGCTCCCTTGCTGGGCGCCGGGTGCGCTGCCACGGTGCTCGAGGGCCTCGAGTCGGTCGGTGGTGACCAACTTCTTGGTGATGTCGCGGGTGAGTCCGGCCAGATCGGCGGTCTGCTCGCTGCGGTGAAAGTCCATGGTGAAGGTTCCTTTGGTCCGTGATCAGCGGGCGGTATCAGCGGCGGGCAGGGGGCTGGCCCAGGGCGAGCATCGCGATGATGTCTCTCTGGACTTCATTGGTTCCGCCACCGAAGGTCAAGATCAGCGACGAACGGTGGAAGCGTTCGAGGCGGCCCCGAAGGTGGACGCCGGGGCTGCCCGGTCGCAGTGTGGCCGCGGGGCCCAGCACCTCCATCAGCAACCGATAGGCCTCGGTGGCGAACTCGGTACCGAACACCTTGGTGGCCGACGCGTCGGCCGGTGACGGAGATCCACCGCCGGTTGCTTCCGACGCGATGTTCCAGTTGATCAGCTTCAAGAACTCGACCTTGGCATGGACCTTGGCCAGATTCATCTGGACCCATTCGGAGTCGATGACCCGGCCACCGCGGGCGGTCTTCGTGTTCTGGGCCCACTCGATCGTCTCGCGCAGGGCGGTCTGGATCGGTGCCGCGCTACACAGGGACACCCGCTCGTTGTTGAGCTGGTTCGTCACCAGCGGCCAGCCGCCGTTGAGCTCGCCCACCAGGGAATCGGCGGGCACGCGCACGTCCTGATAGTAGGTGGCGCTCGTGTCGACACTCGCCATCGTGTGCACCGGCGTATACGAGAATCCCTCGACATCGGTCGGCACGATGAGCATCGAGATGCCCTTGTGCTTCTTCGCCTCCGGATCGGTGCGGCACGCGAGCCAGATGTAGTCGGCGTACTGGATCAGGCTCGTCCACATCTTCTGGCCGTTGATGACGAAGTCGTCGCCGTCCCGGACCGCTGAGGTGCGCAGCGACGCCAGGTCGGTGCCTGCGCCGGGTTCTGAATAGCCGATGGCGAAGTGGACATCACCGGATGCGATGGCGGGCAGGTACTTTGCCTTCTGCGCATCGGTACCGAAATGCATGATCGTCGGCGCGACGGAGTTGATCGTGAGGAACGGGACGGGTGCACCGGCGATGGCGGCCTCGTCGGTGAAGATCAGCTGATCCATCATCGACCGCTCCTGGCCGCCGTACTCCTTGGGCCAGCCGAGCGCGAGCCAGCCGTCGCGGCCCATCTGACTTACGACCTCGCGATAGACGTTGCCTTCGCCGACCTCTCCGCTGGTGGAAGACAGTGCCAATCGACGTTCGGGCGTGATCAAATGGGAGAAGTACGCCCGGAGTTCGCGCCGAAGCTCTTGCTGCTGGTCGGTATATGCGATGCGCATCGGTGCTCCAGGGGGGTTGCGGGTGGGAAAGAAGGAGTCGGGGCGGGGGGATCCCGGTCGACTCGTTCTATAACACGTTCTAACCTGTTGGTAGGTGTCCGTCAATACTGGGGCCGTCTGAGACGGCAAGGGAAGGGAGCTCGTGACGATGAAGATCAAGGCTGATTTCGACCTGTGTGAGTCCAATGGTGTCTGTGTGGGTATGGCGCCAGACGTCTTCGATCTCGATGACGACGACTACCTGGTCATATTGCAAGAGGATGTGCCCGAAGAGCGGCGCGAGGAGATGCGCCAGGTGGCCAGTAGCTGCCCCAAGTCGGCGTTGTCCGTCGAGGACTGAAGGGTTGTGATCCGGTGCGCCGAGTTGCGGCGCACCGGATACCAGAACCTGGGATCGCAGACCCGATAGTTGCCGTAAATCGAGAACACGTTCTACATTTGTCTCGACGCACCCGGAGTGTGCCCCTCAGGGCTCATCCGGGTTGGTGACATCGAGTGGAGGATCTGTGAGCGCAATCTCGAAGACGCAGCCGAATGCGGAGCTCGACCAGGATGCGCGGTCCGGGCCGGAACTCGCCGGGAAAGTGGCGGTTGTGACCGGTGCCGGAGCCGGGTTGGGGCGGGCGGAGGCGATCGGGCTCGGCGCCCTCGGTGCCACCGTGATCGTCAACGACCTCGCCGGCGCGCTCGATTCGAGTGATGTCCTCGCCGAGATCGAGGCCGCGGGCGGTGTCGGCGTGCCGGTGGCAGGCGACATCTCGGACTCGGCCACCACCACCGAGATCATGCGCGTTGCCACCGAATCGCACGGCGGTCTGCATGTGGTGATGAACAATGCCGGCCTGGTCCGGGACAAGATGCTCTTCAACATGTCCGACGATGACTGGGATCTGGTGATCCGAGTTCATCTGCGAGGGCATTTCCTGATGTGCCGCAATGCTGCGGCGTATTGGCGGTCGCAGTCGAAGGCGGCCGGCGGGCCGGTGTTCGGCCGCTTGATCAACACTTCCAGCGAGGCCGGGTTGTCGGGTCCGGTGGGGCAGGCCAACTATGGTGCGGCGAAGGCGGGGATCACGTCGCTGACGCTGACCGCCGCGCGCGGCCTGGCCGCCTACGGCGTGCGCTCGAACGCGATCTGCCCGCGAGCTCGTACCGCGATGACCGAGGGCACCTTCGGCGATGCGCCGCAGGGCTCGGTCGATCCGCTCTCGACCGATCATGTCGTCACGCTGGTGCAGTTCCTGGCGAGTCCGGAATCGGACGGCGTCAACGGTCAGGTGTTCGTGGTCTACGGACCCAAGGTGACGCTGATGGCGGCGCCGACGGTGGAGCAGAGCTTTGTCGCAGGCGGTGATGCCTGGGATCGAGGCGATCTCACGAAGAGTCTGGCCGAGTACTTCGTCGGCCGCGATCCTGCAGACACGTTCTCTGCTGGTAAAGCCCTGTTCGGGTAGCCATTTCGAGACCTTTGGGTTGGTCGTTTCTTCCCGTTGGGTGAACTGGACGTGTGATAAGTTCGCGGTCAAACTGGCAGGCCTCCGTTGGGGAGCGTAGGGCGCTGCGGGTGTGGAACGTGTTTCAATATGAAAGCTTCTGGACGGACGTCTCGAGTGAAAAGTTCCTGTTGGCAAGTACTACGAATCACCCAAATCAGAACTAGAACACGTTATGATCAGACAGCTCAGTCCGGTCCGGGGGGAAGTCTTTTGCTGAAGGAGAGTTGGTGAACCGCAGGCTGGCAGGTCCGTTCGAGGGCGTCGGGGATTTTGTTGCCATGAGTGTCAGCGCGGCGCGGGAGCTCTTCCGGGCACCGTTCCAGTGGCGCGAGACGGTCGAGCAGTCGTGGGCCATTGCGCGTGTTTCGATGGTTCCCACAGTCCTCGTGGCCATCCCGTTCACCGTTCTGGTCAGCTTCACTCTCAATATCCTGTTGCGCGAACTCGGCGCCCAGGATCTCTCGGGCGCAGGCGCCGCACTGGGCACCATCACCCAGATCGGCCCGATCGTCACGGTGTTGATCGTTGCCGGAGCCGGCGCGACCGCCATCTGTGCCGACCTCGGAGCCCGGACGATCCGTGAAGAGATCGACGCCCTGCAGGTCCTCGGCATCGATCCGATCCACCGCCTGGTGGTACCCCGGGTCATCGCCTCGACGCTGGTCGCGATCCTCCTCAACTCTCTGGTGTGCACCATCGGTATCGGTGGCGGCTTCGTGTTCTCGGTGTACCTGCAGGATGTGAACCCGGGCGCGTTCATCGCGAATCTGACCTTGCTGACCGGCTTTCCCGAACTGATGATCTCGATGGTGAAGGCCGCGCTGTTCGGCCTCGCCGCCGGCCTGGTCGGCTGCTACCGCGGTCTACACGTGGCCGGTGGCGCCAAGGGCGTCGGCGATGCCGTCAACGAAACCGTGGTCTATTCGTTCATGGCGCTGTTCGTCGTGAACGTCGTGGTCACCGCGGTTGGCCTCAAAGCGACTGCAGGGTGACGCCATGATCCTTCCGCATACCGTCCGACTACGCTCAACGCGCGTGGCGTTCAAACGAGCGGGTTCCGGTTGGGACCGCATAGGTGATCAGGCATTCTTCTACTGGGACAGCCTGATCAACATCCCCCGCGCGGTGCGGGCGTACAAGAAGGAAACGCTGCGGCTGATCGCTGAGATCAGTATGGGGTCGGGCGCACTTGCCATGATCGGTGGCACCGTCGTGGTCGTCGGGTTCCTCACGCTCTTCACCGGCGGCACCATCGCAGTCCAGGGCTACAGCTCGTTGTCGAACATCGGCGTCGAGGCACTCACCGGATTCTTCTCCGCCTTCATCAACGTCCGTATCGCCGTGCCGGTCATCGCCGGAATCGGTTTGGCGGCAACGATCGGCGCCGGCGCCACGGCACAGCTCGGTGCGATGCGTGTCAGTGAGGAGATCGACGCTCTCGAGGCGATGGCGATCAAGTCGATTCCCTACCTGGTCAGCACCCGCATCGTGGCGGGCCTGATCGCCATCATCCCGCTGTATTCATTGGCTTCGGTCGCCTCGTTCCTCGCCAGTCGCTTTGCGACGGTGTTCCTCTACGGACAATCGTCCGGCGTGTACGACCACTACTTCTCCACCTTCCTCATTCCCACCGACATCCTGTGGTCGTTCGTGCAGGCGATCTGTATGGCGGTGGCGGTCATGATGATCCACACGTACTACGGCTTCAACGCCTCGGGCGGTCCGGTGGGCGTCGGTATCGCGGTCGGCAACGCCGTGCGGGCGTCGCTCGTGGTCGTCGTGGTGATCACCCTGCTGACCTCACTGGCCATCTACGGCGTCGACGGAAAGTTCAACCTCTCGGGGTAGGCCATGTCACAGAGAACCGAACGCCCCGCTTGGGCGAAGAAGATTGCGGCCACCGTGCTGGTGATGTCGCTGATACTGGCCTGCGCGTTGGCATCCCTGCAGTTCCTCGGCTCGTTCGCGTCGACGGTGCCGGTGACGCTGACCGCCGACCGGGCCGGACTCGTGATGAGCCCGGATGCGAAGGTCCGGTTGCGTGGTGTGGTGGTCGGCCGCGTCGGTGCGATCACGGAGTCGGAGGACGGTGTCAAACTCGTCCTCGACATGAATCCGGACCAGCTCCGATACATCCCGGCCAACGTCCGGGCCGACATCAAATCCAACACGGTGTTCGGCGCCAAGTCGGTCAACCTCGAGATCCCGGAGGATCCCAGCGAGGAGACACTGCACGGCGGTTCGGCCATCGAGACCGATCGTGTTGTGGTCGAACTGAACACGATCTACGAGCGGCTGGTCGGTGTGCTGGCGGCGGTCCAGCCCGAGAAGCTCAACGCCACCATCAGTGCGATCGACACCGCACTGTCCGGTCGAGGTGATCAGATCGGTCAGGGGTTCGCCGACCTGTCCGAACTGCTGGGCAAGGTCAACCCGCACCTGGACGAACTCAGCCGCGACATCGAGGCCACGGCCGAGTTCACCAACGTCTATGCCGACGTGATGCCCGACCTGCTCAAGATCGTCGACAACTTCACGGCCACGGGTAATACGTTGGTGGACAACTCATCCGACCTCGATGCGCTACTGGTGAACGTGACCGGGATGGCCGACACCATCAACGGTGTCATCGCGCCGTCCAAGGCGAACATCATCTCGACGCTGGCGAACCTGAACCCGACCGCGACACTGCTCGGATACCAGGCCCCGGGGCTGGCCTGCTTCATCACGGCCACCGCCAGTGCCGGCCAGAAAGCGCTACCGGTGTTCGGCGTCGACGACGCGCGAGTGCATCTGAACGCGGGCTTGCTGCCGGGTAAGGAACCGTACCGCTACCCGGAGGACCTGCCGAGGGTCAACATGGACGGGCCGCCAACCTGTGAATACGGGCTCAGCGATCCGAGTACCCGTGAGCACGCCGGGTTCTACGTCGGGGACAACGCCGCGGTCCCGTATCAGCCGAGAACCACACCCAAGCTGGATGCGTCCAAATTGTTCGACGTGATGTTCGGGCCGGCGCCACGTGGATGAGGAACAACCGATGACCAGTCAGCCAGGGGAGGTGTGAGATGGCAGTTTCCAGAGAGCGTGCGTTTCGCGCCACCGTCATCAAGCTCGGGGCTTTCGCAGTGGTGATGGTGCTGATCTTCGTGGGCCTGGTGGTTGTGTTCAGCCAGTACCGCGGTGGTTCGAGCTACGCCTACAAGGCGACGTTCACCAGTGCCTCCCAACTGAAGTCGGGTAGCAAGGTTCGGATCGCCGGTGTCGAGGTCGGCAAGGTCGGCTCGGTGGGCCTGAATCCCGACAACAAGGCGGTTGTCGAGTTCGACGTCAACGAGAAGTATCGGCTGCCCACCTCTGTGCAGGCGCTGATCCGCTACGAAAACCTCACCGGCGACCGCTTTCTCGAGCTGCAGGAAGGTACCGGTGAACCGGGTGCACTGTTGAAGGACAACGGTTCGATCCCGATCACACAGACCGAACCGGCGCTGGATCTCGACAACCTCCTCGGTGGCTTCAAGCCGCTGTTCCGGACGCTCGACCCGAAGGAGATCAACGAGCTGTCGACGTCCCTGGTCAAGGTGTTCCAGGGTCAGGGGCCGGCGCTGGGTGAACTACTCAGCAACACAGCAACTTTCACCGATTCACTTGCCGACCGCGATCAGCTGATCGGGCAGGTCATCGACAACCTCAACACCACACTTGGCACCATCGAGGCCGACGACGAGGGTTTGGACACGTCGCTGGATCAGCTGCAGAAGCTGATCTCGGGTCTCGACTCACAGCGCAACGTGATCGGTGAGGCCATCACCAACACCTCCGAGGTGACCAACGACCTGAACGATGTGCTGGCCGAGAACCAGTCCGATCTGACGTCGCTGATCACCGCCACCGGGCAGGTCTCCGAAGAAGTGCTCAAGAGTGAGGATTACGTCCGGGGTCTGCTCGGTCGTCTGCCGTCCGATTTCAAGGCACTGTCCAACCTCGGTAGTTACGGTGCCTGGCTGCAGATCTGGCTCTGCCAGATCAACATCATGTTCACCGGCCCGGACGGGCAGGAGATCGTCTGGAAATCGACAGACGCGACCGGACCGAACACCAACCCCGGAGGGAGGTGTAACCCGCTGTGATGTCCGCATTGTTCAAAGGTGAGCGAACCGCGACCGACCAGGCCGACGAGGCCCGGCGCCGTAAGCGTGGCGAACCCGACCGCGCCCGTGTGGGTTTCATCGGTGTGGTGATCGCCGTGTTGGTGGTGATCGTGGCCCTGCAGATGGACAAGCTCCCGTTCCTGTCGAACGGCAGCGTCTACACCGCACTCTTCGACGATGCCGGTGGCCTGTCCACCGGTGACGTCGTGATCGTCTCCGGGGTGAATGTCGGTACCGTTCAGGGGATCTCGCTGGCCGACACCGACAACGGAACCAAGGCGAAGATCACGTTCAACATGGCCGACACCGTCCGTCTCGGAGGTGCCAGCACGGCCATCATCAAGACCGAGACCGTGCTCGGCCGACGCAATCTGACCCTGGTGTCCGAGGGCACCGGAAAGCTGATGCCGGGGGATACCGTCGAGCGGACCGTGGCGCCGTATTCGCTGATCGATGCCCTTGAAGGTGCCACCGACACGATCGCCGAAACCGATACCGAGCAGCTCAACGCTGCACTGAACACGTTGTCGGACACCTTCTCCGACACCCCGGAGTCGGTGCAGTCGGCTGTCGACGGGGTGGCGCGGTTGTCCAAGGCGATTGCCGATCGTGACGAGTCGCTGTCGCAACTGTTGGACCGGGCCGGCAGCGTCACCGATGTGGTGGCGAAGCGCAGCGGCCAGATCAACAGCCTGCTCGTCGATGCGAACTCCCTGCTCGGCGAGGTCCAGGCCCGCCGATATGCGCTGGAGCAGTTGATCACCGGGACCGAGAACGTCACCGCACAGATCAGTTTGTTCATCGACAACAACAATGCGCAGCTCACGCCGGTCCTCAATCAGCTGAACGGCGTGCTCGCGATCCTGATCGACAACCAGGAGAATCTCGCGCTGACGCTGGACGAGCTCGGGCCCTACGCAAATGTGCTGGGAGAAGCGGTGTCCAGTGGCCCGTACTTCTCCTCACTGGTGGGTCTGACCACGTTCGGTGACCTCACCGCCACGTTCATGAGGGTGTTCCAGCAGAAGTACCCGGAGGCCTTCGAGACATTCACCAAGTACGCGTTCAAGATTCCGCCGGACATCACCACCCGCCCGGACATGGCGAACTCGCCCGACTCAAACAAACCGGCCCCGGCGCCTTCGTATCCGACCGGACCGGCGGGGGGATGACAATGGGACGCTTGAGCAAACGGTTCTGGCAGGTCACCGCAGTCGTCGTGGCCGTCATGGTGGCGGTCGTGGCGGTGTACTACGGCCTCCAGAAGGCGAATTACAAGACCTATACGGCGTACTTCTCGACCGTGAATGCGCTGTACGAGGGTGACTCGGTGAAGATCCTGGGCGTCGACGTGGGCTCGGTCGGGTCGATCACCCCGCGGGACAACGATGTTCAGGTCGAACTGAAGGTCGACCGCAACCGGAAGCTGCCCGAAGACGTCGAGGCGATCGTGGTCGCGCAGTCCCTCGTCTCCGGCCGGTTTGTCCAGTTGACCCCGGTGTATGAGGGCGGTCCGACGCTCGGTGGCGGTGGGGACATCCCGATGGAGCGCACCGCGGTTCCGGTGGAGTGGGATGAGATCAAGGCGGAGCTGAGCAGGTTGACCGAGGCGGTCGGTCCGCAGGGCGCCGACCCCGGGTCGGTTGCCCGCGCGGTCGACGTCTTCGATCAGAACCTCGACGGCAACGGCACGGCCATCCGCCAGGCCATCCAGCAATTGTCGGATGTCACCGGCACGCTGGCCGGTGGCAGCGACGATCTCTTCAAGTCGATTCGCAATCTCCAGACGCTGACGGAGGCGCTGTCGCAGAGCCATGATCAGTTGGTGCAGTTCAACGGCCGTATCGCGTCGGTGAGCCAGGTTCTGGCCGACAACACCGACAACCTGAACGGTGCGCTGACCAACCTCAACACCGCGCTGACCGACATCCAGACGTTCATCGACACCAATGGGGCGACCCTCAGTGAGTCGGTCGGTGATCTCTCCGAGGCCACCAATGTGCTGGCGCAGAAAGACGAAGAGATCCGCGGGCTACTGCATTCCGGCCCGACCCAGCTGTCGAACTTCTACAACATCTACAACCCGCTCCAGGGGTCGTTGTCGGGCATCTTCGGACTGGGTATGGGCGGCAACCTGATCAACCTTCTATGTGGCTCGATGGCGGGTACGGCCCGTCCCGGCCAGGAGGACCTGGTCGAACAGTGTGTCGATGTCCTGGGTCCGATCTTCGGGACGATCGGGATGAACTATCCGCCGTTCCTGTCCAATCCGGTGTCGGGTATCAACGCCACACCCGATCAGATCTCGTACCAGAATGCGAGCGTGAAAGCGCGGGCGCAGCAGGGTATTCGCGATCAGGACGCCGCGACCCGCTCTCAGTACAAGAACCCCGGCTTGGCGCAGCTGCTGGTGCCGTTCGGTGGTGAGGGATGATGCGCGCAGTGTTGAGACGAAAGGTGGTCGCCCGCAACATCGTCGGGGCGACCGTGATCAGTACGGCGCTGATGGCGTCGGGCTGTGGGTTCGAGGGACTCAACTCGTTGCCGATTCCCGGTGCGGATGGCACCGGTCGCGGCTCGTACGAGCTGACGACCATAATTCCCAACGCCGCCAACCTGGTTCAGAACGCACCCGTCATGATCAACGACGCCACTGTCGGCAGTGTCGGAAAGATCTCGGTGAACGACTGGCAGGCGCAGGTGACGCTGCGGCTCAACAAGGGGACCTCGATTCCGGTGGGTTCCCATGTGATGGTCGGGATGACCAGCGTTCTCGGTTCGTTGCACCTGCAGATCGTGCAGCCGGAGGACGCGGATTCGGGCACTCTGCAAGCGGGCGATGAGATCCCGGCCGCCGATTGCCCCGAGGCGGAGAACATTCCGGAGCCGGAGAACCAGCAACCGATTCCCGACATCAATTCGGCACAACAGGTGGCCGCCTGCACCTATCCGACCACCGAGCAGGTGCTCAGTTCGCTGTCGGTGGTGCTCAACGGCGGTGGTCTGGCGCAGGTCGGTGACATCGTCACCGAACTCAACAACTCGATGGCCGGCCGCGAAGATGTGCTGCGGGAACTGATTCCGCGCCTGAACACGCTGGTGGAAGAGCTGAACGATCAGCGGGTCAACATCATTCGCGCGATGGAGGGTCTGGACCGCATGACCTCGCGCATCAACGAGCAGACACCGGTGGTGGAGAAGGCGTTGGCCGACGGACCGAAGATCCTCTCCCTGCTCCAGGATCAGCGAGTGCAGTTCACCGATGCGCTGGGTTCACTGAGCACGCTGAGCCGCACCACCGATGACATCTTGAACGCGAGTTCGGAAGACATCACGGTGCTGGTCAGCAACCTGGTGCCGGTACTGGACCAACTACAGTCCACCGGCCCGGCCCTGACCCAGTCGCTCGGCATCTTGCTGACCTTCCCGTTTGCCGAGGAGGTCATCCCGCAGGTGGTCCGAGGCGACTATCTCAACGGCGAGATCAACCTCGACCTCACCTTCGGGCGGTTGGAGCGAGGCGCGCTGGCCAGTCTCGGTGGGCAGAGTCAGCTCTATGGTCCCGAGGGTCTACTCGGCTCGCCGGCCGGCGCCGCGTCCCGCAGCAGCGATCCGTTCACCGGTCCGCTGACCGCCGAGATGCCGGTCGACAACAATCAGCCCTCGCCGATGCCGAACGGGGAGACAGGCTCATGAGCATCACACCGTTCGTACGAATGCAGTTGATCATCTTCACCATCATCACGGTCGTGTCGATGCTCGCCGTTGCGGTTTTCTACATCCGAGTGCCCTCGATGGTCGGGATCGGGGAGTACACGGTCAAGGTGGACCTGCCCAGTACCGGTGGGCTCTACCAGAACGGCAACGTCAGCTTCCGCGGTGTCGATGTCGGCAAGGTCCAGACGGTGGCATTGACCGAGACCGGCGTTCTGGCAACGTTGTCGATCAACAGTGACACCAAGATCCCGAACAATTCGATCGCCGCGGTACGCAGTGTCTCGGCGGTCGGTGAGCAGTACCTCCAGTTCACGCCTGATCCCGACACACCGTCCACCGGCAATCTGCAGGACGGCTCGGTGGTCGAGAACGGGACGGTTCCGGTGGAGGTCGGGACGCTGCTCGATCAGGCCGATGCCCTTCTCGAGCAGATCCAGGACACGAAGTTGCGCCGGTTGATGGACGAGGCGTTCAACGCGTTCAACGGCACCGGAGAAGACCTGCAGCGTCTCTTCGACTCGATGACCCTGCTGGTGGGTGATGCCAACGAGAACTCGGAGGCGATCGTCAAGCTGATCGACCAAGCGGCCCCGTTGCTGGAGACGCAGACCACCACGGTGGATGACATCCGCGCGTGGACGGCAAATCTGGTGCAGGTCACCGATCAACTCCGGGCGAATGACCCGCAGATCCAGGGGATCCTGGATCAGGGTCCGAGTGTTGCGCAGCAGAGTCAAGAGCTGTTCGCCTCGATGAATCAGTCACTGCCGTTGCTGTTCTCGAATCTCAACACAACGGCTCGGACCCTGGCGATCTACCATCCCAGCCTGCAGCAGATCGTGGTGATCTATCCGCGCCTGATGGCGGCGTTGATCACCGCGCTCAACAGCGAGGACTACCGCAACGGCGCCAACGTCGACTTTGCGCTGGGATTCCAGGATCCCGGCACCTGCACGGTCGGCTTCATGCCGATGACCCCGGAACGCGATGCGTCGGCCCAGACCCCGCGTGATCTTCCGCCCGGGATGTTGTGCCGCGTCCCGCAGGATTCCAACGTCGCGGTCCGCGGAACCCGCAACTTCCCGTGTGTGGAGATACCCGGCCGCCGCGCGTCGACGCCGGCCGAATGCCGAACCGGCTACACGCCGATCGGCGAGAACGTGCCCTTCCCGAACGGGCTACCGGGTGTTGATCTGCCACAAGGCTTTTTGACCAACGGCGCACCCGGCGCGGACGACGGCAGCCCCGCCGTCTATGCCACCAGCTACGACCCCGTCAGTGGTGACTACATCGGCCCGGACGGCAAGACGTACAACGCCGGAACCGCGGTACCGTCTGGCACATCTGGTACAGGTGGTAGCGGGGAACAGCAGAAAGACAACAGTCAATGGCAGAGCCTGATCACGGGGACCGTCCAGTGACGGCCCGAACACCAACTGAACAAACACCAACTGAACAAACACCAACCGAACAGACACCAACCGAACAGGAAGCGGCACGCCAGAGACCCGCTCCTCAGAAGCCGCAGCGACGTCGGGCCAGCAGGCCCGCCGGTCCGCCGCAGGATGCGTCCGAGTCGTCGGTGCGCAGCAGTTCACCGAGTGGCAAGGTTCGCAAGACGACCGGTCTTCCGGTGAAGTCGTCGCCGCTGAGCCGTAAGCCGAAGTCGAAGTCGAGCGATGCGTCGGCCGCGAAGCCATCGGTGGACCTGAACGAGCCCAAAGCCGAGATCGTCGAGTCCGACACCGCCCCGACCGGAACCGAAACCGATTCGGGCGCAGTGCAGTCTTTCGGGTCGACGTCGGTCTCGGCAGGGGAGTCATACCGCAATCGGCGTGCCGGACGCCGCAAGTCGGATCTGCGCGCGGGCCGGGTTCGTCCGGGCCGGTCCGGTGACAGGCCCTCGGTCGACAAAGGTCGCTCACCACGCAGCCGCGGGAATCTGCGTGGACTGGGAATCGTGCTGGCGGCCGTTGTGTCTATCGGGCTGATCGCGGGCATGGTCGTCGCGTCGACCGTGTTCATCACGGGGGCCGACGAGATTGACGAGCGCAACGAATTGTGCGCCGAGTATTCGGCTTTCGCCCGCCAGATGATCACCAACCTGACAACGCTGAACCCCGAGAACATCGACGGCGCCATCAAGACTTTTCAGGACAGCACCAGTGGCAAGGCCATGGAGCAGACCAGCCAGTCGATGGAGCAGACCGTCAACATGATCAAGTCCGAGAACGTCTCGACGAAGGGCACCGTCATCTCACAGGCAGCCACGGTTTGTGAACCAAATGCCGGATCGGTGATCCTGGTGTCGAGCTGGGAGATGAACCAGCCCAACGTTCCTGAGCAGCAGACCGTGTTGCAGACATTCCGATGGAAGCTCGACATGACCCGTATCAACGGACAACTAAAGCTGACCAACTTCGAGTGGGTGACGTAGATGTCCCGCAAATTCTGGTGGTGGGCCGTCTCGGTGCTCACCGTCGTGATCCTGGTAGCCGGGGTGGTCATCACAACGATCGCCGGGTTGAACTACCGCGACGCCACGGCGACCGAGGATGCCCGTGGTGAAGCGCTGGACGCCGGAACCCATACGGCAACAGTGATGTTCGGATACGACCCGGGCAATGTCGCGCAGCAGGTGGAGCAGGCAAAAACGCTGGTCACCGGTGCGGCTGCACAGGAATATGACCAGATCATCACCGACTCGAATCTTGTTGTCGCAGTGAAGGATCAGCAGGTCAAATCCGAGGTGACGATCCAGGAGGCCGGGGTTGTCACCAATACCCGCGACACCGCGCTGATCCTGATCTTCATGAACCAGTCAGTGACCAAGGGCGGCAAAGATGTGGTGGCGATCAACCCCAGTCGGCTGCAGTATTCGATGGAGCGGTCGGGCGGCAAGTGGCTGGTCACCAACATCGACATCATCACCGACGATTCGGTGAAGGCCCAGCTCGCGACCGAGGCCGACAAAGCGGGTGCCTCGACGGTCCCGGCCCCCGCGCCAACGGAATCGTCTGCCCCTGCCCCGGCACCCACCCCCTGACGCAAACGCTCCGGTAATACGAAGACGATCCACAAATATGTGGATCGTCTTCGTATAGGTGGATCGTTTGCGGGAAAGGCCTAGGCGGTGGGGTCGTAGCCCATCGGCAGGATGACGGACTTGTGCTCGACGTAGGACTCGAGACCCTCGGGTCCGTTCTCGCGGCCGATGCCGGAGTTCTTGTAGCCACCGAAGGGTGACCCGGGATCGATGGCGTACCAGTTCACGCCGTAGGTCCCGGTCCGGATCTGGGCCGCGACCTCGAGTCCGCGTTCGACGTCGGCCGTCCACACCGTCCCGGCGAGGCCGTATTCGGAATCGTTGGCGATGGCGATGGCCTCGTCCTCGGTCTCGTAGTCGATGACCGAGATCACCGGGCCGAAGATCTCTTCACGGGCGATGGTCATGTCGTTGGTGACGCCGGTGAAGATGGTGGGGCTCAGGAAGTAACCCGACTCCAGACCCTCCGGTCGGGTGCTCTCGAGGACGGCGGTGGCCCCCGCGTCCTTACCCTGCTGGATGTAGCCCTCGACCTTGGTGCGCTGCTTCTCGGTGATCAGCGGTCCGAGTTGGGCCTCCGGGTCGTCGGGCAGACCCGGCTTGAGGAGTTTGGCGGCCTCGACCATGGCGGCGACGATCTCGTCGCGCTTGGCGCTCGGGACCAGGACGCGGGTCTGGGCGACGCAGGCCTGCCCGGTGTTCATCAGCCCGGTGAATGTGAGCATGCCTGCGATCTCGGCCGGGTTGGCGTCGGCGAGCACGATGGCCGCGGACTTTCCGCCGAGTTCGAGCGAGCAGCGTTTGAGTTGCTCACCGCAGGCGGCGGCGATCGCCCGGCCTGCCGCGGTGGAACCGGTGAAGGTGATCTTGTCGACGTCCGGGTGGGCGACAAGCGCCTTTCCGGTTTCCGGTCCGCCGGGGACCACGGACAGCACCCCTTCGGGCAATCCGGCCTCGGTGAACAGTTCGGCGATGTAGTTGGCCGAAAGCGGGGTTTCGGGTGCGGGCTTGAGGACCACGGAACATCCGGCGGACAGGGCCGGGCCGAGCTTGTTGCAGATCAGGAACAGTGGCACGTTCCATGCGGTGATCGCACCGACCACACCCACGGGTTCACGGGTGATCTGCGACTTGCCGAACAATCCGTCGCGATACTCGAGCCAGTTGTAATTGATTGCAGCCTTGGCATATTCGCGGAGCACACCGGTCGCGGGCAGCTGCTGCAGAGTGCTCACCGCCATCGGTGGCGCGCCCATCTCCGAGGCGACGAGTTCGGCGATCTCCGCGCCGCGCTCATCGATCAGATCGGCGACCCTGGCAACGACGGCTGCCCGATCCTGCGGGGAGGTGTTGCGCCAGACGCCCGATTCGAATGCGGCCCGCGCGGCATTCACCGCGGTGTCGACGTCGGTGGCGTCGGCCAGCGGCGTACTGCCCACGCGCTGCCCGGTGGCCGGCGAGAAGACCTCGAGAATGTCAGCAGAGTGGGCAGGGGTCCAGCGTCCGCCGATCAGCAGTTCGCTGTAGTCGCGCGAAGTGGTTGGTGCCGCGTTGGCGGTGTCCGTCATTGGTCCTCCAGTTGGTGGTTGCCTCTGGGGACCAATGGTAGAACACGTTCCAGTTTTGCGGCAGGAGTCTGGTGCGCTCAGCTGGTGGGGCGGGCGTCGATGACAACCTCGAACTCGAGGAGGCTCGCGCCGGAGGCAACCGGATTCTTGTTCTCGCCTGCGTGGGCCGCACGGGCCGGGCCGGCCGCCCAGGCCGCGAAGTCTTCTTCGGTCTCCCACTGGGTGACCACGAAATAGCGGTCCTCGCCCTTCACCGGACGCAGCAGCTGGAATCCGAGAAAGCCCTTGGAGCCGTCGACGGTATGGGCGCGCTGGGCGAACCGCTTCTCCAGTTCGGGGCCGGCGCCCTCGGGGACAGAAATCGCGTTGATCTTCACAATTGCCATGTCGCTCACCCTACTGCCGTCGATTGCGGCAGTGAACCCCGTGAACGCACAGCAGGCCGTCGGGCGAACGGCGGTGACGGATATCCCTGACGGAGCGGTCATCGCAGCTACTGTTCTACCTCGTGAGCGCTGACATCGGATTCATCGACTACGGCGGAAGGCCGGACGGAGCGCCCATAGTCCTGCTGCACGGACTCATGGGCCGGGGGAGGACCTGGCGGCGCCAGATCCCGTGGTTGCGCGGCTATGGCCGGGTCTTCACCTACGACGCCGCCTGTCACCGTGGTGCCGACGAAGCGCTGCCTGCCGGTCCCGAGGAACTGTGCACGGAACGCTTTGTCGCGGATCTGGCCGAGATCCTCACCTGGATCGACATGGGTCCCGCGGTTCTGATCGGCCATTCGATGGGCGGGCTACATGCGTGGTGCACGGCGGCGGAGTACCCGGAATTGGTGTCGGCGTTGGTGATCGAGGACATGGCGCCCGACTTCCGTGGCCGTACCACCGCCGGCTGGGAGCCGTGGTTCTCGTCCTGGCCGCAGCGTTTCGATTCACTTGAGCAGGCGCAGAAGATGTTCGGTGAGGTCGCCGGCCGGTACTTCTACGAGGCATTCGACGACGGTGCCCTACATGGCCGTCTGGAGGTATGGGCCGAGATAGCCGAAGAGTGGGGTCGGCGGGACTTCTGGCAACAGTGGCAGGCCGTCGAGGTCCCCGCCCTGTTGATCGAGGCACAGAACAGTGTGACCCCCGATGGTCAGATGGCGAAGATGGCTGCTGCGGCGGACAATTCGATCCTGTTGCAGGTTGCCGGCTCCGACCACCTTGTCCACGACTCCGCGCCCGACGAGTACCGGGGCGCGGTGGAAGCCTTCCTCTGTGGTCTGCAGAGCACCGTGATCGGTCGCCGTCCGGGAGTTCAGGTCCCTTCGCCCGCCAGGGCATAACGGCCGTCGGAGGTGATCTCGGCCAGGCCGTCGACCAGGAGTGAATCGAGGGCGCGGTCGCGTTGAGCGGTATCGGTGGTCCACACGATGTCGAGTGCGGCCCGAGGTACCGGAATGGCGCTGTCGCGCAACACGTCCAACAACAGTCCGCGAACCTGTCGGTCCGTGCCCGCGAACTTCTGCACCTTGCGCACCGGGCCGGTGTGGGCGGGCGATCCGGTCGCCACCCAGAGGCAGTCTGTCAGTGGGCAACTCTGGCACCTCGGATTCTTGGCGACGCACACCAACGCACCCAGTTCCATCAAGGCAGCCGAAAACCTGGGTGCCCGGGCGTCATCGGGCAAAAGTGCCTGCGCATCGATCAGATCTGATCGCGCCGGGTTGCCCGGTTCAGCACGTCCGTGCACCGCTCGCGCGATGACTCTGCGGACATTGGTGTCGACCACCGGCACCGACTGCCCGTATGCGAAGCACGCAATCGCCCGCGCCGTGTAGTCGCCGATGCCGGGCAGAGTCAGCAGGACGTCGACGTCCGCGGGAACGATGTCCCCGTGTTCGGCGGCCAGCACGGCCGAGCAGGCATGCAGTCGCATCGCGCGTCGTGGGTAGCCGAGCTTGCCCCAGGCCCGCACCACCTCACCCACCGGGGTCGCCGCCATGGCAGAGGGCACCGGCCACCGCGCCACCCACTGTTCCCAGATCGGAGCCACCCTCGACACCGGGGTCTGTTGCAGCATGATTTCGCTGATCAGGATGTGCCAGGCGCTCACGTCCGGCGCCCGCCAGGGCAGGTCTCGTTCGGCCCGGTCGAACCAGGAAAGGAGCTTGCCCGGCGAAACAGAACCGGACAAGGGCAGAATGTCAGTCATGTCCCCAACTACTCCGGCTCAAGCATGGAAGAACCTGCGCGAAGGCAACGAACGTTTTGTGGCAGGCAAGTCGAATCATCCCAGTCAGGGTATCGAGGATCGTGCGCGTCTGGCGGCAGGGCAGCACCCGCAGGCAGTCCTGTTCGGATGCGCTGATTCGCGGGTCGCTGCAGAGATCATCTTCGATCAGGGCCTCGGCTCGATGTTCGTCGTCCGGACCGCCGGGCACGTCATCGACTCAGCGGTCCTCGGTTCGATCGAATACGCCGTCGAGGTACTCGATGTGCCCCTGATCGCGATCCTCGGACACGACAGCTGTGGTGCGGTCAAGGCCACCCTCGACGCGCTCGATGACCTGCAGATCCCGGGCGGATTCATTCGGGACGTGGTGGAACGGGTGACCCCGAGCATCCTCGCCGGTCGCAGTGAAGGGCTCACCCGCGTCGATGAATTCGAGGCGCGTCACGTCAAGGAGACCGGGCGTCTGCTGATGCAGCGCAGCCGGATCATCTCCGAAAAGGTCGAGAGCGGACGGGTCGGTATCGTCGGCCTCACCTACGAGCTCGCCGAAGGTGCGGTCAGCGTACGGGGAACACTCGGCGAACTCGGCGACGATCCGGCCATGCCCAGCCTGGCTTCCTGAGCGGCGGATCGCGGTCAACTGAGACCTCCCGCACAGCATCGTCTCGCGACACGCCGCCCGAGGTCAGACAGCCGGTGGCACACTCCCATTAGCGTCGGGGTGTGTTGGATCCTCAGGGCCCCCTGCCACCGGAAATTTACTGGCGTCGACGTGCACTCGCAGTCGGTGTGCTGGTGGTTGTGCTCGCGGTCGTCGTGGGTCTGATCTTCTTGGTCACGGGCGGCGACGACAGTAACAAGAACACCGCGAACGGCACCGACCTCTCCAGCTCGTCGAGTTACGTCCTTCCGTCGGCATACAGCGATTCGGGTTCGGAGTCGGCGAGCCCCAGTTCGGGTTCCGGCGGCGGCGGCGGCGAAGCTGCGCCTGGGGGCCCGGACGCTTCGGCAGCGTCTGGCGCACCCGGTGGCACACCGGCAGGTGCCCCGGCCGGTGAGACCCCGGCCCCGGTGCCGGCCAGCGGCCTGTGCCCCGATCAGAACATCTCGGTTGTCCTCTACACCGACAAGCCCGCCTACACAGAGGGTGAGCAGCCGATCTTCACGATCGCGGTCACCAACGCCGGACTCTCCGAGTGCACCCGGGACGTCGGCAAGGCGATGCAGAGCGTGACCGTCCTGAACCTCGCCGGTGATCGCCGGATCTGGGCGTCGGGTGACTGCGCCCCGGTGGCAGGCGTCAACAACCAACTCCTCAAGCCGGGCCAGCAGGTGCAGGACACCATCCAGTGGTCGGGCACCACCAGTACCCCGGGTTGTGAGTCCCCACGCGAGCCAGTGGTTCCGGGTGCCTACCAGGCCGTCGCCAGGATCGGCGAGAAGGCCAGCGCACCAATCACATTCAACATCGACCGGGTCAACGCGCAGTAGCGCCGACAGATCCAGCCTCTTCCGGGCGTGTAGTTGCGCCGGGACGAATGTTCTCAGTCGAACAAACGCCGGAAGACGTTGGTGTCAGCCAGGTCGAGCACCTCATCGCCTCGACCCGACAGGATGGTCCTCAGCGCGTACAGGGTGAAACCCTTCGCCTGGGCGGCCGTCACGGTCGGCGGTATGGACAGCTCCTGGCGGGCGGTCACCACATCGAGCAATGCGGGACCGTCGTGGCTCAGGGTCTGTTTGACCGCGGCCTCGAGGTCTTCGGGCTGTTCGACCCTGATGCCCTGAATGCCCAGCGCCCGAGCAAGTTCTGCGAAATCCGGATTGTCCAGCTCGGTCCCGAAGTTCACGATTCCGGCGGCCTTCATCTCCAACTCGACGAAGTTGAGCGACGAGTTGTTGAACACCACGATCTTGATGGGCAACTTGTGCTGGCGGATGGTCAGCAGCTCACCGAGCAGCATGGCCAGGCCACCGTCGCCGGAGAACGTGATCACCTGACGCCCCGGGAACGCGCTCTGGGCACCGATCGCGTGGGGGATCGCGTTGGCCATCGTGCCATGGGCGAACGAACCGATGAGGCGGCGGCGCCCGTTCATCGTCAGGTAGCGCGCCGCCCAGACCACCGGTGATCCGACGTCGGGTATGAATACGGCATCCTCGGAGGCGTTGTCGTTCACCAGCTTTGCCAGATACTGCGGATGAATGGGACGACGGTTGCGGTCATTCGTCGCGAGGGCGTCCAGGTCGGTGCGAGCCTTGCGGTAGTGGGCGACCGACGCTTCGAGATGTTCGGTGTCGGCGTGCTTCGCGAGCATCGGCAGCAGGGCGTCGATCGTGTCCTTGACGCTGCCGACCAATCCGACGTCGATCGGGGTACGCCTACCGAGCTGCTCACCGCGGATGTCGACCTGAATGATCTTGGCCTTTTCGGGAAGGAACTGCTGGTACGGGAAATCGGTACCCAACATCAGCAGGGTGTCGCACTTCTCCATCGCGCGATAACCCGAGGCGAACCCCAGCAGACCGGTCATGCCCACGTCGTACGGATTGTCGTATTCGATGAACTCCTTGCCGCGCAGGGCATGCACGATCGGCGCCTGCAGGGTCTTGGCGATCGCGAGCAACTGCTCATGTGCGCCCTCGACGCCGGCTCCCCCGAGAATGGTCACCCGTTCCGCGGAGTTGAGGACAGATGCCGCGTCGTGGAGCTGATCGTCGGTCGGACGCGTGATGCGGGGGATATGGCGGATGGGAGCCGAACGCCTGCGCCCGGAGCTCTTCTTCAGAAAGATCTCACCGGGGATGACGACTACGGCGACCCCGCGCTTCTCGATCGCGGTCCGCATCGCGATCTCCAGCACCCGGGGCAACTGCTCCGGCACACTGATCAGCTCGTTGTAGACACTGCATTCGTTGAAGAGCTGCTCGGGGTGCGTCTCCTGAAAATAAGTACTGCCGATCTCGGCCGCCGGTATCTGAGCCGCGATGGCCAAGACGGGTACGCGACTACGGTTCGCGTCGAACAGCCCATTGATCAGGTGGAGGTTGCCGGGCCCGCAGCTACCGACGCAGACCGCCAACTCGCCGGTGAGTGCGGCGTCGGCGGCCGCCGCGAACGCCGCCGCCTCCTCGTGTCGTACGTGCTTCCACTCGACGGTCCCGGCGCGGCGGATGGCGTCGGTGAACCCGTTGAGCGAGTCCCCCGGTAGGCCGTAGACCCGCTCGACGCCGGATGAATGGATGACGTCGACGACTGTGTCCGCGATGGTGGCCATGAACCCAGGGTAGGTGGTCGAAGGATGCGCCGACGAGGCGTTCGCTGAGGACCTCAGTCGAAACGTTCGATACTCGACTCGGCCAGCCGGGACAGTCCCTCGCGGATGTGCCGGGCCCAGATGCTGCCGATGCCCTCGACGGCCTGCAGATCGGCCGCGGTCGCCGCGAGCAGCGCCTGCAGGGTGCCGTAGCTGCGCACGAGTCGATCGATGTGGGCGAACTGCAGTCGGGGGATCCGGGCCAGGAGCCGGTATCCGCGCGGGCTCATCGCGGTGTCCTGTGCGTCGACCGTGTCCGGGTAACCGAAGGCGCGAGCGAGTGCGGTCAGGTCGAGAAGGTCGGCGTCGGTGAGCTTTTCGATGGCGGCAAGTGCCTGTTCGACCTCTTGTGTGCTGGCGGGTTCAGGGCTGGCGAAGTAGTCGCGAACCACGAGTTCGCGCGCAGAGTCGTTGTCGCCAACGAGTTCTTCGAGCTGCAGGCTGAGCTGTCGGCCGTTCACGCCGAGTTCGACGACGTAGTATTCGATCTCTTCGGAGACGCGTCGGACCATCTCCAGGCGCTGGACCACGGTCATCGCATCGCGCAGGGTGACGTAATCCTCGATCTCCGAACGCGAGAGCTGTGCGCTGACCTCGTCCAGGCGCGTCTTGTATCGCTCGAGCGTGGCCACAGCCAGGTTCGCGCGCGAGAGGATGGCATCCGAACCCTCGACCACGTACCGGATCCCGTCGACATACACGGAGACGATCGACATGGACGCACTCACCGAGATCACCGGATACCTGGTCTGGATGGCGGTGCGCTCAGCACTGCGGTGCCGGGTACCGGATTCCTCGGTCGGAATCGACGGGTCCGGAACCAGCTGCACATTGGCCCGGACGATCCGGGCGCCGTCGGTCGACAGAACCACGGCGCCATCCATCTTCGACAGCTCTCGCAGCCTGGTCGGCGCGAACGCCACGTCGAGGTCGAAGCCACCCGCACAGATGCTCTCGACCTCGGGATCGTGCCCGAGGACGATGAGAGCGCCGGTCCGGCCGCGCAGGATGCGTTCAAGGCCATCTCGTAGAGGAGTGCCGGGTGCGAGCCGGGCGATCGTGGTGCGGAGCAGATCGGAGGCCGGAACCTCTGGCATGAGGCGCCTTTCTGTAGTAACGCAAGTGCACACTAGATTAGCTGTCTGTGAAAACATCCTTTGTTCTGCCCGATGAGCTCGTCGCCGCAGTCCGGTCGCCCCGCGCCCCGGCGTTCGGTGAGAAGCTGCGCGCTCATTACCCCATGTGCTTCGGCTGCAGTGAGACCGTGCCGCACGGGCTGCACATGGTGGCCACCGCAGGCGAGGGTGCCGCGGTCACCGCGCGCATGCAGGTCGACCCCCGTTTCGAGGGCGGCCCCGGCGTCATCCACGGTGGCATCCTGTCGGCCGCATTCGATGAAGCGCTCGGTATGACGCACTGGATGATCGGATTCGCGGCGGTGACCGCGCATCTGGAGATCGACTTCGCCAAGCCGATCCCGCTGGGCAGCGAACTGCGGATCGAGGCGGTGGCCCACGGGACCGTGCGGCGCAAGATCTACACCAGTGGCATCGCGTATCTCAGCGACAACACCGTGCCCGTCGCAGCCGCGCACGCGATGTATGTCCGGATCGATCCGGCCGAGCACTTCAAGGACAGCTATGCGGACAGCGGCGCGGCGGACGAGTTCGCCGAAAGTCTTGCGCGTAAGGCAGAGCGCAGACGGCGTGCCGAATCGTCAGAATGAGAACGGACCGGCCGGACCTTTGAGTGCCGCGCGCATGGCCGTCTGAAGATCGGCGACCTGCGTGATCTTGATGCCCGACGGCAGATCGAGGGAACCGGCGGGCACGATTGCGTGTTTGAAGCCCAGCCGCTTCGCCTCTGCCACCCGCCGTCCGACCCCGGCCACCCGGCGTACCTCGCCGGCCAGACCGATCTCACCGAGGGCCACCATCGAGCCCGGCAACGAGCGTTGGGCGAGAATGGAACTGAGCGCAAGAGCCACCGACAGGTCAGCGGCGGGTTCGCTGATCTTCATGCCGCCGACGGTTGCGACGTAGACGTCCTGGTCGTAGGTCGGGAGGTTGGCCCGGGCCGCGCAGACAGCCAGAATCATTGCCACCCTTGCCGAATCGAGCCCGACAACGGCCCGACGCGGATTGGCCAGGCTCGACTTCGAGACCAGTGCCTGGACTTCTCCGAGTAGCGGCCGCTTGCCGTCCATCGCCACGGTGATGGCGGTGCCCGCGACCCCGATGTCGCGGTGGTGCAAGAACAGTTCGGACGGATCGGTGACCTCGTGGATGCCGTCTTCGCGTTGCTCGAAACAACCGACCTCGTCGGCCGATCCGAAGCGGTTCTTGATTCCGCGGACCATGCGCAGGGGTGAGTGTTTGTCGCCCTCGAAGGACAGCACGACGTCCACCAGGTGTTCCAGCGAACGAGGTCCGGCCACGGTGCCGTCTTTGGTGACGTGCCCGACGAGGATGACGGCGATCCCGGCGTTCTTGGCCAGGGATGTCAAAGCTGTTGTCACTGCCCGGATCTGGGTGACACCGCCGTTCACACCGTCGACATTCTGGGCGATCATCGTCTGCACGGAGTCGACCACCATCAGCGACGGCATCACCGCCTCGGCATGACCGAGGACCGCGCCGAGGTCGGTTTCGGCAGCGAGGTAGATCTCGTCGTGGACGGCGCCGGTGCGTTCGGCGCGGAGCCGAACCTGTCCGGCGGACTCTTCTCCGGTGACGTAGAGCGCCCGACGGCCTTGCAGCGCCCACTGTTTGACGGCCTCGAGCAACAGGGTGGACTTGCCGACACCGGGTTCTCCGGCGAGGAGCAGGACCGAGCCCGGAACGATGCCCTTGCCCAGTACCCGGTCGAATTCACCGATGCCGGTGGGGAAGGCAGCCGCGTTGGTCGCGTCGATCTGTGTCATGGGCCGAGCCGGCTGGCTGGGAATGGTTGCGACGGTGGCGGATTTACCGCCGCCGATCCCGGAGCTGCCAACGGTTGCCAGGGCGGCTTCGCTCACCGAGCCCCATTCACCGCATTCCGGGCAGCGGCCAACCCATTTCGCGACCTGGTATCCGCAGGCGCTGCACCGATATGTCGACTTCTGTTTGGCCACCGGCTGACTCTAGCCAGCGGGTCCGACAACGCCGCGGCAGACCCGGATACGAAAGAGGGCCACGGCGATTGCCGTGGCCCTCTTTCACATGCTGATGGTGACCGAATGCTAGTGGTCGCCGCCCACTTCGACGTGGTCCGCGTCGATGCCGCGCGGATGGTCTTGCCGCGGCAAGATGGGGCCGGCGTCGATCGGGACCTCGATGGTGGTCTCGCCTGCCTTCTCGAACTTGAAGACCAGTGGGAACGTGAGACCGGGCGTGAGGGTCTTGGACTCACCCTGCACGGTCACGGTGACCCACTTCTCGTTCGGATTGACAGGGTCGAGGCTCGTGCCGAGCACCTCGGCAGGTTTGCCCGCCCGCAGCATGCCGAGGGGAGCGATCGTGGTCTCTCCCTCGATCGTCACCGTGCCCTTGCCGTCGGGGAAGGAGATGCTCTCGAGTTTGTCGGAGGTGTCGGGCGACTCGTTGGCGATCAGGAATGCCAACTCGAGCGGTCCACCGTTGGTGAACTGCTCGGTGATTCCGTCTTTCGGGTAGACAACGTGCACGTTGCGCAACGCCATCGCTCCGGCGTTGATCTCGTTGCCGTTGATGGCAGGCGCCTGATCGGGCGTCTGGGCGATCTGGCCCGCGCCGCACGCGGTGGTGCCGATCAGCAGGCCTGCGGCGATGGCTGCGGTGGCGAGGATCGTTCCCACTCGACCACGCCGGGCCGATTCTTTCTGCACTGACACCGGTTTTCCTCCGAGATAGGTCCTGATGCGACGCTCGCCTTGTGTGGCGGCCACGCAGGTACTCGAACCAGCGCCCACCAAAATCCACAATGCGTGCACTACGCAGCGTAGTGGGCGACCGTCGGGAAATCCCGGTCGGGTCGCGAAAACGGTTCGTTTCGCATCGACCTTCAAACTGGCATGATGATTCTCATGAGTGAGAATCTGATTTCCACCTCGCGTCCGGCCCAGGTGGGCGGACGGCCGGGGATGGTCCTGCCGGGCCCGGTGTCGTTTGCGTCGGACTTCGGGCTGACGTCGTTTCAGCCGTCGCCGGAACGCTCGGTGCTCCGGGCGACCTTGACCGACAAACTGCGGGACTCCGGTGGGGCGGCCTCGACAGGGGTTCTGATGACCGTTGTCGACATCGTCGCATCGGATCCGGCGTTGATCGCCGCCTCCCCGGATTGGACCGCAACCCAGGATCTGTCGCTCTATGCCGGCGACCCGATCACCCGCGGGCCGATCGTGGCAGACGCAAAGCTGGTCCGGGCAGGCAAGAAGGTGGTGGTGATCTCAGTCGATCTCTACGACGGATGCGGTGTCACCGATTTGCGGACATTGACCGATGACATCGATCGCGGTGCCCACGGGCTCACCCGGGCCGGACGGGCCCTGGTGGTGTTCGCCCGCATCCCGCGGACCGCCGCCGTCGATGCCGATCTGTATTCACCCGCGAAGACGGTGGGGACGATCCGGGAACGCACGCCGATCCCGGTCGACGGCACCGTTTATTCGAGGCTCGGCATGCGGGTCGTCGATGCGGGTGCAGGTGTCCTCGAACTTGACCTCACGCCCTTCGTCGTCAACCAGATCGGCACGATCCAGGGTGGCGCTCTGGCGGTGCTGGCCGAATCCGCGGCCTGTGCCATGCGGCCGGGAATGGTGGCCTGCGACATGCAGATCCACTATCTGTCGCAGGTTCGGGTCGGCCCGGCGCGAGCCCGCGGTGAGGTCGTCCGCGACGCCGGCGACCACAGTGTCGTGGATGTCCGGTTGGTCGACGCGGGTGCAGGCGACACCGTGCTCGCACTCACGACGGTCACACTTCGGCAACATTTGATGCCATAGGCGGTGAAGGGGGGTCCAGGGCGGTCCGGCCGACCGCATCCGCCCCCGCGGCAGGCGTGGTGAACAGGTTCCCAAAATCGGTTGGCAGACGGGGGCTTCGAGTGCCGGAGCCTTCGGAGTTCAGGCGGTGCGGCAGCACACATTTCGGGCGTCGTCAAGACTCCGGATCCTGCCGCGATGCCGCTGACCTGCGCAGTTGACTGATGGCGCGGAACGCACCGTGCTAGACTGGAGAAATCGAAAGGGGCATGGAACATTGAATTTCAAAGTTGGTGACACCGTTGTCTACCCCCATCACGGTGCCGCACTGGTCGAAGACATTGTGACCCGAACCATCAAAGGCGAGGCCGTAGAGTACCTCGTTCTGAAGGTGGCCGATGGTGACATGACAGTTCAGATTCCTTCTACGAAGCTCGAGTACGTAGGAGTCCGCGACGTAGTCGGAGAAGAAGGTCTGGGCAAGGTTTTCGACGTCCTCCGGGCGCCCCACACCGAGGAGCCCACCAACTGGGCTCGCCGGTTCAAGGCAAACCAGGAAAAGTTGATCTCCGGCGACATCATCAAGGTTGCCGAAATCGTTCGCGACCTGTGGCGTCGTGAACAAGATCGTGGACTCTCCGCCGGTGAGAAGCGAATGCTCACCCGCGCTCGTCGCGTTCTTGTCGACGAGCTCTCGCTGGCACAGAACACCAACGACGAGAAGGCTTCGATCATTCTCGACGAGGTTCTCGCCGCCGCTTCCTGAGCGCGTCGCTTGATTCACTGAATGTCTACGGTTGCATTGATCCCGGCCGCAGGTCGCGGAGAGCGACTCGGCATGGGTCTACCCAAAGCGTTTGTCGATCTCGCAGGTCAGAGCATGTTGCACCACTGTGTGCAGGGTGCGCTGGCCAGCGGGGTCGTCGATCGTATCGTCATCGCGGTTCCCGCCGATCTGGTTGACCAGGTCCGGTCCGATTTCCCCGAGGTCACCGTGGTGGCCGGGGGATCAAAGCGTTCGGACTCGGTGAAGGCCGCATTGTCGGCCGCGCCGTCCGATTCTGAAGTGGTGCTGGTGCATGACGCCGCCCGCTGCCTCACCCCCGCATCGTTGTTCTCCGACGTTGTCGACGCTGTCCGATCGGGCGCGTCCGCGGTTGTCCCCACTCTTCCGGTGGCAGACACCATCAAATCCGTCGACCCCGCAGGCATCGTCACCGGGACCGTCGACCGGTCATTGCTGCGTGCGGTGCAGACCCCACAGGGATTCGATTACTCCGTGCTCACCGCTGCCTATGCCGCCGCCGAGACCGATTTCACGGACGACGCAGGTCTCGTCGAATCCCAGGGCTTCGCCGTGCAGACCATTCCGGGCGATCCGCTGGCCTTCAAGATCACCACTGCCTGGGATCTGAACCTGGCGACCTGGCTGCTCACCGATCGGGCCCACGCATGAGGGTGGGTATCGGTACCGACGTCCACCCCATCGAAGTCGGCAGGCCTTGCTGGATGGCCGGACTCCTCTTTTCCGACGCAGACGGATGCGCCGGGCATTCAGACGGCGATGTGGCCGTCCATGCGCTCTGCGACGCGCTGCTGTCCGCAGCAGGCCTCGGAGACCTCGGATCGGTGTTCGGTACCGGGCAGCCGCAGTGGGAGGGCGTCAGTGGTGCCCGGATGCTTGCGCACGTCCGCGAACTCTGCGAAGCCCAGGGATTTGTCGTCGGCAACGCCGCCGTCCAGGTGATCGGCAACCGGCCCAAGATCGGGCCTCGCCGCGCCGAAGCGCAGCAGATACTCAGTGACCTTCTCGGAGGGCCGGTCTCGGTCTCCGCCACCACCACGGACGGTCTCGGATTGACCGGACGGGGCGAGGGCATCGCTGCCGTCGCCACTGCGCTGTTGCTTGACCAGTAGGATTGCCGATCGTGACCCTGCGCCTTTACGACACCGCCGCCCGAGACTTGCGTGAATTCACGCCCATCCGTCCCGGACATGCCTCGGTGTACCTGTGTGGCGCCACCGTCCAGGGTGTTCCGCATATCGGGCACGTCCGCAGCGGTATCGCCTTCGATGTCCTGCGGCGCTGGCTGGCGTACAAGGGCCTCGATGTGGCGTTTGTGCGCAACGTGACCGATATCGACGACAAGATCCTGCGCAAGGCGGCTGATGCCGGTCGTCCCTGGTGGGAATGGGCCGCCACCCACGAACGAGAGTTCACCAAGGCCTACGACCAACTCGGAGTGCTGCCGCCCTCGGCCGAACCGCGCGCCACCGGCTTCATCACGCAGATGGTGGAGTACATGGAACGGCTGATCGAGCGCGGCCACGCCTATGCCTCCGACGGCAACGTGTATTTCGATGTCCTGAGCCTGCCCGATTACGGCTCGCTGTCCGGACACCGCCTCGACGACGTCCACCAGGGTGAGAGTGCCGGCACCGGCAAGCGCGACCCCCGCGACTTCACGCTGTGGAAGTGCGCAAAGCCCGGTGAGCCGTCCTGGCCGACCCCATGGGGTCGCGGGCGTCCCGGCTGGCATCTGGAATGCTCGGCCATGGCCACCTCTCTTCTGGGTTCGGACTTCGATATCCATTGCGGTGGAATGGATTTGATCTTCCCGCATCACGAAAACGAGCAGGCGCAGAGCCATGGCGCCGGCGACCCGTTCGCCCGGTACTGGATGCACAACGGCTGGGTCACCATGGGCGGTGAGAAGATGTCGAAGTCGCTCGGCAACGTGGTCGCCATCCCGGCCATGCTGCAGCGGGTGCGCGCCGTCGAATTGCGTTATTACCTGGGCAGCGCCCACTACCGGTCGATGCTCGAATACTCCGAAGGTGCACTGCAAGAGGCCGCCGCCGGTTACCGGCGCGTGGAATCCTTTGTGCAGCGGACGGTTTCGCGGGCCGGGACAGTCCCGGTTGGCGAGATCACCGACGGATTCGCCGCAGCGCTCGACGACGACCTCGGCGTGCCTTCCGCACTTGCCGAGATCCACGGTGTGGTGCGGATCGGCAACACGGCGCTCGAGTCGGGCGATCACCAGGCCGCCGTGGAAGCGGCCGCATCCGTCCGCGCGATGATGGGTGTGCTCGGAGTCGACCCGTTGGCGCAGAACTGGGCTGATTCCGGTGGCGATGTCGAGACCAAGGCCGCGCTCGACGTGCTCGTCCGGGCCGAGCTACAGCGCCGGACCACGGCCCGTGCCGAAAAGGACTGGACCACCGCAGACGAGGTTCGTGATCGGCTGGCGCGCGCCGGGATCGAAGTCACCGATACACCGGACGGCCCGCAGTGGTCTATGTCCGAAACAAGAGAATCCGTGGAGACGGACCGATGAACGCGGTACCGGGTAAACCGGTCACCGGGGATTACAGCGCATTTCGCGTAAGGTGGGTGGCCTGATGGCCGGCAATTCAAAACGTAAGGGTGCAGTCCGTAAGGGCGGAACCAAAAAAGGACAGACCGTGGGTTCGGGCGGACAACGCCGTCGTGGACTCGAGGCACGGGGGGCAACCCCGAAGGCGACTGAGCGCACGTATCACGCGGCGCACAAGAAGGCCAAGGCCGCAGCCAAGCATTCAGGTGGATCCACCGGTGGACGTGCGCCGCGCGGCAAGCCGACAACCGATGGTCCCGAGTACGTCCTCGGTCGCAATCCCGTTGTCGAGTGCCTGCGTGCCGGCGTCCCGGCCACCGCACTCTATGTGGTCCTCGGAGGCGAGGCCGACGAGCGGGTCACCGAGTCGGTGCAGCTTGCCGCCAACGCGGGTATCTCGATCCTCGAGGTGCAGCGTCCCGAACTGGACCGGATGAGTGCCAACGGCATGCACCAGGGCCTGGCCCTGCAGGTGCCGCCGTACCGTTACGCCCATCCCAGCGACCTGATGCAGCTGGCGATCGACAGTGGTCGTCCGCCGTTGCTGGTCGCGCTCGACAACATCACCGACCCGCGCAACCTCGGTGCGGTGATCCGCTCGGTGGCCGCATTCGGTGGCCACGGCGTGGTGATCCCGGCTCGGCGTAGTGCGTCTGTCACCGCGGTGGCATGGCGGACCAGTGCCGGTGCCGCAGCGCGTCTGCCCGTTGCGCAGGCCACGAATCTGACTCGGACACTGAAGGATTGGGCCGAGTCGGGCGTTCAGCTCGTTGGTCTCGACGCCGATGGGGACGTGACCCTCGACGAGTACGACGGCTCCGGGCCCACCGTGATCGTGGTGGGCTCCGAAGGCAAGGGTCTCTCACGGCTGGTGCGCGAATCGTGCGACTCGATCCTGTCGATCCCGATGGCCGGTGATGTCGAGAGCCTCAACGCCTCGGTCGCCGCGGGTGTTGTGCTCGCCGAGTTCGCTCGCCAGCGCCGCTCCTGACCCCTAGCCCTCCCGATAATGTGCCCTTTTGGCGGGCCCCACCTGGGGTTTTGTTCGCCAAAAGGGCACATTTTCGGTATGCGGTGGAGGCTCTGGTCAGGGTAGGAGCTTGGTCATCGCGATCCGTCCCACGATGCCAACCGCGACGATGATCAGACTCACCACGGTCGTCAGCGCGTCGGTGACCAGACCGGCGACACCGGTGACGATCACGAAGAGCGGGACCCAACCCAGAAGGTGCATGAGCGACGGTGGGCTCACATCTTCGCCGGCTTCCCGGGCCGCGTGAGCGGTGGCGTAATCGGGATAGAACTCGGTGAATGCGATCGCGAAAAAGGTGCCGGCGAGCTGGATGATCCAGCCGGTCCAGAAGTTGTTGTTGTTGTCGAGGACTGCATCACCGATGAACCCGGCGACCGCGGCGACTCCGAATCCGAACACCCAGGCCCACGTGATCACATAGTTGATCCGCAGGAACAGCGGCTGGGTCCAGAGTTCTTCCGGGGTGCCCTCTTTGGCGTACTGCAAGGTGAACGGCTGCCGGATGAGGATCGATCCGAGCGCAAAGGCCACCAGGGCGATATTGGTCATCTCGCCACCCCAGTGTTCCAGCCACTTCACGATGTCGGCCGAGGCGAACTGCGCCAGGACCACCATCGCCGCGAAGTAGGTGAGGTCGAAGACCTCGAGGAACTTCAGTTTGCTGCCGCGCCGATGGCTGCCGAGGACGAGCAGGAGTGAGAGACCGAATGCCGCGGCTGCGGCCTCTTCGAACCGTCCCGGGCCCACGATGAGCGCCATCAGAATCCACGGTGACATTCCCGCAAATGGAGAGTTCAAAAATGCGGTCAGTATTCGCCGGGTTTTCGACAGCTCGACGACGGCAGGCGTCGTCACCGTATTGTCAGAATTGTTTGTCACGAGATGCCAATCTTCTGTTCGGCGGAATATGCCCCGTGATCCTAGCCGCTAATTGCCTGTGCCACACGCGAAATGGATCGTTGAATTAGTCGGCCGAGCCATTAGCGATCGCTGAAAGTTTGGGCAATGACAGATCGATTTGTTCAGTCGTGGCAATGACCGCTCAAGCGGGATCGCCCCGGAGAAAATTGATGATCACCGAATTGACCACTGCCGGTGTCTCGATCGGGACGAGATGCGTTCCGGGCAGCACGGCCAATCGTGCCGCAGGCAGCCGGTCCACGATCGCCAGACTGTGCTCGATGAGCACTTCGTCGTGGTCTCCCTGCATCACCAGTGTCGGGGCGGTCACCGCCGTCAACACCGACAGATCCATCTCGGGCTCATTCGCGATCATCGCAGTGGTCTTGGCGAACACCACCGGGAAGTGGTCGTCGCCATCTGGTGAGGCCGAGGCGTAGTCGGCGCGGAGGAACTGCACGATGTCGGAGTCGATGTCGCCGATGGTGTCGAGGATTCCACCGGACGCCCGGCCGGACGAGTTCAGGTACTGACCGAGAACCACCATGCGGTCGACCAGATCCGGTCGTCTGAGGGCCACGAGGAATGCGATGACGGCGCCGTCGCTCCATCCGACGAGGTGGGCCCGGCCACCCACGACCTCGTCGAGGTAGACGATGGTCTCCTGCGCCATCGTCTCGTAGTGGAACTCTTCGGTGACGTCGGCGCTGTGCCCGTGACCGTGTCGCTCAGGGGCATAGACCCTGAACCCGGCATCCACGCACGGCCCGAACTGGCCGCCCCAGTCCGCCGCGCTCGAGAACGCACCGTGAATCAGGACCACGGGTTCACCATCGCCTGCCACCTGATGCCAGATCGCGGTGCCGGGCGTGGGATGACTGATCTCGACATATCCGGTGAAGTCGGTGGTCATGGCCACGAGCATCCCAGACGGCGGACGGATCGGCGTGACGAATCGCACCGATGGCGGGCGAGTGTCCGCTATCGGCCGCTAGGGTCGGAAACATGGCCAGTGCAAACACAACAGTGACGCTTTCCGATGGTGTTGTCGCCGGCGTACGCGACGGCGACATCATTCGCTGGCGGGGGATCCCCTACGCCGCCCCGCCGGTGGGCGACCTGAGGTTGCGTGCTCCGCAGCCCGCGATCGGATGGACGGGGGTGCTGGAGGCGAACAGTTTTGGCAACGCGCCGCCGCAGAATCCCAAATACGCGCTCGTCGAGCGCGGCAAAAAGCAACCGGTCAGTGAGGATTCGCTGATCCTTAATGTCGTGGCGCCGGAGCAGGCGTCGACCGAGCCCCTCCCGGTGATGGTGTTCATCCACGGTGGTGCCTACATTCTCGGGTCGACGGCCACGCCGCTCTACTACGGTCACGACCTCGTCCGCCGCGGCGACGTCATCTTCGTGTCGATGAACTATCGGCTCGGCCCGTTGGGATACGGCGATTTCACCGAACTGTCCACGCCCGAACGGCCGTTCGAGTCCAATCTCGGGTTGCGCGATCAGGTGGCCGCACTGCAGTGGGTGCAGGACAACATCGCCGAGTTCGGGGGAGATCCGGGCAATGTCACCATCTTTGGCGAGAGCGCAGGCGGAAATGCCGTCACCACACTGATGGCCACTCCCGCGGCCGGTGGACTGTTCCACCGTGCGATCGCCGAGAGTTCGGCGCCGATCCTCACGCTGCACCAGCACTTCGCGCACAAGTGGGCGCGCAAGCTCACCGAACTCCTGTGTGCCGACATGGGAGTGGACGATCCGGCGCAGGCGCTGGTGGATGCCTCGCTCGCCGAGATCGGCCGGGCCGGGCATCGTCTGGCGCGCTGGGTGACCACCGACACCCCGGGACTTCTTCCGTTCGGCCCGGTGGTCGACGGCGACTATCTGCCGCTGGCGCCGGTCGACGCCTTTGCACAGGGGAAGGCGCATAAGGTCCCGATGATCATCGGGACGAACCGCAATGAGGGCACGTTGTTCAAGCGGCTGCCGCAGGGGATGCTGTCGAGCGAGGAATCGATCACGGCGATGTTCGCGGCCACCGAACCCGACGCGCAAGAGCGCATCACCGGGGCCTACGGCCGTTTCCCGCATCCTCGATCAATGGTCAAGTTCGGCGGCGACTACATCTTCTGGGTGGGCACGATCGCGGTGACCGAGGGACATGCGCAACATGCACCCACCTACGCCTATCGGTACGACTACGCCCCGCGCCTGCTGAAGTTGTTGGGGCTCGGTGCAACACATGCGACCGAACTGTTCGCCGTCTTCGGGATCTATCGCGGTAAGGCCGGCCGATTGCTCGCACGGGGTGGCGATCGCCGCAACGCTCTGCGCGTCACGGACGAGGTTCAGGATCAGTGGTTGGCATTCGCCAAAACCGGTGAGCCGCTGGAATCCTGGCCGCGCTACACTCCGAAGGTCCGCGCCACCAGGATCTTCGACACACATTCGTATGTGGAAATCGACCCCTACCGCGCCCGTCGTGAGGCGTGGGCCGGATTCGGTGATTATGTGGCCACGATTTCGGGAGCCGAAGAGGCCACGGAGACAATGGAGAAGGTATGAAGCGAGTTTTCACTTCGGTCGCTGACGTTCTGGAGTCGGTCGGTTCTGAGGTCGGCAAGAGTGATTGGCTCGAGATCACGCAAGATCGAGTCAACCTGTTCGCGGACGCAACCGGCGATCACCAGTGGATCCACGTCGATGTCGCAAGGGCCAAGACGAGCCCCTTCGGTGGGACGATCGCACACGGCTTCCTGTCCCTGTCGCTGCTCCCGATGCTCGGCGCCCAGATCTACGGCTTCGACAACGTGAAGATGGCACTGAATTACGGCAGCAACAAGGTTCGCTTCCCGGCACCGGTTCTTGTCGGGTCGAAGGTCCAGTTGACCACCACGCTTGCGGATGCAACCGAATTGCCCAACGGCGGTGTCCAGGTCGTCTTCGGTCACAGCCTGGCAATCGAGGGCGGTACCAAACCGGCCCTGGTCGCGGAAATGGTTGTCCGGGTTCTTTTTTGACAGCCACGCACACGACCACTGCATGGTGTCGCGGAGCAGCAGGGATACTGCTGGCCGCGGCACTGCTCGTCGGGTGTACCGATTCCGGGGATGATTCGTCCGATGATGGCTCAGTCGCCATCACCACGTCGCCGTCGACAACCGGTGTGAGCGCAGCGCAACCGTCGGTCGAAACGGCGCCGGCTTCGGTCTATCTGCCGCCGTTCATCAGTCGGGTGGAGTGGGCGCAGACCGATCAGGGGCCGAGTCTGCAGGTCTTTCCCACCGAATCGGGCCGATATGTGCCAGGCGAAAGCGAACTCGACGCGGCCTGGTCCGAAGTAGTCGCGTTGGACCAGACCGCCGACAGCCCGGGTATGCGTGATCAATTCGCTTGCCACTGGCGATTTGCCAGACTTGTAGAACCGGAGAAGACCAGCTGGAATCTGGAGCCCTGGCGACCGGTGGTCTCCGGGTCCATGATGATCGCCGACCGGTGTAACCCGGGCGGAGCGGAAGAGACGATTCCGTGAAAAGCCCCTCCACTCCTGCCGATTCGGCTCAGGCCGGCGTCGGGATCCGGACGACCTGACCGACGCGCAGTACCCCAGCCGGATCATGGCGGTCGGCCAGCGCGCCGAGCCACGCGAGGGTGTCTTCGTCGTAGCAGCGGGCCAACCGCTCCGGGCTGCCGCCCGGGTCGAAGTTCGGTAGCTCGCCGATGGTCCACGGCGCAAACGCCTCGACGATCGACGCGGCGTGTGGCGCCACATGTTCGGCGATCGGCGGCGCCAGGACGCCTACCGTGAACAGGTGATAGGGGGCCTGGCGATGACAGAACGCGCTGCGGTGCGCGGCGGGTCGGGCCATCGCACCGCCGAAGCGACGGATCTCGACAACCACCTGCGGTGACTGGGAACCGGGGCCGGCCAGAGAGAGCAGGCTGTTGATCGCACTGTCGTTGAGTTCGCTGAAGAGCGTGGCATTTTCGAACGTGGGCATCGGATCGACCGGGTCCGCGTGGATAGCGCCCATCGCGGCATAGGGCATCACCGCGACGGCATCGATGAGCGGAGTTGCCGCCGCGCGCATGGGTGCGAAGAGCGCCTCTGCGTCGGCCGGATCGGCCAACGAAGCGTATCGGACCGCAACGGTGAGTTTGCCCGCCAGCGGCGGCGGAACCTCCGGGAGTGGCGGCAGCTGGAGCAGTGCGATGGAAGTGTTGGCGTGCTCCGGCAGATCGATGCTCCAATCCCGCCAGGCGTGAAGGATCTTCGCGGCATCGGCTCCGTCGAAATAGAGCGCACCGCCGTAGAACTCGGCGATGGGCAGCAGGTCGATCTCCACCGAGGTGACGATGCCGAGGGTGGCCTTGCCCCCGCGCAATCCCCAGAAGAGTTCTGCGTGGTTCTCGGGCGTGACGTGCAGGATCTCGCCCTGGCCGGTCACCAGCTCGAAGGAGCGCACGTGATCCGAGGACAGACCGACGGTCCGAACGAAGGGGCCGATGCCGCAGCCGGTGATGAATCCGACCACCCCGACATCGGGTGCGGAACCGGCCAGGCCTGCCAGACCGTGCGGTGCGGCCTCGTCGATGACCCGCTGCCATTTCACCCCGGCCCCTACCCGGGCCGTGCGGGCCTGCGGATCGATCGCCAGGTCGGACAGTGCGCTGGTCTGTACCAGGATGCTGCCCTGATCAAGTGGTAGCGCGCCATGTCCGGTCGCGTTGACGGCAACGGTCAGTCCGTGCTGGGCGGCGATCCGCAAGGTGGCGGCGACATCGGCGGCGGACTCGACGAACACTGCCGCGTAGGGCGCGGTCGGGACCGCGACATTCCACGGGATCGCCCGTTCGAAACCGGGCTCACCCGGGCGGACAACCGCGCCTGCGACGGCTGCCCGCAGGTCCGCGGCCGGGTCGGTACCTGTGTTGTTGGGGGTGGTGACGGTCATCGTGATCGGTTCCTTCGCTCGAGATCCGTAACTGATGGCGCCAGCATGCGCGTGAGCACTTGGGAGGTTCTTGGTGACGGCGTTCAAGAATGTTTCAAGAATCGACAGCCGTTGGTCGCGATCGCGCGTGAGCTACCGCGCGGTGCGCAAGTGCTGCAATTGCTTCTTCACACCGGCCATGCCCAGCTGCGCGGCCTGCGCTTCGAGGTTTTCGAGTTCGTCTGACTTCTGCTCGTCCGGCGCCCGTAGTTGCCAGTCGAGAACCCGGCACCGCAGCAGTGTGGGCAGTCCGCCGGTCCGCTCTGCGATACCTGCTGCCACCGCGATCGATTCTCTTGCCGCGGCGCGGTTTCCGGTGAGTCTGTGTAAGCGACCCAGAGCCAATGCCACCGGGCCGACGTTGCCGAGCTGCCCGATCAGGCCGATGTGGTCGGTGAACGGTTCGAGTTCGGTGACGAATTCGTCTGCGTACTCGGTCAATTCGAAGTCGGCCACCACGTGCGCCAGGGCCACCGCGTGACCGAGGGTGTGCCAGACGTGTGCACCGCGCGTGGCCTGCCGCTGCGCGACCAGGGCAGCGGCGAGTGTTCGATCCACCGGCGCGCCGGGTATGCCTGCGGTGCCGGCGGCGATCACACCGCGCATGTTCGTGTCCTCGGCAGCGGCGGCAACATCGGTGATCCACTCCTGTGCGCGGAGGACGCCGATCTCGGTGATGGTTCCGAGTTCGCGGCTCAGCGACATCAGGGACATGTCGGCCTGCCCGGTCTCATACAGCTCGGTCTGTTCGTGAACACGTTTGGCGATCGCCTGATGCTGTTGTGCCAGCGCAAAATCACCGGTCCAGACAGCGACCACAACCTCCATCCAGCGAAGTTGAGCGCGCAGGATCGGCAGGTTCAGTTCTTCGCTGCCCGCGATGGCCTGCCGCAGGTGGTGCTCAGCGGCCGCGACGTCCCCAAGTGTGAAGGTGGCCATCGTTCCGATCGAATGGGCGATGACCGCGTCGAAGCTGGCCTGGCGATGATTCAGCGCGAGCAGTTCGTTGATGAGCGCGACGGATTCGCCGGCATGCGTGGCGACGCCGGAGAAGGTGATCAGCCGGGCCATCATCACCTCGGCGATGATGTCGGGGTCGTCGGTCATTGCGGCGAATTCTTCTGCGCGAGCGATCAATTGCGGGGCAAGGGTCGGATCGGGGTGGTAACTGTGGCCGACGCTCAATGCGCCAAGGACCTGCGCCCGTTCGGCAGGCTCGTCGGCAACGGCCTGCTCGGCGCGGGCGAGCAGTGCCAGCAGTGGCGCGGGATCGGACGCAGGCGACACCCACGGCCAGCCACCACCCGAGCGCAGCAGCGATCCGGCGAGTTTCCCGACGGTGGAGGGTTTTTCGGCGCGAACCGCGGCCGTCAGGGCCGCTTCCACGGTTTCGAGCACGGTCTGGCCCCGTCCGGCCCGTGACAACGCCTCGAGCAGCGATACGGTCAGGCCATCGCGTTGTTCATCGATCTGTTCGGCGGCCGGCAGCAGTGCGTAGGCGGTCAGGGCATGCTGCCACCAGTATGCGGCGGCCTCTGAATTCCACCGCGCCACAAAGTCTTCCGCAGCAGCGGTGCATGCCAGGACCGCCTGCTCGGGCTCGACCAGCGGCAGGGCGGCCATCAGGTGGTGAGCACGCCACCCGAGTGTTTCGGCCCTGTCGGTGTCGGCAAGGATCGCGGCGACCTTGGCGTGCGCCCGCTTGCGTCGCATGGCGGGGAGCTGGGCCAGGATCTCTTCGCGCAACAGACCATGTGCGAACGCATAGCTGTCGGTACCAGGGGCCGCGGTGATGATGCGTTCGTCGGCGGCAGCGTCGAGTTGATCCGCGACGGAGTCGATGTCGATGCCGGTTGTGCGCGCCAACAATGCGATGTCGATGGTGTCGCCGATGACGGCTGCCATTCGGAGCGTCTGCAGCACATCGGGTTCGAGAGCGGTCAGACGCAACCCGAGTACAGAACGTACGGCCACCGGGAGTTCGCCGGAATTGCGTTCGTCTGCAGGCAGTCGAGCGTATTCGGAGACGAACAGGGGGTTTCCGCCCGTACGCCGATCCAGTGTCTCGACTTCGTCGGCATTCAGCGTCTCTGTCGCGATCTCGTTGGCGAGCGCCGCCACCTCGATCCTGTCGAGTGCGGGCACCACGATCTGGCGGTTGCCGGTACCGCGTGCGACAGCACTGAGAAGTCGGGCCACTGCCGGGGTGTGCTCGCCTTCCCGGAGAGTGATCAGGAATGCGATCGGGTGGTGGTGTACGGCAGTGGCCATCGATGCCAATGCCCCGACCGACATCGAGTCCGCCCATTGGACGTCGTCGACGATCACCGCGATCGGATGTGACGCACCCGCGCGTTCGATGATCAGTTGCACTCGGTCGTAGACGGTGAACCGGGCGGTGTCGGCGTCGACGTCGCCGCTGGTGGCGAGGACTTCACCCGGTTCGGCGCCGAGCGCGTTGACCAGTTGTCGGATCGGCCACCACGACGGTGCACCCTCTTCTGGATTGCGGGCCCAGACGGCGTGCCCACCCTTCGCTTTCAGGAGGTGGGCGGCCTCGTCGGCGAGTCGGGTCTTGCCGATACCGGGAGGACCCATGAAGACCATCCAGCGCGTGTTCCCGGCGACGACCTCCTCGAGCAACTTGCCGATATCGGCAAGCTCGCGGACGCGCCCGACCAGGCCTCGGTGGGCCGGGATCTCAGCGTCCGGCGGCACCTGCACCGGAGGCGTGTGGTCCGGGGTGCGGAGCTCACCGGCGCCGGACCAGATCGGTTTGCGTGGCCACGCGATCAATTCGGGATCATGGCGCAGGACCGCACCTTGCAGGTTTCGGATCTCCACACTCGGCTCGAGGCCGAGGTCGGTGTCGAGCCGCTGAGTGTGATCGGAGAACACCTCGAGAGCCTCGGCGGAGCGACCGGCCCGGTGCAGGGCGAGCATGTGCAGCCAGCAGCTGTGGTCGCGATACGGCTGCGCATTGCGCAGCGCCACGACATCGGCCAGGGCCTGCGACAACCGGCCCAACGCGAGCAGGGCGGTGATCCGGTTCTCCATGCAGCCGCTACGGATCTCCTCGAGTCCGGCCGCCTCGGTCCGCACCCAGTCCTCATCGCCCTGTCCGTCGAGGAGTTCACCGCGCCACAGATTCAACGCCTGCTCGGCGGCATCGAGTGCCGAAGCCCACGCCTCGTTGTCGGCGTGCTGCCGGGACGTGTTGGCGAGATCGAGGAACTCGCTGACGTCCACGTCGGAGTCTGCGACGTCGAGTATGTAGCCGGTGGATTCGCGCCGGATCGGGGACGTACCCGCATCGTTGCGGAGGGCACGGCGCAGATTGGAGATGTAGGCCTGCAGGCTCGAGGTCGCGCTCGGCGGCGCCTGCTCACCCCACAGTGCGTCGCAGAGGCGGTCCGTCGACACCACCTTGCCGCGGTGGATCAGCAGGATCGCGAGGATCGTCCGTTGTTTGGGAGAGCCGAGATCGACTCGTGCATCGCCGTGGCCGCTGGAGTCCCGGAGTACCGCGAGCGGGCCGAGTAGCTGATAGCGCATGCCCACCCTTCACCGCTCGAAGCTCACCGATCGCCGCTCGGGGTGTTGATCCAACCCCGGTAGGGGCCATTCGGAGCGGTGAATTCAGAGCTTAGGTGACGTGTGCACTCAAAGGGAACGGCCGATCGGCCTAATTCCCGGTGTTCGTCCTGGTTTTACGTCAGCGCCCGGTCGACGTTTGCCTGCGTTGTCCGGCGGCCGGCATTACGAGAACGACGGGTGCCGACCACTCGGCAGATCATGTAGATCGCAAACGAGATCGAGGTGACAAACACTGAGGGAGGCAATCCGGGCGCCAGCGACAAGATGATCCCGGCGATTGCGGCGATTTCCGCGAACAGGATCGAGAGCCCGAGGACGGCCGTCGGATTCGACGACACCCGCATCGCGGCGGCGGCCGGCGTGATGATCAGCGACATCACCAGCAGCGCACCGATGATCTGAACGCTCTGTGCCACCGCGGCACCGAGCAGGACGGCAAACACCACCGACAGCAACCGCATCGGCACGCCGCGGGCCTCGGCGACCCGGGGATCGGTGCTGGCGAACAGCAGCGGACGGTAGATGATCGCCATCACGACAACCACGACGATCGTGGTGATCACAACGGCGGCGACCCCCTGGGCTCCGGCGGTCACCGCCTGCCCGGTGAGCAGGTTGAAGCCCGCGCCCGTGCGGCCGTAGAGGGCGATGAACAGCACGCCCAATCCCAGCCCGAAGGCCATCACCACGCCGATGACCGAATCCCGTTCGCGCACACGGTTTCCAAGGAGTCCGAAGATGATCGAGGCGATGATCGCGCCGATCAGGCCGCCGAGGTTCACGCTGATCCCCAACAACAGCGCGGCGGCCGCGCCGGTGAAGGTCAGTTCTGCGGTGCCGTGCACGGCGAAGGCCATCTGGCGGCTGACGACCATCGGGCCCAGGATCCCGCCGAGGATGCCGAGCAGGGCGGTGGCCAGTAGTGCTTGCTGCACGAAGTCGTACGAGAGGAGATTGGCGGTCTCGGCGAAATCGAAGAGGTCGGACCAGCTGCGGTTCACTCGGATACCTCGGTTGACGGTGCGGACGAATGGTCACCGTGGCAGGCAGATTCATCGGCCCCGACAACTACGAGCCGGTCCTGGACGCGCAGGACGTCGACGCGGGTCTGGTACAGCTCGCTCAGTGTTTCCGACGTCATGACCTCGGCCGGTGTGCCGATCCGGAAGCGGCCGTCGACGAGGTAGACCACCCGGTCGACGTACGGCAGGATCGGGTTGATCTCGTGGGTCACGAACAGAACCGCGGTGCCGTGATCGCGGCGGCGGCGGTCGATGAGCGCCGCGACCCGACTCTGGTTGGCCGGATCCAGGCTCAGCAAGGGCTCGTCGCAGAGCAATACCGCGGGGTTGCCCGACAGTGCTTGTGCGACGCGAAGACGCTGCTGCTCACCACCACTGAGCAGACCCAGCGGTGCGTCGGCGAAGTCGCGGGCGTCGACCTGCGCGATGGCATCGTCGACAAGGGCGTTGCGGCGCTTGCGATTGCGAAGTCCGAGACCCCATGCCTGACCGTCGACACCGAGGCCGACGAGGTCTCGTCCGCGTAGCGGCAGGCCCTCGTCGTGGGTCTGTTGCTGGGGGATGTAGCCGACTCTGCTGTCGCCGCTGCGCAAGCCACGACCCTCGACGGTGACCGTCCCGGCGTCCAGAGTGTATTTGCCCAGAAGGGTTTTCAGCAGCGAGGTCTTACCCGAACCATTGGGGCCGAGGATCGCGATGAACTCGCCGCGCGCCACCGTGAGGTCGAAGTGATCCCACAGGACCCGTTGTCCGAACGACAATCGTGCGCCCGTGATCGTGACCGCGGCGCCACGGCCTGCGGTTTGATGCACGGTTTTCAGGCCATCGGCAGCGCGGTGATCGGTTGTTCTGGGTGGTGTCGCGGGGGCCGGTTCTGGCTCGGTCATGTGGTGGATTGCCTTATCGAGAAGTGCTGGTTGCGCTGGCCGCCAGGGCCGACGACAGTGCCTCAACATTAGCCCGCTGCCACTCGATGTAATCGGTCGTGTCCGCCGGGAAGGTCTCGGTGAAGTCGACGACGGGGACTCCGGCCTTCTCGGCGATGGCGAGCAAGGCCTTTGTGCCGTCGTCAACGGCCTGGGTGTTGTAGATCAGTGCGCGGGCCTCACGGCTGGAGATCAATTCCTGGGTCGCGGCGACGTCGCGGGCCGACGGCGATTGCCCGGACTCGACCGCATCCTGAAGTCCTGCCGGGGTGATGTCATCGAGTCCGGCTTCGGTCAGGAGATACCCGGCCAGCGGTTCGGTCTGGACAACCTTCGCTCCGGGGTTCGCGGCCTTGATGGCCGCCAGCTCACCGCGCAGCTCATCGATCTGCTCGTTGAACGCCGCGGCGTTGTCGCGGAAGTACTGTGCGTTGGCGCTGTCCTTCTCGGACAACGCATTTGCGATGCTGTCGGCAACCTGGCCGACGACGGTCAGGTTGTAGAAGACGTGTTCGTTGACCGCACCGGGAGCGTGACTGTGGTCGTCCTCGGAGTGGTCCTCGCTGCTGTGTTCGTCGCCTTCCATGATGTCGAAGGCATTGACCACGATCGCTTTCGAGTTCTTCGCCGCGGCTTCCATATAGGCGTCGTAGTGACCACCGTTGAGGACCACCACACCGGCGTCGGCGACCTTGGCGGTGTCCTTGGCGCTCGCTTCGAACTCGTGCGGATCGCCGTCGGGTGAGGTGTAGAGCGACGTCACCTCGGCGTGCTCACCACCGACGGCCTCGGCGACCGAGCCCCAGACGTTGGTCGATGCGACCACGGAAACCTTGCCGTCCGCGGTGGTTCCGCCGTTGTCGGAGGAACAGCCGGCGGCCACGCCGACGGCCAGGGTCAGGGCGGTGGTGACCCCCAGGAGTCGGGACCAGGTTGCCATTGCAGGACCTTTCGCATCAGTGGACGGTGTTCCGCGCAGGGCTGAGGTGCGCGACCATCTAACAGATGCTAATGATAACCGTTACCGACAACTTGTGAAAATCAGTACCGATTGACGATCGCTGGCGTGACGAACCGCTGGACGATTTCGCGTTCCTCATCCGCGTCTGCGCCCGGCGTGGTCAGCAGCGAGATGACAATTCGCACGATGAACCGGGCCTGCAGGGCAACCTCGGCCTCGGATGAGGACGTCTCACCGGCCAGCATCTCGACAGCGGTCTTGTTGACGAGTTCCGACGACGTGCCCATCGCACCTGCCAGCCCGGCGGCCTCCGGGCTGAACCAGCTGTACATGACCGGGTCGGCGCGGACCCCTTCAATCGAGGTAAGGATGGATTCGGTGATGCGTTCGCCGACGTCTTCGATGTCGGCGATGCGGAGGGCCACCGCTGCCGACAGGGCACGAGCCCCGCGTTCGACATAGGCCAGGTGCAGATCGGAACGAGACGCGAAGTAGCGGTAGAGGGTGGCCCTGGAGCAGCCGGCGGCAGCGGCGATCTGGTTCATGTTCACCGCGGCGACCCCGTGGGTCACGAACAGATCGCCTGCGACATCGAGGATGCGGGCCGCGGCGGTCTCGGTTCTGCTGGCACCGAGCCAATCCGCACCCTGGGCGCTCTCGGGGTGACGAGCGGTCTCGGGAGATCTGCGGCTCATGGGCCGACGGTCACGTGCATGGTGGTCGGTCGGCGTACGTAATTACCCGTTGCGTAGGCGATCGATCCGGGATCGACGGTGAACTCCGGACAGCGCGCCAACAGTTCGGTGAGTGCAACGCGGGTCTGCATCCGCGCGGCCGCCGCCCCGAGGCAATAGTGGGCGCCGCGGCTGAATGTGAGGATCTGCCGTGGACGACGGGTGATGTCGAGGCGGTCCGCATCGTCGCCGAATGCTCGGGGATCGCGGTTGGCCGAGCCGTAACAGAGCATGACCTTGCGTCCGGCCGGGATCGTGTGATCGCCGACCGTGACATCGGTGGTGGTGGTCCGGGCCAGGCCCTGCACCGGTGAGGTCAGACGCAGGAACTCGTCGACCGCATCGTCGATGAGTTCCGGATTTTCGACGAGCGCCGCCCGTTGATCCGGATGCGCGCCGAGCAATTCGGTGGCGCCGCCGAGAACGCCGGTGGTGGTGTCGTTGCCGCCGGCAACCATGGTGAAGGTGAAGGCGAGGATCGACAGCAACCCCTCAGTGCTGTCGTCCTCGCCTACGCCTGCATCCACCAGATGGGAGATCGTGTCGTCTCCGGGGTGTGTGCGCCGGTACTCGATGAGCGTGCCGAAATAGGCCATCATCTCGAGTACTGCGGCGGTGGCGGTGTCGCCGGCCTTGCTCAGGTCGGAGGTGTCTGCGCCGACGATCGCCTCGGTCCATCCGTCGAATGCCGTCCGGTCCGATTCGGGGACGCCGAGGTAGTGCGCAACAACCATGGATGGCAACGGTTTATAGAGGTCGGTGACGATATCGCCGCCACCGGATTCGACCAGCGCATCAATCCCGGAGCGGACGAACTCGCGCACCGCGGGTTCGATCTCGTGGACCTGTTTGGGGGTGAACCCGCGGGACACCAGCTTGCGGAAAGCAGTGTGGACCGGCGGATCCTGCATCACCATCGGTGGATTGTCCGTCAGCCCGATGCTCTCCAGCTCGCCATAGGTGGTGGTCAAGCCGCCGGATGAGGTGAACGTACGCCAGTCGTCGGCGGCATTGGAGACGTCGGCATGGCGTGTCAGCACCCAGAAGTCGTGGGCGGGATCGGTTGATCGAACGCGATGGACGGGATCGTGGTCCCGTAGATCGGCGTACATCTGCCAGGGATCACGCCAAGTGTCGCCGGAACGCAGCACATAACCCGCCGCGTGCGACACTTTCGTTGACATGTCTCAAGCGTGAGACATTGGCCGCCTTGTGTCAACCATTAATCGACATCTTGCCTTTTCGGGCTCAGGGTGCCTGCTGTCCGTTGAGCGCGGCGATGGCCGTCTGGAGTTTCTCGGTCGCGGCCTCGGAAACCGGCACGAGTCCGGACTCGCCGGACACATCAACCATCAGGTTCGGATTCATGGCCTCGACGATCGAGGACGCCGCGTCGTCGGGATGCGCGCGAACGACAACGTTGCAGGGCAGCAGGAGTCCGATCTGCCGGTTGACCCCGATGGCGCGGTGAGCCAATGAAGGATTGCAGGCCCCCAGGATCAGGTAGTCCTCCATGTCTTCGTCGAGCTTGGTCTTCATGGTCGCTTTGACGTCGATCTCGGTGAGGATGCCGAAGCCCTGATCGGCCAGCGCCGCTCGCGTCTTGGCGACGGCCTCGTCGAACGGGAGGTTCAGGACTGTTGAAATCGCAAGTGCCACAATAATTCTCCTAGCGGTTGTAGATCTTTGGTGGGTTGGCGTTCAGCGCAGTTCGCACTGGCGTGGGAGTCCGAGGCGATGCATGATCAGGCTGGCGGGGCACCAGCCCACGATGCTGTAGAGCAACAGGTTCACCGCTACGAATGCGGTCAGGAGCAGCCACCACGTCGAGAGCGTGATCGCAAGAACCAGGCTCACCAGCACCACGGTTCCGGCGAGCAGCGGAACCACCCGCTCGATCGTCCAGGGCCGACTGGTCGTTGCCGGGATGTTCATCGTCGAATCCTTTCTATTCGCTCAGTGGGAGAACGACATTGAGGGCAGGATGCGCCGCAGCCAGGTCGGTGACCACCACGCCGCCCGTCCGGTCAGCCGGAGCAGGGCCGGCAGCAGCATCAACCTGATCAGGACCGCGTCGAGAAGTACCGCTACTCCGAGGATGATCCCCATTTCTTTGGGAGGCAATGGCTCCGCGAACGCGAATGTGAAGAACACGGCGACCATGACCGCCGCTGCGGCGAAGATGATGCGCCCGGAGTGGGCCATCCCGTCGATTTGTGCGGTGTCGGGGTCCCCGGTCCGTTCGTAGTGTTCTTTGGCCGTGGCGAGCAGGAAGACGGTGTAGTCCATGGCGATGGCGAAGATCATGGCGAAGAAGAACACCGGTCCCCAGCCGTCGAGAAAGCCTTGCGCGGTGAATCCGAGCAACCCGGACAGGTGGCCGTCCTGGAAGATCAGTTTCGCGACCCCGAACGCAGCGGCCGTCGACAGGAGACTGACGAGGGTGCCGATCAAGGCGATGAGCGGGGCCTGCAATGCAACAAGCAGCAGCACAAAACCCAGGATCAGGATGACGGCGACGATCAGCGGGAAGTAGTCGTTCAGAGCCTGTTGCAGATCCAGATTCTCGGCCGGCGCGCCGCCGACCAAGGCATCTGCGGGTAGGGCGTCGCGGAGATCGTCCACGATGGTGCCCAGCGCTGCATCGGAGGGATCCACCGAGGGCAGTGCCTGCAGCATCACGTGGTCAGAACCGTCGGCGGCGGGTTGCGGTGGAGTGACCATCTCGATACCGGCTGTTGCCGCCGCGGCCGCGGCAACCTGCGGTCCATCCGCCGTCGGGGCGACGATCTGCAGCATGCCAGGGGCTCCCTCGCCCATTTGCTGTTGGACCAGTTCATAGCCCTGTCGCACGGGCGCATCCCCGGGCACCACGGAGATCGATGGCATGGCGACCTTCAGTCCGATCACCGGGATCGCCAGTGCGATCAGCACGATCAGTGATCCGAGGGCAAAAGGCCAGGGGTGGTTGTGCAAGGTCTTGCCCCAGCGTGCGAACAGTGGTGAACGATGTTGCTGGCGTTTGGCATACGGCAGGGACGCGGCATTCACTTTCGCTCCGAGTGCACCCAGGGTTGCTGGGAGCAACGTCAGCGTGGCCGCGAGGACAAACGCCACCGCGAGCACGATCCCGATGGCCATCGTCCGTACCGCCGGTGCCGGAACGAGCAGCACCGCGGACAAGCTCACCAGAACGGTGATACCTGATAGGACAACAGCTTTGCCCGCGGTGGCCATGGTTTCGGCGACTGCCTGCGCTATATTCGTGTGATTTTTGAGGGCATCACGGAACCGGGACACGATGAACAGGGCATAATCGATACCCAGCGCCAGAGCGAACATCATCGCAAAGTTCATGGCCCACACCGAGATCGGGGTGATCTGGTTGAGCAGGACCAACCCTCCGGCCGAAGCGACCAGGCCTGCGATGGTCAACAGCAAGGGCAACCCCGCCGCCACCAGTGAGCCGAACGCCAGGACCATGATGGCCAGCGTTACCGGCCACGAGAACAGTTCGGCTTTGATCATGGCGTCGTGATTGGCCTTGTTGAAGTCGCTCCACAGCGCGGAGGCACCGGTCGGATACACCTCGACGCCGTCGGTAGACAGCCCGGTGAGTTCTTCCTTGACGTCATCGACTGCCCGGACCATGTCGTCGGTGTCCGCGTTCGCGCCGGCGATCACGATGCCGGTGTGCTGATCCGGGCTGATCGTCATGCCCGGCGCAGGCGGGATGATCTCGCCGAACCGGGAGTCGCCGTCGAAGACCGCGGTCGCCTCGGAGATCACCTTTTGCATGGCCGGGCTCGTCACGGTGTCGGTGTCAGAGTGGACAACCACCTGGACCGCGGCCGAGGAATTCCCACCGAAATGCTGCTGCGCCAACTCGCGCACCTGCACCGACTCCGATCCATTGGCCTGCCACCCCGCACCGGCCAAAGACGAGAACACCGACGGAGCTGCCACGCCCAGTCCGATCAACACCAGGAGCCAGACGCCGAAGACCATGCGGGAGTGCCCCGCCATCGCCGCGCCCCAGCGCCCCAGGACGCCGGAGGGCCGGGTCGGTGGGGAGTCGGGCTTGGTTTCGGTCGGGGTGGTGCCGGTCATGGTGCGAGAACTCCTTTGGGTCCGGATTGCATACCCCCATGGGTATTGCTGGACTGCGCTCGAACATACCCATGGGGGTATGCTTGGTCAAGTACGCATCCGCCTCGGAGCCGTACCCCCTGGGGTATCGTGTGGTGGGGCAACCAGACGAAAGGCTTGTCAAAAGTGATCGGTGACGAAGAAACGATGTCGGCGGTGCTGAACCGTCTACGCAGGGCACAGGGTCAATTGGCCGGAGTGATCACCATGATCGAGGCCGGGCGTGACTGCAAAGACGTGGTCATCCAACTCGCTGCGGTCTCCCGCGCACTCGATCGCGCCGGCTTCAAGATCGTCGCTTCCGGGATGCGGCAGTGCATCAATGGCGCGGACGGCAACCAGGCGCCACTCACCGAAGCCGAACTCGAGAAACTCTTCCTGGCGCTGGCGTAAGGATTGGTCGCAGAGGGCGGGTCTGCAGGGAACCACGTCAACTGATCACCCTGGGGGGTGTCGCACCAGGCTGTTAACCTGCATGACGGGAGTCGACATTCCCCATGAGTTTCTTTGCATTACTACTGAAAGATGTTGTAGCAAAGCGCAATTGGTGAAAATCTGCCCTTGCGAACGCATGTTCGAGTCGGTAGGCTGGAGTTAGTTGTTGATCACGGAGACTACGAGGCGTCGAGTAAGTAACCTTTCCGCTAGAAGCTGATCAACTTTCCTGTTGCTTCGTGCTCTGGAGGTGTTTGGCGGTGCGGCTTCTCGATACGGTGGATTCCCTGGTTGACCTGGTCTTACCCGATGATCCCCACGTGGTACTGGGTATGACAAGAGAGCTGATCACCCTGCGCAATGCGGCCGAGCATCAGCTCGCGGTGTGCGCTGCGGTGATCGACGAGTCGGGGATGGCGCGCAAGGCCGGCTCGACCACATCAAAGTTGTTGCAGGCCAACGGCGCAGCGCCAGTATCGGCGTACCGCTGGTTACGTATCAGCGCAGGCTTGACGGGTCTGGATCGTACCGCCGGGTATTCGCGGGACGGGTTCCTGTCCTCCGAACATGTGGACGCGGTGGTCAAAGGGGTTGCGCATATTGTTGGCCGGTCCGCAGAGGCTGTGACGTCCGAGCAGCAGGTTGGCTTTGAGCGGAAACTGTTGAGTCACGCTATTTCCGGAGCCGCGCCAGCTGAGATCGGCGCGGCGGCCCGAGCGCTGGGGAACGAGGTGGCGAAAGACACGGGTGGTCCGCCGCCGGCGGAGGACCGGTCGCTGAACAGTCTCGAATACAAAGTTCACGAGGGTCGTTGTGTCGGCACGTTCGATGTTGATGCGGTGATCGGGGAAAAGTTGTTCTCCGCGTTGGACTTCTGGAGCAGGGCGCGTCCTGAACCCGACGGATCCGATGATCCGCGTTCCCCAGCCCAGCGTCGAGCTGACGCGTTGCATCAACTCTTGGATTGCGGTGGTGGCGGACAAATGTTGGTGTCGGCGCCGCGGACCGAGGTAATGGTGACCGTTCCTGCTGATCATCCCGAGGCTGCATCACTGCCCTGGATGGGGCCGGTCACCGAAGCGACTGCCGCGATGTTGGCGTGTGATTCGTCGATCACTTCGATCACCCTGGACGGACAGGAAGTCCCGGTTGATTTGAGTCCACCGAAACGGCTGTTCAAAGGGCTCGTCCGTAAGGCGATCATCATCCGCGACGTCTGCTGCGTGAAATGTGGGGCGAAAGCGACCTGGTCGGACTGTCACCACATCGTGCACTTTGTCGACGGTGGTCTCACGACGTTGGAGAATGGGTGTTTGTTGTGCCGCACTTGCCATATGGCGGTTCACAACACCGACTGGGACGTGATCATGGGCTCCGACGGACACCCGTGGCTGATCCCGCCCGCCGACATCGACCCACAACGAAAACCGCTGCCGGCCTACAATCGGCGAACACTCACTCTCGCAGCCTGATCTGACACTACTGACTTCCCTTGGCGCACCCGAGCTCTCGTCGGGACCGCGCACGCAAATTGACAACTCCATAGAGTGAAAGCATGTGGTGCTGTCGCCCGTCCCAGCCGAATGGCGGGACGGGCGGCAGCGCCGCAAAGAACCCGCAGTTTGTCCATATCGCGTGTCGGCGTGTTGCTCACCACGCCCGTGAGCGGGTGGCCTCGGTGAGCGCGGTGTCGAGGATGTCGATTCCGCGGTCGAGGTCGCTGTCGCTGATGGTCAGCGGTGGCGCAAGTCGGAAGATGCCACCCATGCCGGGGAGCTGGACGATGTTCATGTGCAGCCCGTGTGCGAGGCAGGCGTCGGTGACCGCTTGTCCCAATTGTTCTGCGGGCGCCTTGGTTTCACGGTCGGCGACCAGTTCTATGCCGCAGAACAAGCCTCGACCGCGGACGTCGCCGATGACCTCGTGGCGCGACTGCAGTTCCAGGAGCTGATCGCGCAGGCGCTTGCCTGCGGTTTCGGCTCGGGCGACCAGGTCGTCGCGGATCACGATGTTCAGGACCGTGCCCGCGACCGCAGCGGCCAGGGGATCGGATACATGGGTGGTGAAGAAGAGGAATCCGCGCTCGTGGCAACGGGATTCGACCTCCTCGGAGGTGACCACCGCTGCCACCGGAAGTCCGGCCCCGAGAGTCTTCGACAGCGTCAGGATGTCGGGGACGGCCCCGTCGCGTTCGAAGGCGTACATCGTGCCGGTGCGACCGAGTCCGGTCTGCGCCTCGTCTGCAATGAGGAGCATGCCCCGCTCAACGCATTTGGTCTTCAGCGCGGCGAGGTACCCAACCGGCAGGTCGATGAGTCCGCCGGAGGAGACGATGGGTTCGACGATGCAGGCGGCGAGGCTGCCGGTCGACTGTTGGTCGATGAGGGAGAAGCCGTAGTCGAGCTCGGCCTGCCAGTCGTGGTCGCCGGACGGCGTGCGGAATACCGATCGGTATGCGTTCGGTGTCGGCAGGGTGAAGTTACCGGGCACCGGGGGTCCGTAGCCCTTACGGCCCGCCGAGTAGGTGGCCGCGGCCGCGCCGGAAGTCATCCCGTGCCAGGACCGGTCGAACGAGACGATCTCGTAGTTGCCGGTGTAGAGCTTGGCGATCTTCAGGGCCGCCTCGTTCGATTCGGCGCCGGTCGACAGGAGCATCACCTTGTCCAGGCCGGTCGGGAGTGTGGCGGACAGGGCTTGTGCGAAGTCGACCACCGGGCGACTGAGCATGCCACTGAACAGGTGATCGAGGCCGGTCATCGCAGAGGCGACTGTTGCCGCGATCTCTGGGTGGCAATGTCCCAGAACAGAACTCATCTGGCCGGAGGTGAAGTCGAGGATGGCGTTGCCGTCGCTGTCGTAGACGTAGCTGCCGCTGGCGCGCTCGATGATCCGCGGCGTGAAGGCCCCTCCGTAACGGATGAGGTGCTTGTCGACCGCCGGCCAGAATGCCGAGTCGTTCACGGTGACGTCCTTCCTGGTGCCTGGTCACGGCACAAGATCGTGGAACCCGGGTTCGGGTTCCACGATCTCATTCAGGCGTCAGTTCTGTTGGCTGACCGATGTGTGCGGCATCAGTGCGCCGGGTGGGATCTGACCGAACTTGCCGGCGTTGAAGTCGTCCATCGCCTCGATCAGCTGCGCCTTGGTGTTCATCACGAACGGCCCGTATTGGAACACCGGTTCACGGATCGGACGTCCGCCGAGCAACAGCACCTCCAGTGCGGGCCGATTCGAATCCTGATGTGCCGCTGCGGAGATGGAAATCCGGTCGCCGGGACCGAGGACGGCCAGTTGACCCTGCTGGATCGGGTTGCCGACCGGGCCCACGGTGCCACGCCCGGACAGCACGTACACCAGCGCGTTGAAGTCGCGGTTCCACGGCAGGTCGAGCTCTGCACCCGGTTCGATTGTGGCGTGGGCCAGGGTGATCGGAGTGCGGGTGGAGCCGGGTCCCCGATGCCCGTCGATGTCACCGGCGATGATGCGCACGAGCGCGCCGCCGTCGGCAGAGCTGAGCAGGGTTGCCTGCTTGCCTTCGATGGACTGGTAACCGGGGTCGGACATCTTCTCGGCCGCAGGCAGGTTCACCCAGAGCTGGACACCATGGAACAGACCTCCACTTTCCACCAGCTGTGCCGGTGGGGTCTCGATGTGCAAGATGCCCGAACCGGCAGTCATCCACTGGGTGGCGCCGTCCGAGATCAAACCGCCGCCGCCGTGCGAATCCTGGTGCTGGAAACGTCCGTCGATCATGTAGGTCACGGTCTCGAAACCGCGGTGGGGATGCCAGTTGGTGCCGCGGGGTTCACCGGGCTGGTACTCGACCTCACCCATCTGGTCCATGTGCACAAACGGATCGAGGTCGGTCTTCGATGCGCCGGCAAACGCCCGGACGACGGGAAACCCCTCGCCTTCGTATCCGCGGGGTCCGGTGGTCACCGACCGAACCGGACGGTCGGTGTCGGCGGCGGTGGGGCCGGCGATGCGGGGCAGGGTCAAGGTATCTGCGGTCACGGCTGGCATGGCTGGCTCCTTCGAAGCAGGTGGGACGGTACGCACGATATAACCGGACTTCGGTCCGTTTCATTCCCGAGTGTGCGGTATGCCGTTCTCGGCAACATCATCAACCCGACGTCCACTTCCATACTGATTCGATGTCTGTCAATATCGACATATGTCGAATCAAGGGTCGCTGGATGGAGCCTGCTCGCCGCTGGTGCGGGAGCCGCTCACCGAGGACTGGGCCACCGACCTCGCCCGGGTGTTCAAGGCGCTCGGTGATCCGGTGCGCTTGAGGCTGCTGTCGCTGATCGCTTCCCACGCCGGGGGAGAGGCCTGCGTCTGTGACATCTCCGGATCCTTCGAACTGTCGCAGCCGACCATCTCGCATCACCTGAAGGTGCTTCGCGAGGCGGGGCTTCTCGACTGCGAGCGGCGCGGGACCTGGGTGTACTACCGGGTGATCCCCTCGGCGCTGTCGCAACTTTCCTCGGTCCTGCTCACCGACGTCGAACCCGCGCTGCCGTCATCGGTGTGCGCAGAGGTCACGGCATGAGCGAGACCCGGACCGCGCAACCGGCCGCCGTCGTCGGCAAGCTCTCGACCCTCGACCGCTACCTGCCGGTGTGGATCGGCGTCGCGATGGTTGCCGGACTGCTGCTCGGCCGGGTGATCCCTGGTCTCGGTGACGTGCTCGGCGCGGTGGAAATCGACGGCATCTCTCTGCCGATCGCCCTGGGGCTGCTGATCATGATGTATCCGGTCCTCGCGAAAGTCCGCTACGACCGCCTCGATTCGGTCACCGGCGACCGCAAACTCCTCCTCGGCTCGCTGGCGTTGAACTGGGTGCTCGGCCCGGCCCTGATGTTCGCGCTGGCCTGGATCTTCCTGTCGGACCTGCCCGAATACCGGACCGGGCTGATCATCGTCGGCCTGGCCCGCTGCATCGCGATGGTCATCATCTGGAACGACCTCGCCTGCGGCGACCGGGAAGCCGCCGCGGTTCTGGTCGCGATCAATTCGGTCTTCCAGGTGATCATGTTCGCAGTGCTCGGTTGGTTCTATCTGTCGGTGCTGCCGGGTTGGCTGGATCTGGAGCAGACCACCATCGACACCTCGCCGTGGCAGATTGCCAAGTCGGTGCTGATCTTCCTCGGCGTCCCACTGCTGGCGGGATTCCTCACGCGCCGCTACGGCGAGAAGGCCAAGGGGCGCGACTGGTACGAATCGAAGTTCCTGCCGCGCATCGGGCCGTGGGCGCTGTACGGGCTGCTGTTCACGATCGTGATCCTCTTTGCGCTGCAGGGTGAGCAGATCACCTCGAAACCGGTCGACGTCGTCCGCATCGCAATCCCGCTCCTCGTCTACTTCGCGATCATGTGGGGCGGCGGATTTCTACTCGGGGCGGTCGCCGGGATGGGCTAGGAGCGGACCACGACACTGGCGTTCACCGCGGCGGGCAACAATTTCGAGCTCGCCATCGCCGTTGCGATCGCCACGTACGGCGCGAGCTCCGGGCAGGCGCTCGCCGGTGTTGTCGGGCCGTTGATCGAGGTCCCGGTGCTCGTCGGCCTGGTCTACGTCTCACTGGCCCTGCGAAAGCGCTTCGCATCCACCTTCTCTGCAGACCCACAAATGAAAGGCCATTGAATGCCGACTGGTGATCACGATGGGCTGCGGTGACACGTGCCCGATCTTCCCCGGGCACGATCTACCGCGACTGGGTCCTCGACGATCCGGCCGGGCAGGGCGCCGAGGCCGTCCGCCCGATCCGCGACGAGATCAGGGCGAAGGTCGAAGCCCTCCTGGTTGAACTCAGTTCGAAGGCGCCGAACTCAGCTGGTCGGGTCGAACCCACCTCGTAGGCCGAACGGCCTGCCGGGGCGAACCCTGCTGCGTGGACGGCCGGACGAACCGGGAGCGCGTCGGCGGGCGGAACCTTGTCCGGCCCACACGATTAGTGTGGACACATGGGTACTTCCACGGGCCGGGTCCTGGCAGGCGACGGCACGCAGATCAGCTACCGCACGGCCGGTTCCTCTGGCAATGACACTGCCCCGGTGGTGGTGCTGATCCACGGCTGGGCGCAATCGTCGCGATCGTGGGGCGAAGCGCTGGTCGACGACCTGTCGCAGGACTTCCGGGTCATCGCGATCGACCTGCGAGGCCACGGAGATTCCTCGGTGCCCGCCGGTGACCACCTGAGCGCCGAGGACTTCGGCGGCGACATCGCCGCGGTGCTCGATGCCGAGGTGACCGGCGAACAACAGGTCTTCCTGCTCGGCTGGTCATACGGCGGGCTGGTGGTCGGCGACTACCTGAAGTATCGCGCCGATACGGATTCTGCGGCGCCGAATCCGGCCGGACTGATCCTGGTCGGTGCGATCACCTCGATGGGACGCGGCGAAGCCGGTGGCCGGGTCGGGCCCGCGATGCGCGCTGCCCTGCCCGCCGGTTACTCGGAGGATCCCGCCGTGGCCACCGCGGCTCTGCTGTCCTTCGTCGACGCACTGGTCCCGGCGGAGCAGGGTGCTCTTGCGCAACAGTTCCTCGGGACGTCGCTGACCGTTCCGCCGACGGTCCGGGCCGGACTGTTCGGACGCGGGGCCTCCTACGACGACGTGATCGCCGATTTCGACGGTCAGGTGCTGGTCATCCACGGCACCGCCGACCCGGTGGTCGACATCTCCTGCGCGCAGCACGTCGAAACCCTGGTGCCCGGCGCAATCTCCCGATACTGGGACGGCGCGCGGCACGCGCCCTTTGTCGAAGACCCGACCCGGTTCGCCGCGCAGGTGCGCGAGTTCGTCACCGCCACCGTAGGAGCGCTCCGGTGAACGCCGGCACCGGCTTACCGGTTCCGCACCGGGTGGCGCTGATCTCCGTGCACACCTCGCCGCTGGCCCAGCCCGGCGTCGGCGACGCAGGCGGGATGAACGTGTACGTCTGGCAGACCGCGAAACGTCTTGCGCAACGCGGCGTCGAGGTCGAGATATTCACGCGTGCAACATCTTCGACGGATGAGCCGATGGTGCATGCAGCGCCGGGGGTGGTCGTCCGCAACGTGGTGGCCGGGCCGTTCGAAGGTCTCGACAAGCGAGATCTGCCCACTCAGCTGTGTGCTTTCACCGCCGGGGTGCTCCGTGCCGAGGCCGGACGTCCGGCCGGATACTACGACCTGGTGCATTCGCACTACTGGCTGTCGGGGCAGGTGGGCTGGCTGGCCCGCGACCGGTGGGCGGTGCCGCTGGTCCACACCGCACACACGCTCGCAGCCGTGAAGAATGCTTCCCTCGCCGACGGGGACATCCCCGAGCCGCCGATGCGTCAGATCGGCGAGCAGCAGGTGGTCGACGAGGCCGATCGATTGATCGTCAACACCGAAACCGAAGCGCAGCAACTTGTTTCGATCCACCATGCAGATCGGTCGCGCATCGATGTGGTGACACCCGGAGCGGATCTCGACTGTTATACGCCGGGATCGAAGACCGAGGCCAGGTTGTCCCTCGACATCGACCCCGACGAAGTCGTCGTGACGTTCGTCGGCAGGATCCAGCCCCTCAAGGCGCCGGACATCCTGGTGCGGGCGGCGGCGCCGCTGATCCGTCGGGGTCTGGCCGGAGGCCGCAAACTCCGGGTCCTGATCGCCGGAGGGCCGTCGGGTTCGGGACTGCAGCGCCCGACCTCACTCATCGAATTGGCTCGTGAGCTGGGTGTGGAATCGTCGGTGACCTTCATCCCGCCGCAGTCGCCGGAGCGGCTTGCCGGGGTGTACCGGGCATCGGATCTGGTTGCGGTGCCGAGTTATTCGGAGAGCTTCGGTCTTGTTGCCATCGAGGCGCAGGCGGTCGGTGTGCCGGTCATCGCCGCCGACGTCGGTGGTCTGGGAGTCGCGGTCGACGACGGGGTCACCGGAGTGCTGGTGTCCGGGCACGATGTCGACCACTGGAGCGCCGAACTCGGGCGACTGCTCGATGATCCGGAATTGCTGACCCAGATGGGCGCAGCCGCCCGTGTCCACGCACAGAACTTCTCCTGGGATCACACCGCAGATCAGCTACTCGACAGCTACAGCCGGGCCATCGGTACCTTTCGTGGGCGATACCCGTTGGCGCCGCAGGGCAGCGCGGATGTCGCAGAAACCGACACCCGGCCGCTTTCCCGGATTGCCCGCCGTTTTTCCGGACGACGAAATGGAGTGCGCGCATGACCTCAAATGTCACCGCTGACCTGAGTCTGATTGTCGAAGACTTTCTCAAGAGCCGTGAATTGACATATGGCCGTAAGGATTCCGGTGGCAGCGGTGCTGACCATTTTGTGGTCGAACTGCCGGGGGAGAAGAAGCTCAAGACCACGGTCCTCCTGACGACCGGGTCGCACGGCATGCGGTTGGAGGCGTTCGTCTGCCGAAAGCCCGACGAGAACCATGAAGGTGTCTACCGGTGGATGCTCAAGCGCAACCGCCGCCTGTACGGCATGGCATACACCCTGGACAACGCAGGCGACATCTATCTGGTTGGCCGACACTCGGCAGAGTCGATCACGGCGGACGAATTGGACCGGCTGCTCGGGCAGGCACTCGAGGCCGCCGACGGGGATTTCAACGTGCTGCTGGAAATCGGGTTCATCACCTCGATCCGGCGTGAGTGGGCGTGGCGCGTCTCGCGAGGTGAGTCGCTCAAGAATCTGGAGGCCTTCGAACACCTCATCCGGGAAGAGGACCTGGCCGATGGCGCCACCGGTGGAGGCCAGGATCCGGCGATTGTCGCAGAACCCAGGGACCCGGAACTATTCGGATCCGTCGAAGGCTAACAAGAATCATTGGTAGGTTGTTCAGCGCCAGGTAACACACACTGCGCCGGGTAACACACTGCGGAGGTCTCACAGATCATGAGTTTCAAAAGCCCTTATCCCCCTGTCGAGATCTCGGATACGTCGGTCTACGACACGCTGTTCGGGTCGATCCGCGAAGAGGACCTCGATCGGGTTGCTGCGATCGATGCCGGTGCCACCGAGGGCATCACCTACCGCGAATTGATCGCCCGCATCGACGGATTCGCCGGAGCGCTCGCGGCTCGCGGTATCGGTGTCGGTGACGTGGTCGCCTTGCACTCGGCCAACACCTCGGCGTTTGCCTTTGTCTTCCACGGGATCCTGCGTTCCGGCGCCACCGCGACCACCGTCAACGCCCTGTTCACCGCCTCGGACATCGTCAAGCAGCTCAAGGACTCGGGCGCGAAGATGCTGATCACCATCACGCAGCTCGAAGAGCAGGCCAAGGCCGCCGCTGCCGAGGTCGGCCTGCCCGAGAGCGCGGTGATCGTTCTCAACGGTCCCGGTGAGAAAGCCGGCCCGAATCCCAACGCGATCGACTTGCTGGGAGCTGGGCTGCCTGCGCCTGATGTCGACTTCGATCCGGCCACGCATCTTGCGGTGTTGCCGTACAGCTCCGGCACGACCGGCAATCCCAAGGGTGTGATGCTCACGCACCGCAACCTTGTCGCCAACGTCCAGCAGATCCAGCCGTTGCTCAAGATGAAGGCCAGCGACGCCGTCCTGGCGGTGCTGCCGTTCTTCCACATCTACGGAATGACGGTGTTGCTCAACGCCGCTCTGCTCAATCGAGCGAAACTCGTTGTGATGGCGCGCTTCGATCTCGAACAGTTCCTGGCGTCGATCCAGAATTACAAGTGCAGCTACGTGTTCATCGCACCGCCGGTGGCCGTTGCACTGGCCAAGCATCCGATGGTCGACGAATACGACCTCTCGTCGATCGACACCATCATGTCGGGTGCTGCGCCGCTGGACGAGCATCTCGGCAAGGCGGTCGCCAAACGTCTTGGCACACAGGTGATCCAGGGCTACGGCATGAGTGAGCTCAGCCCGGTCAGCCACGTCATTCCGGCCGGCGAAACCGAGGGCCCACAGGCGCCGCTCAACTCGTGTGGCTGGCCCGTCCCCAACACGGTCAACAAGATCGTCGATCCGGTGACCGGCGAGGACATCGACATCCCTGCCGAGGGTGTCAGCGAACCCGGTGAACTGTGGGTGGCCGGTCCCAACGTGATGGTCGGTTATCTGAACAACGATGCCGCGACCGCGGAGACCATCGACGCCGACGGGTTCCTGCACACCGGCGACATGGCCGTCGTCGACTCCAACGGATTCGTCTACATCGTCGACCGGCTCAAAGAACTGATCAAGTACAAGGGCTACCAGGTGCCGCCCGCCGAACTCGAAGCTCTGCTGCTGACCCACCCCGACGTCGTCGATGTCGCGGTCATCGGTGTCATCGAGCCCGAGAGCGGCGAAGAGATCCCCAAGGCGTTCGTCGTCAAGCGCGAGGGCAGCGATCTCACCGGTGACCAGATCATCGAGTTCGTGGGATCGCAGGTGGCTCCACACAAGAAGGTGCGTGCCGTCGAGTTCATCGAGTCGATCCCGAAGAGCGCGGCAGGCAAGATCCTGCGTAAGGATCTCCGCAAGTAGACCTTCACGAAACGCTCCACCAATACGAAGACGCTCCACAAATTTGTGGAGCGTCTTCGTATATCCGGAGCGTTTGCGGTGGGGGTCGGTCGGCTAGACCCTTTCCTTTGCCACGACCGATTCGACGACGTTCTGACGTGTGAACGTGTACGGGATGCACAGCGCGAGCACGGCCGCGAGCAGTGCCGCGGCACTTCCGACGATGAAGACCAGTCGGAATGCAGACTCGGCAGGTACCGGGAAGCCGATTCCGATGTCGACCGTCGACGTCGTGAGCATGGTCGCCAGCAACGCCGACGCGATCGCGGTTCCGATCGAGCGCATCAGCGAGTTCAGGCTGTTGGCCGCAGCCATCTGATGCAGGGGTGCGGCCGACATGATCAACGCGGGCATTGCCGAGTATCCGATCCCGACGCCGGTGCTGACCACCAGATTGCACACCAGGATCTGCCAGGGCTCGAACATGAGGAAGACAGACATCACGTAGCCGAGCGTGATGAACAGGGCGCCGATGAGCAGGGTGAACTTGGGGCCGATGTTGATGTTCAACCGGGCTGACACCGGCGACAGGAACATCATCATCAGACCACCAGGCGCGAGGATCAGACCGGTGGCGATCAGGGACTGGCCCATGCCGTAGTCGGTCAGTCCCGGAATGTGCGGGATCTGCAGCAACTGCGGCGCTGCCAGGCCGATCGCCATCAGGGAGAAACCGAAGAGCACCGACGCGGCGTTGGTGACCGCGATGACCGGCTGAGCGGAGACCCGTAGGTCGACCAGTGGCGATTTCGTGCGCAGCTCGAACCAGCCCCACACCGCCAGCACAACCACGCCCGCGGCGGTCAGACCCAGCGTCAGTCCGCTGGTCCATCCCCAGGTCGAACCCTTCGACACGGCGAGCAACAGGCTGACCATGGCGATGGTGAGTCCCAGGGCGCCGATGACGTCGAACGTTCCGGGGGAGCGGGTCTCGGATTCTCCGACGAACACGAAGACGAGGATGAAGGTGATGATCGCAAGTGCTCCGGAGGTCCAGAACAGGACATGCCAGTCGAAGGTCTGGGTGATCCAGGCGGCCACCGGCATCCCGATCGCGCCACCGACGCCGAGGGTGGCGGACATCGTTGCGATTGCACCGGGAATCCGTGCGGGCGCCAGCTTTTCGCGGAGCAGGCTGATGCCACAGGGGATGATGCCCATGGCCAGTCCCTGCAATCCGCGGCCGATGATCATCGGGAGCACCATGCTCGTCGCCGCACAGACCGCTGAACCGGCGACCATCGCGCCGATGCAGAAGAGGATCACCCGCCGCTTGCCGAACATGTCGGCCAGGCGCCCGGCGATCGGCATCGCAACCGCGGCGGTCAGCAGGGTGGACGTGATGACCCAGGAGGCATTGTCGGGACTCGTGTCGAGATATCCCGGGAGCCGGCCGACAATCGGTACGACCAGGGTTTGCATGAACGACGCGAGCAAGCCGCCGAAGCACAACACCGCGATGAGGACCCGCGGTTCAACCGGCTTGCTGTCTCTTGTGTTCATTACTTGCATCATGCATGCATGTGGGAGCTACAAACAAGTCAGACAGTGAGTCTGATCACCGGGGTGACGGGGGTCGAGCTCAGACCAGCAAGCGGTCCCGAAGCGCCTCGACCTCGGCGTCGCTCACCTGGCACGCCGCCAGATAGTCGGCGAACGATCCGAACTCGTCGGTCATCGCCCCATACGCGGTGTCCAGGAACTCCTCGCGTACACCGAGCAGGTCGGCGGAGATCTCGAAAGGCTCGCCGTCCTTGGCGTCGGCGCCGTACACCCGCATCAAGTGTGCGCGGAGGGCCTCGACATCGTTGTTGCTGGCCAGGTAGTCGGTGTAGATCTCGTCGCGGCGCACGCCCAGGGCGTCGAGGACGACGGCGGTGACCCACCCGGTGCGATCTTTGCCGGCCGCACAGTGGGTCAGGAGGCGCCGATCGGGATCGCCGAGCACCTTGACGGCCGACCTGACGGCGCTCATCGCACCCGGTAGTGCGGGCATCATCCGGTAGACATCGAGCATGTACTGACCACGGGCGGCCGCGTATTCGGCTGACGTCATCTCGTGCGGCGCCTTGCCGTCGCCTCGGCTCAGCCCGAACGGCAGTGCGTGCACCTGGACACCGCCGGGTACCCGGTCAAATCCGCTGCGCTCGGCTTCGGGCAGGTCACGAAGGTCGAACACATCCGTCACCCCCAGCTCGGAGAGCTTTTGGACACCGCTGTCCTCCAGGCCGCTGAGCTCGGAGCTGCGGAACAGGAAACCCGCACCGACGCAACGCCCTTCGTAGGTCTTGAGGTCGGACACATCGCGGAAGTTCCAGGCGCCGGGGAGCATGGCGTCAGTGTAAATGGTCACTGCCACAAGGTGATGACTGTCGAAGTGTCGAGGCTGTGGAAAACTAGTGAACCATGAGCAACGGAACCCTGATCCTGATGCGGCACGGCCAGAGCACGTGGAACGCCTCCAACCAGTTCACCGGCTGGGTCGACGTCCCGCTCACCGAGGAGGGCGAGGCCGAGGCCGTCCGCGCCGGTGAGTTGCTGGTCGAGCACAACCTGCTCCCGGACGTGTTGTACACCTCGCTGCTGCGGCGTGCCATCTCCACCGCGCAGATCGCCCTCGACACCGCCGACCGGCACTGGATCCCGGTTGTCCGGGACTGGCGGCTCAACGAGCGGCACTACGGCGCGCTTCAGGGCCTCGACAAGGCCGAGACCAAGGCGAAGTTCGGCGACGACCAGTTCATGCTCTGGCGCCGTAGCTACGACACCCCGCCACCGCCCATCGAAAAGGGCTCCGAGTACAGCCAGGATGGCGATGTCCGGTATGCGGATCTGCCCGCGGTGCCTTTGACCGAATGCCTCAAAGACGTTGTGGTGCGGCTCATCCCGTACTTCGAGGAGACCATCGCCGCCGACCTGCGGGCCGGTAAGACGGTGCTCGTGGCCGCGCATGGCAACTCGCTGCGCGCCCTGGTCAAGTACCTCGACGGCATCTCCGATGAGGGCATCGTCGGGGTCAACATCCCGACCGGCAACCCGCTGCGGTACGACCTCGACGAAAACCTCAAACCACTCAATCCCGGTGGCGACTACCTCGACCCCGAGGCAGCCAAGGCCGGTGCCGCCGCCGTCGCCGCACAGGGCAACAAATAGCGAACTCTTTTTGCCGATAACCGCAGGGAGTAATTCCCCTGCGGTTATCGCAACCGGGACGCAGAGCTCCAAGTGAGGTCTACTCTGGGTCCATGGTGGGCAAAAACACATCAGAGGTCGGGGAAGATACGCGCACGCCCAACATCAGCGTGTTGCATTCGGTCCCTCAGGAACGTTATGAGATCTACGTCGACGACATGTACGTCGGCTACCTGGACTATGTCAACGAAACCGAACAGGTGGTGTTGACCCATACCGTCGTGCACAACCAGTACAGCGGCCAGGGTTACGCTGCGCACCTGGTCAAATATGTTCTCGACGACATAGCCAAGACCGGGAAAGACGTGGTTCCGCTGTGTTCCTACGTCGGCTATTTCATCGAACAGCACCCCGAATACGCGGCAATGGCGACAGAGGTCACGCGCTGAACGGTCCCGACCTGTATCGGCCGGGGGATTTCGGGAGTGCAAAAGTCGTGACGGCGAAGTTCGGATGAACAACGCCCCAACAACCGCGTGACGACTTGTTATCTGCAGTAGTTGCCAAGCATTCTTCAGAGGTGTTGTGTCGCGCTGCCCGTAAGATTTGCCTGTGACCGTAATTGTTGTCGCAGGAGTGGCCATCCTGGCACTTCTCATCAGTGGGACGGCCGGATGGTTCTTCGGCCGTCGTCGACCAAGGGTGCGTGACCTGCCTCCGGCAGACGCTTCGCAGACCCTGTCGTCACCCGAGTCGACGACGCTGCCGTCGAAGCCCGAACGTCACCCCATGACCCGCGCAACCCTGCTCGACCTCATCGTCGAGGGCGGTGAGACGGGCCTGGCAGTGGTCGACGTGGTGCGCGATGTCGTCTTCTTCAACGAGCGCGCGGTCTACCTCGGGATGGTCCGGGACCATCTGCTCGACGACGACGTCTGGGAACACGCCCAGGTCACCCTGGAGACCGGCGCAATCGAGCAGTTCAGGTTCGTTCCGCCACAGAGTGCCGGTGGTTTCGTCTCGACCGGGCGCAGCCCCGGCCGCAAGGTCCATGCGGTGTCCTGCCGCAGTGGGCTGGTCACCGACGGCCACGAACGCTATGCGGTGGTCTACGGACAGGACGACACCGAGAACGCTCGCGTCGAGGAGACCCGCCGCGACTTCGTGGCCAACGTGTCCCATGAGCTCAAGACGCCCGTCGCCGCGATCGGTCTGCTGGCAGAGGCCCTGATGGAATCGTCCGACGACCCGTACTCGGTCGAGCATTTCGCAGAGCGCGTCCACATCGAGTCGCAGCGTCTGGGCAACATGGTTTCCGAATTGATCGCGCTGTCGCGTCTGCAGGGTGCCGAACGCCTGCCCGACCTCGAGGATCTCGAGGTCGATCCGCTGATCGACGACGTCCTGGACCGGGCGCAGATCAACGCCGAGGCCGCCGGCATCAGGCTGACCGCGGACGACGATTCCGGGCTACACGTCCACGGCGACCACACACTGTTGCTGACCGCCCTGAACAACCTCGTCGCCAACGCCATCGCCTATTCGCCCAGCGGAACCGCGGTGTCGGTCAGTCGCCGGCTGGTGACCGTCGGGGACCAGCAGATGGTGGCGATCGCGGTGACGGACCGTGGCATCGGCATCGAACCCGAGTATCAGAAGCGGGTCTTCGAACGCTTCTTCCGGGTGGACAAGGCCCGGTCCCGCAAGACCGGTGGCACCGGCCTCGGGCTCGCGATCGTCAAACACGTCGCCTCCAATCACGGGGGTGCCATCAACCTGTGGAGCAAGCCCGGTACCGGCTCCACGTTCACCCTCACCATCCCGTTTGTCGCCGAATCGTCCCTCGTGGAGGGACGGCAGACATCCGTCGTCACCAAGCCCGAACCGGCCGCTCCCGTGGTCTTCGAAGAGAAAGAACTGAGCCTTTGACACATGTGCTGATCGTCGAGGACGAGATGTCCTTGGCGGACCCGCTTGCATTTCTGCTCCGAAAGGAAGGGTTCGAAGCCACGATCGTCACCGACGGGGCCAGTGCGCTACCCGAGTTCGAGCGGGTGGGGCCGGACATCGTCCTGCTCGATGTGATGCTCCCCGGCGCTTCGGGTACCGAGGTCTGCAAGGCGATCCGCGCACGGTCGTCGGTGCCGGTGATCATGGTGACCGCCCGCGACAGCGAGATCGACAAGGTGGTCGGGCTCGAACTCGGCGCCGATGACTATGTGACCAAGCCGTATTCGGCGCGGGAACTGATCGCCCGGATCCGGGCCGTGCTGCGTCGCGGCGGTGTCGAGGGCGAGCCCACCGACCTCGACGGTGGGCTGATCGAGGCCGGACCTGTCTCGATGGACGTCGAACGGCACACGGTGTCGGCCAGCGGGAATCCGATCACGTTGCCGCTCAAGGAGTTCGACCTTCTCGAATACCTGCTCCGCAACGCCGGACGGGTGTTGACCAGGGGCCAGCTGATTGATCGGGTCTGGGGTGCCGACTATGTCGGTGACACCAAGACCCTTGACGTCCACGTCAAGCGGTTGCGGTCCAAGATCGAATCGGATCCGGGTAACCCGAAACACCTCGTGACCGTCCGCGGCCTGGGCTACAAGTTCGAGCCCTGATCGCGCCGGGGTGCGGCTCTGTTGCCCAGAGCCGCACAATTCCGGTCGCTCAGGAGTGTTCTTCGGGATGCTGGGCGTACTTGATGTCGCCCTCTTGACGCTTGGTGGCGGCTGCGGTGGCGGGATGTATGGCGATGAGCCCCAGCGCGCTGCGCCGGGAACAGATCTTGGCCAGTTCCTCGTATGCCGGCTCGCCGATCAGTGCGATCAGCTCCGGCCGATACGACTGCCAGACCTGCTTTTCGCCGATGTGCGCATCGGGTGACCCCGAGCAGTACCACTGGAGATCGGCACCACCTGATCCCCAGCCGCGCCGGTCGAACTCGGTGATCGTGGTCTTGAGCACTTCTTCGCCGTCGGGACGCTCGACCCACTGCTGTTCCCGCCGGACCGGCAGTTGCCAGCACACCTCCGGCTTGACCTCGAGCGGTTCGATGCCCTTGCGCAGAGCCATGGAATGCAGTGCGCAACCCTGGCCGCCGGCAAAACCGGGGCGGTTGAGGAAGATGCAGGCACCCTTGTACTTGCGGGTCTTGAGGGCGGGCTCGCCGTCGAGATCGTCCTCCTCGAGATAGCCGCGTTTGCCCAAAGGGTTTTTGCCAGAACCCTTTTCGTAGAACTGCCAGTCGGCGGGGGTCAGCTGCGCCATGCCCTTGGCCAGAATCTCGCGGTCGTCGTCGTCAGAGAGATAGGCGCCATGACTGCAGCACCCGTCGCTCTCGCGGCCCTCGATGATGCCCTGGCAGGCGGGGGTCCCGAAGACGCAGGTCCAGTGCGACAACAGCCACGTCAGGTCTGCATTGATGAGGTGTTCGGGGTTCGAGGGGTCGACGAACTCGTACCACTCACGTGGGAAGTCGAGAGGAACTTCGGGTTTCGGCGCGATTTTCGAGGCTGCGTGCACAAACGCCAACGGTAGACGCATTAGGTTGTAGAGCGTGCGTTTAGGAGTGCTAGATGTCGGGAGCAACACAGTCCACCTCTTGGTGGTCGATGCGCATCGGGGCGGTCACCCGACCCCGATGAGTTCGACCAAGTCGACATTGCGGCTTGCGGAGCAGATCGACGGTGATGGCAGGCTGACCCGGCGCGGCGCCGACACCCTCGTCGACGCGGTCGACGAGTTCACCAAGATCGCCTACACCTCGGGCTGCGAGCAGGTGATGGCCTTTGCCACGTCCGCGGTCCGGGACGCCACCAACTCGGACGAGGTACTCGATCGGGTCCAGGCGCAGACCGGTGTCCGTCTGACGGTGCTCTCCGGCGTCGACGAGGCCCGTCTGACGTCGCTGGCGGTCCGTCGCTGGCATGGCTGGGGTGCCGGACGGATCCTGGCCGTCGACATCGGTGGTGGCTCTCTGGAGCTCTCCAACGGCGTGGACGAGGAGCCGGACGTTGCGCTGTCGTTGCCGCTGGGCGCCGGGCGGCTCACCCGCGAGTGGCTATCTGAGGATCCGCCGGGTCGTCGCCGGGTTGCTGTGCTGCGGGATTGGCTCGATGCAGAACTGGCCGTTGCGTCCAAACAACTCATCGCGGCCGGACGACCGGACATGGCCGTCGGCACCTCCAAGACCTTCCGTTCGCTGGCGCGACTCACCGGAGCAGCGCCTTCCAGCGCTGGACCTCGCGTCAAGAGGACACTTACGAGCGATGGTCTACGACAGTTGATCGCGTTCATCTCCCGGATGACCGCATCGGACCGGGCCGAGCTGGAGGGAGTGAGTGTGGACCGTGCTGGACAGCTGGTGGCGGGCGCACTCGTGGCCGAGTCCACCATGCGGGCTCTGTCGATCGATACCCTGGAGATATGCCCATGGGCCCTCCGTGAAGGCGTGATCTTGCGCAGGCTGGACCTCGAGTCCAGTGATGCCGAATTGCCGGCGGGCCAACGCTAAGGATGGTGAAGTAACTCATGGCCAGAGGAATGGATCCCGAATCGCGTCCCATCTCGGTTGCCGAGCTCTTGGCACGTGCCAAAGAGCAGGGCGCCGATGATGTGGCCTCGGCCGTCGGGAGTTCGCCTGCCGCTACCGGGCGTCGTCGCCGTGGCGGCAAGGATTCGGTGTCGGTTGCGGAGTTGACCGGAGAGATTCCCCGGGTGACCGCCCAGCCGAAGGCTGCTGAGGTGTCCCGGCCGAAGGCTGATTCGTCGTCGACGCCGCCGAAGGCAGAGCAGGCACGACAATCGGAGAACGGCACACAGCCTTCGACGCTGCCGCCGACCCGGGACTTCAGCACAACGGAGGTCTCGAAGCGGGCAGCGGCCGCAGCGGAGTCCGGCGTCAAGCCGACACCGGGTGCGCCTGATCGGCCTGCGCCGCTGGGCGCAAAGCCGGCGACTGCCGATTCGGGGACCGAAGGCGCGCCGGGGTCCGGATTCACTGATGCTTCCGCCGTCACATCGGTCCAGGTTGCGGCCGAACAGGATTCGGCGGCCACCCGATCGACTTCAGGCGACGCCGATGAGGAAACGACCGGCGTCATCCCGTCGATGCAGGCGTACTCGCAAGTGGACGACAGTGACGATGATCATCGCGTCCTGAGCGCCGCCGAGCGGGAGCGAGAGTTCGAGCGGTACCGGAATTTCGAAGACGTCGAGACCGGTGAAGGGCCCGGCGCTGCGACGGCGGGTGGCAAGAAGAAGAAGCGGGGCCTGTTCGGCTTCGGCCGTAAAGCCGAGACCGCGACGACGCCGGTTGTCGGTGACGATGTCGACGACCACTCGGATCGGACTGTGACGCAGTTCATTCCGAAGACGGATGACAAGTCCGGGGCGACTGGGCCAGTGCCCGAGGCGCCGGCGACGGAACGTGAACCCGCACCGGCACCGGAAGAGGTGTCGAAGCCGCGGGAGCAGGCCGCAGATGATCGTTACCTCCGGTTCGACACAGATGCCGACACCGCCGCCTCCGATGTCACTGCGGACGATGACATCGCCACGGCAAAGTCGGTCGAGGTCGCCGATGAATCGCCGACGTCAGAGATCGGACGGGTTCGCGGCACCGAGGCAACAGGCGCTGACAAAGCTGCTGCGGTGGACGCCGGTTCCGACCGGGACGACGTCGTCAAGACCTCGCTCATCAAACATGGCTCCGAGTCGAAGGATTCGGAACGCGAGTCGGCCACCCCGACATCGGTTGCGGCGGAGGAGCAGTCCCCGACTGTCCAGTGGGTGGTGCTCATCGGTCAGGTGTTGGCCGGACTTGCCGTCGGCGTGGCCCTGTTCTGGGGTTTCACCGAGTTGTGGCGCTGGAACGTCCTGTTCGCGCTGATCCTCTCCGTGGCGGTGATTTTCGGATTGGTGACGCTCGTTCACGTCGTCCGTCGTAGCAACGATCTGATCAGCACCCTGCTGGCGATGGGTGTGGGATTGCTGGTGACGATCGGTCCACTTGTCCTGTTGCTGATTGCCGGGGACTGAAACCAGGTGCCGGCGCAACTCCCGCCCGAGAACATCTCCGCCGGCCTGCCGAACGTGAGTCCGAGTCGTGAAGCCTCACCCCGCGACATCTCGATGGGTCGGCCGAACGTGAGTCCGAGTCGTGAAGCCTCACCCCGCGACATCTCGATGGGTCGGCCGAACGTGAGTCCGAATCGAGAGCCCTCACCCGGCGATATCTTGGAGGGGCTGCCCAGGGTGAGTCCGCATCCTGAACTCCCACGCGGCGACATCGCGGTGGGCCTGTCGACCGCTTCGGTGTATCCGCAGAACACCGAAGCGGCATTCCAGTACGCCGCCGACCTGGGCTATGACGGTATCGAACTGATGGTCTGGGCCGATGCCGCGAGCCAGGACATCACCCGGGTGGCGCGGCTGTCGGAGCACTATCAACTGCCGGTCCTGTCCGTACATGCGCCGTGTTTGCTGATCTCGCAGCGGGTCTGGGGCCGGGACCCCGCGGCGAAACTGGCCCGTTCGGTGGCTGCTGCCGAGGATCTCGGAGCCAAGACCGTGGTGGTCCATCCGCCGTTCCGGTGGCAGCGGAAGTATGCGAACGGATTTCGTGACCTGGTGCAGATCCTCGAGGACGACTCCGATGTCGCCATCGCGGTGGAGAACATGTTCCCGATCCGGACCGACCGGTTTTTCGGCAAGTACGAGGAGGCGGCGGATCGGATGTTGCGTCGCGGTGGGGGACCGGGCACCTCGGTGTCGGCCTTTGCCACCTCGATCGATCCGACCGACGATGGCTTTGCGCACTACACACTGGATCTGTCCCATTCGTCGACGGCGGGCGTCGACGCGATCGAAATGCTCGAACGGATGGGTTCGGGCCTGCGCCACCTCCATCTGGCCGATGGCTCGGGCGCCGCAGTTGACGAACATCTGGTCCCCGGTGAAGGTTCGCAACCCTGTGTGGAAGTGTGTAGTCGACTGGCCGCTGGCGACTTCTCCGGTTCGGTCATATTGGAAGTCAGCAGCAGTGCGGTGAACACCAAAGCGGAGCGTCGCGAGATCCTTTCCCGCTCACTGGATTTCGCAAGAAGAAACCTCGAGCGGGCGTAACCACAGGAGTATTTTTCAGTTGTCTGTGCCCAACCTTGACATCGTCAACACCCTGCAGCAGGTCGGAGACCCGGGATCGGACCGGATCGAGTACACCGCGCAGATCGACCCCGTCTTCACCATCGGACCCAAGGTCCACGGCGGCACCTTGCAGATGCTCACCGCCAACGCGGCGCTGGCCGGATTCATCGCAACCGCGCCCGGAGACGAAGCCGGAGGCGGAGCTCGACAATCTGCCGGAGACGAAGCCGCAGCGTCGGGGCTGGCGCCGGTGGCGATCGCCACGAATTTCCTCGGGGCACCGGATCCCGCGGAGATCACTCTTGCGGTCTGGGTGCGCAAGCGCGGGCGGCGGGTGTCGCTTGTCGACGTCGAGATACATCAAAATGGCCGCAACCTGGTTCATTCGACGGTCACGATCGGCACTCCCGACACCGATGGCCACTATTCGGCCCCCTCGACGCTGCGGGACATGCCTGTCGAACCCGACGACGACGTGATCTACGTGCAGGACAGCCCGATGGGCGACATCATGCATCTGGGGGCGGTCCTCGACATCGCCATCGATGAGAAGTCCGTCGCCTTCGTCCGCGGCGAGAAGGCCGACCCCGTCTTCCGGATGTGGGCCCGCCCGAAAACCACCGCGCCCGACGGGCTCTTCGCGGTGCTCGCCGGAGATCTCAGTGCTCCGGTCGTGATGAACCTGCACCTGTTCGGATGGGCTCCGACCTTGCAGCTGACCACCTACCTTCGGCGCAATCCGGCACCGGGCTGGCTGCGGATCGAGTCGTCGAGCACCGAGGTCGGGCACGGCTGGTTCGAAGAGGACCATGTGGTCATCGATTCGACGGGCAGCGTCGTTGTGCAGTCCCGCCAGCTCGCGATGATCCCTGATGCCAACTGATCCCCGCCCCACAACCGGCGCACACCTACATCAATCTCAGCGTGAGAAAGTGACTTCATGACCCAGCGAATCGCAATCGTCGGCGGCGGCAACATCGGCGAGGCCCTGTTGGCCGGGCTGATCCGGACCGGCAAGCCCGTCAAAGACCTCGTCGTGGCCGAGAAGTTCGCGGCCCGGGCCAAAGAACTGACCGCCGACTACGGAGTCCGCGTCACCGACATCGCCGACGCGGTGGAAGGTGCCGCGATAGTCGTCCTGGCCATCAAGCCGGGTGACGTCGACTCGGTGCTGTCGGTGATGGCCGAGATCGAGGACATGGGTGAGCAGGAGCGGCTGACCGTGACCCTGGTCAGCGGGCTGCCCACCGCGAAGTACGAGAACGCACTGCCCGCAGGCGCGCCGGTTGTCCGGGTCATGCCCAACACGCCGATGCTGGTCGGCGAGGCGATGTGTGGGGTGTCCGGTGGTCGGTACGCCACCGACGAGCATGTCGCGACCGTGGTGACGCTGCTCGAGACCGTCGGCAAGGTTGTCGTCGTCCCGGAAAAGCAGATGGATGCCATCACCGCGCTGTCCGGATCGGGGCCTGCGTACATGTTCCTCATGGCCGAGGCGATGGCCGATGCCGGTGTCAGTCTGGGGTTGACCCGGGCGATGGCGACCGAGCTCGCCGCCCAGACCATCCGCGGCGCCGGTGTGCTTCTGACGGACTCCGGTCTCTCTCCGGTGGATCTGCGGGCCGCGGTCACCTCCCCGGCCGGGACGACGGCGGCCGCGGTGCGCGAGTTCGAGCGGTACGGGGTCCGGCACGCGGTCTCGGAGGCGGTGCTCGCCAGCGCAGCCAAGAGTGAGTCGATCGGCAAAGCGGTGCTCTCGGCGATCGAAGTCGACTGAGGCGGCGGTCGCGTAAAAGTCCGGACGCCGATGGCGGCCATACCCGATGCAATCGCATCCGGGTGTGGCCGCCATCGGCGTTTTGCCGGAAAATGTCGACAATCGGGCCGTCAATTAGGAACAATTGCCCACTCACGTCGCATTGACCCCACCCGCCACGCTAAGCTTCGTGAAGCACGTGCGTGTCTGGAGTCCGCAGGAGGGGAAGCCTGCGGCCGCGACGCGTGCACCGGAGGTATGAAATTTTCATGGCATCTGCAAATAAGTCAGGTGACAACGCCGCCGGTGGTGGAACCCAGTTCCTCACCGTCGCCGAGGTCGCAACATTGATGCGGGTCTCCAAGATGACGGTGTACCGCCTGGTGCACAACGGCGAGTTGCCTGCAGTTCGTGTAGGTCGCTCGTTCCGCGTGCATGCCAAGGCGGTTCACGACTATCTCGAGACGTCGTACTTCGACGCCGGTTAAGCCCCGGCTGCAGCAATCGCCCTTACGGGCCGTGGAGCAACATCTACGGTCCGTAAAGTGCTGACCTGCCCTCATGTCGGCATCGACCCCTGGTCGCCGGATCTGTGATCCGGAGTGGATTTCGCCACTGGTCGCTCTGGCGGTAAGGTTTGCAGGCGACCCGTTCGCCGGTGTTCTGGCGCGCGTAGTAAGTGAGCCAGCCTGTGTGGACGGCCAAAACCTGTAGGACCATCAGGTCAGATCGTGAGGAAGTTCCCAGATGGGTTCAGTGATCAAGAAGCGCCGCAAGCGCATGTCGAAGAAGAAGCACCGCAAGTTGCTGCGTCGCACGCGAGTGCAGCGCAGGAAACTCGGTAAGTGAGTTTTTTCGCTCTATAGACAGAACCCGCCGCATTGTCGGCGGGTTTTGTCGTTTCCGGGGTTCGCCGGGTCGTGACCGTGACGATCTGAACTCGATGGTTGCGATTATCGAGATGTTAACCCGGTGCACTCTGGCAAAACCTGAAACAACTTCCGTACGCTGGGCGCATGGCCGAGGGCGAGGACGGGGTGGAGTCGGCACCTTCCGTGGTTTTGGTGACGGGAGCGTCGACATTTCTCGGCGGCTATCTCACCACCCGGCTGGCCCAGAATCCGGCGATCGACCGGGTGATCGCGGTCGATTCGCTGGTCCCGTCGAAAGATATGCAGCGACGATTCGGCCGGGCCGAGTTCATCCGGACCGATATTCGCCGGACCAGCATCGCCAAGATCATCGACCAGGCCGGTGTCGACACGATCGTGCACGCCGCGACATCGGTGATGGACACAGTCGGCCATTCGCCGGCGATCAAAGAATTCAACGTCATCGGCACGATGCAGTTGTGCGCGGCCGCCCAGCGCAGCCCGACCGTCAAGCGGTTCATCGTCCGGTCTGCCGGGATCATCTACGGGTCGAGTTCTGCGGACCCGGCGCACTTCTCTGAAGAGACCGCGGCCCGCGTCGAGCCCACCAAGGGGTACGCCCGCGACCTCATCGACGTCGAGGGGTATGCCCGCGGGCTCGGGCGACGCCGTCCGGACATGACCGTCACCATCCTGAGGCTGTCGGCGATGCTCGGTCCGAAGATCTCGACCCGGATGAGCAAGTACTTCTCGTCGGCGGTGATCCCGGTTGTGATCGGTCATGAGCCCCGACTGCAGTTCCTGCACGAGGAGGACGCGCTGTCGGCTCTCGAGCACGCCACGCTGTCCGGGCGTCCCGGGATCTACAACATCGCCGCCGACGGGGTGATGACCCTGACCCAGGCGGTGCGCCGGGCAGGCCGGATCGGGTTGCCGGTCCCTTCGACGATGCTCGGAACGGTGGCCGGCGTCTACCGGGGGATGCGGGTGACGTCGATGCAGCTCGATCAGGTCGATTACGTGACCTTCGGCCGGGTCCTCGACACCACGCGGATGCGAACCGAACTCGGATTCGTGCCCACGTATACGAGCATCGAGACGTTTGATGATTTTCTGTCGCGCAAACCATTGGAGCCGGTGATCTCGCCGGATGCCTGGTATCGCGTGGAGCGATGGGCGCGGAGGGCCGCGTTGCAGTTGACATGAACTAGCGGGTGGTTTGTTATCGGAGAACGACGTTGTCGGGTGGCGCTTAACCCGCCGGGGCAGGGACAATGAAGATGTTGTGGCGTGAATGCGACATCCAGGGGTGGCAAGCGTTGAGCTTGAGGAAGGTGCGTGCTGGTGCCGGGTCGGGACCGAACGACTGATGCGCGGACGGCAAAGGTGATCCAGCTCTATTCGAGCTCACCGGGGCCGAACGGTCGTGCGCGTCGGCGACATCCTTCGCAGGCGACCACGGGTGGGGTCAAAGTCAATCCGGCGCAACAGAATCCGGGCAACAAGACGCACCCCACGAACGGCCATCCAAACACCGACGACTTTCATCAGGCGCCGGTCACCCCGATCAGCGCCGACGTCGGGGCGAAGCTGGCGGCAGGGGAGTTCGCCGAACCCGAGCCGTCGTCGCTGCTCAGTCTCGACGGTATGCGTGGGGCGCTGGCCGAATCGATCACCGGTGCCGCCGGTTACGTTCGACAGCGGGTCACCGGCGACTACGAGATCGACGACTTCGGATTCGATCCGCACTTCACCGAATCGGTGTGGCTGCCCGCGTTGCGGGTGTTGTTCGACAAGTGGTTCCGCGTCGAGGTCAGCGGCATCGAGAACCTCCCGCTCGACGGTGGGGGACTACTGGTCGCCAACCATGCCGGAACCATCCCCATCGACGCGCTGATGACCTCGGTTGCGGTGCACGACCATCATCCGGCCAAGAGGCATCTGCGGGTGCTCGCGGCCGATCTCGTCTTCGACACCCCGTTCATCAGCGAGATCGCCCGGCGTACCGGATCGACCCTGGCCTGCACCGCGGATGCGCAGCGGTTGCTGCGTGGCGGTGAACTGACCGCGGTCTGGCCCGAGGGATTCAAGGGCATCGGCAAGCTCTACAAAGATCGCTACAAGCTGCAGCGCTTCGGACGCGGCGGATTCGTCACCACCGCGCTCCGGGCGGGTGTCCCGATCATCCCGGTGTCGATTGTGGGCTCCGAAGAGATCTATCCGATGCTGGGCGACCTCAAGCCGATCGCCCGGCTGCTGGGTCTGCCGTACCTCCCGGTGACGCCGACGTTCCCGCTGCTCGGTCCGTTGGGGCTGGTGCCGTTGCCGTCGAAGTGGAAGATCCATTTCGGAACGCCGATCGAGACCGGTCACTTCGACGAGCAGGCCGCCGACGATCCGATGGTCGTGTTCGACCTCACCGACCACGTGCGGGAAGAGATCCAGCAGACCCTGTTCAAAATGCTCAGCCGTCGCGGGAGCATCTACTTCGGTTGAGTCCGCCCAGCCCGATAGTGTGCCCTTTTGGCGTATCCCACCTGGGGTTTTGTTCGCCAAAAGGCCACATCATCGGGAGGTGCCGGGGTCAGCGGCGAAGGTGTTTGACAGCCGCGGCGGCGCCACCGCCTGCCGCACCGAGGAATACCGCGGTCGGCAGGCCGATCTTCGCGGCCTTGCGGGCCGTGCGGTAGTCCCTGATCTCCCAGCCGCGGACCCGGGCGACGTCCCGAAGGTCGGCATCGGGGTTGATGGCCACGGCGGTGCCGACGAGCGAGAGCATCGGCACGTCGTTGTGTGAATCCGAGTACGCCGTGCAGCGCTTGAGGTTGAGCCCTTCGCGGATCGCCAGGGTTCGTACGGCATGGGCCTTGCCGAGTCCGTGCAGGATGTCGCCGACCAGGCGGCCGGTGAAGACCCCGTCGACACTTTCGGCCACGGTGCCCAGTGCTCCGGTGAGTCCGAGCCGGTCGGCGATGGTCTGAGCGAGTTCCACCGGTGTCGCCGTGACCAACCACACCTGCTGGCCGGCATCCATGTGCATCTGCGCCAGGGACGCCGTACCCGGCCAGATCTTGTCGGCGATGAACTCGTCGAAGATCTCTTCGCCGAGACGTACCAGCTCTTCGGTCTGACGTCCGGCGATGAACGAGAGGGCCTTTTCCCGGCCCTGGGCGACGTCCTCGGAGTTCTCGCGACCGGTGATGCGGAACTTCGCCTGGGCCCAGACGAACTCCATGATGTCGCGGTAGCTGAAGTAGTCGCGGGCGGCGAGCCCCCGCGCGAAATGGATCATCGAGGCGCCCTGCACCAGGGTGTTGTCGACGTCGAAGAACGCGGCGGCGGTCAGGTCCGGCGGCACCTCGGTCGGTACGCCCGGCTCGTCCACCTCGATGGTGGCGACGGTGCCCTCGGCTGGGACGTGCAGTGAACGTTCCCGGAGCTTCGAATACGCGGCCTGCGCGCTGGCCTCGCCTGCCAGTGACTGGCGCAATTCGGCAGCGGACTGACGAAAGCGTCCGACCCGGCTCGTCAGCGGTGACAGTGGACCCGATGGGGTGGCCGGTTTCCCGGGGACGTCATCGTCGTCGTCGTCGACCGCGTCATCGTCGTGTTCGGCGTCGCGGGCGTCGTCATGGGTCCTGCCGTGGGCATGTTCGGCCGCCGGTCCCGCTGCGGTCGCCTCGTCGACGTTGTCTTCGATGCGGGGGTCGATCTCAGAATCATCGCCGCCGGTGTACCCGTCGCCTGGAGTTTGTGTCACTCCTATCGCCTCCCCTGATCGGTCCGCTTCAAGCGTAGTCGGTACGCAGTGCAAGACTGTTCGTGTGACGATCACGCTGCTCTCCCGGGCGGGTTGTGCCGCCTGCGCCCGTGCTGTTGCCGATCTGCAACCGATTCTCGACGAGTTCGGAGTCGAGTTCGAGGAGATCGATGTCGATGCGGCCGCGGAAACCGATCCATCCCTGCGCGCCGAATACGGTGATCGATTGCCAGTGGTCCTGCTAGACGGTCGTGAGCATAGCTATTGGGATGTTGATATCCCCAGGTTGGAAGCAGATTTGCGACTGAGCGCTGGACACTAGTCCAGACTCCTGGCCAGATTTTCGAGTTTTCAGCAGGAGCCGAGTTTGTGAATCGATTCACAAGCGGTACCGTGGACCGTCGAGTGGTTACGTCCGTGTAACCGAAGTGTTCGGGGTTGGACTTGCGTCCGTGATTCCCCGGACGATGCAGCCCAGATGAGGAAGACGGTCGGCATGGCGAAAAGTCCCACGTTGGGGCAGCCGGACATCCCGGGTGCCTCGGTGGCCCGGCTTGCCACGTACCTGCACGTATTGCGTTCGATCAGCGAGAGCGGCGCTCTGGTCGTCTCGTCGAACCAGCTCGCCACCGCGGCAGGCGTGAACCCCGCGATCCTCCGTAAGGACCTGTCGCATGTGGGATCCGGAGGCGTGCGCGGTGTGGGCTACGACGTCAGCCGCCTGATCGCGCGTATCGCGCTGACCCTCGGCGTCGAGCACAACCACAACGTCGTGCTCGCAGGCGCCGGACATCTCGGTAGGGCCCTGGTCAGTCGGGCCGGATTCGACCGCCGCGGAATCAAGATCGTCGCGCTGGTCGATGCCGATCCCGATCTCGTCGGAACCATCGTCGCGGGCAACGACAGCGAGATGCTGGTCGGCGACCTGGGCGAGGTCGCTGCGATCTGTGCCGAACACGGCGTCGAGATCGCGGTGCTCGCCACCGCGGACGACGACGCGCAGGTCACCTGCGACGCCTTCGTGGCGGCCGGGGTGCAACAGATCCTGAACTTCACCGCCGTCACCCCGCAGGTTCCCGAGCACGTGTTCGTGCGTCCGGTCGACCTTGCGCTCGAGCTACAGGTGATGGCTTTCAATGCGGCACGCAGGCACAGTGCGGAAAACGAAGTGGAGCAACCTAATTCGTTGCCGCGCGGCCGGGCGGCGACACCCCGGGCGCGATCCAACAAGAGGTCGGTGGGCGTGTGAGTATCTTCCTGTTCGGCGTATCGCATCGCAGTGCTCCGGTCTCGATCCTGGAGCAACTCGCGGTCACCGAATACGACCGGCCGAAACTCATCGACGAACTCCTCGAGAGTTCGCAGATCAGCGAGGCCATGATCGTCTCGACCTGCAACCGGGTCGAGATCTACGCCGTCGTCGATGCCTTCCACCCGGCTCTCGAAGCCGTGGGTGAGGTGATGGGACGGCACTCGGGCATGTCGGTGAACGAGATGACCAAGTACGCCTACGTCCGCTACTCGGAGGCGGTCGTCGAACACCTGTTCTCGGTGGCGGCGGGCCTCGACTCGATGGTGGTCGGCGAACAGCAGATCCTCGGTCAGATCCGATCTTCGTATGCCAGCGCCGACGCCAACCGTTCCGCGGGCCGGGTGCTCCACGAGTTCGCCCAGCAGGCGCTACGGGTGGGCAAGCGGGTTCACAGCGAGACCGGACTCGATCGGGCAGGCGCCTCCGTGGTGTCGGTGTCCCTGGATCGGGCCCGGGCGGTGCTTGGCCGCGAGATCTCCTCGGCTGTGGTGCTCGGCGCCGGTGCGATGGGCGGTCTGGCCGCCGCGCATCTGGCCCGTGCCGGTGTGGCCGATCTCGCGTTGGTCAACCGGACCCATGAGAAGGCTCAGCATCTGGCAGGCAACGTGGCCAAGAATCACGGCATCAACGCTCGGGCGGTCCCCATGGACCAACTGACCGAAGCGCTGGCCGATGCCGACGTCCTGGTGACCTGTACGGGCACGATCGGTGCCGTGGTGGGAGTCGGGCAGGTGCACTCCGCGCTGGCCCGGCGGACCATTGAGAGCCCGCTGGTGGTCTGTGATCTTGGTCTCCCCAGAAACGTCGATCCGGCGGCCGCGCGGCTGCCGAACGTGCAGATCATCGACATCGAGGGCCTGCGCGGCGACGAGGCCACCAAGGCCGCCGACGCCGATGAATCGGCTGCCCGCGAGATCGTCCTGGCGGAGCTCGCCGACTACATGACCCACCAGCGTCAGGCCGAGGTGACGCCCACCGTGACCGCGCTGCGGCAGCGTGCGGCCGAGGTTGTCGAGGGTGAGATCCTGCGGCTGGAAAGCCGCCTGCCGGGCCTCGACGACCCGCAGCGTGACGAGGTCGCGAAGACTGTTCGCCGGGTTGTCGACAAACTCCTGCACGCGCCGACGGTGCGCGTCAAGCAACTTGCGAGTACTCCGCAGGGTGATCAATACGCCGAGGCGCTGCGTGAGCTTTTCGAGCTCAAACCTGGTGCAGCAGAATCGGTTTCAACTCCTGAAGTCGGTCTCGGTGAGGCCGACGCACCCCGAAAGGGTCACTAGAAATTGAGCTCTTCGTCACGCCGCACTCCGATCCGGATCGGCACCCGGGGTTCCTTGCTGGCCACCACTCAGGCCGGCACCATTCGTGATGCCCTGATCGCTGCCGGGCATCCGGCCGAGCTTGTCATCATCAAGACCGCGGGCGACCAGTCGTCCGATCCGGTGCAGCAGATCGGCGTCGGTGTCTTCGTCACCGCCATCCGCCAATCGTTGACCGCGGGCGACGTCGACGTCGCGATCCACTCCTACAAAGATCTCCCGACCGCGCCCGAGCCGGGCCTGGTCATCGCGGCAACCCCGACCCGCGAAGATCCCCGAGATGCGCTGGTCGCAGCGGGTGGCAAGGTGCTGGGCGAGCTGCTGCCCGGTGCCACCGTCGGCACCTCGGCCCCGCGACGGGCCGCGCAGCTTAGGGCATTGGGTCTCGGTTTGGAAATCCGCCCCCTTCGAGGCAATCTAGATTCTCGGTTGGGCAAAGTCGCCAGCGGTGAACTCGACGCGGTGGTGGTGGCCAGGGCCGGACTGGTACGTATCGGACGGGCTGATGAGGTCACCGAAGCGTTGGATCCGGTCCAGGTGCTACCGGCGCCTGCACAGGGAGCTTTGGCCGTGGAGTGCCGTGAAGACGATGCCCAACTGGTGAGCATTCTCGCCGAGTTGGATGATCCGTCCACCCGTGCGGCGATTGACGCCGAGCGTGCGGTACTCGCGGCCCTCGAGGCCGGGTGCACCGCGCCGGTCGGTGCGATGGCCGAAGTGGTCGAGTCGATCGACGAAAGCGGGCGCATCTTCACCGAGCTGTCGCTCCGCGCGACGGTGGTGGCCGAGGACGGATCTGATTCCGTTCGGGCCTCGGTGGTGGGCCCGGTCTCGAGAGCGACCGAACTAGGCCGAGAACTTGCCGCAGAACTGCTGGAACTGGGAGCGAAAACGCTCCTCTAGGACCGGCGGGCCGAGCTACAGCCCCGAGTGGGGCAGGAGAGCAACATGAGCCGAACCAAAAAGGTCATCACGCCTGGACGAATCCTCTTCGTCGGGGCAGGACCCGGCGATCCCGGGTTGCTGACCGTCCGCGCCCGCACCGCGATCGAGAACGCCGTCACGGTGTTCATCGACCCCGACGTGCCGTCCGCGGTCGTCGCGCAGATCGGTGCCGGATCCGGTGAGCCGACCTCGTCGAAGACGGAATCGTCGCGTTCGGGTGCCACAAAACCGAGCAAGCAAGACATTAGCGCCGCGGCCGAGGGTGCGGATCAGCAGGGTGCGCAACAGCCTGATGCCGACGCCGCTGACGACGACAACAACCAGGTCAGCAACGTGCGGCCGGCCCTTGGCGACCCCAATGAGGTCGCCAAGACGTTGGTGGCCACCGCGCGGGAGGGCCACGATGTGGTCCGCCTGGTCGCTGGTGACCCGCTGACCACCGATTCGGTCCTGGCCGAGGTCAATGCCGTGGCCCGCACGCAGGTGCAGTTCGAGGTCATCCCGGGATTGCCCGCCACGGCCGCTGTACCGAGCTATGCGGGTATGCCGCTGGGTTCGGCTCATGCTGTGGCCGATGTGCGCGGAGAGGTCGATTGGGCGGCCCTGGCCGCTGCTCCCGGACCGCTGGTGCTGCACGCGACGTCGGGACATCTCGCCGAGACCGCCAGTGCGCTGACCGAGAACGGTCTGGCCCCCCAGACGCCGGCTGCGATCACCGTCAACGGCACCACCTGCCAGCAGCGCACGATCGAGGCCACGCTGGCGACCCTCAACGAGAGCGGCAGCGCCCTGACCGGGCCGCTGATCGTCACCATCGGCAAGGTCGTCGCCGCGCGCGCCAAGCTGAACTGGTGGGAGTCGCGGTCGCTGTACGGGTGGACCGTGCTGGTGCCGCGCACCAAGGATCAGGCAGGCGACATGTCGGATCGGCTCGTGACACACGGTGCCATCCCGATGGAGGTCCCGACGATCGCGGTCGAACCACCCCGGAGCCCGGCTCAGATGGAGCGTGCGGTCAAGGGTCTGGTCGACGGCCGTTACCAGTGGGTGGTCTTCACCTCCACCAACGCGGTTCGCGCGGTCTGGGACAAGTTTGCCGAATTCGGTTTGGACGCAAGGGCTTTCAGCGGCGTGAAGATCGCCTGCGTGGGCGAGGCCACCGCCGAGAAGGTGCGTAGCTTCGGTATCAACCCGGAACTGCTGCCCACCGGCGAGCAGTCGTCGCTGGGGTTGCTCGAGGACTTCCCGCCCTACGACGACGTCTTCGATCCGGTGAACCGGATCCTGTTGCCGCGCGCCGACATCGCCACCGAAACCCTGTCCGAGGGCCTGCGTGGCCGCGGGTGGGAGATCGACGATGTGACCGCGTACCGCACCGTTCGGGCCGCGCCGCCGCCGGCCGAGACCCGCGAGATGATCAAGACCGGTGGTTTCGACGCGGTCTGCTTCACCTCGTCTTCGACGGTCCGCAACCTCGTCGGTATCGCCGGGAAACCGCATGCGCGCACGATCGTCGCCTGCATCGGTCCGAAGACCGCCGAAACCGCGACCGAGTTCGGTCTGCGAGTGGACGTGCGTCCGGAGAACGCGTCGGTGCAGGAACTCGTCGACGCGCTCGCCGAGCATGCTGCCCGTCTGCGGGCCGAGGGTGCACTGCCTCCTCCGCGTAAGAAGGCCCGTCGCTCGCGCTCGTAGGCTTGGTCTCATGACCGCACCTTTCGATCGAGCTGCCCTTACCGATCGGCCTGCCCTTACCGATAGACCCCGTCGGCTACGCAACACCCCGGCCATTCGCCGGCTTGTTGCCGAGACATCGCTCGAGGCGCGCCATCTGGTGTTGCCGATGTTCGTGGCCGACGGGCTCGATGAGCCCCGTCCGATCAGTTCGATGCCCGGGGTTGCTCAGCACACCGTCGAGTCGCTGCGGCGGGCCGCCGAGGCGGCTGTCGAGGCGGGTGTGGGCGGTCTGATGCTGTTCGGAGTTCCGAAGTCGCAGGACAAGGACGCCGTCGGTACCGCAGGCACCGACCCCGACGGCATCCTCAACGTCGCGCTGCGGCAGCTGCGGAGTGATCTCGGTGATTCGACCGTGATCATGGCCGACACCTGTCTCGACGAGTTCACCGATCACGGCCACTGCGGTGTCCTACGTCCGGACGGTGCGGTGGACAACGACGCCACGCTCACCCGCTACACGGAGATGGCCGTCGTGCAGGCGCGTTCCGGTGCGCACATGGTCGGTCCCAGCGGAATGATGGACGGTCAGGTGGCCGCGATCCGCACCGCGCTCGACGATGCCGGCTTCATCGACACCGGGATTCTGGCGTACACCGCGAAGTACTCGTCGGCGTTCTACGGCCCGTTCCGCGAGGCGGTCGACTCGTCGCTGGAGGGTGATCGCAAGTCGTATCAGCAGAATCCGGCCAACCTGCGGGAGGCGACCCGCGAACTGCACCTGGATCTGGCGGAAGGCGCCGACATCGTGATGGTGAAGCCGGCGATGCTCTACCTCGACGTGCTCCGGCGAATCGCCGACGAATCCGATGTTCCGGTCGCCGCGTACCAGATCTCCGGTGAATACTCGATGATCACAGCTGCTGCCGAGCGCGGATGGATTGATCGGGATGCGGCCATCGCCGAGTCCCTCCTTGCCATCCGGCGGGCCGGAGCTGACATCGTCCTCACTTATTGGGCACATGAGGTTGCATCTGCGCTACATTGACAATCGCAAGCAATAAGTGATTGTTCATCGGGGTGGGGCCTGATGGCGCGACCGGGGTGCTGGGGGAACAGCTGTGTCGGATCAACCGAGTCGTCTCGAAGTGGCGTTTGCCAGATCCATCGAACGCAGGCGAGGGGCGGCCGGCCCATTTCACAGTCGAGATGACCTGTACAACTTCGTGAGTCAGCTTCGATGTGAAGGTATCCCGGTCGAGGCATCGGCCGCCGTACTCGGCTTCGATCCCATGGATTTCCGGCAATGGATGGACAAGGACTCCGTGGTTCAGTGCCCCTCGGGCCACACCCGCAACGCTTCGGGGCAGGTGCTCCCACTGGTCGACACCTCACGTCCAGTGCCGAAACGGAATCGTCAGGAGCCTCCGCCGAGCGACCAACTGCGGCGCGCTTTTGACGGTCCGGTCCGAAAACGGGCAGCCGAGCTCTTTCCCGAACCGCCTCCCGACGAAGCGGGTTGGTTCCCGCTGGTGCGGTTGCTGGCCGGCGAGGGGGTGCCGGTGGACGTCAGTACCGCGATCCTCGGTGTGAACCTCGATGCCTACCGGTACTGGATGGCCGACGGCCGACGCCAGATCACCAGCGCCGTCGGTGACTCGGGAAGGCCTGCCTGAGCGGCGCCAACTACGCTGGGACGCATGTCCGTGCCCCCCACGCCCCATGGCCAGAACCCACACAGTGGGTACCCGGCCGGCCAGAGTCCCGGCGCCGGGTCGGAGCCCACATCCACCAAACCGACCATCCCGAATGCCACGGCGATCGCCACCGAGCTGTGGATCCTGGTGATCGTGGCCCAGTGCGTCATCTTCGGGTCGCAGTATCGGCAGTTCTTCGACACCGCCGACGACGTCGCCAAGGACAATCCGGACGCACAACTGCCCGACGGGGTGATCTGGGCGGTCATCGCAGTCACCGGTCTGGTTCTGGCGGCGGTTTTTGCCGGGCTGACCTGGCTGGCCCGGATCGGGTACAACTGGGCGCGTCTGGTCCTGGGATTCTTCAGTTTCTTTCTCGTCGTACAAACGGTGTCGGCGTTCTTCGCGGACAGTTCCGACACCTGGGTGATGGTCCCGAATGTGATCGGCGGTGTGGCCGCGCTCGGTGCGGGTGTGCTGCTCATGCATCGCGATTCGGACACGTATTGCAAGAACATGACGCGGTGGCGCAAACAAAAGAAGCAACAGCCGCCGTCGTACTACAACCCACAGCACTACGACACACAGCACTCCAACACCCCGTCTCCGCAGCAGCCCTATTACGGACAGCCTTACGGCGGACAGTCCCAGCAGTACGGACAGCCTTCCGGCGGACAGCCGCAGCAGTACGGACAGCCCCAGCAGTACGGGCAGCAACAGTCGCCTGGTGAGCAACCCCGATACGGTGGCGAACCCGGATATCCACCCGCGGGATATCGACCGCCCGCCGGTCCTGATGACTACAGTCCAGAAGACAACAGACCTGACCCAGGAGACCGAACGTGAGCAGCAAGCCCGTCGAACCGGCCGCACCACCGACCCTGGTCACGCGCGCCTACTGGCTGTGGACGATCAGTGGCGCGCTGATGGGTCTGTATGGAATCGCGCTCATCGTCGCGAGTCTGATCGAGGGTATCGGCGGGTTCGTCGCACTCGGGGTTTTCTTCACGGCCATCGGAGCCGCGTTGATCTTCGCGGCGCGTAAGGCATTCCCCGGCGATCAGCGGTGGCGTTCGGCGCTTGCCGTGTTCACCCTGATGCTCGTTGCCCTCGGGATCATGGCCTCGTTCTTGATCAAGGGTGCGGCCGCCCTGCCCCTGCTGTTCAGCGTCATCGCGCTCATCGGGTCGATGATGGCGTTTCGCCCCTCGTCGGAGCCCTGGTTCGAAGACGCGAAATGAGCGGCGATCGCGAGTTGGATCCAGCGGAGGGCGAGACCCTTTTCTATGAGCCGGGCGGTGCCTGGTGGGTGGTTGCCATCGGCCCGGTGCTCTGTCTGATCGTGTTCATCATGGAGATCGTCGGCGGCGGTCAGCTGCATTGGCCGGCATTGCTGGCCTTCGCGGTGCTCATCGGCGGGTTCTCTCTGCTGCAGGTCTATGCCGCGCGCGCCCATGTCAGTGTCCGGCTGACCGAGGCATCGTTGCGTCAGGGTGCGCAGACCATCCGCCTCGACGAGATCGAAGAGATCTTCCCCGAAAATCACGGCCACGAGCACGCGAAGTGGGAGAGCGCACCCGCGCTCGGTGAGCTGTCCGCGGTGCCTCGGCGCCGTGGCGGTGTTGGCGTGAAACTCAACAGCGGCCGTTTGGTTCAGGCCTGGGCCCGGGACGTGGACCGTTTCCGGTCCGAGCTGGTGCAGGCACATCAGGCCGTGCAGATGGGGCTGGGCCCCAAGCGCCCGCGCGACGACGCACCCGACTGACGGGACGCGACCACCGCGTCCCGCCATCGGGCGTGCCGATTTCGCCGATGGTCAGGCGGTCTGATCGTCGATCATGGCGGTCCGCAGGAGTTCCTCGGGTACGGCGAATCCGTCCACCAGGGTGCGGGCGTGGGGCCGCAGGCTCAGGCACAGTTCGTTGACGCCCCGCCGGATGGCCTTGGCGCGTTCGACGGACACGTGCCGGTGCATCAGGAACCAGTCGAGGTCGGCTTCCAGCGTCGAATAGACGAACAGGTCGCAGACCTTGCCGAGCAGTTCGGTACCGGCTTTGCTGTCACATCGGTCGATCGCCTCGATGAACGCTTCGAGCACCACCCGTTCGATGTGTGCGGTGCCGACTTTGAGCAGGTGGTCCTGTGCGCCGTTGAACACCTCGAAGGGGTCGTTGTCCTCGTCGGTGGCGCGGCGCAACCGGTTGGCGCAGGTCCGCAGCAGATGATCCTCACGGTTGCGCAGCAGCCGGATCTGAGTGCCGCGGTTGGTGAGGTCGGATTGTTCGGGATCTTCGTCGCTGCCGTCCATGAGTGTCTGCACCACCTGGCGTGCGGCGGACTTCTCGAGGAAGACGTCGCGGGCCATCCCGGCGATGAACCGGGCCCAGCCCACCGCGTTCAGGCCGCGCACGTCGTCGGAGTAGGCCGAGAGCAGTTCCTTGGCCACCAGCTGGGTCAGGACGGTGTTGTCACCCTCGAACGTGGTGAACACGTCGATGTCGCCACGCAGGATCGACAGCTGGTTCTCGTCGAGGTAGCCCGCCCCGCCGCAGGCCTCACGGCAGACGTTGATGGTGTTGGAGGCATGCCACGTGGTCATCGCCTTCAAACCGGCTGCGGCGGTTTCCAATTCGCGTTGCCGGTCCTCGTCCGCGCTCTCCGCCGACTGGACTTCGTGGAGCTCTTCGATGATCTCGTTCTGGGCGAACGCGAGCGCGTACGACTTCGCGATCAGCGGCAGCAGCTTGCGCTGATGACCCAGGTAGTCCATGACGGTGATCTCGTCGGTCGAATCCGGCGACTCGAACTGCTTGCGCGCCAAGCCGTATCGGGTGGCGATGGTGAGTGCTTTGCGGCTGGCGGCGCCCGCGGTGGCGGCGACACTGACCCGTCCGCGGATGAGCGTGCCGAGCATCGTGAAGAAGCGGCGGTTCTGATTCTCGATCGGGGACGTGTAGGTGCCGTCCGCCGTGACGTCGGCGTAACGGTTGAGGAGGTTGTCGCGTGGGACGCGGACATGGTCGAAGGTGATGCGCCCGTTGTCCACTCCGGTGAGTCCACCTTTGTAGCCGCAGTCGCTCGTGGTGACGCCGGGCAGATCGTTGCCGTCGGCGTCACGGATCGGAACGACCAGACAGTGCACACCGCGACTGGTGGGTTCTTCGCCGGGGCCACCGGTGATCAACTGCGCGAACACCGCCGCAACCCTGGCGTGCTGCGCGGCGCCGCCGATGTAGTCCTTGCGCGCGAGATGGGTCGGCGAATGGATGATGAACTCATCGCCGGCCGGATCGTAAGTAGCCGTGGTCTGCAGCGCCTGCACGTTGGAACCGTGTCCGGTCTCGGTCATGGCAAAGCAGCCGAGTACGTCGAGGTTGATCAGGCCCTCCACGTACTTCTGGTGATGGCGCTCGGTGCCGAGGTTCTCGATGGCGCCACCGAACAGACCCCACTGGACGCCGGCCTTCACCATGAGTGACAGGTCGGCGTAGCCGAGCAGTTCGATGGCGGTGATCGATGCACCGATGTCGCCGGTTCCTCCGTGCTCTTCCTGGAATCCGGCACGGGCGAAGCCGAACTCGGTCAGTTCACCCATGACTTCGAGCATCCGGGCGCGGGCCTGCTCCAGCGACCGAGACGGATCGGGGAGCAGGTCGGCCCGGTTCAGTTGTTCCCGAACGTGTTCCCGTGTACTTCGCCACCGGCCGTCGAGTGCGATCCGGAGATTGTCGACGAGCAACGCATCGTCTGCGTCTGGGGTTTCGGTACCCGGAAGATCGGCCGGGACGTCGTCAGAGCTGGCTTCGATGGCAGTCATGAATTCGAGCCTACCCAGCGGAGGCGACGCTCAACCCCGCATCACCACTGAGTCCCCATCACGTAGCGGGGACGATCGTGATGGCGTCGAGCCGTTCGAGGATGAAATCACCCGAGATGACCGGTGGTCGCCCGGACTCCGCGCCGATCGGTGGTTCCAGGGGCGTCACCACGGCGTCGTGATTGGCCTCATAGAAGAAGATCAGCGAGACGAGGTCCTCATCCGGGGCATCGGCCTGCGGTGGCAGGACGCGGTGACGTCCGGCCGGCCAACGACCTCCGGTCCAGTATTCGAGGAGATCGCCGATGTTGATCGTCAGCGCGGACGGATCGTATGGCGCGTCAGCCCATCCGCCTTCGGTGCTGTAGACCTGCAGTCCGCCGGCGCCCGGCTCGCGGTCGAGGACGGTCACCGTGCCGAAGTCGGTGTGGGGGCCGATCCGGTACTGACCGTCTTCGACCGGCCCGGTCTCGGTGATCGCGGGGTAGTGGTTGATGTTCGAGGTCCATGTTGCGAGATTTGTCCGGCCGAGAAAAGGATTGGCCTCACCGGTCAGGCCCAGCGAGGCGGCCATCAGATCCAGCAGGTCGTCAGACAGGGACTTCATCTGCTTGCAGTAGTCCACGAACAACTCGTGCAGGCGCGGGACCTCCTGCGGCCAGAGGTCCGGCGGGAACCACAGGGCGTCGACCTCCGGATCGCCTACCGGCGTCTGCGCGCCACAGTTGTAGGTCTCCTTCAGATCCGGCGGGGTCTCGGTGCCTTCGGCGTATCCGTTGGCCTCCATCCCGGGACCGATCCAGCCGCGGCCACCCACCGCGACGGCGTACTTTTCTTTCACTTCGGTTGGCAGCGCGAAGAACTCGCGTGCCGCCGCCCGCAGTGCGGCGGGGAGTTCCGGGTCGATGCCGTGTCCGGTGACCAGGAGGAATCCGGCCTGTTGCAGGCTCTTGTCCACGGCCGCGCACAGTGCATCGGCTGCTTCGCCGCCGGAGCGCCACTGCGAGATGTCAACAGTCAGAATGGGACTGCTCACGACATGCTCTCCTTTGATGTCTCCGTGTCATCGGCAACACCGATGTCTTCATTCCACAGGAGCGGGTTGAGGTCGATGAACTCCGACATCATCGACACGCAGTCGGGATCGTCGAGCACGGTCACCGAGACGCCGTTCTCGATCAGCCAGTCCTCGCCGCCGCGGAATGTGGTGTTCTCGCCGATGATCACGGTCCCGATGTTGAACTGCCGGATCAGGCCGCAGCAGTACCAGCACGGTGACAGCGTGGTGACCATGATCGTCGACCGATAGTCGGTCTGCCTACCGGCATTGCGGAACGCGTCGGTTTCGCCGTGGACGCAGGGATCGTCGTTTTGTACCCGACGGTTGTGGCCGCGGCCGAGGAGCGTCCCGTCGGCGGCGAACAGAGCCGCTCCGATGGGGATCCCGCCTTCGGTCAGGCCCTGTCGGGCTTCGGCGTACGCAATCTCGAGCAGGGTGGTCGGGGAAACATCGAGGGATGTCGTCATGCCAGCAACGGTGCCCGTGATGCGTCACCGCGGCAACTGACATAGTGTCCCGGTAGCAATGCTGACCGGCGTGCATTTCGTCTGGTCCCTAAGTCGATCGCCTGAGAAAGGGACGCCATGGTCCTGACATTGCGTGACGTGCTCGACCGGCATCTAGCAGCTGCCGATCCGCAGGTGCTGAGCGGCTATGACGGCCTCGACAACGAGGTCCGGTGGGTGCACTCGAGTGAGATCTTCGAGATCGGGCCGCTGCTGTCGGGCGGAGAACTGCTGTTGACCACGGGCCTCGGACTGGCCGGGGTCGATGCAGGCACGCGTCGGCACTACATCCGGGAACTCGCGCAACGCAAGGTTGCCGGCGTCGCGATCGAAATGGGCCGGACCTTTGACGAGGTGCCCGACGAGATGGTGCGCGAGGCCTCGACCGTGCACTTTCCGTTGATCGCCCTGCGCACGGTGATCCCGTTCATCGACCTGTGCCGGTCTGCCAACACAGATCTGGTCTCGGGCGAGGTTGCCCTGTTGCGCCGGCGCAGTGAGCTGGGTACCGCGTTGCACACCGAGATGGCGGCGGGCAACGGTGCGCCTGCGATGCTGAAACGTATTGCGGCCGCGGCTGGTTGCCCCCTTGTGCTGCTCGGGAGCGGCAACGCGCTGATGGCCGCCGAGGGCGTCGACGACGACCATTCGGCGTGGCAGGCGGTGGATGCGCAGGTGGCATCGGTTCCGGTGGGGATGCGAGGGGAGGTTCTCGCAACGCTGGTCGCCGGTCCCGGATCGCCACTGGATCGGGCCGGATTGGTCAGCATGCTCGAGCTCGGGGCAGGGCCCCTCGGAGTGACGCTTTCGTTGTCGCGGGAGCTCGGTGGACTTCCGCATCGGGCCGCGTCGTCGTTGATCTCGGATCTGCTCGACGCCCGTATCGATCGGCGATCCGATCTGATGATGCGGTTGGGGGCCGCAGGTTTTCGGCCGTCGGCCTCCGCCCGGATTGTTCCTGTCGCGGTTGATGTCCCGACACCGCGGATGGCCTCACAGCTGAGTGCCTCTGCCGCCAAAAGGATCTCGGCGCAGTCGATGCACGCGCAGGTACATGCGACCGCGTACGCCCTGATCGCCCCGTCGAGACTCGATCGCGATGCCGTCACCGAGATCGTGGGTGCGTATGCAGGCGGCTCCGGCGCGGCGACAGTGGTGGTGGGCGATCCCTGCCGCCTTGATGCGCACGAACTCTCGTCGGCGCTGGTGCGGGTGCGCCATGCATTGTCGCTCGCGGTGGCCGATCGGCGGTCGGGTTCACACTCCGATGCGGTGACGTCGGTCCGGGCGCTGGCCGCGGACCTGGCGGTGGAGACCTTGCCGGATGGCGTCCGGTCGGAGTTGGCCGCCGCAGCGCTCGGCCCGGTGATCGCCTGGGACAACGACCACGGCTCGGAGTTGATCCACACCCTCGAAGTGCATCTGCGGAACGGGTGCAGCGCCACCCGGTCGGCGGCGGCGCTGAATCTGGGGCGGCAGAGTCTGTATCAGCGCCTCGAACGTATCCGAGGTCTGGTCGGATTCGATTTCACTGCGCCGCAAACCTATCCGGGATTGTTGATGGCCCTGTGCGCTCATCGCGCACAGGGCCGTCGCAGAGCCGACTGATCAGAACCACTTGTGGAGCAGTTCGAGGGGTGATCAGCGGCTCGGGTCATCAACTGTCAGATCAACGGGCGGGGGTTGATCAGACTGCCTGGTAGTCCTTGTTGATCTTCTTGCTGCACAACAGGATGTAGCCGAAGAAAGCAATGATGAATCCGACGAAGAAGGCGATGTCACCGAGTTCCGGCACAGCATCGGCCACGTAACCGACCCAGCGTTCCTGATTGCCGAACAGCAACACCGAGACCACCAGGGCGACCAGGAAGGTGAAGAGTCCACCCCAGTTGGAGTATTTGGAGTCGTAGAGGAATCCGGCGATGGGCCGGTTTCGGCGCAGCAGTTGGTCGGCGAACACGATGCCCAACCACGGTCCGATCCAATAGGCGACGATCAGCAGGAACGTCTCATAGTTCGCCGCGGCATCGGCGAGGGCCCACCAGGCGACGAGGAATCCGACCACTCCGAAGACCGCGGTGACCAGAGCGCGCTGGATACCGACCGAGAACTTGAATCCCATTGTCACAAAGGCCATCGCGCCCGAGTAGAGGTTGATCGCGTTGGCCGCCACGGCGCCGACGGCTATCGCCAGCAAGGTGAGGTTGGCAACGACCGAAGGCATCGACGAGGTGAACGCGTCGGTGTAGTTGAGGTCGGCGTCGAAGCCGATCGTGACCGATGCCGCGCCGATCGCCATCAGAACGGTGGTGGAGATGAACAGGCCGCTGGATGCGAAGAATCCGGTCTGGAGCCTGGATACATTCGCCGGAAGGTAGCGGGTGAAGTCGGCAGCATAGGGCGTCCAGCCTGCGGTGTATCCGAAGGCTGCGCCGACGGTCAGCAGGAATCCGCCGAGGGTACCGCCGCTCTCGCCCAATGACGGCATCGAAAGGTCGGCTTCACTGAAGATGAAGATGCCTGCGATAACGAAGATGACCGCAAGGACCGGTGCGGCAGCCCGTTCGAACCTCTGGACCAGGTTGTGCCCGAAGAACGCGAAGCTCGTCTGCAGGAGCACGATGATGAGCAGCGCGATCGCCGACGGCACGCCGATGAGTGTGTTGAGGGCCAGTGCGCCGCTCACGCTGTTGGTTGCGAACCAGCCGATGCCACACATCACCGCCATGAAGGATGCCGGGACGATGTTGCCTCGGTACCCGAAGCCCAAGCGGCCGAGCACCATCTGTGGCACACCGTGAAGCGGGCCGCGCGCGGACAACAGGAAGTGGGCCGCGGCGCCGAGCAGATTGCCCAGTGCCATCGCGGCGATGGCCTGCCAGAAGGTCAAACCGAAGTAGAGCACCGCGAGTATGCCCAGGAAGATGGTGGCGAATTCCAGGTTGGGGGCGGTCCAGGTCCAGAACAGGCCGCGGGGCTTGCCATGGCGTGCCTCAAGCGGGATGAACTCGTTACCACCCGGCTCCACTGCGAGAACTTTGTCGCCGTAGGTGCCCGATGCAGTCTCCGGTTCCGGAGTGGTGCGGGGCGTCGTGGATGTCATTGCGCAACAGTCTCCCGCGCAGGAGCAAGCTGCAACTGACATTTCGTCGGTTGGGATTACCGATTCGGCAGTCGGATTGTCCGAATCGGTAGGCAAACGACCAGCCGGTTGCCATGGTGCTGCCGCCGCAACCCGTCAATTCATCTGGAGCGGACTTCATCCGGCTACCTGGAGCGGACTTCATCCGGCCGGCTGGACTGACTTCGTGGGCGGCAGCACCGCGCGTTTCACACTATGGAGTTGTCAAAGATGCGTGCGCGGTCCCGACAAGATCTCGGGTGCGCTGGTGGGGGAGAAGTGGTGACGGTGGTGGAGTGTTGGGTCAGGCGGCGAGGGTGAGGGTTCGCCGGTTATAGGCCGGTAACGGTTTTCGCTGCGGATCGATACCGGCGGGCGGGATCAGCCACGGATGGCCGTCGGAGCCCATGATCACGTCCCAGTCGGTGTTGTGCACCGCCATATGGCAGGTGCGGCACAACAGGGACCCGTTTTCCAGAGTGGTGAGGCCGCCATCGACAAAGTGCACGATGTGGTGGCAGTCCGACCAACCGGACTTGGCCCCACACTTGATGCAGCAGGTGTCACGGATGATGATCGCCTTGCGGACCAAACCCTTGAACAGACGTTTCGGCGGACTCAGATCGATGAGGACTTGCTCCCCGTCGAGAGTGATCGAGGTGATCGACGAATCGCACGCCAACATCGCGGCGGTCGCTTCGGTGACCGGACCCATCCAGGGCAACGAGGCAGCCTCGGGATGATCGGCGGGCACGGTCACCATCACCTCGGTCCGCGGCGCCGACACCAACGTCTGTCCACCACCGCAATCCAGAAGTTGGTGCAGCGCATCAGCTCGGCGTTGGGTGGCGCTTCGACCGTCATCCGAACCGGCCGGTTCGGGACGCGTTTTGGACCAGAAGTCCAACGCGGAGAACAACTTTTCCCCGATCACCGCATCAACATCGAACGTGCCGACACAGCGACCCTCACGGACTGCATACTCCAGACTGTTCAGCGACCGGTCCTCAGCCGGTGGTGGACCACCGGTGTCCCTGGACCCGTCCGGTGAATAGCCGGCAGTACGATCCAGACCCATCAAGCCTGCGCTGATGCGTAACCAGCGGTACGCCGATACTGGTGCAGCACCGTTGGCCTGCAACAACTTTGATGTGGTCGAGCCGGCCTTACAGGCGATGCCTGACTCGTCGATCACCGCGGCGCACACCGCGAGTTGATGCTCCGTCGCGTTACGCAGGGTGATCAGATCCTTCGCCATACCCAGCGTCACAGTTGGATCATCGGGTAAGACCAGATCAACCAAATCGTCGTCCATCTCGAGAAGTCGCATAGCACAGCACCTTCCAAGGAGAGAACAAACCGGGGGCGTCGACCGGAGTGTCTCTGCGGGGAAGGCGTCAGATACGTCGTACTTGTGGTCGACTGACTCCACCGTACTCAATCGAACGTGTGTTCGCAAGGGTGTAGCCAATCGGATGTCGTTCGGCTACAACATCTTTCGATAGCCTGACGAAGTAGATGGGCGATCGGTGAGCGCAACTAGCGGAGGGATGGCTGTTGCTGGGTGATGCAGTGGATGCCGCCACCGCGTTCGAAGAGGGGCCGAGCATCGATGGTTCGCACTGTCCGGCCAGGGTAGACGTCGCCGAGTATCTCCGCGGCCTCGTGATCGTTGGGGTCGCCGAAGCTGCAGGCGATGACGGCACCGTTGAGGACGAGGTGGTTGATGTAGCTGTAGTCGACCGGTCCTTCGTCGTCGGTCAGGACGGTGGGCGCCGGTATGTCGATGATCTCCCAGCCGGGTTCGGCGGCGGCGATGGTGGCCTTGATCTGCTTGCTGACGGCGAAGTCGGGATGGTTCGGGTTCCGTTGATCGTGCACCAGCACCACCCCCGGTGACGGCATCGCGGCCACGATGTCGACGTGCCCACGGGTGCCGAACTTCTCGTTGTCACGAGTGAGGCCGTGTGGCAACCAGATCGCGCGGTCGGCCCCGATGGTCCGGGCAAGCTCGGCCTCGACCTGCGTTTTGGTCCACGTGCTGTTACGCCCGTCGCCGAGCTGCACCGACTCCGTGACCAGGACGGTTCCTGTCCCATCGACCTGAATGCCGCCGCCCTCATTGATCATTGGCGAATCGATGAGTTCGGCGCCGGCGCGCTCGGCGATGAGTTTTCCGATGTGCTGGTCCTTGTCCCACCGTGCCCACTCGGCCGCACCCCAGCCATTGAAGACCCAGTCGACCGCGCCGAGGCGACCGTTGTCGTCGAGGACAAACGTCGGCCCGATGTCGCGTGCCCACGCATCATTCAGCGGTGCCTCGATGATCTCGATCTCGGACGACAGGTAATCGCGGGCCGGACCGATCTCGCCGGGGTCGACGATCATCGTGACCGGTTCGAACTCCACGACGGCGTGGGCGACGGCGGCCCAGGTGCTGCGGGCGGCGTCACGAGCCACCGTGGTGTCACCCAGCGAATAACCCTGGACCGGAAAGGCCATCCAGACCCTGTCCTGCGGAGCGCTTTCCGCGGGCATGTGCCAGTTGCTCATCGGATGCTCCTCGTCGGGGCTAGGTCAGTGCGATGTACTTCGTGGTCAGATACTCGTAGATACCCTCGGAGCCACCTTCGCGCCCGATGCCGGACTGTTTGACGCCGCCAAACGGCGCGGCGACGTCGGAGATCACACCCCGGTTGATACCCACCATGCCGGATTCTACCTTGTCGGCCACGCGCAGTGCGCGGTCGAGGTCGGTGGTGTAAAGGTATGCGGCCAAGCCGAATTCGGTGGAATTCGCTGCGTCGATGGCCTCGGTCTCTGTGGTGAATGTGCTGATCACGGCAACGGGGCCGAAGATCTCGTTCTTGGCGATCTCGGCGTCTGCGGCAACCTGGTCGAGCACGGTCGCCGGGTAGAAGCATCCGGCGTCATCGGCCGGATCGGCGCCGAGGCGAACCCGCGCTCCGGCTGCCACCGCGTCGGACACGGCGGTGGCAATGGACTGCTGCTGTTTGCTGTTGACCATCGGTCCCAGGGTCGTCTTCGGGTCGTAACCCGGGCCGAGCACCATCGCTTTCATCTTCGCGGCCAGGGCTGTCGTGAACTCTTCGGCGATATCTTCGTGTACCAGAAAGCGATTGGCCGCGGTACAGGCCTCGCCGCCGTTGCGGGTCTTGGCAGCAAAGGCACCTTCGACCGCAAGTTCGAGGTCGGCATCGGCAAAGACCAGGAAAGGTGCGTTGCCGCCGAGTTCCATGGAGGTCCGTTGGACATTTGCAGCAGCATCGCCGAGCAGCGTGCGACCAACTTCGGTCGAACCGGTGAAGCTGATCTTGCGGACCCGGGGGTCGGCGATCAGTGGCTCGGTGACATCGGTTGCCTTACTGGTCGGCAGCACTGCGAGTACGCCGTCGGGCAGTCCGGCCTCGCTCAGTAGCTTCGCGAGGTACAACATCGTGAGCGGGGTTTCTTTTGCAGGTTTGACCAGTATGGTGCAACCGGCAGCGAGCGCGGGACCGATCTTGCGAGTTCCCATGGCCAGCGGGAAGTTCCACGGCGTGATCGCCAGGGCGACGCCCACGGGCGCGTGCTTCACCAGGATGTTGCCGGTGCCGGCGGGCGACTGTGTGAAGCGACCGGCGATTCGTACCGCTTCTTCGGCGAACCAGCGCAAGAACTCACCGCCGTAGTTGATCTCCGCCTTCGAGTCGGCCAGGGCCTTGCCCATCTCCAGCGTCATGATCAGCGCCATGTCGTCGGCGTTCTCGCGGATCAACTCGAATGTCGATCGCAGGATCTCCGAGCGGACCCGGGGCGCGGTGCCGGCCCATTCGTCAGCGACCGAGAGTGCGCTCTCCAAAGCGGTATTGGCATCGTGTGGGGTCGCGTCGGCGATCTGCAGCAGGGTGGTGCCGGTGGCCGGGTCGGCGACGGGGAAGGTCTCGCCGTTCGACGAGTCGACCGACTTGCCGTTGATCCACAGCCCGGCGGGAACTGTGCCCAGCAGGCCGCGGAAGTCGGCGATGGGGTCGGTGGTGTTCTCAGTCATGGCAGTGGCCTCCTGTGGTTTCGGTTGAGCAGTGTGAACTGGGGCTCGGTTCGACGTCCAGTGACGGGTTGCGGTCGAAGAAGCCAAAAGGTTTGAGCCAGAACGACACCGTGTCGGCGGGCATGATGGGCCAGTCCTCCGGCCGGGTGATGTGGTGGACACCGAAGGTGTACCAGAGGACCACGTCGGTGTTGTCGATGCTTCGGTTGGCCTTGGTCCATTCACCGAGTCCGGTGTCGGCGGCCGATTGGTTCACGAATTCGCCTGCCGGCCAGCGCTCGTCGGGATGGTTCGGCGTCACCCAGACGGTGTGCCCGATGACCTGTGCCCGCTGGAAGATCGGGGAGGCGGGATCGAACATCGCCGGGATGGCGTCGCCGGGAACAAGTTTGTACGACGGGTGGGTTCCCAGGCCGTTGGTGGTGTTGGTGTTCACCACTTTCCAGGCGCGCTGAGTCGCCCAGTTCATGTCCTGTTTGCCCTCGTCTTCCGTGCGCAGTGGGGTGTTGCGCTGGACCAACGCCAGCCCGTACGGATTGCCGGGACCCATCGGTTCGATCTCGGTTTCGCTGGCATAGACGGTGTTCTCGGTCCCGTCCACGTCGAGATCCAGCCGGGCGGTCAGGAAGTGCTGGTGGTACGGCGCGTAGGTCCGTTCGTCCACGAGCGTGCCGTTGGGGTGAGCCGCACCGGGTGCGATCGGTGTGGTCACCATGATCCCGGTGGCGCGGACCTCGCATTCGATGTTGCCGTCCTGGTAGAAGCGCCAGTAGACAAGGTACTCATAGTTCGCCACCGTGACATGGAAGGACACCGTGAGCCTGCGCATGCGCCGGACCTCGGCGCCGGCGTCGTGATCGACGTGTTTCCAGAGCACGGCGTTGTCTTCTTCATGAATGCAGATGGCATTTTTGATGGTGTACGGCTCGCCCTTGCTGTTGTGCAGGACCGCATCGAGGTACCGGATCTCACCGAGGCAATCGCAGCCGAGTTCCAGCGAGGTGGTCATGAAGCCCAAACCCCACTCGCCGATGTCGAATGCCGTTCTACGGTAATGATCTTCGGATGGATCCCGGTAGGGGACCATCATCTCGGCGAATGACAGCCGATGCGCCACCGACCGCTCGCGACCACAATCGTTGTAGCTGATCGTGTGCAGCGTCATACCCTCGCGGTGGTTGAAACCAACTCGCAGAGACCAGTTCTGCCACGTCAACAGATTTCCGTCGAGGGTGAATGATGGCCCTTCGGGCTGGGTGATCTCCAGCGGTTTGAGTGGCTCCCGTGTCGATTTGGCGCGCAGGCGCTCCGGGATACGGGCCGGGACATATTCGCCCATCACCTCGGGGGGTTCCACACCGCCGGTGTCCTCGATCTCGAGCAGTTCCATCGTGTTCAGGTCGATGACGCAGTGCAGACCGCTGACCGGATGGGCATACGGATTGGCGCCGGCCTCACCTTTGACCCAGGTGTCGGACCATCCGATCCGCCGCTCCCGATACTTCTCCGGAGCCACCGCATCGCCGTAGGTCCAGGTGTCCATGAACACGAGATCGAGATCGGTGATACCCCGACTGGCCAGTGCCGCAATCACATCCGGATGCTTGCGCAGAACCTCATCACACTCCTCGAACTCGTCGACGGTGAAGTTCGGTTGCACACCCGGGATGTGAGTGAAGGATTCGACGGTGTCGTCGGTCAGGGAGACCACCGCCTTGTAGGTGGCGTTACGGCCGCTGTCCAGGCAGGTGACGACGCCCTTGCGTGCTGGGGCGGGGCCGCCGCCGGCATAGGTGGCAAGGTCGGCCTTGCTCGGTTCGAGGAGTTCGATGGAGTTGAATCGCCAGCCATCGCCGACACCCTGGTCACGTTGCAACAGAGCTGCAGTGGCCCTGAACTCGTCTTCCCGCAGCGGATCGAGCGGGTGGAACGTTGTTTTTGTTGACACGCGATTGCTCCTAGCGGCTGGTGAGTTCGTTGAGGGCGTCTTCGAGGACATCGAGGCCGTCGTGCAGCAGTTCGTCGCTGATCACCAGCGGCGGGAGCAGACGGATCACGTTGCCGTAGGTGCCACACGAGAGCAGCACCACGCCCTTGGCGAGGCAGGCGGCGACCAACTCTTTGGCGAGTTCAGGGTACGGTTTCTTGCCATCGCGGTGAACGAGCTCGATGGCCAGCATCGCGCCGCGTCCGCGTACTTCGCCGATTTCCTCGGTCACCGATGCCATTGCCTGCAAACGGCTTCCGGCGATGGCCTCGATGTCCCGCGCCCGCCCGGGTAGATCCAGTTCGGCCATGACGTCGAGCGCTGCAAGTGCCGCCGCACAGGCCACCGGATTGCCGCCGTAGGTGCCGCCGAGTCCACCGACATGCACGGCGTCGAGCAAATCGGCACGACCGGTCAACGCGGACAACGGCATACCGCCTGCAATACCTTTTGCCATGGTGACCAGATCAGGGACAAGGCCTTCGTGTTCGCTGGCGAACCAGGCTCCGGTCCTGGCGAAGCCGCTTTGCACTTCGTCGGCGATGAACACGATTCCGTTCGCGCGGGCCCAGTCCGCGATGGCCGGCAGGAAACCCGGTGCCGGGACGATGAATCCGCCCTCGCCCATCAAGGGTTCGATGATGATCGCGGCGATCTGATCGGCGCCGATCTGGCTGTCCATCTGCGAGATCGCCCGGGAGGCCGCGGTGGGGCCGTCGAGTTCGTCGCGGTACGGATACGAGGTCGGCACCCGGTAGATCTCCGGGGGGAATGGACCGAACCCGTGTTTATAGGGCATCGTCTTGGCAGTCAGACCCATGGTCAGATTCGTGCGGCCGTGGTAGGCGTGATCGAATGCCACCACCGCATCGCGCCCGGTCGCCAAGCGTGCCACCTTGATCGCGTTCTCGACGGCCTCGGCCCCGGAATTGAAGAGCACCGTGCGCTTTTGGTGGTCGCCGGGTGTCAGGTGGTTGAGGCGTTCGGCCACCGCGACGTACCCCTCGTACGGGGTGATCATGAAGCAGGTGTGCGAGAAGTGGCGGACCTGTTCGGCGACGGCATCGGCGACCGCCGAGTTGCTGGCGCCGATCGTGGTCACCGCGATGCCGGAACCGAAGTCGATGAACGAGTTGCCGTCGATGTCGACGATCACCCCACCGTCCGCGTCGGCGGCGTACACCGGCACGGTCGAACCCACCCCGCTCGCCACCGCCATCGCCCGGCGACCCTGCAGTGCAGCAGATTTCGGTCCGGGTATCGAGGTGACGAGGTTGCGTCGCTGGGGCAAACGGTAGTTGGCGCTCACAGTTGTCATCCTCATTCCACCGAACTCATGACGTGCTTGATGCGGGTGTAGTCCTCGACCCCGTAGCTGGAGAGGTCCTTGCCGTAACCGGAGTTCTTGAACCCGCCGTGTGGCATCTCCGCGACGAGCGGGATGTGGCAGTTGACCCAGACGCAACCGAAGTCGAGTCCGGCACTCATTCGTCCCACAGTGGCGTTATCGGTTGTCCAGACGCTGGAGGCCAGACCGAAGCTGACGTCGTTGGACAGTTCCAGAGCCTGCTCCTCGGAGTCGAACGCCTGCACCGTCACCACCGGTCCGAAGGTCTCCTCCTGAACGAGGGAGTCCTTCTGATCCACGCCGGTGATCACGGTGGGTTCGACGTAGAAGCCCTTGTCGCCCTTTCGCTTCCCGCCGGTGACCACGGTGGCGTGCGGCGGTACGGAGTCGAGGATCGAGGTGACCTTTGTGAAGTGGTTGATGTTGTTGAGTGGCGGAACCGTTGTGCTCTTGGCCTTGTCGACGAGTGCGTCGACGAACTTGTCGTGGATCGATGAGTGGACGAGGATGCGGGTGACCGCAGTGCAGTCCTGGCCTGCGTTGAAGAACGACGCGTCGCCGATACCGTCGACGGCCTTGTCCAGATCCGCGTCGGCGAAGACCACGGCCGGGGCTTTACCGCCGAGTTCGAGGTGTGCGCGTTTGAGGTTCTGCGCAGCAGACACCGCGACCGCGATGCCGGCCCGGACCGAGCCGGTGATCGAGACCATGCTCGGAGTCTTGTGTCCGACGATCGAGGCTCCGGTGGCGCCGTTGCCGAGAATCACGTTCAGCACACCGTCGGGCAGGATGCCCTTCGAGATCTCGGCGAGGACCAACGTCGACTCGGGTGTGGTGTCAGACGGTTTGAGGACCACGGTGTTACCGGCCGCGATCGCGGGACCGATTTTCCACAGCGCCATCATCAGCGGGTAGTTCCATGGCGTGACCTGAGCGATCACCCCGACCGGTTCGCGACGGACGTACGAGGTGAAGCCATCCATGTATTCGCCTGCGGACTTGCCTTCGAGTAGGCGCGCGGCACCGGCGAAGAAGCGGATCTGGTCGGCGCCGACGGTGACCTCTTCGTCCGCGATCTGATCGTCGGGCTGTCCGGTGTTGCGGGCCTGCGCGGTCACGAGTGCATCCGAGTTCGCCTCGATGGCGTCTGCGAGGGCGAGGAGGGCCTTCTGGCGGACTTTGGGGGTGGTCTTGCCCCACGTCTTGAAGGCCTGTGCGGCGGCAGCCATCGCGGCATCGATGTCGGATTGGGTCGAGATCGGCGAGACCCCGACCACCGACTCGTCCGTGGGGTTGATGAGATCGATGGTCTCGGTCGAATCCGAGGCGACGAATACACCATTGATGTAGTTCTTCAGGGGCTCGTGTGCCATGACACCAGGTCACTTTCGGTTGCGGGTGGATGGAAACTCCTACCGATACCCAGTGTTCGCTGCCGGGTCGGGGGCGTGATCCTGACAGGTTGTCCAGCTATCTGCTGGAATATGGCCATTCTGTACAGTGATATTCGGGTCATCCCAGGTCGCAGGGCCATTGTGCGGGAGACGAACTCAGGGGGTTGCGACAGTGAGCACAACGGTTCGATGGTTGCTCGCACAGCGTGAACTCGATCTGACGTTGCTCGGTGGCCGGTCCGGGATCGACACGGATATCGATTGTGCGTTGACGTCGGAACTCCCGGCGCCACAGGAGTGGCTCTCCGGTGGCGAACTCCTCCTCACCACGGGACTTCGGCTGCCGGAGTCACGGGAGGGGCGATTCGACTACCTGCGCGGTCTGAGTGAAGTCGGCGTCGCCGGCATCGGATTCGGGGGGGGGTTCGGTTTCGACGACGTTCCGCAGGACCTCATCGACGCAGCCGACGAATGCGGTCTCCCGCTGTTGAAGGTGCCGCTGCCGGTGCCGTTCTCGGCGATCGCGCGAGCAGTGCTCGATCGGATCGCCGAACAGCGATTCGACCAGTTCGTCCGTGCGTCCCATACGCAACCGCGGATCACGAGGGCGGTCATCTCCGGTGGAATGCCCGCAGTGGTCCGGGAGTTGGGGGAGGCGATCGATGCCGTTGTCGTGTTGCTCGATCATGACCGAGAATTGGTCAGTTCCCGGCCGGCTGTACTGAGCCCCGAACAGTTGGCGACGGTGCGCAGCGAGATCATGCGTGATCCGAACGCGGCCAGCGGAGTCACGATGAGCGATGAGCAAACGGTAACGATCCAGCGAATCAGTGTCGGCGGCAGTGTATTCGGCTATCTTTCCGTACTGAGTGTGTCGCCATTGGGCGATCTCGAGCGCGTCCTGCTCGGGCACGCGACCTCACTGCTCAGTCTCGAACATGCCAAACCCCTTCAGGTACAGCGTGATCAACAGGCGCTGCATGCCGACGCGCTGATGATGGCGATGGCAGGACCACCCCCGGCCGCTGCCCGCAATATCGTGCTGCGAGCTGCCGATCGGGACGGGCGGGTGCGCGTTGCGATGGCGACGTTCGACAGTGTTGCAGCGGCGAAGCTGGCAGCGTTGGCTGTTGCCGTCGAACTGCAGTCCCGGTGGCGCCCGGTATTCGTACATCACGTGGGGCAGGAGATCGTGGTCCTGCTGCGCGGTGAGGACCAGCGCCGTTTTGCCGAGTCCGTCCTCGGAGTTGTCGGCAGCAGCGGTTGTCGGGGCGGACTGGGTTCGATTGTGGCAGTGGACGACATCGCCGAATCGGCCCGGCATGCCGGATTGGCTGCGGATGTCGCGGCCGAGGGTGAAGTGGTGGACCTGCTGGCTCAGCGATCTCTGTTGTCGCTCGATCCGGTCCGGAAGGCGCTCAATGGGGCCCGGGTTTCTCGTCTGGGCCCGTTGGTCGACCACGATCGTGAACAGGGGAGCGATCTCGTCGAAACCCTGCGGGCTTATCTGCAGGCCAACGGTCAATGGGAACCGGCGGCGGTGGCGATCGGTGTACATCGACACACACTCCGCAACCGGATCGACCGCATCGAACGTTTACTTCGCATCGACCTCACCGATGCCCGGACAAGAGCCGAACTGCTGCTGATCCTGCTGTCCGATCCACGCTGACGCGACGGATTGGCAAACCCTCAGACATCAAGGTCGATTCGGGCATGTCGGACTCGAGGGCCCGATCGGTTCGGCACCGATCGTCGCGAATGTCGGTTTGGTCAACGCCTGACATCAGAACGCGGAGTATTTCTGCACCCACCGTGGTTGAAACCTTCGTGGAAGCAAGCGGTTTGATCGTGCCGCGCTGGGCGCGGGTCTCGGCGACAACGGCCCCGTTCGTGTTACTCGTGACCGCTGTCGCGGCAGATTCGCTGGCCAAAGGTCACAATCCGACCCGTCAGACACTGAGCGTCCTCGCGACGTCGGACCGCGCCGAATGGGTCATGTCGGTCGGTATCGCACTGAGCGCGAGTTGCCTGATCGTGGTGGGTCTGGGCCTGTTCATGGTGCGGCCGATCGCCCGTGTGGTTCTGGTCTCCGGTGGTGCCTGTGGTGTGGCGGTCGCAGCGTTTCCGATCACCCTGACAACAACACTCCACCTCGCGGCAACGTGCGTCTCGGCATTTCTGCTGGCGCTGTGGCCGGCCCTTGCGGTATCCCGGTCGAGGGCGGCGCCTGCGGCTCTCCGGGTCCCCGCTGCGATCGCGGCGTCGAGCACACTGTTTCTCCTGCTTGGTTGGACCGCCTATGAAACCCAGGGCGGGGCACTGCTCGGGCTCGCCGAACGCGTGACCGTGGTCGCCGAATTGGTGTGGCCGGCGGTTGTGGTCGCCTCTGCACGATTCCGGCGCCCACTCGACTCGCTTGCCCTGGCTCGATCCACGCCGTCTGAATCAGGCTCAATCCGGAGCGCAACGACCGAGGTCGCATCCTCGGGTACTCGTGCCCGATACCGCTGAATTTCGAAAAATCCGGGTTGGGTGAGCGAAGGCTCAGGTCAGTGTGCCAGAACCCGCCATTTTCGGTTCATGGGTCGGTGTCTGCGGAATTGGCGAAGTGCCGAACCGCTGCTGATCCTGTTGGCCGACCCGCAAAGCGGGATCTGTAGCCCGTTATCGGGCCAGCCGGGAGACGGCGGCAGTGGCTCAACGTCGTTGTCTTGGAAGGTTCGTGTAGTTGGGAGCGCTCCGTCCTTGGAGAAGTCCAGCGCCTGGCCTGTGCGGAGTCTGTACGCTTCGCGTTTCACAATCCAGCCCCTGGCCATCCGGGGGATGGTGGGAGAGGCGGAGCAGGCTCCGATTGCTGTTGCTTCTCGCTGGGTAACCCAGGGACCGACGCGAACGCTGTGGCGCACTCGGCGTACTCAGGGGTATCGCCAGTTTCAGGATCGGTGGGAACGAAGTCGATATCTGTGACCTGCCAGCCACCGAATACGCCGGTAACCGGCGCTCGGTTTTTTCCGGACTGTTCGGCCGGAGGGGAATCTCCCATGTTCGTGAATGTCAGGTTCACTGGGCGCGGCTCCCATAGATCGCTATCAACGCCATCGGGAGTGAATGGAGAGATATCGGTGGTGAAGTACCCGAACCGGCAGAGCGTGTATTGATTCGTGGTTCCATCTTTGTGGTGCTTGAGCAACCCGTAGAAGAACGTCCCCGCGAATGAGAATGAAATCGAATCGTGCTCAAGAAGGTTCGTAATCTCTGGTGGAGAAGTCTGTTCAAATCCGGGATACCCCCACGCTGGATCGCGCATGTAGCGCGCCAACTCATATGATTCTATGTACGCACGGACGAAAGTTCCTTCAGGGCTGGATAATTCGAAGTCTGGCGTTTCGATCCACTGGAATGTAATATCCATCCCTGGCGGCTGCTGGTTGGTTGTCGTCCCGTCAGTGGATTGCCCTGAGTGACCCACTTCGTTGGTGCAGCTGGTAGCAAACAGGACTACCAAGGCTATGAGGCTGAACAGAATTTTATGAGCTCGGGTGGTCCCATGAACCATCTTTATCGCCTTCTGTGCGGGCTGTTGCGTAGTCGTCGAATTGGTTATCCAAGTTTGATCTGACGCGGGCTTCGAATTCATCGATTTCGGCAGACTCTGGAGTGACATTCCCTTGGTCGTCGAAATATTGGATAAATCTCGGATCATTCCGAATTGATGGGTCAGCATCGGCTTGAGCTTGCAGTATTTGTATATATTGCTCGCTGGGGTTGGTGGAATTGTCGAGCTGCATCTTGAGTTCTTTATAGCTGTCGTTTGCATTGATTTCACTGAGGTCGAGAGGCTCCCCAATCGCCGCGAATTTCGCCCATGGCGCGAGCACATCGAGTGCCACCTTGGGGCCAAGAGGTAGGGGTATGGAACCGACGAGGGCTTTTCCGGAGTCGAACAGACCGCCCTTGTTCGCGTATTCAACAGTGGCCGCGTAGCGGCTATCGTTGATGTCGTCGTTCGTCTGTTCTTCGAGTCCGGTATGCATGGCGTGGTCGATTCGACCCACTACTTTGCCAAGTTCATTCTGGCTCATATCGTCGCCGAACGCATAGGCGGCATAGTTGATCGTCTGCGCGGCAGCGGTATTGAATGACCGACCCGCTTCCGCGTCGGTGTCGAAGACTTGGAAGAGACTCTCCAGCTGATCCGAATGCTCGAGTTTGTCTGCGCCGTTCGTGGTGAAAATTCCATCGGGCGCGCCGGCCAAGTCTCCTATTTGTGGCGCCAAGGCGTCGGCCAGGGTTCGCGTGAGTTCGGGGTTGACTTCTCCGAGCGCTGGCGCATTGCCGTTGATGTCGATCAAGGAATCCTTGTTCTCGGCGATGATTCTGGCGAGTTCGGAGCCGGATTCCCCAGCGCGCCACGATTCGGCGACCACGTTGGGTGATGATCCATCTGGTGCGGAGGCGGAATCGCCGATCCACTTGAATATATTGTTCGGGCCGGAATCGGCGGCTCCGGCTCCATCCCGCCAGTCATATGACAGTAGGTTGGTCATTGCTTGGCTTGCGTTGTACTTCTTGGTGTTTCCGTCGGTGTCGATTGTGTCTGGCATCGACGATGTAGCGGACGGTCCACCCTCGCGCCCGGTCATCAAGGCATCGTGCACGGCAATGTGATCGTTCCCGGCCACCGAAGTCGTCTTACCCAGCACTTCCGAGATCTCGGCAGTGCTTGTGTAGTCGTTGCCGGTGCCGTAGATCTTCGATGGATCAATTGCAGCGCCTGCAATTTCGCTGCTTCTCACGATGAGCGCGCGATCTATGTCGCTGCCCAGCTGGATGCTTGCGTCTCCGTGGCTCAGAATATCGGCGACGTCCCCCAGTTGCTCCAGGGTCGGGAAGTCGTTGGTGACCACCGAGTAAGTCGAGGTGCCGGCATTGAAGGTCACCAGGCTCGATCGTGCTGCTTGTTGCGTCAGCGGGTCGCGGATTGCGGTTGGCAGTTGTGATAGCCCGCCGCGGATGTAACCGGGAGTCGTGGGAAGGCCGACCATGGGATTCAGAGTTCTGCTGAACCAGTTATCGATTGGTTGGTCGGTGCGCACGCGTGGGTTCGACAGGATCTGCAGTCCGTCGGCGAGAGCCGCTTTCAGTGCGGGATCGTTGCCACCGAACTTGGTGAAAGCGTCAAGCCCACCTTCCCCGAGTTCGGTGTATATGCCTTGTAGATACTCGAACTGTCCCTTGCCAATCACCGCATCCCGGCCCTGAATGAGGGCGTCGCGTTGTTCGGGTGGCAGGTCGGTTGCCGCCTCGAAGCGAGCCCTTTGTTGTGGTGTCGCAGTGCCGTTCGAGATTGCTTCCACGTCGCGCGCAGCTTGTTGCCGGGACAGTCCAGAAGTCATGGGGGCATTGAGTTCCGCGTTGCCGAATGTGTTGGCCAGGGCGTCGGCGCCGGCTTGATCGTCAATGCCCATCTGATCGGCAAGTGCTTTCAACGAAAGTGTGGCGTTGATTGCGTCGTTTGCTCGGCTGTCACGCATGGCAACCAGCTTGTTGTAGGTGTCGCTCCCTTTCTCTTCGTTCGCGATTGCCGTTGCGTAGTCGCGGGTTTCGGTCACTGTCCAGTCGTCGGCAACGGCGAAGCCATCGCGCTCGAGGCCGTCGCAGCGGGACAGTGCGGTGGTCCGGTTCGGTTCGATCGCAGTTGCGGTGTTGTTCAAGATGTTCCCCGCGCGATCGACATCGGAACCCAGTTTGTTGATCTCGGTCTGGTCCGAAAGCGCGCGTTCCTCGCATGCGCGTTGTGATTCCCCGTGCCAGTTGCCTGCCCCTTGTGCCGCGTCCACGACCGCTTGTGTTTGCTCGCGGAGTGTGACGGCAGCAGCGATCAGACCGGCGGCTTGTGTGCGCAGCGTGGAAACGTCCCAGCTGTTCACCGTTGACCGTGTCGGCTGGCCCATCAGAACTCGCCGATCGCACGGAAGCCGCCTGCAGACTCCTCTTCGGTGTCGATCACCTCTTTGCCGGTGTCGATGCAGGCATTGCCGATCTGCTCCACGCGGCCCGACGCTCGGCCGAGTAGGTCGGTGAGAAGCTCGTCTTTACCGACACACGATCCGGCGATCGCCGAGTTCGGCATTGCTGTCCCGCAGTCCGCGAAACCGGGAGCAGCCTTGATATCGCGGAAGTTCCCGGCGATCGCGATCAGTTTCTTGCCAACATTGTGGATCGTGGTGACCTCGTCGACATCGAACTGTTCCCCCATGAATGCCCCCCGGCTTCGATTCGGTTTTCCGTAGCGTAGTCGATCACCGCGAATTCCATGGTGGCGGCTTGGGGTGCGTAAAAGGCCAGGTCAGCGTCGTCAGGAACCGCCATTTTCGGTTCACGCGCCGGCGTTTGCCACACTGGAGGTCGTGTCGCATGCCACCGATCAGTCAGCGCAGCTCTTCGAGCGCGCATCCCGTGCCATTCCAGGCGGAGTGAACTCGCCGGTTCGAGCCTTCAACTCTGTTGGCGGAACCCCACGGTTCATCTCCAGCGCATCCGGTTATCGGATGACCGACGCCGACGGCAACAGCTACGTCGACCTGGTCTCCAGCTGGGGCCCGATGATCCTGGGCCACGCCCATCCGGCGGTTGTCGAGGCCGTGCAGAAGGCGGCGACCACGGGTCTGTCGTTCGGTGCGCCGACCGAGGCCGAGATCGAGTTGGCCGAAGAGATCATCAAGCGGGTTGCCCCGGTCGAGCAGGTCCGACTGGTCAACTCGGGCACCGAGGCGACGATGTCGGCGGTGCGGTTGGCCCGCGGATTCACCGGGCGAAGCAAGATCATCAAGTTCTCCGGCTGCTACCACGGCCACGTCGATGCGCTGCTCGCCGACGCGGGTTCAGGTGTGGCAACGCTTGGCCTGCCGACCTCACCCGGAGTCACCGGCGCCCAGGCCCAGGACACCATCGTCCTGCCGTACAACGATCTGGCTGCCGTCCGTGAGACATTCGCGGCGTACCCCGGACAGATCGCCGCGATCATCACCGAGGCCGCCGCCGGGAACATGGGTGCTGTCGCCCCGGTCGAAGGCTTCAACAAGGGCCTCAAGGACGCCACCAGTGCTGATGGTGCGCTCCTGATCATCGACGAGGTCATGACCGGCTTCCGGGTGAGCAAGGCCGGCTGGTTCGGCCTCGAGGGCGTTGCCGGCGACCTCTACACCTTCGGCAAGGTCATGAGCGGTGGACTTCCGGCCGCGGCATTCGGTGGTCGTGCCGACATCATGGCGTACCTGGCACCGGCAGGCCCCGTCTACCAAGCCGGAACCCTGTCCGGAAATCCGGTGGCGGTCGCTGCCGGACTGGCCACCCTGCGCCACGCCGACGACGCCGTCTACGCCGCCCTCGACGCCAACTCGAAACAGCTCGGAACCCTCATCGGGGACGCATTGACCACAGCGGGTGTCGGCCACCGTGTGCAGTACGCGGGCAACCTCGTGAGCGTGTTCTTCACCGCAGACGGTGATACCCCCATCACCGACTACGCGGCCGTGAAAAAGACCGAGACCTGGCGTTTTGCCCCGTTCTTCCACGCTCTGCTCGACGCCGGCGTCTACCCGCCCCCGAGTGCCTTCGAAGCCTGGTTTGTATCCGCGGCCTTGGACGAGGATGCTTTCGGTGTTATAGCCGGGGCACTCCCGGCTGCTGCGACCGCCGCTGCGCGGGCCCTGAAGGAGAACTGATGCGCACAATCGTGCACATGATGCGGCACGGGGAAGTTCACAACCCCGACGGCATCCTCTATGGCCGACTGCCGGGCTTTCACCTGTCGGAGCTCGGCGCGAAACAGGCACAGACGGTTGCCGATGCCCTGGCCGACCACGACATCACCCACGTGTTCGCCTCCCCGCTGCAGCGGGCGCAGGAAACCGCGACTCCGATCGCGGCCGCGCACGGCCTCGAGATCATCACCGACGAAGGTCTGATCGAGGCCGACAACACCTTCGAGGGCCTGCGGGTCTCGGTGGGTGACGGTGCGCTGCGTCGCCCCCGGCACTGGATCAAACTGCGTGACCCGTTCACCCCGAGCTGGGGCGAGCCGTACATCCAGTTGGCGCACCGCATGCTCGCGGTCGCCAACAAGGCCCGCGAAGAGGCCAAGGGCCATGAGGCTGTCTGTGTCAGCCACCAGCTGCCGGTTTACACGCTGCGGAGATTCCTTGAAGGCCAACGCCTTTGGCACGATCCGCGTAAGCGGCAGTGCTCGCTGGCGTCGCTGACAAGCTTGATGTACGACGGGGATGCGTTGGTGGACATCGTCTATTCGGAGCCGGCCGGTGCTTCTGACCCCCTTGCCACGGGAGCCTGAGGTAGCGAGACAGTGATGGAGCTCGGCCCTGAGCGTGGGAGGACCCGCGTACTGGCACCGCTTGGTTGGCGGATGGTCACGTTGTGCATCCTTGGGATCGCGACGCTGCTGGTGATCGCCGGCTGCGGCACCGGCGACGACGCCGTGGCACAAGGTGAAAACTTCGAATTCGTTTCTCCTGGTGGCAAAACCGTCATCTTCTACGATCCGCCGTCGGAGCGTGGCAAGGTTTCGAACCTCACCGGCCCCGATCTGCTGTCCGACGACAAGACCATCAACCTCACCGACTTTGCAGGCCAGGTTGTGGTCATCAACGTGTGGGGTTCGTGGTGCGGCCCGTGTCGCGGTGAGGCAACTGCGCTCGAAGAGGTCTATGCGAACACCAAGGATTCGGGTGTTGCGTTCTTGGGCATCGACTTTCGTGACCGCAAGGATTCGGCCCGCGACTTCGTCACCGATCGCGCGGTGACGTACCCGTCGATCTTTGACTACGACGGACGAACCCTGTCGAAGTTGACCACCCCGACCTCGGTGATCCCGACCACCCTTGTTCTCGATCGTCAGCATCGTGCCGCGGCGGTCTTCCTCAAAGCCATCACCGCGGACGAACTCCAACCTGTTGTCGAGCGGATTGCCGCTGAAACATCTGATACCCCATGACTTTTGTAGCCCAGAGTTCGAGCCACCTCGCCGGAGTCGGTGACACCTTCGCGGAGACCGTTTCGAGCGGGCCGCTGTTGTTGGCGCTCGGGGCGTGCATGCTCGCCGGGCTGGTCTCGTTCGCTTCGCCCTGCGTGGTGCCCCTGGTTCCGGGCTACCTGTCCTACCTTGCCGGATTGGTGGGTGCCGAGGCCCCGGCGATGAGCGATGTGGAGTCGAAGAAAGCCGGACGCCTACGGGTTACCGGGGCTGCCTTGCTGTTTGTGCTCGGATTCACAATCGTCTTCGTGCTCGCCACCGCTTCTGTGTTCGGGATCACGAGCGCCTTTGTGGTCAATCGTGAACTGCTGCAACGTGTCGGCGGTGTGATCACCATCATCATGGGCCTGGTGTTCATCGGCCTGATCCCGATGCTGCAGCGCGACGCCAGGTTCCATCCCCGACTGGTGTCGAACCTGGTGGGAGCCCCATTACTGGGTGCAGTCTTCGCGCTCGGCTGGACGCCCTGCCTCGGGCCGACTCTGGCCGCGGTCATCACCACCGCCAGCGGCACCGAGGGTTCCACCGCTGCCCGCGGTGTGACGCTCATCGTCTTCTACTGCCTCGGATTGGGCCTGCCGTTCATCCTTCTGGCCTTCGGTTCGGCCTGGGCTTTGCGGGCGGTTGGCTGGATGCGCAGAAACGCTCGCGCCATCCAGATCTTCGGAGGTGTACTACTGGTTGTCGTGGGCGTGGCACTGGTGACCGGACTGTGGGATCAATTCATCGTTTGGGTTCGGGACATGTTCGTCTCGGACACGGTGCTTCCGATATGACCGCCACCGAAACCAGAACCCCGCCGCCCGTCCCGAGGGCAGGCCCGCTCAAGCGTTACCTGCTGTGGCCCGCCCGCAATACCTGGCGTTCACTGACCTCGATGCGGACCGCGCTCGCGCTGCTGTTCCTGCTGGCACTGGCCGCGGTACCCGGGGCGCTCCTGCCGCAGCGGTCGCTGAACGAGTTCAAGACCGAGCAGTACATCGCCGATCACGGTTTCATCGGCCGGTTCTTCGACAAGATCCAGATGTACGAGGTCTTCTCGAGCATCTGGTTCACCGCCATCTACGTGCTGCTGTTCATCTCGCTCGTCGGATGTCTGACGCCTCGCATGATCGAACACGCGAAGGCGCTGCGGGCCCGTCCGGTCCCGGCACCGCGCAACCTGGGCCGATTGCCCCGGCACGAGAGCCACGAGGTCGACGGCACACCCGACGAGATCGCGTCGAAGATCAACTCCGGTCTGCGGGGATGGCGCAAGACCACCCGCACCGTCGAGCGCAAGGAAGCCGACGGGTCGGTGGCAACCGTCGTGGAGGTCTCGGCCGAGAAGGGCTACCTCCGCGAAGGCGGCAACCTCCTCTTCCACTTCGCGCTGCTGGCGCTGCTGGTCGCGATCGCGGCGGGCAAGATGTTCGGCTACGAGGGCACCCGCATCCTGGTCGCAGACGGCCAAGAAGGGCTCTGCAACACGTCGACCGCGGTGTACGACTCGTTCCGTGCAGGCAATATGGTCGACGGCACCAACCTCAACGAGTTCTGCCTGCAAGTGGAGTCGTTCGACGCGGACTTCCTGCCGAGCGGGCAGCCCGAGATGTACAGCGCGGACCTCAAATACCAGGTCGGCAGCGACATCGACACCGACGAGTGGCAATCGAGCGACGTCAAGGTCAACCATCCGCTGCGGATCGCGGGCGATCGAATCTATCTGCTGGGTAATGGTTTTGCTCCCACGTTCACGGTCACGTTCCCGGGCGGCGAAACCCGCACGCAGACGGTTCCGTTCCAGCCGGATGAGCTGCAGACGATGATGTCGAGCGGTGTGGCCCGCTTCGACACCCCCGCCGGGCTCTATCCCAACGAGGACGAGCGTCGGAAGAATCAGATCGCCATCGAAGGTCTGTTCGCTCCGACGGCCACCTTCCACGGCGGATTGATGACCTCGAGCTTCCCGCTACCCGAAGCCCCTGCGGTCGCAATCGACATCTACAAGGGCGACACCGGCCTCGACACCGGACGACCACAGAACGTCTTCACACTCGACGTGAACCTGATCAACCAGGGACGCCTGCTCAAGCAGGAGCGCGTCAACCTGAACATGGGCGAATCGACCACACTCGAGGACGGCACGACCGTCCAGTTCAACGGCTTCCAACGCTGGGTGTCGTTGCAGGTCTCGCATGATCCCGCCCAGAAGTGGGTGCTGGTATCCGCGATCGCCATGCTCGTCGGCCTGTTGGTGTCACTGTTGATCAAGCGTCGTCGGGTGTGGGCCCGGATCACGCCCTTGACCGGGCCGCCGGGTGATGGCACCTCTACGGTGGATGTGCGACGCTCTGTAGTAGAAATGGCTGGTCTGGCACGTACGGATCAGGCGGGCTGGGGCGAAGGCTTTTCCGACATGGTCGCGGATCTGTTGGGCATCGCCCCTGACGCGGACAAAAACAAGCCTGGTGGCAAAGAACAAGGTGGACGTAAAAAATGAACGCTGGGAAAAGGTGACTGATGAACGTCGATGAGACACTCTCTCGGTTTTCCGACCTGACGTACGGCACGGCGCTGACCGTGTACGTCCTGGCGATGATCCTGTTCCTGGCATCGCTGGCCGCCAAGAACAAGACCCTCGAGAAGTCGAACGAGCTCGTCGCCGCGGGTGCGGTCGGTGGTTCGCCGGTGGTCGATCCCGATGACGTGCGGACGCCGGGCAAGCTTCAGGCCGCGGAGAAAGCGCCGCTGGGGGACCGGTTGGCCAAGATGGCCTACGGTGTGGTGCTCCTGGCGACTGCGCTGCAGATCGCGTCGATCGTGTTGCGCGGTTTCGCAACCGGCCGGGCGCCCTGGGGCAACATGTACGAGTTCGTCTCCATCAGCTGTGCCGCAGGCATGATCGCGGCCCTGGTGGTGTTGCGCAAGCGTGAGTACCGTCCGCTGCTCGGATTCGTATTGCTGCCGATTGTCATCCTGCTGTTCATCGCCGGCACCTACCTCTACACCAACGCGGCACCCGTGGTCCCGGCGCTCAAGTCCTATTGGCTGGCCGTCCACGTCTCGATCGTCGCACTCGGATCCGGAGTCTTCCTGGTCTCGGGTGTGGCAAGCATCCTTTACCTGCTGAAGCTGAAGTACCCCGAGCCGAGCGATCGATTCTGGGGTCGGATCCTGCAGCGCGTGCCGTCGGCGCAGACGCTCGATCGTCTCGCCTATAAGACCGTCGTGTTCGCGTTCCCGCTGTTCGGTCTCGGTGTCATCTGTGGTGCCATCTGGGCCGAAGCCGCCTGGGGCCGGTTCTGGGGATGGGACCCCAAAGAGACGGTCTCGTTCATCGCCTGGGTGATCTACGCGGCCTACCTACATGCGCGTGCCACTGCCGGTTGGCGGAACACGGCGGCGGCATGGATCAACATTGCCGGCTTCGTGGCGATGTTGTTCAACCTGTTCATCATCAACTTGGTGGTATCGGGCCTGCACTCCTACGCCGGACTCTGATCGCAACACAAAAGGCGCCCTGACCAGTTGGTCAAGGGCGCCTTTTGGCATATCAGGTGGTCTGTGGCGTCACTTCAGAGGTGTCTCCGACGGCACTATCAAGGGCGTCTTCGACGCGCGTCAGCTCACGCGGTCGTTCTGCTGCTTCTTGACAACCTTCAGGAGTTCGATCACAACGTCGAGGGTGTCGGTCGAGATCGCCTCGTGCCGAAACGCTGCGAGGTGTGCGCCGGTCTCGGCGGCCATCTGCACATATTCACGTTGCTGTTCTACGCGTTTGAGATCCTCATCTGGATCCGTCAAGAAATAGGTGACGCTGATTTCGAATGCCCGGGAAATTGCTTCGACGGTTCGAAAAGACGGGGTTTTGGCTTTGCCGGTCCGCAGCTGGGAGATATATGCGTCACTGAGGGTGTAGCCGAGTTGGTTCGCCTTCAGGGCAATCTTCTTGCCCGTGTAGGGGATTCCGTTCTCGTCGCGCACGGTGCTGAACAATTCGTTCAGGTGGTCGGCAAACGTTTTTCCATCGTGTACAGCAGCCACTTATCTAACTCCCAGACCTGAGATTTGACCGCAGCAGTGTGAAGCGGTCGAACTAGAGCGTGACTCTACCTTTAAAGTTCGCAAAAGGGGTACCGAGAGCAGGCATCTTCTAGCAATTTGGGTACGTTAACTTTGGACTTAATCCGGCAAATATGGGCTGCGGAATTAGATCGCAATTTTTGGACAAAAGGCCAAAAAAATTTGGACAGTTGTGCAGGCTAAGTAACGTTAATCAGAAGGGCCAGCCAATGTCAGTCAGTGGAATTGGGCCGGTCGTCACCGTCGGAATTGAACTTCGGATTCTTGTCGCGGGCTTTGCGCTCCAGATCGTTCAAGAATTCGAGATCATCGTCCGGACCGACGGGTCCGCGCTTCATCTGACGTCGCGGAATCTGAGGTCCACTGGTCTCTCCGCCCGCTGCATCGGGCCCGAACGCGCGCCATGCAAGATAGGTCAGTGCCAGCAAGCCGATGATGGCGAGTAGGTAAATCATTTCGGCACCTCCAGAATCAAAGCCGTTGAGGCCAGGCTACTGGAGGTGCCGACCCGTGGTGCCTGCCTGAGCTGAACGCACGCCGCCGACAGATGCACGAGTGTGGTCTGAGCTGGTCGGACGTGATCTGGTTCAGCTACCGGTAGCGGGCGTGCGGCGATTGAGGAGCTCGACGACGTCCTCTTCGCGGAATCGGCGGTGTCCACCGGGCGTGCGGATGGCGCCGAGAAGTCCTGAGCTGGCCCACCGGGCGACAGTCTTGGGGTTGACGTTGAACATCGCGGCCACCTGGCCGGGAGTCAGCGTGTGCTGACTGGCAGCCTGGGGCGAGAGGATCGGTCCGGGGTTGTTCAAGCCGGGGTTGTTCAAGCCGGGCGTGGGGGCGGATTGTCCGAGATGGCCTGCAAACGTCATGGCTGCTCCTATCGAGTGGGCCGTCAATCGCATGCCGCAGGTCCCGGGTGGAGCTTCGGCAGAGATTGTGTGCAGTTCTCCCGCGTGTCTCTGGAGGAGCCTACGACTCATGGTTACACCGAAATGCCCAGGTATTCGAATAGTTAGGTGTTGGTAAAGCGATTGCAAAGCCGGACGTTCCCGGGCCGCTCGGTGCGCAGTAAGGTCTAGGACGTGAGCACGAACGAGCCATCTGCAAACAAACGGCCTTCTGCAAAGAAGGGCCGCACACCTCCTGTCGTGGAGCCGACGCCCGGTGCCGGACGCCGACTGGCGATCGACCTGGTGCTCTTCACCGGCGCCCGGATCGCTCTGGTGATCGCGTTGGCAGGCGCGATCTACCTGATCGGTCAGGCAGTGGGGATCGACGTTCCGATACTGGTGGCCGCGTTCTTTGCGGTGATCATCGCCTTGCCGTTGGGAATGTTGCTGTTCAAGGGCCTGCGGGACCGCGTGAACGTCGGTATCGCGACGGTCGATGCCGGCCGCAAGGCGCAGCGCGAGAACCTGACGTCGCGGCTTCGTGGTGAAGACGGATCTGACAAGTAGTCATGGCGAACGCTGGGGGCGGCGCGGGGCCGGGGTGGACGCGTCAGGTCGACAGGCGGGCCGATCGCGGGTGGGTCGACAACGCGATCCGGCTCATCGACGCCGATGCGACCCGTAGCGCTGACACGCATCTACTGAGATTTCCGCTGCCTGCCTGGTCGCGGTGGGACACGACTTCGGGTGCCACCGGGATTTCGCTCTATCTGAAAGACGAGAGCACCCACATCACGGGTTCGCTCAAACATCGTCTGGCGCGGTCGTTGTTTCTCTATGCCCTGTGCAACGGCTGGATCACCGAGGGGACCACGGTCATCGAGGCCTCATCGGGTTCGACAGCGGTGTCCGAGGCCTACTTCGCGCAGTTGATCGGCGTCCCGTTCATCGCGGTGATGCCCGCGACGACATCACCGGCCAAGATCGGGCTCATCGAGCGACAGGGTGGACTCTGTCATTTTGTCCACCGGTCCGATGAGGTGTACGCCGCTGCGCAGCAGTTGGCCGATCAGACGAACGGCCACTTCATCGATCAGTTCACGATGGCCGAACGCGCCACGGACTGGCGTGGGAACAACAACATCGCCGAATCCATCTTCAGCCAGTTGTCGCAGGAAGAGTTCCCGGTGCCGACATGGGTGGTCGTGGGTGCCGGAACCGGCGGAACCTCGGCCACCATCGGCCGCTTCATCCGATATCGGCGGCACCACACCTGGCTGTGTGTCGTCGACCCCGAGAACTCGGCGTTCTACCCGGCCTATCGCGACGGTGACGCGGATCCGGCGGGGCCGTTGCCCGGCTCCCGCATCGAAGGGATCGGTCGTCCGCGGGTCGAGCCCTCGTTCGTCTCACAGGTGATCGACCGCATGGTGTCGGTACCCGACGACGCGAGCATCGCCACCGCCAGACGCGCCAGTGAGGTCCTGGGTTGGCGGGTGGGTGGGTCGACCGGAACCAACCTCTGGGGCGCGCTGCGCCTGGTCGCCGAAATGCGAAGGGAAGGTACGCCGGGCAGCGTCGTCACTCTCCTGTGCGACGGCGGGGATCGGTATTCCGACACGTACTACAACGACGACTGGGTCGCAGGTGCCGGTCTGGATCTGACCCGTGCCGAAGCGACACTGGAGAAGTTCTTTACGACGGGGGAGTGGATTGAGTGAGCAGAGCTCGGGATTGAGTGACGTCCGGGAGACGGATGGACGGCCGATCGTGGAAGCGATCAATCTGGTGCGGGAGTACCAGATGGGGCAGGAGAAAGTCCGTGCACTCGACGGTCTCAACCTGACGCTGCAAGCGCGTCAGTTCGTGTCCATCGTCGGGCCGTCCGGCGCAGGCAAGAGCACGCTGCTCCATGTCCTGGGGGCTTTGGATGTCCCGGACTCCGGATCGATCATCGTCGATGGTCTCGACCTGGCGACGTTGTCCGAGGAACAGCAGTCCGAGTTCCGGCGTAAGCGGGTCGGATTCATCTTCCAGTTCTTCAATCTCATCCCGACGATGTCGGCATGGGAGAACGTCGCGTTGCCACGGCTGCTCGACGGTAAGTCGCTCAGGTCGGCCAAGTCGGAGGCCATCGCACTCCTGGATCGGGTCGGGCTCGGCGAACGTTCGAAGCACCGACCATCCGAGCTGTCCGGCGGACAGATGCAGCGCGTGGCGATTGCGCGGTCGCTGATCATGAGCCCGCGGATCGTCCTCGCCGATGAACCGACCGGAAACCTCGATTCGCAGACGGGCGAATCGATCCTGGAGTTGCTCTCCGAGGTCGCGCACGAAGGTGACGGTCGACTGGTGGTGATGGTGACCCACGACAACAAGGCCGCTGCGCACGCCGACCGGACGATCACCGTGCGGGACGGGAAGATTCAGGCGTGAAGCCGTCGGCACTGTTCGGGCCGGTTCTCGCCGGCCTGACCCGGATCAGGCTTGTCAATCTCCGCGAACTGCTCGGCCACCGGCTCCGCGTGACCACCTCTCTGATGGTGGTGGTGGTCGCCTCGGCGCTGTTGGTGGCGGTGTTCGGGACCTACGGGTCGCTGACGTCGTCTGTGCAGAAGCTCAGCGACACCATTTCCGGTACGGCCGACCTCGAGGTCGCCGGGATCGTCGACTCCGGTGTCAGCGATGAGCTGATGGGTGCAATTCGTCGCGATGCCCCTGCTGCGAGAAGCGTTGTGCCGCTGATCAACAGCCCGGTATACGTCGACGGCGAGCGAATCACGGTTCTCGGCAGTGACAACAACATCACTGCCCTCGGTGGTGGTCTCCGCGATGCCGTGGAGTCGGCCGTCAGTGACGGCGGCACCAACGTGACCGAGTTGATGTCCGGGATCAGTGTCGGTAAGGCCACGGGATTTCAGAAGGGTCAAAAGGTTTCGATCAACGGCGTCGACACCGAGGTCACGATGGTGATCGATGCCCCGGAAGCCGGCAGCATCAACGGGGGCAGGTTCATCTTCGCCTACCTCGGGTTGGCGCAACAGCTGACCGATCACGAAGGCCGCGTCGATTCCATCCTGGTGACGAAGGAATCCGGGAGTTCCACCGATGAGCTCCGTGAGCAGCTGAACTCGGTCGTCGATGGCCGCGCCGCCGTGGTCAGTCCCGACTTCCGCACGAAGCAGGCCGAAACAGCCTCCGCGACAACCCGTAATTCGACGCTGCTGGTGTCGCTGATCTCGTTGGTGATCGCCGGGTTCCTGGTTTTCAACACGATGAACATGGCGGTCGCATCGCGGCGTTCATCGATCGCGATGATCCGTGCCCTCGGCGGGCGGCGCGGACCACTGGTTGCCGATCTGGTCGGTGAGGCGGCACTGTTCGGACTGGTTGGCGGACTGATCGGGGTACCCGTGGGCATTCTCGCGGGGCGCTGGGCGATCGGTCAGTTGCCCGAGGTGTTGGGATCTTACGGCGCAACCATCGAGTTCGGGCTCCCGTCGTATGCCGCGCCTGCCGCGGTTATCGCCTGCGTCCTGGCCTGTACCGGGGCAAGCGTTCTCGCGGCCCGGTCGGTGTTCGCGGTGTCGCCGATCGAGGCGATGTCCGGTGGTGTCGCGGCCGAGGGCCGGGCCGGCCGGGGGATCGCAGCAAAGATCTGTGCCGTCCTCGGGGTGGTTCTCATCGTTGTCGGTGTGATCATGGCCAACCGGATCCAGAGTGCCGCGGTGGCGACCGCCGGTATCGTCTTCTGTGTCGGCATGCTGCTGGTGTGTTACTCCGTCACAAGGCCTTTGGTCGCTGCGGTCAGCCGGCTCGCGGCACTGCTCGGCGGACCTGGAAAGCTGAGCGCGGTCAATACCGAACGGGCACCGCGCCGGGCCTGGGCGACCCTGATGACCGTTGCGGTCGCGATCACGGTCGGCCTGTGTACCTCCGGCGTGATGAGCAACCTGGTGTCGTCGATCACCAACTCGTTGGATGGCTTGGGCGACACAGACTTCTACGTGTCCTCTCATGACAAGGCGACCGTCCCCGATGGGCCGATCCTCGACCCGGCGGTGGCCACCGCGATCGCCGAGGTGCCGGGGGTGCAGAGCGTTGTCGGTGGCCAGTGGGCCTCGGTGAACATCGGTGAATCCCTGGTGCTGTTGCAGGGGCTGCAACCGGGTACCAGCGCGCCGTTCGTGAGCAAAGGGTCGCCGGAGGTGATCGATGAGGTTCTGGCCGGACGCGGCATGATCATGTCGCGGACGATGGCGACCAATCTGGGTGTCGGGACCGGTGATTCGGTCGAGATCGCCTCACCGACCGGGTACCACGCACTGCCGGTGCTACAACTCGTCGACTATGTGAGCATCAACTCGGGTACCGCGGCGATCTCCCATGACCTGTTGTCGCAGTGGTTCAACCGGCCCGGTGACACCTATCTTCAGGTGACGCTCGAACCCGGTGTGTCGCAGGAAGATATCCGACCTGCGCTCGATTCGGCCGCCGACGGCGCCACGACGATGCCGACCTCTGTCTACACGGGCCAGGAAGGCCTCGACGCAACCAAGGCGTCGGTCGAACAATCCGGTGCCTTCGCGATCGCCATCCAGTGGATCGTCGCGGTTGTCGCCGCCATTGCATTGCTGAACACGTTGATGCTCTCGGTGATCGAGCGAAAGCGTGAACTCGGTGTCCTGCGCGCCATGGGTGCCTCCCGCAAGTTCGTCCAGCGGATGGTCCTGGCCGAAGCGGCAGCGGTCGCGGCGGTGGGGTCGTTGCTCGGTGTCGTGATGGGAACCGGTCTCCACATCGTCGGCAACAAGATCCTGGCGCAGTCCACGTCGGTGGAGGTGGTCTATTCGCCGCAGCTGCTGATCGTCGGTTATGTCGTCGTCGCCTTCGGTCTTTGTTTTGCCGGGTCTTTCTTCCCCGCTGCACGCGCCGGCCGGATGAACATCAGCGAGTCCCTCCTCACCGAATAAGATCCCGATCTTGGTGGGTTTTGGTGAGTATTTACCCAGGTCGGGCTCACCAGAACCCACCAGAACTGGGGCGCGGCCTGTGGATAACTCGACAGTTCGTGGCGCTGACGGACTTGGTGGGTCGGCAGACTCTGGCCATGGGGGAATTACCAACCGGGCCGGCGCGTGCGGCCGATCTGCTCGACGTCATGTCGCGACATCAGCTCCGGCTCGAGTACCGCTCTATCCTGCGCGGGGTGTGGTTGCGCAACGATCAGGAGGCCGACTTCGGCGTGATGTCGATTGCGGCCGGGATGCTCAACGACCATGCGGTGCTCTGCGGTTGGTCCGCGGCCCATATCTGGGGCAATCCTTATCGTCCGAAGGTCGCCGAACCGGAAATCGTGGCGCCGATCGATGGCAACAAGCGCTATGAGGGCGTCTGCGTTCGCCGCGTCCAGATCGATCCCGATGAGATCGTCGACCTCGATGGAGTTCGATGCACCTCGCTCGCGAGAACCGGTATTGATCTGGGACGCTTTAATCTTCGCGATGAGGCGGTTGGTGCGCTCGACGCGATGGCCCGGTTGTGGCCCACCCTGCTCGACGAGATGCGTGCCGAACTCAAGCGGTGGGAGAACCACTGGGGGATAGGTAAGGCGATCACAGCGATGCGGCTGGTCGATGCTCGGGCGGAGTCTCCCTGGGAGACCCGCCTGCGTCTGATCCTTTTCGACGAGTGTTTGTGCGGGTGGGAGCTGCAAGTCGAGGTGATGTCCGGGCGCTACCGCCTCGATATTGCGTGGTCGAAGCTCAAGGTCGCCGTGGAATACGACGGTGCCCATCACCGCACCTCCGAACAACATGCCAAGGATCTGGAGAGATGGAACAGATTGCGGGCAGCAGGCTGGATCGTCATCGCCGTCACCGCCGCAAACATCCGATCCGGGCGCGCCGAATTCGTCGAGCAGGTCCGTACTGCTCTGCACTCGAGAGGTTGGTCCTGTCCCGATGTTGGTGGGTTTGGGTGAGCCTGAACTGGGGGAATGCTCACCCAAACCCACCAAAATGGGGCAGTTCCGGGGTGAGTTGTCAATAAATGTTGACAGCTCATTGTTGTCAGGGTAACTTGACAATCGTGCAAGACAACAAAGATGACATCACCACAGCAGTTGCCGATCGTGATCCGGCCAAAGGGCTGGCAGCGGTCAGGGCACTGCGAACGTTGGCCGATCGCCTCGAGGACGTACAGGTCGCCAATGCCCGGCAGCAAGGCTGGAGTTGGCAGGCAATCGCCGACGTTCTGCAGGTGAGCCGTCAAGCCGTGCACCAAAAGCATTCACGCGGCGAATAGCCGCCGCATTCCATATCAGGAAGCGAGACAATATGTTCAACCAAGTCACTCGCGAAAACAGGATGACCCTGGTTTTCGCCTATCAGGAGGCAGCCGACCTCGGACACACCGCACTCGGCAACGATCATCTCATCCTCGGCATGCTGTGCAACGCCCGGAATTCGGTGTTCAACATTCTCGGTGAGCAGGGTTTGACCCTGGCTCAGGCCCGTGAAGTGGTGCGCGAGTACCACGAGGCCAACAAGTCGGGCGCGGACACTGACCGTGTCGATGAAGACCGGGACGCCCTCGCGGCCATCGGGATCGATCTCGACAAGGTTCGCGCAGCGGTCAAATCCGCATTCGGCGATGACATCACGGACAACTGGGGCAAACGTCGTGGTGGCCGTGAAGGTGGCCGTCGGGGCGGCCCGCATGGAGGTCCACACGGACACGGCGGCGGACCACACGGACGCGGAGGACCTCACGGTCGTTTTCGCGGAGATCCAGGGGAGCGTCCCGAAGGTGACGACACACCTCCGTGGGACCGCGAAGAAGGTGAACGCGGCCCCTGGGAAGGCGGCCGTGGCCGACGGGGACCGCGGGGTGGCACGCGCCGGCCCAAGTTCACAACCGATGCCAAAGCGGCAATCACTCACGCGGGCGTCATCGCCCGTGACGCCGGCCGCGCGTTGACCGCGGAGGATGTCCTACTCGGCATCCTGGCCACCGATGATGCGGCCTCGAAGGCGCTCATCGAATCGGTGACAACACCGGAAGCCCTGCGTGAGGCCGTCCTTCAGGCCGCCAGCTAGCCGAAATTGGTGGGTTTTGGTGAGGTCGACCTGCGGGTTTGCTCACCAAAACCCACCAGAATCGGGGGTGGCGGGGTCAGGCCACGAGCAAGCCGATCGTGGTGCCGATCGACCACAGGAGCATTGCCAGGCCGGTCAGTCCGAGCGCGGGAATCAACGCCGGTCCACCGGCGCCTGCGCGCACCGGTACGTTGGCCTTGTAGGCCAGCGGGGCTGCGATCAGACCGAGTAACGCCCACGGGGTCGCCGCGATCAACGCGAGGGTGACAATCGTCGGAATGGCCACGAGTGTCGTGTGCAACATCCGAGTTCGCTTGTCTCCCAGACGAACAGCGAGCGTGACCTTGCCCGATTCGGTGTCGGTGGGGATGTCGCGGAGGTTGTTTGCCACCAGGACCCCACTGGAGTAGCAACCCACCGCCACCGCAGCCAGCACACCGACCCAGTCGATCTTCTCGGCCTGGACAAACTGTGTGCCGAGGACAGCCACAAGTCCGAAGAACACGAAAACAGAAACCTCACCGAAGCCGCTGTATCCGTAAGGGTTTCGGCCACCGGTGTAGTACCAGGCCGCGACGATGCAGGCCAGGCCCACCAGGATCAGCCACCAGGCGCTCGACAATGCGAGTACCAATCCGGCGATCCCGGCCACCGCCAGGGCAGTCATCGCCGCGGTCTTCACCGACTTCGGGGTGGCCACCTTGGAACCGACGAGGCGCATGGGACCGACCCGTACGTCGTCGGTGCCACGGATGCCGTCGGAGTAGTCGTTGGCGAAGTTGACGCCGATGATCAGGGCCAACGAGACCACCAGCGCCAGCGCCGCCTTCCACCACACGATGTCGCCGGCCCAACCGGCCGCACCCGTTCCGGCGATCACCGGGGCGATCGCGTTCGGGTAGGTACGGGGCCGAGATCCTTCGAACCACTGCGCTGCGGAAGCCATGGGATCATCCTTCCCCACCGACTTTCGACATCATCTCTGCCCACCCCTTTGGTCGGACTCCGCTGGGATCCGTGTCCGCGATACTCTGTTGGGGCACTGCTGACCTGCAGTTTTGTTTGACAACCGGTGACCTATAGCGAGGAACACGTGCAATCTGTCGGAGTGGCACCGATCATCGGACTGCTCGGACCGGTCGCCATCGCGGACGAAAACGGACAAATGCGACCCGTTCCGGGGGTTCGTGCACGACGATTGCTCGCCGTGCTGGCGTTGGCACCGGGTAGCCAGCGGTCACAGTCGGCCCTCATCGACGGTGTCTGGGGCGACGATCTGCCCCGGTCGCCGCAATCGGCGTTGCACACACAGATCTCGCGTCTTCGGCCATTGCTTCCCGACGGTGCCATCGAAGCCGGTCCCACCGGATATCGATTGACTCTCGCGCCCGAGGCCATCGATGTCTTTGCGGTTCAGGCGTTGCTGACCAATGGCTCGGCGGAGTCTCTGGATGCGGCCTCGGACCTGTGGCGCGGCGAGCCAGGTGACGATCTCGGGGACGACGATCTCGCCCGTGCTGTGCGGCAGACCGCCGATCGTGTACTCGCCGACCTGGACGAACACAGATCGCGCAAAGCATTGGCGGACGGGGATTTCGACACCGCCCGGACCCTGGCCCAACGACGATGTGATGCCGATCCGCTCGACGAGTCTGCGCACGCCACGTTGATCCGCGCGCTGTCGGGCATGGGCCGCAGCGCGGAGGCGTTGGCGGTATTCGCACGTCTGCGCCGCACGTTGTCGAGCGAACTGGGTGCCGACCCGGGCCCGGAGATCGTTGCGCTGCACGAACAGCTGCTGCGGCCGCCGCTTGCAGCCGAGCCTCCACGAGAGGCCGCCCGTGCGATGTCGGTTGGTCTGTCGGCCGAGCCCAATGAGCTGCTCGGTCGTACCGAAGACATCGCCCACATCCTTTCGCTGCTCCGACAGTTCAGAGTTGTGACGATTCAGGGACCCGGCGGGTCCGGAAAGACGCGTATTGCCAACCGCATCGGACATCTGGTTGCCGATGACGGTGTTCGTGTCTTCTTTGTCGAGTTGGCCTCGGTGCGCGGAGCCGACGACGTGCTGGCCGCTGTGGCCGCAACCCTTGGCGTCGGTGAATCGGACGTCGGTCCCGCGGGCCGCCCACGCCTGGCCTACTCCGACCTGCAGAGCCGTCTGTCCGATGCCCTGACGTCGGAGAGCCTGGTCATCTTCGACAACTGTGAGCACGTGGTGGACGCCTGTGCTCAGATGGCGACCGAACTCATCGGAATGTCTGAGAAGGTACGGATTCTGACGACGAGCCGGTCGCCGCTGCGGGTCGGTGCAGAGGTGACCCATCAGCTTCCGTCTCTGTCCATCGACGAGAATGGCTCGGCGGCAACCGATCTGTTCATCGCCCGAGCGCGCGCGATCCGACCGGATGTTGCCATCGACGCCGCCGGTGTCGCCGAACTGTGCCGGGCCCTTGACGGGCTGCCGCTGGCCATCGAACTTGCCGCGGCGCGGGTACGAACCATGAGCGTCGCCGAGATATCTGAGCGCTTGTCGCAACGATTTGCCCTGTTACGCACCGGAGATCGATCATCACCGGCCCGGCACCGGACATTGCACGCGGTCATCGAGTGGAGCTGGGATCTGCTCGATGAGCCCGCGCAGGTGGCGATGCGCCGGTTGTGTCGTTTCCCGGGTGGGTTCTCGCGTGCTGCCGCGGCCGAGGTCGTAGGTGTCACCGACTTCGAACTCGACGACGACCTGGAAGCCCTTGTCGACCAGTCGCTTCTGCAGGTCACCGAGAACGGCAGGATGCGCTACCGGATGCTCGAGACCGTGCGGGAGTTCGGTGAGGAGCAACTGGCGGCAACGGACGAAGGCGCTCAGGTCAACTCATCCATCGCGCGCTGGGCCCGGGGATTCGCTGACGATGCCAAGGATCCGTTCGAGAACGGGGAGCAGCCGGCGGTCCTCGCCGCGGTGGCCGCAGAGGCTGACAATCTGGTCTGGGTTTTGCGACGCTGTATGGACCCCGATATGTCTGCGCGCCCGGAAGGCTGGGAGCAGACGATCATCACCTGCTTCCCGGTCCTCTCCGGGTTCTGGTCGATCAGGGGCCTGCACGGTGAGGTGATGACCTGGGCGCCGCGGGTGATCGCCGAATTGCCGTACCTGGACCAGACGGCGGTTGCCGCGTTGACCGAGGCAGAACGTGAACATCGACAGGCCACCTACCTCATCGCTGGTGGTCACTTGAGGATGATCCGGCAGTTTCGTCCCCTCGCGGTGGCCAAGTGGCAGCTCAGGAAGCTCTTTCGCGCAGACCTCGCCGACGCCACGCCGATGGACTTCGCCTCCTCGATACTGCTGTCACGCAGTTCCACCGGTGCCCTACGCCGACTCGTTCTCGGCACCCGGAGCAGCAATTCGCAGGTTCGGATGATCGCAACCACCCTCTCTGCCAATGCCCGTGAGAACAACGCTGATCGTCGCGGGGCCATGAAATCTGCCCGCGCGAATCTTGTTGTTGCAGAGTCCCGGCAGGATCATTGGGTAATGGCGGCCACTCTGGTGGAGATCGGTAGTCTGCACGGCCAGGTCGCCGACTACGACATGGCGATCGAGAATTATCGTCGTGCGATCACACTGTTCGAGCAGATGGGTTCCGAACATGATCTGCGGCAGACCCGCGGCTACGTGGTGGCGGGACTCGTCGGCGCCGGGCGTATCGATGAAGCGCGAAAGGAGTTCGCCGTCTTTGCCGAGGGGTGGGTGCCTGCGGATCCGGATCCGCGGATCCATCCTGAGGTTGCCGCGGGGATCCTGGTGTGTGCCGCCGAGCTCGAACGGTACGACGATCGTGTTGATGATGCGGCAGACCTGTTCGACCGTTCGGCGCGAATGTTGTTGTCCGAGCATCCATTCCCAACACAGGATCCCTTTGTGGGGATGGTGATCAGCGTCAGTGTCTGTGGACTGGCACTGGCAGGCCACGTGGCAGAGACCGAAAGGTATCTGCGCAATCTCGCCGAGATCGCGAAGTACATGTTCGAGCCCGGTGGCTTCTACGACCTTCCGCAGTTCGGTTCGATAGCGCTGGCTTTCGGTGCGTCGATCAGCGGCATACACCCCGGATCGGTCGACGGTGCGCGGCTGTTGTTGCTGGCACAGCGGGTGGGTTGCCGGTTGGACTACCCGACATTCATGGCGGTGATGGACCGGCGGCAAGAGTTGGCGGGCGTGAACGACGAGATGTGGAACGAACTGGGAGTGGAAATCGACAAGATGTCCCGCCGCCAAGCGGTGCAGGACATCTTGTCGATCACTCAAAAGTTCATGGTCACTGCCTGATTCACGTGTTGCGCATGTACGACTTCACGGTGAGCGGCGCCATGATCGCGATGATGATCGCGGCCCCGACGAGTGACCAGAGCACGTGGATGCCGACGTGACCGTTGTTGGTCAACTCGCGAACGGCCGTGACCAGGTGTGAGATCGGGTTGACTTCGACGAAGGCTTGCATCCAGCCCGGCATGGTGTCGGGTTCAACAAAGGCGTTGGAGATGAACGTCAGCGGGAACAGGATGAGCATCGAAACACCCTGTACCGCAGATGCTTTCTTCATGATCGTGCCCATGAACGCGAAGATCCACGACACCGAGAAGCTGCAGACGATGACCAGGAGTGTGGCGCCGATGACCCCGAGCGGGTCGGGTCGCCAGCCCATTGCGATGCCGACGGCGAAGGTGATGGCCGTGGCGATCAGGTACCGGATGACGTCGGCGAGCAGTGCACCTGCCAACGGACTGATCCGGGCGATCGGTAACGACCGGAAGCGGTCGAAGACGCCCTTGTCCATGTCTTCTCGAAGTTGGGTCCCGGTGACGATGCTGGTGACGATGACGGTCTGGACGAGTATGCCGGGGATGATGATCGGAAGGTAGTCCTGCACGGTGCCTGCCACCGCGCCGCCGAAAATGTATGTGAACATCAGCGTGAAGATGATCGGTTGCAGCACAACGTCGAACAGTTGCTCGGGGTTGTGGCGGATCTTGAGCAGCCCGCGGTAGCCCATGGTGAACGACTGGGCGATCGTGTCGCGGAGCCCGATGGCCGTGACCGGCCGCGGCGCGTGTTCGGCCACGGTGTTCGGTTTTTCGATGAGTGTGGTCATGCTGCGTCCTCCTGCGAGGTGGTATCGGATTCGGCGGGTTTGCCGGTGATGGTGAGAAAGACCTCGTCGAGGCTGGGCTTCTGGACGTTCATGCCCTCGACGACGATGCCGTGCTCACGCAGTGCGATGAGGATGTCGGGCAACAGATCCGGGCGGATCAGCGGAGCCGTGATGCGCCCGGCCTCCGGGCTGAGCGTGGCCTGTTCGGAAAGGATCCGCTCGATGATCGCCATTGCGGCCGGCGCCAGAGATTTGTCGGCGGGTGTGAGTTGCAAGGTGGTCGAGCCGATGGAGTTCTTCAATTCATCGGCGGTTCCGTCGGCGATGACCCGGCCGTGATCGATGACGGCGATGCGATCGGCGAGTTGGTCTGCCTCGTCGAGATATTGGGTTGTCAGCAGCACGGTGCTGCCGTCGGCCACGAGTCGCCGGATGGTGTCCCACATCTGGGCTCGGGTCCGCGGATCGAGCCCCGTGGTCGGTTCGTCGAGGAACAGCAGTGGGGGAGTTGCGATCAGGCTGGCGGCCAGATCGAGCCGGCGCCGCATGCCGCCGGAGAACTCCTTGAGTGGGCGTTTCGCGGCGGCGGTGAGCCCGAACTCGTCGAGCAGGTCACTGGCCCGTTGCCGGGAGGCTCTCCGGCTCTTGCCCAACAGGCGACTGAAGACGATGAGGTTCTCGGTGGCCGAAAGGTCTTCGTCGACCGATGCGTACTGGCCGGTGACACCGACGAGCGACCGCACCGCGACCGAATCGTCGGCGACGTCGTATCCGAAGATCCTGGCCTGCCCGGCGTCGGGTCGCAGAAGTGTGGCGAGCATGCGGACGGTGGTGGTCTTGCCCGCCCCGTTGGGGCCGAGGACGCCGTAGACCGTTCCGGTGGGAACGACCAGATCGACGCCGTCGACGGCTCTGGTGGAACCGAAGTGTTTGACGAGCCCGTGGGCCTCGATGGCCGGTGCTCCGGAGTGCAGTGGTGGGTTCATGAAACACACAGTGCGCGCAGGCCCTGTCGTCGCACTGTCACGTTCTGTCGCCGGCTGTCACCTCGTCCACGTGAAACGGGGCGTGGTGGCGCCGGTTTCCCAACTCAGTTGGACGAGTGTGTGATTTTCACAGCTCGTGGAGCTGGACGTGTCCGTCCTGCAGGGCGCGCGCGATGAGAGCTGCCTTGGTGGTGGCCGGACGTCCGATGGCGGCATACTTCAGCCGGATCCGGTTGATGTGGGTGCTCACCGTCGCCGATGTGATGAAGAGGGTCGCGGCGACTTCGGACTTGGTGTCCCGCATGGCCCATTCACGAAGAATTTGGATCTCGCGGGCTGTGAGTGCGGGGGCGGGTAAGGGCTCAGAAGTGTTCAATGGCAGCGACATGTTCGGGGGTACTCCTCGGATACCGGACGGAGGCTATCCGGCGGATAACCCTAACCAGGGCGGTGGTGGGGCCGGTAGTCGCCAAAGGATGTGCCACCAGTACTGGGGCCATCGTTGTCTGAGCTAACTAGATCGTCTGTGGCCTGCCCCGGGAGTTGATGTGAGCGAATGTCTTTCGCGATATTGCCCATCGTGTCGATCTCGATCCGGGTGGTTCGGGCCTCGCCGTGTTGATAGATGGTCGCCACATTGGTGCGTCCTGGCGGCATGACCCGGACCCGGACCTCGCCTTCGTCTGCGCTCTGCAAGGCCGCGGCGACTTCGCGCCGAACGGTTGCCCTGATCGATTCGGATGCGCCGAACAGTCCGCCGTCATCGATCAGCATCACCTCGACGCCCCGGGCGCGGGCAGCGCGGGCCGCCGCGGTCGTTTCGGGGCTTGCGAGTGCGGGTGCGCGGAGCTGGTCGCGCAGGTGGGCCTCGAGCAATTCACACGATTGGCGCTCGGCGTCGGTCAACGGCACCCCGGTGGCTATCCGCGCGAGCGCCGGTTGCGCGAGTTCGCCGAGTTCGGCGAGCCGGGTGTGCCGCTCCTGGAGGGCAGCGGCGACGGCGGAGGCTCTCGCTGCGCGCTGCGCTCGGGCAGCGCGCAGCGAGAGGACGGATTCGGTTGTCGACCGGAGCGCGCGGGCGATCAATGTCACCGCCAGAAGTCCCCCTGCGTTGTACAGCGGTATGCGCGCGCCCTCCCAGATGCCCTGGTCGGTCGTGGCGGACCAGAACACATGCACGACGACCGCGACCACGACGCTGATCCAGGCGAGGGCATACCGTCCACGGATGCACATGAAGATGTAGATGAGCGTCGCGTATCCCGACACCCACACCTGATTTCCGATGGCCAGCGGTACCGGGACGACGATCAGCAGGATTGCGGCAGCCAGCGGTGGGGCAAGGGCGATCGCGATGGCAGCGCCAAACGGCAATGGATCGTGCGGCACGGTGATCAGGGCGATCGTCGCCGCGGCGATGATCCCGACAACCAGCAGCACCGGCCAGCGGGGGGACACGCCGGCCAGACTCTGAGATGCCCCGAAGCACATCGCGACCACGACGAGTCCGACCATCGCGCAGGTCATCGGGGTTCGTAGGCCCAAGATGTCGCGGACGTCCACGGGGTCGACGAGTTGTTTCGGGTTGGTCATGACCTGATCCATCGCAGCCGAACCCGGGTGCCCTGGCCGGGTGAGGAAACCACTTCGGCACTACCGCCGGTCAGGCCCTCCATCCGTCCATGGATGCTCCCGGACACGCCGAGTCGATCGGGGCGGACATTGTTCAGTTCGAAACCCGCACCGTCGTCGGCCACCTCCACGCACAGCTCGCTTTCGGTGACGAGGACGTCCACCGATCGCGCCGTCCGGGGCCCCGCATGCTGAACGCTGTTGCGAGCCGCTTCGGCCGCGGCTTCTGCGACCGTCCACAACACCGGTCCCGGAAGAGGCTCATCGCGGGCCCGCGATGAGATGTCGGTGCGCACAACGAAGGTTCCGTCGACCTCGGTGACCGTGAGAATGATCTTGCGAACCGCGTCGTCGACCTCGAGCGGTGAAGCGTCGGTCTCGCCGATGGCCTTGAGGGCGTCGAGTTTCGACAGCGTGCTCGTCGCCTGCGACACGAGCTCGGCGGACATCGGATGCCGAGCGGCGCTCAGCAGCGTCGACATCACCCGATCGTGGGTCAACGCGTCGAAACGGGCACGCTCGTCGGCTCGCGCAACTATGGCCGCGGCGTCCGCGGCGGCCAAGGAAGACTGCACCCGGGTTGCATCAAGGACGCGCCCGGATCGAAGCGCGGCAACCGCGATCGCGTAGGGGATCGCGGTCAGACAGATGCTCCAGGCGATGTCGGTGGGTACCGCGGTGTCGTACCTGGGCGTGTGGACGGCATCGTTGACGAATTGGACTGAGACCACCACATAGATCAGATAGGGCAGCGACCACCGCACTCGCCAGACCACGGCGGCGGTGACCGCCGCAAATCCGTTGAACTGGGTGAACCACATTCCGTAGTTGGCGTCGATGAGCTCCCCGTTCCACACCAGCGGCCACGTCGCGATCGCAAGCCCGTAGCCAACGGCCAGCGCCCGTCCTGACCACCGCACCCAGGTGACATCGGGCCGGCGGAACGAGACCGCGAACATCGCGCCTGCGACGCCGTAGATCGCCAGCACCACGGCGATGGTCCACCAGACCGGGACCACATCCGTGGAACGAACGATGGCGCCGAAGAGGAGGGCAAAGCTCAGAAGGTAGGCGACACCGAGATAGCGGCAGAACTGACGAAAGATGTTGTCGGCGGAGCTTCTGGAATCAGATGGCGTCAGCGAGGTAACGGGCTTCCTCAACGGCGGAACAATCTGGGAATCGGCAGCCAGCCGTCTTCCAGTGCGCGCTTGTAGAGGTCGGTTTTGGTCGGTGCGGGCCTGCCGGCGTCGGCGTATTTGCGCCGGATCCTGGAGAGGTAGGCGTTGACGGTCTCGATCGACAGTCCCGTGATCGACGCGACCCGTGCCGCGGGCTCGCCGGAGGCGTACAGCTCGAGTACTTCACGCTGACGGGGGCTGAGATCGACCGATCCCAGGTCGGGGTCGGCGTCGATGGCCGCAGCCCAATCCATGGTGGCAACCGTTTGTCCCTGGGCAGCGAGCCGGATGGCCTCCACCAGCTCTTTGTTGCGGGCAGACTTGCGCATCACACCGGCAACCCCGGCGGAGATGGCCGACCGGACCAGGTCTGGATAGTCCGCGGTGGTGAAGACCAGGACGTTGATGTTGTGGGCATGGAGTTGCTCGGCGTTGACCTGTGGACTGGAACCGTCTTCGAGACGCAGATCGAGTACAACGACATCGAGATCTGTGGACGCGGCCAGCAATTCCCTGACGGTGGCCGCCCCCGCGACAAACGTCATTCCGTCCGCTTCTTCGATGATCGTTTGCAGACCTTTGAGCTGCGACTCGAAATCCTCGACGACACCTATCCTGTAGACGCGCCCTGAATCGCTGATGCTCACCTATCCCCGGACCTTCCCCGGTCCCGTACACAACGGTCTTGTGTAAAGGACCCCTCGTTCATTCCCAGCTTCGGCACGAGACTTTCTTCTGCACAGCTCCCCGGCTGCTACTCGGCCGAAATTCTAGGTGACGGAGTAACTTTACCCATCGCAACCCGGAATGAAACATCGGCCGATGTACTCAGCGGTGGTTGAGGAGCCGGTAGAACAGATTTCTTTGACGATTTGTCTTCATGGACTGCCCTCGCATCACCGCTGCCTGTTCGGCGGTGACGGCTATGCGGATCAAACCGCAACCACCGTCGAATGGCGCGAGGGCTTCGCCGATGACCGCCGAATCATCGCTTGCGTGAGCGGCTCTCATGGCGTGGCCGAACGTGGTGGTGGACGGGACGAGTAGATCGCCGGGGGTGATCGGCCCGCTGCTGTCATCGACTTTGCAATACACCGTCGACGGAGCGACCGCTCTTCGGGTGAGGCTGATGGAAGTCATGTCAACGGCCTTTCAAGTCTGACGAGTGCTTGATGACAGCCTGCTTTGTGTGGGGCGTGCGGGTCTCGGGTAGTCGACTACCCGAATTCCGCGTCCCTCTACCCATAGCGGACGCCGCGGTTATGGGCGCAGAAGTGCGCGCAGCGCGGCGCGATCGATCTTGCCCGGACCCCGCCTTGGCAGCTCATCGACGACGTGTACCTCGCGCGGTACGGCTGTTCGATCAAGTTGTTGGGCAGCAAAGGCTTTCACGGCTTCTGGGCTGATCGCAGCGCCCGCGGCGGCGACAACCGCGGCGACCACCTTCTCGCCGAGCCGATCATCGGGTAATCCGAGTACAGCGCACTCGCTGATCGCCGGATCGGCCAGTAGTACCGCCTCGACCACCTGCGGCACGATGGTCAGACCGCCCGTGGTGATCGCCTCGTCTGCCCGGCCGATGATGGTGAGCACGCCATGCTCGTCGACTTGGCCCAGATCGTCGGTCCGGAACCATCCGGCCTCGGCGAACGCAGGGTGGTCGGGTAGTCCGCGATAGCCGGCCGCGACCATCGGGCCGCGCAGGACGACCCGGCCTGGGGGTGTGCCGTCGATGCGGATCTCGACCCCGCGCAAAGGTGCGCCGTTGTAGACGCAACCGCCACAGGTCTCGCTCATACCGTAGGTCCGGACGATGGGTATGCCGGCCTCGATTGCCCTGCGACGCAAAGGTGCCGGGGTCGCCGCACCGCCGACGAGTACCGCGTCGACCTCGCTCAGAGCGGCGGTCGCGGCCGGGTGCTCGAGGACCTTCACCAATTGGGTTGGCACCAGCGATGTGTAACGGCGCGTCGACGTCATCGAGGCGATCGCGTCGACCAGTGCGGCGGCGTCGAAGCCGTTCGACACATCCATCGTGACCGGGGCGAATCCGGACCGGATGGATCGGAGGAGCACCTGCAGTCCCGCGATGTGATGCGGGGGCAGGGCCAGCAGCCATCCGCCTTCGCCACCGAGGTATTCGTGGGTGGCGTCGATCGATGCGAGCAGTGACCCCGCGGAATGCATTGCACCCTTGGGTGTTCCGGTGGTGCCGGACGTCGCGACCACCAGTGCGACATCGGGGTCGATGGGCTCTCCGGCACCCAGTGCGGTGCACAGCCGCGCGGTTTCGGTGGGGTCGGCGGCCGGGACCGGCAGGTAACTCACCGAACCCGCCAGCAGATCGGTCAGCGCTCCGATATCGGGTGTGGCCGACAACGGCAGGGGTCGCAGAACCCGCGGTTCACTCACCGGTTTCGGAGTTGCCGGCCGGATCGGTCAGGGGATTGGGATCGAACGGCCAGCCCTTGGACTCGAGGTGCTTGCGGATACGTTCCACATCGGCTTCGAGGGGCAGGTCGTCGGTGATCTTGGTGATGAGGACCCCGGCGTCGATCGAGGTGATCGGTGCGGGCCGACTATCGGCCATCTGGCCGCTACCGATCAGCTCGCGGGAGACAGACGTGACCTCTTCTTCGGACAGTTGCCTGCGAAGTAGTGCGAACAGGGGTACGTAATCGCTGGATGGGACACCATTGGGGTAACCCTCGCGGAGCCAGCTGACAACTCTGGTGAGAAATTGCGGCCGATCCATTTCGCCTCCTTCGCAACTCGAGGCGGTCCCCGGCAGCCTCTTCCAGACTGCCCGGGCTCACCCGATTTTACTGATCTCGATCACCAACACCCGATCTGATCAGCTCTCTACAAACGGAAACAGGTTGATGCCGAAGTAATAGTCGATTGTCCCGCGGGTGATCCACAGGATGCCGACCAGAACGACCGCTGCGATGATCGCGAACAGAACGTATGCGATGCCCTTCAGCAGCGGATTCGATGGCGTCATCGTCCCATCGGTCTGCACTTCACTCGATCCGGCGGCGTAGAGGCGGATACCCACCGCGTAGACGGCAGGCAACCCGGCGCCGAGGACGAGGCCGACAACCAGAACGCGGAGGATCGATTCGAAGGTTCCCATCGCCTCAGACCCCTTCCTTCTGGCTGAACGGTCTGGGGGAGGCGGCCGCATGTGCGTCGTCGATGATCGCCACCGGGATGTTCGCCTGCTTCTGAGCGGTTACGGCCGCATCGTCGGATTCCGCGGCTGCGAGCTCGGCGGGGACGGCACTGCCGGTGGTCTCGTCCCAATCGGCGTTGACGTTGTGGCTGTCGATCTTCTGTTGCTGCGCACGCCAGTACATGTAGCCGCACGCAGCGACGAGAATCGCGAAGATGACGATCGCGCCGGTCGCGCCACCGGTCAGGTTGGCGATCGCGAACGAAACCGCGCCCATCAGTCCGGCCGCGGGAAGAGTGAAGATCCAGGCCGTGGCCATCCGTCCGGCAACCGACCAGCGCACCGAGGCGCCCTTTTTGCCGATGCCGGAGCCGAGGATGGATCCGGTGGCCACCTGCGTGGTCGACAGCGCCATACCGGCGGCACTCGACGTCAGGATGATGGCTGCCGACGATGCCTCGGCCGCCATGCCCTGCGGGGATTCGATTTCGACGAGACCCTTGCCCAGGGTCCGAATGATGCGCCAGCCGCCGAGGTAGGTGCCCAGCGCGATGGCGGCGGCACAGCTGAACACGATCCAGAATGGCAGGCCGTGCTCCACGCTCGAGGCGTCGAGGTGTCCGCCCGCGATCATCGCCATGGCGATGACGCCCATGGTCTTCTGTGCATCGCCGGTGCCGTGGGCCAGCGCGACCAGCGATGCGGTCGCAACCTGGCCGACCCGGAATCCCTGCGCCGTTTTGCTGTCGGCGATCGTCTTGGTGAGCTTGTAGATGAGATAGGTGCCGCTGGCGGCCACGATGCACGCGATGACCGGTGCCAGCAGGCCCGGGATGAGGATCTTCTTGGTCAGACCCTCCCAGTTGACCCCGGACGAGCCGAGCGCGGCGATGCCGGCGCCGATCAAGCCGCCGAACAGTGCGTGTGAAGAGCTGGAGGGAAGTCCGAACAGCCATGTGAAGACGTTCCACAGGATGCCGCCGACGAGGCCGGCGAAGATGATGAGCATGGCCTTCTGGGCGTCGAGGCCACCGATCAGAGCGCCGGTATCGTCGCCGCTGGTCTGCTGGATCTTCAGCACATCTTTGGTGATCGTGGCAGCGACCTCAACCGAGAGGAAGGCGCCGACCAGGTTCAGGATGGCGGCGATTGTCACCGCGGTCTTGGGCTTGAGTGCACCCGTTGCGATGGACGTTGCCATCGCGTTTCCCGTGTCATGAAAGCCGTTGGTGAAGTCGAATCCAAGTGCGGTGATGACGAGCAGCACGAGGATCAACATTTCTGCGCTCATACTGAATATTCTGCGGTCGACGCGGCCGAATTTCCTAAACGGTCATCTGTTCGAAATCTGACTTGACCAGCAGTTAGGTTCGCTCCACACATATGTTCATTCATTGTTCACCTTCGGACCACTCGCGGGGGCGTGACAGAAGCCGGTTCAGGGTGATGTGACACACTTTTCTAAACCTGTCTCGTAGATCTGCGCGGCCCTTGGGAGGACACATATGAAGATCGGCATGGGCATCAACTACTCGGGAGATTTTGCCGAGACGATCAACAATCTCGTCGACTTCGAAAAGGTTGGGCTCGATCGGATCACGGTCCCGGAAGCGTATAGCTTCGACGCGGTCAGTCAGCTCGGTTTCATCGCAGCCAAGACCACGACTTTGGAACTGGCAACCGGCATCTTGCCGATGTACACGCGGACACCAACCAACCTCGCAATGACCGCAGCCGGCCTCGACTACATCTCGAACGGCCGCTTCGTGATGGGCATCGGCGCCTCCGGGCCGCAGGTTATCGAGGGTTTCCACGGTGTGAAGTACGACGCCCCGGTCGGCCGCGCGCGCGAGACAGCCGAGATCTGCCGGATGGTCTGGCGTCGTGAACGGACCGAGTACAGCGGCAAGTACTACAAGCTGCCCTTTTCCAAGGAAGACGGCGGCACCGGACTGGGCAAGCCGCTCAAGATCATCAACCATCCCGTGCGTGAACGGATCCCGATGCTGCTCGCCGCCATCGGTCCCAAGAACGTGGAGCTCGCGGCCGAGATGTTCGAGGAATGGCAGCCCATCTTCCTGCATCCCGAGCACCTGTCCACGGTTTTCGGTGAGTCGCTGGCCAAGGGCAACGCCAAGCGCGATCCGTCACTCGGCAAGCTGGGGGTCTCGGCCACCGTCACCGCGTTGATCACCGACGACAAAGAAGCGCAGAAGAACGCTCTCGAAATGGTCAAACATCACTCCGCCCTGTACATCGGCGGCATGGGTGCACGGGGCAAGAACTTCTACAACGACCTCGCGGTTCGCTACGGCTACGCCGACGCCGCCAAGAAGGTCCAGGACCTTTATCTCGACGGAAAGAAGGCCGAAGCGGCCGCGGCGATTCCGGACGAGCTCGCTTCCGGTATGTCGCTCATCGGTTCGGCGAGTTATGTCAAAGAGCGCCTCGCCGCATTCGACGAGGCAGGCCTGAGCATGCTGCTCGTCGGCTCACCGGCCCCGACCCATGAGGCTCGCGTCGACCAGATCCGTCAACTCAAAGAACTCACAAGCTGACCTGATTGCCGCTCAGTTTTCTCACGCTCGCGAGGTCTGCAGGCCGCGCGAGCGTGAGAACGGTGAGCGACCAGGCACCTCTATCCCCATCCGGCGCAGGCGATCTTCTCGGCGATGACCACGTCGGTGGCAGTCTGACCGGGCTTCATCGATCCACCACCGTATTTCATCAGGCCGTCGAACTCGCCGACGAGCCGTCCGTCCCAGTCGAAGTCGGTGCGGGCGACGAATCTTCCGTCCGCAGAGTAGAAACGGTGCTGCAGGCGGGGCGCGGGAATGTCGGGGCACGCAAGCATCTGGGCGCGACTCCACGACTCGCCGACGCTCTCCGCCAAGGGATTCGCACAGGCGAGAGCGCGCGGGGCGCCTCCGACACCGCGTTTACCGCGTCGGCCGTCGATCAAAGTGGTGAGCCGCTCGCGGTCGGCGTCGAGCCGCAGTGCGCCGTCGAATGCGGCCAAACCCTGCGCGAACGTTCCCGCCTGAGCGGTATCGACAGCAGTACGTTCGATTGTGGTAACTGCCAGGCCATCGGCTTCGGTGAGGTCGCCGGGCAGTAATAGTCCCGAGTGCACGTGCCGTCGGGGTTCGATACGTCCTCCACCGTCGCGCCCGTTGGTCAGATGCACTCTGTCGTACGAAGATTGCAGCAACGGCAGGCGATGTAGCAGGGCGGCGGATTGGTGCGAAACAGCCATGGCCTCGCCGCAACTGCGTACCGCGGCGACGACACGCAGGCGTGCCAGCCCGTCCGGCGTGAATCGGTGAACGGTCGATACGTACACACCCGGCCAGATGCGGCGCAGTTGTCCGCTGTGTACTGCGCGCTTGATCTCCTGGTCGCTATGCCCCTGCGCTGTTGCCGTCGAGCGCCAGATCAGCCCATCGTTGTCCTCGGTGAAATCCCCCATGCGATGATCATGGGGATCTGCTTCGACGGCCGCTGGGTGGGTGAGCCCAGTTCCGCTCGACCTGTGGATGAGCCTGGAAATTGGGGACAACTGACCTTGCTCACTGTTCTCACTCACGCTCGCTCTGCAGGCCGAGCGAGCGTGAGAAAAGCGAGCGGCTACTCGAACTGGGATTTGTACATGATGGCGTAGCGGCCGCCATGATTGAGGAGTTCGGTGTGGGTGCCTTGTTCGGTCACCACACCGTGCTCGACGACGGCAATGCTGTCCGCTTCGCGGATGGTTGAGAGGCGATGTGCGACAACGATTGTGGTGGTGCGATCCTGCAGGGTCTCCAATGCGCGGGCGATGAGGAGTTCGGTGCGGGAGTCGACGGCGCTGGTGGCCTCGTCGAGCACCAGGACCCGCGGCGCTGCGATCATGGCGCGGGCGATGGTGATCAGCTGGAGTTGGCCCTCGCTCAGCGTGGCGCCGCCGTCGCCGATGATGGTGTCGTATCCGTCAGGAAGGGTGTCGACGAATTGCGCGACGTGGCTGTCGCGGGCTGCCTGTTCGATGGCGGCGCGGGTGGCGTCGGGGCGTCCGAATGCAATGTTGTCGGCGATGGTTCCGGTGAACACCCAACGGTCCTGGGTGACGATGGCGGACTGGTTTCGAACGAATGACCGGGGCGCCTCCTCGAGCGGGCGGTCATCGAGTTTCACCGACCCGGATGACGGATCATAGAGGCGTAGAACAAGATTGGTGAGGGTGGTCTTTCCCGCTCCGGTCGGTCCCACGATCGCCACCGTGGCGCCGGCGTCGATGTGGAGCGAGAGGCCGTCGATGACGTCGACCGTCCGGTTCTCATCGTCCGATGACTTGCGATACCCGAACCGCACCGTGTCGAAATCGAGTGCCGGAGGTTCGGTATGGCGGCGGACGTGTTCTGGCATCACTTCGTCGATTGCGGGTGCATCCTCGGCGGGTTCTTCGAGCAGCGCCCGAATTCGGCCCAGCGACACCAACCCCGACTGGAGTTGACTCATCATGGCGGTCAGGTCGTTGAGGGGTTGACTGAACATCCGGGAAAACGAGACGAAGGCCTGAACCTGCCCGACATTGAGCGAACCTGCAAGGACCTGGAACGCTCCGACCACTGCGACGGTGAGATAGCTGAGTGTTGTGATCGCCTGCAGCACAGGGAGAATCGAGCCCGAATAGGACTGCGCGCTGCGGGACGATCGCGCCAGTTCGCCGGTGATCCCTTCGAAGTCTTCGCGGGCCCGTTCCTGCGCCCCGTAGACCCGCAGGGTGTGGAGCTGCGCATAGCTCTCGTCGATGTGCGTGGTGAGGTTGGTGGTCGCCTCCCACTGGTCCTGGAAATGGGGCCTTGCCCGTTTCGCGATCAGTACGCCGAACGTGACGATGAGTGGAATGGACGCCAGCACAACCAGGCTCAGCTGCCAAGAGATGATCGGCATCACGACCAGCAACGCGACCATCGTCAGCACTGCCCCCGGCAACTTCACGAACAGAGGGCTGAACACCGATGAGACGTTGTCGATGTCGGCGGTGACCCTGGTCAACATCTGTCCGCGTGCGGCGGTGTCGAAGTAGGCGACCGGCAGCCGATGGATGTGCTGCTCGATGTCGGCCCGCATCCGATTCATCGCACGCTGTGTGATGCTGTTGACCATCGATGCCTGGACCCAATTGCCCAGGGAGCCGACCGCATACACGACGACGAGAACCGCAAGCAGTTTCCACACGGTGTCGAAGGCGATACCCACGCCCGGCACGGCATCGGCACCTTGGACGACATCGGCGTAGTCGCCTCGACCCTCGGAGCGTAGCTGGGCGACGGCTTCGTCGGTGGTCAGACCGTCCGGAAGTGTCATACCGATTGCGCCGGAGAAGATCTGATTGATGATGCCGGCCAGGATCAGCGGGGCGGCGATGAGTGTCACGACATTGGTGAACGCGACCAGACCCACGATGATCAGCTTCGGTCGCTCGTGGGTAAGCCTGGCCAACAACCACTTCAGGTTCATCGCAGTGCCGCCTGTGAGTCGAGGATCTCGCGGTACACCGAGCTCTCCGCGGCCAGTTCGTCGTGGGTCCCTTGGGCATCGATACAACCGTCCGTCAGGACGACGATCGTGTCCGCGCCGCGCGCCGACGACACGCGTTGAGCGGTCAGGATGATGACTGCATCTGCAAGTTCCTGTCGGAGGCGATGTTTCACGATGCTCTCGATCTCGGGGTCCAGTGCAGAGAAGGGGTCGTCGAGCAACAGCAGGCGCGGTCTGGCGACGATGGCCTGTGCGAGCGCCAGACGCTGGCGCTGGCCCCCGGAGTAATTCTTGCCACCGTGCTGCACCCGCTGGTCGAGGCCGTCTTCGTGCGAGAACACGAAGTCGATCGCGCAGGCGACCTCCAGGGCCGACCGTAGTTCGTCGTCGCTCGCCTCTGGATTTCCCAGACGCAGATTCGATTCGAGGGTGCCCGACAGCAGGGTAGGCACCTGGGATACGTAGGAAATGTCTTCATAGAGCTCGGATCGATGGCGCAGACGTACATCGACGCCATCGATCAAGATCTGCCCGGAGGTGACGTCGCTGAACCGGGGGATGAGCCCCAGCAGTGTGCTCTTGCCGTCCCCGGTTCCCCCCAACACTGCGGTGAGGGTGCCCGGGCGGCATTCGAGGTTGATGTCACTCAGAACTGCATGCTGCGCACCGGGGTAGCGAAAGCCGACGTCCTCGAGCTTCACGTGACCCGTCCGTGAGACCGGGACCCGGCCGGCGATCGGATCTTTCACCGACGGCTCGGTGCTGAGCACCTCATGGATTCGGCGTGCGCTCACCTTCGCCTTGGGGAGCAGAGCAACCATGGCGGCGCCGATGGAGAGTCCGATGACGATCTGCGTGAGATACCCGACGAATGCGACGATCCCGCCGACTTGCATCGAATTGTTGTCGACCAGGATGGCTCCGACACCGATCACCGCGGCGGCGCCGATGTTGGCGATCAAGATGATGCTGGGCAACAGCAGGGCCTGCAGCGACCCGATTCTCCACGCGGTCTTCGTCAGATCGGTGTTGGCGGTCGCGAAGCGTGAGGTCTCGAGGTCTTCGCGGCCGAACGACCGGATGACGCGGATGCCGGTGAGCTGCTCGCGGAGCACACGTCCGACCCGATCGACGGAGCGCTGCAACTTCTCGTAGTGCGGGATGAGTTTGCGCACGATGACGATGACGATCGCTGTGAGTACCGCAGCGACGAGCACGATCAGAGGCGCCAGTCGGTAGTTCTCACTCAAGGCCATCACGGTTCCACCGATCACCAGGATCGGGGCGGTGGCGAGGATGGTCATCACGACGAAGACCATCATCTGTAGTTGATTGATGTCGTTGGTGCTGCGGGTGATGAGGGACGGGATGCCGAACCGATGGACATCGGTGTCGGCGAAACTCTGGACCCGCGCGTAGGTCTGGTTGCGGATGTCGCGACCGATGGTGGTCGAGATGTGTGAACCAAGGATTGTCGCCAGGACGGATACGGCGAGGTTGACGAATGCCAGCGCGAGCATGACGCCGCCGATGGCGCGGATCGCGTCCATATCGGCTTGGCCGATCCCGTCGTCGATGAGGCGCCCGCTGAGATTGGGCATCATCAGAGTTGTTCCTGCAGCAGTCACCTGCAAAAGAAGAAGGAGAAAAAGGGGACCGCGGAATGCCCTCACATGCGGCAGCAATACCGTCGTCAGAGCTCTGTCCGATTTTGTCTTCATGGGCACCACACGTCCCGCGGGCCCAGCAGCGCGGGGTAGGGAACTATGCAAGTAAACGCTTATTCGTTGAGGTCATTGAATTCCTTTTCGACGTCTATTCCCACGGCCGGCTCAATACCTTGGATAATGAACCCGGTTAACAATGCCATTCGCGCAGGGATTTGTCACCTTTCGTCAGAAAGGTTGTATTAGCGCCGATCGGCCGTGGTAAAACTCGAATTTCTAGATACTGTCGATCGCACGTCCCTGAGGTCCCATCAGGGCACCTCAGGGACGTGCAATCAAACCTTTCGGGCGGTGACTCTAGGGTGCAGTCGGGTCCGAGCTGGCTGCGCCGAGGAGGCCGCCGACGAAGGCGAGCAGCTGGGCGAACAGGTTCTCGATGTCCTGCGATGAAGCGAGCATGGTTTTCTCCCTTTGTTGTGATTACTTACTGCGACCCGTTGGCTTCGGTAACGATTCTGGAATCCCCGACCAGGCGAGTCGTGATCAGATTGACACATACGGATTGATCGCAGGGACATTTTGGAAAAGCTGCTGAATGAATTCCCAACTGCGCCCGATGAATTCGAATCTCCTTCTTTAGCGGAACAAAACCTTGCTCCCAATTGGATGATCGTCAAGTTCATTGAAAAGCTGTGTGACCGCCGACGTCTGGAGCTCTGAGACACAAAGTCATATTCTGATGGCGAAAACCCCTGGGTCGCAGCATCGGCGAGAACTGAATGCTTCGGCAATTGATTCGTGTCGAGGACTTCTCTCGAATTGTCCATCCGGCAAATAGAATTCGGCATCGCGAACGACGGGCATGGCGGTGTCTGCGGGATGGGCCGCGGTTCGAGCAAGTTGTCGGCTTGGGGTGCTGTCACGGGGGTTCGGCCTGTTCGGCGTCGTGTTGAACCCGTGCCCCTGCTCTGCCCCGTTATCGACTCGAGATCATCTGTCCGAAATGTGTGGTTTCGGGAGGCGACCGTCCGGATCCAGTTCCCGACACGTTGTTCGCCGGCCATGTGCAGATTTTCCCCTGCCAAATCGCTGCGGCCTGCTCTTGCGGTTGAACGGCGGTGTCAGTCGATCCGATTGAATTCTTGATGGAGAGTCGATGAGGAGCTGGACAAGCTGCCACGCGGCGGTAATCCCATGCCGGCAAACGGAATATCGCTGCGAATTGGTTGGAGGTCATCGACGGGTCGGTCTCGCCGATATCGACGGGTCTCGAAATCCTCCGTGCGGAGTTTGGTCGTTGGGAGCACTCACGGTGATGGGCCCAGAGCTGGCCACCGCCCTGCCGAAAAGCCAAACCCCCCGGGGTCCCCAATGGGAACCCGGGGGGCGGATCAGCTTGTGTTACTTATCTATTCGGCGGGAGGTGTCTCGCCACCGCCACCGAGGAGTCCCCCGATGATCGCGATGATTGCGCCGAGTCCGATTTCGGATGACAGGTCTGTCGATGCCATATGCTTTCTACCTTTCGTAGACTTCATTTGGTTGAACACGACTCGTCGAAGGGGGCTCGAGTTTTGAACTCCCCGACCAACTTGAGCCAACTTCACACTGCCAACGAATTTTGGATATGTCACGTGTTTTCCGTGGCTAATTTTTGAATTGTTTTGGAATATCGCATTGAGCTGGAATTAATATGGAAAATTAGTATTTGATTTGTGTCCGCAAATGTCGCGACTGGGCGGTTGGTGAGGCGCGGGTGACACCGTTCGGACGACGAGTGCATGGAGAGATTGCGATAGCAAATAGTGCAGGTCGTACGCTGCCGGACCGGCGCGCCGAACGGCTGGTTCGGCCGTCCCGGGGCCTGGTGTTCTTGTTTTACTTTCCCGCTCGGCCGATTTCCGGCTAATGTCGCCTCGTGACCCGAATGAGTACAGGAAAGACCCGCCGGTATGCGCGCGTAGCGCTGACCGCGGCAGTGACCTCGGTGATGGCTGCCACCACACTGCTGGTGACGTCGCCGGCCACCGCTGAAGACCTGCCGCAGATCGGTATCGAATCGCCCGGTGGATCGAAGCTGGTGGGTGTGACCCCGACCGGCCCCAAGAATCTTGATCTACTCGTCTATTCGGCGTCGATGGACAGGAACATTCCGATCTCGGTCATCTTGCCGAAGGATCGGTCGGTGCCGCGGCCCACGCTGTACTTGATGAACGGCGCCGGTGGCGGTGAGGATTCTGCGACCTGGCAGGCCAGGACCGACATCAACGGGTTCTTTGCCGACAAGAACGTCAACGTGGTGACACCGAACGCGGGTGCTTTCAGTTACTACACCGACTGGCAGCAGGATGACCCGGTGCTCGGCCGCAACAAGTGGTCGACGTTCTTGGGCAACGAATTGCCGCCGATCATCAATGAAGCTCTCAAAACCTCGGGCCTCAACTCCATTGCCGGTATCTCGTCGTCCGCGACCTCGGTGCTGAACCTGGCGATCGAGCATCCGGGACTCTACAAGTCGGTCGGCTCGTACAGCGGCTGTGCGTCGACGTCGAGTGATCTCGGCCAGATGTACATCCGGATCACGGTCGATGCACGCGGCGGCGGCGACCCGACCAACATGTGGGGGCCGCTCGACGGACCGGGCTGGGCGGCCAACGACCCCATCCTCAACGCTGAGAAACTTCGCGGTGTGAAGCTCTACATCTCGAACGGCACCGGCCTGCCCGGAAAGTACGAGACCTTGGCGCGGGCCGATGGTGATCCGTCGACCTTGGCGGACCAGGTCATCGTCGGTGGTGGCATCGAAGCCGCGACCGGTGTGTGCACCGCGATGCTGGTTGATCGTCTGAACCAGCTGAAGATCCCGGCCACCTACGACTTCCCGCTGACCGGAACCCACTCGTGGGGCTACTGGGAAGACCAGCTGGATCTCTCATGGCCGACGCTGGCAGGCCCGATCGGCGCCTGACCCCACTCGGCAACACAAAAAAGGCCCCACCATCCGGTGGGGCCTTTTTGTTGGGTCCTAGTAGTAGAACGGATAGTCGTCCCAGTTCGGATCGCGCTTCTCCAGGAAGGCATCTCGGCCTTCGACGGCCTCGTCGGTCATGTAAGCCAGCCGGGTGGCCTCGCCTGCGAAGACCTGTTGTCCCATCAAACCGTCATCGGTGAGGTTGAACGCGAACTTCAGCATGCGCTGGGCGGTGGGGGATTTCCCGTTGATGGTCTTGCCCCATTCGATGGCCGTCGCCTCGAGTTCGGCGTGATCGACCACTTCGTTGACGGCACCCATCCGCTGCATCGATTCAGCGTCGTAGGCGCGGCCGAGGAAGAAGATCTCGCGGGCGTTCTTCTGACCGACCTGCTTCGCGAGGTAGGCGCTGCCGTATCCGGCGTCGAATGAACCCACATCGGCGTCGGTCTGCTTGAAACGGGCGTGTTGGCGCGAGGCCAGGGTGAGGTCGCAGACAACGTGCAGCGAGTGGCCACCTCCGGCTGCCCAGCCGTTGACAAGCGCGATCACCACTTTGGGCATGGTCCGGATCAGGCGCTGCACCTCGAGGATGTGCAGCCGGCCGCCCTCGGCCTTGACCCGGGCCGAATCGACGGTGTCGGAGGTGTCGCCGCCCGCGTACTGGTAGCCCGACCGGCCACGGATGCGCTGGTCGCCGCCACTGCAAAACGCCCAGCCGCCATCCTTTTCGCTCGGGCCGTTGCCGGTAAGCAGGACCACTCCCACGTCGGGGCTCCGACGCGCGTGATCGAGGACGCGATAGAGCTCATCGACAGAGTGGGGGCGAAAGGCGTTGCGCACCTCGGGGCGATCGAATGCGATCCGCACGATGCCATGTGCGCGACCCTCGCCGACGTGACGGTGATAGGTGATGTCGGTGAGGTTGTCGAAACCTTCAACCGATTTCCACTGCGTTGGATCAAAGGGCTGATCTGTTGAGGCGCTCATGGGTTCTGAGCGTAGTGGCAGAATTTCACACCCTGGTCAGGAGGTCTGCTCGAGCTCTCCCGGACCTTTGGCGCGTTTGGCCCGGTAGAGGTCGGCGTCGGCCTCGGCAAGCAATTGGGCGATGGTGACGGTCGCGGCAGGTCCGAAGGCGGCGCCGAAACTGGTGTCGATGTGTTGTGAGCGGATCCGGGTGAGCACGTCATCGGATCGTGCGCCGGACGTGCCTTCTATGCAGATCGCGAACTCGTCGCCGCCGAGTCGGGCGAAGACGGCATCTTCGGGAATCGACGACCGTAGCTGTCGGGCGAAGTCGATCAGGTGTTGGTCTCCTGCCTGATGCCCGAACGCGTCGTTGATGGCTTTGAAGTTGTCCACGTCGAGCGCGGCGATGCTCAGTGTCGTCTGTGCCGAACGTGCGCGAGCGAGTTGGTGGGCGGTCGCAATCTCCCAGCCGGCCCGATTCGGCAGTCCGGTCAGTGGGTCGGTGCAGGCAATGGTGACGAGTGCGCGCGTCACCAGCCCGAACGATTCGGCCGCGCCCACTATGGCGAGCACAAATGCGAAGTAGGTGAGGGGTGAGGCCGATACCGACACCGCCAGCGCGAGCACGGTTGATGCGGTCAGGATGGCAATGAGTACGCGTGCGAGGGCGAGTCGCAAGAACGCGATCATGTACATCGACAAGAACATGGCCGCCACCAGACAGACGAACGGGGCGCCGGCGAGCACGTGGAACGCGATCACTGCAGGGGTTGCGATCATCGCGGCGACGATTGCCGGAAGCAGATTGGCCGGCCGGCGCCGCAGATAGATCAAACCGAATACGCCCATGATCACCGCGACGATGGCTCCCGCGGGGTTGGCGACCTCGACTCTCCTGATCGGCACCGGGAACAGGATGGCGAGAAGGCCGATGGTGTACAGGAATGTCGTTGCTGCCAAATAGATGCGAAGGGCCCGCAGCTGTAACTGCCGCACAATCTGGGTCGTGGTGCCGGATACCAGGCTGAATCGGTTCACGCCGTACTCATGCTCCTCGGATCGGGCTGGGTTCGACGCCGATATCAGTAGTATCGCTCAGTAACTGAGTACGTGCTGCGCAAAGGTCATTCGTTGTCCCGACGGGGATCCGGAACGGCACGGAATTCGCGCGTCGCCTGATCGAATCGGTGCCACGTCGCGCGAGTTCGACCCCGGTCGATACTGTCGTAGCCATGACCCAGGGAAACCCACTCGAAGAGACCGCCGTGACCTTTGGGAACGACGCCCCTCTGGAAGAGCGTCATGAGGGTGGATTTCGCCCGAAGTTCGACCTCGACCTGACCCGCGGTGGTCCGCGATATGGGGAGTTCATCGAGCAGGTTCGTACGTTCATGGACCGGGTGAAAGCGGCTTGTCCGCCTGACGATCTCGTCGATGAGCTGATCGACGAACTGAAGGTGATGAACGACCGGCTGGACGCCGTGGCCATTGACGAGTGGCGTGCACCTTCGGGTGGGCGCATCGATCTGCCGGCGCGGGGCAACATCACGCTGCCGCCCTATGAGGTCGATGAGGCCACGGCCGAGAACGTGAGAGCGCGGGTCACGTTCCGGCGCTATCACCTCGGTGGGAACAATGCTGCCCACGGTGGCCAGGTCGCGGTGGCCTTTGACGATCTATTGGGTATGTCCGGCGCGCTCGGATCCGGTGGGATCACCCGGACCGCATATCTGACGGTGAGCTACCGCGCCATCACCCCGCTGGGGAAAGAGCTCGTGATGAGGTCGTGGGTCGACCGCATCGAAGGGCGGAAGGTGTTCCTCAAGGGCAGCCTTCACGACGGCGACACCCTGTGCGCCGAGGCCGACGGACTGTTCATCAAACTCAACCCCGGTCAGCCGTAACCCGTTGGTGTGGCTTGTTTGGGTGACATGTGGTCGGGTTGATCGCGACCGGTAGTCCAAACAGATTCAGTTTCTTTTTCAGGTTCTTCTCGCACGTGAATTGTCGGATACTCGACGTGTGGTCGGCAACAAGGCGCCTCGATTCGTTGGCCACCAACGGATTTGCAACCTTCGTCCGACCGGTGCGGATTTGTTCCTGAGAACGAGAGAGCTGGATTTCGTATGGCCACGATGATGGTCCTCACTCCTAGTTATCGGCCAGACTTCGACGCCTTCGTCGATCTTCACTCCAGTGTGGTGAAGCATGCGGCGACCGATGTCGTCCACCGCGTTGTGGTTCCAGACCGTGACCTCCGGCTTTTTCGGGGCATCGAGTCGAATCGGCTGGATGTACGGGCAGTGAGTTCGTATCTCCCGGAGTCGTTCCTGTCGACCTACTCCCTGGCGAGAATGCTGCAGTCACAAGACTGGATGCCCCACGCGGTGAGGACCATCCAGGCAGTCAATGTGCGACACCCCTGGCCACTGATTCGGGGCTGGTTGCTCCAGCAGATCGTGAAATTGGCAGCGATTGCTGATGCAGAGACCGACGTCGTACTCACCGTTGATTCAGACGTAGCGATGATCCGGTCGTTCGGACCGAACGACTTCGTCGAGAATAATGTGGTTCGGTTCTATCGTCTGCCAGGTGGGATCGGCCCCAACCTCGGTCGGCACGTCAAGTGGCACTCGGTGGCCTCGAGCCTTCTCGATCTACCGCCGGGCACAGTTGATGCAACCACTGACTACGTGGCGGGCCTTGTGGCGTGGGACCCGGCGATCGTTCGATCCATGACCGAGCGAATCGGCAGTGTAACGGGGTGCGAGTGGCGGGAGGCGATCGGTCACCGCCTGCACTTTTCCGAGTGCATCCTCTATGGCGCATTCGTAGACGGGCTGGCCACCGATCACGATCGTTCGTTCGCCTCTGCAGAGTCGCTCTGCCGGGCGCATTGGGATCCGGTGCCGCTTGACCGTGCCGGCGCCGACCGGTTCGTGGACTCGATCGAACTCGGTGATTTGGCCATTCAGATCCAGTCGACATCCAGAACGCCTGAACACATCCGCCGATACATCATCGACGCCGCCGAATCCATCGCGTCTTCAACCGGAGACGGCCTACCAACGTCGGCGGCGCCGCAGCGCGTAGACGGCAATCCCCACGCCGACAACACTGAGTAGATCTGACTCGGTCAAGCCATTCGTTGAGGTGAAGGAAAGGAGCACTGCTCCTTCGATCGGCCCGTTGAAGAGGATCCACAGCACTGATACCCCGATGAGGGTGAACGCTGCGGGACGGCTCGGCTTGGCCAGAGTCCACGCCCCGCAGACGAACAACAAAATCAGCAGCACGAGGCCGTGAAAGAACGCGGGCGTAATGGGCATCCGTGCAGTATCTCAATGACGCCTGAGGGAACGCTGATTCATGTAAGTGATTCGTGACACCTCACCTGGGTGCCGGGAGTTGTCTCGCCGCGTTGGCATCTTCAGGGTCTCTGGACTGGCGTTACTAGGATATGCAAGTATTGTGAGCGCCGTCGCAGTCGATCATTGGAGTGTCATGTCAGACGAGAGCACCGTCCTGGTCCGGACGGAAGGCCGCATTGGCCGGATCACCTTGAACCGCCCCAAGGCCATCAATGCCATCACCCACGAAATGGTGCTTGAAATCGATGCTGCTCTCCGCAAGTGGGCAGATGACGACACTGTCGAAGCGGTGGTCCTCGATGGCGCCGGTGAGCGGGGTCTGTGCGCGGGCGGCGATATCGTTGCCATCCACCGCGACGCCTTGCAGTCCGCCACCCTTGACGACGCGGTCGCGTCTCCCTCGGGCAAGTTCTGGTACGACGAGTACATCCTGAACGCCTACATCTCGCACTATCCGAAGCCCTACATCGCCCTGATGGACGGCATCGTCATGGGCGGCGGAGTCGGGATCTCGGCGCACGGCAACACCCGGATCGTCACCGACCGCACCAAGATGGCAATGCCCGAGGTCGGCATCGGTTTTGCTCCCGACGTGGGTGGCACCTACCTGCTGGCGAAGGCTCCGGGCGAACTCGGTACCTACCTCGCGCTGACCGCTGCGCAGATCAATGGCGCCGATGCCATCGCCATCGGATTCGCCGACCACTATCTGCCGTCGGAGAAGATCGCCGACTTCATCTCAGCGCTGACACACCGGCCGGTCGATGAGGTCATCGGCGAGTTCTGCATCGCTCCGCCGGCGTCGGGTCTGCTCTCCAAGAGGCGCTGGATCGACGATGCCTTTGCGGCCGATACCGCGGTCGGGATCGTCGAGCGTCTGCGTGGCCACGACGAGTCCGATGCCCACGACACCGCCAATGTGGTTGCGGCGAAGTCTCCCACGTCGGTCGAGGTGACCGTGCGATCGCTGCGTGAGATCATCGCCGACACGACCTTGGAGACCGTGCTGGTCACCGAGTACAGGGTGTCGATTCACTTCCTCACCCATCACGACCTCGCCGAAGGCATTCGCGCACAGGTCATCGACAAGGACCGGTCACCCAAGTGGTCACCGCCAAGCCTCACCGCTGTGGACAAGGCCGACATCGACGCCTTCTTCGCCCCGGTACCCAAAGAACTCGAACTGACGAACGGAAACCAGGCATGAGCGACTACGAAACGATCCTCACCGAGCAGCGCGGCCGGGTGGGAATCATCACCCTGAATCGCCCGAAGGCTCTGAACGCCTTGAATTCTCAACTGATGAACGAAGTCGTCTCTGCGGCACAGGCGTACGACGCCGATCAGACCGTCGGCGCCATCCTGATCACCGGTTCCGAACGCGCGTTCGCCGCCGGCGCCGACATCAAAGAGATGGCCGACAAGTCCTACGTGGACATGCTGGCAGTAGATTTCTTCAGTGCCTGGGATGGCCTGGTCAACGTTCGGACACCGGTCGTTGCGGCCGTGGCCGGGTTTGCCCTCGGCGGTGGGTGCGAGCTGGCGATGATGTGCGACATCATCATTGCCGCCGAGAACGCGGTCTTCGGTCAGCCGGAGATCAACCTGGGTGTTATCCCGGGAATCGGTGGCTCGCAACGACTCACCCGCGCGATCGGCAAGGCCAAGGCCATGGACATGGTCTTGACCGGCCGCCGGATGAAGGTCGATGAGGCAGAGCGGGCCGGCCTGGTCTCCCGCGTGGTGCCCACCGAGTCGTACCTCGACGACGCACTCGCGGTCGCCAACACGATCGCCGAACTGTCGCTGCCCATCACGATCCTGGCCAAGCAGGCGGTGAACCGGTCACAGGAGATCGGCCTCAGCGAAGGAATCCTGTTCGAGCGCAGGGTCTTCCACTCGACGTTCGCCACCGAGGACCAGTCCGAGGGCATGGCCGCGTTTGTGGAGAAGCGCGACGCGAAGTTCAACCACCGCTGATCGCGCACACCGCATAGACGCTCGTCCTTCTCGCGCCCGCGCAGTTTGCAGACTGCGCGGGCGTCAGTGTTCTGAGGGGTTGTCGCTTTGGTTGCGGTCGGACACCCGGGCGCGGATCGGACCCTTCGGGACCATGGTGAACGGAAGTGCAACGGGGAACTCATCATCAAGGGCCTCGATGCGATGCCGACCGATGATCGTGGCCAACGCCAGGGTGGCTTCGAGCATCGCGAAGTGAGATCCGATGCAGCCACGTGGTCCCCCGCCGAAAGGTAGGTACTGCCACCGGTCGCGGTCGTTGAAGTTCTCGGGAGCGAACCGATCGGGGTTGAACTCCAAAGGACTATCCCAAATCGACGGATCACGGTGCATCGCATAGATTCCCGCAACCAACCACGCACCTGCTTCGACCCGAAAACCGTCCACGTCGACATCGGCGACCGCGCGACGACCTATGGCCGGCGCCGGTGGGCACAGCCTGAGTGCCTCATGCAGCACTTGAACCGCGTAAGACAAACGAGGCAGATCTTCGGGCGTCAACCTGCGTTCGCCGAGCTGGGCGGTTTCAGCCGCGAGCCGGTCCTGGATATCAGGATGGCGGCCGATCGCCCACAACGCGTACGTCAGAGTTGTCGATGTGGTGTCGTGACCAGCGATCATGAAGACTATTAGCTCGCTGCGTATTTGGCTGTCAGAAAGCGATTTTGAGGTGTCAGGGTCTTTGGCGTCAATCAATGCACGAACCAGTGGGGCGTCCTTCGTGGGATCGATACGGCATTCGTCGAGGATCGTCTGAGCACGGTTGTGCATCGCCGTCGCAGCTGTCCGAGCACGTCGTCGTGCGGGAGTGGGCAGCCAATTCGGAGCTCGGACCGGCTGTGTGCCCCGGCCCGTCACGTACTTCAGAGCGATGTTCATCGCGGCGGCGACCTCGTCGACGTGTTCGTCGAGGTCGAGTCCGAGTACCGATCGTCCCAGTACCCGCAATGTGAGGGAATGACACAGCTCATCGAGGTCGATGATGTCGACACCGTCAAAGTCCTCGAAGCAGGACTCGGCGGCTTCGGCCATATTGTCGGCATATCGGGCGACATGATTCTTGGTGAATACCCGCTGCATCGCGCGCCGCCGTGGCAACCATTTGTCGTGCTCGACATTGAAGAGGTTGTCGCCGAGCAGCCGCTGCTGTTCTGTGAGGAACGGGAGAGCCTTGTCGACGAATGCGTGAGGCCGGTCGAGGACGTCGTGGATTGCCTGCGGCGAGGTGGCCACAACGAACTCGGGAAACATCCACGACGGAGCCAGTTTGTGGCGGGTGACCGGCCCGCCTGCATCGCGGAGGGTCTCCATCCCGGTGTGATAGTTCCGTACGGACTTGAGCCGTTGTAAATACGGCAAGGGGTTGCGCGGTGCGAGGGGGAGTTTGGCCACCTCGACGGGATCGACTGTTTCGACCATGATGCGACCGCCTGTTCCGGTGTCGGGTCGTCGGTTGGTTCTGCAATCGACTATTCAACGGTCTGGCCGGGGCGTCGCGAGTAGTCGACTACCTCAATCGGGCGCCGGTGAGGATCTCTGACAGTTCTTCCCGGCTGTTGACCCCCGCGCGCTGTGCTGCCCGGTACAGGTGGCCTTCGACGGATCGCACAGAGACGCTCAAACGCGTGGCGATCGCGCTGTTTGACAGGCCGGTTGCAGCCAACGTGATGATCTCGCACTGCCGCGCCGTGAAAGGTACGGCCGCTGTCGTCTGGAGCTGGGCCGGAGTCGCCGTGCGTCCGCATTCGGCGGCCAGGCGCCGCGACATCTCGGACGCCAGGAGTGCGGATCCACGCCGTTGCCGGTTGCTGAATATCCTCCCTGCCTGTGCTGCGGTATCCGCGGCGGCCACGCGGTCGCCCATCGTCTCGTAGTATCCGGCGACTGCCAACACTCCAGTCGCATCGTCGGTTGCCAGCGCAGCGGCATGACGTGCGGCGATGCGCGCGCGGGGTCCCTCCACTCGGGAGGCCAGGTCGTCAAGCCTGCTTGCCATTGTGAGACAACCGAATTGGGTCGCTGTCTGTAGTGCCAGAACCTCATAGGCCGGTTGATTGTGACGCCGTGCGAAATCGGCGGCTGTGACAGCCAACCCGATCGCTTGGCTGACCGCGCCCTCGGCGGCCTCGACCCAAGCCTGCACGAGTGCGCGGCCACTCTCCATGAACGTGTATTCGGCCGGCCAGATGTCCGACAGCACGCGGAGGGTCTTTTGAGCGTTGGCAGCTTCGCCGCTGACAGCTTGCGTCTCGGCGATCCAGAGGAGGCCGGCTGGATTGATGGCATCTGACGTGGCTGTGTAGGTGTCGTTTTCGATTCCCACCCGAGCGTCGAGGAGCTCGGTGGTCGCGGTCTGCACTCGTCCGGAGGCGAGTGCGGCGTGTCCACGAAGGTACGTCGCCAGGATGTAGGTGGTACCGCCGACGTCGCGCGCGATCTCCGTGAATCGGGAGGCTTCGTTGAGGCATTGGCTGATGTGGCCGGAGACGCGGCAGACTCGGGCGTGGATTGCTGCCAACCAGAATTGGAGTTGTGCTGTCTGCCATGAGGACTCGGATCTGGCGTAGCCTCGCGTCGTGTATTTGTTTGCGGTCTCGTACATTCCGAGTGCGCCGGCAGACATCACCATGGCGGAGGTTGCCATCATGAAAAAGAAGTCGCTTGTCTTCGGTTCCGAGATTGAATCTTCCGCATGCCGGATCGCGGCCTTGGGTGACGCCTGCACGGAGAGTATGCAGGCTCGGACAGCGGAGAGCTCCGATCTCACGTCCGATTCGAGCGAATCGGTATCGATGACATCAAGCAGTTCGGCCGCCGCGACAGGACGGGCGAGCATCCATGCGAGGTTCGCGGCGCGCAAGATGTTCCATCGGGGAAAGTTCGGATGGCAGGACTCGATCGCGCGCTCGTTGAAAGCTCGCTCAGCTGTGGGTCCCTGGCCTGCGACCACCAGTGTCATGAGATGTGGGTAGGCATCCTCTGGCGAGATGTCCAGTGCCAGAGCCGAGGTGGCGAATCGTGTGGCCAGACCGACGTCGAGCGACATCAGAGCAGTCTGTGACGCCTGGGCCAGGAGCGTGGGATCCGGCGGAAGGTCAGACTCGAGGACGAGTACCGCGCGGCGAAGCACAACGGATGGCTCTTGGCGCATACCGCGCGCAAGTGTGGCGGCGATCTCTGTTGCCAGGCGACGGCGTCGAAGCAGTCCGAGTTCGGCCCGGCGGACCTCTCCCAGTAACGGGTGGCCCAGTCCGACGGTGATCGCTCCCGTAGGTGAGGCGCGAGTGCTGATGGCGCCCAACGATTCCGCCAGTTCCAGCGTGGGATCGTCGACGAGTGAAGCCAATTCGGTTGTCGTCAGCGGTTCGCTGACGGCCAACAGGTCGACCAGATCCGACACCTCGGGTGGGAGATTGGTCATGTTGGCCCGAATGATCTCCGCCAATGTCGGAGTGATGGTCAGGTCACCGGACCAGAACCACAAACCGGAGGTGTTGGTGAAACGGCCCGCGGCGTACTCTTCGTCGACGAGCTGGCGCAGCAACAGGACGTTCCCGTCGCACAGCGTGTGCAACCGTTTGAGGCTTGTTGATTCGATCGGGCCGTCGAAAGCTCGCTCGAGCAACCGGCGGGTTTCTGCTCGGGACAGCGGTTGAAGTTCGAGGCGCGGCAGATGCCGGTCTTTCCACAGCGCGGCGATGGCATCAGGTGCAGGTTCCCCGGCGCGTATCGACACCAGCACATTGGCGAGTTTGCGGACCGTGAGCTCGTGGATCACGAACGCGGATTGATTGTCGAGGAGATGCGCGTCATCAACCGCCACGATCAGGGCTTTGGCGTCCGGTGAAGTCGTCAAATGGTCGAGAAGGCATCGAATCTGGCGAAGCGGTTGCGCGTCCACGTCGATATCGAGGTGCAGGTCGGAGAAGACGGCCAGTGGCACATCCCTCGACGACAACGTCGCGGACACCCGATAGCACCGGTGGCCCAGGCGGCTCGCCGCCGCGACGGCCTCGGTACACAGGCGGGTCTTGCCGACACCGGGCGCGCCACCGATGACGACGCCGTTACCCCCGCCGCGACGAGTGATCGCGGCAGTGGTGAGTTCTACTTCTTCTCGGCGTCCCGCGATCGGCCACTCGACGAACATGATCGACTCCCTCGATCACAATTCACGATGTCTGAAAGTTCTGTTCCGGTTTGGCTGCGACTGTCGCACCAACACCTGTGACGCTAAGTCTGGCCGAGCCTGGCGAGCAAGCTATTTGTCCGCTCACCGGTGTCGTCGGCGTAGGTGTGCCAACTTTGCCTCGGCGACGTCGTAGAGCATCGGTAACGCAGTTATGTCGACGTCAAGGCAGTCGGCGACCGTTGTGGCCGGGATTCCGGCGGCTCGCAGGCGCAGCGCGATCGAATACACCACCGGTAGTTCATTCATAGCGGTGTCGAGATCAGGCGCGTTGGTGGCCACCTATGCATCGTCACCCGATCTGGATGGCGAGGGTGGGGTAGCGGACTACCCCGATTACGGGTGTCGATTCGTGGTTCGACTCAACACCCTGCGATGGATTCCGGGATGTGTCAGAACTCGTCGAGTGTGACGTAGCCGTCTTGGAGAGCGCGCGCCAGCAGTGCTGCTTTGGTGTGCGCGGGTCGGCCGCTGGCCGCGTATTTACCTCGGATTCGGTTGACGTGAGTGTTGACGGTCGCCGCAGTGATGAACAATTCGCTGGCAGCGCTGGACTTCGAGTCATGCTTTACCCAGCAGCGCAGCACTTCGATCTCGCGTGCGGTGAGACGTGGCATGGCAAACCCTCTGATGCTTAGAGGGGCAAGTGACAAGGTCATCGAAATATCTCCTGGTGATCGGGTTCCCGGCCCAGGATGATCTTCTTATGATTGGCGACGATCGGGTAGACACATCTTCTGGTTACACCAAAAATGCCTCATCGTTACCCTTGCTAGCTAGCAAGGTCGGAGGCCGGATCTCCATGCACGTCAAGATCAATCCTCATCGTGCCAGACTTTTCGTCACTGCGATAGATCGAAATCAAACTCGATCTTCCAGGAGGTAGAACGCGGATTCGTAAGTGCCCGCCGTCGGCGGTGTGGAGTACCTCGTTCACATGTTGTGTGACCCGCCGGTGGACCGCAGGCGATGTGTAGGTGAGCCCGCCGTCATCGATCATCACAACGTCGACACCTCGACGCCGAGCCGCACGCACATTGCCGGCGACTGCCACGTTTGTCAGCGCTGCCGCCTGTATCTGATCGCGGAGCTGACCCTCGAGCAGCGCGCAGGTCCTTTTGTCTGCGCCAGAAAGTTGTTGTCCCTCGGCGATGCGCGTGAGCATCGGCCGGACCATCGATTCGAGATCGGCGAGCCGGGACATGCGTTCTTCACGGGCGGCGCCGGCAGCGGCTGCTCGAGCCGCTTCCTCGGACTCTGCGCGGTTCATCGCCTCGATGGCGAGAATCGAACGACGCAGGACCAACGCGAATGCTGTTCCGATGAACAGCCGGGCCGGTAACAGCAGCAACAGAACCAGCTCCGGGCGTCCTTCCGAAAATATCGCGGACCACGCGATGATGAGGACGTAGCAGGCAGCAAAACTGGACCAGGCGAGCAGGATTCGTCCGCGCAGACAGAGGATGACGCACAGTATGGCGACGGCACTGACAAGCCAAGGTGGACGGCTGCTTTCGATGACTTGAGGTTCAGCGATCAGTAGCGTGAGCACGGCCGCTGGTAGCGCCAGGCAAGCGATGGCCGTGAAGCGGAGCTCGAGTGGGTCCTTGCGCCCGAAGGTGATTGCGCCTGCGCCGATGCCGAGGAACCCCAGCGTGACGATGACCGGCCACACAGCGCTGTCGGCGGGCAGGCTCCCGAGGGCAACAAAGGCGGTGACCACAACAAAACTGAGAAACGCCAGACCGACGAAGATTCTGGTGCTCATGTCGGTCGCCGCCAGGTCAGTACCACCTGGGTCCCGTTGCCCGGCTTCGAGCTGATCGTCACCGATCCGCCCGAGATCTGTTCCAGCCGTCCACGAATCGACAACGCAATACCCAAACGATCCGAGGGGACGCGACTTTCGTCGAAGCCGATCCCGTTGTCTGAGATATCGATGGTCAGTGAGTTTGTGCCCATCGATAGCAGAACCGAACGCTCGGCGTCCGGACCGGCGTGCCGAACACTGTTGTGCAGTGCCTCGGACATGGCAGCCATCATCGCGTGCACGGCGCCCTGCGGATAGGTCGTCGACGCTTCGATTGCCGCGGTGTTGTGTACCTGTGAACCCGGGTCCACGATCTGTGCGGCAGATTCGGCCTCAGAAATGACCTCGGTCGGAGTCAAGGCGCGCTGTAGATCATCATCGGCCCGGAGATCGTCGAGTTGCTTCAGGGTGGCCAGCGCCTGGCCTTGCAGTTCGGTGTTGGTGCCCTCGCGGGACGCGGCCCACATGATCGACATGACGCGATCGTGCGTGATCGCATCCAATCGCGCCCGTTCACGTCGTCGACTCTGCTCGGCGGCAGTGGTTTCCGCACGGCCTTTCGCGCGGACCTGGGCGCGATCGCGAAGCCTGCCGGTCTCCAACGCGATGATTGCGATGGTGAAAGGGACCGCTGATACGAACAGTCCCCAGGCGAGGTCGGGGACGAACTCGGACGCGCTGGTTCGCTCTGCCGCAGAGGCGCTGATCAGGCGGGTTGCCGTCACCGATACCAGGAGGTAGACGGTCGCAGCGGGGAGTGGCATCGCAACCACAGCCGCCACACTGGCGACGCCGGCTATCGGAGTCAACCAGGCGCCGCTCCCATCGCCGGTCGGTAGTCCGTTCCACACGAAGGGGAACGATGCGAAGACGACGACGTAGGAGATCGAAACCGCCCACGCCGCGCGATAGGTCCAGCGGTCGTCCGGGATGAAGGTGCAGATGAACATCGCCGCTGCGGGCGCGACGATCAATGTCAGCGCTGCGACGGTCCACCACGTCGGGACGACTTCCGAGAGAGATCGGATGGGGGTGATCAGCAGCAGCGGGTAAAGGCACATCGCGATGGATCCGAACCGGCTGACCTGTCGAGCTGTGAGATCGCCGGCCGATGTCGGCGTCGGCGACCCCGGTGTTGCCGATCTCAGCGACGAAAGCGCCGCGGCATTGGTAGCCATCCGTCCTCCAGTGCCCGCTTGTACAGATCGGTCTTGGTAGGTGCCGGCCGACCTGCCTCGGAGTACTTCTGTTTGATCCGCCCTACGTATGAGTTCACGGTCTCGGCCGACAAGCCGGTGATCGAGGCGACCCGCGTTGCCGGCTCGCCCGCGGCGTACAACTCGAGTATCTGACGTTGTCGGGGGCTGAGGTCGACCGCGGCGAGATTGGGATCCGAATCGATGGCGGTCGCCCATTCCATGGTGGGAACCACCACGCCGGACAGCGCTGATCGGATCGCGCTGATGAGTTCGTCTACATCGACAGATTTTCGCAGGATGCCGAGCACCCCCGAGGTGAGCGCTTCGCGGATCAGGAATGGCTCGGACGCAGAGGTGAACACCAAGATATTTTCGGTGACGGTGTGCAGCTGTTCGATATTGCTGCGTGGCCTCGAATCGTCGGAAAGCCGAAGATCGAGCAGAGCAAGATCGATCGGCTCGCCCTGATCGATGAGCTTCGACACCGTCGGAGCATCAGCCACCACCGACAATCCGTCTGCCTGATTGATGATCGTCACCAGACCCCGCCGGGTGGTCGCGAAGTCTTCCACGACACCAATACGGGCAAGCTCGCACGTCTCATCCATGGGTCACACGATGAGAAATTACGAAAGCCTCCATTGGTGGGACCTACTGGTTCAAGTCGCGCCTGAACAGACACAACGTCTATTTGCCGGTTCGGGACGAACGCGCGCCCATGTTCTTGAGCTGGCCAGAACATATCTTAGCTGTCACCAGCTAAAATCGCAGGACTCGGTGCGGATTACCCGGCGGATACGGACGGTGCTGCCGTCGATGAAAGTGTCTGTGAAGCAATTCCCGGCGCTCGGGATTGTGCGGGCGATGTGAGATTGCGGGAGGGCTGACTCACCGTGCGCTGACCTGGACCGTTGCCCGAGGTGGAGCGGCTGGTGGTCTCGACAATGGCTGAGCGGAAGTCTCGTGTCACTTGCGCGCGGCGCAATGTGAGCAGCTCGGGCGGACCTTCGAGCAGATATCGACGGGCCAACCGTCGCGGATCGGATCCGAGCCGATGAAGCCATTCAAGACCGAGGCGTTGCAGTTGGACCGGCGCCCTCGCAGTGGTTCCCGCCAGGAAGTCGGCGGCTGCACCGAAGGCCAGCAATGCGCGTGATCCGGTCCGTGTACCGAAATGTTCGATCCACATCTCCTGACGGGGTTTGCCCAATCCGACCACGAGTATGTCGGTCCCGGCATCACGAATTTCCTCGGCGTCCCGTGCACATTTGCGTGGGTCTGAGAGGTCGGCGCGCTCAGGCGACCAGTAGCGCACCGGGCCCAGCCCGCCAAAGTCCTCCCTGATCCGCTCGTCCAGTTTTTGGTGTAGCTCGGGAAATCCCCCGTAGAAGCCGACGCGGCTCCCGGCGCGCTCGGCCTCGTGCAATATCGACGGCAGTAGATCAGCGCCCGTGAGGCGAGGCCAGGGGCGTCCCGTCAGCTTGGTCGCGCGGGCAACGATGGGGGCCCCGTCGGCGAGTAGTACCCAGTCGACGCCGTCATCACCGTGTCGGTCCGGGTGGTCGAGGCGTGGGCCACCGGGGGCGGTGAAGTGATGTAGGTGGTCGAGGTTGACCGATCCGATCGCCAGCGGGGTGTTCCTTGGTCCGCTCAGGCGCCTCTGCACCGTATCGAGCACAAGGTCTTCCGTGCATAGGTCAACGGGAACCCCACCGATCATCATTGTGACCGTCTGCGGTGCCAAAGTTTTTTCTGAGTGCATCGTCGCTCTCCTGAAAATGGGGTGGAGTCGGGGTGATCGGCTAGTACGCGCCTTGGCTTTTGATGACGGCACGCAATGTGCGCCAAAGGATTAGGAGGTCCTGCATGATCGACCAGTTCTCGACGTAGAGAAGGTCGAGGCGGACGGATTCGTCCCATGAGAGCTCCGACCGCCCCGAGACCTGCCACAGTCCCGTCATCCCGGGGCGAACGAGCATTCTTCGGACCACCGGGCCGCGGTATTGCGCGACCTCTTCACGGAGTGGTGGTCGCGGTCCGACCAGGCTCATCTCGCCGGTCAGAACATTGATCAGCTGGGGGAGTTCGTCGAGGCTGTACCGGCGCAGAAAGGCACCGACACGAGTGACGCGCGGATCCGTACGCATCTTGAATAAGACGCCGTTTCCGTCGGATGCTTCAACCAAGGCGGCTTTTTGCTGGTCAGCCCCGTCGACCATGCTGCGGAACTTCCACATGAGGAACGGTTTGTTGCCGAGTCCGATGCGTTCTGCTCGATAGAAGATTGGCCCGGGCGAGCTGAACTTGACCGCAATTGTGCAGGCAAGAAGTACCGGCACCAGAAGAAATAAGAGTGCACCGGCGCCAAGTCGGTCGACTCCGGCTTTGAGGAACCGGTTCGCGCCGGCGTAGCGCGGTTTGTCGATGTGCACCATCGGGAGTCCGGCGACCGGTCGCACCATCATCCGGGGGCCCGCGATGTCCGTGACGCCGGGCGCCACCACCATGTCGACATCCATTGCCTCGAGCCCCCAAGAGAGCTCGCGCATTGCCGAATAGCCAAGCGCAGAAGCGGATGTCACGGCGACGGTCGTTGCGCCGGTCTGCTTGACCGCATTGGTGAGCCCACGAAGATCTATGGCCGGCGGTTGCAGGCCACGCGGCGTCGCGGCCGCGGCCAAGTGGCCCACCTGGGAGCCGGCGTTTCCCCTGGTGTTGACGAAGCCGACCACTTTGTAGCCCAAGATCGGGTTGTCCTCGATGCGATCTATCAATGGGATCGAAGAATCGGAATCGCCCACGACGAGTATTCGTTGAAGACTTGTTCCATTCGACCTCTGGTGGGTCAGATTCTTTCGCCATGCCCATCTCCCAGAGAGCAGTGCAATTGTCCCGAATGGCAATGCGACTGCGACGAACCCTCGGGCAATGTCCAGCTTGAATGCAAGGTCGAAAATCGCCAAGAAGCCAAACGCCATAAAGCATGCAGTGGCTACTCGGCTGTATTCCGCTGCACCAGATCCGATAATTCTCTTATCTGAGCTCTGCGTCGTGCGCAACGCCACAATCCATACTACGGATAGCGCGATTGTCTCGATGAGCAGATGTTTGCGTTGGGCAATTTCTAATTCCCCATTTCCGTAGAAACGGATTATTACCGCACCGGCTACCGCGCCGAGTACCAGCGCGAGATCGGTCCAGCGTATGCGCCGCACATACGCCGACGACCAGCGCTCAAAAGTGCCGTTGACCAGCTCAAGGGGCGGTCTTTCGCTCTGGGTGGTTGCGACGTGCGCTTCGTTCAACATGACCCTCGGCCCCCTTGCGCTGTTCGGATTTCGAGTGTGGACGCAGGATTCTGATGCCACAGGTAATCGAATAATGGCGAAATTACCGTTGATTGCTCGACTGCTCACATAGTCCAATTGGGCTACAGGTGATCGTGATGTATGCGCACATAAATAGCCCGCGAAATGCAACTTGAATGGTGAGCTATTTATATCAATAGACGATCATCAATAGCCACGCTCAGAATGAACGTTACGCTCAGAACTGCACTATAGGAGCGGGATTGATGCCGAAGGTCATTGCCTTTACTTCGAGCTTTTCTGGGTGTGCCAGCAGAAATTCAATCAATCCGGCTACAAACGTTACTTATGCTAATCATATGGGTGATCGTCTGAACGCATTCAGTTTCGAATCTGGCTCGCGGTTTCGGCAATATCCCACGCATAATCGGCGTTGTGATCCCAAGTTCGCGACCGGGTGGCGGAGACGCTCCGCTCCGGTCGAGCGTGCATCTTGGCTGCCTCGGTGGTCGCCCACGCGTTCTATCAAGGAGCAATCGATGAAGAAGCAACTCGGTGTGGCAGTCGTCGGCGCCGGCTACTGGGGGCCGAACCTGGTTCGGAACTTCCGGGCGTCACCGGATTGGGATCTCGTCGCCGTGTGCGACCTGGACGAACAGCGTGCTCGCGCGGTGATCGGTCCGCGGTCGACGGTGGTCGCCGAGTCGTCATTCGAGCGGCTCCTGGAGCGTGATGACATCGACGCGATCGCGATCGCGACGCCGGCCCAGACCCACGCATCACTGGCGATGGCCGCGATCGAAGCCGGCAAACATGTGTTGGTGGAGAAGCCGCTGGCTCCCAGTGTGGACGAAGCGGGGTTGATGGTGGAGGCGGCCCGCGACGCGGACCGGGTCCTGATGATCGACCACACTTACTGCTACACGCCTGCGGTGCAGTACATCGCCCAGGCCGTTCGGTCTGGGACGCTCGGCAACATCATGTACATCGATTCGACTCGAATCAACCTGGGGCTGGTGCAGCCCGATGTCGATGTCTTCTGGGATCTGGCGCCGCACGACCTGTCGATCCTCGACTTCATTCTGCCCGGAGGGCTCAACCCTGTTGAGGTGAGTGCCACCGGAGCTGATCCCTTGCGGGTCGGCAACGCATGTGTCGGTCACATCTCACTGACCATGATCGATGGATCGACCGCCCATATCAATGTCAACTGGTTGTCGCCCACCAAGATTCGGCAGATGGTCATCGGAGGCAGTCATCGGACCGTCGTGTGGGACGATCTCGACGCGCAACGCCGGGTAGCTGTTCACGACAGGGGGGTCGACCTCGCATTCGGCCGATCCGAAGATGAACGGCAGGCTGCGCGGGTCTCGTATCGCCTGGGAGACATCACGGTTCCTGCGCTCACCGAGAAAGAAGCTTTGGCGACGATGGTGGGAGAGTTCGCCGACGCGATCAGAACCGGGCGGTCGGCCCGGACCGATGGGGCCGCGGGACTGCGGGTGCTGTCGGTCCTCGAGGCGGTTTCCGAAAGTCTTGCCGCCCGAGGGCGCCCCATCAAGCCGCGTCAGTACGACAATGCCCTTGCCTTCCGGAGTGCATCATGACGGCACTACATGGCGCGTCCGTCCTGGTGACCGGTGGTGCCGGCACCATTGGCTCGACCATCGTCGACCAGTTGTTGGATGAAGGTGTGGATCGGATTGTGGTTCTCGACAATCTTGTTCGCGGTCGGGAGTCGAATCTATCTGTAGCCCTGGATGATCCGCGCACCGAGTTGGTGGTAGGTGACCTGCGTGACCGTGACCTGGTGAATGATCTGACCAAGGGGGCCGATCTGGTTTTCCACCAGGCTGCGATCCGGATCACCCAGTGCGCCGAAGAGCCACGACTTGCACTTGATGTTCTCGTCAACGGAACCTTCACAGTTCTCGAAGCCGCGGCTGCACACGGTGTCGACAAGGTGATCGCAGCGTCGTCCGCGTCTGTGTACGGAATGGCTGAGCAGTTCCCGACAGGTGAACGTCACCATCACCACAACAACGACACCTTCTATGGCGCGGCCAAGAGCTTCAACGAGGGCATGCTCCGCAGCTTCCGGGCCATGTACGGGATGAGGTACGTCGCACTGCGGTACTTCAATGTGTACGGCCCGCGGATGGACGTGCACGGCCTGTACACCGAGGTTCTCGTCCGTTGGATGGAGAGAATTGCGGACGGCCTTCCGCCGGTGATCTTCGGTGACGGGTCGCAGACAATGGACTTTGCGTACACCGAGGACATCGCACGCGCGAATATCTTGGCCGCTCTCAGTGATATCGATGAGGGCGTCTACAACATTGCCAGTGGCATCGAGACCTCACTGCTGGAGCTGGCTGATTCCCTGCTGCGTGCCATGAACTCACCGTTGTCAGTCGAGCACGGTCCGGAGCGCGCCGTGAACGGGGTGGCTCGGAGACTCGCCGACGTCACCGCAGCCCGGCGTGACCTCGGATTCGTTACGGACGTGGGTGTCGAAGACGGACTACGTGCGCTGGTGCAGTGGTGGGAGCCGCAACGCGAGAGCATCGCTGCAGGCCGGGTGGCCGCCTCATGACTGCCGTGACCAGGCTCAACGTGATGCAGCCCTACCTTGGTGAGGAAGAGATCGCGGCGGTGACCGAGGTCCTCGAATCTGGATGGGTTGCGCAAGGCCCCCGAGTCGCGGAATTCGAAACCCGCTTCGCGGCGGCGGTGGACTCCCGCAATGCGGTCGCGGTATCGAGTTGTACTGCAGCCCTGCATCTGTCGATGGTGGTGGCAGGTGTGCAAGCCGGCGACGACGTGGTGGTGCCGTCATTCTCGTTTGTGGCGACCGCAAATGCGCCGACGTACGTCGGCGCCAACCCGGTGTTCGCCGACGTCGATCCGGTCACCGGCAATGTGACCCCCGCGACCATCAAGGCGGCACTGACACCGGGAACCACCGCGGTGATCGCCGTTGATCAGGGTGGCATCCCCGCCGACATCGCCGCCATCAAGGCGCTATGCGAACCACGCGGCATCACAGTGATCGAGGATGCGGCGTGCGGGGCGGGTTCACGCCTTGCGAATCGCCCGGTGGGCGTGCACGCCGACATAGCGGTGTGGTCGTTTCACCCGCGCAAATTGCTCACCACCGGTGAAGGTGGGATGCTGACCACAAACCGGCCGGACTGGGCCGACCGCGCCCGGAAGCTACGCGAGCATGCGATGAGTGTCAGTGCGACACAACGTCATCAGAGCGTGTTGGCTCCGGCCGAGCAGTACCTCGAGGTCGGATTCAACTACCGGATGACCGACCTGCAGGCCGCGGTCGGCATCGTACAGCTGGGCCGGCTCGGCGAAATGGTGACCCGGCGACGTGTCATGGCGGGTATGTATCAAGATGCGCTCGCGGATATGTCCGGCGTGCGCTGCGTGGCCGACCCCGTCGGCGGGCGATCGAACTTCCAATCGTTCTGGATCGAAGTCGGTGCCGGGCACCGCAATTCCCGTGACGAACTACTCGGTGAACTCGCAACGGCGGGGATCTCGGCCCGCCGGGGAATCATGGCCGCGCACCGTCAGCCGGCGCACGCGTGGCGCGAGCACGCCGATCTGACAGTCACCGAACGGTTGACCGATTCGACTCTCATTCTTCCCCTGTTCCATCAGATGGCCTCTGACGACCTGTTCCGGGTCGTGGATGTGATCAGGGGGACCTGATGCGATCGGTGATCCTGATCGGTGCCGGCGGTCTTGCCAGGGAAGTCATAGCGCTGCTCGAATGTTCGACAGAATATAAGCCGATCGGTCTACTGGACGACAATCTGGTTCTGCACGGTACTGACATGGGCGGCCTGCCCGTGCTCGGCGGTATCGACTCGGCCGGTGAGCACGACGATTCCGACTTCTTGGTGTGTACCGGATCTGGTCGGTCGCGCAGGCTCATCGTGGACCGGCTGCTTCAGCTGGGAATCGAGAGCGCACGGTACGCCACTGTCGTCGCCCCGGATGTTCGGGTGCCTTCGGATTCCACAGTCGGTCCAGGGGCCATCCTCCTGGCAGGCACGGTGCTCACCGCCTCGGTATCGATTGGACGCCACGCCGTGCTGATGCCGCGGGTGGTCTGCACACACGACAACCGGATCGAAGACTTCGGGACACTCTGTGCCGGAGTAGCTCTCGGCGGATCCGTGGTGGTGGGAGAAGCGGCGTATCTGGGTATGAACAGCGCTGTGAAACAAAACGTCCGGGTAGGGGCGTGTGCGGTTCTGGGTATGGGCGCGGTCTTGCTGACCGACCTGCCCGCCGACGAGGTCTGGGCGGGCAACCCCGCACATCCCATCAATCATGGAGACAGCAGGGAATGACAATAGAGCGACTTGCCCCACTCACCGATGTGCCCTTTGTGGATCTCGTGTCGCAGTTCGACGACGTCGCCGATGAGGTGATGCCGCAGCTCCAAGACCTGCTGCAGAGCGCCGGGTACATCGGTGGCAGACCGGTGGCAGATTTCGAGTTGGCATACGCTGCGTTCTCCGGTGCGCGCCACTGCGTCGGAGTCGGCAATGGCACCGATGCCATCGAGATCGCGCTGCGCGCAGCTGGAGTCGGTTCGGGTGATGAGGTGATCCTGCCGACCAACTCGTTCATCGCGACTGCGGAGGCCGTGAGCCGGGCCGGGGCGACGCCGGTCCTCGTAGATGTCGACCCGCAATACCTGCTGATCGATCCGGAACAGGTTGAGGCGGCGATCACCACGCGCACACGCGCGATCATCCCGGTCCATCTGTTCGGGCAGAGTGCACCCGTCGAAAAGCTCATCGACATGGCGGCCCGGCACGGTGTGGCGATCCTCGAGGATGCCGCACAATCGCAGGGCGCAAGTCGATATGGTGTCCCGGCCGGAACCACCGGGATCGCCGCCGGGACAAGCTTTTACCCTGGGAAAAACCTCGGAGCAGCGGGCGACGCGGGTGCGGTGCTGACCAATGATGAATCGATCGCGGACCGGGTCCGAACTATTGCGGCGCACGGAAGCCGGCAAAAGTACGTGCACGACGTCATCGGCTTGAACTCCAGGCTGGACGCCGTCCAGGCGGTGGTCTTACGCGCAAAGCTCGGACATCTGGAGCGTTGGAATCAACTGCGGCGTGACGCAGCCGACCGCTATGGAGAGCTTCTCGCGGGAGTCGAGGGTGTACGTGTGCCGACATCGGCCCCGGGCAATGTGGATGTGTGGCACCTGTACGTGGTGCGGGTCGACAGCCGTGACCGGGTGCTCGAGAAGCTCGGGGCCGCTGGGATCGGAGCGGGCATCCACTACCCGACACCGATTCATCTGACCGGGGCATACGGAGCGGGTCACCGATCCGGGGAGTTCCCGGTCAGTGAGCGGGCGGCCCGCGAAATCCTCTCGCTACCTTTGTTTCCGCACATCACGACCACACAACAAGAGTGCGTTGCGGACTGTCTCGGGCTGATAGTCGGTGGCACCCGGTGAGGCGGCCCATCGCGCCGCCGGGCCGGCGTGGGAACCGTCGTCGAAGGTGAAACGAATGCGAATATTGGTCTATCCCAAAGATCTCCGATCCGGAGATAGTCAGCGAAGCGCTGTCGAACTGGGAGGGGCAATGGCTGCCGCTGGGCATTCGGTCACGGTTATCGGTTGCCCCGGGATGTTGGTCGAACGGGTTCATGAGCTCGATGTCGAGCTGGTTCTGATGCCATGCGGTCAAGAGAAGAGCACTCTTCAATCGATTCTACGGTTGCGAAAAGTTATCCAGGAACGGTCGATCGATGTCGTCCACGCGTTCGAGTGGGAGGCAATATCCGAAGCATTCATTGCCGCCAATCTGAGCCGCCGGGAGGTGGCAGTGGTCGGCACGATCCACTCGCGAGGTCCGTCTCCGATCCTGCCGCATACCGCTCCACTCCTGATGGGAGCAAGGAGTGCAGCCGCGGAGAAGCGGATCGCGGGATTCACGCGGGTGGGCGTCCTGGAGCCATGGGTGGACACGGCGAAGAACGCGCCCGGACTACCTACGGTTACCGGAAACTTCCTGGAGCGCAGTCATATCGACAGTGATGGGTTGCTCGTGGCGCTGGTGACACCGCTCGACGACGAGCGTTCCATCACCAGCCTGATGACGGTGATCGAGACTGTTGGAGACATCGCCGCGGAGGGCACATCCGTGCAACTGCTGGTGATCGGAGAAGGGGCACTGCTCGGATCGGCTTCGGTACGGGCAGCTGAGTTCAACCTCCGGTCCGGGCGCGAGGTGGTTGTTGTGGCGGGTGAGTTGCTCGATCGCCGAATTGCATATGCGGCTGCCGACGTGGTGGTGGGTTCGGGCAGTTCCTTGGCGCACGGCATGGCCTTTGGGAAACCGGTTGTTGTCGCCGGCGAACGCGGCTTCTTCATGCCGTTGAGTCATGCGACCATCGACGAATTCTCGTGGAGTGGATGGTACGGCGTCGGTAGCGGTACGCGCCTTGGCAAAACCGAACTCCTCACGGCCCTGGAGCCGTTGCTCGAGAGTGCGCGACTTCGAGAGTATCGGGGCACCTATTCGCGAGAAGTGGTGGCGGCCTACGGACTGGATGAAGCGGTTCAACGGCAACTCCAGGAGTACCTTGACGCCCTGAACACCAGGGTCGGCCGGTTCGCGAGGTTTGTCGACGTATGTCGCGTGGGCGCAGCCCTGCTGATTCGCCGCGGTTTCCGGTTGCGCCAGGATTCACCTCGCCGCACACCTCCGTCTCGGCCGAACAAGCCCCGCATCGACAGCGCACGCCCCGACCACATTGCGAAAGCGCGGTGTGACCACCTATGAAGGCGAACGATATGACAGTCGTCAGTGACAGGCGCGTTCAGATCCACCCTCAGGCACTGTGCGAAAGTAGTGATGTTGGTGCGGGGACGAGGGTCTGGGCGTTCGCGCACATTCTGAGCGGGGCGCGCGTCGGACGTGACTGCAATGTGTGCGACCACGCCTACATCGAGTCCGGCGCGGTGGTCGGAGATCGGGTGACCGTCAAGAACCGAGTCCTCATCTTTGCCGGCGTGACGATCGAGGACGATGTCTTCCTGGGGCCTGCAGTGGTTTTCACGAACGATCTGCGTCCACGCGCTCACATCAAACGTGGCGATGAAGCGTTGGAGTCAACCCGGGTGCGACGTGGGGCGACGCTCGGCGCCGGTGTTGTTGTGGTGTGCGGAACGACAATTGGTGAACATGCGTTTGTCGGGGCCGGTGCTGTTGTTGTCGCCGATGTGCCGGCGTATGGCTTTGTGGTCGGGAATCCGGGCAGACGTATCGGGTGGGCGTGTGAATGCGGTGAACGCCTGGTCGAGCATCTTGGCTGTGGTGACTGCGGACGTACCTACAGAGAAGCCCACGGCGGACTCGAACCATATGAGAGCGATGCACTATGAGTACTGACGACTTTGTAGGCGCAGAGGTCCGAGCTGACGTGACCGTTGTTGTGGTGACCTACAACAGCAGCGCCGACATCGGCCATCTCCTGGCCGATCTGCGGCACGAAGCCCACGACAATGTCGTTCGAGTGGTGGTTGTCGACAATGATTCATCCGATGGCACAGGGGAGATCGTCGCAGAACACCGCGATGTGATTCTGATCCCGGCCGGTGGCAACATCGGCTACGCAGGTGGGATCAATGTCGCACGGAGACATGTCGGTGACTGCCGGGCGGTACTGATCCTGAATCCGGACTTGCGGGTACATCGCGGTGCGGTGGGGATGATGCTCCGCGTTCTCGACCGCAGTCGGGTTGGTGTAGTCGTGCCGCGGATTGTCGACGGTGAAGGATTGACCTTTCCGTCTTTGCGGTCGGAGCCCTCGGTGCTCGGCGCGTTGGGCGATAGTTTGCTCGGGCCTCACTTTGCCCACCGAAATGCACGCTGGACTGAAACTGTCTGGAATCCAAGACTTTATCGGGATCCGCACGAAATCGACTGGGCGACCGGTGCGGCGCTGCTGATCCGTGCCACTGTCGATCGGACGGTCGGGGACTGGGATGAACGGTACTTCCTATACTCCGAGGAAGTCGACTTCTTCCGTCGTGTGCGCGAATCGGGCGCACTCATTTGGTTCGAGCCGCGCGCCGTGGTGGCACATCGAGGCGCCGGATCAGGTAGTTCCGCGGAGTTGGCTGCGCTGATGTCCGTCAACCGGGTCCGCTATTTCGACCGTTACCACGGCAAACTGCACTCGTCATGCCATCGCACGATGGTGGTGCTCGGTGAATTGTTGCGCTCCAGGGACAGTGGGCACAGGACAACACTGCGAGTCCTCTGTGATCGTGCGCGTTGGGCAGAATTACCGAAGGCCGCACGGACGCCGGTGTTGACCGATGGTCTCGCCTTGGGTGCGGTCATCGTGCCGGCACACAACGAAACTGCCGTCATCGGACGCACTCTCGCGCCACTGGCCACCGCGGCGGCCAGTGGCGCGATCGAGCTGATCGTGGTGTGCAACGGTTGCACCGATGGCACGGCTGACGCCGCTCGGGTGTATGCCGGCGTGACCGTCGTGGAGACTAGCGTGGCCTCAAAGATCGCAGCACTCAATCTTGGCGATGCAACCGCGACGCTATGGCCCCGCCTGTATCTCGACGCCGACACCACGATCTCGGCAGTGGCTGTGGCGCAGGTGTTTGCGGAGCTGAAAACCGGATCGGTGTTGGCAGCGCGTCCGTCGTCGAAGTTCGACTTGGACGGAGTTGACCGAGTCGTGCGGTCGTACTACCGGGCAAGATCCCGGATAACGTGGTTTCGGTCTGCGTTGTGGGGTGCCGGTGCCTATGGCCTCAGCGAGGCCGGGCATCGTCGCATAGGTGCGTTCCCTGAGCTGACCAGCGACGACCTGTGGGTCGACGCACAGTTCGCTGCGGGGGAAAAATGCGTGGTCGAGACCGCGCCAACTGTTGTGGTGGTCCCACGTGATCGAAACAGCCTGTTACACATGCTGAAAAGGGTCTATCGAGGAAAAGCGGAGATCGTCGAGGCCCCGAGTGCCGTCCAGACCTTTCGCGCCGTAGTCACTTCCATCCGCGGGCCTCGATCGGCTTGGGACGCAGGCGTATACGTAGTTTTGACACTCGTCGCTCGTCGGCGAGCACGGTTGGGCGCCGCAATCTCTTGGGAACGCGACGACAGCAGTCGCACACTTCTTTCAGTGTGAGCGACGGGCTACTCGGTCATCAGTGTGCTGACCTTTCGTGCTGCGCCACGGCTGAATCGACGCCTTCGGGCAAGTCGCGTTTTCGTACCGCCGGGACCCCTGCATATAGCCCGTTGGGCGCACAATCAGTGGCAACGACCGAACCTGATGCCACAATGCAGCCTTGACCAATCGTCACTCCGGGCAGGATGGTCGTGTTGGCGCCGATCCAGGACCCCGTACCAATCGTGACGGGGGCCGAAGTCAATGCTCCTGCTCGAGCCAGCGAACTGCCAACCTCGTGCGAGCTTGTGACGATCGTGACCTGCATACCGAAACTCACGTTGTCTCCGATGGTTACCTTCGCCGAGGTGTCGATGAAGGCACCGTGGTTGATGAATGTCTTGCGCCCGACGGAGACTTCCCCTGTGCCGAAGAAACATCTGGAGCAGATGTGCGAACGTCTCATGTTCATGCCGGCTGCGCGGTAACACAGCCATCGGACTTCGGCAGGAATCGCGCCAGACGCGATGATTCCGTTGATCAACACGTCATGAAAGACCATGTGGAGGGCTGCGATCACTTTTGTTGCAGCTGACATCGGCCGGTCACGGCGGCCTTGTGCGACTGAGAGCTTGGAGCGATGTTGACTGTACTGGTTGAGGCGCAAGGCTTCACGATCCTTCCGTCAGAGGGCATGTGCATCCTCCTTGGTGCGGAGGAACTGATCGTGGCAATCAGTTTGCAAGCCCGCAGGTGTTGCCGCCTTGTATTTGATAAATGTGGACGGCATTGCCGTCCTGGAAGTCATCGGTCAGCACGCCGTCTTCGATCTGGATCTCGCGGTTCTCGTCGACAACGATTGCCTTGCTGGGATTTCCACACCTGAACTTCACAGATGAAGTTGTTGCAGTATTCGTCGTCGACCCTGCGATCAGATAGAACCGACCGTCAACCAGCTTGGCAGATACGTCGACCGTTGGGTCTGTGTCTACCAGGTTGTCGACGAAGGGAGCGTTGAGAACAGGTGCCAACCGGGTGATCTGGGCGTTGACAGCGGTTGTCGCAGGCAGAGGCTCGGGACAGTCTCGCAGGACGTGCTGTGTGGGACAGTCGCCCCCAAAGCTGTGGTTGAAATAGACGATTCCACGCGCCCCGTGGATGATGCTGCTCCAGACTGCGGCGCGGATCTGGGGTCCGGTTATCGTTGGCGAATCCGCTTCCGAGGCCGGATGGCCTACCTCGACAACGTTCCAAACGGGTTTGCTGCCCGTAGGTTTCACCAGCGATCGCACTCGTTCGGTGTTCGCGCCGTAGTTGGACGCGCGGCGGCATTCTTCTTGGGTCAACGCCCTGTCGGTCTTGAACAGCGCCCCGCCCTCGGATGCGCCGCAGATGTTCGTATCGGTAAACCAATAACTATCGACAGAAACCACATCAACGAAGTCATTGATGAACCTCGCCGCTTGGTCGTCGGTTTCCCAGAAGGCCACACCCTTGCCAAAGTTGGAATACGACATCATCTCGGGCGGTAGGCCTCTCAGCTGGTCCTCCATGACCGTGTAACCGCATCGTGCTGTTGACGGAGAGCAGATTTCACCTGCTCCAGGTTCGTTGCCGGTCCACGGTGCGTCACCGGGCCCAGCCCACATGTCGACCTCGTCGGATGCCGAGTATCCCGACACGGGCGCAGTGGTCTCGATCCAGCCCGGCAGGGCGTACATGCCCGCTCTCTTGATTGTGCTGAGGTCGGTTCCGCTCACTGGTGCGACGTAGGTGTTGAGCCCGGCGGCCGCGTCGCGCGGCCAGCCCGTCTCGTCAACAACTGATTCGGCCCATACCCCCAACGGGAAGAAAGTTGGGTCGGCGGGCAGACCGTTGGTGAACTGGTCGTAGAAGGCCGCGCCGCCATCGACCGGGCGAAGCGTAGGAGAGGCGTCGTCTCCGCTGCTTCCGAACACCACCGGCTTGTTGTCGTCTCCAGACGGTGACGACACGCAGCCGGTGGCGATCAGTAAGCACGCAGTGAACGTCGAAACTGCGATCGCCGCTGCTCGACGCTCCGATGACCGACGACGATGGTGGTGGTGTTCGGACCTTTTCGTCACTGCAAATGCCCTCATGGCTAGGTCGTGCAAGGCAGACCGGAAGACCCCCCGGGTGTCAGGCGTTTCCCAGCGTCAACCAGGTACGTTCGATTGTCAAACACGGTCGCATCGGACAGTGGCTGTCTGTGCTGGGAACCTGTTGTGGTTCTTGTGATTAACGTGTCCCGGCCCGCGTCGAGTTCACTCGAACAGACGACAATCGCCATTGTGGCCGGTCTGGCGGATGAGAAAATGCCGCGACTTACGTCGACGGGATTTGTAGTGCGATCGATGTTCTTTCGTTGAGGCGACACGTCTTTCGGTCTAGCCTTAGCAATGACAACCATCGAATTGGTGCCGCCCGGAGTCCGTGGGCGATATCTGACCGTATTTTCGAAGAGCGAGGCGGAGTTTCAGTGGCCCAACCGATACCCAGCACCGGGCGGTTCGGCACGCACGGGGCAGATCGGGCACCGTGGCTGCTGTTGTTGACCGCGGCCGCGATGTTCGTCTTTCCTGCGAACATGATCCTTGGCCCACTCGGCGCCAGCGGATACGTGGCGATGGTTCTGGCAATCTTGCTCTTCGTGACGTGGGCGGCGTCGGTTGTCTTCGGAGACCACGATCCGTTCCGTGTCCGCTACCCAGCACGTCTTGGACTCGGTGCGCTATGGCTCGCGACTGTCGCGGCGTACATCGCCATGCCTGGTGGCCCCGCGACTCCCACTGGAGTCGCAGCGGCCAACCGGTGGTTGCTGAGCCTCGCGGGGATCACGGGAATCGTCTTCGTGATCGCCGAGACGGTGGTTTCGAAGGGGGCGGTCATGGGGCTGGTTCGGACCTTGGTCGGCGGTGCGACGTTCTGTGCCGTTATCGCTGTTTACCAATTCATCACACACGACAATCCGGTCATGTGGATCCAGTCTCTGATGGTCGGTATGTCCGACAACGGCGGGGCTTACGCCTTTCAGCCGCGGTATGGATTGATGCGTGTGGCTGGGACGGCGTTCAACCCGATCGAGCTCGGAGTTGTGATGGGGATGATGCTGCCGTTTGCGATCTGGAAGGCACTGTTCTGGACGCGAAACAGGTGGTTCTCAGTGGTCCAGTTGTTGCTGATTGTGGCGGCGGCGGTGTTCTCGGTATCGCGATCGATGATGCTGTGCATTCTTGTCTCGCTGGTATTTGCGATTCCGCTCTTCCCCAAAGAAGTCCGCAGATGGTGTCTGATCACAGTACCGGGTGTCGTCGCGGCCCTGTTTGCGTTCATTCCAGGACTCGTCGGCACACTGATCGGGACCGTTTCGGCTGGGTCGAGCGATCTATCAATACAGACACGTTTGAACAACTACCCGCTGGTCGAGGCGATGGTCTCGGATCGGCCGGCGTTCGGGATGGGGCCCAGCACATTCCTGGTCACCAATGCGCTTCGAATACTCGACAACCAATACTTGAAGACTGTTGTAGAGATGGGCTTGGTTGGATTGGCGGCCCTCGTGGCTTACTTCCTGCTGCCTGCTACGGCGAGCCTCATCGCGGGGGTCCACTTCCGTGACGACGAGGGTTGGCGTGCGCTGGCGGGCTGCGTGGCGGGTGCGTCCGTTGGTGCGGCGGTCACCGCTGCCACCTTCGATGAGCTTTCGTTCCCGATGGTCACCGTCCTCTTCGCATTTGTGGCGGGATTGTCCGGAACGGTGTGGAATGTAGCGAAGAATCCTTCGCTTGACAAAACTGTTTTTTGGGACAGTGAAGTTAAAATGCAGCGTAAAGATGAAATATCGGTGCGCCAAGACGTCAGCTTTTCAGAGGGGCGGAAATAGCCGTGGATCCATTTGCAATTTTCAAGCTTCTATGGACGCACAAGTGGATTACCATCCCATTCGTCGTTCTCATTGTGGTGGGATGCGGTGTGGCGTTCATCTACGGGCCGCGCTCCTATGAATCGACTTCGTCCTACGTGGTCATCAGTCCTGGCGCACCGTCGGAGCAAGCGATTGCGAAAGATCCTTCGCTTGCCAAGGAGTCCAACAATCCATATCTCCGGTCGGAGCCGGCGTTGGCTGCGCAAGTTGTCGCCACCAGGCTCGGTGCCAGTGACATCGGCGAGATGCTCAAGGCCGAGGGGTTGTCGACGGAGTATGTGGTTACCACGGTGACGGAGGTTCAGACCAACCAGATCATTCGTATCACCGCCACGGCGGACACACCTGAGAAGGCTGTGGCCACGTCGGAACGGCTGGGCGAACTCTTGTCGGAGCAACTTGTCGTCATGCAATCCGCAGGCGGAGCGGACAACGAATTCCTTTTGGTTGCGCAGCCCGTTGGCCCGCCAGGGTCTGCGATCGAGAAGAAGTCGAGTCGCTTGAGGACGGTGGTGGTGCTCGGCATCGCGGGCGTTGTGCTGCTGTTCGGGGCGATTTCGTTGGCGCGTGCTGTCGAGAAGCATCGTTCGAAGTCGGCCACTGCCAGTGGTGATCCCGACAACGACAATGGCGGTGATGGCGGCGAAGACACGCATCCCACTGACGTGAGTCCACCGGCGACCTGGGACTCCCTGCGGACGCCCGCCGCTGCGGCGGCAGCGGGTGAAGTCACCCCCAGTGCGGAGGTCGAAAGTGCCGAGGACGAACCTGACGAAGTGGACCTTCGGAAAGTGGTGAGGGAGAAGAACTCGCGGTAGCCCGCCTACAAAACACACTGGATCCCGGCCTCGACCGCCGGAATCCAGTGTTGGGTTCGTCTGAGGGGTGACGTCAGATTCAGAGCTGGGTTCGCCCAGAGGCGAACTCGGATTCCACGATCGATACCAACGTCGATTTCGCTGAATCCCAATTGTCCAAACGGACCGACCGAGACGCTTCGAGTGCGAGCTGCTGGCGGTCCGATGTTTCGACCGCAGCAGCAAGGGCGCTTGCCAGCCCAGACGGTGTCGGTGCCGCCCAGCGGACTGCGGTGCTCGGCATGTCTGCGCGAGCGTAGGGCGAATCGTTCACAATCGGGATTGCCCCACATGCCAACATCTCCTCAACGATCAGGGAGATGTTCGTGAAAGACAGCGCTAGCCCGCCGATTGATTGGTTGTAGAGTTCAGCAAGCAGGCGAGGACTCGTCCGAGCGTGGTTGTACACGGGAAAAGGCAGTGACGTCGTCGAGTCTCCGAATGCATGAATGGGTTGTTCGGGGTGACGGTGGTGGAACTCGCGGAGTGCCAAAACGGCAAGGGCGGCGCCCCGGCGCGGGTTGCCAGGCCGCGAATAGAACACCACGCCATTCCTGTCTCCACGGTTGGTCAGGTTGTATACCCCAGTGTCACAACTAAACTCGAGCACATCGACCGGACCGAATGGCCTGACAAGATCCCCGACCATGTGCCCGATCGTGATGTGCTTGAAGCCGAATCTGTAGGAGTCCTCCGCCAACGCGCTCTCGGATCCACGCGGGTAGAAGAAGGGTTCGTAGTCCTGCACAAAGTAGAACCTGCGGCCAGGGGTCTCGGTGCCTCTACTGCCCAACACGTGCGCCGTTTCCCATGACGTGGCGAAGTATGCGTCGCATCCGCTCAAGCCGTTCGCGATATCGACAACTTCGGCCTTGACTTGTGGCCAGAACTGCCTGATCACCCCGGAGTGGTACTCGACGGGTGTCGAATTTCGTTCATACAGGTAGACGATGCATCGATGCCCAGCAGCCTCCAGCGCCTCGACCATCCGAAAGATGGTGGTGTGGCCGCCGGAGCTGCCTACCGGCGGAGCCAGTACCCATCCGATGGTGAGGCCTGGTCCGGTGCTGCGGGGGGCAACCAGCGGCCAGTGCACGCCGTTCGAGTCACAGACATCGCCGGGGTCGAGGGGGAACTCGAGCGCGCCCGCTCCGGTTGCCTCGTACGCGCGTCGCGCAACGCGGCGGGTGATGTCTCTGACATCACCTTCTTCGAGCAACGCTCTGAGCTGTGTGGCCCGTCGACGTAGTTGCGGCATGGTCCTGTTCGGCATCTTCAAAAACCCCATTTCTGACAACGTGCCACGCGTGAGAATCCGTGAATCGCGCACTGTCTTGGTCACGTCATCGACCGAACTCGAGTGACCGACTGCTTCAGATCGCGTCGAAGAAGCAGTCCGTACACCGAAAGTATGGTCAAGCTGCCGAGTGCTACTTGGGCCAGAGGGTGCGAGAACTGTAGTGCCACCACCCATCCGATCGGTGCTGCCACAGCTGCTGCCGCGAGTCCGGGCAAACACGGAGTGAGCAGTGCACGAATCGGGATGCCGCCGGCAACCGCGGCCGACCAGGCGAAGAGCGGAATCACCACGGCGCACACGACAACGGCATGAGCGAGACCCGCACCGGCGATGCCGAATCGATGGACGCTGAACATCATCACCGGCGTTAGTGCTGCAAACCAGGCAACCTGGATCCAGAACAGGCTGATGGTGGTACCGATGGCCACCAACAGATCTGCGAGCAGTTCGGTGATCACCCGGCCCACCGAAAACACCGCAAGACCAATCATCGCAGTCGCCGCGGCAGTCCACTCGGGGCCGTATAACAGGTCCAGCAGTGGGCCGCCCAAGGCTGCGAATATGGCACATACAGGCGCCGCGATCATCACCGTCGCCGAAATCACTTGCGGTACAACGTGACGAAGCCGCTGCTCGAGATGTAGGCGACCGAACGTTGGTACCGCTACTGTGCGAATCACTGCGGTGAACACGGTGCTCGGTAGCGCGGCAAGGTTGAATGCGAGAAGGTAGATACCCAGCATGGTTGGAGTGAGCGCGCGACCGATGATGACGTAGTCGACGTTCAGCGTGATGAACACAACGACATTGGATGCGGCGAGTGGCAGTCCGAGTCGTAGGGCGGGTTTGGCTTCGGCCAGGGAGAAGCCAGGCCGGTACAACCGAGGGGACAGCCAGACAACGAGAACGGTGGCAACCAGTTGGCCGGCAACACGAGACCACGCCAGCGACATTGCCTCCCAGCCTGCGAGCGCCATCGGGATCATGGTCGCGATCATGACAATGACGTTTGCCATATCGGCGACGAACCGACGTCCCTGGTGGTAGTCCCGCCAAATCAGTGCAGTCGGTACCGACGAAACCCCGCTCAGCAATATGGTTATCGACATCACCTGGATGACTGGTGTGGCCTCTGGGTTGTTCAACAACGCGGCGATCCAAGGCGCACAGGTCACCATTAGAGCTGACAGGATCACGCTCGTGACAATTGCAATCGTGTACACAGTCGGCGCGACTTCATCGGGATCTCGCTGCGCGCGACCAAGTGTGGCGGTGGCACCGAGTTCGCTCATGTTCATTGCGACCATTTGAATGGTCAACGCGACGGCCAGGGCTCCGAAGTTGTCCGGGGCCAGGAGCTGGGCGGCGATGATCGTTGCGACGAACTGTAGGAATCTTGTCAGCCCGACATTTGCGGTGCCCCAGCCGATACCGCGAAGAGCGCGCCTGCCCAACGTGCGCCGTTCGTACGCGCCTTCGGCTGTCTCGGGGGGCTGGGGTGCGGTCTCGGTCACGAGACACCGACCTGGCGCCAGACGCGCCACCGGACGGATTCTACAATCCGAGAACAGAAGAGAGCTCCTGTCCTGCGCTGAGCCTGGTGGCGATCGATTTTGGTGCGAAGTCGCGTCTGCATGATCGGCGGGTAGATTTCCGCGGCAACATCGATCAGCGGCTGCACAACGTCCCGCCGCTCGCCCTGATCCAGCAGGTGGCAGGCGGCGGTCAATGCCTGGGAGGCCAGGGCTGCATCGGCTGTTGTGGTGAACTTCGCGCGGCCCGCCAGTGGACTCGACTGCACCGTTTGGAAGGCACGGTGCCGTTGAAGCAGGTCGAAGGAAAGACCCGCGAAGGTGGTGAGATGCATATTGGCGTCGTGGACGCGGTAGTAGGCCTGGGCGGGGCCATTGATACGGCCGACATCCCAATGGCCCGCTGTCCGTAGCCACAGTTCCAGGTCTCCCGAGTGGGGCAGATCAGCTCGGTAGTCGCCGACGGCGCGGAGTGCCTCAGTACGCATGACGACTTCGGGGGAGAGGATGAAGTTGCGACCTCGGCGGCACGACAAGCGCAGCCACCGGTGGCCGGGCCATATCGACCACGTGTATGGACTTCTGCTCCGGTCGATCGGTGGTGCGCCTTCGAACTCGACCGGTCGTCCGTAGACGAAGCCGACGCGAGGGTACGCGGTCATGAGTGCAGTTGCTCGCGCAAGCGCGCCTGGAGTGAGAAAATCATCCGCCGACACGAGAGTGACGAACTCTCCCGTCGCGCAGGCCAACCCGTCGTTGTATGTCGCGATGTGACCAAGGTTTTCGCGATGTCTGATCACCGAGACTCGACTGTCGGCGCGAGCCAGTTCCTCCGCGACATCGCCGCTGTCGTCGGGTGATGCGTCGTCCACGATTATGACCTCGACGTCTACGCCATCCTGGTCGAGCGCCGAGCCCACAGCTGCAGGCAAGTAGTGCCCATATCGGTAGCACGGAATGACGACGCTGACTTTGGGCTGTGATGCCGGGAGACGTGGATAAGCAATTCTCATACTGGCAACCGCAACGTTCGAACGACGGAATAGCCTGTGGCACCGTAAAATTGGTCCCCTGCGACTTGGCCTGATGATTCATGGGACTGCGCGACGGTGAATGAAGGTGCCGAATCTGCCGCGGTGCCGGTGACGGTCGAATGCGTGCACCGAACCGTGCGCACGACGCGGCGGGTCCCACCTGATCGACTGTCACTGGTCGGCCATGCGCCACGCCGGTATCCGTCCTGCCACGTCGAGGCAATCATCGTTCTCCCGTCTGTGGGCGCAATGGGCTGGGCTGCCGAAAATACCGCAGCCGAATGGGGTGTGCGCTCTGCATCGAGGCTAACAACCTGCGCCATCAATTTCGTCGCCCGATCGGACTAGATCGGTTGTGTGGCAACGGCGTCCGAAGGCTGACGTCCCTCCTATTTCTGGTATGCGCCCCGCACCCGGACTGAACGTGAAGTGCATTTGCGGAACGGTGGGGTGATTTTCGCAGTCAGTTATGTCGGCTACGTTCCGAATCCGCGTGTCAACTGGTGTGCTCGTGAAAGGTGCCGGATGGTCGGTGGTTGACGAGGTTGTGGAACTAGAGAGGCGTGATCCGCAGAGCGGTCCACGCGGCGAAGGGCTGCGCTGAAGTACTGCGACTACCGATGACACTGAAGGCGCCCCGTCCGTCGTCGGAGGGGACCGTGGCGACGAGACTGTCGTCGATCCAGATGGTTGTCTCCCGCGGCGACACGGTGATTCGGACAAAGTGCGCTTTGCGGGCCTGCAATGTTTGGGCGGCGACAACGCGATCGGCGCTGTCGGTGACCGTGGCGCGGTCTCTGCCGACCATCAGACGGACCGACTGGTCGACGCCGGAACCGGTCCGGACCCGCAGACCGACCGAGCTCCCCTGGTCGAGGTCGATCGCCGTCGCGGTCAGTGTGTAGTCGGTCCACTGATCAGTCCGCTGCGCGGCCCACAATGCCTCGGTGTGGGTCAGTGTGTCGGCATCGAACCGGACAACTCCGGCGGGCAGCTCGCTGTCATGGATCGGACCTCGATAGAAACGGCCGGGTTCGAGCCAGCTGTCGTCCACCGCGGTCGGAGCCATCGGCGCCACGGGGAGCGTCTGCGCTGAGCGAAGACGCTCGAACAGTGCACGGGTCGATTCGCCGCGAGTGACCTCGAGGCGTTCCAGTGGGGTCGCCTGTTGGGAGGTGACCGGAGCCGGTGCGATGGGGTGCCCGTGGTTGGTGAACGAGGCCACGTAGTGGTCTGCGAAGACTTGGGTCGAGATATTCACGGCGTCGTTGGCTATTCGCGAACTGGGCGCCGAGAACGGGTAGGAGAACAACGTCGGCGCGGGCAATCCATGGTCGGCGAACTGTGCGTCGGATGCGGCGATGTCGTCGCGCATCCGTTCACCGAAGTGTTCGCCGGTCTCGACTTGGCCGTTCTGGGTCTCGAGCGCTGCCATGGCGGGAAGTTGTTGACCCGCGACGGACGTGCGGTAGTGGAGGCTGTCGGTGTGTGATTGGAAGGACCACCGACCGGAGTCACGCATGCGATCGACCTGTTGCCAGGTCAGGTAGTACGGGTGTTTGGTGCTGACCGATGCGGTGATGAGGAAGCTGATCGCGGTGAAACCGTTGTCTTGCAAAATCGTGTCGGCGTACTTGTAGAGGCCGGACGTACCGTCGTCGAACGTGATGACCACCGACTGTTCCGGTGGCGTGTAGACGCCCTGGAGGTAGTCGCTGTACTGAGAGCCGGTCAATGTGCGGTAGCCGGCATCGCGCAGCATCTTCATCTGCGAGGCAAAGGCTTCGGGGCTGATCACATAGTGTCCGGACTCGGGGTCCGGGCTGATGTCATGGTAGGTCAGGACGATGGGGGCGGCGCCGTAGCCGGATCCCTCACGCGCCGCGCTCTCTGCAGCCCACCCGTTGAACGCCTGGGTGTCTTCGGTGTTGAATGCCGGTGCGGCAGTGTCCTCCCGGGACCCGAGGTAAGTCTGCCACCACCACAGGCCGACGGCGACGGCCACCAACGACAGGACGATCGCCACTGCCAGTACCCGCAGGCCGACCGCCGAGAGACGTAGGCCCACATGCCCACGCCGAGCTGCCGGACCGAGTTCTGGCATGAGCGCGGCTCCGTGGGACCGGGTGATCGCCGCCCGCTCGTGCGCTTCGTGGTTCCGATCCAGCAACTTCACGGCAGCGTGCCCCGGCTCAAGACGAAGACGTACACAACGACGGCGAGAGCAACAAACGCGGCGGTCAGCATGACGCGCAGGATCTTTCGGGACTTCAGACTCACAGTGACCTCGACCAGATGCTGCGACGAATCGTCAGCAATGAGTAGGGGAGTAGCCAGGACAGGCAGAGCGTGGAGATCAACCCCATCAGTGGGCGGTAGCGCCAGCGCGTCGAATTGGGATTGTCGATCGCAAAGGCGAGCGCCCACGCGCAGCCCTTGATGAAGATGCCGGCCAGGTACAGAGCTGTGAGCAACCACAGACCGTTGATCGGTGCCCAGATCATGTGCCGAATCGCCATCAGCGGCGCAGCGGCAACCCACAGCGCGTGACCGTAGTAGAGGATCGAGGCCTGAATGCCGCGCCGCCACATGAATGTTCCCGAGAAGCACAGGTTGCGGATGAAGCTCTTCTTCCAGCGGACCTGCTGCTTGAAGAAGGCCTTCGTGGACTCGGGTACCACCGTCCACACCTTGGCGGATCGAACGTAGCCCACTCGCCACTTGCGTTCGGGATAGTCGACTTCGGTGACGAAGGAAGAGTCGGGGTACTGACTCTTGAGCGCCTGCCCGCGCCACTTCTGACCGAGCACATAGCCGGTGAGCTGGCGGTCGGTGGCGAACTTGAACTCGCCGCCGAGGAAGCGGTCATTTGCCCACGCCGGCAGGTAGTTCCAGATGGCGTCGCGCCGGAAGACGGCCAGGGGACCGGACACGCAGGTGACGGATCCGACCGATGCCTCAGCTGCCTTGACAACTCGGAAGGACCCTTCGTACCAGGTGTCCTGGATCTTCGTTAGGAGTGTCGAGTCGGCATTGAGTGCCCGTGCATGCCCGGAGACGGCACCGAGGTCGGCCTCGGATACCAGCGCAGCAACGCAGCGCCGCAGGGCATCTGGTGCCAGGACACAGTCGGAGTCGGTGAATCCGATGACGTCGCCCCGCGCGACTTCGGCGCCACGGACCAGTGCGTTCTTCTTGCCGACGTTCTGCACGAGTTCGATCAGGGTGAAATCCAACTCGGTCTTCAGGTGCCGAAGGATCTCAGTGGTGCCATCGGTGGAGGCGTCGTCGACGACGATGACCTCGAGGTCCGGGTAGTCCGATTCGACCATCGACCGTACACACCGTTCGATGACGTCCCGTTCGTCCTTGATCGCGACCAGGAAGCTCACCGTCGGAACCGCGTCGAGCGGTGGAAAGCTCAAGGGTGCAACGTGGTTGGAGTGCCGCGACTCGGCCGGATCCTCGTAGCGGGCATATGCGAGGGTGAAGGCGTAGATCGTCGAAGACAACACGAAGAAGCCATAGAGCATGATCCACGGATCGAAGATGATCTCGGGGAACTGGCGTGCCAGCAGCGCAAACAGCGGGGTGAGAGCGATGACCGCGATGAGCATCTTGGTGGCCCGCCGGACGTGGGGGTCCCAGTTGTCGAACCAACGACGAGTAGCTCGTGGTGCACCCCAACGTTCTGCGTCGATCTGGGCGGCAGAGCCGACCGGTGGCGCCCACGCTTGTCCTGACCCGGTCCGGGGAGTGGACCGAGTCGAATGATCGAGGACCATCGCTTCAGTGCACGTCCGCGATGAGGCGCGGCTGGGACCGGTAGGTGACATCGAGTACCTGCGGTCGGCCGTTCGCCTCGGAATGAGCTGTCCACCAGTCTGTCTCACCGGGGTGGATGGTGTGGACGAGGATCAGATCGGAGGATTCGGCGGCTTCAACCGATGACGGCGGGATCCGTCGTCCATCGATCGCGACCGACGGTACAAACGCATCGGAGTACGTCACGAGTGCGCCGGCACGGATCATGTCCGCCATGATCTCCAAGGCCGGTGACTCTCGAACGTCGGCCACACCGGGTTTGTAGGCCACCCCGACGATGTGCACGCGCGCGCCTTTGAGTGGTTTGCCCAGGTCGGCAAGCCGGGTTCGGACCTTGTTCACGATTGCTGCCGGCCGCTGAACGATGCCCGCCATCGCCGCTTCGGTGATGGGGGCGCTGTGGCGGCCGCGCCGCAACTGCCAGAGCAGGTAGTGCGGATCGCAGGGGATGCAGTGTCCGCCGACGCCGGGTCCCGGGGTGAACTTCATGAAGCCGTAGGGCTTGGTCGCGGCGGCATCGATGACCTCGGTGATCGGCAAACCGAGCGATTCGGCGGCTTCGGCGAACTCGTTGACGAAGGCGATGTTGACTGCGCGAAAGGTGTTTTCGAGCAGTTTGGCCATCTCTGCGACTTCCGGGGAGGACACCTCATGAAGCCGGGCGGCGGTCGAGGCCAGCACTTCGGATGCGCGCTGGGTGCAAGCGGGGGTGACCCCACCGATGACGCGCGGGGTGGCGGTCGGCTCGTGTCCGACGACACCTGGGTCGATCCGCTCGGGCGAGAACGCAACAAAGACGTCGTCGCCGACGGTCATACCGCGGTCGCTCAGTGGGCCGACCAGCAGTTCGCGGGTGCATCCGACATAGGTTGTGGAGGTCAGAACAATGGTCTGACCTGGGCGGGCCTGGGCGACGACGGTGCTACACGCAGCGTGCAGGGCCGACAGATCGGGAGCTTGGCTCTCGTCGACGGGAGTGGGGACGCAAACGATCACGGTGTCGGCGTCCCGGAGACGATCGGCGTCAAGGGTGAGTTCGAGGTGCCCGGACGCCACGTCAGTGCGCAGGCGCGCAAGGTCGTCCTGGGGAAGATCGACGTCTGCCGCTGCAATGTTCGTCAATCGCTGCACCGCGACGTCGAAACCGACAACACGATGTCCGGCGGCCACCAACGACATTGCAGTGGGCAGGCCCACATAACCGAGACCGACCACGGCAACAACGTCTTTCCTGGGGTAATCCATTTTTTGAATTCCTTTCAGCGCCACGCCGAGGCATGCGCATTCCAGCGCTGATCTCTAGCGATATTTTGATGAGTTATTTGGTGCTCTTCACGTGTCGATCTCCGGGAGGAGACGACGACGTGAGAGCGCGGATCTCGGATATCTCTCCCGAAACCAAGGCTGCTGCCCGACGCGCTGGTCTGCGCCCTGCACACCACAGACAGTACCGTGTGCTGCAGTTTTACTTCCAACTAATGTGCGCAACGTTAGGCGTGTGAAGCTGTTTGGACTACGTCTTGTTGGGACTTTGGTCCCTATTTAAAAGGATGTGAATTGCCTTTCTATATTCTCGAATTATTGCGATATTTTGGAGTATCAACTTCAATACTGATCGTTAGAGTCAGTGTTCGATGATCGTTAGATTCATATCTCTGTTGCTGCCGTGCCTGCGCGGCCGGAAAACTGTCGACGCGGACGAGCGTCATTTAATTTTTGTGATTTGGATCACCGGGGCTGTGATTGCGTCCCGAGGCCCCACTTCGGGCGACGGGGGATTTGTGGTGTCGGTCAGCGCCGGCGCCGAGTGCTGCACTTGTGGTTTGTCGCAAGTGGAATGTGAATTGGTGAATACAAATCTCTAATCGCGGTTCTATTTGCGGCTGGTGTGCCCCTTGGAAAAATATCAACTCCGTCCCCGCACACTCGAATGCCAGGGGCGCATTCCGGAGTGCGAAATGCAGTAATGATCGGCACGATCACCCGTTTCTGATCGTCACATTCACAAGCCGAAGTGCCTGCGCTACTTGGTCGCTCGGGCTTCGAACCCCTGGCTCGGTACGAATTGACACACCGTGTCAATTCGTGTGTGAATTGATTGAAATTGGTCGACTTGAAGAGGTAAGTGTCGTGGTCAAATGCACGGGAGTGTCAACATCGCAATTGATTCGCCCCGTGTTTGATGATCGTGAATTTGGCTTCCGTCTGTCGAATGAACTCGGTTCGGGGAAATCGCGGTGACGATAGATTCTCCACACGTTTATGACTCCAGCGCCCCTTCGCCACCTTCTCGGCTGCCGCGTCCGCAATTGTCGAGATTTCTCTCGGCCGTCGGGCGCCCTCGCGACTTCTCGTTCAACACCCGGGTTGTTGTCACGATCGGCAGCACCGTTGTCGCGTTTTGGCCCGTGTGGGTTTCCAATATGGAGTGGGTGCTCGCGGGTTCGTCTGTGGCGTATCTGTTCTTCACTCCGGTCTGGTCCATGATGATCACTTACAGCCTGGATCGGACTCCGCGCGGCAAAGAGATCAACGACGGGGAGTTCGACCGGATCGTTGCGGTGGTGTTCGGCACCATCGGGATTATCTGCGCCAACGCGGCCATACCTCGGCTCCCGGGGGTGGCGGCATTCTGGCATGCCGACCTCATCCCGCCCCTCATCTGGATCTTCTGTGTGTCCATCGTGGCGTTCGGTATCCGCCGCGTCGTCCGCGACTACCTGACCTGGGCCTTCATGGTGGCCTGCTTCCCGCCCAACTTTTTGATGCTCGGGAAGCTTCTGGGTGGATCCACCCTCGCCTTCGGTGTGATGACCGTCTTCTACGGTGCGATGGCCGCGTTCCTGGCATTGCGCGGTTCGCCCTTGAAGTGGTCGGTACCGCCGGCGTTTTTGGTGATCGGGACGGCGGGCACCTGGTTGCTGAAGGAGCAGCCGACCCCGGTGGTCTACCTGCTTCCGACCGCTGTGTGCACCGCCGGTGTGATCGTCCTGGTGGCGCGGCGAGTTCACGTTCCAACCAGGATCTCGCTGCCGCAACGGTCGCCTCTCTCCATCGTGGTGGCGTTTTCGCTGGCATTCTTGATCTTGGCGACCGGACCACGTCCGCTCGACCTGCCCGATTCGGATCGACTGATGTGGGCCCAACCCGACTGGATCGACAACCTGGCGACCAGCGGCGTTGTTGTCGGTGAACCGCAGACGTTCGAGTGGGGTCCGAGATTCATGGGTGATGACGGCTCGGTGGTGCGCCACCGGGTGCAGATCGGTGATGAGGTGGCATTCCTCGACGTCTTCACCAGCCCGCATCTCGGCCGGTTCTCCAGCTTCCGCCGCGGGATCTGGTACGCGTCGGCGCCTCCGGTGGTGCTGGGAGCCGGATTTGTGGGTAACGATCGCGAGATCACCCAATTCGGAGAACTCAGTAATCAACTTGATACGGCCACGACGCCGGGGCAGTCGCTCTGGGCGGCACGCTACTGGGTGTGGCGCACCAAAACCGGTGTCGATACGCAATATCAGACGGTCTACCTGCTCGGTTCGCGCGAAGAGGGAGCGCCGGAGAGGGTTCCCGAACCGTCGTCGCTGAACTACACCAACACCGTGTTGAAGCCACTCGAGTGGTTGCTGATCGCACCGACGTCGGACCAGGGCACCCGAACCAACCTTGAACCGCAGTTGGCCGGCATAGCCGAGATCATCGTGGATTCCGCGCAGGATCGCCGATGAGCGCGACATTCGAGGACGCCCGCACCGTCCCGCTCGCCGATGAGTTCTCGGCCCGCCGCCCGTTCACCGGTGGGCAGCAGATCGGTGGGGTGGTGTTCGTCCTTGTCGTGGTGGTTGCGACGATCCTGAACTGGCGGCTGACGGTGAGCTGTGTGGCATCGCTTGCGTCGATCTACTTTCTGGTTTCCACCGTCGACAAAACCGTGTTGCTTCTGCGTGGCCTCTACGGCAAGGGCGTGGTGCAGGTCTCCGACGAGGATGCACGGGCGATACCCGACGAGGATCTCCCGCGGTACACGGTTTTGCTGCCGGTATACGACGAACCGGAGATCGTCCAGACGCTGGTCGAGGGTGTGGGCCAACTCGACTATCCGGCAGACAAACTCGACATCTTCCTGGTACTCGAGGCCGACGACAGCGCCACGATCACCGCCTACGAAGCCGCTGAACTGCCCGGTGTGACCAAGGTGCTCGTGCCACCGAGTGAGCCCAGGACCAAACCCAAAGCCTGCAATTATGCGATGGCACTGGACCTCGATCGCAGCGAGTACGTCACCATCTACGACGCCGAAGACGTTCCTGATCCTCTCCAATTACGCAGGGCGGCGTGGGTATTCGCGCACAGTCCGTCGGACGTCGCATCGATTCAAGCGCGTCTGGGGTACTACAACGAACGTGACAACCTACTCACCAAGTGGTTCGCGATCGAGTACGACCAGTGGTTCTCGTACATGCTGTCGGCGCTGAGCGAGTCAAACTGCATCATTCCCCTGGGTGGCACGTCCAACCACATCCGGACCTCGGTGTTGCGGGCTCTCGGCGGATGGGATGCCTACAACGTCACCGAAGACGCCGACCTCGGTATCCGGCTCGGCCGGCACGGGTATCGGACGCTAGTGCTCGATTCGCTGACCGAAGAGGAAGCGAATCCCGATGTGGTGAACTGGATTCGGCAGAGATCGCGCTGGTACAAGGGCTACGTTCAGACGTTCTTGGTACACGCCCGCCGACCGCTGTCGCTCTACCGGCAGGTCGGTTTCGTCCCGCTGTTGCGGATCGCGAACCTGACGATCGGCATGCCGGTGGCCAATGTGCTCAATCTCGGGTTCTGGGCGTCGCTGCTCGTCTGGTACGCCGGGCACCCGGATTTCATGCTGAACCTCTTTCCCGGCCCGATCTACTACGTTTGTCTGCTGATGTTCACCGTCGGCAATTTGTTGACCATCCTGCTGGGCATCATCTCGACACGCGCGCGAGAGAAGCCGTATCTGCTGGTCGCGGCACTGTTGGTGCCCGCGTACTGGATCCTGCAGTCGCTCGCCGCCGTGAAAGGGCTGCTGCAAATCGCTTACAAACCTTCGTATTGGGAGAAGACGGTCCACGGGCTGTCTTCGAAGAAAGTGGACAAGAAGTGACAACGTTGCGTCGATTGTGTGGAGGACTCCTGGTCGTGGTCGGCCTGGTGTCAGGTGTTGGGCCGGCATGGGGTGCTCCCGGTGACGAGCCCGGTGTCAGCACGACTTTGGGCTGGCGGCAATTGGGGATGGGATCGACGGTGTCCTTCGGTGCGATCAATGCACCTCAGACAGTGACGATTCCCGCTCCCGACGGTGTCCGCCCGACGAGCCTGACCGGGCAATTGCAGCCGGCGGTCAATGTCGTCAACGGCTATGTCGAGATCCAGGGCGGTGATGGACAGATCATCGGTGCGATACCGGTGCCCCCGGCAGGTGCCGCGTTGCAGGCGACTCCGTTCGCCGTCGACATCTCGGCAGTTCCGGTGCAGGATCATGCCGCCGTGATCAGGCTGGTCCTTCGTTCGACCGGGCTCGACCAGGCCTGCGGCCCGATCCCGCAATTGACGTTGAGCAACCTGGCAGTGAGGTTTGCGGGCCAACAGGCGCGTCCGACGACGGTGCAGCAGTTCTTTCCATCGATACTGCCGAACGCCGTCGTGTACGTAGACCCGGTGCCGACCGTCGCCGAAAAGCAAGCAGTCCTCAGTCTTGTTGCAGCGCTGACCAATCACTACCGTCCGCTCCCGATCGACATCTCGGTCCGGACGCTGGGCCGCAACACCGAGCCGCCGCGGGCGGCCTTCGACAACTTCTCGCGAACCGTCGTGGTCCGGGACTCCGCAGCTGGTGCGATAACGCTGAACCCCAACGGGGGTGCGCCCTATCTCGCGATCACCGGTGGGAATGAATCGCTGGCGAAGCAGGTGGAGCTGTTCACCAGCGGACTGCTGGCTCTGGCGCAAGTCCCCTCTGTGGCCGTTGATTCCGTTGATGCGTCCTCAGTGCAGGGTTCGAACACCGTTATGTTTGAGCACTTTTCGCAGAACCTCAAGGTATCCGCTCTCGGTCAGGCCACTCTCTACACCGGGTTCGATCCGGCGGTCTTCGCGCTGAGCAACCCCGGCACTGTTGATGTTGATCTTCGAGCCATCTATACGCCGGTGCAGGAGAGCGAAAAGTCCACGGTGCTGGTGCAGGCTGACGGGCAGACCATCTACTCGGCAGCTCTCGGAGAGAGCGGGAAACTACACGCGCAGTTCACCATTCCGGCACAACGCGTAGCTTCCAGTGCCGAGTTGGCGATAGTGGTTTCGTACGAGCCCGCTCCCGGCGCGTGCAACCCGCGGACCGTGCCGTTGACCTTCGAGGTGGAGCCGAGTTCGACGGCCACGGCCCACACGCGGGATGGCGCGGTCGGGGGCTTCTCGGCGTTGCCGCTGGCGTGGGCACCCACATTCCAGGTCGCCACCGACGATTCTGACCCGAGCACCCTGACCCACGCGGCTGACATGGTGGCTGCGGTACAGCAGTTGTCGCCGGAGATCCTGCGGCCCATCGTCGTCGATCTGGACACGGCCGCACGCAGTGGTTCGGGCGCGCTGATCGTGGCGTCGGCCGAGTCGATCACCGCAGCGGGGCTGCATCCGCCGATCGACGCGGTGGGGGAGACCACCACCATCGATGTGCCGGCCGCGATCGTCGCCCAGATCCCGAGCGGACTTGGCAGCATCCAGTCGTATGCGCAAGACAATCGGACGCTGGTCGTGGTGACGACGTCCGGGGACTGGGCATTGGTCGACCCGCTGTTCGGGTACCTCGACTCCCTGGAAAGCGGCTTGGGCAACCTGACCGGCGACGTCCTGGTCGCGGGTCTCGGTGGAGTACCGACAGTCCTGACCGTCCACAGTGACGGACTGCCGGCTTCCGGTCCCGACGTAGGAGACGGCTGGGCGGTGTGGGTATGGGCCGCGGTGGCGGTCGGGATAGGTGTCGGGGCAATGGCCGGTGTGCTGTTGATCTTCCGGCGCCGTCGTTCCACCGCAGCAGACCCGACCACCGCGGATCATGACAGTTGAACTGATCGCGCCGACCTCGGTCGGTGAAGCCGAGGCGGCCGACACCGGTCACTCGCGGACCCGGTTGCGTAGGAGGACCGAAAAGCGCTGGGGTCTGGCGCTGTTCGTGCTCTGCGCAGGCGCATACCTCGCGGTGGGTTACTACCTCTATCTGGTGGTCGGGTACATCAATCCCGATGCCAGTAGCCGGGTAGGAAACGCCGGCTACACGATCATGAGCCGTGATCCTCACCTGGGCGCCATCGGGTTCGTGTGGAATCCCCTGCCCAGTCTTGTGGAAATACCGCTGTTGCCGCTCAGTGCGTGGTGGCCGGAGTTGAAGACGGTGGGTTTCGCCGGCGCCGTGATGAGTGCGCTGTTCATGGCAGGTGCGGTCTGGCAGGTGCGCAGGATCGGACTCGACTGTCACGTCCCGACGGTCGCGAGATGGCTTGCGATAGCGGCATTTGCGCTGAATCCGATGGTGATCCTCTACGCCGGGTCGGGTATGAGTGAGGCGCCGTTCTTCTTTCTGTTGCTGTGGGCGTGCCGGCGGTTGCTGCAGTGGATGCGGACGGCACGCGTCGACGATCTCACCTGGGCCGGCATCGCGTTGGGTTTGGCGTATCTGACGCGCTACGAGGCAGTGGTGGCCGGTGCAGCAGTGGCCATTCTGGTGTTCGGTGTGTCGATTCTGCGACAACATCGGGCTGACCGTCCACTCAAAACTGCTGCAGCACTTGCTGTTCACGACGTGGTGATAGTGGCCTTCCCATTGGCTGGTGCTTTTGTGTTGTGGGCGCTGACTGGGTGGATGTTGGACGGTTCCCTATTTGCCCAGTTCACCTCGCAGTACGGCAACGCGGCCCAGGTGGAGGCAGCCGGTATCGTCTCGGCCGAGAGCACCGGGTACGTTCCGCTCCTGAAGAACATTGCTGCGAACGTGTTCGGCACCGAACCGTTGATACTTGTGGTCGCGATTGCGGTGGTGGCCTTCTCTATTCGAAATCGGACGCTCCAGGCAGCAGCGCCACTCGCGGTGTTCGGGTCGGTGCTCACCTTCCAGTCGTACGCCATTCTGTCGGGATCGACGTTCGGCTGGTTCAGGTTCTTCATGGGTGCCATCCCGCTGGTCGTGGTGGCGTTGATGTGTACGTGGCGTCCACCGGGCGCGAGAGCCCCCGCGAAGTCGTCGAGGTGGCGGCGACCGTCAGCGTGGGCGACCTTGCTCATGGCCGCGGTGTTGTTGACTTCGGTGCCGGTGACGTGGAAATCGATGCTCAACCCGGCGATAGGTAAAGAAGAGTACGGACTACGTTCGGCATTCTGGCCTGAGCAATATCCCAAGTCGGAGTATTGGTTCTACTGGTTCGGTGAAGTCTCGAGGAATACCGTCCGTTGGTTCGACGCGCAGAATCTGCCCGAAGGGTCGATCCTCGTCGACACCTTTGGTCTCTCGCGCATGTGGTTGTGGTCGGAACACTCGAAACAGTTTGTGGTGCGCAGTGACTACGACTTTTTTACCAAACTCAACGATCCGGCACGTGAGGGTGTGCGATACATTCTGGCGCCCAAGCCTTCCGGACTCGGTGAGCTCGATTCCATCAATGTTCGGTATCCCACTTTCTGGGAAGATGGCGCCGGGTTCGCCACCTTGGTGATGACCATCCACGGCCCCAATGGGGGCGCTCAGTTCCGGATCTATTCGATCGCCGGCACCTAAGGCTGGCGACCGGTAACACGTTGGTATCGAAAACGCATTATCCTGCTGAGCGGGTTAGCCTGCTACGGAATGTATCCACTGTTTTGATATTGCTGGGGTGGGAAATAGTAATGTTAAGTTCGTCGGTCTTTTCGCGTCTCGGGGTCTGCGTGGTAGTGACTGCGTGTCTGTTGGTGAGCACAGGTACAGCGATGGCGGCGCCGTCGCCTCCATCTCAATCCGGTGCTGCCGACAGCGGTGACATCGGCTATTGGGATCGGGAGTTGTCACGCATGGACAACTCGCTGCTGAGCCGATCGGCCGCGCAACCGCGTGAGTTCAAGATCCCGGTGTGGTCGGCGTCGATGGGGCGCGATGTGACGGTGCATATTCGTCGCCCCGCGGATACTTCGACCCCTGCTCCCGTCTTGTATCTCCTCGATGGCGGCGGGCGCTACGCGGGAACCGATATCGCCGAGTTCCTCGACGACGATCATGTCAACATCGTGGCGCCATCCGGCGGAGTCAATGCTTACTGGACGGATTGGCAGAAGCCCGACCCGGACTTCGGCGTGGCCAAGTGGGAGACGTTCATGACCGAGGAGCTGCCACCGGTCATCGATGAACTGCTGGACACGACGGGTCGCAACGCTGTGGTGGGTATGTCGCAAGTGGCGACATCGGCACTGCAACTCGCGATTGCGAAACCAGGACTGTACAAGGGCGTTGCGGCGTACAGCGGGTGCGCCAGCGTCAGCGATCCCGTGGGGCAGGCCCTGATCCGAATCACGATGAACCACGTCGGTAAGGGTGATCCGGCAAACATGTATGGGCCACCGGACGACCCTGCGTGGGCGGCGCACGATCCATTCGTGCATGCCGAGCGACTCCGTGGGACGGAGGTCTTTCTGTCATCGGGGACCGGATTGCCGGGACAGTATGACGTGCTGAACAATTCGTACATCGATGGTGATATTGCCAAGCTCGTTGATCAGATCGTCGCCGGTGGATTGATCGAGGCAGTCACCAATGCGTGCACGCAGGCCTTCGCCTTTCGGTTGGCGTCTCTGGGCATGAGCCCGACCACCCACTTCAGGTTCACGGGCACCCATGCATGGAGCTATTGGAACGACGACTTCCACGCCTCGTGGCCCATGTTGTCCCGGTCGCTCGGTATTGGTTGAGTATCGGCGATCTTGCGCAGTCTGCTCAGTTCGGAAAACTCAGTCGGATTGCGCTTTCGGGCGTGACTGCGTTGTCGCGATCGACAACGTAGGTCCCTGGGCATCCGACCGTCAGCGCGGAACTCACAACTGACCACACCAAACGGGGTTGTTGGGCGTCATGTTGTGTTCGATGGCTCGTTGATGCCGGGGATTGCCGGTATTGCGGCAAGGCGATTGACTACCGGCGAGTCGTTCATCGCTGTACTCACGTTCACCACGGATCGCGTAGTGGTGCTTCAGGCCGGGTGTAAAGTGCCGCCGCTGAGCTGACGTCGTCACGCCTCCCAGCGTTTTCAGGTAAAAGCGCGCAGGCAAGCCCCCGACGCTGTGACCGACCAGAGAAACTATACTTCCCTGCTGCCGTGCGAGGACTCGGTCGACCGTGGATGCGATGGTGTCCGCATCTGTCAAGAGATCTCTGCCTGTGAGGTCGAGCAACTGTGTTTGGTAGCTGTATCCCAAAACTCTTTGCGAATATTGATACGTATCAGGACCCTGGCTCTGGCCGGGAACAGTGATTGCGAAATTTGGTAGGCGGCGCCGTTGTGGCTATCGGTTCACCCGCGCGGCAAGGTGGTATCGGACTCAGATTCCTGCGATCAAGACACCCATCAGCGTGGCCGTAGACGGTGAAACGTCAGCAATGTCCAGATGAAAGAACGTCAACATGGCTCGAAACCTTACACGTCATATCCGCATTTAAAATGACTATTACCGAGTTCCGCTCGTCGCAGCGCCAAAACTCTTCAGAAATGAACGCCCGGAAAATTGGCTATCGACCATCTGTTCGAGAAATCGCTAGTTGACTGGGCCGCTCTCAATCGCGAAATCGGACAGGACGCGGCGCAGCTGTCGCCTCGATCCCCGAGACCGGCGCCGTTGAGATCACCTAGACGTCAAGACTTTTAGATGAACCGAAGCACGTCGCTTCGAACAGCCCCAGACCGTCGCTCGCGTTATCAACCGTGCACACGACGACGGTTGGAAACGACGATAGGATTCACTCGGGCGGTGTGGTTGGTGTGGGATCAGGGACTGTTGGGACATTGCACGCCCAATAATCCCGAGTGCGTTCCGGAAGGTCTGCGAGGCCAAATGTCCTGAGGCTCGCCTCGATCTTCTCGGCGAGGTAAATCATGCCCTCGTTAGTCGGGTGGAAGCGGTCGATCCCAATTAGTTTGCGGTCCGGTCCGGCAAACCATCCCTCGGTAACCGGGTCAACCCAGAAGGCGTCGTGGGCGAGCGCGGCTGTTCGTATCTTGCTGGCCATCGCCTTAGTTTTGCTGGCGGACGAGTCCTGTACTAGAACGGGCCCGATGACTACGACGGGGACATCGGGGTTACGGGAACGTAGGTCAGCCAACGCCTTATCGGCTTCTATACCGGCTTTACTGACATCGCTCTTGAGGTCATTCACGCCGTTGAAGAAGACAATGACATCCGGGTCCAGCTCTACCGCCCATTCCACACGGGCCCCAAAAGTGAAACCGCTCCGTCCCGCAGTCCAACCGCTTCCGCCTACGGGGAAACCGCAGGGAAGATAGTCGAGTCTATTCGCCAGAACAGAAAGCCAATTGTACTGGCCCCGGCCACCCATGTCTGATCCACCTGTGTAGCTGTCCCCAACGACGGCCAGCAATGGGGGCATAGCACCTGAATCTTCGGCTGGTTGACTTGGCAGGTGCACCGTCGATGCGCCTGTGTCGGAGCCACCTGTTCGATGGTCGTTTACTAGTAACCCCCCGGCGATTACCACTATTCCAACAATGATGGCTGCAATCGACGCAATTGTCTTACCTGATATCCGTCGGGGCCAACGCCTCCGTGTGTCACCCATACCTGGATCATCTCACCTCGGCCGACCATCCGTCCTATCGAGCGTGACTGTCGCGTTCACGTCACAATTACACGCGCACTAAGGCGCCTCGAATAGGCGCAAACTTCTGGAAGTCGGCATCGTCGACGCACGTCCAACTGCGCGCGCGGCGAGGGACGTGGTCGCATACAATGCTGGCACCCTCTCTTGCCGTTTGTGGCGTCGCCGTGACTTGATACCACGCTCGGACAAATATCCCACCGCGGGCCAGTGCGCAGTGGAGGTCACAGCCGTTCTGAACCAAGCTGACCTCGACGACCGGCGGTTCGATAACGTTGTTAAACCTGGTTGGTGGGCGACGGGGCCCTTGGGCTGTATGCGTAATCTGCCTAACGGCCGCGGATGTGGCAAATGGATGTCTCGGACCGACCGCCTTCGCCTCGAAAAAGATGTGGACTGTCGGCCGGGATCCATTGAAAGGCAGAGGGATTGACTAAGGATGAAACCAGATGATTGCTGCTAGTTCATCGAAAAGGGGGCGAGCGCGATGAAGGTCTTGTTCGTGTGTACGGGCAACATATGTAGATCGCCCATCGCGGAACGGATGTTGAGAGATCGGAGCACTTCACTTGGACTCGGTCTGACGGTTTCCAGTGCAGGGACTCGTGCGCGAAACGGTGAGCGTATGCACCCCGACAGTCAGCGTGTGCTCCGGGACCGGCACCTCGACTTCGACGGTTTCCAATCTCGACTGTTAACCGAATCTGTTGTGGCCCAACAGGATCTGGTACTAGGGATGGCCAGGGAACATAGGGCGGCGGCGCGGCAGATGGCCCCGGTTCGTTGGAAGCGGATTCTGACGTTGCATGAGATCCCTCGGTCTGCGGGGGACACTGGCGTCTTCCATCCGATTGTTGCCAAGCCGGATGACCCTGAGTTGGACATTGTTGACCCGATCCGTCAGTCGCCGGCGGTGTTCGACGCCGTGGCCGTTGAGGTTGAAGAGGCGGTAAATAGATTGGCGGCTTGGATCGATGGAAGTCGAAGTCGAAGGCGTGGTGACGCCGCACCGTGACGTCGAATCGCCAGCACACAGGGAAATACGCGGGCAACGTCGACGGGCAGATCTTGGCGATGCGGCCGTGTGAGCGCACCGGAGTGATGCGTTGGGCGGATTATTCGTACATGCGAGTTTCGGCCATGGGAACTGCGCGAATCAACGCTGACGACGCGAATCAACGCTGACGAATTGACTGTCAGTTGCTCACGTCTTGAGCGTACAAACTCTGTCCCCGCGGGTGTCCAAATCCCGACATCGAGCACCCCCTAATGTTACGCACAGGTTAATTCTGTGAGCTTGACGCTCAATTAACATGCTGTCTATTATTACCTCAATGCTCGGTTGTGAGTGATTTGGGACACTGGGGGATGACGGCCCCGGCGTTTGTGGTCCACGTCAAACTGGTCCGTTAGCGTCGCGTCTGCATGGGTGAAACGCCAGGCGACGGGGGCCTGATGCTCGGACGCGGCCACTATGGGTGACGTGCACCACAGGTCCGCAATTAGCGACCGCTAGCGACGAAATTTGCTATGCCACGCACAAATTGTCGATTTGAATCCGACATATGTATCCGTGGCGTCGTTTAACGAACCCCGTAAGCGTCGGCCGACGGTACGCACGAACGAAGTTCGTACAGTAACGTTCGTATCACGCAATGGTGCGCAGAGGTTGCGAGCGTTTGGATGAACCCAGTGGCAACCAATCAAGAACCGACAATTTATTGCAGGATATTCGGCACCGACGGTTGTCGGGGGCATAAGCAGCGCCGGGGAAGGCTAGGATGTCGAGACGTGAAAGCTCGGTGACAACCGTATGGTCTGAGAGCGATACAGGCGGGGCGCGTCTGCGGCCCGTTGTCAAAGCGCGCGAAGATCGTTGGGCCAGTAAGTATGTCGGACGGATCCGATGGACGGACGCGATCATCGTGGCAGCCGCCGTCCTGGTTGCCCATCAAATCAGATTCGGCAGCACGGAAACTCTCGCGGCGAGTACCACGCTGAAATCAACGATTCTGACGCTTTGTCTTTTTTTAGCATGGATTTTCGCGCTACGTGCGACCCAAAGCGGCGATCGTCGCATAGTGGGAGACGGCCCGACAGAGTACAGCCGAGTTCTCAACGCTTGTTTCATTGTGTTCGGCTTGTTGGCCATCGTCGATCTAACGTTCAAATTGAATCTCGCGCGAGGATTCGTCGCTATTGCGTTGCCACTGGGCACCATTAGTTTGCTCGTGTCCCGATGGGCTTGGCGAAAGGGCCTGCATCGAAGCAGGTTGCGACGCCGAAATCTGAGCCAGGTGCTCGTAGTTGGAAGTCATTCCTCGGCGGACTCTCTTATCACCCACTTGAATCGCAACCCGGGGCTAGGTTACGAGGTGGTTGGCCTGTGTGTTCCGCCCGGAGCCGAACACCGGTCACTCACCGTAGAGGGGCTGAGCATTCCAGTGTTTGGAAACTTCAGGGATGCGCGCGATGCGGTTGCGCTATGCGGGGCAACCACCGTGGCGGTGACATCCGCAGAGGCGTTGGGACATTCGGCGATGCGGGAGCTTTCTTGGGAGCTTGAGGGCATGAACGTCGACATGTTGGTTTCCCCCGGGGTCATGGATGTCGCCGGGCCGCGCGTGATGGTTCGGCCGGTCGCCGGACTGCCCCTGCTCCATATCGACAAGCCGCGATACGATGGTGCAAACCGATTCCTGAAAGCCGCCTTTGACCGGGTCGGAGCGCTCACGCTCGTAATTGCCCTGGGCCCCGTCCTGCTCGGTTGTGCGATCGCGGTAAAGCTCGGTTCAAAGGGGCCGATATTCTATCGGGCTGAACGCATTGGCTTGGGCAATAAACCATTCGATATGTGGAAATTTCGTACCATGGTAGACGGTGCTGACAAGCAGAAGGCCGCGTTGATCCAAAGGAATGAGGGATCAGGTGTGCTTTTCAAACTCCGTGACGATCCCCGTGTGACCCCGATCGGCAAGTTCCTGCGGCGCTATAGCCTGGATGAGCTTCCGCAATTATTCAATGTCGTCGGTGGCTCGATGAGTTTGGTCGGTCCCCGGCCACCGCTGCGGGATGAGGTCGAGAAATACTCTGGCATCGTGACACGGCGCATGCTGGTCAGGCCTGGGATGACTGGGCTTTGGCAAGTCTCTGGCCGCTCAGACCTGTCGTGGGAGGAATCTGTTCGGCTCGACCTTTCGTACGTTGAAAACTGGTCGGTGATGCAGGACGCGATGATCTTGTGGCGAACGCTTCGGGCAGTCACTCGGAGCGAGGGTGCATATTGATGCACGAACCCAGAGGTGACCAGGATATTGCCGGGCCTGGGCTCCCGAGGCTTGAATGCGTGCCTTCGAGGAACTCGTAAGGCGCACATTCGACCACAGTGCGAATCTATGTGCGTGGCGGATGCTTTAATGCTGGCTCTTCATCCCTGCGCGTCCTTGGCGCGTTGCTTCGAGTGCGCACAGTGCAGCATAAACAGATGTAAGACTTCGGAAAATGAGGGAAACCAAAATGAAGATGACTGTCCTAGGTACCGGTTATCTCGGCGCAACACACGCTGCTTGTATGGCGGAACTGGGCCACGAGGTCTTGGGCGTAGACATTGACCCATCTAAAATAGCGAAGCTACAGGTCGGCGAGGTGCCGTTCTACGAGCCCGGTTTGCAAGAGGTGCTGAAAAGGAACATAGACGCGGGAAGGTTGCAGTTTTCAGCGTCGTATGAGGATGCCGCAAAGTTCGCGGATGTGCATTTTCTCGCGGTAGGGACCCCACAGAAGAAGGGGGAGTACGCCGCGGATCTGAGCTACGTCGAGTCTGTAGTGGAGAGGCTGGGCCCGCTGCTAGTTCGCGACGCAGTCATATTCGGGAAATCCACGGTGCCCGTTGGTACAGCTGAGCACATCTCGAACCGCATTCGTGCAATCGTTCCGGAAGACGTGAGCGTTGAAGTCGCCTGGAATCCCGAGTTTCTTCGGGAGGGACATGCGGTGGAGGACACCCTCAAACCGGACCGTTTGGTGTTGGGAGTCGATGATCTGCGAAGCCAAACACGGGCTGAGGAAATCGCACGAGAGATCTACGAGGTTCCTTTGTCTTCTGGCACGCCCTTTGTTGTAACCAACTTGGCGACCGCTGAGCTAGTGAAGGTCTCTGCCAACGCTTTTCTTGCTACCAAGATCTCCTTCATCAACGCTATTGCAGAGGTGTGCGAAGCGGCTGGTGCGGACGTCACCGAGTTGGCTGATGCTATCGGCCACGACGACCGAATTGGCCGGAAGTTCCTCAACGCGGGTATCGGCTTCGGAGGCGGATGCCTACCAAAGGACATCAGAGCATTCATGGCGCGCGCGGGGGAGCTCGGGGCTGATCAGGCCCTGACATTCCTCCGAGAGGTCGACACGATAAACATGCGTCGCCGCCTAGATCTCGTAGACGTCACAAAGCGAATGCTGGGCGGGACCGTGCTCGGTACCCGAGTGGCCGTTCTCGGTGCCGCGTTCAAGCCTGATTCAGACGACGTCAGGGACTCCCCGGCGCTGAATATCGCCGGTCAGATACAACTCCAGGGAGCCTCGGTAAGCGTGTATGACCCCAAGGCAATGGATAACTCCCGCAAGCAGTATCCGACGCTCAATTACGCAACTTCGATGATCGAGGCCTGTTCTGGCGCCGACATGGTGTTGGTTCTCACTGAGTGGGCGGAGTTTCGCCGGATGGATCCCTCCTTGGTCGCCAAAGCAGTTAGATCACAGAACATCATCGATGGACGGAACTGTCTCGACCCGGAGACATGGCGAGAGGCGGGTTGGAACTACTTCGCGACTGGAAGAAGACAACGAGCGAAAGCGTGACGGACCATGCTGCGAGAGGCCTCAATGACTACAAGCGACGTGCTCAGACACGCGCGGGGCGACTATTTGCTCCTCGCAGCATTGAGTGGACGTAAAGAAAAGCCCTACTGGATTGCGCGTTGGGCGCTGTCCCCTTCACTGAGGGCGGCGACGTTATTTCGCCTCGCAGCGAACTCGCGCGGCATTATGCACATATTTTGGCGTGGCCGACTCTTATCCAGGTACGGCTGTGATGTCTCTTCGGGAGTCGTTTTTCGAGGCGCGCTGTGCCTGCCCCACCCAGTCGGCATAGTAATCGGAACAGGTGTCGAAGTCGGCCGGGATGTCGTTGTTTACCAAAATGTCACGTTCGGCCGTGATGGAAAAAATGGTTATCCCACAATCGGTGATGGTGCGAAAATTTACGCTGGTGCGGTAGTGGCCGGCGAGGTACTGATCGGCCCCGAGACGAGCGTCTCTGCCAATTCCCTGATCACCCCGCAGAAAGTGGAAACGGCAAGAGCATAATGCTGAAGAAATTCGAAGGAACGTCGCGTATCGGCTCCTCGGCTTACGCAGCGTTGAACCTGCTGCTAAGCGCAGGGCTATTAGCTGCGCCTGAGCTGTTCGGGTCCGACCGCTCAACGACGATCGCCGTCGCGGTCGGACTCGCTTCGTTACAAGCGGGTCAAGCTGCGGCTGTACAGACTGAGCACCGCAACAACGTGTCCCGATACCTTGGAGCGTTCGTTGTAGCTGTCTTAGCCATTGCTGGTGCCATAGGAGCGGTGCGTGCGGGGGACTCGCAGGCCATTCAAGTAGTTGCAGTGATATTCCTCGGTTTAGCGGGCGCCTTGACGGGTGTCGTGACTGGCGGGCACGCTTCTGCGCTCATATCGGCTGGCCGCCGAGTCGCGTATCAACAGTTTATTCTGGTTCGAAACCTTCTTTGGCTCTTGATTCTGGTCATCATGGGGGCGTACGAGGCAAATATGGCCGTTTTCTCCCTCCCAGTCGCTTGGACAGTATTTCTGTTGGTTCCGTATGGCAGAAGCAGATCCGGATCGTCGTGGCTCGCACTTGGGCTTGGTACCGGCTCTGCGATGTTGTATCGCAACGATGTGAACATCGTTCGGGGTATGACGCCTGTTGCGGACTTTCAGCTCTGGCACTTCTATCTCATAGTCTATGTATTGGTCCAGGCTTTGTTGGGCTTCTTGATAATCAACGAAATCTTTACTCGGAGACGCGAAATAAGGAATCGAGTTTCGATTAAACAGAGGTGTATTCTACTCGCTAGCTGTTTGACCTTGTCATTCGTTGGGGCGGTACTCACCAGTGTTGGCTCAAGTGGGCTGCTACTGATATCGACCCTGGTGGTCCTGTTGGCATTGGGTATCGTGGTTGCGGCTCAGGCGGCTTTGATACACGTCTTCGCGGCAAGTGTGTGTGTCTACACCGCGGGGATTGTCGGAGCACTGTCCTTAATCGGTTTGGCTTTTGCCGGCGTTTCACCGGCGGTCGGATTTCTAGTGGAATTGTCGTTGAGTGGAACTATTGCGGGGGCAAGTTCGCTCCTGGTAACTAGATCCCGCCGGCGAACGCCGGAAAACAGTCCTGTAACGAATGGAGTAGTGGCTTGAGGATTTTGCATCTGGTTCCCTTGGTAAGCGACAAGGCTGAGTATGGAGGCCCAGTTCGTGGGACTGCGCGCCAATGTGTTGCCTTAGAGGAAAACGGTAACAACTGCCATATTCTGGGTTTGTGGCGTGGTGACGGCGAGACTCCGACTCACGTACTCGGTGTTGGTGCAACTTTGTTTCCTTTCAAGAGGCTTCCCGGCCACCGATTCGCGACCGCCTATAGTAGGGAAGCGCTACAGTGGCTTCGCGCGCACGCTGGTGAATATGACTGTGTGCATATGCACGCGGGTCGCGATCTTTGGATGCTCATCGCGGCGCGTATAGCTGCCAAACAGGGTGTGCCGGTTGTATGGCAGACGCACGGGATGTTAGCGCCACGTCAAGGCCTGGTTTACCGAATTTATGACACGGTGTTGACAAGGCCAGCTATATCGAGCACACAGTCGATGTTGTACCTGACCCCCTACGAAGAGCGAGATCTCGTCGCGGTAGGTCCACCAGTACGCACGCACCATGTAGTTAATGGCGTCGACTCAGTTGCTGTTGGAGGCCACAAGTCATATCCGGTCGATCAAAGTGGTCTGCGATTGGTTTTCATTTCCAGGCTCCATCCACGTAAGCGGCTGACCCATCTGGTTGAAGCTGTATCAAGGATGCGTCAGGAGGGCTACGAAGTTACGCTGGACATTTTCGGCCCGGATGAAGGTGCGTTGCCGGAGGCACAGGAGATGATCAAGAACCTTCATTTGACAGAGTGTGTGAGATACGTCGGGGCGCTGCACTACTCAGAGGTACGAAATATACTGACCCAGTATGACGTAATGGTACTCCCGTCAATTGACGAACCTTTTCCCAACATCGTTCTTGAGAGTCTCGCGGGGGGCACCCCCGTGGTCATCACGACGAGTTGTGGTCTGGCGCCGTACGTGTCCGAGGCAGATGCTGGAGGCGTTGTCCAGCCAAACTTGAACAGCCTTCTCGATAAACTGCGGGACTTTTGCCAGAACCCCCATCTACTTCCGAAGTATGAGCAGAATGGAATCGATCTAGTGAACGAGAAGTTTACGATGGCGAGCGTCGCTCGCGCGCTGGAGAACGTTTACCAAGGTGCAGCTCAGTGAGCTCGAAAATTGTAACGGGTTGTGCTGGCTTCGTAGGCTCTACTCTTGCGCAAAGGCTTCTGGACGAGGGCGAAGAAGTTGTTGGCGTGGATTGTCTAACTGACTACTATGACCCCCTGCGGAAGCGCGCAAACCTCGAGATACTCCGAGCCTACGAGCGGTTCCATTTCATAGAAGCCGACTTGCGTACGGATATAGACACGCTTGGCTCTGCCTTAGACGGATGCGACACGATCTTTCACCAGGCTGGCCAGCCTGGTGTGCGCAGTTCCTGGAGCAGTGGATTTAAGGAATACGTGGAGTGCAACGTGCTCGCAACCCAGAGGTTGCTCGAGGCGGTCCGCGAGCGCGATGGCGCGAAGTTTGTATACGCTTCAAGCTCAAGCGTGTACGGAAATGCGAAGGTCTGGCCATGCACCGAGCAAACTGTTCCACGACCGTATTCGCCATACGGCGTGACTAAACTCTCGGCCGAACACTTGGTGAGTCTCTACGCCGAGAACTTTAATATGGCAACCGTGTCGCTACGATATTTCACCGTCTACGGACCTCGACAGCGTCCGGACATGGCGTTTACCAAATTCATTGAGGCGGCCCTAAGTGGTGAGCCTCTAACGCTTTACGGAGACGGCACGCAGGTTCGAGATTTCACGTACGTCGATGATATTGTCAGCGCGAACATATTGGCTGCGGGATCGACTTGTACGGGTCAGGTTTACAACCTGTCCGGGGCGAGCCACGCCACGGTAAATGACGTGTTGGCGATCCTGCAGGAGATCCACGGTGATCCGATCGAGATAAAGCGCATCGCGGTTCAGGACGGTGATGTGCGCCGAACGGATGGCGATAGTTCGCTGGTACGCAGCGAGTTGGGGTGGCGACCTACGGTAGATCTCCGCGAGGGGCTCGAGCGGCAGTATGCCTGGTTGCTAGCACGGGGCCGAGCGGGCACATGACTGCCGTTAGTGCTCGTGCGAGCACCTTCATGAAGCCCAACGGACAGTTGACAAGACCGTCGCCCGTCTTGGGAGTCTTGTTCTTCGTTGTGCTCGCGCTACTGCTTCCGGTCTGGCTTACGTCGTTAGTCCCCCGAAGCCAGAACCTCGATCTAGTTGCTCTGACACTCCAGTACTTGATCGTACTGTATTCCGGTTACCGGCTCAGTGTGATTGCTTCCTGGGGTAGGCCGGACTGGGTTTCGTTGATGGTCTTCGGATACTCCTACACATGGCTCGGCGTTGCTCCACTGTTGCAGTATGTGGCCGGGCGGAATCCGCTGAAGACGATTCTCGACGACGACGTCGCCGTCACACAGTCCGTGATCGTCCTCATCGGATTCCTTGCATACGATTTCGGGCTCGGCCGAAACATGCACACTCGGGGCAAAAACCATGCGCTCGGATCGAAGTTGCCATCCACGCGGCTCGTGGACCCACGCCGCGTGGCGATGTTGGGCATTGCCGCGGTATTGCTGACGCCGTTGTTCGTCTACTATCTCGGCGGAATTGATGTTCTGTTCACCAGCCGGCAGGCGAGAAGTGAGTTCCTATTCAATGGTGGCTACTACAGCAGCAGCTCAAAGGCTTCGGGCGCCATCCTGACGAGCGTCACTTCAGTTATCCCGTTTGTCGCACTATATGCGGTGGTCTATCTGCTGTTAAACCGCCGGGAGTTGCGTCGGAGTCTGTACTGGATGACTCTGCTCGCAATGTTGGTTGGATCGAATGTGTTGCTCAATAATCCGATCTCCTCCTCGAGGTTCTGGTTTCTGGTTATCGCGTTGAGTCTTCTCTTTCTTCTACCGTGGAGCCGAACCCGGAATGGAGTCAGATGGTTAATAGCTGGATTCGTCTCAGCGAGCATTTTTCTATTCCCGTATTTGGACGCTTTTAGGTACACGGGGAGCCGCTTGAAGCAGGCCGATAGCGGAGTGGCGGGAACTTTACTTACAAAAACGGATTATGATTCGATGTCCCAGATTGGGAACCTCGTCACGTATGTAGGAGAACGAGGCTACTCTTTCGGGGACAATCTGCTGGGTTCCGTATTCTTTATGATCCCGAGATCGGTTTGGCCGAGTAAGCCGATGGACACCGGATCTGTGGTTGCAGAGTTCATTAAGTACCGAAACTCGAACCTATCGGCTCCACTGTGGAGCGAACTATACATGTCGTTTGGATTCATCGGCGTCGGCGTCGGCTTCTATCTAGTCGGAAGGCTATATCGACAGATTTCCATATATCAGCTTCGGGAAGACGCTGGCGCTGGCCGGGCCTCCGAACTTAACGCGATCGTATTCATGCTTATACCGGTTTCGGTCTATCTGGTCTTGATCTTGCGCGGTTCCTTATTGCAGGCTATGTCGCGACTATTCGTCCTTCTGTTCGTCTTGTTCTTGTGTACGGCAGGTGTGCATGGGAAGTCGTATATGAAAGCCGCCTCCCAAAGAAGGGTCTCTCCGTGAATAAGCCGGGAGTTTTGATTGTAGGCCTCAATTATTGGCCGGAGCCGACAGGAATCGCGCCCTATACTGCAGGTCTTGCGGAGGCATTGGCGAATGAAGGGTATCCGGTTGATGTTGTCACTAGCTACCCGCATTATCCGACGTGGAGCGTGTCTGCAGAAGGTCGTCAATACCCGCGCTCGGCAGTAGTCGATGGAGTGCGAGTCAGGCGTATGCGGCACTACATCCCAAGGCGCCCGCGGGTTCTGAACCGCGCAGTGATGGAAATTGCATTTGGTGTCCGCGCGGTGTTTTCGAGGTGGGGGGACTCGAGCGTCATCATCTGTGTCTCGCCCTCACTAATGGCGACGGCACTTGTTCTGTTGCGAGTCTCGCTATCAGCTCGGGATCGAAAGTCGGTAGTGTGGGTGCAGGACATCTACGGTTTAGGGATTTCCGAGACTGGTGGTGCTGGGAAGTTTGTTGCGAGTGTACTTGCACGGTTGGAATCGTCGGTTCTGCGTCGCGCTGACTTCGTCTGCGCAATACACGAAAGATTTGAAAAGACGATTACTTCTATGGGCGTCTCCGGCGGTCGCATCAAGATCGTCCGAAACTGGAATCACACCGTCAGAGCTGAAGAAGGTGTCATTGGCGATTATTCAAAGTCGGATCCGAGAAAGCAACTTGGTTGGGCTCTGGACAGGACGATAGTAGTCCACGCTGGCAATATGGGTGCCAAGCAAGGGTTGGAGAACGTGATAGATGCAGCTCGACTATCCGACTCAGCGGGAGGGTCAATACACTTTTATCTGGTGGGTGACGGTAATAGGAGAGATGAATTGGAACAGTATGCTGAGGGCGTCAATTCTGTGACCTTTGTGGATCCGTTGCCGGATACGCATTTTGCTCTCGCGTTGCAAGCCGCGGATTTTCTGCTTGTCAACGAGAAGTCGGGCGTCGTTGAAATGGCTGTGCCGAGTAAGTTGACGACGTACTTCGCGGCGAACCGTCCGGTAATCGCCTGCACTGATCCGCGTAGTACGACTGCTGAGGTTGTGACGAACTCAGGAGGCGGCGTGGTGGTGAATCCCGGTTCTCCAGCCGAACTCGTTGCGATGATCGGTGAATTGAGTGGTACTCCCGAACGGATGCGCCAACTCGGACGGCACGGACAGAAATACTGTGCCGAGTTCTATTCGCAGGGCAAGAGTCTTTCAGCGTTCATTGAACTCTTGGAAGGAATGGCGCCGGTTGGCGAGAGAGTGCCTGGGGCGGCATGAGTGTCGACAGGGGCGCTTGCAATGGGACTCGTGACCTAGCAGGGTTCACGGGTGCCGGTTATGACAAGGGTCGCCCGGCTGTGGTTCAGGTTCTTTGGATGGCGGTTTCCGGCCTTGTGTTCTGTCGCTGGTGGTGTCCCAATCTACTCAGGGTTTATATCCTGCGGGTGTTTGGAGCGGTGATAGGGGAGGGTGTGATTATTCGCTACAATTGCCGGATCCATTGGCCCTGGAAATTGGCAGTGGGTGCCAATAGTTGGCTGGGGGAGGGTTCCTACATACTCAATCTCGAGCCTGTGACGATCGGAAGAAATGTCTGCGTTTCTCAACAGGCACTGTTGTGCACGGGTAGCCATGATCGAAAGTCCCCGACCTTTGAGTTTGATAATGCGCCGATCACTGTAGGCGATGGAGCGTGGATAGCTGCGCGGGCGATTGTCTTGCGCGGTGTTGAAATTGGCGCCGGAGCGACTGTCGGCGCGGGTGCGGTCGTATATCGAAATGTAGAAGCCGGAAAAATCGTCGTTGCAAACTGAAGCGCCGGGGTCACAACGATGTGAGCTGGCGCAACTACAAAGCTCTTTGGAGAAAGTTATGAAACGAGCACTAATCACCGGGATTACGGGCCAGGATGGCTCATACCTGGCGGAGTTGCTGCTGAAGAAGGGGTACGAGGTGCACGGACTGATTCGGCGCTCGTCTTCTTTCAATACCGCCAGGATTGATCATCTATATGTAGACCCTCACGATCCCAATGCGCGACTGTTCCTGCATTTCGGCGACCTGAGTGACGGTGCGCGACTGGTCACTCTCCTATCGAAAATTGCGCCCGACGAGGTTTACAACCTAGCAGCGCAGTCCCACGTACGCGTGAGCTTTGACGAACCCGAGCATACGGGTGACACGACGGGCATTGGTTCGATCCGACTGCTTGAAGCGGTGAGGGTAGCTGGAGTCAATTGCCGTTTTTATCAGGCATCGAGTTCCGAGATGTTTGGCGCTTCCCCCCCGCCGCAGAACGAGGACACGCTCTTCTACCCGCGGTCGCCTTATGGCGCGGCGAAAGTATACGCATACTGGGTGACGCGGAACTATCGTGAGGCTTATGGACTGTTCGCTGTCAACGGAATTTTGTTCAACCATGAGTCTCCTAGGCGAGGGGAAACGTTTGTCACTCGAAAGATCACACGCGCGGTGGCGCGTATCAAAGCCGGCATGGAACAGCACGTTTATATGGGGAATCTCGACGCGGTTCGCGATTGGGGTTACGCGCCTGAATATGTCGAAGGCATGTGGCGGATGCTTCAGGTCGACGAGCCGGACGATTATGTGTTGGCTACGGGTGGAAACTACACAGTCCGTGATTTCTTGCAGACAGCCTTCGAGCACGTAGGACTGGATTGGCAAGAGCACGTCCGCTTCGATGACCGGTATCTGAGGCCTACCGAAGTGGACGCGTTGATTGGTGATGCAGGAAAGGCTGAGTCCCAACTCGGCTGGAAGGCGACGGTTCATACCCCGGAACTTGCCCGCATCATGGTTGATGCCGATATCCGTGCACTCGAGTGCGAGGGCAAGCCGTGGATCGATACGCCGTCTGTTCCCGCGTGGCAGGGTATTGACAATGAGCGGTGACTTCGAGCCGTCCGTTATCGACCGGACGGCGAAGGTCTATATCGCTGGTCACCGGGGACTCGTGGGCTCTGCGCTGTGGCGGCGATTTACGGTGAGCGGCTTTCGGAATTTGGTCGGAAGAACTAGTGGCGAACTGGATCTGAAAGACCGTGGCGCGGTCTTTGACTTCTTCGCGCAGGAACAGCCTGACGTTGTGATCCTTGCAGCGGCGAAGGTGGGCGGTATTCATGCCAACAACACCTACCCGGTCGACTTTCTGTCGGAGAATCTGCAAATCCAGGTCAACGTGTTGGACGCTGCGCTAAGGAACCGTGTCGAGCGTCTTCTATTCCTGGGTTCGACGTGTATTTACCCCAAGTTTGCGCCGCAACCGATTACAGAGGACTCACTACTCACCGGTGCCCTCGAGCCGACGAATGACGCTTATGCGATAGCGAAGATCGCTGGGATCCTACAGGTGCAGGCAGTGCGCCGTCAGTACGGACTGCCGTGGATATCAGCTATGCCCACGAATCTCTACGGGCCTGGCGACAATTTTTCGGAGACGAATTCGCATGTGTTGCCAGCGATGATCCGTCGTTACGATGACGCAACGCGAGAGAGCGCCCCCTTCGTTACCAATTGGGGTTCCGGTACGCCGAAGCGAGAGTTCCTTCACGTTGACGACATGGCGTCTGCTTGCCTGCACCTGCTCGAGCACTTCGACGGTCCGCAGCAGGTGAACGTGGGTACAGGTGAGGACCAGACGATCGAGGAAATTGCGTTGACTGTCGCCGATGTCGTCGGATTCGTCGGTGAGACACGTTGGGATACCAGCAAGCCTGACGGCACCCCACGCAAGCTCATCGATATCACCACCCTACTCGGTAGTGGTTGGAAGCCTCAGATTTCATTGCGGGATGGTCTGGCCGACACTGTGGCGTGGTACCGCGATAATCATGATTCGCTGCGCAGATAGGGGTGACCTTGTCTACGGCCCAAACGGCGGTATTCGACCCGCTAGTGCATAATCAGGCAATCGAAGCATCTCAGTCGGTGGTCAATCGTACGACTTCGAACGTCTGTAGACGTCAGGTATCTGAGTGGTGGAGCAATCGCCACAGAAACGAACTGACAATTTTCGCGAGTAGTCGAATCGAACGGCGCCAGACAGCAGTGTGCGTGGGAACTAGGAGATCTGGTAGATGAACGTAACACCGCAAGGCCTGCAGGAACCGGGGAAAGATTCGCTGCGTTCTGCTGTTGGTGTTGTCAAACGCGGGTGGGCCGTGATTCTGGTGCTGATGTTGGTTTGTGGAGCGGCAGGGCTCATTTACAGTCTGTTGCAAAAACCGGTATACCAGTCGACGGCGACCCTGTATGTCACATCCGGGAACGAGGCGAACGCCCAGACTGCCTACCAGGGCTCCCTGGCATCGCAGCAGCGCGTCATGTCCTACGTCAAGTTGGTCGACTCTGATGGTGTCGTGGCGACCGCTATTGGTCCAGATGGAGTGCCTCTGTCTTTGATAGACGCGAAGGCAGCCCTTAGCGCTTCGACGACGCCAGAGACGGTACTGCTGAACATTTCGGCCGAAAGTACCAACAAGGAAACAGCCGCAAACTTGGCAAATGCAGTCGCGGAGTCGATGACCGATTTCGTCGAGCAACTTGAAACTCCTGCAGGCGGGCGGGTGCCGTTGGCCAAACTGACGGTGATTACTCCCGCCGCTATCAGTGATACTCCGATCTCTCCGCGAACGAACCGCAATACTGCGTTGGCGCTAATCGTCGGCCTGATCGTCGGTGTCGCAGCCGTATTTGTTCGAGATCGATGGAACAACAGGGTCCAGGGAGAGGATCAGATTGCAGAGTTCACAGACGCTCCTGTGCTAGCGACCGTGCCAACTGATGACCTCCTTAAGCAAACCGGGCTCATAGACTTCAGTTCGGGAGCCACGCTGGCAGCGGAGTCATATCGGAAGCTGCGGACAAATCTCTCCTTCACTAGCGTAGACAAGCCGTTTCGACGCATTGTTATCACAAGTGCGCTAGCTGCAGAAGGTAAAACAACGACTGCTATGAATCTTGCGGCGGCTCTGGCGGAGACTGGCAAGCGAGTTGTGCTGGTCGACGCCGATCTTCGCCGACCTCAGGTCTACCGCCGCACCGGCGGCACGGGAGATATTGGGTTGACCAATTATCTCAAGGGGGACGGGTCGATGGCTGATCTGCTCCAACCCAGCGAGGTCAAGGGACTTCAAATCCTTGCCAGCGGACCGCAGCCGCCCAATCCGGCTGAGCTCTTGGGTTCCAAGAAGGCGGGACAGGGCTTGGAGAATCTGTCCGCGATGTTCGATTATGTGATCATTGATTCGCCTCCGTTGCTTCCCGTCACCGACGCAGCAGTACTCGCTCAATGGGCCGATGGCGTGCTTCTGGTTGCGCGCGCGAACCAGTCGAGAGTGCCGGATGTAGCGGCTGCAATCGATCAGCTTGAGGCGGTTCAGGCGACAGTTATAGGCGTCGTTCTCACGGACGTCCCTACTCGCGGCGGTGCCTACAAGTACGGTTACTACTACACTTCGTCTGATGTCATGAAGAAGCCTGGCATCTTTAGGCGCCTGTTCGGTAGAAAGGCGCACAAGCACCAGGACATCGAAGTTGCTCTCGAGCCGGTGTCGCCCGGAAAGAGCTAGGTGACAACTCGCCTCAACTCAGGTGAGGAGTGGGTCGTGGGCATGGTGGTTCGTCAGCCGTTGACCCGTGCACAGCAAGCGCTGTGGGCGGTTCAGCAGGCGATGCCACTGTGCCCGATCAACATTGCCGAATACATCGAACTGACCGGGTTCGTCGATGTTGAACTTCTCCGTACGGTCGCCCAGGAGGTCGGCCGGCAGACCGGGGTCGCTTTTACCCGTTTTGAGCACACCGACAACGGTGTCGAGCAGGTCATCGACCGCGACCTGAGTGATCACATCACCGTGAAAGACCTTCGTGGTGAGCCGAACCCGATGGCGGTCGCGCAGCAGTGGATGCGGGCTGACTACACCCGGCCGGTCGATTTGTTCGTTGATCGCCTGATGGCATCGGCGATTCTTCAAGTCGCCGATGACACGTGGTTGTTCTACCAACGTGGACACCACCTGGTCTTCGATGGGTCCAGCGCGTTTTCGATGTTGGAGATAGTCGCCGGCACCTACGGTCGGCGCTTTGCCGAGGGCATGGGTGAACCTGTTCCGTCGAGGGATCTGGCTGGACTGGCTCAGACAGACCTCGACTACGAATCTTCACCGCGGTACCAGAAGGACCGCGAGTACTGGCGTCAACAGGTGGCCCAGCTCGCGCCTCCGGTCACGTTGTCGCACCGCGCCGGCCCGCCGGAAGCCGGGCCGCTGCGTGTCTCCGGGATTGTTCCCCGTGAAACGGTGACCGCGTTGAAGCGCGCCGAGACGTCGCTCCGGACAACGTTGCCGGTGATTGTTGCCGCAGCAGCCGCTGGATATCTTGCGCGCATAACCGGGCGGGACGAGGTCGCGCTGAGCTTGCCGGTGGCCGCACGCACCACCGCGTTGCTTCGCAAGAGTTTCAGCACGGTCTCCAATGTTGTGCCACTGCCGACCGGGATCGGCGCCGGTACCACCGTCGCGGCTGCGGTCGGTTCGACGCAAGGCGCGATGATGGGTGCCCTTCGGCACCAGCGCTTCCGGTTCGAAGACATGCTCGATCTGATGCCTGGCGACAACCCGCCACTGGCCGGTCGAGAGTTCGCCGGACCACTGCTGAACTTGATGCTCACCGTGGACGCGCTGCAGTTCGGTGACGCCACCGGGTCGCTGCACCTCCTGTCGACGAGCGCGGTCGACGACCTCGCGATCAACCTGTACCGCACCGGAAACCCGAGCGAGCCTGACGAATTCAGGTTTGACCTCGAAGCGAACCCGAACCGGTACAGCGATGAAGAGATTCGCGGTCACCACACGCGACTCTTGAACTTCGTGGCGACAGTCGCCGACGCTGCGCTGCGCGAGTCGACTCAAACTTTCGACGATCTTGCGCTGATGGCGCCGGACGAACTCGGACGCGTGCCGATCATGGCGCAGCCGGTCCCGGCCCCCACAACACTTCGCGAACTTCTCGACACCGCCGCCGGCCGCTACGCAGACCAGTCCGCAGTCCACGCCGGATCGGCACACTGGAACTACGCGGAACTGACGTCGCGATCACGGCAGTTGGCCAACCACCTCAAGGCGCGCGGCGCAGTACCGGGCACCACCGTGGCCATCGCCACGGGGCGCGGACTCGATCAACTGCTCGCATTCTGGGCCGTGGCACAGACCGGTGCGACGATCATGCAGATCGACCCTGCGCACCCGCGTGAACGAATCAAAACCATCCTTACGCAGTCTGATCCGGTCGTGGTACTCACGACCATCGGGGGCGTTGAGCCGGAACCCGGCGAGCACTGGTTGGATCTGTCCGGTATCGGACTCGCCGGTACGCCGGACGCACCGGTCGATCTGGAGCGGCCGTTGTCCGTCGACGACGTCGCCTACGTCGTCTACACCTCCGGCTCGACCGGAACCCCTAAAGGCGTGCAGGTCACCCACCGTGGCCTGGCCGCCCTGATGGAGCAGCAACGCCTACTGGGGGTCGATGAGTGGTCGCGGGTTTCAGGACTGGCATCCCCGGCCTTTGACGCCTCGGTCTTCGAGATCCTGCTGGCGGCGTCCGGCGGTGGGGCACTGTGCCCGGCACCGACAGATGTGGTCGCAGGCACCGAACTCGCCAACTTCCTTGTGTCCGTCTCGGTCACGCACACAGTGATCACCCCCAGTGTGTTGGGCACGATGGACCCCGAACAACTGCCCGCGGCCGTGTGCAGCACCCTGATGCTGGCCGGTGAGGCCTGTCCGCCCGACGTCGTCCGTCGTTGGGGGAGTGGCCGCGATGTGTTCAACCTCTACGGCCCAGCCGAATCCACGATTATGGCCACGGCAACGGCCCCTCTGGCAGCCGGCGACCATCGGCCCGCGATCGGTACGCCGATCGCTGGGATGACGTGCTTTGTCCTCGATCACCAGCTGCGTCCGGTGCCGGCCGGCGTGGTGGGCGACCTCTACTTGGCAGGGCCCGCACTGGCCCGCGGCTACGCACACCAGTCATCGCTCACAGCAACGGCATTCGTGGCAAACCCGTGGACACCAACTGCGCGGATGTATCGGACCGGCGACCGTGTTCGCTGGGACGAGACGTTCTCGCAGCTCCACTATCTCGGGCGTAGTGACGATCAGGTCCAGGTTCGTGGAGTGCGCGTGGAACCGGGCGAGATCTCCATGGCCGCCCTGACTCATCCCGATGTCAAGCAAGCAGCCGCGGTGGTCGTCGACACCGGCCGCGGGGCTCAACTGGCCCTCTACATCGTCACCACCACCACCACCACCGATGATCGGCGGTTGCCCAAGCGTGTCCGCAACCACATCGCCTCCCGGCTTCCGACGTCGATGTGGCCGGCACACATTGTGGTCCTCGATGCTCTTCCGGTCACCACCACCGGGAAGTTGGATCGGAATGCCCTTCCGCACCCCGACATCGCGCAGGTCAGTCCGCATCGCCCGGCCGAGACGCAGACCGAAAAGGCACTTGCACAAGCGATCTCCGATGTGCTGAACATTTCGGACCCGTCCATGTACGACGATGTGCTGGCGCTGGGTGGCTCATCACTCGACGCCACCCGCATCGCAGCACGGATCAGAGAACTCACCGGTCGGTCCCTCGGTCTCCGGGACGTTCTCCAAGCCGCAGACCTTGCCGAACTGGCCGAGATCATCGACCGCACCGCCATGGAGACAGCTCAGATCCGCAGTTCGACGGCGAGGCCCGCCCGCCCGCCGGCCACCGCAGGTCAGGTGTCGCTCATCCTCGCGGATCGATTGCAGCCCGGATCCGCCGCCAACCACCTTGGCGCCGACGTAGATCTGCGAGGACCACTGGACCGCAGCGCCTTCACCGCCGCGGTCACCGATGTGGTCGATCGGCACGAAGCGTTGCGCACCATCATTCGGATGGAGATCGACGGAACCGCCTGGCAAGACGTGGTCGATCCCCGAAATGCTCTGGCGCCGATCGGCTTCGACTCGAACGATGGCACCGCAGACCACTCGGACGATCTGATCGACCCGACTGTCCGCCCACCGCTGATCGTGCAGTTGACGACACTGGCACCGGAGATGCACCGGTTGTCGGTTCGTACCCACCATGCCGCGGTGGACGGTTGGTCGCTTGGTGTCCTGACGGCTGATCTCGCAACCGCGTACCGTGCCCGCCTCGAGGGAACGGCGCCGACGTGGGCGACGACGACCCAGTACATCGACGCGACCCTCGACAGTGGCGTCGGCCCGGAAGTCGTTGCCGCGCAGCTCGAGCTGTGGAAGCAGCACCTGGCGAATCTGGCACCCCGCCCGGAACTGCCCGCCGACTTGGCCACCGCGGACATCAGGGATATCGCTCCGGCCGCCGTGGTGCGGCGCACCCTTGGCGCATCGATGTCCTCTCTCCTGGCCGCAGCTGCCGCCGAACGAGGTGTCAGCACTTTCGCATGGCTGCACGCCTGCCTCGCCGTGACCATTGCGCGCTACACCGGTGCCGACGACTTCGTGATCGTGGTCCCACAGGCCGGGCGCTCGGGATCACATCTCGACAACGCCGTCGGGATGTACGTCAATCCGGTGGCAGTCCGGTCGCGCAACGCCTTTGCGGGAACGTTCGAGGACGTCCTCGCCCAGTCTGCCGATGCGATCGGTTTTGCACTGAATTCTGCGGACGTCCCGCTCGGTGCGGTTGCGTCGGCGGTGGAACCGCGGCGCGACATCACCACAACGCCGTTGTCCGACATCCTTCTGACCTACCAGAATCATCCACTCGGGCAATGGAATATCGATGGTCTCCAGATCGAGGTCCATCCTCGCGAGGCCACGCACGCCCGGGTCGCGTTGCAATGGATCGTCGACGAGACCGCCGATGGACTGCGTATCGAGTTGACGTACCGCAGCGACCGGTTCAGTGCACCCATGGCCGCAGCTCTCTGCCACGCGTATGTGACCGCCATCGCCCAGTCGGTTGTGGAGCCGAGTGCCGCTCCTGCGCAACTTGTTCCAGGGCAGCAGGCGCCCCTTCCTGCCGTGGCCACGCCGGCCGGAACACTGGTGCACCGGATCCTGGGTGTGTCCGAGGCGACCCCTGATGCGCCGGCACTGGTCTTCGGGGACGAGATATACACGTATCGCAGGCTCGTCGACGACGCGCGGACGCTGGCGGCCGACCTGGTGCATGGCGGTGTCCGCCGTGGTGACCTCGTGGCCGTCGCCTTGCCGCGCAATGCCAGGGCGCTTGTCGCCCAATTCGCGGTGATGTGGGCGGGCGCGGCATACGTGCCGGTCGATCCCGACTACCCAGAGCAGCGCATCCTGGCCATCCTCGAGGATGCGCAACCGAGCGCTGTGTTGGCGGATTCGACTACACGTCACCGTATTCCGGAAGAACTGCGGATCATCGATGTCGACGCTCGGGACCATGCCGGGGCCAAGTCACCTGATCTCGACGGTCTCACCGCCGCCGACGGGGCCTACGTCATCTTCACCTCCGGTTCCACCGGCCGGCCCAAAGGCGTTGCCGTCACGCATGGCAACGCACTCGCGCTGCTGGATGCGTGCGAGCAGAGTTACCGGTTCACGGCCGGTGACGTGTTCAGCTGCACCCACTCCACCGCATTCGACGTCTCCGTCTTCGAGATCTTCGCGGCCTGGACATCGGGCGCACAGGTGGTCTTGATCGACCATCTGGAAGTCCGCGATCCGCAGGCGCTCTGGCCACTACTCCGTCGGCACGGTGTCACGATCTTGTCGCAGACACCGTCGGCGTTCTATCCATTGGCGGCGGTGGCCGTCCGTGACAGAGATCCCGGGCGGTTACGGGCCGTGATCTTCGCAGGCGAGGCGCTGCGTCCGGACCGATTGATCGACTGGCGCAACATCTTCGGTGACCGCGTGCTGTTGTCGAACATGTACGGGATCACCGAGACCACCGTGCATCTGACCGTGGGTGCGGTCACCCCGACGGATCCGCGCTCGCTGATCGGTGTACCACTGGCGGGCTCCTCGCTGCTGGTCCTGGATCGTCATCTGCAACCCGCGCCGGCTGGTGTGTGGGGTGAGCTTTACGCGTGCGGGCCGCAGGTCACCCGTGGATACGTCGGCAGGCCAGGACTGACCGCGCAACGATTTGTCGCCTGCCCGTCCGGCGTCGGTGGTGGGCGGATGTACCGGAGCGGTGACGTGGTCCGGCGGACCGTCGAAGGGCATCTCGAATACCGTGGGCGCTCTGACCGGCAGGTTCAGGTCCGGGGACACCGGGTGGAACCCGGCGACATCGCTGCCGCGCTGCAGACGATTGCGGAGGTGGCCGAGTCCGAGGTGGTCATCCGCAACACCGAGTCGGCGGGCGGTGGAGACATCGTCGGCTACGTCCGTCTCCACGACGAGCTGCCGGCCGACCAACGTCCGGGCGAAGAGCATCTGCGGACGATAGCCCAGCGGCTGCTGCCGGCATACCTGGTGCCCGCGCGCATCGTTGTGGTTCCGCAATGGCCGTTGAACGCCTCTGGCAAACGCGATATCTCGGCGCTTCCGGAGCCGACGATCCGCGGTGCCGCAGTGGTTGCCGGCGCCGGCGATATCGACTCACCGGTCCGCGCCGTTGTGGCCGAAGTGCTGGCCGTCGACGCCGACACGATCAACCCGAACGTCGGCTTGTTCGACCTCGGCGCAAACTCCTTGTCCGCCATGCACATCGCCTTGCTGCTCACCGAGCGCACCGGACGCGATGTCAGCGTTCGTATGGTGGCCGGTGCGGCGAACATCTCCGATCTGCAGGCCGCCGTGGACGCGGCCCCGCTGAACACGGGCGGCTCAGTACCCGGCGGCAACACAGCGCCGCCGCCACCGACACCTCAGCAACGGGCACTGTGGGTGCTCAGTCGGATCGACGCGAGCAGTGCCGTCTACCATCTGCCCGCGGTGATCGAACTCCCGGCAGAGGCAACACCGCGCGCGGCAGTCGACGCATTGATGGATGTGGTCGCGCGCCACGAAGTGTTGCGCACGGTTTTGAACGACCACGGCGGACTCCCGCAGCCGCAGCTGTTGCCGCTCGACGAGATCCGAAATCGTCTGGCCGGCATGCTGACACCGCGTCCGCTGCCCGAATCGCACGCCGAGGCGAACCTGACGTCGGAGGCACGTAGGCCGTTCGATCTGACCGCAGACCTCCCTTGGCGTGGCGATCTGTTCGAGCCGACCAGTCCCGAATCCGGGCTTCGGCTACTGCTCGTCGCCCATCACGTCGCGGTCGACGGCTGGTCGATGACGGTCCTGGCGCAGGATTTCGGCCGGGCCTTGGAAGCCCGGATCGCGGGCACCGCACCACTCTGGTCGGCGCCGGCCGCACAGTACCGCGACCACGCATGGCGAACGATGCGATTGATGGGGACGCAGGAGCGGTCGACCGCGCGCCGTGACCAGGTGCTGGAGCACTGGTCAAAGGTGCTCGACGGTGCCCCTATCCATCTGCCTTTGCCGTTCCAGGTGCATCAGGGTCAGGTCCCGCTGGGACCCGAGCCTGCAGACTATCTCGACGTTGTCGTGTCGATCCAGACGCGAATGGCGCTGCAGCACTTGGCTGTCGGTGAAGGTGCAAGCGTCTTCCATGTACTGCACGCTGCGCTGGCGGCCACGATCGGCCAGTTCACCGGTACCGACGACATCATCATCGGGACACCCACCGCCGGCCGCACCACCGAAATGCTGTCGGCGGTCGGAATGTTCGTCCAGACCGTGCTGCTGCGCACCGATGCGAGGCCTGCGGCTTCTCTGCGTGCTGCCATCAATGCCAGCCATCAGGTGGTCGCCGACGCGGTGGACCACGCCGACGTCGCCTTCGAAGAGGTCAAAGAACAACTGGCACCGCCGCAGTCGCTCGGTTCGGACGCCTACCTGGACGTCCTGGTCGCGTATCAGCTCGCGCCCGAAATTCCGGCCGGGCGCGACTTGGCGGTCACGCCGATCAGAATCGGCCAGGCCCGCGTTCCGCTCGAGTTCACGATCACCGACCACGGTGACGGTGCGCCCATGGAGGTCACGCTCAGCTACGGTCTGTGGCACGTGGCTCCGGCGATGGCGCAGCGGTTGGCAGGCGCCTTCATCCGGACGGTCGAGGCGATGGCAGGCGCAGCCGATCCGGCCGCGGTGACAATGCACCAACTGACCGCACCGCGAACCACCGAATTGGCCGATGCCCAGGTATCGCCCGAGATGCCGGTGGCCGGCGACTTCGTCGATGTCGCTGAAAGCATTGTGTTGCAGACGGATGTGACGCCCGATGCGGTCGCGATCGTCGACGCTCATGGCAGCACAACCTATGCCGAGCTGATCGAGCAGGCCTGCGCTGTTGCCGGCGAACTCGGCTCCCGGGGTGTAGGTCGCGGAGACCTCGTCGCGGTGATGGCGGACCGCAACCGCGACACCATCGTGGCGATGGTCGGTGTCTTACTGGTCGGTGCCGGTTATGTGCCGGTCGATCCCAACTATCCGGCGGAGCGGATCTCGACAATCCTGGGCGACTCGGATCCGGTGGCCGTCATCGGGCAGGCCCGGCACGCATCGATCACTTCCGAGCTCAGCGGCATCATCGATATCAAGGCAGTCGCGCCGTCCGAGGACGCGATGCGCGAACTCCAGGATCGGGATTCGGCACCGCTGCCACACGATCCGGCGTACGTCATCTACACCTCTGGGTCCACGGGTAAACCCAAGGGCGTCATGGTGACCCGATCCAACATGACGAACCTGCTGCAGTCGGCGCTGTCGACGATCGATGCTGCCCGGGGCGATGTGTGGACCTGGTTCCATTCGGCTGCATTCGACTTCTCGGTATGGGAAATCTTCGGGCCACTGACATCAGGCGGACAGGTTGTCGTGGTCGATCACGACACCGCGCGGGAACCCGCGGTACTGGTCGACCTGCTGCGACGCCATGGCGTGACGATCCTGAACCAGACCCCGACCGCGTTCTCGCGCCTGCTGCAACTGCCGGATGCGCCACTGCCCGAGTCCGTCCGACTGGTGCTCTTCGGCGGCGAAGCGCTCGATCCGAAGGCCCTGGCAGACTGGCACTCCGGACATCCGGATGTGCGTTTGGTGAACATGTACGGAATCACCGAGACGACGGTGCACGCGTCGGTGACAGACGTCGATGTGACGGATGCGCGCAGCCTGATCGGGTCCGCGCTGCCCGGCCTGGGACTGCTGGTTCTCGACCGGTATTTCCGGCCACAACCGGTGGGTGCCACCGGAGAGCTGTACGTCACCGGTCCGCAGGTCACCGCCGGGTACGCAAACATGCCGGGGCTGAGCGCAACCCGTTTCGTCGCGGCGCCATGGGGGCCGCCTGGGACCCGGATGTACCGGACCGGCGACCTTGCGCGCTGGGTTGATGAGACCAACCTCGAATACCTCGGCCGTAGCGATGCGCAGCTCAAGATTCGTGGTCACCGCTTCGAGCCCGGCGAGATCACCGCGGTCCTGCGGGCCCAGCCGGGTGTCTCCGACGCAAAGGTGGTCCTACACAACCGCGATCGCGCCGGCGACGAGGTGTTGATCGGCTACGTCGTGGTCGACTCCGACGACGTCTCCGGGGCCCGGCTCCGGGCGGCCTGCGCCGCGGTCCTGCCGGCCCACCTCGTTCCGGCGCAGGTGCAGATCGTCGACGATTGGCCGACAACGTCGACCGGCAAGCTGGACGTCGCCCGCCTGCCCGCGCTCACCACGACCGAGGTCAGGTTGCCTCTGCGGGGCGCCGAGGTCGGTGTCGCGGCTGCTGTCGCGCAGGTGCTCGACATCCCGGTGACCGTCATCGGCCCGGATTCCAACTTCTTTGAACTGGGCGGCAATTCGCTGTCGGCGGCGAGGCTCTCGGCAGCGATCAGCGCCGTGACCGGTTCTGACCTCCCCGTTCGCGCGATCTTCGAACGTCCGACGATCGCCCTTCTGGCAACAGCTGTCGACGATGCCGGTGCTCACGCTTCCGAGCTCCCGATGGTGCACCCCGTGGCCCGGCCAAGACCAGAACGGCTGCCGCTGACACCTCAGCAGCAGGCCCTCTGGTTGCACTGGCAGGTCGCCCCTGATCGCACCGACTACAACCTCGGCGGATTGATCTCGGCCGATGATATTCCCGCCGACCGGGTCGAGGCCCTGGTGCGCACGATGATCTCCCGGCACGAGGCGCTGCGTACCAGCTTCCCGGCGGATCAAGACGGTCCCTGGCAACAGCTCTGGGAGTCCGGTTCGATCGAGCTGGACCTTGCCACGCAGGTGGTCGCCGATCCGGTCGCAGCGTTGTCCGAGCTGGACCGGCCATTCGATCTCGCTGTGGAACTGCCTTGGCGGGTCGCGTTGTTCGAGTCGCCGATGCACGGAATGCAACTCGCCGCGGTTGTTCATCACATCGCGGTCGACGGTGAATCGATCCGGATACTGCAGCACGAGGCAGCCCGCATCGGTGCCGGAGTTCCACTGGTGTCACAGACACTCGGGTACAGCGACTACGCGATCTGGTCCAATGATGTACTCGCGCACAACGGTGAGATTTTGCGCCGCTACTGGGAAGGCGTGTTCGCCGAACCGGTGGCCAGGCCGAAGTTGCCGGGTCTGCGGCCGGAGTCGGGCGACCCCGGACCCAGCTCGACCGCGGAGATCACCGTTGATCAGGCGAGGTACTGGCAACTGCGCGAGCAGGCGCAGGCACACCACAGTTCACCGTTCATGGTGATCCACGCTGCGTTGGCGGTCCTGCTCTCCAGGCTCGGCGACGAACCGGATGTGGTCATCGGTACCGTCGCCGCCGGCCGGGACGTCCCCGACTTCGTCCACACGGTCGGCATGCTTGCGCGAACGGTTCTGTTGCGCACGGCCATCGACATCGAGAAGCCCTTCTCGGCGATCCTGCGTCAGGTCACCCGCACCGATCTCGACAGTTTTGCGCACGCCGCGTATCCCGCCGACGCAGTTGCCGCGCTGGCCGATCCCGATCACGTCCGAGGCTCCGGTCCGGTCGTCGACGTGTTCCTGGCCGATCTGGGTGAGGCACCCGATGAGGTGCTGCGCAGCGGAACCGAGGAGCCACAGTCGCGTTTCGGCTTGGATCTGATGATCGTAGAGGTTGACGGAACCCTGCAGATCCGGCTTGCGTACGCGACCGCGCGCATGGATGCCGCTGACGCCGAACTGTTCATGGACCGCCTCGCGGACCTTCTGTTTGCGGTACTCGATGACCCGGATTTGTCGCCGGCCCGCCACCTGGTCGGAACCGTGGATGAGTTCGAGCGAGTACCCGCGAACGTGAGCGGCGCCACCCTGCCGGAACTGTTGCAGCGCAACGTGTCCTGCGACCCGACCGCCATCGCATGTGAGGACGGTGACTGGCTGCTGAGCTACCGGGATCTGGACTCGGCCAGTACTGCGGCGGCCAGGGCGCTGATCGCACGTGGCATGGGGCCAGGTGATGTGGTGGCGATCTGTGCGGCGCGGTCGATGTGGTCGGTGATCGCCACGTGGGCGATCGCCAAGACCGGCGCAGCCTTCGTCACCCTCGGTGTCGGCGACCCGGCGAGCCGCCAAACTGCCATGGCTGCCGCGTCCGGGGCAACACTCGGCGTGCACGGACCGCAGGAGCGACCATCGCTCGACATCGACTGGCTCGATCTGGCGGAGATCGTTGCGACAACGGCTGGTTCGGCCGGGCCGCTGCCATTCGATGCCGGCGAGCGGGTGCGTCCGATCATGTCCACGGACGTGGCCTACATCATCTTCACCTCGGGATCGACCGGAGAACCGAAGGGCGTCAGCGTCACTCACGCCGGGCTTCCGGCCTTGGTCGACGCCGTGGTCGAACACACCGGTCTGACGCCGTCGAGTCGGGTGTTGCACAACTACGCCACCGGCTTCGACGCGCATCTGATCGAACTCATCCCCGCCTTCGCCATCGGGGCGACCGTTGTTGTCTGTCCGCCTGAGATCATCGGTGGCAGCGAACTCGGTGACCTGCTCGAACATAAGTCGATCAGCACCTTCTTCTCGACACCGGCGGTGATGGCAACCATCGACCCGGAGCACATCACTGCCGTGAGAGTTGTTGCCACCGGCGGAGAATCGCTGTCTGCGGTTGTTGCACAGCGCTGGGCGCCCGGGCGCCGGATCGTCAACTTCTACGGCCCCACCGAGGCGACGATCGCGGTGACCGTCAACCCATCCGTCGTTGCGGACGCGGTGATCCCGATCGGCCGATCGATGGCCGCGGCCACCGCCTACGTTCTCGACAGTAGATTGCGGCCGGTTCCGCGCGGTGTTGTCGGCGAACTGTATCTGGCGGGCGCAGCCCTGGCCCGCGGTTACGCGGGGGCGGGCGCGATGACCGCCGGTCGGTTCGTCGCGAACCCGTTCGGAGTCCTCGGTTCACGGATGTACCGAACCGGCGACCTGGTGCACCGCAATGCGTCCGGTGAGATCGTCGTACATGGGCGCAGCGACGAGCAGATCAAGATCCGCGGTATTCGTCTGGAACCGACCGAGATCGATGCGGCCCTGATGTCGCTGCCCGGGGTCGAACGCGCCACAACCGGGATCTCGTCGGTTGGCGCGCAGCCGGTACTGGCGTCGTGGCTGATCGCCGATCCCGACCACCCCTGTGACGTCCAGGATGTGCGCGATGGATTGCGGAAGATCCTGCCTGCCACCCATATACCCACCTACATCACGGTTGTCGATCACTTCCCGATGACACCGAGTGGCAAGCTCGATCGGCGGGCCCTCCCGACACCGGCTCCGGCAGATCACGCGCTCACGCCACCGCAGACACCGACCGAGGTGCTCGTCGCGGCGGTGTGGGCCGAGGTCCTGGAGCTGTCGGCGACCACGATCGGACGGCAGAGCGAATTCTTCGCGGCCGGGGGCACCTCGCTGTCGGCCAGTCGGGTGGCAGGAAGATTGCGGCAACAGACCCGCCGCGATGTGACCGTGCGGCAGGTGCTCGATTCGCGAACGCTCGCCGACCTCGCCGGCGCCATCGACCTCTTACCGGTTGTGCTGCCGGACGACGAGGCGCCACGGCACCTGCCGGTACCCGCCGACCTCGGCTTGGCCTTTCCGCAGCAACGGCTTTGGGTGCTCAACCGGATCGACCCGACTTCGACTGCCTACCTGATCCCGCTGGTGCTGCGACTCGAAGGTGATATCGACACCGCGCGTTTGGCCGACGCGGTCACCGCGATCCAGCGCAAACATGGCAGCCTGCGCACCACGTATCCGCAAACTCCGCTGGGGCCAAGGCAGCTCATCGGGGATCCGGCGCGCATGGTGGCCCCATCGGTGCGCCAGGTGCTCGCAGCGGATGTTCCGCAGCGGATCATCGATCTGGTCACCGCACCGTTCGATCTCACCGCCGAACCAGGTTTCCGAGCCGAGATACTGGTCAGCGGGCAGCAAGAGGCCTGGCTGGTCATCACCCTGCACCACGTCGCCGCCGATGGGTGGTCGATGCCGCTGCTGGTCACCGACCTCGTCGATTCGTACGTGGGAAATGCCGGTGCCACTGTGGAATTGACGTATGCCGACTTCGCCCAGTGGCAGAGTGCTCGGCTGGGTGAGCCGTCCGATCCCACCAGTCGGTATGCGACGCAGATCGCGTTCTGGCAGCGGGAACTCTCGGGCGTCACCGGACCGGTTCGTCTGCCCGGCCGGATATCTGACAACGCGGCGCAAGGAACCGGGGGAGCGGTCCACGCTTCGATCGATGCGGCGACGCTCGGGAACCTCACCGGCGTTGGGCAGTCGGAATCGGCCACGCTGTTCCACGTTGCGCACACTGCTCTAACCGCGCTGCTCGCACAGCGCACCGGCGATCGTGACCTGGTTATCGGAGTCCCCGTGCTCGGGCGCGACGACCCGGCCTGGGAGTCGGTGGTGGGAATGTTCGTCAACACCCTGCCGCTGCGCACGACCATCGACCTCGACGTGCCCGTCCGGGAGGCGTTGCGCCGAGTGCGGAACACCGACCTGACGGCGCATGTCCACGCCGATGTGCCCTATGACGCGGTGGCCCGCGCTGTCTCCACCGGAACTGATGCAGCGGGCACGGATCCGCTGATCTCCGTTCTCCTGGTGCATCAGGAAGCCCTCGGCGGCCTGCCGACCCGTGGGCTGTCGTTGCCCGGTGTGAATGTTGAAATCGTGTCGGACACAGCAGGTCTGGTCGCACCGAAGTACGACATCGAGGTGGTACTGGCGTCCGATTCCGATGGGGGACTCGACATCACCCTGGTACACGGCCCGGCGATACCCGAGGAACTGGCCACCGGACTCATCTCCGAGTATCGGGAGCTGTTGTGCGCGATCAGCATCGCGCCGGATCAACCGTTCCCGATACTGCACACTGTCGTGAACCGCACCGGGGGCGGTGGTGGTGGAGTCGTCGAAGGGGAGGTCATCGCGGCTGCGCCGAGTACGGTTGTGCCCGTCGATGCGAACCCGGAGCTCGAACGGATTGTCACCACGGCAATGGCGACGGTGCTCGACGTCCCCGTCGAGTCCATCGGGCGGGACGAGAGCTTCTTCGACCTCGGTGGTAGCTCGCTGTCGGCGACACAAGTTGTTGCCATCATCGGGGAGGCGACGGCCACCGCTGTGCCGGTGCGGCATGTGTTCGCTGCGCCGTCTCCGGCAGCCCTGGCCGCACTCCTGGCCGGCGCGGAAGATGCCGATGCCGAGCAACTTCCACCACTGACGGGTCCGGGTGCACCGCCGAACGTGGGTGCGGTCCCGCTCTCGCCGGCGCAGAACCGACTGTGGCTGGTGCAACAGATACTGCCCGAGCGCCCGCTCTATGCGGTGCCGGTGATGGTCGGCGTACCGCCGGGTGCGGATGCCCATGGTGCCTGGCGAGCGGTGGCGCAGAGGCACACACCTCTGCGCACGTTCTACCCCGAGGTGGACGGCGTGCCGGTGCAGGTGACCCTGGAGGAGACCCCGGAGGTTGTCGAACTCGGTGACCGTGAGGTGACCGAGGTTGTCGGCACCCTGCTCGCGACGCCGTTCGAGCTGACATCGTCGGTACCGGTACGGGTGGCTCTGGTCGAGCAATCAGGATATCGGTTCCTGGTGATCGTGGCCCATCACATCGCGATGGACGGCCAATCGGCCGCGGTCCTGAGTCGTGACCTCGATGCGGTGATGGCGGGAGAAACGTTGTCGCCGTTGCCGGTCGACTATGGGCAGGTCGCACGATGGCAGAACTTGGTCGCCAGCGCGCGCCGTGAGGCGATGCTGAAGTTCTGGGAGCAGACGTTGACCGGTTACCCGGGAACCCTGGAAATGCCCGACTGCGCACCCCGTGATCCACAGCGTTCCCTGGCCACCGCTACGGTCTCTGTCCCGGTCGAAGAAGACATCGCCGACGAGGTCTCCCGGACCGCCCGCCGACTCGGGGTCAGCGAGTTCCACGTCTATCACGCGGCACTGGCTCTCACGCTCTCGATCGCCTGCGGCACCGACGATGTCGCGGTCGGCACCCCGGTGTCGCTGCGACGGCATCCGGAGACCGCAGACATGATCGGTATGTTCGTCTCGACGGTGGCACTGCGGACAACGCTGCACACCGGGATGACCACTGCGGACCTGATCAACCTCGTCCGTGACACCGACCTGGCCGCACTGGATCGCGCCCTGCTGCCGTTCGACGAGGTGGTCGCGCAACAGGATCCGATCCGGGAGATGGGTCGGCACCCGATCGTCCAGGTGACACTGGCGGTGAACGACGAACCAGGCGGGCAGGTCCCCGACGAACTGAGCCCCACGTCCGAGTTCGACCTCCAGGTGACGGTCGGCCGCGATGCCGCGATGTTCACCCACGCCAGCGCCCTGTACGACAAACGGGCCATCGAAACCCTGGCACTGCGCTGGAAAGTCGCTCTGCAACTTGTGGTCTCCGACGGCAACCCGTCACTTGAGACCGCCGATTTGCGGACCGAGGAAGAACGCGCCGACCGCCTGCACCGCAGCACCAGTGGGCCCGCACTGACCCTCGGGCAGATGCTGCAGGCGTCGGTGCTGCGTGACCCGAACAAGGTGGCCGTGGACGACGGGACCAGAACTCAGACTTACGCCGAACTCGACCGGTGGTCAGCGGCACTGGCGGCCGAATTGGCTGCGGCCGGGGTGCAAACCGGTGATCCGGTGGCAATGATGTTGCCGCGCAGCCTCGAATCGGTGGCGGTCTTCTGGGCGATCGCGCGTCTCGGCGCCGTCTACGTCCCCATCGATCCGCAGTATCCGGCCGAACGTATCGCGCGGATGCTGACGGCGAGCGGCGCCCAGGTGGCCATCGCATTCCGCAACGCACCGCAATACGCCCGCGCCATGATCGTGGTACCCGACCCGCAGACCCTCGGTCATTCGGTGGTGGACTGGGTGACGGTGACCCCGGGCCATCCCGCCTACCTGTTGTTCACCTCGGGGACGACCGGCGTACCGAACGGTGTGGTGGTAGCTCACCGCGGACTGCGGAGTCTGCTGGAGCCCACGGTGTTCACAGCGGATCCGCAGGACCGGATCGCGCACATGGGCAGCCCCAGCTTCGACGTATCGATCATGGAAATGGTGTGGGCGTTCGGGTCCGGCGTGACACTCGCGGTGGTCCGGGCCGACGACGCCGGCGGCCGCAGTCTCACCGAGCAACTCCGGTGGCTCACCGTCGACCAGGCCATCATCACCCCCTCGGTCCTGGCCACCCTCGACGAGACCGCGTTGCCGCGGCTCCACACGATCTACGTCGGTGGTGAGGCCTGCCCGCCGGAACTGGTCTCCCGGTGGAGCGATGGCCACACCATGATCAACGGGTACGGTCCCACGGAGACAACGGTTATCGGAACCTCCCATGGACCCATGCAGGCGGATACCTCCACCATCATCGGTCGGGGCCTACCTGACATGAGGACCCATGTGCTCGACGCGCACCTGCGTCCGACACCGGATGGCGCGCTCGGAGAGCTGTACTTCACCGGTCCGGGGCTGGCCGTCGGCTACCACGGGGACACACCGCTGACGGCTTCGCGTTTCGTCGCTGCCGCGGACGGCCAACGGATGTACCGCACCGGAGATCTGGTGCGCCGGTTGCAAAGTGGTGACCTCGAATACCACGGCAGGGCCGATCGTCAGGTCAAGATCCGCGGCCAGCGGATCGAGCTGGCCGAGGTCGACGCGGCTCTGGTGGCGGCCGGCGCCCGGACCGCGCTGACCGTGCTGCGCCCCGGACCCGCCGGCCCGGTTCTGGTTTCCTACGTGACCGTGCACGACGGTGTCGAGGCAACACCCGAGCACTTCCTGGATTCGCTCGTGGCGACGTTGCCGCATCACCTCGTCCCGGCGGCGATCGTGCCGATGGTCGAACTCCCGCGCACGCCCGTGGGCAAACTCGACACCGCTGCATTACCGGAACCGGTCTGGTCCGTGGCCGGGGGCGCACCGCGCACCGACACCGAGGCAGCTGTGGTCGAGGTGTTCCGGGAGGTCCTCGGCAACCCGGAGTTGGGGATCTACGATGATTTCTTCGCCGTTGGCGGTAACTCGCTGCTCTTGGCCGCAGCGGCCGCGGCACTCACCACCCGGCTCGCCCGACCGGTACCGGCTGCGGTGCTGTTCGCGCAATCGACGCCGGCGGCGCTGGCCGCTGCCCTCGACGAGTATGTGAACATGACGGCCGGACTCGATGCGGTCGTGGAACTCTCGCCGGGTGGCGTGGGTACACCACTGTGGTGCATCCATCCGGTCAGCGGACTGGTTGGCGACTACCGGCCACTGGGGCAGACACTGTCGATCCCGGTCCGGGGTCTGCAGATGCCGGGCCTGGACGATCCCACGGCACCACACCTGCTCTCGATCGAGGCAATGGCCGCGCACCACGCCGAAACCATCCGCCGCTCACAGGCCGCGGGCCCGTACCGGCTGCTCGGGTGGTCGCTCGGGGCGGTCCTGGTCCACGAGGTGACCCGGCAACTGACGGCCGACGGTGAGACCGTCGAGTTGCTGGTGCTCCTCGACCCCCGGCTGGATCCCGGCACCGAGCGGGGTGCCGACATCGATGAGTCGCTCGAACGGTCGCTGCGTGCCATCGACCCCGAGCGGTTCGAGCAGTACCGGATACGCTGTGCCGAGTCGGTCGCCGCGGCGATCGCGTACCAGCCGAGGCCGGTCACGGCGGAGACGACCGTGTTTGTTGCCGCACAGGACAATCCGAACCCGGTGGAATGGCAGTCGCTGGTCACCGGACCGATGACCCTCGAAGAGGTGCCGGTGGTACACCACGCAATGGGTGCCCCCGATGCGATGGCAATGATTGCGGAACTGGTGAACCGCCATCTGCCGACGGATAGAGAATCAGACTCCGGCGAGACATCGCCGAACGACGAAGTGAGCAGGAGAACCAGTTGACGGACGTAGTACCGGAAGAGCCCACCGCCAAGCCGAAGTCGAGTCGACTTCGATGGTGGATCGGTGGCGGGCTTGCGGTCCTGGTGATCCTGGTGCTGGCCGGGCTGTACCTCGGTTACCTGGCGTTGAAGGCCAAGGACTCCATCGACTCAGCGCGTGGACACGTCACGACAGCGCAGCGCGCCTTTCTCGCCGGTGAGACGGACAAGGCCGCGACATCGGCAGAAGCAGCTGTGAATGCCGCCGGAGCGGCCAAAGACGATGCGCACAACGTGGTCTGGTCGGCGGCAGCGGCGATTCCCTGGCTGGGTGACCCGCTGAAATCGGTACAGGAGATGACCGAGTCCGTCGATGCGCTTGCCACCGACGTTCTCGCTCCGACCATGCAACTCGCCGATGTCATCAGCCCGGACAACCTCCGGACCGAGGACAGCGCGATCAACACCGCCGCACTGGCGCAGGCACAGCCCGAGTTGGCCCTCATTGCCGATCGCGCCGAAGCGGTTCTGGCGGATGTGGAAGCCACCGACGGCACCTGGCTGGGCACGGTGTCCGATGCGCGCACGCAGTTGCTCGATCAGCTCACGGAGTCGGCCAGGTTCATCCGCGGGACCGACACCGCTGCCAGGTTACTGCCGACGATGCTGGGTAGAAACGGGCAGCGCAACTACTTCTTCGGATTCCAGACCCCGGCCGAATCGCGGGCGACGGGCGGTCTGCTCGGTGGTTACGGCGTGGTCAGTGCGCGAAACGGGCGTGTCGATGTCAACGATCTCGGTGCAAACTCGGAGATCGGCACACCTGACAAGGCGACCGACCTCGGCGAGGAGTACGACTACAACTACGGCATCAACCGGCCGTACTTCGATGTCCGGAACAGCAACATCAGTGCCCACTTCCCGTATGCGGCGCAGATCTGGATGTCTATGTGGGAGCAGAAATCCGGGACGCAGCTCGACGGTGCGGTTGCGATCGATCCGGTGGCGCTGAGCTACCTGCTCGATGCGTCCGGTCCGATCACACTGGCCGACGGAGAGAAAGTCACCGGTGACAACGTCGTCGAGCTCACGCTGTCGACGTCGTATGCGAGGTTCGCGGATGACAACGTCGCCCGCAAGGCGTACCTGCAGGAGATCGCGGGGCAGGCGGTCTCCAAGGTGGCAACGCTGCGGGGTAACTCATCGAAAGTGCTCGAGGCCCTTGGCCGTTCAGTGCACGAGCAACGAATCATGGTCTACAGCGCCGATGAAGGTGAGCAGCAACTGCTGACCGAGGCCGGGCTGGCCCACGAGGTCGCCGAAACCGCGGCGCCCTACGCGAATGTCCTGGTGGGCAACCTGTCCGGCAACAAGATCGACTACTACCTCGAGCGGGAGATCAGCTATCGGGCCGGGAGTTGCGACAGCGACCAGCGCACCTCCACAGTCGAGGTGAAGCTGACCAACGCAGTGACCGACATGAGCCTGCCGCCGTACGTGATCGGTAGCCTCGGCAATCCGCAGCTGAAACTGCCGAACGGTACGAACTACTCAGCCGTCACGCTCTATGGCACCACCGGAGCCACCATCGACGGAGTCACTGTTGACGGACAAGCGATGATGTTCTCCACCGGCACCGAGCTCGGTCATCCGATAGCGACCGCACAGGTCAAGATTCCCGCCGGTAAGACGGTGACCGTCTCCTACCAGCTGACCGAACCGACGTCTGCCGGTCCGGCCGTTGTACCCGTGCAGCCGCTCGTCAACGATGCGGAGGTGCGCGTTGACGTCCCTACCTGTGAGTGAGAACGCAATCGAGGTCTCTGATCTGCGAATGCACTATCGAGGTGTGGACGCCCTCAAGGGGATCGACCTGGTGGTTCCGTCGGGCACCGTGATGGGTTTGCTGGGCCCGAACGGTGCAGGCAAGACCACCACGGTCCGGATCATCGGAACCCTGCTGCGGCCTACCAGTGGATCGGTACGCATCAACGGTGTCGACGGCCTGGCGCACGCTCATCGGGCGCGCAGCCTCATCGGCCTGTCCGGGCAGAACGCGGCGGTCGACGACAACCTGACCGGCCTGGAGAACCTCGTGATGATCGGCAGGCTGTCCGGCCTCGGTCGGCGCAGGGCCGTGGTGAGGGCGCGAGAACTGTTGGAGCAGTTCAACATCGTCAAAGCCGGTGCCCGCCGGGTTGGAACCTATTCCGGCGGTATGCGTCGACGGATCGATCTCGCCGGTGCCATCATCATCCGGCCGCCGGTGCTGTTGCTCGATGAACCCACGGCGAGTCTGGATCCCATCAGCCGGACCGAATTGTGGTCGGAGGTACGCGATTTGGTCGGCTCAGGCACCAGTGTCCTGCTGACCACGCAGTATCTGGAAGAGGCCGATCAGCTGGCCGATGCGGTGACCGTCATCGTCGGGGGAGAAGTGGTGGCCCGCGGCACCCCCACCGAATTGAAGGCGACGCTGCGTACCGCGCAGGTTCGCCTGCACCTGTCGACCGCGGACAACGCAGTGTCCGCCCGTGAGATCGTTTCGCGGCTGGACGGCGCATCCGGCGTCGATGTCGAGGGAGCCACTCTGACGTTCTCGGCGGCCGACTCCGGACCGCAGATGGCCCGCGCGATCTCGATGTTGGCCACCGCGGGCATCGACGTCGACGACGCCGTGACCTCCGAACCGACATTGGACGATGTGTTCGTATCTCTGGCAGGCCGCTCGTGACCGAACTGCAGCCCGCGAATGAAACGAAGCCCGTGACCAGAATCCAGCCCTTGCCCGAGTCCCAGCCTTTCTTTCAATCCCAGCCTGTCTCCCAATCCCTGGTGGGTCCACGACCACGGAACGTGGGGACCTTCCTGATCGACTGTGAGGTCGTCGCGGTCCGGAACATCCGGACCATCCTGCGGAACTGGCAGATGATCCTCGGCGTCGTGCTGCAGCCGTTGATGTTCGTGCTGCTGTTCTCCTACGTGCTCGGTGAGGCGCTCGGCGGTGACCGCTATCGGGAGTTCCTGATCGGCGGGATCATGACGCAGACCGTCGCCTTCAACGCGGGGTTCACGGCGCTGGGACTGGCGACCGACCTGAAGACCGGCATGATCGATCGTTACCGGGCGCTGCCGATGTCACGCCTGGCCGTTGTCGTCGGACGGACCATCTCTGATGTGTCGGTCAACATCGTGGGGCTGGTGGTGATGTCGGTCGCGGGTCTGGTGATCGGCTGGCGGATCGACACCAGTCTGTGGGAGGCCCTCGCCGGGTATGCCATCGCACTGTTCTTCGGCTTTGCGCTCTCGTGGGTCGGCGCGGTCGTGGGCTTGGTTGCCGGATCGATGGAGGCCGCGCAGAGTTTGCTGCTGACGGTTCTGTTCCCGTTGACGTTCGTCTCGTCGGCCTTCGTTCCCGCGTCCACGCTGCCGGCACCGCTACGTGAGATCGCCAACTGGAACCCGGTCACCTCGGTGGCGCAGAGCCTGCGTGAATGCTTCGGTAATCCGGTGACTGTGAACCCTCTGTTACCCAACCCCGTGACGTGGGCGTCGGACAACCCGCAGGCCTACTCGCTGATCTCCGTCTGCGTGCTTCTCCTGATCGCGGTACCACTCGCGTCGATGGCGTTGAAGCGGCTCTGATCGGCGCACTGGCGTCGCAGACTCGCCGAACGTGGCCCGGGCATGCCTGAATTACCCGTATAGAGGGTTTTCTCAGCTTCGCTTGGCAGAATGGTTGCCATGATCGTGTTCTGGGTCACTCTAGCGGTGATCGCCTGGCTTGTCGTGTCGATTGTGGTAGCAATCGCTGTTGGTCGCGCAGTGCGCCTGCGCGACCTCGCCGAAGATTCCGGTGGCCGCTATGGTGACGGCGAATCGCAGCCAAGAGCCTCCTGATTGTCCACAGAACACGGGAAATTTCGTGCCAATCCCCCATGCATACCGCAATTGCTGCGCGAACATCGGAGAATTGTGTGATCGTAAGGATCATACTTGCGGGGATGGGACAGTCAGGGGAAGCAGGATGCGGTTGATCGAAACGGGGGCCGGAGTGCGGCAGGACTGGTCGGGTTGGGATGCCCGGTCATTGGCGACGGTGATGGACTCCCTTGTCGGTGGCCTGGTTGTGGTGACCCCCGAGGGCAAGGTCGAGGCCGCCAACGAGGCTGCAGACCGCATCTTGGAGCTTTCCGACAGGCGCTCGAAACTCGAGTTCAACGAGTCCGGTTCCGTGACATTCCGCGGCGACTGCGGCGCGCGACTGGTCGCCGGTGAGTTCCCGAACCAACGTGCAATCGCCACCGGGGGGCCCGTCTCGGGGATCACCCTGGGCCTCGACCGCATCGACGGCAAGCGCGTCTGGCTCGACTGCAGTGCCACCCTGCTGCACCCCGAGGATCCGGAGTCACTGGTGATCGTCTCGTTCAACGACGTCACGGAATTGCGGACCATGCGCGAGCGTCTGGCGATCGACGGGGAACGCGACGCGCTGACCGGGCTGCCCAACCTGAAGTACGTGATCCGGTACATCAACGAACTGCTGGGGACCGTCCGCTCACTGGATCGTCCGAAGGTCGATGTGGTCATGGTGATCAACTTCGACAAGCTCCGGCAACTGAACGATTCCCTGGGGCATCTCGGCGGCGACAGAGCTCTTGCGATGACGGCTGGGCGCTTGCGCGACGAGTTGCCCGAACCGCATCTGATCGGGCGGGTGGTCGGGGCCGAGTTCATCGCGGTCCTGCGTGATGTCGACGAAGAAGACGTCGAAGATGTCTCGGACTTCGTCCACGTCCTGCTGACCGAGCCGTCAGAGATCGACGGCACGCAGGTTCGGCTCCGCGCGAGTGTGGGAATGGCACGTATCCGCCCGGGTGATCGGCGCTGCGCCGAGGACATCATCAGCGCGGCTGACACCGCGATGTATCACGCCCGGACCAAGGGCGGCGGTCACACAGTCGACTTCGACGCCCTGACCCCCGCTGATCAGTGACCAGTGCCCCTGCGGATCAGGGACAGCGCGTGATCACCGAACGCGTCTGATCGACGACCCCGATTCGTAGCGGAGCCCGCCGGCACGCAGTTCTGCTTCGGCCAGTCGTCGTCGGAGGTCGGCGTTCTGCTCGCGCAGTGCCCTGAGTTCCGTTGTTGTGCCGCTGCTCATCTCGATATCGCCGTACTGGCGCCGGGTGTGGAACAAAGATGCCACCGACATGTCGAGTTCGATCGTGATCGCCTCCGCGGCCATCTCGTCGACGGTCTTGCCTCTCGCCACGCGCCTGCCATCGCGGCGTTGCTTGCCGGTCCCGGGAATCCGCATGGGGCTACGGGGCATCTTGTGTGATCGATAGCGCCACACCATGCTCCACGTCTCACCGACGTAGATCGTGAATGCGATACCGGAGATGACCGTCAGTGCGATCAGCATCGCGTCTCCGTGCAGGAAGATGATCGACGGCACCATCGTCGCCGCGCGGAAGATGTCCCACATCATCCGGAAGCGCGTGCGCCCGAGGAACGGGAGGATGCGGTCGATCGGGATGATCACGATGTTGAGGCAGTTGTACACGGCGGTCGCGGCGAAGAAGGCCCACAAATCGCCCGACGCGCCCGAATCGGGAAGTATGCCGGTGATCAGCACTGCGACAACACTTGCCACGAGGCATCCGAGGCCGAGTGCGGATCCGAACAACAAGCCGTTGCGGGTCCCGGATCGGACCGTCGTCCGTGACTGCTCACGAATCCCTCTGGCGACCGTGGTGTCGATGGCCGGCGTCAGGATCTGCCCGGCAATCGTCTGAAAGCCGTTGGTGACGCGGGTGGCCAACGCCCAGGCGGGTGCAAAGTTGCCCAGTGTCCCGGCGGCGAGAGCACCGGACTGCATCGACAGTCCGTTGAAGAACTGTCCGGTGATCAGGGCGCCGCCGCTGCGGATGTCATGGCCGATCGAGCCCGGGCCGTAGGGTATCCGGGTGAACGCCATGCGCCGGATCTTTGGGCGCAGCAGAGCAATTGCGGCCGCCAGCCCGTACGCTACCGCGATGCAGACGATGAAACTGAACTCGTTGCCGGAGGCCAGACACAGCAGTACGTTCCCGGTCAGCAGAATGCAGGCATAGGTGAAGCGCATGACCATGAACTCGGGGTAACAGTCCGCTGCCACCAGGACTGCCTGCGCGATGAGATACGACGCCTGGGCCACCAAAACGATGGCCACACAGGTAATGACGGTGCCGGTGGAATTGTTGACCGAATAGACGATCACTCCGGTCAGCAGCGTTGCGAGGGCGAGCGCTCCGGTGCAGAGCAGTGCCGAACGTACGAGACTCTGGGATCGCCGTTCACCGAGATGCGCAGTGGGCAAGCGGTAACCGATGGCGAGTGTGGAAACTCCGGCCGTGATCGTCGAGAACGCGACCACGACAAGGATGAACACCAAGACGTCGTCGAGGCCGAAGAATGCCGGAAGAACGCCGGACACCAGCGTCATTCCTTGCGCCAGAAAACCCACCCCTACGGAGCGGAGATTCTTGATGCGCGAGAAGATCTGCATTCTGACTGCTACGAACCCGTCCGATTCAAGACAGAACGAACGGTCAGGATGATGATCTTGATGTCGAGCCAGACCGACCAGTTCTCGATGTAGAAGTTGTCGTAGAGAGCCCGGTCGTTGATGTTGGTGTCGCCGCGGAGCCCGTTGATCGCAGCCCACCCGGTGAGTCCGACGGTGACCCGGTGCCTGTCGGTGTACGAGTACACCGAATCGCTGAACTGTGCGACGAAGTGTGGGCGCTCGGGGCGGGGGCCGACCAGCGACATGTTCCCCTGGACCACATTCCACAACTGGGGCAACTCATCGAGAGACGTCTGTCGCAGAAAGCGGCCCAATCTACCCATGCGTTCGTGCTGGCAGGGCGTCCAGTCGGTATCCGAGGTATGGGTCGAGACCGGTCGCATCGACCGGAACTTCAAGAGGGTGAACGTCTTTCCGTGCCTGCCGACACGTTCCTGGCGGAAGATGACAGGGGCCGACCTGTCGGAGAGGTATACGCCGCAGGCGGTGGCGGCGAGGATCGGTGACAGGAAGATGAGTGCGGGCACCGTCAGGCACAGGTCGAGCACACGCTTGCAGTACCAGTAGAACGCCCGCTGGGCGTTGCGCCGTACCCTGATGACCGGGATCGTGTGGATCCGGTCCATACCCGAGGTCAGATGCAGGAACTCGAAAAGCCTTGGAACGATGTAGATCTCGCAGTCCATCTCACCGCATGCCCGAAGGTCTGCGACGAGTGAGGAATCGGGCCGATTTCGGAACGACACGATGATCGTGCCGATCTGCTCGCGTTTGACCAGCTCCGTGAGCGGGACATCCGAGATGACCGGGATCTGGAACCGGTCGGTGTCGTACATGGGGTCGTCGTCGACGACCACCACCGGTTCGAGGCCGAGTTGTGGCCGACTGATCGTACTTTCCACGAGTGTCGCGGCGACCATCCCTCCGCCGACGATGGCGGTGCGGCTTCGTGCACTAGTTCGACTGCGCCGATGCCTGCGACGCATCCAGTAGTAGACGAGCCGGATGGAAAACAAGACGATCGTCAGCGATCCGGCGGTGAGCAAGGCCCATAGCGTTGTGGACTCGTGATCGAAGATGACCAGGCCGGTCAGGACTGCGATGGACACCGTGACGGTCAGTCTCGGGAAATTGTCGAGCGCAGAGAGCGTGATCGCACGGGTGTATCCGCCGGTGAACTCGAGGAAGAGAGTGACGATGAGTGCGGCGACGAATGCGATCTCGAACGAACTCGACCACAGCGTCATGAGGGCGGTGATCGCAACAAGGTCCAACATGACCAGCGTGGTGTCGGTACGCCGAAGGGTTCTCGAACCGAGTCGCACCATGGAGGTGCTCGCCGAGATGTCGGTGGTGCTCATCGTCCCTCGACTTTCTGCCCGGAGACGAGTGATTGTGCCAGCTCTGCCACCGCCCGTGATGATTGCCGATGGTCGAAGGACCGCTCGATCCGTGCCCGTCCGGCCAGGCCTTCGGATCTGGACAGGTCGGGATTGTCGAAACGCTTGCGGATCTCGGCCCCGAGACCGTTGATGTCACCGATCGGGAGGACGGTACCGGCCCCACCCACGGACTGTTTCATTCCGCCGCAGTCAAAAGCGACAACGGCGGTGCCGGTCGCCATCGCCTCCATGGGAACCAGCGCCATGCCCTCTACCCGGGACGGGACCACCACAACGTCGGCGACCGACATGTACGCAGTCGGGTTGTCGCGGTTGCCCATCCATCGCACCGACGGATGCTTGCCATGGGTGCTCTCTCGTAGTTGTTGTGCCAGGGGGCCGTCGCCGACCATCACCAGTGTGGCGGTCGGGTGGGTCGGGACCACATCCTGCCAGGCCTCCAACAGCATGTCCTGACCCTTCTGCCGGGCCAGACGACCTACGCAGACCGCCAGCGGGCCGCCGGACAGTTCCAGAGTCGCGCGAAGGGACTCGACATCCGAAGCCGGCCGAACCACCTCGGTGTCCACACCATTGGCGATGACCGCATAGTTGCCGTCGATTCCCGCCGATATGCCGATGCGGTATTCGTCGTCGCTGACACAGAGCAGGCGATGTGCCCACCGTGCACCGAAGCGCTCCCAGCTGCGCGCCAGCCGGGTGACGGGAGAGTCCACGGCCTGGAACGACCACAGGTGTGGCTGGAAGATCGTGGGTAACTCACCTCGTAGAGCGAGTCTGCCTGCCAGTCCTGCCTTGGAACTGTGCAGGTGGACCACATCGGGTTCAACGGCGCGGAAAACCGCGTGCAGGCGCCGGGTCTCGGCGACAATCGACGGCCCGGGGGAACGGGTCGCAGGCCAGGGATGAACGGGCACCCCCAGCTCGGCGGCGCGCTCGGGGAGCGGGCCGACAGGTGGGCAGGCCAACATCGGCGACCAGCCGCGGGACATCTGGTCGGCCAGCAGTGCCGAGACGACCGCAGCAACGCCGGCATCCACCGGCTGTGACACATGCATGATCTTCATTGGCGTTGTCCTGCCGATGGATTCGGGTGGGCCGGAGGAGGACTACTCGCGGACAAGACGGCGTAGCAGCGCATCGTAGCTCTCCATCATCAGGCCGGGGTTGTATCTGCTCCGGATGGTCTTCATTCCGAGATCGGCTTCGAGCGCGCGGGCCGATTCGTTGTGCAACAGTTCTCGAAAGGCAGCGGCGATCGCGTCGACATCCTGGGCGGAGACGAGCCGCCCGCCACCGGTACCCAGGATCTCGCGGAGTCCGTCGACGTCGGTGGCCACCACCGGACGCCCCGCCGACAGCGACTCCAGGATGGAGATCGGCAATCCCTCCCAGTCGCTGGTCAGCACCGAGATATCGCATGCTGCAAGGAGCTTGGGGACATCCGACCGCACGCCACTGCCGAAGAAGCGCACTCGATCGCCCAGTCCCAGACGCTGGGCCTGGGATTCGAGCTCCGGCCGCAGTGACCCATCCGAGGCGAGTATCAGCAACTCTTCGCCGGACAGTTCGGCCCAGGCGTCGAGGAGAACGTCGTGCCGCTTCTGCGGTTCCATCCTCGCCAGGCACAGCGCGACCGGTCTGTCCGCCGGGATGCCGAGTTCTGTGCGGCAGGCGTCCCGGTCCGGGCGGGGCATGTCGGTGATGGCGTTGCGGATCACGCTGAGCGGCAACCTTCGTCGGCCGGCAACCGACTGAAGCCTGGTGGCGATCGCTTCGGACACGGTGACGATGTGGTCTGCGGTCGCCGCCAGGATCCGGGCCGAACGGTGGTAGTCGTCGTCGGCGACCCCATGAAAGATCGAGAGCACCGGAACCCGGCGCTGCGCCAGCCGGGTCAGTGCGCTGGCCGACACGTTGTGGGCGATGATCGCGTCTGGTTGATAGTCCGAAATCGCCTTGGCGGCATGAATTCTCGCCTTCGCCAGGCCGCCGAGCGAGCGCCGGGGAGGCTCGACGAAGAACTGCGGCACGCCTGTTTCGGCCAGCAGATCGGCACGTTGGCCACCACCGGAGGCCACCGCGGATTCCCATCCCACCTGATCACCGCCGCCGACCAACTCGGCGACCACGGATTCGGCTCCGCCAACACCCATCTCGCTGATCACGTGCAGCACCCGAATCGAACCCATCACAGTGCCCCGGTGTTCATCACGGCCAGATCTTCCAGGGAGCGTTGCCTGAATCCCACATCTGATTGAGGTTGATCTTGTCCCACATGGTGTCCATGCCGAGCCAGAAGCCATCGTGCCGGTACGACGACAACTGGCCGTCGGCGGACAGGCGTTCCATCGGTTTGCGTTCGAAGATCGTCGGGTCTCCATCCTCGATGTAGTCGAGGATCTCCGGTTCGGCCACGAAGAACCCACCGTTGACCCAGCCGCTGCTGCCAAGGGGCTTCTCGCTGAATGTGGTTGCGCCATAATCTCCGATCTCCAGGGTTCCGTAGCGGCCGGGAGGCTGCACGGCGGTGACCGTGGCGATCGTGTTGTTGTTCTTGTGGAAATCGACGACCTTGCGGACATCGAGATCGGCAACCCCGTCGCCGTATGTGAAAGAGAAGGTCTCGTCGCCGATGTGTTCTCTGGCCCGCAGCAACCTGCCGCCGGTCTGGGTGTCCAGGCCGGTGTCGAGGAGGGTGACCTTCCACGGCTCCGCCTTCGACTGCAGTGTGGTGATCGTGTCGGTCGCCAGGTCGATGGTCACATCAGAGGTGTGCAAGAAGTAGTTCGCGAAGTACTCCTTGATCATGTAGCCCTTGTAGCCGAGTAACACGACGAACTCGGTGATATCGGCTGCGCCATAGATTTTCATGATGTGCCACAAGATCGGTTGGCCGGCGATCTCGACCATGGGCTTGGGGCGGGTCTGCGATTCCTCGCTGATGCGGGTCCCGCGACCACCCGCAAAGATGACAGCCTTCATCGGTTGTCCTTTTCTGTGTGTAGAAAACCCCGCAGTAACTCCACGACCCGGTCGACGTGCTGTTCTTCCAGCATCAGAGCCGAGGGCAGGTTGATCGAGCGTTGTGCGATGTCGTAGGCCACCGGGTTGGTGGCGCGTGCTGCGGCGACCTGGTCCGGGTAGTTCGAAAACGCCTGCAACGAGCTGAGCGGCGGGAAGAAGGGGCGCGTATCGACGCCGTTGTCGTCGAAGTACGCCATCATCTGCCGGGTCGAGGTGCCAAACGCCTTGTCCACAACAATGTTTGTCATCCAGTAGGTGTTGACGTTGCCTGCGCTCTGCGCGTTGAGTTGCACGCCGTCGAGGTCGGCCAGTCTTTCGCGATACCAACCGAACATCTGGCGCTTCTTCGCAACCAGTTCTTCGACGCGCTGCAGCTGGGCTCTGCCGAAAGCCGCTTGCAGGCTGCTCATCTGGTACTTGAACCCCGGGATGTCGGAAACCAGTTGTGCGTGCGCACCCGGCCGTCGTCCCAGATTGCGGAGCTGGGCCATCTTCTCGAACAGGTTGGTGCGATCGGTGACCACGATGCCGCCCTCGCCCGAGGTCAGTGTCTTGGTTCCGTGGAAACTGAACACACCCAGGTCACCGAGCATCCCGGCCGCAGTGCCGTGATGCTTCGCGCCGATGGCCTGTGCGGCGTCTTCGATGACGGGTATGTCGCCCGCGAGTTCGCGGATCGCCGACATGTCCGGGACGTCCCCGTACAGGTCGACGGTGACGATGGCTTTGGTCCGCGGGCTCAGGCGCTGACGCAACGAATCGGCTGACATGCACCAGGTGTCGGGGTCGATGTCGGCAAATACCGGGGTTGCGCCCGTGTAGGTGATCGGGGCTGCGGTTGCCACAAAAGTGGTCTCGGGAACGATCACCTCGTCGCCGGGGCCGAGGTCGAGTGCAGCCATCGCCAGGTGCAGTGCCGAGGTCGCATGTGGGACGGCCAGCGCGTGGCGGGCACCGAGGTGGGCCGCGAACTCCGTTTCGAACAAACCGACGGACTGGCCGGCGTTTTCGTACCAGTCGTGCAGTGCCGCGTCCGCGACGAACTTGGCCTCCAACTCGGTGACCCACGGACCGGCGACCGGGATACGTTCGGAGAAGTCGTGCAATGCCTTACCCACTCCATGGTCGGTGGTACTCATATCGTCACCACGCTGCGCAGGTCGATGTCCAAGGCGCCGGCATCGAGCAATTGTTTGATGGTCCGAAGCCGGAAGTACTTGGGACCGTTGAAGAGTTCTTCTGTCATCGCACCCGAATAGGCGTTGTACAACTCTTCGATGCCGCGCGGCACCGTCCATTGTGGGGCGTAGCCGGGCAGGTTACGTTCGATTTTCGAGAAGTCGACCTTGTAGTCACGAATATCCGGTGCGGCACCTTCGCCGAGACTCACGACGCAATCGGGGACCACCCGGGCAACCAGATTTGCGATGTCCCTGACCTGGTAGTTTTCGCCGACGCGGCCGACGTTGAAGGCCTCGTTGTGGATTGCCTCGCGTGGTGCGTCGAGGACACAGGCGAACGCAAGGGCGATATCGAGTACATGGACCAGCGGGCGGTGTGGTGTGCCGTCACTTTCCATCACGACCCTGCCACTGGTCACCGCGTGAGCGACCAGGTTGTTGACGACGATGTCGCACCGCAGGCGTCGGGAGAGACCGTATGCCGTTGCGTTGCGCAGATAGACCGGGGAGAAGTTGTCGTCGGCGAGTTCCGTCAACGCCTGCTCAACCCGGATCTTGGATTCGCCGTAGGGCGTGACGGGGTTGAACTCAGCGTTCTCATCGACCTCGCTGTCACCGCCCTTGCCATAGAGGCTGCAGGAAGAAGAGAAAAGAAATCTTGACACTCCGGCGGCTTTCGCGGCCTTAGCTAAATGCACGGAAGAATCTAAATTGATCGTGTAGGTCAGAATTGGATTGAGGTCTGACAATGGGTCATTAGATAGCGCCGCTAAATGAATTACCGCGTCGAATCCCTCGAGATCAGCCGGAGTAACGTCCCGCAGGTCCTTTGCCACCATGGGCAGAATGTCCGGCGCCCCAAGGAAATTCCCAGTTCCGAAGTAGTTGTTGTCCAGCCCGAAGACCTCGTGGCCGCGCTGGATGAGCATTGATGACATCTCGGTTCCGAGGTATCCCAAATGGCCGGTCATCAGTAGTTTCATTATCACTTCAATCGCCGCCGGAAGATTCCGGAGTGACCATACTACGTAATTGATCTATTGAAGAATGAGGACAATCACAATGCGCAGGAAGGGCACAACTGAGCTATTGTCTTAAAAGAAGCGCCGCAACTCGGCGCGCGCCCGTTTCGATCGTGCCCGGGGGGAGCGCGAGATCAACCCCCTGGTGCGCAGATGCCAAGAGTAGGATCCGTCCACGAAATCATGGTTATGACAACCGGTCTGGCCGGTATCGGCTTCAGATACCAGCGGTACCGCCATGTGTTGATGGCATTGGCAACCGCTTACGCCTTTGTGTTCGGCGTGTTCGTTGTCCTGCACCGGACGGTCATCCTCCCGCCCAAGTTCTCCTATGACGGCGACGTGATCGCGCAGTTGGCCACGGGCCGGATCGTCATCAGAGAAGATGCCTCGTACACGAATACCGCTCGGGTGTACGACTTCCTGGGACTGGGTTCGCATGCGACCGCGGCCTCCCTGTTGGGGCTCGCTGCGGCAACGGCCGTGCTGCTGGTGTGTCTGGTGCGCTCCAGGGGATATCCCGGCGGACTTCCGGAAGCCGTTTTGGCCGGCCTGATCATTGTCTTGGCAGCGGTGTACATCGGGTACTACTCCAAAGAGTTGACCGTTCTACCGTTCACGGCCCTGGTGCTCCTGGTGCCGACCAGCGTCGTCTTCGACGGGGTTCTCGTTGCCGCGATGCTGGTCTATGCGCAGGTCTTCAGGCAGTACTGGGCCATCATCGCGGTGGTGTACGTGGCGTTGCGGATCGTGAATTGGCGTCGGATACGCGTGATCTCCAGTGTTGCAGTGGGAGTCGCGTCGCTGGTCGCGCTGGCGGTGGCGTTTGCCGTACTTCTCGGGCTGCCCGTCGATCACTATCGCGAGATGGTCAACAGCACTCGTGGCGTGGGGCCCGATTCGATGACGGCCATCGGCTCATTCACCGATATCGCCGATCCACTCGGTGGCATCATCAACGCGATCGCGAGTTTCGCGTTCCTGTTCGTGCCCGTCCCGATGGTGCTGCTCGGCGGTGCCTACTATGCGGGACTCGCGGTGCTGATCGCCGGCATCTGGACGTACTTCTTCGTGTCGCTGAGCCGAGCCGGAAGGGTATTGCAGGGAGCTTCAACGGATATCAACGTGTTGGTGAGAAGGGCGATGGCATTTGTGCTCGCCTTCGTCACGGTGCAGGCAATATTCGAACCCGACTTCGGTTCGGCGCTGCGGCATCAGGTTCCGATATTGCCGTTGGTGTTGCTGGTGTGCCTGGTCGCACGAGGCTCGCCCGGGGTCCATGACAACTCGACGATCGAACACCAAGAATCCACCATGGAGCATAAGACATGACATCCCGAACACCGGATCGACGAGATGCCAACTGGCTGAGGCTATGTGCGAACGCTCTGCGCAACGGTTGGATTCTGATCGTGGCGATCACCGTTGTGGTGGTACTGGCAGGGGTGGGATACACGCTCACGCAAGAATCCGAGTACGAGTCCACCGCGACCCTGTACGTCAGTTCGGTGGTGAACCAGAGCGGTGAACGCGAAACGCCCGAAGGCTTGCAGGGGCTCGTTGCCACCTATTCCGAACTGGCCACGTCCACCGAGATCGTGACCGCGGCCTTGCGTGATGCCCAGATCGTCATGCCGGTCGCCACCGCGATCAAGGAGATCACCGCGCTGGCCGTACCGGAAACGACGCTGCTCGAGGTTGCGGTGCGCGACACCGACGCCGGCCGGGCTCAACGGCTCGCCAATGGCGTCGCGGTGTCGCTCGCCGGGTTCATGTCCACCGCAGATAAGCAGGGCAAGTCCGAACCGGCGCAGATGCGGATCGTCACCCCGGCCGAGTCCGGCGAGCAGGTGTCGCCCAATCTGATCGCGAATGTGCTCTGGTCGTTGATCTTTGGGCTCGTGGTGGCAACGGCGATCGCGATCGCCCGGGCCGTACTCGACAATCGCCTGCGCAGCGCTGTGGACGTGGCGATGGTGCCGGGTGCGCCGCCGGTGCTCGCCGAGATCTCGTCGAAGGGCTTGGAGTCGGTCGACGATTTCCCGTACCTGCCGGCGCGGGGCACCGCAGCCGCTCAGTCCTTCGACGTCTTGTCGACCAACGTCGCCTATGCGACAGGGGACAACCCGATCTCCAGCATTCTGGTCAGTAGCCCGACGAAGTCGCCGGAGCGATCGATGGTCGCATCGAATCTTGCTGCAGCACTGTCGAAGACGGGTAGGTCGGTGGTACTCGTCAGAGCCGATCTGTCTGATGTCGGCGAGGAGGTGTCCGAGCCGGGGGTCAGTTCGGTGCTGGGTGGTTCCCATCCGCTCGATGACAAGATCTTCGGTAAGTTGGTGCCTGGGCCCCTGGTGCTCGGCACCGGCCCGCGCAGTGGTGCCGGACCGGAGTTGTTGAAGTCGCCACGTGCCACCGAGATGTTCGATGACCTCAAGAAGTCGTTCGAACACGTGGTCATCGAGGGCCCGCCGGTCCTGGAAGGTGATATCGCGTCGGTCCTTGCGGTCGGTGCCGAAGGAACCCTCATCGTCTGTGCGGGCGGTCGGACCCGGGTGGGGGAGCTCACCGACGCACTGGACCAGCTCGCCAAGGTCCGGGCCAAGGTGATCGGTGCGGTCCTGATCCCGGCGGTCGCGCGCGGACACCGAAAACGTAAGAGCGACAGTGGGTTACCGGACCATACTGCTCTCGCGCCACCAGCGGCATCCGCCGAGCCGACCGAAGTGGTCGAGCCGGTCGAGGTGGTCGAGGTGGTCGAGCCGACTGTGCCGACTGAGGCGGCCAGAGCCGCTGATGGCTAGGAGATCGAGACGCCTTCCGGAACATTGAGGGTTTCGGTCGTGACGTCGACGAACTCGTTGGCGTCCAATGAGCCCGTCGATCCGGAACGGTCGAACAGATTGATCCCGTGAGTGCATTCGGAGATCCGGTTGCCACGGTGCACGATGTGTCCGGCAGTGCCGTTCGTGTCGAGGATGCCGTCGGCAAACCCCGAGATGCTGTTCTGATCGGTGATGGTGTCGGCAGGCTCGTTGTTGCTGTTCTCGAACTGGATGCCGGCATGGGAACGATCTCCGTTGCGGGAGAGCGTGTTCTGGCGTGCCGCCGGTCCGGTGGTATGCCAGAACCTGATCCCGTCGGTCTGAAAATCGGTCAATGTGTTGCGTTCGAATCGGCATGACACCCCGTGGGTGACGCTGCCTCCGACGGTGGTGACACCCTCTGTTGTCGAGATGCCCGTGTTGTCGGTGGCATGACAATTGCGTGGCTGGTCGTCGATGTTGTCGACGCCGAACATGGCGATATACGAATCGGCGTGACCGGACACGGTGATCGAGTTGCGTTCCACTGCAGTCATCGTGGTCGAGCCGTACAACATCACCGCCGCCCGGTGAGGCGCGTAGGACTCGCCTTGCCGGTCGGAGTCGGCGCGGGTGAACTCAATTGTGTTGTCGGCGACGGTGACCTCGCTGCTGCGGATCACCGCCACACCCCACCAGGTGCTGTCGGAGACCGTGTTGTTGATGATCGTGGCCTGTGTGATGTCCTCGACGACGATGCCCCGGCGGAACTGACCCCGAACGGTATTGTTCGCGACCGTGTAGATCGAGTTCGGCATCGGTCCAGACTCTTGCTCCCGGTCTTTCAATGCCTCGCAGTGGATTCCGATCCGTGCGTCGGATCCGGCCCGGCAGTCGACCTCGTTGCCGATGATGGTCGCGGCGGCACCCCAGGTGACGATCCCGTCACCCCGGTCCTCGCCCAGCGTCGACTCCAGATCGTCCGGGCCGTCGCCGGCACCGAGGACATCTTTGATGCGGTTGTTCAGGATTCGGGTGTAGTACCACTCGCCGTACGGGTCGACGCCGATCCCGCTCTGGAACGACTCGATGAAGCACTCGGAGACCTCGACGTTGTCGGCCTTGATCGTGATGGCAAACGGGTTTTCGCCGGTCTGCGATCGAGCCCCGAGCAGGTCGGGATTTGTCATGCGCAGTCGATGGATCCGGGATCCCGACCCGGTCACGGTGAGTCCTGATGCCTGCGCGATCCCATCGGTGAACTTCAGCTCGCCCGGGCCGGAAAGGTGTTTTCCGCCAGGGAGTTCGAGGCCGGCAGTACATCGGAGCACCGCCCCGTCGGGGATCACGATCTCGCAACCGGCCGGAGTGGTGTCGAGTATCGACTGCAGGGTTGCGGTCGCATCGTCCGAACCGGTCAGGTCCGCATCAGCGTCCGAGACCACATACGTCGATGGAACGCTGAGGTCGTCGTCGTCGTTGCTGGTCGGTGTTCCGGCGTCGGTCGATGAACATGCGGAGATCAGCAGCGCGGCCGCGGCGGGACCTGCGATCAGGAAACGACGCCGGGTCAGGGCGGTCGGGCGGGGGATCGGCACCGGGCCGGTTTCGTTGGCGCTCATGTCTACGCCGATCGTAACGGCTCGGGCGATTACAAGCGGATGTCGCCTGCGGCTTCGGGTTTGCCGAACAGGAACCCCTGCGCATGGGTGAAACCGAGGTCGCGGAGTTTGCGTACTTCGTCTTCGCTCTCAACACCTTCGGCAACGGTGAGGATGCCGAGGGAGGCCGACAATGTGCACACCGCTCCCACCAAGCTGCGCAGCGGCTCGACGATGCCGACCTTGGACACGAGGGATCGGTCGATCTTCACCACCTTCACCGGCTGTTCCACCATGTATCGCAGTGCCGCGAAACCGGTCCCGAGGTCATCGACGCAGACAGTGCATCCGAGCGCGTCGAGTTCCAGAAGCGTTTGCGCAGCCGGGGATCCGACCTCGATGAGGTTACGTTCGGTCACCTCCACCCACACCGACTCGGCAGGCACGCCCGTGGCCGCAATCGTGTCGGCGACATGCTGCACCAACCCGCGGTCGATGAGCTGGCGAGCCGAGAAGTTGACCGACATGAACAGGGTCGTGTCGTCTGACTCCCGCTGCCACTGCGCCAGTTGGCCAAGTGCGACCGTTACGCCCCACCTGCCGATCGGGACGATCAACGACGTGGCCTCAGCCGCGTCGAGAAAGTCGGCGGGGAGTCGGAGTTCATCACCCACCTGCCATCTCAACAGGGACTCGAACCCGACACGATTCCTCGATGCCAGGTCGACGATCGGTTGGTAGTGCAGGGTGAAGTCGCTGCCGATCGCCTTGGCCAACTCGGTGGTCGCCGCCACTTCGTGCTTGAGCAATTCCACCGTCTGCGACGTGGCGCGGATCGACGTCGACGAGGTGCGGATGGCGTGGTGGACAGCAGCACTTGCGGCTTGGACCAGATCCGGGGCGTCGCGCGCGGTGGGCACCTCGGAGGCAATCGCTATTCCCAGGCAGGTCGGGACGAAGACCGCTTGTCCCTCGACCATCACCTGACGTGACATGCGCTCGGCGAGTCGACGTTCGACAGTCTCGGTATCGACATCGTCGGCATTGAAGAACACCAGGATCAGATGGTCGTACGGACCCTCCCAGACAGCCGGATGACCACCGAACAACGCGCTCAGTTCAGTGGCCACCGCCGGTCGGAGTTTGCTGGCCAAACGCCAGCCCAACGCGGCCGCGAGCAGGCAGGTCGGGTCCATGGACACGAGGACGACCCCGAGGGAGGGGTATTCGATATCAGAGATGAGGGTGCGAATGGCATCGCGGGTTGCCACCGTTGGCTCCAGTGGCGGGGTTGACGCTGACATGCACAACTCCCGATGATCAGTCCAGCGCAGCGACATCCCAACAAATGCACACCTCGCGCTCGTTCAATCGTTGAGACTACCGCGCCGCGCAGATTTCATCCTAAGATGGCCGGATGTCGAACCCGTGTCTAGACTGACGATGGTTGTTCCCAATCGGGAACCGGCGTTGAGTGAAATTTCACGCCTCGAAGGTTTCACCATCGTCGTCGGTCCGGTCAGGGTCTCGCGTACCTGCCCGGAGGCGTCGCCACTGTGCTGGGGATTCGGATAGCTGATCGCGTGAGTAACAAGTTGTCGGAGCGTTTCGACGCACGATCGACTGCGGTACTGATAAGTACGGCGGGCGCTTTCGCGTTGCCTTTGTTCGCGTTCATACAGCCGGAATTCATTATCGACGGCGGTATGAAATACCTCGTCCTGGTCTGGCTTTTCAGCACATTCTCTTTCGCCGTCACGCTATATATCGGCCGGTTGTCCGACACGCAATTCGCAATACTCGGATTCGGCGGAATGTTGGGTGTGGCCTGGTCGGCCTATCTGGTGACGGACCCGGCGGCGGCCCGAGCGATTGTGGCACTGTTGGCCGCCATCCCGGCGATCGCGGCCATGGGCTCTTCGCGGCGGGTGACGATCTCGTTCACAGTGCTCGCAATGGTGCTGGCGGTGGCACTGTCATCCATCAACGCCACCTCCGGAGTGGCACTCATCGTCGCCACCGGCGCCGCGGTCACCACGGTTTTTGTGCCGGTGTTCATGGTCGCCGCACTCCGGAAGTCACTGGGTTCGGTGCTCCTCAAGGTCGCCAAGCTGGGTGATACCGACCCGCTGACCGGGGTACTCAACCGTCGCGGACTGCTGAGCCGAAACAGCGATCTCCTCGAGCGCATCGTCAGAACCCGTCAGTCGATCGGGTTCATGATGATGGACTTCGACAACTTCAAGATCGTCAACGACAGCCATGGCCATGCCGCCGGGGATTCCGTGCTCGTGGCGGCGGCAGCTGTCATCGAGAAGACCGTGCCCAGCCGGTCGATGGTCAGCCGATTCGGCGGCGAGGAGTTCGTGGTGATGACCGAGTCCGCAAGCCCCGCGGAACTCGTCGAACTCGCCGAGGAGGTCCGTCACCGAATCGACACCGAGTGCGGCGTCACGATCAGTATCGGAGCAATCTACGCGCCGTTGATCCGATCGACGACCGGTCGCCCCAATATCGACGACGTGATCGACTTCCTCACCAGGCAGGCGGATCGATGCATGTATGCAGCAAAAGACGCCGGGCGTAACAAAGTGATCTCGCGCACATGTGCGCCGATCGTGTGGGTACCCGGCCCTCCGAGCGAGCCTCAGATCGAGTTTGTCGCGGACGAGCGCCGCGTGGGGAATCTCGACCTGGTCCGCAGGCGGCGGGCCGCTGACGCCCGTTCTCAGGCCGCGACGCCATTTGTCGACGACCAGACGTTGTGAGGGGAACCGGCCGCGAGGATCGAGGTGTCCTGGACCATGTGTGCGAGCACCTTCGGCTTGGCATCGAGCGCGATCCGGTCGCGGTCCCACCACATCAGGCTGGTCTGGTAGCGGGCATCGGGGTACGGCGAGGCCTGGATGTCTTCGGCGACCCGGCCGCCCGAGGATTCCCAGCGACGCAGCACGTGGTCCGCAGCGGTGGCCATGATGTAGCGGGCACCGGTGAGGGTCATCGTGGGAAGCGCGACGCGGGCAAGCATCCCGGCAACGGTCGCCGCGGCGGGTCCTTCGGCGGCCCAGGCGGTCTTCATCTCCACAACGCCATGTTCGAGTCGTGAATCGATCGCGTCGATGACCATCTCCAGGCCCGGCTGGCCAGCCCATTCGAGCAGTGCGTGGGATTGGTGGGCGTTGCTGTACGGCCCCTTGGCGCGCACGCCCCCGATGACCGTTCCCGAGCGATCCAGGGCTGCGTAGAACAGGGTTGTGCAGTTGCCGCGGACGACGTCGTCGTACTCGAGGGCCATTTCGGCGCCGTACTTGGCGTAGCTTTCGCGAGCGCCGTCGAGATAGTCGATCCACACGTCCGGAACCGACTGTGGCGTGCCGACGATCAGTGTCGTCCCGGTCTGCTCGTCGATCACCTGCGCGGTGAAATCACGGGCTCCGGAGCTGATCTGTGCGGTCCGGCGATCGTAGGCGAATGCGGTGGTCATTGTGTCTCCTGGCCTGCACACGTGTGCGCACTATTGCTATCTCACCATTGTGGATAGTTGGTGTGGGATTCATGATGGTCTTGCAGGTAGCAAATATTTCTCGGGATTTTGTTGCCCCTCGCTCATTGTTGCTTGTTTGTGGTCGTTATGTCACTGTGTGTCAATCTCCCTCGCCGAAATCGGCCCATCCGGTTTGTCTTGCGCTCGGGCTTGGACAGTCTTCTGATCGAATGTCCAATTCAGATGTCCGAATGTCGCTTGGTCCCATGGGATGTGGGATGTGAGCCTCCCGTATACCGTCGAGGGAACAGGTTTCAATCGCGGCGTCGCGTTGAGAATATAAACAGGATGGTGTAGTGAACGATCAGGCTAATGAATCCATGGCCACCGTTGAGGTTATGGACGACGGCAATCCGGAGGGACGCAGCCGACTCGAGGAACTGCGTGCCACATCAGGAATTGACTTCCTTGATTCGGTGGCCCAGCAGTTGTCGGCGGCAGGTGAATTGATCCCACCGCTGGAGAATCAGATTCTCGATGAGCCGGCGCGCTGGATCTACTATCCCTGGCGAAAGAAAGCCATTCGACTGCTCGGTCCCGCCGGATATCGACGACTACGGCTGGACCGGAATCGGAACAAGTTGACGGTCGATGAGCAGGACCGGGCCGGTGTGTTGAGGGTCGGTGTCGTCGGTCTGAGTGTCGGACATGCAGTCGCACATACGTTGGCACTCGAAGGCCTCTGCGGCCAGTTGCGGCTCACGGATTTCGACGATATCGAATTGTCGAATCTGAATCGTGTGCCTGGTTCGGTTTTTGACATCGGCCTCAACAAGGCCGTGGTCGCGGCCCGGCGCATTGCCGAGATCGATCCCTATCTCGATGTCCGGGTACATCAGCAAGGTGTTCAGGAATCAACCATCGATGAGTTCTTGGCAGGCCTCGATATCGTCATCGAAGAATGCGATTCGTTCGACGCCAAAGTATTGGTCCGGGACAGGGCGCGGGCACTGGGGATTCCGGTGATCATGGAAACAAGTGACGGCGGTGTTCTCGACGTCGAACGATTTGATCTCGAGCCCGATCGGCCGTTGTTCCACGGTTTGCTCGGCGATTTCAGCGCGGCATCATTGTCGGGGTTATCGGCGGCCGAGAAAGTACCGTTTGCGCTTCAGATTCTCGACGGTGACCGACTGACATCCCGAATGGCGGCCTCGGTATTCGAAATGGGCCGAACCCTGTCTGCGTGGCCGCAACTCGGTGGGGATGTCGCACTCGGTGGTGCGACCGTCGCCGCAGCTGTACGGCGCATCGTCCGGGGAGAACCGCTGCCGTCCGGTCGCATCCGGGTCGACCTCGACTCGATCCTCGATGGTCTGACGGAACCGGCCTTGGCGGCGCCGCCCGCGCCACGGATCGACGTTGATGTGCATGCCGAGTTCGCGGCGCTCGAGGCTCGAGATGCGGTGGTGTACGCCGGTTCTCGGGCGCCCTCACTCGGCAACGCACAACCCTGGAAATTCGATTCGGACAGCACGGGGGTGACGGTTCGATCGAATCCCTCGTCGTCCAGGCTGGATGTCGGCGGACGGGCGTCGGCGGTCGCACTCGGTGCGGTGCTGCACAACATGACGGTCGCGGCTTCGGCAGTGGGGGTGGCCGGAAAGACCGCCATCACCGGGGCGGGTGCGCAACTGCAGGTTCGATTCGATTTCGATGGCGCCGTGGATGCCGATGGCACCGCGCCGCTACGGGCGATGCTCGATCGCCGGACCAACCGGGGATTCGGTGATCGCAGCGAACTCGGCGACGACGTCGTCGAAGCGCTATCGAAGCAACTGCCCGAAGGGGCGCAGACACGGCTGGTCACCGATCAGGAAACCCTCGCCGCGTTCGGGGTGATCGCCGGAGCGGCCGAACGCCTGCGGTATCTCGATCCGGACCTGCAGTCCGAGATGATGGCGGAGATCGTCGCCGCGTCAGAGGCCGCCTCCGACACCGGGATCGAGGTCGGTGACATGGCACTCATGCCGCAGCAGGCTCCGTTGCTGGCCTTGCTGCGGCGTCCCGATGTGATGGCGCACCTCGACGCCTGGGGTGCGGGTTCCGCGCTGGGCGCGGACGCGCAGGGGCGGATCATGACCACATCGGCACTTGCCGTGGTGACGGTCGATGGGCGAAGTGTCGACGCCTATGTGCGCGGCGGGGTGGCGATGCAGGAACTGTGGATCCGCGCGCAGGCGCTGGGCCTGGCCGTCCATCCGATCACCCCGGCCTTCCTCTATGCCGATGGGTCGCAGGAGTTCGATGCGATCTCGCCCAAGAAGAGCGACGAGTTGTCCACCCTGGCAACGCAGTTCAACGAGCTGTTCGATGTGGGGAACGATCAGGTGGTCGCCGCGGTACTCCGGTTGTCGCGGACGCCCTTCGTTCCGTCGGTGAGCAGGCGGCGACCGGTGAGCTGACCGCCTTCCCCAGACGATCCGGTAGTACGAAGACGAGCCACAAATATGTGGCTCGTCTTCGTATTTCCGGATCGTCTGCGGGGAGTGGGGTGGAGGCTAGGTGAGCTGCTCGGCTTCGAGTTTGAATCCGGCGGCGCGAAGACGTTCGATGAGGACATCGCCGATGGCGGCGGCCGGGGTCAGGATGCCTGACAGTGGCGGCAATTCGTCGCGGTTCAACGCGAGCGACAACGCACACTCCGACAACATCACCGCCGTGGCCTTGTACCCGGGGTCGCCCTTGGCCACGATGCGGGACCGATAGCGCTTGCCGGTGGTGGTGGTCGTGTAGGTCTCGGTGGTGAAATGCCCAGCCTCCCTAACCTTTTTGCTCGGCCCCTCGCCGGGCTTGGGGAGCACGCGATCCAGTACCTTGCGGATCGGGCCGATCGACATCGCGCCGAGGAATGCCGTTGTCCCCGCGGCAACCGCTGCGGAAACTGCGGTCGAGACGATCGGGGTGCTGCCGACGTACAGGGCCTCGCCGTAATGGAACTTGTCGCCATAGGCATTGTCGAGCAGTGCATTGGTTCGGCGTACGACGCGGGTGTTGACGCTGGCCATGAAAAACGGGGCCAGCGTGCCCTTGAGTCCGGGATCGACCTTTGAGGCGTCGACCAGGGCGAAATCGCTCGGTTCGGCGCTGCGTTTGATTCCCGCGTATTCGCCGCGGCCGGTGGACAGGGCGTGGGGATCGAGCAGGGTGCGCCGCGTCTCGGCGTTTGCGGCTTCTTTGGCGATCACGCGCATCGAATCGATCGTCCCGCCGCTGATGCCGCCGCGAAAGCTGCGCACGATCATCGTGGTGTCACCGAGTCTGCCCTCGCCGTCGGCGCTGACCTTTTTGTGTAGGAGATAGGTGCCGAGATCGGAAGGTACACAGTCGAATCCGCAGGAATGTAGGATCCGTGCCCCGTTGGATTTCGCCTGATCGCCGAACTTGTCGATCGACATCCGGACAAAAGGTACTTCGCCGGTGAGGTCGACGTAGTCGGTGCCGCTGTTGACGGTCGACGCCAGGACCGCCTCCCCGTACTTCAGGTAGGGACCGACGGTGGTGCACAACACCCGGGTGCGGGCGGTCATCGCGTCGAGCGAGGCCGGTGAGTCGACGTCCGCGATGATCAGCGGCCAGGCGTTGGCGGGCTCGGGCAGGTCGAACCGCATCTGCGAGAGTTTGTGCTCGCTGCGGCCGGCCAGGGCGATCTTGGTTCCGGCGGGCGCATGTTCGGCCAGGTACTCGGCTGTCAGTGCGCCGACAAAACTGGTGGCTCCGAAGACAACAATGTCGAACTCGCGATCAGTCATGCCCCGACCCTACTGAACACACACGTTGTCGGCTTTTGGTTTGCTCCCGCCGCCCTGGTGAGCAGGACGAAATCGAACGTGTGGTCCGGCGTCAATACGATGTGACACGTCGATACGGCTCGCGCCCCGGCGGTTGCTCCGGCGTCGAATCCGGGCGCAGTTCGTCGATCTGCAGCGTCACCGGTCGATCACCGAGCACGAATAGCTCGCCGTGGTGCGACAACTGCTGGTGGTCGCCGCCGATCAGCCGGTAGATCGCCTCGCTGTGATGCACTTCGACCTCGATGTAACTGCGCCGCAGTGTCATCCGGAAGACCATGCGGTCCAGCCGGAGGGGAAGTCGCGGCGCAAAGGTGACGACCCCGGCGTGATCCCGCATCCCGCCGAAGCCTGCGACACAGCACAACCAGGTGCCTGCGAGCGCGGCGATGTGCAGACCACCCGACGAATTGTGGTGCAGGTCGTGCAGATCGGTCAGTGCGGTCTCGACGAAGTAGTCGTACGAGAGGTCGAGGTGTCCGACCTCCGCCGCGACGATCGACTGCCCACAGGCCGACAACGACGAGTCCCGCACGGTCAGTGGCTCGTAGTAGTCGAAGTTGCGCCGCTTCTGTTCCGCGGTGAACGCATCGCCGCGCAGATACATCGCGAGCACCAGATCGGCCTGTTTGACCACCTGTTTGCGGTAGAGATCCTGATACGGGTAGTGCAGGAGCAGCGGATAATTCTCGGGCGGTGTGCCTGCAAAATCCCATCGGGCCTGGCGGGTGAACGATTCGGCCTGTTGATGGACACCCAATTCGGGGTCGTAGGGCAGTGTCATCCGGGCTGCGCAGTCCTGCCAGTACGCCGTCTCCTCGTCGTCGACTCCGAATCGGGCCGCCACCGGGGGATGTCGCTTGCACGCCGCGACGGCATCACGAAAGTTCCGCTGCGCCATGAGATTCGTATAAATGTTGTTGTTGGCGATCGACGAGTACTCGTCCGGTCCGGTCACGCCGTCGATGCGAAAATCTCCGCGCAGGTCGTGGTGACCCAGCGAGGCCCACGATCGCGCCGTCTCGATCAAGAGCTCGAGCCCGCGGTCGACCTCGAACTGCTCGTCACCGGTTGCGGCGACGTACTGCGAGACCGCTGCGGCGATGTCGGCGTTGATGTGGACTGCTGCACTGCCCGCAGGCCAGTAGCTCGAACACTCCTGGCCGTTGATCGAGCGCCACGGGAACATCGCACCGGTCTGACTCAACTCCTTGGCCCGGTTCTTGGCCATGTCGAGCGTGGCGTGACGCCAGCCCAGCGCGTTCGCGGTCGCATCCGGCACGGTGTACGTCAGCACCGGCAGCACAAAGGTCTCGGTATCCCAGAAGGCGTGGCCGTCATACCCCGGTCCGGTGAGGCCCTTGGCAGGCAACGCGCGATTCTCACCGCGGGCACCGGCCTGCAAGACGTGGAACAGTGCGAAACGGACGGCCTGCTGCAGCTCCGGGTCGCCGTCGAGGATGACGTCGGCGGTATCCCAGAAGTCGTCGAGATATCGGCGCTGGCGGGCCTTCAATTCATCCCAGCCGTTGTCGCGGGCCGACGCCAGTGCGGCGTCGACCTGGGCCTGCAGAGCCGAAGGTGAGCGCTGACTCGACCATCCGTACGACAGATACTTGGTAATCGACACCCGTTGTCCGGCAGGGACTTTGGCGGTCACGGTCAAGCGTGCGAGGTCCTCGCTGAGGATCTCGCAAGACACCGAGTTGGGTGCCTCGAGCTCGTGGTCCATCCCGGCGGCGATGCGCAGACCGGATTCTCTGGTGTGATGGCCGAGTACGGCCCGGTGGCCGTGTGCCTCGGCGAAATCGCCCACCAGCGGGCGGTGGAGCGCAGCTGCGAGCCGGGGGTCCTTGCCCGGAGGCGTGGCCACCTCTTCGTTGGCCAGCAGGTCGGACTGCAGGACGATCTCGGTGTCTTCGTCGAGCGGTTCGACCTCGTAGCGGATGAGGGCGATGGCCCGTTCGGTGAACGACACCAGCCGTTCCGATGTGATCCGGACCCGCCGGCCGACCGGTGAGGTCCACTCGGTGGTGCGCAGCAGGGTTCCCGAACGAAAGTCGAGTTTCCACTCGTGAAGCTGGGTGGTCCCGTAGCGCAGGTCCATCGGTTCGTCCTCGACGAGCAGGCGGATGATCTTGCCGTTCGTGACGTTGACAACCGTCTGCCCGTCCTCGGGATATCCGTAACCGCCTTCCGCGTACGGCAACTCACGACGTTCGTAGAAGCCGTTGAGATAGGTCCCGGGGTTGAAGACCGGCTCGGCTTCCTCGACGTTGGCACGCAACCCGATGTGGCCGTTGGACAGCGCGAAGATCGATTCGATCCGACCGAGTGAATCCTGATCGGTGCCACGCCAGGTCAGGTCCCAGGGCGCCACCTCCATCCCGGGGTCCTGGGCCATCAGTCCTCCAGCAGTTCGGTCAGGGCGGTGACCACGCGGTCAGCACCGGCTCGGCGTAGGTCGTCACCGTGTGTTCCGCCACCGGAGCGGTCGACGCCCACGACGTAGCCGAAACGACCGGCGTGCCCGGACGCCACACCCGCCACGGCGTCCTCGAACACCGCGGCCTGCTCGGGCGGTACGCCAAGGGCCTGCGCACCGGCGAGAAATGCATCCGGAGCGGGTTTTCCGGCGAGGCCACGTTGCGCGATCGTGAGTCCGTCGACCCGGGCCGAGGCATACTCCGCCAGACCTGTTGCCTCCAGGATGGGTGCGCCGTTCTTGGAGCTGGTCACCACGGCGATCGCCAACTGCGCGTGCTGCGCGGCCTTCAGATACGCCACCGCATCGGGATATGGTTGCGCGCCGGTTGTTTTCAGTTCGTCGAGAAACAATCCGTTCTTGGTGTCGCCGATACCGCTGACCGTGGCGTCGACAGCGGTATCGCCGGTGTCACCCGGCGCAAGCGTGATGCTGCGCGACGCCAGGAACGTCACGATCCCGTCGTTGCGGGACCGGCCATCGACGTACTGGAGATAGTCGTCGTCGGTGAACGGTCGACGCTGCTCGGGATCAGCTGCGGAGTATGACGCGAGGAAGGTGTCGAATGCCTGCTTCCAGGCCCGACGGTGAACCGTTGCCGTATCGGTCAGAACTCCGTCGAGATCAAAGAGCAGTGCCGTCACCGATGCCGGTAAGCCGATCACCCTTGCGACCGTACCCGGTGGGACTCGATTCGCGTCCGAAGTCGGACCCCGCGCTTTGTGATCGAGCGGTGCGGCCGATTGTCCGCGTCGTCACACCGGTCGACGCGAAGGGCATGCAGGCGGCGCCGCTAGCCTGAAGTAATGAATCCTTCGACCCTGCAGGCGCGCGTGATCGTCGACGAGATGATCCGCGGAGGCGTGGCCGAAGCCGTGTTGTGCCCCGGCTCACGCAATGCGCCCTTCGCGTTCGCGTTGCATGCCGCCGATGCGGCCGGACTCCTGCGACTGCACGTGCGGGTCGACGAGCGCACGGCCGGCTATCTGGCGCTGGGCCTGGCTGCGGCATCCGGGCAGCCGGTGCCCATCGTGATGACCAGCGGTACCGCGGTGGCGAACATGAGTCCGGCGGTCTTCGAGGCCAACTACGCACGGCTGCCGCTGGTCGTGATCAGCGCGAACCGCCCCTACGAACTCCTGGGGTCGGGCGCGAATCAGACCATCGAACAGTTCGGGATCTTCGGCACCCAGGTGCGCGCGGCGATCAGCCTCGGGCTGGCCGAGCAGGACCTCGATACCAACAGTCAGTGGCGTTCGGCAGTCGGGCGCGTGCTCGCAGCGGCCCGCGGCGCCCGCACCGGCAATGCCGGACCGGTGCAGTTCGACATTCCATTGCGCGAGCCGCTGGTACCGGATCCGGGCGCCGCGCCCAGCGACGACCTCGGTGTCTTCGCAGGCCGACCCGACGGTGCCCCCTGGACGGTGACCTCCGTCGGGAAGCTGGACGTCCCCGTCGACATCGACATCAGCGAACCGACCGTCGTGGTCTCCGGGCACGGCGCCGGACATCGACCCGAGCTGGCCGCGCTGCCGACCGTGGCCGAGCCGACCGCCCCGGCTCCCGAGAACCCGCTGCATCCGCTGGCATTGTCGGCGCTGCGTCCCACCCAGGCCATCATCTGTGGTCGTCCGACCTTGCACCGTGAGGTCTCCACGCTGCTCGCCGATCCGAATGTCCGCGTCTACGCGCTGACCACCGGGCCGCGCTGGCCCGACGTCTCCGGCAACGTGCTGGCCACCGGTTCGCGCGCCGAGGTTGTCGGGGAAGCCGACGAAGACTGGCTCAAGACCTGCGCGGCAGCACACCAACGCGCGGTCAATGCTGTCGACCTGGAACTCGATGCCACCGAGGCCGTCACCGGACTGCACGTCGCGAAGGTCGTCAGCGCGGCGATGGCTCCCGGTGAACAACTGGTGGTAGGGGCGTCCAACCCCATCCGCGACGTCGCATTGGCCGGGCGGGTCGGACCTGATGTGCGGGTTTTGTCGAACCGAGGTGTCGCGGGGATCGACGGAAACGTCTCCACCGCCATCGGTGCGGCACTGGCGACCGGCGCGCGAACGGTCGCGCTGATGGGAGATCTGACATTTGTGCACGACGCCACCGGACTGCTGATCGGTCCGGCCGAACCCCGACCGAACCGGCTGACGATCGTCGTGGCCAATGACGACGGCGGCGGCATCTTCGGCCTGCTCGAACAGGGCGACCCCCGGTTCTCGGGGCCCGACTACCTCGGCGCCTACGAGCGGGTGTTCGGCACACCGCACCAGACCGACCTGGCATCGGTCTGCGCCGGATTCGGAACCCCGCACCGGCTCGTGACACTCGACGAGCTGCCAGGGGCGCTCAATGAATCCGGCTCAGGCATCGAGGTGATCGAGGTCCGGACGGACCGGTCGACGCTGAGGTCCGTGCATGCGTCCATCAAAACCCGCCTCTGAACGGTCGATGGGGAGCGGCGACGGAATTGGGTCGTCGGGACCGATTGACTATGGTGGCGGCATGTCTCCGACCGTGCTGCGCCGTGTTCAGATCGGGCTGCTCAGTGTCGGGATCATCATCACGATCATGATGGCGACCATGGTCGCCGGGGCCTACCGGAACGACACGTTGATCGATTCCGACAAGGCCACCACGGTTGCCGAGGTGGTCAGTGCCGGTCCGACCAAGGCCTCGGTCTCGTTCTCCACACCCGACGGCATGTTCCACAGCCCACGCCTGGGCGTCTTCTATCCCGGTGGACTGGCGAAGGGTCAGCGCATCAGCGTCGACTACTCGAAGTCGGATCCCGAACTCGTCCGGGTCACCGGGCGTGACGCGAGCTTGGCGATCCTGCCGGCATTGTCGGTGCTGGTGTACTCGTGGCTGGTCATCGGCGGCGTCATGGTGCTCCTCGCCGAGATCAACCGGCGTCGCACCGGCGGACGTTCATCTACGGTTCCGGTCCCCGTCACGGCGTCGAACACCGCCTGACAACTTCACGTCCGACACTGGACGTGTGCGAGTGGCAATTGTCGCGGAGAGCTTCCTGCCGAACATGAACGGCGTCGTCAACTCGGTCCTTCGGGTGACCGAGAACCTTGAACGTCGCGGACATGAGGTCCTGATCATCGCCCCCGGCGTCCCTCGGTCGGCGAAGCGGTCGGGCCGATCGAAGCCGGGCCCGGCCGTGGTGTCCGGTGCGCCGGTGAAGTACATCCCGTCGATGATGGTTCCCAAGGTCAGCTCGATGCCGGTCGGCGTACCCGCGCTGTCGATGTATCGAGCGCTGGCCGACTTTCGCCCGGACATCGTCCACCTCGCGTCGCCGTTTGTCGTGGGTGCGGCGGGTGTCGCCTGCGCGCGGCGGCTCGATGTCCCGACCGTCGCGGTGTTCCAGACCGACGTCGCCGGATTCGCCGCCAGCTACGGAATGAAACCCGGCACCTGGGCCGCCTGGGCGTGGACCCGAAAACTGCACAGCGCCTGCGACCGCACCCTGGCCCCGTCCACGGTCTCGGTCAAAGCCCTTCGCGACCGGGGCGTTCCGCGCGTCCACCACTGGGGTCGCGGGGTGGACGAGACCCGCTTTCATCCCTCGCGCCGCGACGACGCGATGCGCGCCCGCTGGAGCCCGGGCGGCAAGCTCATCGTCGGGTTCGTCGGTCGCCTGGCACCGGAAAAGCATGTGGAGCGGCTGGCAGTCCTGTCGGGCCGCGAGGACGTGCAGCTGGTGATCGTCGGGGACGGGCCGCAACGCTCGATGCTCGAACGGTTGATGCCCGATGCGGTCTTCACCGGTGAGCTCGGTGGCCTCGAACTCGCACGGGCCTATGCGAGCCTGGACGTGTTCGTCCACGCCGGGGAGCACGAGACGTTCTGCCAGGCGGTTCAGGAAGCCCTGGCCAGCGGTGTCCCGGCGATCGCACCCGACGCCGGCGGGCCGCGGGACCTCATCAATCACTGCCGAACCGGATATCTGCTCGGCCTCGACGACTTCTCCGGGCGTCTCAGCGACGCGATCACCACACTCGGGGACGATCGGGTGCGCACCGAGTTCGGCGCCGCAGCGCACCGGAGTGTGCAGGGCCGGACCTGGTCGGCGATCACCGACCAGCTCCTCGGGCACTACGACGCGGTCCTCGGACGGAACCGGACCATGCGACGAAGAGCGGCCTGAGAGGTAGCCGGAGGCGGAGCTCGACAATATGCCTGAGAGGTAGCCGGAGGCGGAGCTCGACAATACGTCTGAGACGAAGCCGGAGGCGGAGCTCGACAATATGTGTGATGACGCAGCCGGTACGGTTGCGGTCATGTCACGTGCATCGCTGGCCAAGAATCCAAAAGACGTCGCGGCCATGTTCGACGGTGTCGCGGGACGCTACGACCTCACCAACACCGTCCTGTCGTTCGGTCAGGATCGTGGCTGGCGCGTTGCCACCCGCAAGGCGCTGGCGCTCGGGTCCGGCGACGTTGTCCTCGATCTCGCGGCCGGAACCGCGGTGTCCACCGTCGAGCTCGCGCGGTCCGGTGCGTTCTGCGTCGCGGCCGACTTTTCTCTGGGCATGCTCAAGGCAGGGGCCAAGCGTCCGGTGCCGAAGGTGGCCGCCGACGCGTTGCATCTGCCGTTCGGCGACAACACCTTCGACGCCGCGACCATCTCGTTCGGTCTCCGCAACGTCAACGACGTCGATGTCGCCTTCGCCGAGCTGTTCCGGGTTCTGAAACCTGGTGGCCGCGTTGTGATCTGCGAGTTCTCCACCCCGGTCTTCGAGCCGATGCGGGTGGTCTACATGGAGTACCTGATGAAGGCGCTTCCCGCGGTGGCGACCAAGGTGTCGAGTAACCCGGAGGCGTACGTCTATCTCGCGGAGTCGATCCGCGAATGGCCGAATCAGCCGGAGCTGGCGCAGCAGATGCGTGACGCCGGGTTCGAGGACGTCCGCTGGCGCAACCTCACCTTCGGTATCACCGCGCTGCATCGGGGTGTCAAACCTGCCTAACCCGATGATGTGGCCTTTTGGCGGTGCTCACCTGGGCTTTTGTTCGCCAAAACAGCACACTTTCGGGTGGGGACGGAGGTTGGGACTGTGGATGACGGTGTGGTGAGTGTCATTCGTTCCCGGTGCTGTCTCGATCCCTCGCTAACCTGCAATCAATGACTACCGACTGGGCGCACCTGATCACCCCGGCGTCGCTTGCCGGCGACTTCGATCCGGGGACGATCAGTCGTGGAGCGGCGTATGCGAAGCAGCGCCGCGTCAGCGCGATGAAGTGGGACGAGCCGAAGCACCGATTGACCGGACGATGCACGGGTTCGGGCGTCTCCACCTATGGCATGCGCATTGTATTCAGCGGACTGGGTGCGGACTGGAAGATCGCGGATGCGTCGTGCACCTGTCCGGTCGGCTACTTCTGCAAACACGCCGTGGCACTACTGCTTGCCTTTGCCGAAGGCGTCGACACCGACTTGTCCCGCTTGCCCGTTCAGCAGGTCCCGCAATGGGAGCGCCGACTGCGTCCGCTGCTCGAGCAGAACCGGCCCAAACCCGCCGAACCGCTGGCCTTGCAGGTCTTTTACAGCGATGGTGTCACCGCGGGGCGTCGGGCCAAACCGGCCCAGTTGGCGTTGCGACTGTTGCGTCCGGGAACCCGGTCGAAATGGATCAGATCGGGTATCGACTGGCCGATGATCATCGGGCTCGGACCTGGACATTTCGACATGGCGCAGGTCTCCGTGCTCCAGGCGATGGCCTCCGACTCCATGCGGACGACCAGATACGGTCTCCCGTACGGATTGATCCTCACCACGGCCCCGGCCACCATCTGGCAGCAGCTCGACGCCGCGCTTGCCGCGGGGATCCCGATACTCGGTGACCCGGCTACCGGGATCGACGACGTGCACATCGGCAAGCGAGCCGGGCTCACCCTCGACATCGGCGGGGAGATCGGCGGTGATGCCCGCGTCGTGATCGAGATCGACGTGGACGGCGTCACGCTGCCGTCCGATGGCGTCGAAATCTTGGGAAACAAGGCACCGCACGGTGTTTCATATATCGACGACGAAGGTGTGCTCACGCTGGCACCATTCGAACCGGACAACGGCGCGGTCGCGCAGCTGCTGGATGGTCCACCGATTGTCATCCCGGCCTCCGACGGCGCCGCGTTCGTCGCAGATATGTTGCCGCGGCTGCGCGAATCGGTGTCGGTGCGCGTGGACGAAACGGTGCTGCGGCCACCCGTCATCACCGGACCGGTCGCTGTTCTCACGGTCCGCATCGTTCACGACACGGCCCACATCCAGTGGGCCATGCGCTATCTGGTCAATGGCAAACCCCGCGACTTCAACGACAACCCGATGACGGAGCCGCAATGGCGCGACGTGGCCGCCGAGCAGGATCTGTGGGAAAGGCTTCGTGACGTGTTGGGTGCGGTCGCTCTGCTGTCGCGCACCGCCGCCTATCGCATCCTCGTCGCGTACATCGGGGGAGTGCCGGGAACCGACGGTTTCCCGCCGATCCACGAACTCCAACCGGCCGATCATGACCATGCGATAGCGGCTGCGACGACAAGAACGCTGCGTGGCGACCTGCAACTGGCCCCCGTCGAGACGGCGCGCCTGTTCGCCGAGATCCTGCCGACGCTCAGCGACCGCGACGACCTGATCCTCGATGTAGCCGAGGTCGCCACGCAGTATCGGAAGGTCACCGAACGTGCGCGCGTGAGGTTTTCCGGTTCGGACTCGGCGGAGTCCGACTGGCTCGACCTGACGATCACCATGGATGTCGATGGTGAGCAGGTTGCGGTGGCCGATGTTCTCGCAGAACTGGCCTCGGGCGCAACACATATGTTGCTTCCGTCGGGGGTCTACTTCGCGCTGGACACACCGGAGCTGACCAAGCTCAAAAAGCTGATGGCCGAAGCCGAGACTCTGGGGGAGTTGGGCTCCGGCCGAGTTCCTGCGATCCCGGCGAATGCAACGCTCTGGGAAGAGTTGCTGCAGCTCGGTGTCGTCGACGAGCAACTCGGGCAGTGGCGCGAACGGGTCGAAAAGCTCAGCGCCGCGCGACCTCCGCAGCGGGTCGAACCGCCCCTGATGCTCGATGCCACTCTGCGTGACTACCAGCGCGAGGGGCTGGATTGGCTGTCGTTCCTCTGGGACAACGGACTCGGCGGCGTCCTGGCCGACGACATGGGACTCGGCAAGACCCTGCAGACCCTGGCGCTGTTCGCCCGCGCCCGCGAGAACGGGGAAACCGGAAAGTTTCTCGTTGTCGCGCCAACGAGTGTGGTCGGCAACTGGGTGTCGGAGTGCCATCGGTTCACCGACCTGAAAGCGGTGGCCGTCACTGCCACGTCGGCGCGTAGTCGTAAACCGTTGGCGGAGTTCATCGCCGATGCCGATCTGGTGATCACCACGTACGCCCTGCTGCGTATCGACTTCGACTCGTACGACGAACAGGAGTGGGCGGGCATGCTTCTCGACGAAGCCCAGTTCGTCAAGAACCACAATTCGAAAGCCCATCAATGTGCTCGCCGGTTGTCCGTGCCGTTCAAACTCGCAGTCACCGGTACCCCGATGGAGAACAACCTGATGGAGTTGTGGTCGCTGCTGTCGATCACCGTGCCCGGGCTGTTCCCGAGTCCGAAGTCGTTCGGCGAGTTCTTCCGCAAACCCATCGAGAAGGGCGAGGATCCCGAACGGTTGCCGGTCCTGCGCAAACGCATCAAACCGGTTATGTTGCGCCGCACCAAAGACCAGGTCGCGCGGGATCTGCCCGCCAAGCAGGAGCAGGTCCTGCAGGTCGAGTTGTCGCCGAAACACCGCAAGATCTACGACACCCGGCTGGTCCGGGAACGCGAAGTGGTACTCGGGCTACTCGGGGACTGGGAAAAGAACCGCTTCCAGATCTTCCGGTCGTTGACGATGCTGCGGCAACTGAGTTTGCACGCCGGACTGGTGGACAGTGCCGACAGCGACGTGGCGTCGGCGAAAGTCGACTTCATCCGCGAGCAGCTCCCCGAATTGATCGCCGAAGGCCACAGCGCGCTCGTCTTCAGTCAGTTCACCGGATTCCTCGGCATATTGCGAAAGGCGCTGGAAGCGGACGGTATCCGGTACAGCTACCTCGACGGGTCGCTGTCGGCGAAGGAGCGGACCGTCGCCATCGACAACTTCACCTCCGGCAAAACGCAGGTCTTCCTGATCAGTCTCAAAGCAGGTGGTTTCGGACTGAACCTGACCGAAGCCGACTACTGCTTCGTTTGCGACCCGTGGTGGAATCCGGCCGCGGAGGCCCAGGCCATCGACCGGACACATCGGATCGGCCAAACCCGGCCGGTCACCGTCTACCGACTGGTGTCCGCCGGAACCATCGAGGCGAAAGTCGTCGCACTGCAGGACCGCAAACGTGAGTTGTTCAACGCGGTGGTCGACGACGGCGAAATGTTCTCCACCGCCGTCGACGCCGACGACATCCGCAAGATGCTCGAGTAACCCCGGAGTTGGTGGCTTCTGGTGAGGCTGACCTGCGGAAATACTCGCCAGAACCCACCAAGATGGGGGTCTGGGGTCAGGTGAAGGGTGGGCGGGTGTCGAGCTTGTTGCTCGTCAGGCCGGCGAGGTGCCAGGCGCGGGCGATGAGATCGGAATCGTCCTCGGTGATCAGGTTGCCCATCACCCGCACCACCATCGACATCAAAGCGGCCGATCGGATACCGGGACGCCCCAGGATCGGCACCACCCGAGGCACCGTCAACACTGCGGCCAGACGGCGGGCCGCTGAGAAGGCGAGGGCGTAGCGTGCCCGCAACAGATCCGGCCACAGGGTCGAATAGTCGTTCTCACCAAGCACTTCGACGGCCAGACGGGCGGTCTCGAGGGCGTAGTCGATACCTTCACCGTTGAGTGGGTTGACGCAGGCCGCGGCATCACCGATCAACATCCAGTTCGCGCCGGCCACGCCGGAGACGGCCCCACCCATGGGCAACAACGCCGAGGCGATGCGCAGGGGTTTGCCTCGCAGCTGCCAGTCGTCGCGCTGAGAGTTGGTGTAGTGCTCGATGATCGGCCGTAGCGCCATGTGGGCCGGACGTTTCTCGGTGGCCAGCGCGCCGACCCCGATGTTCACCAGCCCGGACTCTGCGCCCAGTGGGAAGACCCACCCGTAGCCGGGCAGCAATTCGCCTGCCCCGTCCCGTAATTCGAGGTGTGATCCCATCCAGGTGTCCTCGCAGCGTCCCGACTCCACGTATGCCCGCGCCGCCACGCCGTAAGCGGTGTTTCGATGCCAGGCGCGACCCAGCGACGTGCCGAGCGCCGAGCGGACACCGTCGGCGACGATCACCTTGTCGACCTCGATCTGGGCCGGTCCGTCGGGCGTGTTGCATTGCACTGCAGTGATTTTGCCGCCGATGATGGTCGCGCCTACAGCCTTGACGCCGGATACCATCGTCGCACCCGCGGCCAGGGCGTGATGCCGGATGCGGTCATCGAGTTCGGTGCGGGCCACGGCGCTGCCGTAGGCGGGGAAGTGGGCGGACTTCTGCGGCCACCGCACCTGCTGCCGTCCACCCCACCCCTGGAGGTCCAGACCCTCGATCCGGGGACCGCTGAACGCGTCCGCGAGACCCAGCAGATCGAGTTCGGCGATGGCGCGCGGCGTCAACCCGTCGCCGCAGGTCTTGTCGCGCGGAAACACCGCCGAATCGAGCAGGGTGACCTCTCGACCGGTGGCTGCGGCGGCTGCGGCGGCCGCCGACCCACCAGGACCTGCGCCGACGACTAGAATCTCGGTGCGCGCGGGAACGCGGATGGGTGCACTCACCCGTTGAGTATCCCGCACCACTAGGCTCTCCCTATGACAGGAGCAGGTCAGGCGTGAAGACAACGTTCGCAGGTCTTGAAATGGGATCCGAGGCCTTTGCCACGGATGTGGGGCAGTCACTCGAGCGTGTCGAGGAGCTGTTGCTCAAGGAGCTGTCGTCCGGCGAGGACTTCCTGACCGAGGCCGCCACACATCTCGCGAAGGCCGGTGGCAAGCGGTTCCGACCGATCTTCGCCATCTTGTCGGCGCATTTCGGCCCCCAGCCGCACTCCGATGAGGTGATCACCTCGGCGACCGTTGTCGAGATGATCCACCTCGCGACGCTCTACCACGACGACGTGATGGATGAAGCCGAGCTGCGCCGCGGTGCGCTCAGTGCCAACAGCCGGTGGAGCAACAGCGTGGCCATCCTGGCAGGCGACTTCCTCTTCGCCAGGGCATCGCGACTGGTCTCGACCCTTGGCCCGCACGCGGTGCTGATCATCGCCGACACCTTCGCAGAGCTGGTCACCGGTCAGATGCGCGAAACCGTCGGCGCCCGCGGCAAGGTTGATCCGGTGGAGCACTACCTGCGGGTCGTGTGGGAAAAGACCGGGTCGTTGATCGCGGCCAGTGGCCGGTTCGGTGCCATGGCATCGGGCGCTGACACCGAACAGATCGAGCGGCTCTCGCGGCTCGGCGACGCGGTCGGTGTTGCCTTCCAGGTCTCCGACGACATCATCGACATCAGCTCGGCCGCCGATGACTCGGGCAAGAACCCGGGCACCGATCTGCGCGAGGGCGTGCACACCCTTCCGGTGCTCTACGCGCTGGCCGACCCGGCCGAGACCCGCCTGCGGGAGCTCGTGGTGGCCGCCGACGGCAGTAATCGCGCACTCACCACGGACGACGAGGTCGCAGAAGCCCTCAAGTTGCTCAACAAGTCCGAAGGTCTCGTGAAGGCCAGGGCAACGCTGAAGGGATACGCCGACGCCGCCTATGCGGAACTGGCCGAGCTTCCCGAAGGCGCCGCACACGACGCGATGAGCTCACTGGTTCGCTACACCATCGACCGTATCGGCTGACCTTCCACTCCACCCCGATCCTGTGCCCTTTTGGCGGAGCCCACCTGGGCTTTTGTTCGCCAAAAGGCCACATCATCGGGGAACCACACCGTGTGGTTCGTTCGTTGAACCTCCAGTGCAACAGAACAGGAGTGACCAATGGGCAGCCATGCCAACGGACTGAAGACGGCCCTGCTGCTGGGCCTCATGTCGGCCATCATCGTGGGGATCGGCGCGGCATTCCAGAGTCCGGCCATCCTGGTGGTGGCGATCATCTTGGCCGTCGGCGTCAACGGGTACGTGTACTTCAACAGCGCCAAGATGGCGCTGAAGTCCATGCATGCGCAGCCGGTCACCGAGGTCCAGGCGCCGGTGCTGTATCGCATCGTGCGGGAACTCGCGACCGTTGCCCGCCAGCCGATGCCGGCGCTGTACATCAGTCCCACCGAGGCGCCCAACGCTTTTGCGACCGGCCGTAACCCCAAGAATGCGGCAGTGTGCTGCACGTCTGGCATCCTTCAGATCCTCAACGAACGTGAGCTCAGAGCTGTTCTCGGACACGAACTCTCGCATGTCTACAACCGCGACATCCTGATCTCGTCCATCGCCGGTGCGATGGCCGCGGTGATCAGTGGTATCGCCAACTTCGCGTTCATCCTGGGAGGCAACCGCAACGGCGGGGCGAATCCCGTTGTGCTGCTGCTGATCGCCATTCTCGGTCCGATCGCGGCGACGGTGGTCAAGCTCGCGGTGTCGCGGTCTCGCGAATATCAGGCCGACGCCTCCGGAGCCGAATTGACCGGTGACCCTTTGGCATTGGCCTCGGCACTGCGCAAGATCTCCGGAGGCGTGCAGAAGGCACCGCTGCCGCCGAACCCGGAGATCGCTGCGCAGTCACACCTGATGATCGCCAATCCCTTCCGGGCCGGGGAGCGGATGAGCAAGATTTTCGCCACGCATCCGCCGATGGAGGATCGAATCCGCCGGCTCGAAGAGATGTCGCGCGGACACCGCTGACCGTTGCCTACACGCGGGCGGGCTCGGCGGTCGGCGCGCTGGTGCGTCCGCTCAACAGTGCGAACACCACGGCGCCACCGATGATCCCGACAATGCCCGCGACGGCGAAGGCGCTGTCCAGTCCGGACGTGAAGTTCGTCGAACTGTGATCGGTGTCGGAGCCGGTCACCGTCTGGAAGACCGACCCGAGGACCGCGATACCCAGCGCAAAGCCGAGTTGGCGGGCTGTGTTCACCGCGCCCGAGGCGACACCCGATTGCCGCGGCGGTACCGCAGCCAGTGCGGTGGCATTGAGTGCCGGTGACATCACACCCACGCCGATACCGATGATCAGCAGGCCGGGAGTTGCTGCATACCAATCCGACCCGGGTCCGATGAGCATCAGTGCCAGAGATCCGACACCGACGATGACAAGCCCGCCGCCGATGGTGATACGCGGGGACACATCATGCAGGAACTTCCCGCCGACACCGGCGACGAGGAACGCCATCACCGGCATGGGGAGAACGGCCAGTCCGTTGTTCAGCGGCGACAATCCGACTGTGCCCTGCATCCAGATCGCGATCAGCGGCAAGCTCGAGAACGCGGCGATGCTGATACCGAGGGCTCCGACCACGCTGCCGGTCAGGCCGCGGTGGGTGAACAGGCCGAGCGGCAACATCGGGGCTTCCTGCTTGCGCTCGACGAGCACAAAGGCGGCCAGCATCACCGCGCCCACCGCGAATGCGGCCAGGGTGACCGGTGCGGTCCAGCTGTCCTCGCCGCCATGGATGATCGCGTAGGTCAGTGATGCCGCGCCGACGCTGAATGTGAGCACGCCGGGGATGTCGAGTCTCAGGGCGCGGCGGTTGTCGGTCTTGAACGCGGTCGCCGCCAGCCACAGGGTGATCGCCGAGAGCGGCAGGTTGACAAAGAAGATCCACCGCCAGTCGAGCAGATCGGTGAGTAGGCCACCGAGGACGACCCCTACTCCGGCCGCGGCGCCGCTGACAGCGCCCCACGCTGCGAAGGCCGTTCCGCGGTCGCGCCCGGTGTAGGTGGCGTGCAGTAGGGCGAGGGTGGTCGCGAACATGGCGGCGCCGCCGATGCCCTGGACGCAACGGGCTGCGATCAACACGGCGACATTGGGCGCCAGTCCGCACGCCAGCGAAGCGAGCGCGAACACCGCGATACCGATGAGGTAGATCTTTTTGTGTCCGACACCGTCGGACAGGCTGCCGGCGGCGAGAACCAGCGCGGCAAGCACGAGTGCGTAGGAATCAAGCACCCATTGGAGTGCAGAGAAGCTGGTGTCGAGGTCTGACTGGATGTCGGGGAGGGCGATGTTGACGATGGTGATGTCGATCAGCAACATGAATGTGCCGAGACAGGCGGCGACGAGTGGTGTCCACTTGCGCATGGTCAGGTCCTTTCGATCGAGCCGTAGTTGTTGTCCCTGAGTGTGCGGACTCCCGCCGACAATCCAGCAAGCCTGACGTCGATAATCGAGATAACCTCCATTCCCATGGGACGATCTGGAGGAATCAGCGATGATCGATGACAACGACCGCAGAATCATCCATGCTCTCGGTTACGACATCCGGATGTCGTTCGCCAAGGTCGGTGCGGTGCTGGGCATGGCGGAGCAAACAGTCGCGCGGCGCTATCAGGCGATGGTGCGCGGTGGGGTCCTGCAATGCACCGCACTGATCGACTCCCTTGCGCTCGGTGTCAGTCAGAGCGTCCTGCGAATCACGCCGGTTCCGGGCAGCGGCGGCACGCTCGCAACGGCGCTCGGGCGGCATCCGGATATGAGCTGGGTGAACCTCACCAGTTCTCAGGTGATGGCGGTCCATCGCCCCAAGTCGACAGGGGAGCGCGATCAGATGGTCACCGATCTGCTTCCGAAAACGTCTCTGGTGCAGTCGATATCGTCGCACACCGTGGTTCGACGATATCCGCTCGTGGCCCGCATGCCGAGTTTCCCTGGCCTGTTCGAACCTGAACAACTCGAAGCATTGAAAGATGCTGCCGAGAACCGGTTTTCGGTCATCACGGAGCACGAGAGGGACGAAAGATCGCGTCGCGCAACGCTTCAGCTCGACGCTGATGATCACAAGATGGTGAGCATGCTGGAGCGCGACGCGCGAATGCCCTACGCGAAGATCGCGGACAACCTCGGGTGGACGCCCGCGCGGGCCGCGCATCGACTACGTGAACTCGTCGACAGTGGCGTGGTGTACCTCGATCTCGATGTATCGCTGCCGCAACTCGGGGTCAGCTTGGCGGCAATCATCTGGGGGAAGGTTCCGGTCAGCCAACTCGATGCCGCAGGCAGTGCTGTCGGGACGCTACCCGAGGTTCCCTTCGTCTGCGCCACCACCGGAACCACGAATCTGATGGCGTCGGCGCTGTGTCGCGACACCAGCCATCTCTACGAGGTGATGACGGCCGGGTTCGGAGGCGTCGCGGGTATCGATGACATCGAGGTGACCCCTGTCGTCCGCCAGATCAAACAGGCAAGGGCCTTCGTCAGCGCAGGCCGGGTGCAGCAGGTGGCGGTTCGTTGATCCAAAGGAACGCACGATTGCCGCAGGCCGCGTCTCCGCAAACGATTTCGGTCCGTTCAGGCCGGACGGTGCTGTAGCCGAAGATCTTTGACGATCTCCGCGACCCGATCGAGCTGCCCGATGTCGGAACTGGTTGGTATGAGGTGGATTTCGTCGGTGCCGATCGCCGCGAACTTCTCGAGCACGATGGCGAGTTCGGCGTCGGAGCCGGACCAACCCGTTGTGGGTGCAATCGCGTCCACGAACTCGGCCGGAATCCAGTTCATGTAGTGGCGCAGGTGCTGATGTATCTGGGCGCGAGCGGGTTCGGGGTCGCCGAGCGCGAACCAGAATGACGTGGCGAGGTGGGGTGGCTTCGCGCCGGCCTCTGACCATGCGGTGGAGGCGATCTCGAACAGCTCCCGCTGCTTGCCGACGTCGAGGTCCAGTGTGATGCCGGCCAATCCGTCGGCCCATGCGGCTGCGCTGCGCAGTGTCTTGGGTCCGATCGTCCCGACGAGCAGCGGGGGTCCGCCCTCTTGAATCGGCATGGGCCCGACCGGGAGCACCGAATCGGTCTGGCGCTGCCCGGCCCACACGCGTTTCATGACGTCGACGCGGTCGGCCATCTGCCGCATCGTCTGGGTTTTCGGATCAGCACCCACCGCCCGGTAATCCTCGTGTCGACCACCCACGCCGATACCGACGGTGAGCCTGCCGCCGCTGATGACATCTCCGGTGGCGAGTGCTTTCGCCAGCATCACCGGATCGTGCAATTGCGGCACGATCACGGTGGTCACCAGACGAACCCGCTCGGTCCACGCCGCCACCGCGCCCAGCAGCGTCAGGCTGTCGGGATTGTTGAAGGCGATCCGTTCACCCCAGCAGAGCGACGAAAACGGGCCTTCGTCGATTGCCCTCGCCCAGGATCTGAGCATTGCCGCATCAAGGTCCGGTTCCATCACCGGCATCGTCATTCCGACCTGCACGGGCCTGATTCTGCGGCATCGACCAACCGGGCGTCACCGAATTCGTCCCCCGGACCGGTCTCCGAGGGCAATTTGCCCTCGGCGGGCACTTCAGGGGGACGAATACGGGGGAGAGCCTGGGCTACCGGTAGTTCACGAACTGCAGGGCGATCTCGAAATCTTTGCCCTTGAGGAGGTTGATCACTTCTTGGAGGTCGTCGCGCTTCTTGCTCGACACCCGGAGTTCTTCGCCCTGGATCTGAGCCTTGACGCCCTTGGGGCCCTCGTCGCGGATGGCCTTGGTGATCTTCTTGGCCTTCTCCGAGTCGATGCCCTGGACCAGCGAACCGGTGATCTTGTACGTCTTGCCCGAGCCCACCACGTCGCCGGCGTCGAACGCCTTGAGCGAGATGTCCCGGCGGATGAGCTTCTCTTTGAACACCTCGAGCCCGGCCTGGGCCCGCTCCTCGGCATCGGAGGTGATCACGATGTTCTCTTCGCCGGACCACTCGATCGTGGTGTTGGTACCGCGGAAATCGTAACGCTGAGACAGCTCTTTGGCGGCCTGGTTGAGCGCGTTGTCGACTTCCTGGCGGTCGAGCTTGCTGACCACGTCGAAACTTGAATCTGCCATAACCGAGAAGGGTAGCCGGGTCCGCGACCGAAACGTTGCATCCCGGTCCAAAAGCTTCAGATCCGGTGCCGCTGAGCAGCGCATTTGTGAATCTGGGGGGTACCCAATGTAATGTTTCCCGCGTTGCTTTCCGATGGTCCAAAAGACAACGGAAAGTGGCACGGCAGGTTGCCCGAGCGGCCAAAGGGAGCGGATTGTAAATCCGCCGCGCAAGCTACATAGGTTCGAATCCTATACCTGCCACAGCGCCAGAAAAGCGGCCTCGAGCTGAGTTTTTTCAGTGAGAGGCCGTTTGGTGCGAAAGAGGGACGAACAGCGGATTTGGCACCAGCCGGGCGCGCTGTGTAATCTCGATGAGGCCCTGAAGCAAGGGTGCCGCAAGGCGCCGGAGCAAAGAGCCACGCCCCCTTAGCTCAGTCGGTAGAGCGTTTCCATGGTAAGGAAAAGGTCGACGGTTCGATTCCGTCAGGGGGCTCGCTGGACTCAGGATCGAGCGGTGGGACTGCTAGACGCCGCCCCGCCGTAGTCGATTCCGGGCCATGGCGGTGTAGCTCAGTTGGTTAGAGCGAACGACTCATAATCGTTAGGTCGCCGGTTCGAGTCCGGCCATCGCTACCAGGTCGCCTCCGGCAACGCGCTAGCAGGTCGCCTCCGGCAACGCGCTAGCAGTGCCGCTTGCGGCAATGCACCACCACTGCCGCCTGCGGCAACGCGCTAGCAGTATCGCTCCGGCGATGACCACCGAGTGTCTCCCCTCAAGGAGACACACCACACGATCCACCTGAAAGGCAATCCCGTGGCCTCCTCAACAGACGTGCGCCCCAAGATCACCTTGGCCTGCGAGGTTTGCAAACACCGCAACTACATCACCAAGAAGAATCGGCGTAACGACCCCGATCGCCTTGAGATCAAGAAGTTCTGCCCTAACTGCGGAACTCACCAGAACCACAAGGAATCGCGCTAGCCACCATCTGGTGGTCAGTCGCTGACTGCCTATTCGACCGGGGACGCGCCAGTGTTCCCGGTCTTTGGTGTTGAAGAAGAAAATGGCGCCGCGGCACCCCAGCTCTGATCGATGATCGCCCCGCCCGCGTCCAATGGATAGTTGAAAGATGAGGTCGGTCGAGTGACGAATGCGAGCGAAGCCAAGGTCGAGCAGCGCCTCGAACCGCTCGGGGACGGCGAAAAGCAGACCCCCGAACAGATCGCCGAGCACACGCAGAAGATGGTCGGCTTCAAGTACACCGTCGACGACTACTACGAGGTCGGACGCGAGAAGGTACGCGAACACGCCCGCGCCGTGCAGGACACCAACCCCGTGCACTGGAACGAGGAGAAGGCCCGCGAGATGGGTCACGACACCCTCGTGGCCGCTCCCACGTTCGTCTCGGTACTCGGCATCATCGCGCAGCGGCGCCTGTTCGAAGACGTTGTCACCGGCTACGACCTCTGGCAGATCATGCAGAGCGATCAGCGGCTGGTCTTCCATCAGCCGATCAGGGTCGGCGACCAGCTGGTGTGCGACGTCTCCCTCGAATCCTTCCGTCAGATGTCGGGAACCGACCTGATGGTCACCAAGAACGTCATCTGGAATCAGCGCAATGAACCGGTGATGACCACCTTCACCAGCCTGGCCGCACGCGCCGCGGTGGAGGCAGATCCGGCGCTGGTCGACAAACTCGAGCACGTGATGATGAAGGAACCCGCCGGTATCAACCCGGGCAAGACGGTCGAAGGGCCGTTCGCCCGGTATGACGACCCGGACCCCGTCATGTCGCCCCAGGCCTACGGTGCCGTCAACTTCGATGAGCTCACCGTCGGCCAGGAACTCCCGCCGCGGACCTTCAAGCTCACCCGTGGCAACCTGATCAACTATGCAGGGGTTGCCGGAGACCCGAACCCCATCCACTACAGTGATGAGGTCATCAAGGTCGCCGGCCTGGACGACGTCGTCGCCCATGGCATGCAATCGATGGGCCTTGGAGCAAGTTTCCTCGGCGAGTTCATCGGCGACCCGGCGGCAATCTGCGAGTACAACGTGCGCTTCACCAGCCCCGTGTACGTACCTGCAGACGACTACGCATCTGTCGATTTCACCGGCAAGGTGAAGTCGCTCGATCCGGAAACCCGGCGCGGGCAGATCTCGATGGTCGCAAAACAAGGTGAGCGCAAGATCTTCGGGCGCGCGCTCGCGACAGTGCAGTTCAACTGAATCTCTCGTACCGACCCGGGTAATCGACGGACAAAGCCCAGCTCACAGAGCTGGTTGGAGTTCGACCCACCTGGTGACGTACACTTCTAAAGTCTGAGATTTACTCAAACTTGCGCGCTGCCCTAAGGGTGGCGCGTTGGTTTTGTGTAGTCCAGACGCCGGGTCGACGAGGACTCGAGGGCCATCACGTGGTCAGCGAAGCCGAGACGACCCAAAGGGGCGTAGCTCAACTGGCAGAGCAGCGGTCTCCAAAACCGCAGGTTGCAGGTTCAAGTCCTGTCGCCCCTGCCCTTGGCGGTGTGTTTCACACACCGGAAGGGCAACCGATGTCAGTTGTTGTGTGGCAGGGCCCAGGCCCGGCACGCCAGCAACGGACTTCAGCCACGAGAGGATCAAGTTGAGCAAGCGCGACCGCGCCGAACGCGCCAAGAACGCGGCCGAGCCGACCGACGAGGTCGAGCTCGACGCCTCTGTGGACTCCGCAACGGATTCGGTGGAAGACGACGCCGCCAGCGGTGATACCGCAACGCAGGCGCGTCCTTCGGGCAAGCGTTCGCCGCGTGGCAAGCGACCAAACCTCGCGAAAAGCGACAGTGGCGATGACGACGATTCCACTTCGTCGGCCGTCACCACCAAAGACGCCGGCAAGGACAAGAAAAAGGACGGCGCGCGCAAGCGGGTCAAGCCGGAAGACAGCCGCAATCCGTTCATGCGGCTCTACGTGTTCCTGACGCAGGTTGTCAGTGAGCTCAAGAAAGTCATTTGGCCGACCCAGAAGCAGCTGATCCAGTACACGATCATCGTGCTGATCTTCGTGATCGTGATGGTTACGTTCATCTCTGCGCTGGACCTGGGCTTTGCCAAGGGAGTTTTGTGGTTGTTCGGGTAACCAACCCGAGCGACTGCTTCGAAGAAAGGGAGCGTGGGCTGCAGTGAGCACCCCCGAGAACGACGCTGAAATCAGCGAGACCGAAACCGACACCATCGATCAGGCGGCCGGTGATTCGGGCGCTGTTGACAGTGGCGTCTCCGACTCCGAACCGACCGACGAGGCCCCCGACACCGAGACCTCCGACAGCGACGACGACGCCGCCGAAGAGACCCTCGACGAGGCTGCCGACGCCGCAGAAGTTGTCGATGCCCCAGAAGTTGCCGAGCCCGAGGAAGAAGAAGACCCGGTCGAGGCACTGCGGAAGTCTCTCAAGAAGGCTGCCGGCGACTGGTACGTGATCCACTCCTACGCCGGTTACGAGAACAAGGTGAAAGCCAACCTCGAGACCCGCGTGCAGAACCTCGATGTCGGCGACTACATCTTCCAGGTCGAGGTTCCGACCGAAGAGGTCACCGAGATCAAGAACGGTCAGCCCAAGAAGGTCAACCGCAAGGTGCTGCCCGGCTACATCCTCGTTCGCATGGAACTCAACGACGAGTCGTGGGGCGCAGTGCGCAACACGCCCGGCGTCACCGGCTTCGTGGGACTGACCTCGCGTCCGTCCCCGTTGTCGATGGACGACGTCCTCAAGTTCCTGATGCCGCGCACCGAGCCCAAGAAGGCCTCGGCCAAATCGGGCGCCGAGGGTGGAGGAGACCTGGCCGCCGCAAGCGCGCCGGTCGTCGAGGTCGACTTCACGGTCGGCGAGTCGGTCACCGTCATGGACGGACCGTTTGCAACGCTGCCTGCGTCGATCAGCGAGGTCAACGCAGAGCAGCGCAAGGTGAAGGTGCTGGTTTCGATCTTCGGTCGTGAGACCCCGGTCGAGCTCGCCTTCAACCAGGTCGAAAAGATCTAGCAGGTCTTTTCCGGCCCAACAGACTTTCACGTCTCCAGCGGGCGTGAAACCGGGCTGAAGCAAGTCATCAGCCCAAGCGACATCAATCAGAAACAGGGAAAAGGATGCCCCCCAAGAAGAAGAAGAAGATCACCGGGATCATCAAGCTCCAGATCAACGCAGGCGCCGCCAACCCGGCACCGCCCGTGGGTCCGGCACTTGGTCAGCACGGTGTGAACATCATGGAGTTCTGCAAGGCGTACAACGCCGCGACAGAAAGCCAGCGCGGCAATGTCGTGCCTGTGGAGATCTTCGTCTACGAAGATCGGTCCTTTGACTTCAAGTTGAAGACCCCGCCGGCCGCGAAGCTGCTGCTCAAGGCTGCCGGTCTGCAGAAGGGCTCGGGAGAGCCGCACAAGACCAAGGTCGGCAAGGTCACCATGGATCAGGTCCGTGAGATCGCAAAGACCAAGCAGGAAGACCTCAACGCCAACGACGTTGAGCAGGCCGCGAAGATCATCGCCGGAACCGCCCGCTCCATGGGCATCACCGTCGAGGCCTGAGCTTCCAAACCCAAGTAATCGTGGCAGGGCCGGCTCGGTCCGCACCACCAAACCGCATGTGTTGCGGAGAAAGACAGAGCAAATATGAGCAGGAACAGCAAGGCATACAAGGCCGCAGCTGAAAAGGTCGACAAGTCCAAGCTCTACAGTCCGCTGGAGGCTGCAAAGCTGGCCAAGGAGACCTCTTCGACCAAGACCGACGCGACCGTTGAGGTTGCAGTTCGTCTCGGTGTCGACCCCCGTAAGGCCGACCAGATGGTGCGCGGCACCGTCAACCTTCCGCACGGCACCGGTAAGACCGCCCGTGTGATCGTTTTCGCCGCCGGCGACAAGGCCAATGAGGCCCTCGCTGCCGGAGCTGACGAGGTCGGCGCCGAGGACCTGATCGAGAAGATTCAGGGAGGCTGGCTCGACTTCGACGCCGCGATCGCCACCCCGGATCAGATGGCCAAGGTCGGCCGCATCGCCCGCATCCTCGGACCGCGTGGCCTGATGCCGAACCCGAAGACGGGCACCGTCACCACTGACGTGACCAAGGCCGTCAACGAGATCAAGGGCGGAAAGATCAACTTCCGTGTCGACAAGGCCTCGAACCTGCACTTCGTCATCGGCAAGGCTTCGTTCGACGAGAAGCAGCTGGCCGAGAACTACGGCGCTGCGCTGGACGAGATCCTGCGTGCGAAGCCGTCGGCGGCCAAGGGCCGGTACCTGAAGAAGGTCACCGTCTCGACCACCACCGGACCGGGCATCCCGGTGGATCCGTCGGTGAACCGCAATTACAACAACGAAGACGTCTGAGCACCCACGTCTGAACTGACATGAGGCCGGGACTCCCCACGGGGGGTCCCGGCCTTTGTTGTTGTTGGCCCTGAAAACTGTCAAATATGGGGGGTCAGAGGGAGTATTTCCCTCTGACCCCCCATATTCGGCAGACTTCAGGGTGGATCAGACCTGAGCGGCCTTCATCGCGTCGGCGGTGAGTTCGAGTGAACGCAAACGGCCTTCGATCGAGACGGACTGATGGCAGACCATCAGTTCGTCGGCCTGTGCGATCTCGGCGAAGTCCTCGAGATAGCGGCGGGCATCGTCGCCGGTTCCGACTCCGGTGTACTTCATCATCGTGGCGATCTGGTGCCCCTCGCGCGTGGTCAAAAAGGCGTCGATCTCTTCGTCGCTGTACTGCGGCGTCGACGGTCCTCTGGAGATCAGGCCACGAACGCGGATGCGTCGCAACGCCTCGAAGTCCGCGGCGGCAGCGTCGGGATCGTCGGCGGCGACAATGTTCACGCCGGCGATGACGTAGGGCTCGGACAGTTGTTCCGACGGCTTGAAGTCGCGGCGGTACAGGGTCACTGCCTGTTGCAGGGCATCGGGGGAGAAGTGCGAGGCAAACGCGTACGGCAGACCGAGGTGCGCCGCGAGCTGGGCACCGAACAACGACGAGCCGAGGATGTACAGCGGCACATGGGTTCCGGCCCCGGGGACTGCGGTGATCCCGGGAATTCGAGACTCGTCACCCAGAAAACCCTGCAGCTCGAGCACATCCTGGGGAAACCGATCGGCTGAGCTGTTGTCGCGGCGCAGGGCGCGCATGGTGGCCTGATCGCTGCCGGGTGCCCGGCCCAGACCGAGGTCGATCCGGCCCGGATGCAGTGTTTCCAACGTCCCGAACTGTTCGGCGATGGTCAGGGGTGCATGGTTCGGGAGCATGATGCCGCCGGCGCCGAGTCGAATGGTCTCGGTATGTGCGGCGATGTGTGCGATCAGGACGCTTGTGGCCGAGGACGCAATCGTTGCCATGTTGTGGTGCTCGGCATACCAAACGCGCTTGTAGCCGTGCCGTTCGGCGGCGCGGGCGAGTTGCACACTGCCTGCGAAACTTTCGCGAGCACTCTGCCCGGGGGCAATAGGGGCGAGGTCGAGAATGGACAGGGTAGGAGACATGCCTTGGGGCCTTCTTAATCCGCGTATATGTGTGAACAAGACGTACAAGAGAGACAACGCCCCGGCGGGCCAGTCCCTTCCCGAACGGCGAGTATCACTCCAGATAGCCGAGAGGCTCGTCACCCGAAAACGGCGGTCGGAACACCCACTGCGGTTGTCGATGCCGTCAAGAGTGCCCCGTCGAGTGGGCCTGGCGACCGGAGCCCGTGAGTGGCAGTGGTCACGAGGATTCGGCCGGGCTTGTCGGTGCTCAAGGCGATACTCGTCGGCTGCGCCGCCGGAATCTCGATGACGTCCACGAGCTCGCCGCTGGGTGAATACCGGTGAAGACGGTGACCACCCCAGAGCGCTGACCACAGGTGACCGTCAGAGTCGACGGTCATCCCGTCCGGACTGGCATCGTCAACCGTGGCGAAGATCTGGGGTTCGGGATCGAGTACGCCGCTCGGGGAGAGCTCGAAACGAAGGATCAATCCGCGCGCACTGTCCGCCAGATACATGGTCCGCGCGTCCGACGAGAAGACCGGACCGTTCGGGGTGGTGAGCCCGTCCAACACGACGTGCACCTCGCCGCTCGGGTCCACGCGGACCAGCCGCCCCGCGCCCGGTGTGCCGTCGTAGGGCATCGCGCCCGCCCAGAAACGACCGAGCGGATCCGCGGCGCCGTCGTTCATCCGGGTCTCGACCGACGAATCGGCGAACGGTTGCGCCAACCAATCGACGCCACCTTGGTCGTCGAGGACGACGATTCCGGTCCCGGCCGCGGCGATCAGTCCGCCAGCGGCCCGTGGGGCCACTGCGCCCAAAGGCACGTCGAGGCTGAGTCGTTGACGTGGGCTGCCAGACCCGTCTGCGTTGATACTCAACAGCTTTCCGGCAAGCAGGTCGACGAACAGGAACTCGGATCCGATCCACCGTGCGCCCTCGCCGAGCTCGTATCGGCTGTTTCCGACTGCCGACCAGTCTCCGACCACGCTCATCGCAGCGCCGACCCGGACTCCGCGGCGATGAGGTCGAGCTCGTCGCGCCGAGGCAGTCCTTCCCAGTCACCGGAACTGGATACGGCGAAGGCGCCCAGCGTGTTTGCGCGAGCGAGCCGGGAGGGCAGGTCGGCGCCGTCGAGGTGTGCGGAGAGGTATCCGGCACAAAAGGCGTCGCCCGCACCGATCGAATCGACGACCGTGACGCGGTGACCTGGTGCCTCGACGACCGCCCCGGCGGTGTGTGCGACCGCTCCGCGGGCGCCGAGTTTGACCACGACCTCGACCACGCCGGAGTCGAGCAGTTCCGTGGGAGTGTCTGCGACGAGCGGCAACTCGTCCGCAGATGCGATGACGATGTCGGCGGACCGGGCCAGCGGTCTGAGCACCATGGCGGCGGTTGCCGAATCCCACAGGCGCGAACGGTAGTTCACGTCGAACGAGATCAAGGTACCGATCTCACGCGCCCGCCGCATGGCCTCGCGGACAGACTCGGCAGCACTCGGGGAAAGAGCGGGCGTCACCCCGGTGACGTGCAAAATCCGGGGTCGCTGAGCCAGTGCTGCCAGAGAATCCGTCGAGCTCAGGCGCGCGCCCGCAGAATCATGCCGGTGGTACTCGACGCGTGTGACGTCCGGTAGCCGCTGTTCGAACATCACCAGGCCGGTAGCACGTTCGGTGTCGCGGGAAACGCTGTCGACCAGAACGTTCTCGGCCCGAAGAGTGCGAAGGACGAACTCGCCCGATTCGTCGTCACCGAGTCGACCACCCCACCTGACACGGTGCCCGAGCCGGGCGAGCCCGATTGCCACATTCGACTCCGCTCCCGCCACAGCGAGAGTTGCGTCGGCTCCGAGGCTGATCCGCCCCGAGCACCGAACCGCGATCATGGTCTCACCGACCGTGACCACGTCGAGTTGCGCTGCGGCAGAGATATCTGAGCTCATCGTGAGGCCTGCACGGCCGCCAGGAAGGCGCGCGCACGACCGCGCAGGGCGTCGAGGTCGCCGCCATCGGGTGCGTCCCCGCACAACGGGCTGGCCACCCCAACACCCGTTGCACCATAGGAAAGATACGCGGCGATCGAGTCCGCATCGACCCCACCAACAGGGATGAACGGTACGTCCGGGAACGGCGCGCGAAGGTCTTTGATGTACTTCGGACCCATCACTGAGGCGGGAAAAATTTTCACCGCGTCGACGCCGAGGGCGACTGCAGCCACGATCTCGGTCGGGGTCAGTGCCCCACACAAGACGGGAATCCCGGCGTCGACGGCCGTCGTGACGGACGGGGCGAGCGCCGGTGTGACGACGTAGGTCGCACCCGCATCCCGGACGCGTCGGACATCGTCGGCGGTGAGAACCGTGCCGGCGCCGAGTTGGACCCGACCGTCGAGGCGAGCGGCGATGGCCTCGATGACGTGCAACGCGTCTGCGGAGGTCAGCGACACCTCGAACATCCGCACACCTTCATCGGCTAGTGCCGAGGCGGTGTCTATGGAGGCCGCGGCATCATTTCCGCGAATGATGCCGAGAAGGCGGTGTTCACGAAAGTCGTCGAGCAGTGTCATTGAGTTGCCTTTCTTTCGATCGCGTTGTGGGAAGTCACCATTCGGCAAATGACCCATCGGGGTGATGCCAGATCGGGCCGTGCCAGCTGACCGCTGTCTCGTCAGCCGCTCGGACAGCGGCCTCGTCGATCTCGATACCGAGGCCCGGGGCATCCCATCGTTCGACGTGACCGTTGGTGAATTGCAGCGGTGCCCGGTCGAGGACGTAGTCGAGTAGTTGCGGGGCGCCGTCGTTGTAGTGGATACCGATGGACTGTTCCTGGATGAGGAAATTGGGTGTTGCAAAAGCGACCTGGAGACTCGCGGCCAGCGCGAGGGGGCCGAGTGGACAGTGTGGTGCCAGCAGCGCACCGAACGGCTCCGCAAGCGAAGCGATCCGGCGGACTTCAGAAATACCGCCTGCGTGCGAGATATCGGGCTGGACCACGGACACGCCGGCCTCGAGTACAGGAAGGAATTCACCTCGACTGAAGAGACGTTCACCCGTGGCGATCGGGACGGTGCTCGACTGAACGACATCACGCAGGCGGTGGCCGAACTCCGGGAGGACCGGCTCTTCGACGAACAGGGGTCGCAACGGCTCGAGCATCGGAAGCAGTCGGCGCGCATCCGCGACACCGACACGCCCGTGAAAGTCGACCGCGACATCGTTGTCGTTCCCGATGGCGTCTCGCACCTGTGACAGACGGTCGACGACACCGTCCAATTCTGCCGCGGTGGCCAGTCGGCCGAACTTGCCGCAGGCGTTCATCTTCAGCGCCGTCAGGCCCGATTCGACCTGTGCCCGTGCCGCATCCGCGATTTCGTTCGGTTCGTCGCCACCAATCCACCCGTATACGCGAACCCGTTCGCGCACCGCACCGCCGAGCAGCTGGTGAACCGGGACTCCGAGAGACTTGCCGAGAATGTCCCACAGAGCCTGATCGATTCCGGCGACGGCACTGGAGAGGATCGGTCCACCTCGGTAGAATCCCCCCTTGGTGAGCACCTGCCAATGCGCTTCGATCGTGCGAGGATCACGCCCGATCAGTAGTTCGCCGAGCTCGTGAACGGCAGCGCGGACGGTGTCGGCCCGACCTTCGATGACGGGCTCACCCCACCCCACGATGCCGTCGTCGGTCTCGATGCGGCAGAACAGCCACCGTGGCGCGACCGCGAACGTTTCGATTGCGGTGACCTTCACTGTGTTTCCTCACTGTCGAGCAGACCGAGCACGCTCGACAGGTCGTCGACCGATTTGTCGAGCAGGGCCCTTGTCAGCGATACCGCACCCGCGGCATCCCTGTTGCGGATGGCATCGACGACCGCCTGGTGAACGGGGACGGGGTCTTCGGTGCTGTGGTTGTGTACCAAGGAGTCTCGGACCAGCAATGCCGGCTCGATGAGCACACTCATACTGGCGAGCATTTCGTTGTGCGCGGCGCGCAGCAGAAGTCCGTGCCAACTGAGGTCGGCTGCCGCGGCTTCCTCCACGGACTTCGCGGTTGCCATGGCGGCGAGGGCGACGTCGAAGTCTGCGAGATCGGTGTCCGTGCGGCGGAGCGCGGCCAGTCCGGCGGCGGAGGGTTCGAGAATGGCCCGCACCTCGGCGAGTTCGGTGAGCATGGCGGCGGCGTCGCCGGCGGAATGCCGCCAACGTATTACGTCGGTGTCCAGCACATTCCATGCCGCACGCTCTCGCACATATGTCCCACGCCGCTGCCGGGAGTCGAGTAAACCTTTGGCAGCCAACACTTTGATGGCCTCGCGCAGCGCGGTCATGGACAGATCCAGTTCGGACCCGAGTGCCCGGAGGTCGAGGATCTCGCCCGGGGGGATGCTGCCCGCGACGATGCGCGAACCCAGCACCTCGACCGTGGTGCCGTGCAATCCACGCCCTGTGTAGCCGGTCATCCTTCGACACCGTATCGGTTCATTGGTAGGCCTTTCACTCAGGACGAGTTCTTCGTGATGCTCCACCCACCATCGACGGCGATGGCCGCCCCGGTGATGAAGGACGCGGACGGGCCGAGCAGGAACTCGATGGGACCCGCGACCTCTCGGGGGTCTCCCAGCCTGCCCATGACGGTCTCTTCCGCACTGGAAACACGGTCGTCGGCGCCGACCCCGTCCCACTGTGCCGTCAGGATCGGTCCCGGCAAGACGCAATTCACGCGGACCTGTCCGCCGTACTGCACCGCCAGTTGTCGGGTCAGACCGGTGAGGCCGGCTTTGGTCGCGGCATAGCCGGGTACGTTCGGGAGTCCGAAGTTTGCGTGGACCGACGAGACCAGGACCACAGACCCGCGATTGTCCCGGCGCAGATCCTCCAGGCAGGCGCGCACCCCGTGGAATGTACCGGTCAAGTTCACGTCGAGTTGGCGTTGCCAGGACTCCAGCGTCATCTCGTGGATCGGCGTGTGGTCGGTGGCGAGCGCGTTGCTCACCAGTGCGTCGACCGGGCCGAGCAATTCATGGGTGCGCTCGAGGGTTGCGGCCCAATCGGATTCGGACGTGACGTCGCCGCGGTAGGCCACCGCGCGTCCGCCGGTCTCCTCGATGTCGGATGCAACAGCGCGCACGGCGTCGTCGCGGTCCAGCAGCGACACCGCCCAGCCCGAAGTCGCCATCGCCCGTGCGGTCGCGGCACCGATTCCGCGCGCAGCGCCTGTGATGAGGACGGTTCCTGGGTTGAGCCGTGGGGTCATGATTCTTCCATTCTGCCGAGGTCGTGCTCGGTGCCGGAGCGATGTTCGCGAATCGTGACTGACCGCCCGCCGGTCGCGCCGGCGTCCGTTGACGTGGTACCTGCGAAAACCGCTGTGGTGAACACCCCGTCGACGAAGATGTCGCCGGACGTGTAGGCGCCGAATTGGCCCTGGTCGGTCCAGTGACCGACGGGGGTGAGTGCCGTGACCTCCGAGTTGCCGTCGGTGACGCCACTGCGAAAGTCCAGACGGGTGTGTTCTCCCGGACCCAACGTTGTGGCGGGGCCGAGTACCTCGGTCTCGACGATCCGGTGACGCGGTTGGAGATCACCGAGATGCGTGATCGGTTCGGTCAACGGGTGCTCCATCCACACCTCGACACGTGACCCGTCGTCGGGGTAGTCGCCGTGTGGGTCGACCGCGAACCCCTGTGTCGCAGTCACCCCGAAGGCTGTATGCGTCAACCACCCTGCGGCACCGGGAAACCCGACCTTGCCGACGACATCCTGGTGGGGCACGTGCACGCGCGCATCATCGCGGATCTCGAAGCGGGGGACACCGGTACCCACCGCGAGTGGGATACCGCGGTGGTCGCCGCGTTCGACACCGACATCGACGCCACCGCTGCCAGGCCCACCCCCGGCGCGTTGGGTGACATTCCACAGCGACCACCGGACGGGGTCGAAAGAGGTGTTGAGCGCGCCGAGTCGGGTGTCGAAACAGCTGCGTCCCTCATGCAAGGTCATCGCCCGGCTCAGTGTCAACCCGGTGCGTGGATCGTGCCCGCTGGTCATGGTCAGCGTCACCGAATCAGTTGTGTGCGTCAGGTTCCAGTCATAACCACCCGAGTCGAGGACCGGATCCGGCGGACCTGCCCACTCGGTTGGTCCCGACCAGCCCTGCGGTGCGGGCCAGGTCTTGTCGCCCCCGTAGTTGTTCCAGGTGCTCATCGGCCCGGACACCGGGACGGGCACGTGGCCTTCTTGCGGATGCAGGTTGTCGTCGAGGAGGGCGTTGTTGCGCCACAGTGTTTCTCGGCCTTTGAGCCGGATGGACAGGAGTCGCCCACCCAGTGCCGGCACAAAGCCGAGCCGGAGCACGGAATTGTCCAGCCAGATGACGTCGGGGCGCGCTGAACTGCCCCTGTCGATGTCGACGAGGATGTCGGGGTGCGGCAGATGCGGCGTCACTGCACCGAATCCGAGACGAACACGACCTTGCCGCGACTTCCGCCTGCGGCCAACGCAAACGCGCCCTCCGACTCCTCTAGCGTGAAACGATCACTCACGATCGCCTCGGGTCGTAGGCCCCACGTGACGAGGTTGTGGGCAAGGTCGGACATGGCCTGCAGGGAAGTCACCCAGGACGCGTGCAATGTCAACTGCTTGTGCAACAGGGCATCCGAGACCTCGGTGTCGAACCGGCCACCCTCACCGATGAACGACACATGGCCCCATTCGGCGGCATGTCGCACGGCGGTGGCGCGTCCGGGCTCCGAACCCGACGCGTCGATGGTGAAGGCGAACCCGGCGCCATCGGTCAGTTCGGTCAGCGCGGATTCAGCGTCTTCGGGCGCGACGGTGGCATCAAAGATATCCAGTGAGTCGGCCCAGTCGCGACGAACCTCGGACAGCTCGACACCGATGACCCGGCGGGCACCCATGCCGCGACCGATCATCCCGGCCGCGAGACCGACGGGTCCGAGCCCCACGACCAGGAGGTCACCTTCGCCGCTGACACCGATGCGGCGAAGCCCCTCATACGCGGTGCCGAATCCGCAGGCGATCAACGCTCCGTCGACATAGGACAGCTGCTGCGGCAAGGGCACACAGGTGCGCTCCTCGACGAGCACGTATCGTGCGTTGCCACCGTCGCGCTGCCAACCGTAGGACTCCCGGGCGGGGGAGGTGCAGCTGATGTAGTAGCCGCGCCTGCAGTTGTCACACAGTCCGCAACCAGCGATGTGATAGACGATGACGCGGTCACCTTCGCCGAAGCGCGCGCAGCCCGGACCCGCGGCGACCACTCGTCCGGACGGCTCGTGGCCGGAGACGACGCCGCGATAGGCAGGCCCGTCGACTCCGCGATGTGTCTTGTATTCGCGGTAGATGTAGCTGATGTCGGTGCCGCAGATGCCTGCCGCACCCACCTCGACGAGTAGCTGTCCGGGTCCCGGTGTGGGGACCACGACCTCTCGACGCTCAGTTGTCGAGTTGCCGGGGAGGTAGACGCCGATCATCGACTTCGCGATGGCCGGAGATTCTGAGTCGACTGTGGTCACGATTCCTCCTGCAGGCCTGTGTGTTTGGTGTTGACGGTAGATCATGGTGAGCCCTACGTGGTGCGTGTGGCCGCGGCGCTGCGCCGGCCGATCAGTGCATTGATCAGCACGGCTCCGACGATGATGACACCGCGAATGACGTCCTGGAGAAACGAGTTCACGCCCAGTAGCACCAAACCGTTGCCGATGACGGTGATGAACACGACCCCGAGGAAGGTGCCGAGCATCGTCCCACGGCCGCCGGCGAGTGCGGCGCCGCCGATCACCACGGCAGCGATGATGTCGAATTCGAGGCCACTTCCTGCGCTGCCCGATCCGGCACCGAGGCGGGCAGCGAGCAAGATGCCGGTGATGGCGGAGAGCAGGCCGGTGGTGGCGAACAACAGGATTCGCACCTTGGTGAGGTTGATACCGGACAGGCGCGCCGCGGCCGCGTTGCCACCGATGGCGTAGACCGAGCGGCCGTATGCGGTGAACTTGGAGATGTACACGAAGATGGCGAACAGTGCGAACATGACGACCGCGGACGTCGGGATGCCCAGTATCGAGCCGCCGAGCAGGTCGAACAGGGCGCTGTCCGGCAACACCACAGGCAGTGCGTCGGTCAGGTAGAGACCGAGGCCACCCAGAACGCTCCACAAGCCCAGTGTCGCAATGAAAGACGGTACGCCGAATGACGCTCGTAGCCAGCCGGCGAGAGCGCCCCACGAAGCGCCGAGAACGAGAGTCATCAACACCGCGCCGACGACGCCGAATCCCCACTGCGTGCTGCCCATCGCCACCAGCACAGAGGCGAACGCGACCGCGGGTCCGATGCTGATGTCGATGTCACCTGCGATGATCACCAGCGTCACGCCCCATGCGGCGATGCCGATCGTCGCAGCGTCACGCAGGATGCCCAGCTGATTCGCACCGTCTGTGAATCCCGCGGCACTGAGACCGAGCACGACGTAGAGCACCGCGATGGCAATCACGAGGCCGATCTCGTTCAGTTGATGGGTGCGCTTGCTCAGCCAGCTGCCCTTGGTCTCGTTGCCGCCCGTCGGACGGCTCTTCTCGGTGATGACCACAGGTCCTCTTTTCGTAAGTGTTGGGTGGTGCTACGCCGCCATCGCCGCGGCGAGAACGGAATCGATGGTGATGGCTGAGCCCGTCATCTCGTCGGCGATGGTGCCGTTGCGAAGTGCGATGACCCGGTCGCAGACGAGGGGTAGCTCCTCGAGCTCTCCTGACACGAAGATGACGGCGGCGCCACCGTCGGCGAGTTCGCGGACCAGCCGGTAGATTTCACCTTTCGCGGTGACGTCGACGCCGCGAGTGGGTTCGTCCAGCAACAGGATTCGGCTACCGGCATGCAGCAGGCGGCCGATGACCGCCTTCTGCTGGTTGCCACCGCTGAGGTTGACGATTGGCGTTTGGCCTGTTGCGGTTGCGATGGTGAGTTTGGAGATCAACGCCGAGGCCGCGGCCCGCACACGCCGGTAATCGATGGTCGGGCCGGTGCTGACGGCACCGAAGTCCGACATCATCATGTTCTCGTCCACGCCGAGCATCGGAACGATTCCCGAACCCTTGCGGTCCTCGGGGGTCATGCCCACTCCGAGGCGCTTCATCCTGGCCGCGGTCAGTCCGTCGATCGCTTTGCCCTGCACGGAGATCGATCCGGACGCGACCGGATCGAATCCGGCGATCGCGCGTAAGACCTCGCTCCGTCCGGACCCCATCAGGCCGGCGAGTCCGAGGACCTCACCGGCGTGAACGTCGAATGACACGCCGTCGACCTTGGGAGGAAGTCTGAGGTCTCGTACGGACAGCAGCGGCACCCCGGACCGGTCGACGACGCGCTCGGTGCGTTCTTGCACCTCGGTGACCGAACCCACCATCAGGGCGACCACATGCGCCGTGCTCGCGTCCTGTAGCGACACCGTTTCGATGACACGGCCATCGCGCAAGACGGTCGCGGTGGACGCGACCTGGCGGATCTCGTCGAGGCGATGACTGACGTAAATGACTGCGACACCACGTGATGCAATCCGAGTGACGGTGCTCAGTACGATCTGTACCTCGGCCGCCGCGAGCGCGCTCGTCGGCTCGTCGAGGATGAGCAGATGCGGACGGCGGCGGACCGCCCGACAGATCTCGACGAGCTGCTGCTCGGCAAGCGGAAGGTCCTCGATACGACTCGATGGGTCGATGGTCAACTCGAGCTCCTCGAGAACTGCTGCGGTCTCGCGCCGCATCGTCTCGTAGTCGATCCGGCCGTGCGACCGCGGCCAAGCGCCGAGAAACATGTTCTCCGCCACCGTCAGTTGGGGTACCAGACTGAGTTCCTGATGAACTGTCTCGACGCCGAGCGTCGTCGACCGACGCACTCCACCGTTGTCCAGCGGTTCACCGTTGATCCGAATCGTCCCGCGATCGGCCGTTTCGACCCCGGACAAGATCCGGATCATCGTCGACTTACCCGCGCCGTTGCGTCCGAGGAGCGCCCGGACCTCGCCGCGGTGGATGGTGATCGAGGCATCGGTGAGCGCTTGAACACCGGTGTAATGCTTTGTCAGGCCATCGATCTGGGCGACCACTGCGGTCGAGGTCTGATCGGTGTGTTCGGTCATGGTGGCCTTCCGTTGCTGGATCGGGTCGACGGAGTGGGAGTCGGTCATCACGGAATGCCGTCGGGATGTGCCTCGACCCACTGCGCGCCCGCCTCTGGTCCGACGTACTCGTCGATCGGCACGTTGATGAGGAATCTCTCAGGCTCCCTACCGTCGAGGATGTCGAACGCTGCGCGGCCGGCTAGCTCTCCGACCTTGATGCCCGATATATCCGTGACACCTTTCAGGATGCTGTTGTCCTGCAACATTTCTGCCGCCTGGGTGGACATGTCGCCACCGAAGACGGCAATCCGTCCGGTCTTTCCGCGTGCTTGAACCGCCCGGACCGCCCCGATGATCTGGGACCCGGCCTCGCCGTAGAACGCCTCGATCTCCGGATTGGCGGTGAGCATCTGCTCGGCCTTCTCGACGGCGTCATCGAGCGTCAGGCCCTGCTGGTTCGCAACGATCTTGGCGCCGGGTACGCCGGCCAGGAGGGCCTCCTCGAAACCGATACGCCGCTCGATGCAGACCTCGAACTGCTCGCAGTTGATCACGCCGACATTGGGTGCGGCGACGCCCTTTTCCTGGAAGTACGCTGCCATCTGCCTGCCGGATGCGGCGCCGAACTCCTTCGGATCGCCGAGGATGTACGCCGAGACCAGCTTTTCGGCCGCCTCGTCCTCGACGCAGGTGTTGTAGCAGACGATGGGGACACCGTTCTCGTGCGCGAGTTCCAGTGCAGGAATCGACGCCGTGCTCGACGCGGGAGAGATGATGAGCGCGTCGGCTTTGACCGACGCGATGGTGTCGACGAAGGTGCTCTCCTTCGACGCGTCCGACTGGATGTTGGCTTCGAGGAGTTGGGGCGCGTCGCCCGTGCCCGCGAAAGTGTCGGTGACCCCTCGCGCAACTCCGGCGTAGTAACCCTCGGCGTTGAGGTAGACAACGCCGATCCGTCCGTGTTCGCCGACAGTGCCAGAGCAACCGGCCAGCGTGACCGCGACCAGTGCGGTGCCGAGAACGGCTCGCCACTTCTTGTTGAACTGCAATGTGACCTCGATGTTTCGCCTTGGTAACTGTGCTGTGGAAAGAGTGACCCAAGACACCGATCGATGTCAATACTAAATTATTATTTATTTGTGGACAGGCCCTCTCACCTGCAAGTTTCGAACCAACGCAAGTGGGATGGTGCTACTTAGGCCGCTCGAGGTTGACTACCTTGCCCGGCAGTCCCCACTCCGTGCGGCCCAGACGGGCCATCGGCGCGAGCTTGGTGAAGTCAGGGTGACCGTCGTCGGCGGCAACGGCCGGATCGACGGACACCGCGACCACCCGACCCATCACGACCTGTGAGTTGCCGACTTCGACGATCTGATGCAGGACACATTCGATTGCGACCGGGCTGTCGCGCACGCGCAGGCAGTCGACAACCGACGCGGGTGCGGAAGCGACCCCGACGGCCTCGAATTCATTGACGTCTTCATCGAATCCGGCCGAAGTCGCGTTCACCGCGTGCATCATCGACTCGGTCGCGACGTTGATCACGAACTGGCCGGTGGCCCTGGCGTTGTCGGAACTGTGTTTGAAGCCGCCCACCGTCGTGAACTGCACGATCGGGGGATCCGTCGAACTAACGGAGAAGAAGCTGAAGGGCGCCAGGTTGTCGACACCGGCGGCGCTACGGGACGATACCCAGGCGATCGGGCGCGGCACGACCGACGAGGTGAGCAGCCGATAGAACTCTCTCGACGAGGTGTTGCTGTGGTCGAAGAGTTTGCGTTCGGCGTTCGGCTCGAGATTTTGTTTCACCGTTTCAGCATGGCATCCGGTATCACCCGGTACACAGACTGCACCAGGCCCTTGCTCAGTGTCACGGTCCGGGTGTGTTCGAGGAGGATGTCTTCGTCGATGAATCCGAACAGCGGTAGTCCCGAACCGAGGATGACGGGCACCGTCGTGATGGTCAGTTCGGTGATGATCTTGCGGTCCAGGAATCCGGTGATCAGCCGCCCGCCGTCGACATACAGGCGTCGTAGGCCCTCGTATTTCGCGGTCGCGAGCACGTCGTCGATGCTGCGGTGCACGGTGATGCGATCGTCGACGCCTGCGTCGAGTTGCGAGCTGACGACGAGGACGCGCTTGCCCTCGTACGGCCACTGCTCGAACGACAGGCCGACCTCGTAGGTGTTGCGGCCCATCGCAATTGCATCGATCGATGCGGCGAACTCGCCGTAGCCGGTTTCACTCATGTCGTCATCACGGCTGGTGAGCCAGTCGATGCCGCCGTCCTCACGGGCGATGTAGCCGTCGACGCTGGTCGCGATGAACACAGCGCCGGTGATGTCGGTGGTCGAGGTCATGGGAGCTTCCTTTCATCTCCAAGCGGAGGTGAGGTTGTTGAACTCGGTGTCGAGGATTGACACCAGGGGGTTGGTCGGATCGATGGTCCATCCGAGGAAACTGCCCTCGAGCAGGGCGAACAGGGTGCGTGCAGCCGCCGCTGGGTCGGGGGCGTGGGGAAGTTCCCCAGCCTCGATCGCGCGGGCGATGAGAAGTTCGAGCTGTGAGCGCTTTCGCTGCCACCCCAGCGCCAACAGCCGGGTCAGCTCGGGATCGCCGAGGTCGGCGGCCAGTGACGAGACATGGTTTGCGGCCTCGTCGGGGTGGGAGTGGTCGATATAGGACCGCACCGACAGCCGATGCAGCGTCGCCAACGGCGTTTCGCCGGCTAGCGGTGCCGGGTCGGCGTCGATGGAATCGATCCAGCGCTGTGAGGACGCGATGAGGAGTCCACGCTTGGATCCGAACCGTTTGACCAGCGTCGCGGCCGATACCCCCGCCTCCTGACCTGCGAGTTCGAGGGTGAATCGGGCGCTGCCGGTCCGGGCGAGCACCGCGGCAGCAGCGTCGATGAGTGCAGTATCGGTATTCACGCGCGGTCTGGCCACAGGAGTTAGTAAATCACTATTTCCTAATTCGGGCCAGGTGTGCTGCCGGCATTTGTCCCCACCAGAAGACCCGGTCCACAATGCGACGCCGCCCGAATGGTGAGGTCGGCGCCAACACCTAAGGTTGGACGGGTGCAGGACAACAAACTTCTGACCAAGATCGCGGGTCTGCTCCGCCAAGCCGAGGGCACAGACAACGAACACGAGGCGCAGGCATTCATGCAGGCGGCACAGCGGCTGGCCACCGCGGCGTCCATCGACCTCGCCGTGGCCAGGGCGCACGGCAACGGCAACCGGCGAGTGGCACCGGAGCAACGGAACATCGCGATCGGTGAGGCGGGCAAACGCGGTCTGCGCACGTACGTGCAGCTGTTTGTCGCGATCGCCAGGGCCAACGACATCACGTGCGACGTCGCGAGCAACTCGACCTTTGTCTACGCCTACGGATTTCCCGGCGACATCGACTCGTGTGAGGCGTTGTACAGCTCGCTCGTGGTGCAGATGGTCGCCGCCAGTGACGCCTACCTGAAGTCGGGGGACTACAAAGGTGAGACGTTCGCCCGGGTGGTCACCGAGCGTCGCGGCCGGTACGCGCGACGGGTCGTCGAGGAGAAGCAGCTCTCACCGATCACGGCCCGGCTGAACTTTCAGTCCGCATTCGCCGAACGGATCGGCAAGCGGCTCGCCGCCGCTCGCGACGAGGCACGGGAGCAGGCGGTCGCCGCCGACGTTGGCAACACCGAGTCGGGGACGGCATTGGTCCTGCGCAACAAGGAGATCGAGGTCCGGGATTTCCATCGGGACGTCTCGACGGCCAGGGGAACCTGGCGCTCCCACAGTGCATCGGCCGGTTACTCCGAAGGTGCGCGCCGGGCAGGCGACCGGGCCGGGCGTCGTGCACGACTGGGCGAAGACATCGCACTGGGTGGCCCTCGCGGGGCGCTCGAGGCGTGACCACGCAAACGCTCCGCTTTTGTCAAGATGCTCCAGAAATATGTGGAGCGTCTTCGAACAAGCGGAGCGTTTGGCGGTGAGCGAGCGCGACAGTCAGCGGTCGGCGTTGTATGCGGCAGAACGGCTGGTTCACAATGTGTTCGAGCGGGCCGCAGGTGGCGGGAACGTCCTGGCCATCGCCGGGACCACGGTCACCTTGCCGCCCGAGGCGAAGTTCGGATCGGTCGACTCGGTCCGCGACTACGTCGAGCGGGTGCTGACGATGGAGAGCGTCATCGCCCGATTCGCGCGGGCAGCCATCCCGGTCAGCGTACGAACCCGCCGCGGACAACATCAGGCGCACTACGAATACGACCCGGGCGGCGGAGCGGGAATGATCGCGGTTCCGGTTGCGACGCAGGGACGTTGGGCGATGCGGGAGTTGGTGGTTCTGCACGAGCTTGCCCACCACCTGAGTCCGGGATCGGCAATCGACAAACACGGACCGCGGTTCGCAGGCACCCTCATCGACCTGGTGGGTCTGGTGTTGGGGCCGGAGGCGGCATTGGTCTATCGGGTCACCTTCGGCGACAGCGGGATCCGCGTCGGCTGAGCACTCAGAGGAGTCCGGTGATGCCGTTGACGATCAGCACGGCGCCGATGATGGTCAGCACCGCCGCCATGATGAGACTGTTGTGCCGGATCATCTGGTCCTTGGTGGCGTCGAGCACCGACGATGCCCGGTCCCCGAGAATCGCCTTCGCGATGACCGGTGCCGCGACACCCAGGGTGCCGAGCGCAGCGAGAAGTGCCACCGAGATGGACTGGTGGGCAACAATTTCGGTGGTTGCCGCAATGGTTGTCGCTCCCGAGACGACCACCACCGCATTTTTCGGGTTGGTGGTGACCAGGAGAAAGCCCAGTCCGCCCGCCTTTGACGGGGTGATGGCCTCGAATGAGGCCATCCACTTGGGCATCGGTGGCGCCGAGTCACCCTTCGGTCGCCCGGACCAGTTCTTCGCCGCCAACGCCAGTGCGGCCGCGCCGACCACGATCCGCACGATGTCTGCCCATCGGGTCGAGCTGTCCGCGGAGTCGTCCACCGGTGCATCGACAATGGCGATCGCAACCACCGACAACACCACGATCCCGGCGACCCAGCCGGCCAGGAACGCGGCGACCGCGCGGTGCTCACCCGCCGACATCAAGACCAGGACCATGACGGCGACCGGCAGCGAGATCAGGGTGAGGCCGATCCCGATCGGGATGGTCTGGGCGATCGCGTCAACCACGACCAACTGCCCCTCGTGTGGTCGGGGCCATGGGCGCACTCTGCTGTGGGGTCGGCACGGTCGATGGTAACTGCGACGCGGTGGGTTTCGAGTTCGGTCGAGGTATTACCAGGCGGGTGTGCCGACCGCCTGGAAGGTCAGGTAGCTCTGATGAAATGGGTCGAGGACGATTTTCTGGGTCCGGAATCCGGCCTTGATCAGGTCGGGGAGGACCGCAAGGAACCGCGGCAGGCTGGCGGCGTACACATCGACACGCAGTCGGTGTCCGGGCTCGAGGATGGCATCGGTTGCGACCAGGTCGATGTCGAGGTCGACCGGCAGGTGCGGTTCGACCTTGAGCTTGCGCTTGAAAGTCAGCGGATGGTGGGCCAGGAGTAGCGACCCGTCTTCGGCGTACTCACACAACTCCGGATCCAGCGAGCGATTCGATGAGGTCAGTGATCCGTTCGACAGCACGGTCGAGGTGCCGTCCGGTGCAACATCATTGAGCGTGACCGCCCACAAGGCATCGGTTCCGGCGCAAGTGGTGCGCAGGTGCAGGTTGACCGAGCCGGAGATCTGAACGGAATCGGATACCGGCGCCGTGGTGAACGACAGTGCGCCCCGTTCCTGGAACCGGGCGTCGGTGGTGAACCGTTTGCCCAGCACCCGCGTCGCGCCTGCGGTCACCTGCGTCATGTCCCGCGACACCAGCCCGCGGGCGTCGGGGCGAATGCCCAGCGCGGCCGGCTCGGTGTTGACGGTGGTGCCGAGACTTCCGTCGTGGACGCTGTGCTTCGACGTATCCGAATGAGCCGCCGACAGATAGAGGCGCTGCACTCGGGAGTCGTTGCGCGGGAACGACTGTCCCGACGTCCACGAACCACCCTGCTGCTGCAGCGTCACCGGACCGTATTCGTCGACACCGTTGTCGATGCCCTTGAGCCAGCGGTCGAACCAGGCCCGCTCGAGAACATCGACCCGCGGCGGCGAGACCCGTCCGCCGAAGCCGAGACCGGCATCGATGTGATAGCCGTCGGCCATGACGAGCTGCTTCTGGCCGGGAGGCAGGTTGAGCTGGTTGTAGATCCGGGTTGCGCTGCGGCCGAACAGGTCGTGCCAACCGCCGAAGACGAACGTCGGTGCGGTGATCTGATCGATGTTCGGATCGCGTTCGTCGAAGTACGGATCGTCGTAGATCCGGGGATCGGTGCCGGTGAGGAATCCTCTTGTCAAAGAGCCGATCTCGGTCGCAGGGGAGGCGAGGCGATCCTTGAGCCAGGTGAGCCCGTTCGTGCCGAGCACGTCACCGAGCACGGTGGACGGATTGGGAAGCCACTTGAGCAGGTTCACCCCGGCCAGCCAGATCGGAATGAACACAGACGGGGCGCCGCCGGTGATGTAGATGTCGCGAACGATGTCTTCGCAACCCTCCACCGCGAAGACGGCCTTGAGGTGTGGTGATCCGTTGCCCGCGGCCTGCAGCGAGTTGATCGCCGAATATGACCAACCGGCCATACCGACGTTGCCATCGCACCACTGTTGGCAGGCGGCCCAATCGATGATCTCGATCGAGTCCTGCTGCTCGCGGTCGCCGAGGATTTGCCAGCGGCCATGAGACGAACCGGTACCGCGGACATCGACCACCAGCTGTACATATCCGCTCTGGACCAGCTTGCGGTTGATGCCGAAGACATCGAGGATGCCGCCGGACAGCGGCGGCAGTGGCAGGTGGTGGGTGGCCTGGTCGATGACGTCGAGGAACGCGCGGTTATAGGGATTGATGCTGACGACGGTGGGCAGCGCGGTGGTGACAGCCTCGCCGGACTTGTCGACCGGCCGGATCAACGTCGCACGCAACCGGACACCGTCGCTCATCTCCAGGTCGACGGACCGATCGATCGACACCGAAGCGAACTCCGGCTCGCCGTCGACCAGTTCGCGCCACCAACGGGCGTTCGCGCCACCGGTCGGATCGCCGAGGGGGAGTGTAGGAGCGGTCCGGCTGACCCCACGGCTCACCGCGGACTCGTACGGGCTCAACTGGTAGACCATGGCGCTCCCTCTCCACTGCCGGGAGGGATGCGGCGAAATCTGAAAACCCCGGTGCTGACCGGGGAATCCAGGTCGCGACAACACTCCATCGTGCTGCTGGACAGTGCTACCCGGTATTCGTGACCCGGCTCACACTGGACTGGTTGCATCAATGTAGCCGAGCGGGCGTTCGGTCGCGACAATCGGGTTAATCCGGCTTCACAAATTGATCCGGATGTGGCCGATTTGTGACCGGGAGGCACTTACCGGTAGTGTTACCCCTTGGTGTTCGCGGGTCATATGCCTGCGGACGCCAGTTCAACCAGAGACCGTTGGTTACCGGTACGCGATCATCGCGGATCGGCCGAAGGCCCGACTTTCGTCGGCGGCCCACGCAGGGAGAACGAGGTATCGCAGTCAGGTGGCATCATGCCACTTCGCTCGTGTGCGCCCCGTGCCCTGTGCCGGGGCGTTTGTCGTTGGTGGGGCACTTGGCCCATCCGATACGTCGCGCTCCAACGTGCCAACCGACACGTCATGAGAGGAGGCGAAGTATGGCAAACACCGAAAAGGTTTCCGCGGTTGCGGAGATCACCGAGCAGTTCAAGGGAGCCACCGCAGCAGTTGTCACGGAATACCGTGGCCTGTCGGTCAAGCAGATCTCTGAGCTGCGTCGTTCACTCGGCGAAGGCGCCGTCTACTCCGTCGCCAAGAACACCCTGGTCAAGCGTGCCGCAGCTGATGCGGGCGTGACCGGTCTGGACGAGCTGTTCACTGGCCCCACCGCTATCGCCTTCATCGAGGGTGAGCCGGTTGTGGCGGCCAAGGCGATCAAGAACTTCGCCAAGGACAACAAGGCTCTCGTCATCAAGGGTGGATTCATGGATGGCCGCGCGCTGTCCGTGGATGAGGTCAATCGGATCGCCGACCTCGAAACCCGTGAGGTACTCCTTGCGCAGCTCGCCGGTGCCATGAAGGGCAACTTGGCAAAGGCCGCGGGTCTGTTCACACAGCCCGCATCCCAGGTCGCACGTCTTGCGGCCGCACTGCAGGAAAAGAAAGCTGCCTCGGGCAGCGAAGAAGCCGCGGTCGCACCCGCAGAAGCGGCCGAATAAAACCCCACCAACATTCCCGGCGCGCGTCACCGTGCGCCCATGGGAAAGACAGAAAGGATTGCCACCATGGCGAAACTCTCATCTGACGAGCTCATCGAGCAGTTCAAAGAACTGACCCTGCTGGAACTCAGCGAGTTCGTGAAGAAGTTCGAAGACGTCTTCGAGGTCACCGCGGCTGCTCCGGTCGCCGCTGCTGCTGCCGCTCCGGCTGCCGCTGAAGCCGCTGCTGAGCAGGACGAGTTCGACGTCGTGCTCGAGTCGGCCGGCGACAAGAAGATCCAGGTCATCAAGGTCGTCCGCGAGGTCGTCTCCGGACTGGGTCTGAAGGAAGCCAAGGATCTCGTCGAGTCTGCCCCCAAGGCACTGCTCGAGAAGGTCGACAAGGATTCCGCCGAGGCAGCCAAGGCCAAGCTCGAAGAGGCCGGCGCCAAGGTTTCCGTCAAGTAATTCTGATCTGACGACGGTCCGGTTCGCCGGATCCACTCAGAGCGCACAACGACCCGCAGCTTCGGCTGCGGGTCGTTTTGTTTTTTCGCCTCAGCAAATTTTCGGACGTCGGCAGAAATTTTTGGACGACGGCGGGTGGCGACGGAAGTTACTCGCGGGTAACTGAATTTTTCCTCTACCTGCGGCAACCGAGGCCGGACGGTGTCGCCGTTGTCGAGGCTCCGGTATGACCGAGTCTGTGAAACCGCGACAGCGCGTTTATTCATTACGTTCTGTGGGTTAGAGTGAGCCGAACCACAGGTTCCGCGACGGGGGCGGACTTCATTTGGAGGGACATTTAAGTGGGTGTTGAGGTCAGTGTCGAGGGACTCACGAAGTCGTTCGGGTCGCAGAATATTTGGCGTGATGTCTCGCTGACCCTGCCGCAGGGTGAGGTGAGTGTTCTGTTGGGCCCGTCCGGTACGGGTAAGTCGGTGTTCCTCAAGTCGCTGATCGGATTGCTGCACCCCGAACAGGGGTCGGTGATCGTCGACGGAACCGACATCACGAAATGTTCCTCGCGTGAGCTCTATGAGATCCGCAAACTGTTCGGCGTCCTCTTCCAGGACGGCGCGTTGTTCGGGTCGATGAGCCTGTTCGACAACATCGCGTTCCCGCTTCGTGAGCACACGAAGAAGAAGGAAGACGAGATCCGTCAGATCGTGATGGACAAGATCGAGCTGGTCGGTCTGACCGGTGCCGAGCACAAGCTGCCCGGTGAGATCTCCGGCGGTATGCGCAAGCGCGCCGGCCTGGCCCGTGCCCTGGTCCTCGATCCTCAGATCATCTTGTGCGACGAGCCCGACTCGGGTCTGGACCCGGTCCGCACCGCCTACCTGTCGCAGCTCCTCATCGACATCAATGCCCAGATCGACGCCACGATTCTGATCGTGACCCACAACATCCAGGTCGCTCGGACCGTGCCTGACAACATCGGCATGCTCTTCCGCAAAGAACTGGTGATGTTCGGTCCGCGCGAGGTGCTGCTGACCTCGGACGAGCCGGTGGTCGATCAGTTCCTCAACGGCCGTCGGATCGGACCCATCGGTATGTCCGAGGAGAAGGACGACGCGCAGCAGAAGCGCGAGCAGGAGATGGTCGACGCAGGCCACTCCGACGGCGGTACTGCAGAGGATGTCCGCGGTATCGTTCCGCAGCTACAGGCCACCCCGGGACTGCCCGAGCGTAAGGCTGTCGGACGTCGTCAGGCCCGGGTCCGTGAGATCTTGCATACCCTGCCGCCTGCCGCGCAGAAGGCGATCGAGGAGAGCTTTGTGCAGGAAGACGCTGCGCAGGAGAATCAGCGCCAGGCCGCCCATCGGATGGCCCCGGCAGGTGCTCCCGCTTATGAACAGACCCAGGGTTACGAGCAGACGCAGGGATATGACCAGACTCAACCCCAATTCGCCGATTCTGATGCTCAGACCGAGCAGTTCCCCCCGTACCGCCCCGGGGACAAGGCTCTGTAGATGACCAGTGCCACCACGCGTGGTGTCGATCGGGTTGCAAAAGCCGGTACGGGCGCGCTCGCTCAAACCGGCAACATTGTCCAACTGTTCGTCGATGTTGCACGCCAGACATTCGTGCGCCCTTTTCAATGGCGCGAGTTCATCCAGCAGGCCTGGTTCATCGCAAGTGTGACCATCCTGCCGACCGCGCTTGTCGCCATCCCGTTCGGCGCGATCGTGTCACTGCAGACCGGATCGCTGATCCGGCAGCTCGGTGCCGAATCGTTCACCGGTGCCGCCAGCGTGCTGGTGGTGATCCAGCAGGGCGCACCCCTGGTGACGTCGCTGCTGGTGGCAGGTGCCGCCGGATCGGCGGTCACCGCCGACCTCGGTTCGCGGACGATTCGTGAAGAGATCGACGCGATGAAGGTGTTGGGTATCAACCCGGTTCAGCGTCTTGTCGTCCCGCGTGTGTTGGCCATGATCCTGGTGGCCGTGCTGCTGTGTGGCCTGGTCTCTGTTGTCGGCATCGGCGGAGGGTATTTCTTCAACGTCATCGTGCAAGACGGAACACCGGGTGCCTACCTGGCGTCGTTCAGCGCGCTTGCGCAATTGCCGGACATTTATGTGGCCGAGATCAAGGCCGCGGTGTTCGGTGTGATCGCCGGAGTGGTCGCGGCGTACAAGGGACTCAATCCCAAGGGTGGTCCCAAGGGTGTCGGTGACGCGGTCAATCAGGGTGTCGTCATCACCTTCCTGCTGTTGTTCTTCGCGAACTTGATCATCACTGCGGTCTACCTGCAGATCGTTCCGGCCAAGGGTTCATAGGAGAACAGGTGACGATCGCCAAAGGCAGAGGAGAGCTCGGCTACCGCGCAGGCAAGATCGCGCGCATTCCGTTGCGGGTCCTCGATGGTGCGGGCGACCAGATGTCGTTCTACGGACGCGCCATCGGGTGGTCGCCGCGCACCATCCGCCGCTACCCCAAAGAGCTGCTGCGGCTGCTCGCCGAGGTCGCATTCGGATCGGGTGGACTCGCCGTCATCGGCGGCACCATCGGCGTGATGGTGCTGATGTCCGGCTTCACCGGTGTCGTCGTCGGGCTGCAGGGCGCCAACGCGCTCGACCAGCTCGGTTCGCAGGCCCTGACCGGATTCCTTGCCGCATATGCCAACACCCGTGAGGTCGCGCCGCTCGTCGCCGGCCTCGCGTTGTCGGCGACCGTGGGTTGTGGTTTCACCGCGCAGCTCGGCGCCATGCGGATCTCGGAAGAAATCGACGCACTCGAGACGATGGCCGTGCCGTCGATCCCGTTCCTCGTGACCACCCGCGTGCTGGCCGGCTTTGTTGCCGTCATCCCGCTGTACGTGCTCGGACTGTTGTCGGCCTACTTTGCATCGAGACTGATAGCCACGCAGTTCACCGGCCAGTCGTCCGGTTCCTACGACCACTACTTCAACCTGTTCCTACCCCCGGAAGATGTGCTCTGGTCGTTTGGCAAGGTGCTGATCTTTGCCTTCGTGATCATCCTCGTGCACTGCTACTACGGCTACTACGCCACCGGTGGTCCCGCCGGTGTCGGTGTGGCGGTCGGGCACGCCGTGCGCGCGGCCCTGGTGATCATCGCGCTTCTCGACTTCTTCCTGGGACTGGCAATCTGGGGCACCACGACCTCCGTACGAGTGGGGGGCTAACCCGATGCAGGCACTACGCCGCCGGGCCCTGGGCCTGGTGTTCTTCCTCGTTGTCGCATTGTTCTTGACGTTGACGATCATGCAGTACAACAAGTCGTTCACCAGCACGGTGGATGTGAAACTTCTGACCACGTCGGCGGGCAACGCACTTCCGACCAGCGCCGATGTGAAGGTCCGCGGACTCATCATCGGTGAGGTCAGCAACGTCGCACCGGACATCGAAGACGGCTCGGTCATCGTCACCCTCGCGCTGCAGCCCGACAAGGTCGAGTTGCTGCCGACCGACACCACCGCGCGCATCCTGCCCAAGACCCTTTTCGGCGAGCGCTACGTGGCTTTGCAGATCCCCGAAGGCCAGGAGGGCTCTTCGGCCGATCATCTGTCCAACGGGGCGACCATCGAACAGGACCAGTCGGGTAACGCCGTCGAACTCCAAGAACTGTTCGACGAGCTGCTGCCGGTCCTTGACGCCATCCCGCCTGCCGATCTGAACGTGACGTTGTCGGCGTTGTCGAAGGCGTTGGCCGGAAACGGTGAGAAGTTGGGGACGAGCCTGTCCGAGCTCAACACGATCTTCTCCGAGATCAACGAGAACATGCCCGAACTGCAGGGCACTCTGCGAGGACTGGCGAGTTTCTCCCAGACCTACTCCGAGGCTCTGCCCGACCTGGTGGATTCGTTGGACAACCTGCGCACGACAACCAACACGCTGTACGAGAAGCAAGGTGATCTGCGGACCACCATCGCCGCGGTCACCCAGGTTGCCATCGACGGCACCAACTTCCTGGTGACCAACCGGCAGGACCTGGTCGATCTGGCCATCGAATCCGAGCCACTGCTCACGGCCCTGGCCGCGCAGTCCCCGGCGTTCGGTTGCACGTTCGAGAACTTCGCCGGACTCGTGCCGGAGGCCAATGTCATCACCGGGCTGGGCACCGAGAACCCCGGCGTCCGGGTGAACCTGCAGTTCGTGAACCCGAGAGGCCGGTATCTGCCCAACCAGGACGAACCGCGCTTTTTCGATGAACGTGGACCGATCTGCTACGCGCCTGCGACCAACGGCAGGCCGTTCCCGCAGTACCCGGGTGGTTCGGTGAACGACGGCTCCTATCAGCCGCCGTCCCGCAACGCCGGTCCGCGCAACATTCCCCAGATGCCGGCCGCGCAGTACTCGACGATGCCCGAGGGCTCGGCATCGGAACAGACTGCGTCCGAAGAAAAGCGGGTCACGAACTACAACGATCCGCGGAACAAGCTCCAGATGCAGGCCATCGTGGCGGCCTCGGCCGGTAAGGATCCATCCGAGGTTCCGGGCTGGATCACGCTGCTCGCCGCGCCCACCGTGCAGGGAGCGCAGGTGACCATCAAATGAAGGGTTTGATTGCGCCGCTGATCAAACTGATCGTGTTCGCGGTGGTCACCGTGTTCGCGACGTCGGTGCTCGCATTTGCCGTTGCCAACGGTGGGGCCGGAGGCGGCACCGATTTCAAGGCGATCTTCGAAGACGCGACCCAGGTGGCACCCGGCGACGACGTCCGGATCGCGGGCGTCCGCGTCGGCCAGGTCAGCGGCGTCGAGATCCACGATCGCACCCAGGCCAAGGTCAGCTTCTCGGTCGACCGAGACCGGCTCCCGGCCGGGGTCAGGGTCGTGATCAAGCTCCGAAACCTCACCGGCCAGCGCTACCTGGCCCTCGAGAAGGGGCCGGGCGATCAGACCCAGACCATCGGTGGCGGATCCACCATCGGACTGCCCAACACGGTCGAGGCGATCAACCTCACCGAGCTGTTCAACGGATTCAAGCCGTTGTTCCAGCAATTGACGGCCGACGATGTGAACAAGCTGTCGGCATCGATCATCCAGGTCTTCCAAGGGGAGAGCGGCACGATCTCGGAGCTGGTCCGCGACACCGCCAGCCTGACCAACACGATCGCCGACAGAGACGCGGTGATCGGCAGCCTGATCGACAACCTCAATGTGGTGCTCGGCAACCTGAACGCGCATGACGACCAGTTCACCTCGTTGCTGACCAACACCGAGAAGTTCGTGACCGGTCTTGCCTCGCAGAAGGAATCGGTCGGGTCGGCGATCACATCGTTGTCCAACCTGACCGCGGTGACGGCCTCGATCCTGCAGCCCACCCGGTCGTCCATCCAGGGTTCGATCGCAGCCCTCAACGACCTCGGAACCACGGTCGTGGAGCAGCAGGACTCGATCAAACAGACGCTGACCACCCTGCCTGTCAAGCTCCAGAAGATCGGTCGGGCGGCCACCTTCGGCTCGTGGTTCCAGTTCTATCTCTGTGGCTTGGATGTGACCGCCGGAAACGGTACGAGTGTGCTGCTGACACAGCCACTGATCCCGTTGCCGGACATCAACCATGTCCTCTACACCAGCGCTGCGACGCGGTGCTGGGCGAACCAGGACCCGCCGTGAGGTCGACAAACAGGAACATGACAACGCGCAGACTGACGCACGGTAGGGGGGTGACGCTATGAGTGATCGACGGCCAGGTGAGGGCAGGAGCCCGGTGACCGTGGGGTTCCTCGGCATCCTGATCCTGGTGATGGTGTCGTTGTCCGCCTTCTTCCTCAATTCGTTGCCGCTGATCGGGGCGGGTGTCACCTATGCCGCGAACTTCTCCGAGGCGGCCGGGCTCAAACCCGGTGCCGAGGTGCGCGTCGCCGGCGTCAAGGTGGGCGATGTGCGCGCGGTCGACCTCGACGGCGACAAGGTCCGGGTCGAGATGCGCGTGACCAACGCCTGGATCGGCAACCAGACCAAGGCGTCCATCCAGATCAAAACCGTTCTGGGACAGAAGTACATCGCGCTCGATCCGCAGGGCAACAAGATCGCCGACCCCGACGAGGTCATCCCGCTGAGTCGGACCACCTCGCCCTACGACGTGATCGAGGCGTTCTCTGATGCAGCCGAACAGGTCGACGACCTCGACACCGACCAGTTGGCGAAGAGCATGCGCACGCTCTCGGATGCCTTTTCGGGAACACCTGCAGACCTGCGGTCGTCGCTCGACGGTCTGACCCGGCTCTCGGAGACCATCGCCAGCCGCGACCAGAAGGTGCAGGAGTTGCTGGCCGCCACCAAGGACACCTCCAAGCTCCTGGCCGACCGGAACAACGAGTTCGAACGGCTGATCTCCGGAGCGGGGGAGTTGCTGACCGAACTCAACAATCGTCAGCAGTCGATCTCGACCCTGTTGTCGAGCACGATCACGTTGTCGGATGCGTTGTCGGGCATCGTCAAAGACAACCAGGAGCAGATCGGTCCGACGCTGGAAACCCTCAAGCAGGTGATTGTGATCCTTCAGGATCAGAACGAGAACCTGCGGCAGTCGTTGACCTACATGGCACCGTTCTATCGGCTGTACACCAACGTTCTTGGTAACGGTCGCTGGTTCGAGTCCGTGGTCACCAACATCCTGCCGCCGGCATTGCCGCAACAGAACACCACGCGGCCCCCGGTCATGAACACGACAACACTCAACAGCGGCGGAACGGAGGCCGGCGGATGATGACCACGGCACGCGACCTCCAGGGCACCCGGGGACCCGGGCGCTGGTTCACTCCCAAACACATCGTGTTCATCGTCATCGCGCTGATCCTGGCGCTGCTGATCGCCGGCTCGTTGTGGTGGGTTTTCAAGCGCGTCACCAGCACCACGGTGACAGCGGATTTCCGGAGCAGCGTCGGCATCTACGAGGGCAGCGATGTCCGGGTACTCGGTGTTGCCGTTGGCCGGGTGACCGAGGTGACCCCGCAGGGTGATCAGGTCCGCGTGAAGATGCGTGTCGACGGCGATGTGAACCTGCCCGCCGACGTCGGTGCCGCGCAGATCACGCCGTCCGTGGTCGCCGACCGATACGTTCAGCTCACCCCGGTCTACACGGAAGGCCCCAAGGCTCCGAAGAGCTTCACCCTTCCCATCGAGAAGACGATGGTCCCGGTGGAGGTCGACGAGCTCTATGCCAGCGTCGAGAAGCTGTCGACTGCACTCGGGCCCGAAGGTGCCAACAAGGACGGTGCGGTCTCGGAACTGGTGGCCACCGGCGCCGAGAACCTTGGCGACAACGGTGAGGCGCTGGGGGAGACCATCCGCGGACTGTCGAAAGCCGCGGACACCCTCAGCGACTCGCGCGGCAACATCGTCGACACGATCAAGAACCTCGACAGCTTTGTCGGGATGCTGGCCGAAAACGACCAGCAGGTGCGGCGATTCAACACCCAGATGTCCTCGTTCAACACCTTCCTGGCCGGCGAACGCGAACAGCTCGGTACCGCCCTGGACAAGCTGTCGGTGGCGCTCGGTGATGTCGCGGGATTCGTGCAGGACAACCGTGAGGCGCTCGGCGACGCGGTCGAAGGCCTGATCCCGACGACCCAGATGTTGGTGGACACAAAGGAATACCAGAAGGAAATCCTGGAAGTGCTCCCGGTGACATTGTCGAACCTGGTCAATGCCTACAACGCGGAGTCGGGGACACTCGACCTGCATCTGACCCTGCCCGAGTTGCAGAACTTGCTCGGTGCGCAGTGTGGCCTGCTCGATCTGGGCAAGCTCAAGCCCGGCGACCCGGCGTTCGAACAGTTCAGCTCGACCCTGCGGCCGATCATCGACCAGTGCAAGGACGTTGCCGAGCAGATCAACGACGGCATCACGACGCCGACGCTGAACCTGCCGTTCGGCATCATGAGTAACGAGAACAACCAGAATCGCGGCCCCGTCCCAGGAACGGTGCCCGGTACTCCGGCACCGGGATTGGGTGGCAACTGATGAACCGGTGGTTCAAGGCGGGCGCTGCAGCGCTGATCGGCGCTGCGGTGATCGCGGTGGGTGGTTGCGGAAGTCAGGGACTCCAGTCGGTCCCGCTTCCCGGCGGTGCGCCGTTGGGGGACAACCCGCGGACGTACAAGCTCCAGTTCCTCGATGTGCTCGATCTGGTGCCGCAGTCGACGGTCAAGTTCAACGGCGTCGAGGTGGGACGGGTCCAGGAGATCAAGGTGGCGCCCGACAAGTGGACGGCCGAGATCACCATCGAGGTGCAGAATCGCGTCGACCTCTCCGACCAGGCGCGTGCCGAGATCCAGCAGACGAACCTCCTCGGTGAGAAGTACGTGGCGCTGGAAGATCCGCAAGAGAACGCAGATCTGCCCCGGCAGAATCCGGCCGAGGTCATCGGATGTCCCGGTGTCGGGGACGCCGACTGTCGCACCCGCACGGCAACGGACATCGAACAGGTCCTGGGTGCGTTGTCGTTGCTGCTCAACGGCGGTGGCGTCGCACAGATCAAGCCGATCGTCGACGAGCTGAACACGGCGCTCGAGGGTCGTCAGACCGAGGTCAAGGGTCTTCTCGACGAGACCGCGCGCCTGATCAACGGGCTCGACGAGCAGAAGAACAACATCGTCACCGCGCTCGACGGACTCGACGCCCTGTCGACCCGAGCCCGCGCCCAGACCGACCAGATCAATCGGGTGCTCGATGAATTGCCGAAGGGCGTCAAGGTTCTCGAGGAGCAGCGGCCGCAGTTCGTGACGATGCTCCAGCAACTCGACAGCCTCGGCGACGCCGGGGTTGCGGTCCTCGGGACTGCCCGCGACGAGATCATCACCGATCTCAAGGCATTGCGACCGGTGCTGCAGTCCCTCGCGGGGGCTGCTCCGGACATCGTCACCGCGGCGCCGCTGTTGTTCACGTACCCGTTCCCGGACAACCTGTTGCCCGCTGTCATCGGTGATTCGACCAACCTGTTCGCGAACCTCGACCTACGGCTGCTCAACCAGCTCGAGGCACTCGGCGTCGGGCAGGGTGATCCGGTGTACAGCCCGCCGCGGACCGGGCCGACACCCAAGATCGATCCGAAGAATCCGTACTACAACGGCAACGGTCCGCGTCTGGGGTGGCCGACCATCACGTTGCTGCCGCTGCCCAACGCGCAGCCGGGCCCGAACACCCCGCCCTCGGGTGGGCAGTACGCGCTGATGCCGGATGAACGGGGCCAACAGAGCTTCATCGAGGGTCCGATGAACCTGTTGACCAATGCCAATGCCGGACCATTGGAAGGTGGTGGGTCATGATCTCCAAGGTCGCGAAGTGGCAGCTCATCGTCTTTGTGGTCGTCGGTTTGATCGCGCTGGTCTACGTCGGTGCCACATATGCCCGGCTGGACCGGCTCGTGGGCGTCGGTTCGTACACGGTCAAGGCCGAGTTCCCCGATTCCGGTGGCATCTTCACCAACGGCGAGGTGACGTATCGCGGTGTGCCCGTCGGCCGCGTCGGACCGTTGACGCTGCAACCCGACGGTGTCCAGGTTGAACTGGTCCTCGACTCCGGTGGCCCGAAGATCCCGGATTCGGCGATAGCAGTCGTCGCCAACCGTTCTGCGATCGGTGAGCAGTACGTGGATCTGCGGCCCAAGAACAACTCCGGGCCATATCTCAAGGAGGGGTCGGTCATCACCGACACGCAGATCCCGCCACCGTTGCAGGATGTGCTGAAGTCCGCGGTCGATTTCACCGGCTCGATTCCGGTGGACGATCTGCGGACCGTGGTGACGGAATTGGGCAAGGCATTCAACGGCAATGCCGATAATCTGGAGTCGTTGGTCGATTCGCTGGCGAACCTGTCCGAGGCGGGTCTGGACAATCTGCCGCAGACGATTTCGTTGATCCAGAACAGTGACACCGTGCTCGGAACCCAAGCCGACCAGTCGGACGAGATCCTGGCGTGGTCACGCAATCTGGAACTGGTGACACAGACACTGCAGGCCTCTGATCCGGCCATCCGGCGACTGTTGACGACCGGTACCGCAAGCGCCACACAGATCTCACAACTGTTGCAGGACAGCGGCGGCGACCTCACCACGGTGGTCCGCAATCTCGCCGAGACGGTCAACACGATCGCGCCGACGTTCTATGGCATCAGCCCGGCGCTGTCGTTGCTCTCGGCGCTGTCGAGCGGTAGCTACGGACCGACCCCCGGTGATGGCACCATCCACTTCGGAATCGTGCTCGAGGTCAACAATCCACCCGCCTGCACGGTCGGGTACGAGAGCACCGAGGCGATCATCGAGGCGGAGAAGGCCAAGAACCCCGACTTCGATCCCAACTACGACGACTTCCCATTCAACACCGAGGCCAATTGTGATGTGGCACAGGGAAATCCGACTGGTGTGCGAAGTGCGGACCGGGCTCAGTTCGCTGACCCGAACACGCCTCAGCCGTGGGACAACAACCCGAAGAAGATGCCCGACACCCTCAATCTGAATCCGATTGCGAAACAGATGGCTGCGCTGTTGGGCGTGCGGGAGAAGTGAGTGTTTCAAAAGTGTGTACCTTTGGCGGGCGATGACTACGACTTCGACTTCTGAGCCCGGCGGCAAGCAACATCTCGGTTCGCAGCAACTGTGGCTGCGAGTGTGTGCTGCCCTCGCGGCGGTCGCTCTCGTGGCGGCAGTGGTGTGTGCCGGTGTCTTCGGCTACCGGTGGATCGACTCCGCCTTTTTCGGTGTGCAGAACACTCAGGAGATCCGGGACGATGCACAGGACGGCGCCGAGCAGGTGATTCTCAATGTCACCAACATCGACCCGAAGAATCTGACGGCATTCCGTGAGCAGGTGGACTCGTCGTTGACGGGCAAGGCCCGCACGCAGATCACCGCGGAAGACTTCGAGACGCTCACCACTCAGGTGGACGAGAACGGCGACAACACCGCAACGCTGACGTCCGTGATCAAGCGCAGCGGCGTGGTCGAGTTCAACAAAGAGGACAAGACCGCCAAGGTGCTCGTGTACGTGGATGTCACCAGTGCCGTCCCAGGCGCGGAGCCGGCGACGTCGAACATGGGTTTCTCGGTTGATGTGGTCGACGTCGATGGCGGGTGGAAGGCCTCGGACATCCAATCGATCGACGCGATCGGACTGCAGGATCCGGCCGGCACCACCACCGCCCCGACCACAGGGGGTAACTGATGTCCACTCCACGTAAGCCGGCTCGTCCGAATGCGCCGCGCGGCAAGGTGCGGGTCGCCGGTAGCGGGCCGTCGACCGGCAATGCGGCCGGTCAGGCCGCGGACACCGTCGACGACAAGTCCGTCTCTCTCACGAAGTCGTCCTCATCGGCGAAGGCCTCGCCGAAGGCCGGTCCACGTGCCCCGTCGGCCCCGACTGCCGAGTCGGGATTCCTGACCTGGCGCAAGGTCGTGGTTGTTGCCGGTATCGCGCTGGTGGTCGCGGTGTTTGCGATCATCGCGGCGTTCAAGCCCGGTGTCTCGGAATCCGGATCGAACCTCGCGTTCACCAGTGCATCGGATACCAGTGCGCTCAAGGCGCAGGCCGGCGACCGGATCTGTGCGGTGCTGTCGGTGGATCCCACGAAGTTCGACGACTGGGCCAACAACGCCAAGACCGGTCTCACCGGTGAGGCCTTGACGCAGTTCAACGAGTATCAGACGACCACGAAGGACCTGGCCGCGCAGAGCGGGCAGGGCGCCGAATGCCAGGTCGACATGGTTGCGGTGAGCCATCTGGACGACTCGAATGCGACCGTCATCACCACCATGATCATCAGCAGCACCCAGCAGGGTGTGGCGGTCATGGGTGGACCCGGTCAGGCGCGTACCGAACTCGGCCTACAGAAGATCGATGGCCAGTGGTTGATCAGCCGCATCTCTGACTTTTAACCTCAAAAACCGCGCGTTCCTCTTGACGCGGGGCCTTCTTGGTTGCAGTCTGTTCGCAGTAACTCCGTGGGGTTGTTTACGTGCGCCCATTTTCTGGTACAGTTGGACGTTGCGCTGGCTGCGTCCTGTCCACCTCACGATTTCACCTTCCGACCACAGAGCTTGTGGCGTCCCGGGTGATCGCCGTTGACCAGGTTGTACAGCAGCGAAACACCATTAGGGCACTAACGAGTTATTCGTGTTGGAAGGACATATCTTGGCAGTCACCCGCCAGTCCACCTCAACCATTCCAGGTGCGCCTCGGCGCGCCTCTTTCGCAAAGATCAGCGAGCCACTGGAAGTACCCGGACTGCTTGATGTGCAGCTCGAGTCCTTTGAGTGGTTGGTCGGTTCCGCGGAATGGCGTGAGCGCGCTGCATCTCGCGGCGATGGAAACCCTACCGGCGGCCTGGAGGACATCCTCGCCGAACTGTCCCCGATTGAGGACTTCTCCGGTTCCATGTCGCTGTCTTTCTCCGACCCGCGTTTCGATGAGGTCAAGGCCTCTGTCGCGGAGTGCAAAGACAAAGACATGACCTACGCGGCTCCGCTGTTTGTCACCGCCGAGTTCATCAACAACAACACCGGCGAAATCAAGTCCCAGACAGTGTTCATGGGCGATTTCCCGATCATGACCGACAAGGGCAGCTTCATCATCAACGGCACCGAGCGTGTCGTCGTGAGCCAGCTGGTCCGTAGCCCCGGCGTCTACTTCGATGCGAACATCGACAAGGCCACCGAGAAGACCCTGCACAGCGTCAAGGTCATCCCGGGTCGCGGCGCCTGGCTCGAGTTCGACATCGACAAGCGTGACACCGTCGGTGTTCGTATCGACCGCAAGCGTCGCCAGTCGGTCACCGTGCTGCTCAAGGCGCTCGGTTGGACCAAGGAGCAGATCGAGGAGCGCTTCGGCTTCTCCGAGATCATGATGTCGACGCTGGAGAAGGACAACACCGCAGGCACCGACGAGGCCCTGCTCGAGGTCTACCGCAAGCTGCGTCCGGGCGAGCCCCCGACCAAGGAGTCCGCGCAGACCCTGCTGGAGAACCTGTTCTTCAAGGAGAAGCGTTACGACCTGGCCAAGGTCGGCCGTTACAAGGTCAACAAGAAGCTCGGTCTGGTCGAGAACCCGATGGCCGGTGCTCCGGTGCTGACCGAAGAAGACATCGTCGCCACCGTCGAGTACCTGGTGCGTCTGCACGAGGCCGACCCCAACGTCACCAGCACCATGACCGTGCCCGGTGGCGTCGAGGTTCCGGTCGAGGTCGACGACATCGACCACTTCGGCAACCGTCGCCTGCGTACCGTCGGCGAGCTCATCCAGAACCAGATCCGCGTGGGCCTGTCCCGCATGGAGCGTGTTGTCCGCGAACGTATGACGACTCAGGACGTCGAGGCCATCACGCCGCAGACCCTGATCAACATCCGTCCCGTGGTCGCCGCGATCAAGGAGTTCTTCGGAACCTCGCAGCTGTCGCAGTTCATGGACCAGAACAACCCGCTGTCGGGTCTGACCCACAAGCGCCGCCTGTCGGCGCTGGGCCCCGGTGGTCTGTCCCGTGAGCGTGCCGGCCTCGAAGTCCGTGACGTCCACCCGTCGCACTACGGCCGTATGTGCCCGATCGAGACCCCGGAAGGCCCGAACATCGGCCTGATCGGTTCGCTGTCGGTGTACGCACGGGTCAACCCGTTCGGCTTCATCGAGACCCCGTACCGCAAGGTCACCGAGGGTGTCGTCACCGACGAGATCCAGTACATGACCGCCGACGAAGAAGATCGCTTCCTCATCGGTCAGGCCAACACCAATTTCGATGCCAGCGGTGTCATCACGGATGAGCGTGTGCTCGTCCGTAAGAAGGGCGCCGAGGTCGAGTTCGTGACGTCGAGCCAGGTCGAGTACCTCGACGTCAGCCCGCGTCAGATGGTGTCCGTGGCCACGGCCATGATCCCGTTCCTCGAGCACGACGATGCCAACCGTGCCCTGATGGGTGCCAACATGCAGCGTCAGGCGGTGCCGCTGGTTCGCAGCGAGTCGCCGTTGGTCGGTACCGGCATGGAGCTCCGTGCTGCTGTCGACGCCGGTGACGTGATCCTGACGCCGAAGAACGGTGTTGTCGAAGAGGTTTCCGCCGACTACATCACCGTGATGGCAGACGACGGCACCCGTGACACCTTCCAGATGCGCAAGTTCGCACGCTCGAACCAGGGCACCTGTGCCAACCAGCGTCCGATCGTGGACGAGGGTCAGCGGGTCGAGATCGGACAGGTCCTCGCCGACGGACCTTGCACCGAGAACGGTGAGATGGCCCTCGGAAAGAACCTCCTCGTGGCGATCATGCCGTGGGAAGGCCACAACTACGAGGACGCGATCATCCTGAGCCAGCGTCTCGTCGAAGAGGACGTGCTCACCTCGATTCACATCGAAGAGCATGAAATCGACGCGCGCGACACCAAGCTCGGTGCCGAGGAGATCACCAGGGACATCCCGAACGTCTCTGACGAGGTGCTCGCCGATCTCGACGAGCGCGGCATCATCCGCATCGGTGCCGAGGTCCGCGACGGCGACATCCTGGTCGGAAAGGTCACGCCGAAGGGCGAGACCGAGCTGACCCCGGAAGAGCGTCTGCTGCGTGCCATCTTCGGTGAGAAGGCCCGCGAAGTTCGCGACACCTCGCTCAAGGTTCCGCACGGTGAGACCGGCAAGGTCATCGGAATCCGCGTCTTCTCGCGTGATGACGACGACGATCTGCCTCCCGGTGTCAACGAGCTGGTCCGGGTGTACGTGGCCCAGAAGCGCAAGATCCAGGACGGCGACAAGCTCGCAGGCCGCCACGGCAACAAGGGCGTCATCGGCAAGATCCTGCCCGCCGAGGACATGCCCTTCCTGCCTGACGGCACCCCGGTCGACATCATCCTGAACACCCACGGTGTGCCGCGGCGTATGAACATCGGTCAGATCCTGGAGACCCACCTCGGGTGGATCGCCAAGACCGGCTGGAACATCAACGTCGCCGAGGGCGTGCCGGAGTGGGCGTCGCGTCTGCCCGAGGACATGCTCTCGGTCGAGGCCGGCACCAACACCGCCACCCCGGTGTTCGACGGCGCTCGCGAAGAGGAACTGACGGGCCTGCTGGCCTCGACGCTTCCGAACCGCGACGGCGAGGTGATGGTCAACGCTGACGGCAAGGCCACATTGTTCGACGGTCGTAGTGGCGAGCCGTTCCCGTACCCGGTCTCGGTCGGTTACATGTACATCATCAAGCTGCATCACTTGGTCGACGACAAGATCCACGCGCGTTCGACCGGGCCGTACTCGATGATCACCCAGCAGCCACTCGGTGGTAAAGCTCAGTTCGGTGGTCAGCGTTTCGGTGAGATGGAGTGCTGGGCCATGCAGGCCTACGGTGCGGCGTACACGCTGCAGGAGCTTCTGACCATCAAGTCGGACGACGTTGTCGGCCGCGTGAAGGTCTACGAGGCAATCGTCAAGGGCGAGAACATCCCGGAACCGGGTATCCCCGAGTCGTTCAAGGTGCTGCTGAAGGAACTTCAGTCGCTGTGCCTGAACGTCGAGGTACTCAGCTCCGACGGTGCCGCCATCGAGATGCGTGACGGCGACGACGAGGACCTGGAGCGGGCTGCGGCCAACCTGGGTATCAACCTCTCGCGCAACGAAGCCGCCACCGTCGATGACCTGGCCAACTGATCACCCAGCTTTTTCTGACTGAGCTACTGAAAGGTAAATAGTGCTCGACGTCAACTTTTTCGATGAACTGAAGATTGGCCTGGCCACCGCCGACGACATCCACAACTGGTCGTTCGGAGAGGTGAAGAAGCCGGAGACGATCAACTACCGCACGCTCAAGCCCGAGAAGGATGGCTTGTTCTGCGAGAAGATCTTCGGTCCCACCCGGGACTGGGAGTGCTACTGCGGCAAGTACAAGCGTGTCCGCTTCAAGGGCATCATCTGTGAGCGTTGCGGCGTCGAGGTCACTCGCGCCAAGGTGCGTCGTGAGCGGATGGGTCACATCGAGCTGGCCGCACCGGTCACCCACATCTGGTACTTCAAGGGTGTGCCGAGCCGGTTGGGTTACCTGCTCGACCTGGCGCCGAAGGATCTCGAGAAGATCATCTACTTCGCCGCCTACGTGATCACCGCTGTGGACGACGAACTGCGCCACAACGAGAAGTCCACGCTCGAGGCCGAGATGGAGGTCGAGAAGAAGGGTGTCGCAGACACTCGGGATTCCGACCTCGAAGAGCGCGCCAAGAAGCTCGAAGAGGACCTGGCAGAGCTGGAGCGCGAAGGCGCCAAGGCCGATGCCCGTCGCAAGGTGAAGGATGCCGGCGAGCGCGAGATGCGCCGTATCCGTGACACCGCGCAGCGCGCCCTCGACGATCTCGATGAGATCTGGGACAAGTTCGTCAAGCTTGCTCCCAAGCAGATGATCATCGACGAGAAGCTGTACCGCGAGATCCAGGACCGCTACGGCGAGTACTTCACCGGAGCCATGGGTGCCGAGGCCATCAAGCGTCTGCTCGAGGACTTCGACATCGCCGCCGAGGTCGAGATCCTGCGCGACACGATCCGCAACGGCAAGGGGCAGAAGAAGCTCCGCGCCCTCAAGCGGCTCAAGGTCGTGGCAGCGTTCCACCGGTCGGGCAACTCGCCGCTGGGTATGGTTCTCGACGCCGTGCCGGTGATCCCGCCGGAGCTGCGTCCGATGGTCCAGCTCGATGGTGGCCGTTTCGCGACCTCCGACCTGAACGACCTGTACCGCCGCGTGATCAACCGCAACAACCGCCTCAAGCGACTGATCGATCTCGGTGCCCCCGAGATCATCGTCAACAACGAGAAGCGGATGCTGCAGGAGTCCGTCGACGCACTGTTCGACAACGGCCGTCGTGGCCGTCCGGTCACCGGACCGGGTAACCGCCCGCTGAAGTCGTTGAGCGATCTGCTCAAGGGCAAGCAGGGTCGTTTCCGTCAGAACCTGCTCGGCAAGCGCGTCGACTACTCGGGCCGTTCGGTCATCGTCGTCGGCCCGCAGCTCAAGCTGCATCAGTGTGGTCTGCCCAAGCTGATGGCACTCGAGCTGTTCAAGCCGTTCGTGATGAAGCGTCTCGTCGATCTGAACCAGGCGCAGAACATCAAGTCCGCCAAGCGGATGGTCGAGCGTCAGCGCCCGGCCGTGTGGGACGTCCTCGAAGAGGTCATCGCCGAGCACCCGGTTCTGCTGAACCGTGCGCCGACCCTGCACCGCTTGGGCATCCAGGCATTCGAGCCCCAGCTGGTGGAAGGCAAGGCCATCCAGCTGCACCCGCTCGTGTGTGAGGCCTTCAACGCCGACTTCGACGGTGACCAGATGGCAGTTCACCTGCCGCTGTCCGCCGAGGCGCAGGCCGAGGCCCGCATCCTGATGCTGTCGTCGAACAACATCCTGTCGCCGGCATCGGGCCGTCCGCTCGCCATGCCGCGTCTGGACATGGTGACCGGTCTGTTCCACCTGACCACGCTCAAGCCCGAGGCGGTCGGCGCGTACAGCGCATCGACCGGCGACGACGTCGAGCGCGGCGTCTACTCGACGCCGTCCGAGGCTCAGATGGCCGTCGACCGTGGCGTGCTCAGTGTTCAGGCTCCGATCAAGGTCCGGCTGACGCACCAGCGTCCGACTCGGGCGATCGAGCGGGAGCAGTTCCCGGAGGGCTGGAAGTTCGGCACCCCGTGGATCATCGAGACCACTTTGGGTCGCGTGCTGTTCAACGAGCTCCTGCCGAACGACTACCCGTTCGTCAACGAGCAGATGCCGAAGAAGCGTCAGGCCACGATCATCAACGACATGGCCGAGCGCTACCCGATGATCGTTGTCGCGCAGACCGTCGACAAGCTCAAGGACGCCGGTTTCCACTGGGCCACCCGCTCGGGTGTCACCATCGCGATGTCCGACGTGCTCGTGTCGCCGAACAAGGGTGAGATCCTCGAAAGGTACGAGGACCGGGCCGATGGTCTGGAGCGCAAGTTCCAGCGTGGTGCCCTGACCGCTGCCGAGCGTCGTGACGCTCTGGTGGAGATCTGGAAACAGGCCACCGAAGAGGTCGGCACCGACATGGAGCGTCACTACCCCGACGACAACCCGATCCCGATGATCGTGCAGTCCGGTGCCGCGGGCAACATGACCCAGATTCGCTCGCTTGCGGGTATGAAGGGTCTGGTGACGAACCCGAAGGGTGAGTTCATTCCGCGTCCGATCAAGTCCTCGTTCCGCGAGGGTCTGACCGTCGCCGAGTACTTCATCAACACGCACGGCGCCCGTAAGGGTCTGGCCGACACCGCGCTTCGTACCGCCGACTCGGGTTACCTGACCCGTCGTCTGGTGGACGTCTCGCAGGACGTCATCGTGCGTGAGACCGACTGTGGCACCGAGCGTGGCATCAACACGATCATCGCCGAGAAGCAGGCCGATGGCTCGCTGATCCGTGACGCTCACGTCGAGACGTCAACGTTCGCAAGGACATTGGCCACCGACGCGATCGACGAAAACGGCAAGGTCATCATCAACCGTGGATTCGATCTCGGTGATCCCGCGATCGAGGCTCTGCTCGAGGCCGGCATCTCGCAGGTGAAGGTCCGTTCGGTCCTGACCTGTGGCACCGGCACCGGTGTCTGCGCCACGTGTTACGGACGGTCGATGGCCACCGGCAAGCTCGTCGACATCGGTGAGGCCGTCGGTATCGTCGCGGCCCAGTCGATCGGTGAGCCCGGTACCCAGCTGACCATGCGTACGTTCCACCAGGGTGGTGTCGGTGACGACATCACCGGTGGTCTGCCGCGTGTCCAGGAGCTGTTCGAGGCCCGTGTCCCCAAGGGCAAGGCCCCGATCGCCGAGGTTTCCGGACGCATTCGCCTGGAAGACGATGATCGCTTCTACAAGATGACGATCATCCCGGACGACGGCTCGGAAGAGGTCATCTACGACAAGATCTCGAAGCGTCAGCGTCTGCGCGTGTTCAAGCATGAAGACGGCAGTGAGCGTCTGCTCGCCGACGGCGATCATGTCGAGGTCGGCCAGCAGCTCATGGAAGGTGCTGCCGATCCGCACGAGGTGCTGCGCGTGATGGGTCCCCGTCAGGTGCAGGTCCACCTGGTCAACGAGGTCCAGGAGGTCTACCGGAGCCAGGGTGTGTCGATCCACGACAAGCACATCGAGACGATTGTTCGTCAGATGCTGCGTCGTGTGACGATCATCGATTCCGGTGCCACCGAGTTCCTGCCCGGTTCGCTCACCGAGCGCGCCGACTTCGAAGCGGCCAACCGTCGCGTCGTGGCCGAAGGTGGCGAGCCCGCTGCCGGACGTCCGGTGCTCATGGGTATCACCAAGGCATCGCTCGCAACCGAGTCCTGGTTGTCGGCGGCGTCGTTCCAGGAGACCACTCGCGTGCTCACCGATGCGGCCATCAACAGCCGTAGCGACAAGCTCGTCGGCCTCAAGGAGAACGTGATCATCGGTAAGCTCATCCCGGCCGGAACCGGTATCAACCGGTACCGGAACATCCAGGTGCAGCCGACCGAAGAAGCACGTGCAGCTGCGTACGCGGTGCCGTCTTACGACGACACCTACTACAGCCCGGACGGCACCTTCGGTGCCCCGTCGGGTGCGGCTGTCCCGCTGGACGATTACGGTTTCAGCAGCGACTACCGCTAGGTAAACGCAACCAAAAGCGGGCGCTCCCTTTCGAGGGGGCGCCCGCTTTTTTGTGTTGATACCCCCACCCCCAAATTCGCGCCACTTACCTGCGTTCGCGCCGGTTGCAACCGGCGCATGTGTTGGCAAGTGGCGCGAATTCGGTTGTGCACAGGGGCGGTTCCTATCCACAGGCTGGGCGACTGGGCCTCGTGTGAGCGCGGTTTCGGTCGGTGCCGCCGCTGAAGGTCGGTGCATGAGCGAACCCAACATCGAAGACCCCAACCTCGTCCGTCGCCGTGATGCAGTCCAGATCGGCGAACTCGACCGGCAGCTGGCCACCCGCGTCAAGACAGGTGAGATACGCCGCTTGTACCGCGGCTTCTACACCTTCAGCGCAGATCTGGCTGCGCTCGATCGTTTTGTGCGCGAAAGGGAGATCTATCGGCGGCAGGTCCTCGCGGCGGCCGACAATGGCGAGCCGGGCAAGGCGATCAGTCACTGGTCTGCCGCAGTCCTGCACGGGCTACCGGCGCTTGATGGTGACCAAACCCGGGTCCACTTCACTGCAAACCGAATCGGGGGAGGCCACCGGAAGGGCCGGGCATGTGTCGTGCACGGGGCAAAATGGGAGCCCGACGAGGTGGTCACGGTTGGTGAGTTCCTGGTGACCTCGCCGGCGAGGACGGCAATCGATGTCGCGCGCTGCGGGACGTTCTTTCAGGCGGTGTGTGTGCTCGATGGTGCGATGTACGCGGGGGTGTCGCGATCCGAGCTCGAGACCGTTTTACGACGTAGCGCAGGGAGGACCGGCGTCTCGATTGCTCGCGCAGCACTCGCGGTGGCCGACGGGAAGTCCGAGAGCATTGGTGAATCCCTCTCTCGCGCATTGATGTTGAGCTTCGGTGACATACCGGTTCCACGTCTGCAGCACGAGTTCCTGACCCCCGATGGAACTTTTGTGGCCCGCACCGATTTCGACTGGGATGGTCTGGTGGCCGGCGAGTTCGACGGCTACGCGAAATACATCCGCTACCTCCGTCCCGGTGAAACGACTGAGCAGGCGTATGAGCGGGAGAAGTGGCGTGAGCAGAGGCTGCGTCGTATAGGGGTCTTTGTCGTGCGCTGGAACTGGCGCGATCTGGAGAAGCCGGAACGTCTGCACCGGATCTTGGTGGAGGCGCTGACCGTACACGGCCTGATGGCTGCTGCCTGACCCCAAATTCGCGCCACTTACCTGCGTTCGCGCCGGTTGCAACAGGCGCGAACGCAGGCAAGTGGCGCGAATTTGGGAAGGGTGGGGGACGGGGGTCAGGCGTTGTCGCGGTAGGGCAGGTACTGGACGGACCAGCGGTTGCCGTCGGGGTCGTCGAAGTAGACGAAGTGGCCCCAGGGCTGGATTTGTACTTCTCCCGGGTCGACGCCGACCGAGAGGAGATGGTCGCGGGCCTTGTTGATGTCGGAGACACAGACCATCAGGCCTTTCACCGACCCGGGTTCGCCGTCGACGATTCCTTTGCCGAAAGCGATGGAGCAGGCCGATCCGGGTGGGGTCATCTGCACAAAACGGATGTCGTCAGACACGGTGTGGTCGTGGTCGGGGTTGAAGCCGATCTTTTCGTAGAAGTCCTTCGTCCGGTCGACGTCGGTGACCGGCAACGTGATGACTTCGAGTGTCCAGTCCATGATTTTCCTCCTGGTTGCGGGCTGTTCGGGGACTGAAATCAGCTTCCCAGCAATTGCGGACAGTTTTGGTCCGTTGAGGTTCACGGACTCGAATTCGGGTACGCGACCACATATGGACAGCAGCGACGTACTGATCATCGGTAGTGGACCCGGCGCGATCCGCGCGGCAGAGGGTTACCGGGACAACGGTGGCAGCGCGCATGTTCTGATGGTGACGACCGACGCCGATGCGCCCTACTTTCGTCCGCCTCTCAGCAAGGACTTTCTGCAGGGGGCGAGCGAGTTCGATGACATCACCCAGCATCCGCAACCGTGGTACGCCGACCGGGACATCGAAATACGCACGGCCACATCGGTTGTCGGACTGGACGTCGACGCCCGGACCGCAAAACTGTCGACAAGCGAGACCGTCGACTTCGGCACCGTGGTCGTGGCGACGGGTGCCAGGCCGGCGACGATGCCTGTGCCCGGCGCCGCGAATGCGCTGATACTGCGGTCCTTCGCCGAGGCCAGGGCCCTGCGCACCACCGCGCAGCAGGCCGGTTCGGCGGTGGTCATCGGTGCCGGGTTCATCGGATGCGAGGCGGCTGCATCGTTGTCGGCGCGGGGGATCACGACCACTCTCGTCGCGCCGTCACAGGTGCCCCAGGCACGTCGACTCGGTCCCGACGCCGGCAGGAAGATACTCGGGATGCTCGAAGATTCCGGTGTTCGATACGTTGGCGGGGCGACGGTCACCCGACTCGATGACGGGGTTGTGACCCTCGACGATGGCGTACGGATCGACACCGACCTGATCCTCGCGGCCACCGGCATCACGCCCTGCGTCGACATTGCGCAGGACGCGGGGCTGACCACAGAACAGGGCCGGATCGTCGTCGACGAACACATGCGCACCAGTGCAGACGGCATCATTGCGGTCGGTGATGTAGCTTTCGCCCACAATCCGACGGCCGGACGCCGGATCGCGACCGAGCACTGGCAGGACGCCGCCGATCAGGGGCAAGTCGCCGGTGCGACGGTCGCCGGTGTCGAACGATCGTGGGATGCGGTTCCCGGTTTCTGGACCACCATCGGCGAACACACCCTCAAGTACGCCGCCTGGGGTGATGGCTTCGACAACGCCCATCTGATCGAACGCGACGGCGGATTCGTGGTCTGGTACCAGAGTGACGGAGTCACCGTCGGAGGTCTGACCTACAACAGCGACGAGGATTACGAGTTGGCCGAAAAGCTCGTCGCCGAACACAAACCGGCACCGGCCTGACGGCCCCCATCGAGGATCATTTGCACTATGCCAACGAGGTTCGGCAACTTGCCACCAGCTTGGTGATTCGGCTGACGTGACTTGCCGGCCTGGGTTGTAATCCGTCCATGACCTACGACACCGTGATTCGTCGCGGGCGGTGGTTCGACGGCACCGGCTCCGCGTCAGAGATCCGCGACATCGGGATCCGTGATGGCCGCATTATCGAGATCTCCGCCGAATCTCTCGACGCGGACGGTTGCTCCGACGTCATCAACGCATCCGGTTTGTGGGTCCTGCCCGGGATGGTCGACATCCACACCCACTACGACGTGGAGGTGCTCGGAGGGCCGGAGCTGAGCGAATCGCTGCGCCACGGCGTCACCACGGTGCTGCTGGGTTCCTGCTCGCTGTCGACGATCCACGTGGACGCCGATGTTGCCGGTGACCTGTTCGGGCGGGTCGAGGCGATCCCGCGGCAACATGTCATCTCGAACATCGAACAACACAGAACATGGCGGACCGCGGGCGAGTACGTCGAGGCGCTCGAGTCCCTCGCCCTTGGCCCCAATGTCGCGGCCTTCATCGGGCACTCCGACATCCGCGCCGCGACGATGGGCCTCGACCGCGCCACCCGAGGTGACGTCACGCCCACGCCTGCGGAGCAACTCCGAATGGAACGCATGCTCACCGAGGCGCTGGATGCGGGCTTCCTGGGGTTGTCCTCGCAGCAGCTCCTCTTCGACAAACTCGACGGCGAGGTCTGCCGGTCCCGGACGCTCCCGTCCACGTATGCGAAGCGGCGCGAGTTGCGGAAGCTCAACGCGATCCTGCGAAGCCGCAAACGCGTCCTGCAGACCGGGCCCGACATCTCACGCCCACTCAACGTGCTGTCGCAGGTGCTCACGTCACTGGGATGGGTTCGGCCACAACTGAAGACGAGCTTGCTCTCGGCGGCCGACATCAAGGCCCGCCCGGAGGTCATCCACGCCATGGGTCCCATCGCCAGGGGAGTGAACCGACTCGGCGGCGACTTCCGGTGGCAGCACCTGCCCGTTCCGTTCGAGGTGTACGCCGACGGTATGGAACTCGCCGTGTTCGAGGAGTTCGGATCCGGCGCGGCAGCGCTGCACCTGCAGGACGAGATCGATCGCAATGAGCTGATGCGCGATGAGAGTTACCGCCGCGCCTTCCGCAAGGATTACGACAAAAAGTACGGACCCCGGGTCTGGCATCGGGACTTCTTCGACGCCGAGATCGTCGAGTGCCCGGATCCCGCTGTGGTCGGGAAGACCTTCGGGCAGGTGGGTGTCGACCGCGGCGGGGTCCACCCGGTCGACGCGTACCTCGACCTCCTTCTCGAGCACGGGACGAAGGTGCGTTGGCGCACAACCATTTCCAATCACCGTCCCGAGCTCCTCAAGAAGCTGGCGAAGGAGCCGGGGATCCAGATCGGATTCTCCGACGCGGGCGCACACCTGCGGAGTATGGCGTTCTACAACTTCGGACTGCGACTGCTACGGCACGTGCATTCGGCCGCCGAAGCCGGTGAACCGTTCATGACGGTCGAACATGCGGTGCATCGGCTGACCGGCGAGCTCGCCGACTGGTATGGGATCGATGCCGGACACCTGCGCGTCGGTGACCGGGCCGACCTGTTTCTCCTCGACCCCGAGCATCTGGACGCCTCGCTCGAGGACTACCAGGAGGCCGAGGTCGAGCAGTTCGGTGGGCTGTCGCGGATGGTCAACCGCAACGACAGCACCGTCCGCGCCGTCATGGTGGGCGGCGAGACGGTGTTCACCGGAGGCCGTCCGGCAGAGGTGCTCGGACACAAGAGGTTCGGCCGTTTCCTACCCGCGAGAACAACTGAAAAGAGGTCTGAGCGTGTCAGATGACAACAAGTCCACAGTCCTGGGTCTCTGGGCAGCATTGAGCAAACGGGACTGGGAGGGGGTCAAGGGATTCGTGTCCGACGACTGCATCTACGTCGACATGCCACTCGGACCCGCCGCCGCGGCGCGTGGGCCCGACGACATAGTCAAGCGGCTCAAGGTGGGCCTGGAACCGCTGGCCGACTACAGCAACCACGACGGCCTCCTGATCTCCAGCGGCCCCGACGTGATGTACGAGCACAGCGAGACCTGGACCTGGCCCACCGGCGAGACCGCCACACTGGCCTTCGTGACGATTCACAAGGTGTCGGGCGGCAAGATCACTCTGTGGAAGGACTACTGGGACTTCGGCGGGTTGGCATCCACCGCTCCGTCGGACTGGACGGAAAAGCTGGCCGCCTCCGACATGTCCTGGATGTACGACGCCACCGGACAGATTTGATGGCGAGCGAGCCTCAGTAGTACACCGACCCCGGCACGCCGCCACCGACGGCGATCGCGTCCCCGGTGATGCCGATGCTGCGTGGCGACGCCAGGAAGGTCACCACGTCGGCGACCTCGCTCGCATCGACGATCCGCCGGATGGAGTTGGTGGCCAACGCATCTTCCAGTTCTGCGACTGGGGTGCCCGTCTCCGCCGACTGGGCGGCCAGCTGTTCGTCGAGCCGGACGGTCCGGGTGCGACCGGGATGGACGACGGTGACGTTGATGCCGTGCGGCCCCAGTTCGTCGGCCAGGTTCTTGGTCAACGCCGACACACTGACGTTACGAATGGTCTGGGCGATCGAGTTCGCCTGTCGCGCACCGAGACCGCTGATGTTGATGATGCGGCCCCACCCCTGGTCGATGAGATGTGGTGCAACGGCCCGCGCGGTGCGCAGGTAACCGAGGACCTTGATCTCGACCTCGCGACGAACGACGTCGTCGGTGGTCGCGGCGAAGTCGGTCGGCGCACCTGCGCTCCACGGGGTCGCCGCCGAGTTCACCCAGGATGTCGACGCCACCCAGCGCTGCAACCGTGCGAGCCACCAGATTCTGGACGGAGGCGTCGTCGCCGGTGTCGACAGGGATGGCCAGGATCCGCCGACCGGAACGTTCGGCGATGTCGGCGGCGGACTTCTCGAGCGCCTCGATACCGCGGGCGGCGATCACCACGTCGGTGCCTTCGGCGACCAGCGCCCCGGCGATCGCCAATCCGATGCCCTTACTGCCGCCGGTGACTATCGCTCGTTTTCCGGTCAATCCCAGGTCCATCGATTCGCTCCTTGTGTTTGTTGGTACGGGTGTATTCCGGAACATACTTGCCAAGGAGTCCGGCGCCCGCTGCGGAAAGTCCTGCTGCGGCAAATGCTGCGGCCGACAAGGGGAAGACCGCTGCCGACACCGCGACCGACAGCGGGCCGGCCAAAAATCCCGCATCGTGGGTCAACCGCCACGCGGCAAGGAATTCGGCCCGTCCCGACCCCGGTGCGACATCGGCGCCGATGGTCATGATCACCCCGTTCCCGAATCCGTTTCCGATGCCCATCACGACGGCAACAGCGGCGAAACCAGCGGCGGTCGAGGTGAGGGGAAGCGTCAGATACGCCACCGCGAGCACCACGATCGACGGGATGGCCACAAACGTGCGCCCGAAGCGATCCATCAGATGTCCGGCGGGGTAGGCGCACAATACGTCCGCCGCGGCGCCGACGCCGAACAACAGGCTCGCCACAGCGGGGGACAATCCGATGTGGTTGGCCCACAACGGCAGTATCGCGTCTCGCGAGCTGCGGGCCACTCCGAGCAGTAGCGATCCGGCACCGAGGGTGGCCAGCAGACGGCCGTGTTCGGAGAACACCCCTCGCAAGCTCTGCGGTGAGGCCACGGCACCGGCGCCCGGCGGATCCGGCAACCGCGCCATCATCAGTCCGGCGACGACGATCGCCGCCAGTTGAACGACAAATCCGCCTCTGGACCCCATCAGCACGATTGCGCCTGCCCCCACCAGCGGCCCGACGAAGAACCCGAACCGCATCGCCCCGCCGAACAACGACATCGCCCTCGCGCGCCAGGCGAACGGCACTGCCAGCGACAAATAGTTCTGTCGCGCCAAACCCCAGACCGCGTTGGCCAGACCCACGAGGAGGATTCCAAAGGCCAACAGCCACAGGGTGTTCGCCAACAGGCAGGTGAGTGCGCCCGTCGCCGCAACCGAACTGGCGGCGATGATCGACCGTCGTTCACCGATCCTCGCCACGATCTGCCCCGAACAGGTATCGCCGATGACCTGTCCGAGCCCGACGATGGCCACCATCAGCCCGGCGACAGCAACTGAGGCGCCGAGCTCGAGGGCGGACAGCACCATCACCGGTGCTGCCGCCCCCTGCCCGATCCCGTAGGCGGCGGCAGGCAGATAGACCGTACCGGCCAGTGACCGCAGTGGGCGCTCGACCGAACCCTGTCCAATCGGGTCGAGCTCCGCAGGCTTCGTCTCCCGTCCAATCGGGTCGAGCTCCGCAGGCTTCGTCTCCCGTCTCCTCAGGTCGAGCTCCGCAGGCTTCGTCTCCGGCTCGGGGTCGTCGAGTGACGTCATGCCGACGTGGACACAGTCTCCCGAACCGGGTTGGTGGTCGACGGCAGCTCGATGCCGTAGTGCCCACGCAATGTCGATGCGGTGTAGTCCTCACGGAATCGCCCGCGCGCCTGCAGGATCGGCACCACGTGGTCGACGAAGTCCTCGAGTCCGCCGGGCAGGTACGGCGGCATCACGTTGAAACCGTCGGCGGCGCCTGCGTCGACCCAGTCGATCAGGTTGTCGGCGATCTGTTCGGGCGTACCGGCGATGCTGCGGTGACCGCGACCTCCGCCGAGGCGCCCGATGAGTTCGCGAATCGTCAGATTGCCGTTGGCGGCGAGCTGGCGCACCAGTGTCGACCTGCTCTTGTGGCCCTCGATCTCGGACTCCGGTGGTAGATCGGGGAGCTGGGCGTCGAGTGAGAGCCCGGTGAGGTCGACGTTGAAGAAGTTCGAGAGCTGGCCGAGCGCATAGTCCGGGGAGATCAGGTCGGTGAACTCCCGCTCGAGGTCAAGGGCCTCTTTCTCGGTGCTCCCGATGAACGGCACGATGCCGGGGAGGATCTGTAGATCATCGAGACTTCGGCCGTAGCGCGCCAGTCGGCCCTTCAGGTCGCGGTAGAAGTCCTGGCCCTCGGTGATGGTGCGCTGGGCGGTGAACACCACCTCGGCGTACCGGGCGGCGAGTTCTTTGCCGTCTTCCGACGATCCGGCCTGGACCAGCACCGGCCTTCCCTGCGGAGATCGCGGAGAGTTCAGCGGACCGCGTACCGAAAAGTGCTCGCCCACATGGTGGATCGGGCTGACCAGATCTGGATTCGCGAACTCGGCCCGCTCGACGTCGAGCACCACGGCATCGTCGTCCCAGCTGTCCCAGAGTCGATTGACGACGTCGACGAACTCCTGGGCCCGCCGGTATCGGCCGGCGTGATCGGGGATCGCGTCGTAGCCGAAGTTCAGTGCTTCCAGTTCCTGTCCCGACGTCACAATGTTCCAGCCTGCCCGCCCCCCGCTGATGTGCTCAAGTGAGGCGAAGGCCCTGGCCAGTGTGTACGGATGGTTGTAACCCGTTGAGGCAGTGGCGATCAGCCCGACCTTGCTGGTGCCACCGGCGATGGCGGAGAGCAACGTGATCGGTTCGAAGATCGCCTGAGTGTTCCGGCGGATGTTGGGACCGACAGCCAGCCCGTCCGCGAAGAACACGGAGTCGAGGCGACCGCGTTCGGCGATCTGGCCGAGCCTGACGAAGTGGCCGACGTCGAGGATGCCCTGTTCGTCCGTCCTCGGATGGCGCCACGCGGCCTCGTGGTGCCCGACTCCCATCAAGAAGGCGTTCAGATGTAGTTGACGAGACATGATGAGTTCCTTTGTTGGTGAGAGTTATTCAGACGTTGGCGGGTGTGCGCCAACGGGAGAACCGACGTTCGAACAGAACCAGGACGAAGTTGAAGGCCAACCCGACCAGTGCGATGGTGAGGATGCCGGCGTACATCTGCGGGATCTGGAAGTTCAACTGGCTGGCCATGATCAGGTAACCCAGCCCTGACCGCGCACCGACCATCTCGGCGGCGATCAACACCAGGATCGACGCGGCCGCCGACAGCCGGATGCCGGTGAAGATGGTGGGCAGCGCGGCCGGCAGGATCACCTTCTGGAACAGCCGATAGGAGGGAAGTCCCAGAGAGCGAGCGGATTTGATCAACAGCGGGTCGACGGTCCGGACCCCGGAGATCGTATTGAGCAGGATGGGGAAGACGCAGGCGTAGATCACCAGCGCCACCTTCGAGGTCTCGCCGATGCCCAGGATGAGGACAAAGACCGGCAGCAGGGCGAGAGCGGCGGTGTTGCGGAACAACTCGAGTACCGGGTTGAGATATTGCGCCACCGGTCGGTACCAACCGATCACGATGCCGAGCGGCACCGCGACGATCACGGCAACCACAAAACCTTTGAGCGCTCGGCTCAGGCTGGCGGAGATGTGCTCCCACAATTGGCCGCTCTCGGCCAGATCCACCAGTGCTTTCACCACCACCGAGAACTCCGGCAGGAACGTCCGGTCGACGAGTCCTGCGCGTGGTGCTATCTCCCAGAAGGCGATCAGCAATGCCAGCGCGATCGTCGAACGAAAGATCCACTTGCTTGATTTGGTTGCCCCACTGAATATTCGGCGGCCTGGCGATTGGGTCGAGGCCTGCGCCGAGTCGGATGGTGCCTCGACCGGTGCTGCGGCTACTGCCTTCTCGAGCGTGACACTAGACATGGGTTCCTGCTCCGATCAGTGGAATGGTCGAGCTCCGCTGCGCTTCGTCTCCGCGGGAAGTGTTCTGGACTTCAGGCCGCAACGACAGCCAGATGCGGTGCCGGTAGTCACGGAATTGTTCGGACGACCGGATGTCGTCGACTGCCTCGCGGTCGATACTGATCGAGAGGACTTCCTTGATCCGGCCCGGACGTTCGGTGAGCACGGCGACCCGTTGGCCGAGGTAGATGGCTTCGTCGATGCCGTGTGTGATGAACAGGATCGTTTTGCCGGTCGCCCGCCAGATGCGAAGAAGCTCGTCCTGCAACGATTCTCGGGTCTGCGCATCGAGCGCGGCGAACGGCTCATCCATCAGCAGCACCTCGGGGTCGTACGCGAGGCTTCTGGCGATCGCCACGCGCTGCTTCATGCCACCCGAGAGTTCATGTGGATAGTGGTCGGCGAATCCGCCCAGGCCGACCAACCCGAGGTACTCGTCGGCGATCGCGCGGCGCTGCCTGCGGGAGATCCCGTTGGCCTCCAGCCCGAACTCGATGTTGGCGCGGGCTGTGCGCCACGGCAGGAGAGCGTACTGCTGAAAGACCACGCCGCGGTCCAGGCCCGGACCCGTGATGGGTTTGCCGTCGAGCAGGATCTCGCCAGCGGTCGGCGTGGTGAGCCCGCCCACCAGGTCGAGAAGCGTGGACTTGCCACTGCCACTTGGCCCGACGAGCACCAGGAACTCACCTTCGGGGGATGCGATGCTGATGTCGTCGATGGCTACGAAGTCGGGCTTTCCGGGGGAGGAGAACGACTTTCGCACGCCTCGCAGTTCCAGTTTCGGAGTGGTCATCGCGCTGCCACCACCGCTTGGCCGTCGGGGCCCGAGTCGGGCTGGTATGTGCCGTCGGAATAGGGGTTGTCGGCGTTGGTGTACAGATCGTCCGGTGTCAGCTGACCTTCATCCAACTCGTTGTTGCGGACGAGCCAATCGATCCAGAGCTGGAACTCTTCTGGCTTGATGACTCCGCCGGGGGTCGGTATGGACGAGCTCTGCCAGTAGTCGGCCAGTGCGGGGTCTTCACCTTTTCCGCGTTTGGTGATGATGTCCTTGTATCGGGCGACCACCTCGTCGCGCGGTGTCACCTGCGTCCAGCGAATGGCGCGGGCCGTGCCCTGGACGAAGTCCTTGACGGCCTCCGGGTTCTTCTCGATGAAGTCATCGCGCAGGACGAGGCTGCCGTAGCTGAAGTCTCCGAATACCGCATCGGTGAACAGCTCCCGTAGACCGCCTGTTTCGAGAGCCTTGTCGCGGAAGATGTTGTTGAAGGCCCCGACGTCGATCTGTCCTTGACGAAGTGCCGATTCGGTGTTGATGGGCGGTACGACGAGCAGTTGCACCGATGTGATCTCCTCTTTCGAAAGCCCCTCGCGGGCAAGCCATTCACGGATGACGAACTCGGAGTGCGCCCCTAGTGTGTTGATGCCGACCTTCTTGCCGATCAGGTCGCGCGCACCGCGGATCGGGGATCCTTCGGTGACATAGAATCCGTTGTATGTCTTGTCATCGGCGCCGTAGTAGTCGACAACCGCCGTGATGGGCGAGCCGGCTGACTTCAGCTTGACGATGGCGCCGTTGAAGGCCCCACCGAAGTCGGAATCCCCAGTCGCTGTGGCCTGAATCGATTGGGGCCCACTGGTTGTCTCACCGACTGATTTGATCGATACCTTGGTGAAGTAGCCCAGATCGGCCGCCAGCTCCGGGAACTGTACGGTGGCAGGCGAACCGAGGTAGCGCAGCTCCGTCTTGCCGTCTGCGGTGACGGTTGCCTCGTCGGACGAACCGCAGGCGGCAGCGCTCACTCCGACGGTCAATGCAAGTGCGGCTGCGACAATTACGCGCCACTTGTGAATGTGACTCACTGCTTTCCTTTCGATTTGTCCGATTTATTGATGCGTTCGAGAACAACGTCTGAATACGGACACAGAATTGGTGTATGGACCGATTCTCAGGCTCGGACCCCCCTGGCCTCAACAACTTATTTCACATTGTGGAAGATTTGCCACGATTAAATCGTGGCGCGTATAAGTTGATCGATGTTGGTCCGTATCGGACCCTCGGCCACCACACCGCGCAGCAACTCGGCGGTCTGCCGCATCGCGGGATGGATCTGGTTGATCAGTTCATGGTTGAGCCGAACACTTCGTGCTTGTACGCCGATGGATGCCCGGACCTGACCGTCGGCGTCGAAGACCGGTACCGCGATCGCGGTGACGCCGTCCGCGGAGGACACCGAGTAACCGCGCCGTCGTGATGCCTGTACGTCGGGAATGGCCGCGATACGCCGGTCCCGACGTTGACCGAAGGCCACAATCGCTTGCCCCATCGCGCTGTCTTCGAGCTTGGACCGGCGGCTCGGCAACTGATGACCGCAGAACATCGATGGCGGCCGTGCTGAATAGACCGTTACGGCCTCGCTGTGCTCAACAACCCCGAGGCTGGCGGTGATCCGGATTCCTGACGACAAACCGTGCAGGTGAGGGGCCGCGGCATCGACGTCGATCTGGCGGGCCGCTGTGTGTGCGAGCGCGGTGATCCCGTCGCCGATCCGGTACGAACTCGGCCCTTCCCGTGCCAGCAGCCGGCCACGGACAAGCGCCTGTGCGATGCGGTGCGTCGTGCTCACCGGCAGGTCAACACGACCCGCCAGTTCGCTGATCGTGAGCGAGCGTTCCGCACCTTCCATCGCGTACAGCACCGAGATCGCGCGCTCGACCGACTGCGATCCGGTTCGCCCCGATTGCTCCGTCCCGGTCAGTTCGGTCACCTGGTCCTCCCCCCTGGAGTGTGCGTGCAGTCCTTGGTTGACATGGTGGTGCCCCCGTCGCCCGCCGCATACATTTGTGCGCGCAGTGAACCTATCTAGCCAGGGATTTCACATTGTGGAAGGCATCCTTGCCATCAACTGCACCCTCGATGATCAATTGAGTTCCATCACAGAAAGCGGATGGCCCGCCTATCGAATAGAGAATGGAAGAGCAAATGACTGCAGTTATCAACATCGGGGAATCGGTGGCGACCAGGTTGTCGGTGGAGCCGATTGCCGGTTATATCGGTGCCGAGGTTTCGGGAGTGAGTCTGACCGAGGACCTCGATGTGCGGGCGCAACAAGAACTTCGGGACGCGCTGTATGAGTACAAGGTCTTGTTCTTTCGGGATCAGAAGATCGATCATGCGCAGCAGATCCGGTTCACGAAGTATTTCGGACCGGTCACCGATGCACATCCGCTCGGGTACACCGACAAGTCACCTGCTGGTTATCCTGAAGTGCTGGAGGTAGATTCACGCACCTACGCCAGCCGGAGTGGTTCGCGGCGATACAGCTACGCCAACTTCTGGCACCAGGACGTCACAGCGCTGATCAATCCTCCGGCGGTGACCGTCCTGCGGGCCGAACTGGTTCCCGAGGTCGGCGGTGATACGACGTGGGCGGATCTCGGTGCGGCGTACGACAACCTGCCGTCCTCACTGCAGGGGTTCCTTGAAGGTCTGTACGCCGAGAACCGGTTCGGAGGGCGCGAAAAGCGCTGGGAGAGTGGCTCTGAGTCCGAGGCGCTGACCACGCAGACCCCGATCATCAGCGAACATCCTGTTATCCGTGTGCATCCGGTCACCGGCCGGCGGCTGATCTACGTCAACCCGGGATTCACCAGCCGGATCCTCGGTGTCAGCCCGTCGCAGAGCGACCGGATCCTGGACCTGCTGTTCGAGGAGATCACCAACCCGGCCATCACCGTCCGAGTTCGCTGGACGCCCGACAGCATCGGTGTCTGGGACAACCGGGCGACCATCCACCAGGCCCCGACCGACCTGGATCATCTCGACGTCGTTCGCGTTCTGCACCGCACCACCGTGGAAGGTGATGTGCCCGAAGGGGTTGGCGGCAAGCAGTCCCGATCCGTTTCGGGTGAACCATTCTTCGCGCGCAAGAGCGCCTGAGAAACAACCAGAAAGGCACCAACAGCCATGACGATCACCGAGAACATCAGCGAGAACACCACCCGGGCCGATCTCCGGTTCTTTCCCGTCGCCGGACACATCGGAGTCGAGGTCGACGGAATCGACTTGCGAGACCCCCTGACGCCGGAGCAGTCCCGGGCCCTGACCAAGGGCCTGCACCACTACAAGGTGCTGTTCTTTCGCGATCAGGACATCGATCACGCTCAGCAGATCGCGTTTTCGCGCACCTTCGGCCGGGTCACGGCATCACACCCCTACGACGATGATGCGCCCACCGAGTTCCCCGAGATCCTGAAGGTCGACAACCGGGACTACGAACGCAAGTTCGGGATCAAGGCAGCCAGCTACACCAATGAATGGCACACGGATGTAACGGCTTTGGTGAATCCGCCGGCCGTGACGATCTTGCGTGCCGACGTCACACCGGTGCGCGGGGGCGACACCAGTTGGACCAACCTGGCTGCTGCCTACGAAGGACTTCCGGACTCGCTGAAGGAACTCGTCGACGGACTGCGGGCCGAGCACCGTTTCGGTGGCAGGCACCCGATCTTCAAGTCCGACAGCAGCTATGGAGAGAAGGTGAGCAAGGCCCCGCTGATCAGTGAGCACTCGGTGGTGCGGGTCCACCCGGTGACAGGGGAGCGGATTCTGTTCGTCCAGCCCGGATTCACGAACCGGATCATCGGATTCAGCAGGCGGCAGAGTGATGCGCTCCTCGATCTGCTGTTCGAGGAGGTGTCCAGGTCGGCGTATACGGTGCGTTTCCGGTGGCTGCCGGGCAGCATCGCGGTCTGGGACAACCGTGCGACGGCACATCTGGCGCCGGGCGACATCAATCATCTGGACGTGACGCGGACGCTGTACCGCACCACCATCGAAGGCGATGTCCCGGTCGGCGTCGACGGCCGGCCATCGGTGTCCATCTCCGGCGAACAGTTCATCGGCTCATAGGCCGCGCCCACACTGACAGAGAGAAGTCCCATGACCAATCGACCACAGGTCGCCACCAGCACCGTTGTCGCGGTGCTTGCCGCCATCACGATGTTGCTCGCGTCGTGTTCGTCGGGAGCCACCGCCGAGGTGGGTGAGGACGGCAAGGTCTCGGTGCGCTACCAGGGGTGGGCGTCGCAGGTCGGATGGTCAGAACTCGCCGAATCACTCGGGTACTTCCAGAAGGTCAAACTCGAGTGGGTCGGCGACACAACCAGTGGGCCACAGGACATTCAGGCGGTCGCAACCGGTGAGGTCGATACCGGCGGCGCGTTCAACGGCTCGGTCGCCAAGCTCCAGCAGGCCGGGTCGAAGGTGACCGGGGTTCTCTCGACCAACGGGTCCGACGATCAAACGTTCCACGGCTACTACTCCCTGGAGGGCAGTGGTATCGAGACGGCGCAGGACCTGGTGGGAAAGGCGGTCGGCATCAACACCCTCGGCGCCTATCACGAGTACGCCATCAAACAGTGGCTGCATCGTGAAGGTGTCTCGGACGACGACATCAAGAAGGTGGCGCTCACCGTGGTGCCGCCGATCAACACCGAACTGGCGCTCCGTCAGGGTCAGATCGAGGCCGGTAACCTCGGGACGATCTTCAAAGACGTTGCCCTGGAGAAGGGTGGCCTGCACGAAATCTTCCGGGACACGGACCTGATCGGCAGCCTCTCCATCGCCACACAGGTCTTCCGGGACGACTACATCGCCGAGAATCCGGAAGTGGTCGGGGACTACGTGCAGGGCGTCTCGCGCGCGATCCGGTGGGCGCAACTGCGTCCACGGGAAGAAGTCGTCAACCGATTCGTCGAGATCATCGACGCCCGCGGTCGCAATGAGAACACCGAGTTCGTGAAGAAGTGGAAGAGTCCGGGAATTCCGGTGCCGGGCGGCGTGATCAAACCCGAAGAGTTCACCGTCTGGGTGGACGAAGCGGTTCGACTCGGTGAGCTTCCGGCCGGAATCAAGGTGGAGGAGCTCTACACCAACGATTTCAATCCGTACGCGAACGGAACGTATCCGCCGGACTCGAATGAGGACGGTGTGTAGACACACACATCGCGGGGTGGTCAGGCGTCTGGGGGATTCTCCAGGCGCCTGACCTCGTTGTCGAATATCGTCGGCATCGATGACATCGCCCCCGACCCGCCGTTTTCGCGCGATCATGCACATCGATCTGGATCAGTTCCAGGTCTCGGTGGAGCGCCGCCGAAACCCGGATCTGATCGGTGTACCGGTGATAGTCGGGGGCACCGGGGACCCCATGGAGCCGCGCAAAGTTGTCACGTGCGCGTCCTACGAAGCCCGTGACCTAGGGGTTCGGGCAGGTATGCCGCTGCGGTCGGCGTTTCGCAAGATGCCGGATGCCATCTACCTCCCGCTCGATCACCCTTCGTACGACGTGGCCTCGGATGAGGTGATGGCAACGCTGCGGAGCTTCGGATATCCGGTCGAGGTGATCGGCTGGGACGAAGCATTTCTCGGTGTGCCTGCCGACGACATCGACGTCGACCTGCGCGGGCTTGCCGAGACGATCCGTCTGCGCATCCTCGCCGATAACCAGCTGTCGTCGGCGGTGGGAATCAGCGACAACAAGCAACGGGCCAAGATGGCCACCGGTTTTGCCAAACGCGAACCAGACCATGTCTTTTCGCTGGACAACCAGAACTGGATGCCGATCATGGGTGCGCGTGGGGTCGGCGACCTGTGGAGTGTCGGGCCGAAGACAACAGCAAAGCTGGAGAAGCTCGGCATCATGACGGTGGCGCAGCTGGCGGCGGAGGACCGCGGCCACCTGATCGCGGAGTTCGGCCCGCATCTGGGCAACTGGCTGAATCTGCTCTCGCGCGGCGGGGGCGACATCAATGTCAGTACCGAGCCGTTCATCGCCCGCTCGCACAGCAAGGTCGAGACCTTTCCGACCGATCTCACCGATCCTGTGGAGATCGACGACGCGGTGCGCCGGCTCACCCGTGAACTGCTCGATCAGGTGATCTCCGAGCAACGCATACCTTTTCGGGTGGCGGTGACGGTGCGAACGAAGACCTTCTACACCCGCACGAAGTCGCACAAATTGCCGGCGCCGACCACCGACCTTGCCGTCCTGGAACCCGCGATGCTCGATGTCCTGCACAAGTTCGAACTCGATCGCCCGATCCGGCTACTCGGGGTGCGCTTCGATCTGCTGATGCCGGCCGAGGATTGAACGTTGGAGTGCTAGCTTCACAAAGGGCGTACCCGGAAGGATGGATGTCATGCGGTGGACATTTCGATCGGTGCTGATTTCGGCAATCCTGCTGGTGGTCGGGGTCGGTGTTGCGCCGGCCGCGCATGCCGCACCGCTACCGGTGACCTACAACTTCCTGGCCGGTATCCCGGCCGAACTCGCCAATCCCGGTGGATCGCTGCCCGGATCCAACGACTACAGCTGTAAGCCGTCTGCCGAGCATCCGAATCCGGTGGTACTGGTGCACGGAACCGCGGGCAGTCAGCAGACCAACTGGATTTCGATGGTCCCGGTGCTGAAAAACGAGGGCTATTGCGTTTTCGCGCCGACGTACGGGGAGTTGTCGTCGGTGTGGCCGGCGTCGCGGATCGGTGGACTCGGCCCGAAGGACGTCAGTGCCTGGCAGCTCAAGGTTTTCGTCGACAACGTGCTCACGCAAACCGGTGCGGAAAAGGTTGACATCGTGGGTCATTCGCAGGGCACCCAGATCCCGACGTACTGGGCCAAGTATTACGGCGGCGCCTCCAAGATCGACAGGTATGTGTCGTTGGCGCCGTACTGGCAGGGTTCCGACGACGGTGCGAGTTATTCGGACCTGACCGCGGTGTTCATCGACGGCCTGGGCCTGCCGCCGATCGCGGTCCCAGACACCGACTGCCCTGACTGTGTTGCCGCACCCGGTGACGAGTCCTTTGAAGCTGCCATCAATGCCGGCGGTGGACCGTATGTCGAGGGCATCACCTACACCAACATCGTCACCCGCTACGACCAGTTGGTAGTGCCCTATACCAGCGGGATCCTGGACGGACCGGCTGGTACCGACGTCACGAATATCGTTGTCCAGGACACCTGTTCGGCTGATCGGTCCGACCATCTGTCGATCGTCTCCAACCAACGTTCGGCCGCCATCGTCCTCAATGCGCTCGATCCGGCGCACCCCCGCGCGGTGCCCTGCCTGGCGGTGCCGCCCTACACCGGGGCTTGATCCGCCTGCGTAGGTTCTTGAACCCTTCAGTAGAGTCGCGTGTTGACGGTATCGAGATGAAACCCTGCGCGATTCCGGAGTGTGAACGCCCCATTCCGATGTGAGGTTACGAGCGACTATCGAACCTGCGTCACGTTGGCACAGCTGTGCGATGGGTAGCGGGTGGGATGCCTCGGCGTTCGAATCTCGAGAGCTCGTTCTTCATACAGAGTGGCAAGGTCTTTATATTTGTCGCGGCGCAATGAAGCGGTGAGAACGGCAATCGCTGGAAGCAGTACTGCACTGAGTGCTCCGCTACGAAGGGGATGTGCGGCACCGTCGGCGAGCGACCACCGCGCAACTGCGACGACGATTGCGCCAGCCGCAATTGAACCGACTGCCTGTATGTACCCCATGCACTCTGCTAGCGCTCGAAGTCGCCGGGCAAACGCGTCGGCCTCTCCCGAGATGTTGATGGAACGTGGCCATGGCCATCTACCGTGGTGAAGGTTTGCGAATTGTTCTTCGGTGGTCAGCTTCGGCCCAAAGTCCCAGCCGTCTCCATAGCGACTGGTGGCCAGACCTTGTGTGACGAGGTTGTTAATGCGGCGACCGAGGTCGAACATCGGCCACGCTGAGAGTGCGAGAAGTGTTCCTGTGATTATTGTTCCGTACAAAGTCATGGTTAGGGCTGCGATGGGAGCAAGTGTTCCTACAAAATAGATGGCGTATGGAGCGGGCGACGTAAGGAAGTTCCTGAGTTTGGGTCCGGACGCGGGCTGCGATTGGGCGAGGATGATGACCACGAAGGCAATGAAGCCCGCAGCCAGTCCTCCAAATCCTGAGATTACCTGGGTAAGAACGGCGTAGCCGCCGATGTAGTAGGTGGCTGATGACGCCTCGACGTTTTGGATGGCGCTGCAGCCGACGCCGACAACCCCCGTCAGCCACGAGATCGCGATGATCCAGTACGCGAAACGAAGAAATAGAACTGGTAGTTCGGTAACGGCATAAGCTGTCCCTGCCATTCGAATCATTACTTCCCCTGAGTCAGTCTTCTTTGGGCTCAAGGTAGTGGTGACGTCTGACAAGCGACTGTCCGATTTGCCGCTATGCCGCTATGCCGGTACGTGCGCGAGGGTAAGGAACGCGTCGAGGAGGATGCCGCAGTTCCGGCGGGATTCTTCGGCGCGGGCGGAGATCTCGGCGGTGATCTGCTGCAGGTCGATGCCGCGTTCGACCACCAACTGTCCCTCGCGGGTGGCCGCCCAGCTCGCCTGCCAGGTCGCCCAGACCGCCGGTGAGATCTCCGGATGAAACTGGACACCCAGGCTTTTTCCGAATGTGAAAGCTTGCAGCGCAGCACCGTTGCGGGCAATCTCTCGTGCGCCGGGTGGGAGCGTGAATCGGTCGAAATGCATCTGCATCCACGGACCACGGGACACGAGATCCGGTGCGACGGTGTCGACCATGGTGTATCCGTGTTCCGGCATCTCGGAACGTTTGACCTTGCCGCCGAGAACCCGGGCCAGTAGCTGTCCGCCGAAGCAGACACCGAAGATCGGCACGTTGGCAGCCAGGGCTGAACGGAGGTATGCGATTTCGGCGGCGAGCCACGGAACGGAATCGTCGTACGCCGATTCTGCCGAACCCATGACGATCACGAACCCGTACGCGGTCACATCGGGGAACTCATCCGCCGGATGGACGATGTCGATCTCGTGTCCGCGCTCGGCGACATGTTCGCGGAGGGTGCCGGTGTCAGCGATCCCGCGATCGGTGTCGTTGTCGTGGACAAGAAACAGCGCTCGAGTCGGAGCGGTGTCTGCGTGGGCACTGGCCCCCGATGCTGAGAACTTCACCTTGCGTACTCCTGATCGCTGGTTGCGTCACGTTCAGTATGGCCCGAACCGCTGACACCTCGCGGAACGAAAACCGTGCAAATCGCACAATAGCGACGTCGGATGGGGCCTCGAAACGCGCCATTCGTTTGGTGGGACGATGGTGTGATGGCCGATACACATGAGGTGATCAATCAGGTTCCACCGCTGGTCGGGTACAACCCGGCCACCAGTCCGGCGCTGTCGGAGGCGCTGGTTCGAGAAGGTGGCGCATGGGGTTCCGACGAGGTCACGGCTCTCGGTGCCATCGCCGCATCGGCGCAGGCGCAGCGCTGGGGTGAGCTGGCCGACCGCAACGAACCGGTGCTGCGGACCCACGACCGATACGGACATCGCATCGACGAGGTCGAATACGACCCCGCTTACCACCAGTTGATGGAGGTGGCGGTCGAGCACGGACTGCACGGTGCGCCGTGGGCCGACGCCCGGGCCGGTTCCCACGTGGTGCGTGCCGCCAAACTGGGGGTCTGGAACGTCGAAGCCGGACATGTCTGCCCGATTTCGATGACCTACGCCGTGGTTCCGGCGCTGCGCCACAATCCTGAGCTCGCCGCGATCTACGAGCCGTTGCTGAGCTCGCGCAGCTATGACCCGACGCTGTCGGTGCCGTCGGGCAAGACCGGCCTGATCGCCGGGATGTCGATGACGGAAAAGCAGGGCGGCTCCGATGTACGGGCCAATCGGAGCACCGCGCAGCCGAATCCGGACGGCAGCTACACCTTGACCGGGCACAAATGGTTCACGTCGGCGCCGATGTCGGACCTGTTCCTGGTGCTCGCCCAGGCGCCGGGTGGATTGTCGTGTTTCTTCTTGCCGCGCGTGTTGCCGGACGGCACCCGCAACCGAATGCGTCTGCAACGGCTGAAGACCAAGCTCGGAAATCATGCCAATGCGTCCTCTGAGGTCGAATACGACGGGGCCACTGCATGGCTGGTCGGAGATGAGGGTCGCGGTGTGCGGACCATCATCGAGATGGTGAACCTGACCAGGCTCGACTGTGCGCTGGCCAGTGCAGGCAACATGCGACACGGCCTCACGCAGGCGATGCATCACGCCCAACACCGAAAAGTGTTCGGTGAGTATCTGATCGACCAGCCACTCATGCGCAATGTCCTCGCCGATCTTGCCATCGAGTCCGAGGCCGCGACGATGGTGTCGATGCGGATGGCCGGCGCCACCGATGCCGCCGAACGCGGTGACGACACCGAGGCGATGCTCCGACGGATCGGGTTGCCCGCCACGAAATACTGGTTGTGCAAGCGGGCCACCGGGCACGTGGCCGAGTCGATGGAATGCCTGGGCGGCAACGGGTATGTCGAGGACTCCGGTATGCCCAGGCTCTATCGGGAGGCGCCGCTGTACGGGATCTGGGAGGGCAGCGGCAACGTCAGCGCGCTGGACACGTTGCGCGCCATGGCCACCGCCCCGAAGTCGGTGGACGCGCTGTTCGATGAGCTGGATCGGGCCGCCGGACTCGATGAACGGTATGACAGGTACCTGACCGGATTGAAGAAGCAGTTGGCCACCGCATCCGAACCCGCAGCCCGTCGAATCGCCGAGTCGATTTGTATTGCGCTGCAGGGTTCATTGCTGCTGCGACACGGTCACCCGGCCGTTGCGGAGGCATTTGCCGCCACCCGCCTCGGTGGCGACTGGGCAGGCGCGTACGGAACCCTGCCGGGGGGACTGGACCTCGCACCGATCCTGGAACGCGCCCTCGTCAAGTAGCGCCGAGGGGACGAGTCAATCCCGCGGTACCTGCATCTCGACCATTCGGTCGCCGGGATTCGGCGTCAATCCGATCTCGGCCCAAGGGGTCTCGATGTGCAGGACGGCGTACGCCGAGGTCGGGAACCGCGGGATATCCGCGTCGGGGTCCAGCGCGAAGACGGTTGCCGGCATACCTGGTTCGTGGCCGACCACCAAGACCGTCGCAGCGTCGGCCGGGACGTATATCCGGATGGCCTCGCAGACGTCGTCGGGATCACCACCGTAGATGTCGTCGACGTAAGTGGTCGGTGCGGTGATGCCGGTACGTTCCAGCGTCTGGCGGGTTCTGGTGGCGGTGGAGCAGAGCACGAAGTCAACGGACAGTCCGGAGTCGACCATCCACCGTCCGGCAAGTGCGGCCTCTCGCCGGCCGCGCTCGGCCAGGGGACGTTCATGGTCCACAACACCGTCTGGATAGCCCGATTTGCCGTGCCGCATCAAAATCAATGTGCCTGTCACGTTTTCGACGGTAGCCTCACCGCGGTGAACGCACAAAGGTTCTTGGTGACCGGCAGCTCCGGACACCTCGGTGAAGCGCTGGTCCACAGCCTGCGCAGCGAGGGCAATCACGTCGTGGGACTTGACGTCTTGCCTGCCCCGACAACCACGACGGTCGGGTCGATATGTGATCGCGAGTTGGTGCATTCTGTGATGGCCGGAGTGGATGTGGTGGTGCATGCGGCCACACTGCACAAACCTCACATCAATACCCACAGCCGTGCCGACTTCATCGACGTGAACGTCTCGGGTACCACCACGCTGGTGGAGGCAGCGGCGTTCGCCGGAGTGTCCGCCTTCGTGTTCATCAGCACCACAAGCACTTTCGGGCAAGCGCTGTATCCCGGGCCAGGGGAGCCGGCAACGTGGACCACCGAGGACACCATCGGGGTGCCGCGAAACATCTACGGCGTCACCAAAGTCGCTGCCGAGGACATCTGCAGGTTGGTGCACGATGCGTCCGGTCTGCCTGTCGTGGTGTTACGAACGGCCCGTTTCTTTCCAGAGGTCGACGATCGGGCCGAGGTTCGCCGTACGTTCGACGACACGAACCTGAAGGTGAACGAGTTGCTCTACCGAAGGGTGGACATCGCCGACGTGGTCGAGGCGATCTCGTGCGCTGCGACGCGGGCGCCTGACCTCGGGTTCGCGAGATACATCGTCACCGCCACAACACCTTTTGAGCGATCCGACGTGGTCAGGTTGCGGACGGATGCACCGTCTGTGCTTGCCGCCCGGGTTCCGGAGTATGCCGACGTGTTCGCGCGGCGCGGGTGGACGATGCTGAATTCCGTCGATCGGGTCTACGACAATCAGCGGGCCCGCGACGAACTCGGCTGGCAGCCCCGGATCGATTTCCGTAGCGCGTTGGCTGCGATCGAGGATGGCGGGGAGTACCGCAGCGATCTCGCGGTGGCAATCGGAAGGAAGGGATATCACCCGGTTTCGACCGGGCCGTACACCGAGTGAACGCGCTCAGGCGGTGCGGCGATGCCGACCGGTGGATGCGCTGCGGGCCTCGGCCAGCGCGGTGCGGAGCAGGCGGACGGTGGCGTTCCAGGCGGACGCTTCTTGTTCGAGGTGTCGTGCACACTCGGAGTGGCCGCGGACCCATTCGCGTTCGGCGTTCTCGCGCAGTTCGACGACCTCATCGAATCCGAACTCGATCAGTTCGGCCAGCGCGGTGGTGTCGGAGCAGGCCCATTCGATCTGGTCCCGGCTCAACGTCATCAGCCGTTCGAGGTCATCACGAAGCATCGCTCGCGTCGGTGCGGAAAGGCCACTCACCTGAACCAGGGTGCCCTACTTTGCGAGTAACTGCCAGTCGCCGCGCCGACCAGGCCCGTTGCCGGCGGCCGTCCCGGCGATGCTGTGGTGTTGGCCCCGCCACGCGGTAGGTTCGGGCGATGGGCCGGGCTGCGGTGGTCGGGGGTGGTGTTGCGGGATTGTCGGCAGCGATCGGTTTGGGTCGGGCCGGCTGGGACGTGGTGTTGTTCGAGCGTGCGGACGCATTCGGTGACGTCGGTGCCGGCATTACGCTGTGGCCGAACGCGCTTGCAGCGCTTGATGATCTTGGTGTCGGAGCGCAGATCCGGAATCGGGCGATCGCGGCGCGTGCTGGTCAGGTGCGAGCCCGCGACGGCAGGACGCTCATCAACGCACAGCTGACGCAGGTGACCGGACCGGATTCGGAAGTGTTTGCGATGCACCGCGCCGATCTCATCGAGGTGCTTGCCTCGGCTGTACCCGGGACGCTGTGTGTGGGCGAGCCGGTCGACGACGTGCACCCTGACGGTCGGGTCCAAACCGGGCGTGGCGTGGCACATTCGATCTGGTGGTGGCAGCAGATGGCGTCCACAGCACGATCCGCCGAACGTGGTGGCCCGACGACGGCCGTCCGCGGGATACCGGAATACGCGTGTGGCGTTGGATCGTCGACCGACCGCCAGGTGACTTCGTCGGCACCGTTTGGGCGCAGCGCGCCGAGTTCGGTGTCGTTCCGCTGCCCGGTGAACGCACGTATGTGTTCGCTGCTGCAGTCGGCCGCGACCAGAGCGGCGACCTCGGCGATTTCGCGCTCTGGCCGGAGCCCGTCGCCGCTCTGGTCGCGGCGGCCACCGGCGTCATCGAACATCGGCTTCTCGACCTGGCGGTCCCGAAGAACCTGGTACGCGGCCGTATCGCGTTGGTCGGGGATGCGGCACACACCCTGCGACCCCATCTCGGGCAGGGCGCCGGGCTGGCGATCGAGGATGCCGTTGTCCTGGCGTCCCGCGCACTGGACCTGGATTCCTACTCGCGGGTCCGCAGGCGGCGGGTCCGGGCGGTTGCGGCGGCGGCCAGAGCTGCCTCACCACTGTTGATGCCCCCGGGGTCGACCACGACCGCTCTGCGCGACGCCGTGGTGCGGGTACTGCCGGACAGGTTGGTCCTCGCGCCGCTCACGGCCATCAATCGCTGGCGTCCGCCGGGTTCGTGAGCCGGTCACGGCCGACCATCACCCGCCCACGTGGTGGGTCGGCAGGGCGCCTTCGGTGCCTCCGGCCAGATCGGCGATGGTCAGCAACATCTTTCGGCTCATCACAAAGGAGATCGGTTCCAGGAACGTCGGCGAGAACCCGATTCGGCCGGAGAGTTTGTCGCCGTACGAATAGCGGCCGCGTTCGATCAGCCGACTGCGCCCGTTTCCGGTATCGACGATGTGAAAAGCCCACAGCGACTTGTCTGGTGAACGATCCGTGCCGCCGAACAGGACCAGCGACTTGTTCGGTTCGGCCATCTCCACCCGAAGGCCAGGGGCCTTGATGTGAAGCTTCACCTCGTCACCGATCATCAGTGACTGGAATTGCGGCAGGATCGCCGTGGTGTTCCGGATCTTGCAGCCGACGAGGTTCTCCAGGCCCTGATAGCTGTAGAACCCGCCGCGGCCCTGCCCGAGCTGGACCAACCACGGCCAGACCCGCTCGGGAGGTGCAGCGACGTCGATCGCGTGGGTGTAGCCCCATTTCGGTTGCGGTACAAGCTCATCGCCGGGATAAGTGGCCGTGATCTCGGTCGGGGTCGCGCCCCAGGTCGTCCGCTGTTTTCGCAGGGGCCGGGCCAGTAAGGCCCCGGCGATGCGAACCGCCCCGTCGACCGAACTCAGGACCATTGCCATTCGCGGATTTCGGGCAGGTCTTCAAAATGCTCGCGGACGTACTCGTGGTGTCGCTGGAGCTGGTTCTGGCAGTACTCGGCGAGTTCGGCCGTCTTCTCGGGCACTCGCCTGGTGCGTCGCAAAGCTTCGAGCACCAGGTGGTAGCGACTCATCTTGTTGAGCACGACCATGTCGAAAGGTGTTGTGGTGGTGCCCTGTTCGCTGAACCCGCGGACGTGGAACCGGTCGGCGTTGGTGCGTCCGTGGAGTTGTTGGTGGACTGCGCGCGGATAGCCGTGGAACGCGAAGACGACGTGGGTGTCGGCGGTGAACAGGTCGATGAAGGCCTGCTCGGGCAGACCGTGCGGGTGATCGTTCTGCGGTAGAAGCACCATCAGGTCAATGACATTCACCATTCGGACACGCAGCCACGGCACCCATTCGCGCAGCAGGTGGGCCGCGGCCAGGATCTCTTCGGTGGGTACGTCACCGGCGGCGGCCAGCACGATGTCGGGCTCGTCTTCGGTGCCAACCACCGAAGTCTTCTCGGTACCTGCCCATTCCCAGATCGACGCCCCGGCGGCGCAGTGCTCGTTGGCCTGCTCGAGTGTCAGGTACTGCGGATGTGACTGCTTGTCGACGACAAGCACGTTCACGTGGTCCTTGCTGCGGAAGCAGTGGTCGGCAACCGACAGCAACGTGTTGGAGTCCGGCGGCAACCAGACCCGGACCACCTCGGGTGAGAGCGGGATGACGGCATCGATCATTCCCGGGCCCTGGTGGCTGAATCCGTTGTGGTCGTTGCGCCAGCAGGTACTGGTCAACAGGATGTTCAGCGAGGCGACGGGCTCGCGCCAGGGCAGGGCCACCGCATGCTGCAGCCACTTGGCGTGCTGCACCAGCATCGACACACTCACCATCGCGAACGCCTCATAGGTGGCGAACAGACCGTGGCGTCCGGTCAGCAGGTAACCCTCCAGCCAGCCCTGGCAGAGATGTTCGCTGAGAACCTCCATGACCCGACCTTCGGGGGAGAGCCCGTCGTCGAACTCGGTACGCGGTAGTTGCCAGCACCGGTCGGTCTCCTCGAAGACGGCCTGCAAGCGATTCGATGCCGTCTCGTCCGGACTGAACAGCCGGAAGTTGCCACCGTGGTCGGCATCGGAGTTGTCGCGATAGATGTCACGCATCAGTTCACCGAGGACCTTGGTCGTCTCGTACGACGTGGCGCCGGGGGCATCGATCTGCAGTGCATACGACTCGAGCGGAGGAATCCTCAGCGGGACGAGGTTGCGGCCCCCGTTGGCGTACGGGGTCGCACCCATCCGCAGGTCGCCCGCGGGTGCGAGTTCCGCGAGTTCGCGCACGAGCGTGCCGTTGTCGTCGAACAGTTCGTCGGGGCGGTATTTGCGAAGCCAATCCTCCAGGAGTGCAAGATGTTCGGGGTTGTCACGCACCCCCGACAGCGGAACCTGATGACTCCAATGGGTGCCCTCGATCAGTTTGCCGTCGACCGTGTGTGGGCCGGTCCATCCCTTGGGGGTCCGCAAGACGATCGCCGGCCACTTGTTGCCGCTGGGCGCCCCGCCGCGGGCGTCGGCCTGGATGCTCGCGATCTCCTCGTGGGCGTCGACCAATGCCCTGGCGAGGTCGGTGAACACCTGGCGGGGGTCGTGGCCCTCGACAAACACCGGAGCCCAGCCCTGGCCGGACAGATACGCCTCGATGTCGCGGTCGCTGGTCCGGCCGAGCACTGTCGGGGCGGCGATCTTGGCCCCGTTGAGATGAAGGATGGGGAGCACCGCTCCGTCGCGTGCCGGGTTCAGGAAGGCCGGGATCTTCCACGATCCGGACAACGGGCCGGTCTCGGCCTCACCGTCGCCGACCACACAGGCGACCACCAGTTCGGGATTGTCGAAGGCCGCGCCTGCGGCGTGGATCAAGGCGTATCCGAGTTCGCCGCCTTCATGGATCGAACCCGGGGTCTGGACGCTGACATGACTGGGGACGCCGCCCGGTGTGGAGAACTGCCGGCACAGGGCGCGCACACCGGCTGCGTCGCGGGAGACGTGCGGGTAGATCTCGCTGTAGGTGCCCTCGAGGTACGTCGAGGCCACCAGCGCCGGGCCGCCGTGTCCGGGGCCGGTGATGTACAGCCACTTCGACCCGGTGTCGCGGATCCGGCGATTGATCAGTGTGTAGATCAGAGAGAGTCCGGGGCTGGTGCCCCAATGTCCCAGGAGGCGCGGCTTGATGTGTTCGTTCTTCAGCGGGTCGCGCAATAAGACGTTGTCCTGCAAGTAGATCTGGGCGACGGTCAGGTAGTTGGCAGCGTCCCACCAGCGCAGGTCGAGGTCGAGTTCTGATTCGGCGTAATCGGCCAAGGACATGGTGGCACCTCTCTGATACGGACAGTGCTTCTCGATTATCAGCCGCTGCCGCGACGATCGCAGGAGGACAAGTACCCAAATGTCGAGAGTTCATCCGAACGTCGTTGCCGATTGCCTCACAACAGGCTGCCGCTCTCAGCTTTCTGCCACCCTCGGCAAGTAATGTCGAGGCCGTGCACCTGTTCCTCCCGGCGCTGTTGGCGACGCTGTCAGCTTTGCTCGTCGCCAGCGGAACTCTCGTGCGCCAGCGCTCGTCGACCCCCTCTGGTGGCATCACCAAACGGTGGTGGCTGGGGGTGGTGATCGCGGCGGGCGGTTTCGCATTGCAGGCCGCGGCGCTGGGCATGGGATCGCTGCTTTTGGTGCAGCCGCTCATCGTGCTGTCGGTGCTGTTCGCCTTACCGATGGAGGCCTATCTGGACCATCGGCGTCTCAATTTCCACGAGTGGAAATGGGGCATCATCCTGACGGTCTGCGTTGCGGCGTTCGTGGTGATCGCACAGCCCGAGGCAGGCTTGGGCCACGTGTCGGTGGGTACGCTCGCCGGCACGATTGTGGTGGTGATCGCCGTCCTGGCCGCGTTGGTCGTGACGTCGCGGTTCGTGTCCGCCCATCATCGAGCGCTCCTGCTCGGCTCGGCATCCGGTCTGCTCACCGGCGTGCAGGCGTTTCTGCTCAAAGGTGTGATGACCCAGCTCGAAGATGGTGTTGTCGAAATCCTGGTCCACCCCGAGGTCTATCTGATCCTGTTGGTCGCCTCCGGGTCGGTGGTCACCCAGCAGCTCGCTTTCGCAGCCCATGACCTGCAGACGTCGTTCCCCGCGATGACGGTGTGGGAGCCTGCGGTCGCCATGGCGATGGGTGTGCTGATCCTCGGCGAGCGGATCGACGTCAACTGGATCGAAGGCGTTGTCGCCGGTGTCGCGCTGGTGACGATGTTGCGGGCGGTCTTTGTGCTGGCGCGTCACGCCGCTGAACGCGAAACCGAGTTCGAAGTCGACCTGATCAAGAAGGTTGCGCCCGCGTCCGGGGGCAACGCCACGGGTCCACCGGACCACTGAACCGCCCGTAAGTCTGGAACACGTTCACCTCCAGTGGCAAGGTGGGGTGATGGCAGAGACCGAGTACGACGTCGTGGTGATCGGCGGTGGCCCAGCCGGAGAGGTGGCTGCGCAATACGCCATCGCCGGATCCTCACGAACCGCGGTGATCATCGAGCACGAACTCCTCGGCGGCGAATGCTCCTACTGGGCCTGTATGCCCAGCAAGGCGATGCTGCGACCGATCGCCGTCCACGCCGCCGCCCGCCACCTCGACGGCATCAAGGTCGGCAAGAAGATGCTCCCTGAAGAACTGTTGCGCCGCCGCGACGACTGGGTGAACGACTACGAGGACGAGGGCCAGGTGAAGTGGGCTCATGGGCTCGACATCGAGGTCGTCCGGGGTCATGGAATCCTGTCCGGGAAACGCACGGTCGAAGTCGACAACGGTGGACGCAGCAAGACCATCAAGGCCCGACAGGCGGTGGTCGTGGCGACCGGGAGCACCCCCGTCATCCCGAGTATCTACGCCACCGCGCATCCCTGGACGTCCCGCGATGCCACCGGTGTCCGGGACATCCCGGCGTCACTCATCGTGGTCGGCGGCGGTGTGGTCGCCTGTGAAGCCGCGACATGGATGGCCGCGCTCGGCACCAAGGTCACGCTGCTGGCCCGAGGCACGTTGCTCGGCAAATCCGAGCCGTTTGCCGGCGAACTGGTCGCGCAGGGTCTGACCAACAGCGGCATCGACGTCCGGTTGGGCGTGGAGGTGACCGAGGTGGTTCGCCCGGTCGCGGCCGACACCGGGGTTGGCCGGATTCACGGTGATGCGGTGACGGTGACAGCCGGTGGCGAGTCGATCACGGCCGACGAGATCCTGGTGGCCACCGGCAGACGCCCCGCGCGCGGCGGAATCGGGCTTGATTCGGTCAATGAAGATGCGTCGTGGCTGTATTGGGTGGGCGATGCCACTGGCGGTCCGGCGCTGACACATTGGGGTAAATACCAGGCCCGCAATGTCGGTCACACCATCGCCGCCCACGCCGAGAACCGGGTCCCGCCTGCGGTGCCCGCCGATGTACCGGTCCCACAGGTGGTGTTCACCGATCCGCAGGTGTCGAGCGTCGGGCTGACCGAACGCGAGGCGCTTGCCAAGGGAATCGACGTGAAGCTCGCCGACGTGAACATGGGCTCGGTTGCCGGTTTCGGGTTGCTCCGCGACGACGCCGAAGGCAAGGCGCGTCTGGTGATCGATCGCGGCGCGGGCGTCATCGTCGGGGCCACGTTTGTAGGACCCGAGGTCGACGAACTCGTCCACGCCGCGACCATCGCGATCGTCGGGCGAGTGCCGATTGCAACTCTGTGGCACGCGGTGCCGTCGTATCCCTCGGTGAGTGAGGTCTGGCTGCGGCTACTGGAGTCGCTCGACTGACCCCTACCGAATTCGCGCCACCTGCCTGCGTTCGCGCCCGTTGCAACCGGCGCGAACGCGGGCAAGCGGCGCGAATTCGGCTGGACCTACACGCGGACCGCGAACCAGCCCTGCGCCTTCTCGATGGAGGTGTCCAGGGGCTGTGGCGTCACGGTCTCGTCGCCGTCGCGAGTGAACGGTCCGTCGCCGAGTAATGCCACACCGGTGCAGGTGAATGTGCCGGTGATCGTCTCGTCGTCGAAACCGGTCAGGGTGACGTCGCAGCCGGAATGCATGCTGTCGGCGAAATACCCGCCGTCGACCTGCAGGCCCATGAAGGCATCCTCGACCTTGTGTGGCACCTCGATGGGCAGATTGCCGTCGGCCTCGCCGTCGATGGTGATCAGGATGCCTGCCGACGGGTCACCGAACCGGATCTCGATCTCCTTGTCGGTGGCGTCGTATTCGCCTGCGCTCGAATCGGTTTCGGCGGTGATGCACTGGGTGGTCCCGTCGGACAGTGTCACCGAATATGCCGCTGTGCCGGTGGTGTATTCGACTGATGATGTCGGTACCGCGAGGCGACCGGCGGGTGCGGCAACACCGCACCCGGTTGCGGTGCTGGTCGTCGCTTCGGTCGTTGTCGACTGGGCGACGGGGGCGCCGTCTTCGGAGCTGTCCGAACAGGCGGTGAGCAGGCCAAGGCCAAGGGCGCCCAAGCCGAGTGCAGTGGTCAGACGGCGCGCAGATCGGTTGGCGGACACGAGGGTTCTCCTTGAACGATGTGTGGATCGATCAAGAACGTAACGCCCGCAGGGCGACTGTGGCCAGCAGATGAATTCGTTTGACTGTCAGCGGCCTACAGCATGGCCCCCGGATTGAGGATGCCGAGCGGATCGAGGGTGTCCTTGATGCGTCTCGTCAGTTCGATGACGTCATCGCCCAATTGATCGGGGAGCCAACCTTTTTTGAGTCGACCCACACCGTGTTCACCGGTGATGGTGCCGCCCAACGCAATCGCCAGATCCATGACCTCGCCGAATGCGGCATTGGCCCGAGCGGTCTCGTCGGCGTCGCTGGGGTTGTACACGATCAGCGGATGGGTGTTGCCGTCGCCGGCGTGTGCGATCACGGAGATGAGCACCCGGCGGTTGGCGGCGATCGCCTCGATGCCGTCGATCAGATCAGGCAGCTTGTGCAGCGGTACGCCCACGTCCTCGAGGAGCAGTGGTCCGATCTTCTCGATGGCGGGGATCGCGAATCGGCGGGCGGCGGTGAACGCCTCACCCTCGTCGGGGTCGGTGGTGGAGAACACCTCGGTGGCCCCGCAGTCGGTGAAGGCCTGCTCCATGACTGCGACCTCGGCGGCCGCAGCGGCACCGGGTGCGTCGGACTGGGCGACCAACAGGGCTCCGGCGCTGCGGTCGAGCCCCATCTTGAGGTGGTCCTCGACGGCGTTGATCGCCACCTTGTCCATGAACTCGAGCATCGCCGGGCGGATGGTCGAGGTGATGGCCAGCACCGCCTTCGATGCGGCATGAACCGATTCGAACGATGCCACCACCGTGGATGCGGGCGGTTGCGGCGGCAACAGCCGCAACGTGACCTCGGTGATGATGCCCAGCGTGCCCTCACTGCCGACGAACAGCTTGGTCAGCGACAGCCCGGCGGTGTCCTTCAGCCGCGGTCCACCGAGGCGGACCGCGCGCCCGTCGGCCAGAACCACTTCGAGTCCGAGGACGTAGTCACTGGTGACGCCGTACTTCACGCAGCACAGGCCACCGGCGTTGGTGGCGGCGTTGCCGCCGATGGAGCAGATCTCGAACGAGGACGGGTCCGGCGGATACCAGAGCCCGTGTTCTTTGACCGCGGCTTTCACCTCGGCGTTGAGCAGGCCGGGCTGGCAGATGGCGGTGCGGGTCACCGGGTCGACCGTGATGTCGCGCATCTTCTCCGTGGTCAACACGATGCCGCCGGAGATCGCGGTGGCGCCGCCGGACAGTCCCGTTCCGGCGCCACGGGGGATCACCGGGATCTGATGCTCGGCGCACCATCGGACAGTCGCCTGGACATCGGCGGTACTGGTTGCGCGAACAACGGCCATGGCGGTACCCGCATCGGGGTCAGCCGCCCGATCCTGCCGGTAGGCCGCGACGATGTCGGGGTCGGTGACGACCACGCCGTCCGGCAAAGCGGCCACCAGGTCTGCCACCACTGTTGTTGTCGACATGCTCGCAGCGTAATCCGCGACGCCGGACGCAGGTGGAGAGACGGAGGTCAGAAGGAGACGAAGCGCAGCGGAGCTCGACCTTTAGGAACCGATGACCTTGCTGATGCCCTCGGCCCACTCCTTGGCCTGCACCTTCGCGGCAACCTTCGACGACATGTCGTGTCGTCCGTGCTCGCCGACCTGGCTCGCGCCGAGTTCGGTCAGCTTCTCGGCCATGATCTCGCCGCCGCGGTTGAAGGTTTCGTCGTAGACGCTGTCGCCGAGCCCGAAGACAGCGAAACGCAGTCCGGAGAGATCGGGCTTCTCGTCGTCCAGCGCTTCGGCGAACGGCTCGGCGCCGGTGGGGAGCTCGCCTTCGCCGTACGTGGAGCAGACCACCACGAGGAAGTCGTCGGATGTGAGGTCTTCGACCGCGAAGTCGGACATGTCGTACATCGAGACATCGTGTTGCCCGGCCAGGACGTCGGAGATCGCATCGGACACGAGCTCCGCCGTGCCGGTCTCGCTGCCGTACAGGATCACAACAGACATTTACATCTCTTTCTACGTGGATCAGTGCCGACTGAGGTTACCCGAATGACGATCGTTCGGCCTTCGGGCAAGTCGTACCCAGTCCGTGATGCTAGCGAATCCGATCCGGTGGTCACAGGCCGCCCGTAATGCTCGGTAGCCTGGGTGGATGAAACCCGACGCTGGTGACCAGCCCGAGAATGCCCGTGACCCGAAGGGTCACAAAACCGGACTGTGGCGCGAAGCCGATGCGCGAAAGGGTGATTTCATCGGCAGCTACCACAACGGCCGTCGAGAAGGATTGTGGCGGCACTACTTTCGTGACGGCACAGTGCGTTCGGAGGCGAACTATCGATTCGGCATCCTCCACGGCGAGAGCGTTTGGTACCGGGAAAACGGGGGTCTGCTGCAAAAGGGGACCTTTGTCGATGGTGAGAAGACCGGCCTCTGGGAGCGTTGGAGCCCGGAGGGAAACCTCATCGATCGTGGGCATCGGGAGGACGGCAAGAAGACAGGGGAGTGGCAGTACTTCGCCGCGGACGGATCAGTGGAACGCACCACAGTTCATCGTCCCCATTCGGCCTGAGCCGGACCGCAAGAAAATCGCCTGACATCGCATTCTGTGGTGGATAGGCTCGCAAGAGGACCCCAATGAAGGGATATGGCATGGCTGCCGATTCAGAAACCAAACGCAAGTTCCGCGAGGCTCTCGATCGCAAGAATCAGAAGGGGAAACTGGCGGAAGATCACAAGGATGCCGGCTCGAAAGCCGGTGGTCAGCACGGTGCGGAGGGTGGCCCGCACCAGTTCCGCCGTAAGACCGGGTAGTCCTCCGCGCAGGTCATCTACGAACCCTCGCATTACTAGGAAGTCCTAGTATATAGTGATCGAGACAACACGTTCGTAGATGACTTGTGAGGACCCCATGACCAGGCAAATCGACCACTTTGTGGACGGCGTCCGCACCGCTGGAACCAGCGGCCGCACCGCTGATGTGCTGAACCCGAGCACCGGCAAGGTGCAGGCCACCGTACCGATGGCCAATCAGGCCGACATCGATGCCGCCGTCGCAGGCGCGGTGCAGGCGCAGAAGGTGTGGGCCGCGTGGAACCCGCAGCGTCGCGCCCGGGTGATGATGCGGTTCGTCGACCTCGTCAACCAGAACATCGAAGAGCTCGCCGAGCTGCTCTCCATCGAGCACGGCAAGACCATCCCCGACGCCAAGGGCGACATTCAGCGCGGCGTCGAGGTCATCGAGTTCGCCATCGGCATCCCGCACCTGATCAAGGGTGAGTTCACCGAAGGTGCAGGCACCGGCATCGATGTGCACTCGATCCGCCAGCCCCTCGGCGTGGTCGCCGGCATCACGCCGTTCAACTTCCCGGCCATGATCCCGCTGTGGAAGGCCGGGCCCGCGCTTGCCTGTGGCAACGCGTTCATCCTCAAGCCCTCTGAGCGCGACCCGTCGGTGCCGGTCCGTCTGGCCGAATTGTTCCTTGAAGCCGGTCTGCCCGCCGGCGTCTTCCAGGTCATCCACGGCGACAAAGAAGCCGTCGACGGTCTGCTGCACCACGAGGACGTCCAGGCATTCGGCTTTGTCGGCAGCTCTGACATCGCGCAGTACATCTACTCCACCGCAGCTGCCAACGGTAAGCGCGCACAGTGCTTCGGTGGCGCCAAGAACCACATGATCATCCTTCCCGACGCCGATCTCGATCAGGTCGTCGATGCGCTGATCGGCGCCGGTTACGGCAGTGCAGGCGAGCGTTGCATGGCCATCTCGGTTGCCGTTCCGGTTGGAGAGGCCACTGCAAATCGCCTGCGCGAGAAGCTGATCGACAAGGTCAACGCACTGCGCGTCGGCCACAGCCACGACATCAAGGCCGACTATGGCCCACTGATCACCAAGGCAGCCCTCGAGCGCGTCAAGGACTACATCCAGCAGGGTGTCGACGCAGGCGCCGAGCTGGTCATCGACGGCCGCGAGCGTGCTGCCTCCGACCTGACCTACAACGGTGAGAGCCTCGAAGAGGGCTACTTCATCGGACCCACCCTCTTCGATCACGTGAAGAAGGATCAGACGATCTACACCGACGAGATTTTCGGACCCGTTGTCTGCATCGTCCGTGCCGCCGATTACGAAGAGGCACTGGCACTTCCGACCGACCACGAGTACGGCAACGGTGTCGCGATCTTCACCCAGGACGGCGACGCCGCACGCGACTTCACCTCGCGGGTTCAGGTGGGCATGGTCGGCGTCAACGTGCCGATCCCGGTGCCGGTGGCCTACCACACGTTCGGTGGCTGGAAGCGTTCCGGATTCGGCGACCTCAACCAGCACGGGACCGCGTCGATCAACTTCTACACCAAGGTCAAGACCATCACGACCCGGTGGCCGTCGGGCATCAAGGATGGCGCCGAGTTCGTCATCCCGACCATGGACTGAGGCTTTCCGATGTCAGTTGAGACCTTCTCGCCGTTTGATCTGAGCGCGGATGACAAGGTCATCGTCGACACCGCGGCGGCCTTCGCGCGTAAGCGCTTGGCGCCCAGCGCCCTCGACTGGGATGAGCGCAAGCACTTCCCGGCCGCGGAACTGCGCGAAGCCGCCGAGCTCGGCATGGCCGGGATCTACACCAGTGAGGATGTGGGAGGAAGCGCGCTGCGTCGTCTCGACGGTGTCCGGATCTTCGAGGAGCTGGCCAAGGCCGATCCGACCACCGCCGCGTTTCTGTCGATCCACAACATGTGCACGTGGATGGTCGATTCCTACGGCACCGACGAGCAACGCCACACGTGGGCATCGAAGATGGCGTCGATGGAAGCCATCGCGAGCTATTGCCTGACCGAACCAGCCGCGGGAAGTGACGCTGCGGCGTTGCGTACCAAGGCGGTTCGGGACGGTGACCACTACATCCTCGACGGGGTGAAGCAGTTCATCTCCGGCGGTGGTGTCTCCGACGTGTACATCATCATGGCGCGCACCGGTGCCGAAGGGCCGCGTGGCATCTCGACGTTCATCGTGCCGTCGGACACCCCCGGGCTGTCCTTCGGTGCCAACGAGCAGAAGATGGGGTGGAACGCGCAGCCCACCGCGCAGGTCATCATGGAGGGTGCCCGGGTGCCTGCCGCCAATCTTCTCGGCGGAGAAGAGGGCAAGGGCTTCGGGATCGCCATGAACGGCCTGAACGGTGGGCGCATCAACATCGCGGCCTGCTCGCTCGGGGGCGCACAGGCGGCGTACAACAAGGCGATCACGTACGTTTCGGATCGAGAAGCCTTCGGCGGCAAGCTGATCAACGAGCCGACCATCCGGTTCACGCTCGCCGACATGGCCACCTCGCTCGAGACGTCGCGGCTGATCCTCTGGAAGGCTGCCAGCGCACTCGACGCGGGCCATCCGGACAAGGTCGAACTATGCGCGATGGCCAAGCGCTACGTCACCGACACCTGCTTCGACGTCGCCGACCAGGCGCTGCAGTTGCACGGTGGTTATGGGTATCTGAAGGAATACGGTCTGGAGAAAATCGTCCGCGATCTCCGGGTGAACCGAATACTGGAAGGCACCAACGAGATCATGCGGGTTGTGATCGGCCGGGCAGAGGCCGACAAGTCGACAAAGGGGCAATACCTATGAGCACCATCGCGTTTCTGGGTCTGGGCCACATGGGCGGTCCCATGGCCAAGAACCTGGTCAAGGCCGGACACACCGTGCACGGATTCGATCCGTCGCCCGAGGCTTCCGCGGCCGCAACGGCCAACGGCATCGAGGTGTTCGCCGGTGGGATCGAGGCGGTGGCAGACGCCGACGTCGTGATCACGATGCTGCCGCACGGCAAGGCCGTCGTCGACTGCTACTCACAGATCCTTCCGGGAACCAAAACCGGTGCGCTGCTCATCGATTCCTCGACGATTTCCGTCGAGGAGGCACGCAAGGTGCATCAGCAGGCGGCCGACCACGGTTTCGCCCAGCTCGATGCCCCCGTCTCCGGTGGGGTCAAGGGTGCCGACGCGGGCACCCTGGCCTTCATGGTCGGTGGCAGCGACGAAGCCTTCGTCACCGCGCAGAGCATTCTGGATCCGATGGCAGGCAAGGTGATCCACTGTGGTGGATCGGGTGCGGGTCAGGCCGCGAAGGTCTGCAACAACATGGTGCTCGCCGTGCAGCAGATCGCGATCGGTGAGGCATTCGTGCTCGCCGAGAAGCTGGGCCTGGAAGCTCAGGCACTCTTCGACGTGATCACCGGCGCGACCGGCAACTGCTGGGCGGTCCATACGAATTGTCCAGTGCCGGGACCGGTTTCGACATCGCCTGCGAACAACGACTTCAAGCCGGGGTTCGCCACCGCATTGATGAACAAGGATCTCGGCCTGGCCATGGCCGCGGTCGAGTCGACCGGTGCGATCGCCCCGCTTGGCGAGCACGCCGCGACGCTCTACGCCGATTACGCACAGGAGAATGGCGCCAAGGACTTCAGCGCCATCATCGAAACCCTGCGCTGAACGCCGCTCGCACCACCACTTCGCTCACTGAACTCATGCCCGCGCAGTCTGCACCGCAGACCGCGCGGAGGTGAGGACAGTGAGCGAAGTTGTTTGTATCGGCGCCGATCTTGGTCGAGCGGCCCGCCACTGGTAGAGAGGTAGGTAACCGATCCAGGTGCGAGGAGAAAACCGATGACGCCCGCCAATGCCCAGAAGTTCTACATCGACGGTCAGTGGGTCGATCCCGTCGGCGCAGCGACGCTCGACGTCGTCAATCCGGCAACGGAGCGCAGTATCGCCACCATCGCGCTCGGCGATGAAAAGGACGTCGAACGGGCCGTCACCGCGGCTCGGGCGGCTTTCGACGGCTTCGCCGCCACCAGCCGCGACGACCGAATTGCGTTGCTGGAACGGGTGATCGAGGTGTACAAGTCGCGGCTCGATGATCTGGCCGCGGCGGTGAGTGCGGAAATGGGTGCGCCGGCGAAGCTGGCCGCTGCCGCCCAGGCGCCGTCCGGGCTAGGACATCTCAAGGCCACGCTCCGGGCACTGCGGGACTACGAGTTCGAAGAGAAGCTCGGTTCGACCACTGTTGTCTACGAGCCGGTGGGGGTCTGCGCGTTCATCACCCCGTGGAACTGGCCGCTGAACCAGATCGTGGCAAAGGTGGCACCGGCGCTGGCGACCGGCTGCACGATGGTGCTCAAGCCGTCGGAGATCGCTCCGCTCAATGCTCTGGTGTTTGCCGAGATCATGCATGACGCAGGCGTACCCGCGGGTGTGTTCAACCTGGTCAACGGAGATGGTCCGACGGTTGGTGCGGCCCTGTCGTCGCATCCCGAGGTCGACATGGTCTCGTTCACCGGTTCGACCCGCGCCGGTATCGAGGTCGCCAAGAATGCCGCACCGACGGTCAAGCGGGTGGCGCAGGAACTCGGTGGCAAGTCGGCCAACATCATCGTCGACGACGACGCGTTCGCCGGGGCCGTGGCACGCGACGTCGCGGCGATGGTGGTGAATTCGGGGCAATCCTGCAACGCCGGTTCACGCATCCTGGTGCCGGCATCGCGGATGGACGAGGCCGCCGAGATCGCCGGGACGACGGCGGCGAAGATCGTGGTCGGCGCACCCGATGGCGCCGATACCGTTATCGGACCGGTGGTTTCGAAAGCGCAGTTCGACAAGATCCAACGGCTGATCCAGGCCGGCATCGATGAGGGTGCCACGGTGGTGACCGGTGGTCCGGGCCGACCAGAGGGTGTCGAGGTGGGTTACTTCGTCAGGCCAACGGTGTTCGCCGACGTCACCAACGACATGACCATCGCCCGCGAAGAAATCTTCGGTCCGGTGATGACGCTCATCGGTTACCAGGACGAGGACGACGCCGTCCGCATCGCCAACGACTCGAATTACGGTCTGGGCGGGCTGGTTTCATCGGCCGATCCGCAGCGGGCCCGCCGCATCGCCCGCCGCATGCGGACCGGCACGGTGCACGTCAACGGGGCCCCGCTGGACCGCAGCGCCCCGTTCGGTGGCTACAAGCAGTCGGGCAACGGCCGCGAGTTCGGCAAGTTCGGGATCGAGGAGTTCCTCGAGGCGAAGGCGATCTTCGGCGACAACGACTGAGTCCGAACCTCACCCCGGCGGCATCGGTTTCTCAGATGTCGCCGGAGTGCTTGCGTACCGCGTTGATGGATTTGACCAGTGAATTGGCCTGGGACTCGGTCATTCCGACGTCACCGAAGACCTCGCGGTTGAGCGCGAGGGTTGCTTCTTCCACCGTCTCGCGCCCGGAATCGGTGATCTCGACGAGTGTGGTGCGACGGTCCGTCGGGTGCGGTACGCGGCGGACCATGCCGGCCTCTTCGAGGCGGCGGATCGCGTGGGTCACCGACGTCACGTGCACCTGGAGCCGGTCGCTGGCCTTGGTGATCGGCAATGCGCCTCGCCTGCTGAATGCCAGTAGTCGCAGGAGTTCGAATCTGGAGAAGCTCAGCCCCCAGGGCTTGAGAACCGATTCGACCCGGGCGAGCAGGATCTGATGGACACGCATCACCGACGTCACGGCCTGCATGCCGACCGCTACGTCGCCCCACCCGGCCGCCTCCCAATTTCGGCGAGCCTCGGCGATGGGGTCGTCGTCTGGGAAGTCGCTCGGCATCCTCCCATTCAACAGCAGCGGCCACGCGCGGCCGGGGAGGTCCCGACCTCAATGTCGCCACCGGTTTATGTGACAGTGAGCGTTGACACATTGTCGAGTGGCGCATAGCGTCGGGTTCAGCGAACACAACGCCACCAGGAGGCCCGATGTCAGCCCCATCCCGATCCCGATCCACATCCCAGAAGGCCGAGGTGTCCGGCGGTCGTGAAGCGATCGCCGCGAGATTGCTCAGCGGTTCGGTCAAGCGGTCGTATTCACCGATCGTCGACCTCGACTGGGACGCCCCACTCGATCCGGACAAGTACTTCCTGCCACCGCGGGTGTGCAGTCTGTACGGCACCGAGTTGTGGAACGGCCTGTCCGAGGAGCAGCGGATCGAGGTGTCCCGACAAGAACTCGCCAACATCCTCTCGATCGGCATCTGGTTCGAGAACCTGCTCAATCGGTCTCTGCTGCAACGACTTCTCAAGCAGGATCCGGCGTCGTCGGTCAGTCACTACGCCCTGACCGAGATGGGCGATGAATGCCGCCACATGGTGATGTTCGGGCGGGCCATAGAACGTAGCGGCGCGCGGGCCTATGGCTTGGCGGGGTGGGAGCGAAGGCTCATGCTGGTGCTCCCGTTCGGATTGCGGGGTTCGATGATGTGGGTTGCCGCGCTGGTCGGCGAGGAGATCTTCGATGCCCTGCAGCGTGAGATGCTCGATGATCCCGAGTTACAGCCGTTGGTCTCCCGGCTGATGCGGATCCACGTCACCGAAGAGTCCCGGCACATCGGGTTCGCCAGGGACGGGATCGTCCGTCGTCGCGGCACCCGCGGGCGCTGGGAGACCTTTCTGGCCGCGAACCTGCACGGCCTGGCCGCGCTGCGGTTCAAGTACCTCTTCACCAATCCGGCCATGTACGCCCGGGCAGGCCTGGACAAAAACGAGGCCACGCAAGCCGCCCGCAGCAATCCGAACTTTCATCAGATGCAGCTGCTCGGGTTCGCCGACCTCGCGCAGTTCCTCGAGGACAACGGTCTGATGACCCGGTTCTCGCGCGGGGCGTGGCGCAAGGCGGGCTTCCTCGAATGAGCCGGTTACGCGTGGGCCTGGTCGGGTCGGGACCGGCGATGTCGGCGATGGTGGCACGGTTGCGCAGATCGCCCAACGACATCGAGTTCTCGACTGTGGCGGCGGTCGGGGAGTTCGACGCCACCACCGATCTCTGGGACAACGACGACCGCAGCCGGATCCTGATCACCTCGGACGCCGCACCCGACGACAACTACCTCGGGATCATCAGTAGTCGGCAGCCCAACCTCTTTCACGTCGATGCTTCGGCGGTCGACTACATCGGTGCGGCCGTCGACGAACTCGTCTTGTCCGGTTCGACCCGGGTGCAGGTGCGGATACCGATCGAACGGTCATGGCTCGGTTACGTCCGCGCCAATGGCGGTGAGCACAAACGCTCCCGTGAGCTCAAGCGGTTCGACGCCTCCGACTACGACTTCAGCTCTGCCGAGATCCGGGACGATGGCGTCTACGACGGACCGGCGTCCATCGGTCACGAGGAGGATCAGGTGACCTCCCGGATCCGGGTCCAGGGCTATGTCGACCCCCTCGACGGCCAGTTCCACTGGGCCGGAATCGCCTTCGGTGACGAGGTCCGCGCTCTCAAGGACGCCAAGGTCACCGCGGTGGAGGTCGTGGTCGGCGATGGCGAACCGGCACCGGCCCGCCTCTCGGAGGTCACCCCGTGGGGGACCGTGCGGATCACCGGGATCGGAGCACCGCCCTATCCGCTCGACGACGCCGAGCTTTTGGTCCGCGGCTTCGGGCCTGGTTCGCAGTTGATTCCTGCACCGGGCAATTCTCCGTAGACTGGGCAGCGCGCGACCGCACGAGGTCGCGCCAGGTCGAGGAGGAACCATGGCCAAAGAAATCGACAGAGCTCGTACCCAGGCGGTCAAGCAGACCGTCGCCGCCCATCCCGGCATGGTGTTGTTTGCTCTGGCCCCGGCGGTGATCATCTTCGGTGTCCTGTGGCTCATCACCAACTTCTGGATTGCCCTGATCGTCGGGGTGGTCGCCGGTGGCGCCGCCCTGTGGAAGCTGCTCAGCAAGTAGATGTCAGGCGCGCAACCCAGCACCAGGGTCGACAGCTGGATCTGGTCGGTCCGGCTGACCAAGACCCGGTCCGCCGCTGCCACCGCCTGCCGCGGTGGACACGTCAAGGTCAACGGAACCCCGGCCAAGCCTGCGCAGCATGTGGCGATCGGCGACGAGGTCCGGATCCGGGCTGCCGGCCGCGACCGCATCGTGGAGGTCACCCGAGTCGTCTCCAAGCGGGTCGGCCCACCCGTTGCGGCGGAGTGCTTCATCGACCGCAGTCCACCTCCTCCTCCCAAAGAACTGCTCGCCGCGCTCCCGCTGCGTGATCGCGGCAGCGGTCGTCCCACCAAACGTGAACGGCGCGAGACGGACCGGCTGCTCGGCCGACCCGATGTCGGCTGATCAGTCGGTCGCAGGCGGGCACTTCTCTACACTGCAATCTGTGATGACCTCGGCGCGCAGGAATCGGATCGGGGCGGTGATGGCGGCGGCGTTCGCGGCGATGCTCATGGTGGTGGGTTGCTCCGATGACAGCTCCGCCGACACCGACCGGACAACAAAGGCGGACGCACCCACCGGTAAGGCCGGGGAGGGGCCGTTCTTCGGTGAATGTGGTGGTGTCACCACCGAGGACGTCACCGCGGTCTCCAAGATCGGCGGGCTGACGAACACGATCAACAACACGTCTGTCTGCGAATGGGTCACCGCGCAGGACCAACTCGGTCCGCAGCTGTCGTTCAACTGGTATCGCGGCAGCCCGATCGGCCGCGAACGCGCCACCATCCAGCTCTCCCGAGACGTGGTCGAGGACATCACGATCGACGGCCACACCGGGTTCATCGGCTCGAGTGAGGGCATCTGCGAGATCGGTATCGACTTCGGCGCTGACTTCTTCGAGTGGTCGGTCACCTACGGCCTGGCCTCACCGGATCAGGCATACCCGAGCCGGGCCGAGATCTGCGAAGTGGCCAAAACGCTTGCCACCCAATCGATCGAGAACGCCAAATGATCGGGCGAGGCGGGGTTCGCCGCCGAGTCGTCGGGCCGGTCCTGCTGGCTGTGCTGGCCACCGTCGCCCTGCTGGCGGGTTGTACCCGGGCGGTCGACGGGGATGCCACCGCGATCGGCGGCGGTAGCGGCACCGCCGACGGGAACGTCGACACCGACGACTACAAACGCCTCCTGTACGAGTGCGAGATCATCGCACCGGAGTCCATCGCGAACGCGGTCGGCGGCACGGTCGCAGAACCGGGCTTCTACGGTGCGATCTGCCGGTGGACGGTCAACGGCCCGGTGGTCACCGAGGTCACGTTCAACTGGTTCGAGTGGGGCGACATCGAGGTGGAGAAGTCGACGGCCAAACAACTCGGCTACACCACCGAGAACGTCAAGGTCGCCAGCGTCACAGCCTTCACGCAGGTGAACCCGGCGCGTCCGGCGGCATGCGGGATCACCGCCAGGGCGCCCGGCGGTGGGATCTACACCTGGTTCGTCGAACCGCGCAGCGCGACACCGATCGGCGATCCCTGCGCGGCGCCCACCAAGCTGATGGAGATATTGCTCGGCGGGGGACAGTGACGGGCCGGGGGATCAGTCGGGGCGTTTGGTGATGGTGACGGTCGCTGCCACCTTGTCGCCGTCGATCATCCACATCTGCAGCTGATCGGCTTCTCGTCGGCGCCGGATCGTCACCGTTGCTCCGGGCTCGATCGCCCGCAGGTATTCGATGACGACGCGATGCGGGCCCTTGACGAGGTCCTCGTGGTCGAGGACCTCATCTTCGACAACGGCGAAGTATGCGGCGTTGTTCAGATGCTTGAACGGATCGAAATCGGTGGCCCGGAGAACATGCGGGCGGTCGGCCTCCGACGGCTCGGGCGCGGTTGCGGTGTTCATCGACTTCCACCGCAGTCGATGCTCGTCGGTCGACTGGCTCAGCAGATCGAACGCATCGTCGGTCAGCCGTGAAGGCAGACCCTGATCGTTGACGTTGATCCAGAACGCCTCTGTCTCGATGAGTCCGTCCTCGCGAGGCTCCGGATTGAACCGATTGGTCTCGTGGGTCGCGGTGACCCGGACCCGCATATTGGTCCAGCGGGTCGACAGCGCGCCGCACCAGCGCTCCAGCTTCACCTCCGCCGGCCAGGAGATCGGGCGGATCACGTCGATCACCGTGCGACGGACGATCCAGAACGGATCGGTGGTGTGGAAGTCGGTCGCCTCGAGGTTGTCGTTGGCGATGTCCTGCAGGTAGCGGGTCAGTCCGTCGAACCGCAAGCGCATGTACTGGTCGACATCGCCTGTACGAACCCGGTAATTCGACTCGAAGTGGCGGGCGCCTTCCTTGAGATCGGGCAGCTCGATGGGGTGCAATGCAGCGTCGATCGGCGAATCCGGCATTTCGGGTCCTCTCGTTTTCCGCGGTGGCAAACCGGTGTCGCGAAGGTCCACACCAGGATCGCAGCATATGGGCTTCTCGTAATCGGGTGGGTGGCATTACCTTTGTGGGACCGGCGTAACAAAAAATGTCGAAAGATGACTTCCGACACGTCTACTCGGCCGCGGGGGACTCAGCCAAAACTCCTCGTCGCGGCCTGGTAGTTGGACGCCGGGCGAATTCAGGGTAAAAATTGGAACAGGTTCCACTTTTGGAACGAAGAGAGTAGTCGAGGTAGGGGCCGTATGGCACACGTGATCACGCAGCCTTGTTGCAACGATGCCAGTTGCATCAGCGTATGTCCGGTGAACTGCATTCACCCAACGCCGGATGAGCCGGAGTTCGCCACCGCGGAGATGTTGTACATCGATCCGGATACATGCATCGACTGTGGTGCATGCATCGATGAGTGCCCGGTTGAGGCGATCTTCCCGGACGACTCGCTCGACGAAGGCCAGGAACGCTACCTCCAGATCAACGCGGACTACTACACCGACCACGACGTGTCGGGCGGTCTGGTCGCCCCGCGCAAGAAGCCCCCGCTACCGGCAGACAAAGAACTCCACGTCGCGATCGTCGGGGCCGGGCCCGCCGCCTTCTATGCGGCCGAGGAACTGGTCCGGCACAGCTCGATCCGCGTCGACATGTTCGACCGCCTCCCCACCCCGTACGGCCTGGTCCGGGCCGGGGTCGCGCCCGACCATCCGTCGACCAAGGGCGTGGAGAAGACGTTTGCGTCCACCGCCGCCAAGCGCACCTTCGAGTACTTCCTGAATGTCGAGGTCGGCAAGCATCTCGACCACGGTGACCTGACCGACCACTACGGCGCCGTCATCTACGCCCATGGTGCATCGACCGACAAGCACCTGGGTATCGACGGTGAGGATCTTCCCGGCAGCATCGCCGCGACCGATTTTGTGGCCTGGTACAACGGGCACCCCGATTACACCGACAAAGACTTCGACCTGTCGGCGCAGCGGGTCGTCGTGGTTGGCAACGGCAACGTCGCCCTCGACGTGGCCAGGATCCTGCTGGACAGTCCCGACAAGCTCGCCAAGACCGACATCGCCGATCACGCCCTCGAGAAGCTGCGGAGCAGCAACGTCTCGGAGGTCGTCCTGCTCGGCCGTCGCGGTGTGGCACAGGGCGCGTACACCAACTCGGAGTTCCTCGCGATGGGCGACATACCCGGAGTCGACGTCATCATCGACCCCGAAGAACTGGTGCTCGACGCGGCGAACCAGGCCGCACGAGACGCCGGCACCCTCGACTCGACGATCGCCACGAAGGTGCGGATCGCCGAGGAGTTCGCCGCGCGCGTGCCCACCGAGGGCAACAAGCGGGTGGTGTTCCGGTTCCTGGTGTCGCCGCTGGCGATCAAGGGTTCGAGTGAGGGTGTCGAAACGGTCCGTTGTGCTCGAAACGAGTTCGTGAACGCTCCGGATGAGTCGGCGGACAACTCCGGCGATTCACCGCGGCCGGCATCGAGCCGGGTTGCGATCCGGCCGACGGGTGAAGAGTTCGATCTGCCTGCCGGTGTGGTCATGCGGGCAATCGGTTACACCGGTCTGCCTTTGCAGGGTGTGCCGTTCGACGGGGGTCAGGGCGTGGTGCCCAACACCGGAGGGCGCGTGCTCGAGACACCAGGCGGTGAACGACTCGAGGGCGTGTACGTCACCGGCTGGATCAAGCGCGGGGCCACCGGCGGTATCGGTATGAACCGGTTGTGCGGTCAGGAGACGGCACTCGCGGTCATCGCGGACTTCACCGAGGGCAAGCTCGCCGAGCCGGTGAAGTCGCGCGAGGAGATCCCGGCACTGATCGCGGAGCGGGGCGCCGACCGGATCGATGGCGCCGGCTGGAAGAAGATCGATCTCGCCGAACGCACCGCAGGCAAAGAGGCCGGACGACGGCGGATCAAGCTCGTCAGCATCGAGGCCATGGAGGCTGCCGCCAAGGCCTAGGCACCCGAAGTGGGGCCGGCCGGATGAATCCGGCCGGCCCCGGCAGTGTTCTGCCGAACCAGCAAGGCACGTTCTGGACGGATACGGTTACGGCCACCAGGCCCGGCACGAAAGGTCACAATGCGCGTAGCACTGCTGTCTTACCGAAGTAAGCCTCATTGTGGTGGACAGGGCGTGTACGTGCGTCATCTGTCGCGGGAGTTGGCCCTGCTGGGGCATCAGGTCGAGGTCTTCTCCGGCCAGCCGTATCCCGATCTGGACGACAAGGCGATCGCCGCGGGCGTCACGCTCACGAAGGTGCCCAGCCTGGATCTCTACAACGACGAGAATCCGTTCCGGACGCCGTGGCCGTGGGAGATCAAGAGCTGGATCGACGCCCTCGAGGTTCTGACGATGTGGACCGCGGGATTCCCGGAGCCCCTGACATTCAGCCTGCGCGCCGCTCGGCTCCTGCGGAAGCGGACCGAAGATTTCGACGTCGTCCACGACAACCAGTGCCTGGGCTACGGACTGCTGCAGATCGAGCGCGACGGGTTGCCGGTCCTGGCGACCATCCACCACCCGATCACACGGGACCGGGAGCTCGCGGTGAAGGCGGCGAAGGGCTGGCGCAAGATCACCGCGCGACGCTGGCACGGATTCCTGGCCATGCAGGGCCGGGTGGCCCGGCGGATACCACGGCTGCTCACGGTGTCGCGCAGTAGCGAGGTCGACATCCGCAAGGCCTTCAGCATCCCCGAAGGTCGCCTGACAACGATCCCGCTCGGTGTCGACACCGAGCAATTCCGACCCTCGACACAGCGGGTGCCCGGCCGCATCGTGTGTGTTGCCAGTGCGGACGCGCCGCTCAAGGGTGTGTCGTATCTGCTCGAAGCGGTGGCGAAGCTGCGTGCCGAACGGAATGTCGAGCTCAAGCTGGTGTCGAAGCTGGTGCCGGGCGGACCGTCGGACACCCGGATCGACGAGCTCTCGATCCGCGATTCGGTCGAGGTCGTCTCGGGCCTGGACGACGACGAACTCGCGGCGTTGCTGGCCTCGGCCGAGGTCGCCTGTGTGCCGTCGCTCTACGAGGGCTTCTCGTTGCCCGCGGTCGAGGCGATGAGCTGCGGGACACCGTTGGTTGCCACGCGCGCCGGTGCCATCCCCGAGGTCGTCGGGGAGGCGCAAGAAGCGGCGCTGCTTGTGCCGCCGATGGATTCGGGCGCATTGGCAACGGCTTTGGGGTCGCTGCTCGGTGACAAGGAGTTGCGGGATCGACTCGGTGCCGGTGGTCGCGCCCGGGTCGAGGACCGGTACAGCTGGTCGGCCGTCGCGGCCAAGACCGCACAGAACTACCAGCAGGCGATCGATGAGTTCAATCAGTCAGAAACGTTCGGGCACTAGGGGGCAGCGTTGTTAACCGTTGATTTTGATCGACTCGGTGTTGGTGCGGGGTGCAAGGCGATCGACATCGGGGCCGGGCAGGGACGGCACTCGTTCGAGATGTTCCGGCGTGGCGCCGACGTAATCGCATTCGATCAGTCGGAAAGCGACATGGCTTCGGTCGCGGAGATGTTCGACGCGATGATCGCGGAAGGGCAGGTTCCGGCCTCGTCCAAGGCCCGCGCCGAAGTCGGTGATGCACTGCGCCTTCCGTACGCCGATGGTGAGTTCGATGTGGTGCTGATGTCGGAGATCCTCGAACACATCCCGGATGACACCGACGCCATCGCGGAGATGGCGCGCATCCTGAAGCCCGGCGGGCTGGCCGCGGTGACGGTCCCGCGGTACTGGCCGGAAAAGGTCTGCTGGGCTTTCTCGGATGAGTATCACGCCAATGAGGGCGGGCACATCCGGATCTACAAGGCGTCCGAACTGGCCGAAAAACTGCGCAGCGCCGGACTCGAGGTGACCGGAACGGGACACGCGCACGCACTGCATGCGCCATATTGGTGGCTCAAATGTGCGGTGGGCGTGGAGAAGAACGACCACCCACTGGTGAAGGCCTATCACAAGCTGCTGGTGTGGGACATGATGAGCGCGCCGAAACTGACGCGGGTTGGCGAGCAGATCCTCAACCCGGTGATCGGCAAGAGCGTGATCCTGTATCTGCAGAAGCCCGCAATCGGGTCGAGCTCCGCCTCCGGCTCCGGCCCCGGGTCGGCCTGATCCATGGCCGACCTGCCGAACCTGACGGACGCGCCGAACACTGTTGAACTGCCCGACAACCTTGACCTGCCGAACCTCGCCGGGATCCTCACGGTCGGCGAGTGGCTGGCCACCGGACGGGCCATCGCGGCGATGCAAGAGCCGACCGGTGCGTTGCCGTGGTTCCCGGGTGGACAGACAGACCCGTGGGACCACATCGAGTCGGCAATGGCGTTGTCCGCCACCGGATTGATCGCCGAGGCGGAGGCAGCCTACGAGTGGTCCCGGCGGATGCAGCGAGAAGACGGGTCCTGGCCGATCCGGCTCGTGGTCGGGGAGGTGACCGACGCCAACACCGACAGCAACTTCTGCGCGTACATCGCCGTCGGCGTCTGGCATCACTACCTGATCACCGGAGACCTCCGATTCCTGGAGAAGATGTGGCCGACGGTGTCGTCGGCGATGGACCTGGTTGCCGAGTTCCAGGCATCGGGCGGGGAGTTCTATTGGGGCGCAACCCATCCCTTACCCCCGCAGACCGGTGCCCACGAGGGGATGTACCACAGCGCGCTGATCACCGGCAACGCCAGCATTCATCAGGGGCTGGGTTGCGCGATCCTGATCGGCAACGAGTTGGGCCGGCCGGTCGGTGACTGGGAAAACGCACTGCTGGCGCTTGGTCATGCGCTGCGTAGTCATCCGGAACTGTTCGAGCCCAAGCCCGAATACTCGATGGACTGGTACTACCCGGTGCTCGGCGGCGCGATCCGTGGTCGCGCCGGACAAGAACTGATCGCTGCGCGGTGGCACGACTTCGTGGTCACCGATCTGGGCATCCGCTGTGTGGATCACCGGCCGTGGGTGACCGGCGCCGAGACCTGTGAACTGGTGCTGGCCCTGGATGCCTTGGGCGACACCGCCGATGCCACGCTGCTGCTCAGTGACATGCAGCATCTGCGTGACCCCGACGGCTCGTACTGGACCGGACTGGTGTTCGCCGACGGCAAGCGCTGGCCGGTCGAGAAGAGTTGCTGGACCTCGGCTGCGGTGGTGCTTGCCGCCGATGCGCTCAGTCGCACCACCGCAGGCAACGGCATCTTCCGGGACGCCGATCAGGTGGCGACCCGGATCCGGGTGACCGGTTCGGGCGGGTGTGGTTGCGCCACTGCGTGACCGGGTTCCGGCCATCCGCGGCGCGTTGCGGTCATTCGCGTCCGATGGTGTCCAGCTCGGCGAGGTCGTCCTCGGACAGTGTGAGCCCGGCGCCTGCGATGTTCTCGCGGAGGTGCGCGATCGACGACGTGCCGGGGATCAGCAGGATGTTCGGTGATCTGTCCAGCAGCCAGGCCAGGGCAACCGACATCGGACTCGCGCCGAGCCGGGTGGCCACGGCGGAGAGCGCCGAGGACTGGAGTGGGCTGAACCCGCCGAGCGGGAAGAACGGCACGTAGGCGATGCCCTGCGCGGCGAGCCGGTCGATCAGCTCGTCGTCCAGGCGGTGGGCAAGGTTGTACATGTTCTGTACGCACACGATCGGTCCGATGCCCTGTGCTTCGGCAACCTGTTCGGGGGTGGCGTTGCTCAGGCCGAGGTGACGGATGAGGCCCTGCCGTTGGAGGTCGACGAGCGTCGTGAACGCTTCATCGACCGGGTCCGCCGCCGTCCCCTCGGCGGTGCCGAGTCGGAGGTTCACCAGATCAAGGGTCTGCAGCCCGAGCGATTCGAGGTTCTCCTCGACCTGACGACGCAGCTGATCCGGCTCTCGTGCCGTCGGCCAGCCACCCTGATCGTCGCGCTGCGCACCGACTTTCGTCATGACGTGCAGCGAGTCCGGGTAGGGGTGCAGTGCTTCGCGGATCAGCTGGTTGGTGATCCGCGGTCCGTAGGCGTCACTGGTGTCGATGTGGGTGATCCCCAGGCCGACGGCCTCGCGCAGGACGGCGATCGCGCCGTCCGGATCGGCGGGCGGGCCCATGGCCCAGGGGCCCGCGAGTTGCATAGCGCCGTAGCCGAAGCGGGTGACGGTCAGATCGCCCAGCGCCCAGGTGCCACCGGGCAGGGTTGGGGACAGTGTGCTCATGTGTCTGCAACTTTCATGTCGATCGCGCGTTGGCGCCTCGTGGCGCCGCACTTCACGATCGTCCGGTAACTTCCTATTGGGAAGTGGGCACTTTCAAGTGCCTTGGTTACCTGTAGGTGAGGCGGAGCAGACGATGAGCACAACGACGGCGGCACAAAAACGAGAGCGGGCCAAGACCCAATACGACGCATTCCTGGATGTCTGTCCGAGCCGCAAACTGCTCGATCGGCTCTCCGACAAATGGGTCACCCTGATCCTGTGCGCGCTCGGCGGCGGGTACGGTGCCGACGAACCCCGTCCGATGCGCTTCTCGGAACTGTCCCGGGCGCTCGCGGGCGTCAGTCAGAAGATGCTCACGCAGACACTGCGTTCGCTGGAGCGAGACGGCTTCATCACGCGAACCGTCACCGCCACCGTCCCCGTCACGGTCTCCTACGAACTCACCGATCTCGGTCTGTCACTGCGTCACCTGATGAGCGGCCTGAAGAACTGGGCCGAGACGCACATGGACGAGGTGGACCAGAACCGCGCGGCACACGACGCCCGCGCGGCCTGACGGCCCGATCGCCGCGTACTCGATCAGTTGAACTGGCAGCCCGACTCAGTTGAACTGGCAGCCAGACAGGGGCTTTCCGGCGAAGCGATCGAGGAGGTAGTCGACGCCACCGCCGGGCAGTACGCCGTCGGTGATCATCGGCAGTGCGTGATTGGCAGCAGTGCCCGGCAGGATCGGCGGGATGCCGTTGCTGCGGAACTCCACCGTTGCGCCCTGATCACACCAGTTCTGTGCCATCCGCCGGGCCTGCGCGTACGGGATGACGTCATCATTGAGGCCGTTGGTCACCAGGACAGGCGAGGTCGGTGTGAGCTTGCCGATCTGCTGGTCCTCGAGAATCGCGAGCGCGGCCGGGATCCCCTTGAGATTGTCGAGCATCGACCGGCCGTCCTTGGTCAGGTCCGAGGTCGACAGGAACGGGTGGGAGAGGATGCTGTCACCGATGCACTCGGTGCTGATCTGTTTCAGGACGCTGCGGCCGAACGCGGTGACCTGACCGTCGACGATCGTGGCCAGTTCCGGGTTGCGTTCGACAAATCCGTTCAACGCGTAGCCGATCGCTCCGGCGATGAGGTTGTCGTCGATCGCGGGCAGCACGTCGAGAAGGTCTGCGGGCGGTGCGCCGGCAAACGTTCCCTTGACGTTCAGTTCCGGAGCGTAGGTCGGCTGAAGCTCTGCCGCCGATGCTGCCGCGCCACCGCCCTGGGAATAGCCCCAGAAAGCGATGGGTGCCTCAGGGTCGTCGCCGAGCGTTAGAGCCGCCCGGGCGCCGTCGAGCATCGCGTGTGCTTCCTCGGCGCGGTTGACGTAGGTGTGAGTGCCGGGGGTGCCGAGCCCGATGTAGTCGGTGATGAAGACCCGGGCTCCCTCGGCCAGCCAGCGGTCCGCGGCGATCACTTCGTAGTTGATCGATGCGGAGAGCGGATCGTCGCTCACGCGCAGTGCGGTGGAGAAGTTGCGGGAGGGCGCACATTGGTCACCCTGGCCGACGGTTCCCGGGCCGATGACGATCGTCGGCCGGTCACCTTCACCCCGCCACGGGACCGCGGGTTCGACGAAGCTGCCGGTCACGGCGGTCGGGGTGCCGTCCTGGAGTGCGGAGGTGTACATGATCCGCTGTCCTTCGCCCGGCCACGAACCGCTGCGGCCGGGTACCGAGGCGTACAACGGCATCGACTGGGTCTTCAACACGGTCCCGGCGTCGGCGCTGATGTCTGTAGGCGGGACATAGAAGCCCCCAAAGGTGTCAGGTTCGGCCTGTGCAATCGCTGTCACCCCTGCGACCTGCACCAATCCCGCAATCGCAATCGTCGATACCAATCGAGATATCCGCATTCATCGCCCCCGTCGGCGCTCCGTCGACGGTATTACCCGCCAGTAACTTATGTGAGTCGGGACGCTATCAGAAGGATGTGTGGTCGCAAGCACACGCATGTCATAAGCGGCGCTAACCGTTTTCTCGGGTGGGTGAATGGCGGACCGGTCAATGTGGAACGTGTTATATTTCGGGAGTTCGCCGGACTGGTGTCCAGTCACCAGTCCACATCCCTTCGGTACGTCGGATTCTTTGCGGAAAGGCTGTAACCATGGACTTCGGGATCGTCCAGTTCACGAGCGATCGGGGCCTTGCGCCGTCGGTGCTCGCGCCGCTCATCGAGGAGGCGGGGTTCGATGCGTACTTCGTCCCCGAACACAGTCACATCCCCACCCGGCGCGATGCGGCCCATCCGCAGACCGGTGACTCGTCGCTGCCCGACGACCGCTACATGCGCACGCTCGATCCCTGGGTTTCCCTCAGTGGTGCGGCTGCGGTGACCTCGCGGGTCCGGCTCGGCACCGCGGTTGCGCTTCCGGTGCAGTCCGATCCGCTGACACTGGCCAAGAGCATCGCAACGCTGGACCATCTGTCCGGCGGTCGGGTGACCCTCGGCGTCGGATTCGGTTGGAACCTGGACGAACTCGGCGATCATCACGTTCCGCCGAAGCGTCGTCGGACCATGTTGCGCGAGTACATCGAGGCCATGCGGGCGCTCTGGTCGCAGGAGGAAGCCGAGTACAGCGGGGAGTTCGTGAACTTCGGGCCCTCGTGGGCCTGGCCCAAGACCGTCCAGCAGCCGGGCCCGCCGGTACTCGTCGGGGCGTCGGGCAACGAGAAGAACTTCAAGTGGATAGCCCGCAGTGCGGACGGATGGATCACCACGCCGGGGGAGCAGGACATCGAGGGTTCGGTGAGGCTGCTGCAACAGATCTGGGCTGACGCCGGGCGCGAGGGCGCGCCGCAGATCGTGGTGCTCGACTTCAAGCCGGTCGCCGAAAAGCTCGACCAGTGGCGCGAACTCGGCGTCACCACGGTTCTGTACGGCGTGCCCGACGACAATGTCGAGAAGGCCGGTGCCTATCTGGCAAAGCTCGCAGGCAAGCTCGGCCTGCGTCCCGTCAGCGTCTAGTCGTCCACCGAGGGGATAAAACCCCTCGACCGCGTTCAATACCGCCGAACAAGCCCATATTGCCGCCGAGCGTGCCAAAGTAGCCGTAGCCCAGGAGAATTCACTCAACACCAAGGACGCTGCAGATGGATGCTCACGTCGATCTTCCGGAGCTCGGTTGCTATGGACTCGCCGGGCACGCGAACAGCCCGCGCGATCTGCTCGGCGAGGTTGCGCTCGCCGAACGTCTGGGCATCGGGTCGATCTTTCTGTCCGAGCGGTTCAACACCAAGGATGCCGCGGTGATGGCGGGTGCGGCCGGTGCGGTCAGCGAACGGATCGGGATCGCCTCGGCGGCAACCAATCACAACACCCGCCATCCGCTGGTCACGGCAACCATGGCCACGACGCTGCATCGGCTGACCGGTGGGCGCTATGCGCTGGGTCTCGGGCGCGGCTTCGACATGCTCTTCGACGTCATGGGTCTGCCGCGGGTGACCTCGGCGCAGTTGGAGGATGTGGTCGGTATCTACCGGACGCTCTGGTCCGGTGGTGCGGTGGCGGGTCACGACGGGCCTGCGGGTAAATATCCATTCCTCATGCAGGATGCGTCGTTCGATGAAGACATCCCGATCATGATGGTCGCCATCGGTGAGAAGACGCTCAAGCTCGCCGGGCGGATCGCCGATGGTGTTGTGCTGCATACCTTTTTCAGTGATGAAACGCTGCACAATGCGGTGCAGACGATCCGGAAGGCTGCTACCGAAGCGGGACGAGACCCGGCCTCGGTGCGGATCTGGTCGGTACTTGCAACGATCGAGGATTCGATTCCGGAGGAGCTTCGCCTGCGGAAACTCGTCGGACGGATGGCAACCTACCTGCAGGGTTATGGCCAGGTCCTGGTCCAGATGAACGGCTGGGATCAGAGCGACCTCGACCGGTTCCGCAATGACGAGTTCGTGCAGAACTTCGCAGGCGCCTTTGATGCGATCGGTACGGTCGACGATCTGAACCGGGTGGCCGAATTGCTCCCGGACCACTGGCTTGCCGCATCGGCCACAGGTAGTGCGAAGGCGTGTGCGGCCCGGATCGCGGACCAATTCGATTGCGGTGCCGACGGAGTCATCATGCACGGCGCGACACCCACAGAACTCATCCCGGTCATCGATGCCTGGCGCTGCGTGCGGCCTGCCGGCCGTTTTGACCACTTGCCCGCAAACCCCGGACGGGTTGCACCATGACACATGTGACCGCTCCCATCGTGACCTCACCTGATGGGCTGACCGCCCGATGGCTCTCGACCGCACTCGGAGCGACCGTCGATACCGTCACGGCGGCACCGGTCGGTACCGGACAGATCGGGACCTGCTACCGGTTGGAACTGACCGGAACGGCTGTGCCACAGCGACTTCTTGCCAAGTTGCCCGCCGCCGACCCGGCAACGCGGGAGATGTTGTCCGGGGTGTACCGGTCCGAAGCCCGCTTCTACGCCGACATCGCGTCGACCGTCGCCGTCAAGAGTCCGCACTGTCACTATGCGGCGATCTCTGACAGTGGCGCCGATTTCACCCTGTTGCTCGAGGACATGAGTCCGTCGCAGCAGGGTGATCAGCTCACCGGATGCTCGGTTGCGCAGGCTCGGGATGCGGTGATCAATCTCGCGGGGCTCCATGGTCCGCGGTGGTGTGATCCCACACTCCTCGACGTCGACGGACTCTCGGTCAACAGCCCCGACGATGCGAAGTTGCTAGCAGAAATGTACGGTCCGGCGACCGAGATCTTCATCGACGCACTCGGAGGCCTGATCTCCGATGATGACCAGGAGACGCTCCGGAGTTGTGTTGAGGTGGCGCAAGGTTGGGCCCTGGGCCGGGCCGAGCGGTTTGCGCTGGTCCACGGCGACTACCGGCTCGACAACCTGCTCTTCCCGCCTGGCGGCGGTCAGGGAGTCACGGCCATCGACTGGCAGACCTTGAGTCTGGCGCTGCCCGCGCGCGATCTCGCCTACTTCATCGGAACCAGCCTGTCGCCGGATCTCCGGCGTGAGCACGAAGCCGGGCTTGTCGACGACTACCGCCGAGCGCTGAGTGATCACGGCGTGGCGGACTACAGCGCCGACGATTGCTGGGATGACTATCGATTCGCCATGATCCAGGGTCCGCTGATCTCGGTGTTCGGATGCGCCTACGGCACCCGCACCGATCGTGGCGACGCCATGTTCGCGGCGATGGTCGCGCGATCGTGTGCGGCGATTCGAGATCTGGGCACCCTGGAGCTGGCGCGCTCGACGCACTGATCCAAGCGTCATTGCGAACTCGGTGTGTTACCACCGAGGAACGCCACGGTTAACGCTGCAATGCCCGATTGACAGCCCTTCAGCAGCTTGGCACTATCGCATAGTGCGAGATGGCGTTCCGCAATGTCGTGTGATCGCCGCTCTAGCTGACATCAATCTGAAGGATTACAGATGACAACTCGAATACTGGAGCCGATCACCGGCCCGAGTGCCTGGCGCGGCGACGAGCTCATGAAGACAGATGAATGGATCTACCGGCTCTCCGATGCCGAGCGGATCGAGCTCGAAGAAGTCGGCCGTGCGTTCGTCGCCGATGATCCGGACCTTCGCAGCGTGAGCGCCGAGAAGTATCCATTGCCGGTCTGCGCCAAGGCGATCGAGGCCTTCGCCGCCGCAATGGACTCGGGTCGTGGGTTCGTCCTCGTGCGGGGTCTGAATACCGAGGAGTATGGCGACGCGGTCGCCGGGGCGATCTTTTTCGTAATGGGTCTGCATCTCGGGTTGCCGATGAAGCAGAACGAGGTCGGAGACCTGATCGACCATGTGATCGCGACCTCGAACAAGACGTGGTCGGATCCGTCCGCGCTACCGTCGCGCGTGCGTGACCGGCTGCCCTTCCATTCCGACAGCTCGGACGTTGTTGCGTTGATGTGTCTGCGCGGTTCGAAGTCGGGCGGCGCGAGCAGCCTGGTCAGCGGCACCACGATCTACAACGAGATCCTCGATCGCAGACCGGATCTGGCCCCATTGCTGTTCGAGGACTGGTACTTCGACTGGTACCGGCAGGACCACGACGCTCCGGCGAAGTTCTACGTGAGCCCGATTGCGAGCTACGTCGACGGTATCTTCTCCACGTACGCGGGCAGTTCGATCATCTTCACGGCGCAGGACTACCCGGAGGTGCCGCGGTTGACGCCTGCCCAGATCGAACTCCTCGAACTGTATGACGAGATCGCGCAGGAACCGGGTCTGGCCATCGACATGGACTTTCAGCCCGGCGACGTGCAGTGGCTGCTCAATTACGCTGCGCTGCACTCGCGTACCTCGTTCGAAGACCATCCCGAACCGGAACGCCGACGTCACCTGCTGCGCCTGTGGCTCAAGCGTGATGTCGGTCGTCCGATGGTCGAGGGTTTCGGTAAGAACGTCGTGCAAGGAAGAGATGAAGCGCGCGGTGGCGATGAGTCCACGGTGGCGAGCCGGGTGAAGCACATCGCCGAAGCGGTTGTCCCTGATCTTGATTGGGGTGCATGACCGCGCTGAGATCTGCGATCTGAACACGCAGGGCGCCCACCCGGATTCTTACCGGGTGGGCGCCCTGTGGTTTCGCAGGGTCACTCCATGATGAGCACGGCCTTGCCGACAGAACCCTGTCGGACCGCGTCGATGGCCTTGTCGATGTCGGCGAATGCGAACTTGGTCATCAGTTGGTCGACCGGAAAGAGTCCGTCGTGGTGCAGCTCGAGGAGTCGTGGCAGGAATGTCTCCGGCACGCTGTTGCCCGCCGTGATGCCGGTCACGCTGCGGCCTGCGAGGATTGAGCGCCACTCGAACGACATCTCGGCACTGGCGCCGACGCCGACAACGCCGCATCGACCGAGCGGCGCCAATGCCGACACCGCGTTGCGGACGACGTCGGCGCGACCGGTGGCCTCGACCGTGTAGTCGAAACCGCCCGGCGCGATCTCGTCCAGGATCGTCAGCAGGTCCGGGTCGTCGCTGCGCACCGTGTGCGTGGCGCCGATGCGACGGGCCTGTGCGAGCTTCACGTCGCTGACGTCGACAGCCACGATCGCTCCGCACTTCTCGATGGCTGCGGCCATCACCGCTGCCGCCCCGACGCCGCCGACCCCGAACACCGCGATGGTCGAATCCGGCTGGGGGCGAAGTACGTTCATCACGGCCCCGGCACCGGTCTGGAATCCGCATCCGAAGGGTCCGGAGGTGTGGAGATCGGTGTGATCGGGGACCCGGACGACGCTGCTCCGGCGGGCGACCACGCGGGTGGCGAAGGAGGACTGTCCCAGGAAGTGCCCACCGACAGGCGAGTGCGGGTAGGCGCTGCCGCTGTAGGACAACGCCGTTGTGCCGTCCGGTCGGGAACCGATGAAGTTGTGGGTCCAGAAGTGCTCGCAGTAAGCCGGAGCGCCGGATCGGCACGGTTTGCACGTGTCGCATCGCGCGAAGGTCATCGTGACCTTGTCGCCAACGGCGAGATCGGTGACACCGGCGCCGAGGGCCTCGACGATTCCGGCACCCTCGTGCCCGAGGACCACCGGAGTGGTCATCATCGTGGCAAACTCGAGGTCGGTGCCGCAGATGCCCGAACTCGACACCCGGACGAGTACTTCTCCTTCGGCGGGGCCTTCCAGGACGAGTTCTTCTAGTTCGAAGGGGCCGCCCTCGTGGCGGACCACAGCGGCGGTGACGGCGTAAACATCAGGTTTCATTGTCTTAGAATAAGAGATGCCGTCTTGACTTGCGCGATCAAGCTGCGAGTATTTGCTTATGGTAATCGACGTACCCGAAGCTTCTCATTTCATCGCCGGTGGCTGGGTCCCGGGCGGCGGCAACCCAATCGAGCTGATCGACGCCTCGACAGAAGCAGCCTTCTTCGCCGTGGCGCGCGGGGACGCCTCGACGGTCGATGTGGCGGTTGCCGCGGCGCGTGAGGCCGCACCCGCATGGGCGGCGACCTCGGCCTCCGATCGCGGTGCCGCTCTGGCGAGATGGGCACGCGCACTGGAAGAGAACGCGGACATGCTGGCCGCACTCGAATCCCGCGACGTCGGCAAGCCGCTGTGGGGTGGTGCGATGAACATCGCCATCGCGACCTCGATCGTCGACTATTTCGCGGGTGCGGCAGACAAGCTCACCGGGGCCACGCTGCCGACTCGCACGCCCGACTTTCACGGGTACACCTTGCTTCAGCCGCTGGGGGTGTGCGCGGTCATCACACCGTGGAACGTGCCTGCAGTGTTGGCCGCCGCCAACGTTGCGCCTGCGCTCGCCGCGGGTAACACCGTGGTACTCAAGCCCTCTGAAGAGGCCCCGCGGGTCATCCTGGCCATGGCTGCGCTGGCTGCGCGGGCCGGCATCCCCTCCGGTGTGTTCAACGTGGTCACCGGACTGTCCGACGCCGGTGCCGCACTCACCGCGCATCGCGGTATCGACCACATCTCGTTTGTCGGGTCGACGGCGACAGGTCGTGCGGTCATGCACGCCGCTGCGGAGTCGTTGACACCGGTGAAGCTCGAATTGGGTGGCAAATCACCCAACGTCGTGTTCGCCGACGCCGATCTGGATGTCGCGCTGCCTGCGATCGTCGGCTCGATCACCGAGAACGCAGGCCAGAACTGTTATGCCGGTTCCCGATTGGTGGTCAGCACCGAGATCATCGGTGAGGTTCGCGAGCGGGTCGTTGAGCTGATGCGGGGCGTGCGGGTCGGTGCCTGGGAGGCAAACCTCGACATGGGTCCGTTGGTCAATCGGGTTCAGTACGAACGGGTTCAGGGATTCCTCGACGCTGCGCCGGAAGAGGGCGGAAAGATCCTCACCGGTGGTGGCAGGCCGACGGGAGTCGGGGACACCGGCTGGTTCATCGAACCGACGGTGATCGACAACGCCGAGTCGTCCTCACGGATCATCCGCGAGGAGGTCTTCGGGCCGGTACTCGCGCTGCAGACCTTCTCCACCGATGCCGAGGCGCTCGCGATCGCCAATGACACGGATTTCGGTCTGCTGGCGTCGATCTGGACCAGCGACGTCTCACGTGCACTGCGGATGGCGGCGTCCGTGCAGGCCGGTCAGGTGTCGGTGAACCAGTTCGCCGATTCCGGGGTCATCGGATTCCCGTTCAACATGAGCAAAGACAGCGGCTTCAGCAGCGGCGGGGGCTATCGCGCAATGCGCGAGTACACCCAGGAAAAGGGTGTGGCGATCCGGCTGCTGCCGGCCTGACCCGTCCGAACCCCGGTGGCGCGGCCGGGAAACACCGCGCATGAGATTCGATGCTGAAAGACCACATCATGACCGCACAGCTTGGCAACACGTCATTCGACCATCACTCCGACGAGTGCAACTCCGATCCCGTTGCGTACTACCGTGACCGGCGAGCCGGCTGCCCGGTCGGGTGGACGGACGCCCACGAGGGCTACTGGTACACCACGCGGTGGTCCGACATCGCGGCGATCGCCAGGGACGATGAGGAGTACTCCTCGGAGCGCCAGAATCCCGGTGACGGGGTCTCGTTTGTCATCCCCCGGGGCGGCGGCCTGGTGCAGTACCCCATCGAACTCGATCCACCGGCGTCGCAGCCGTACCGAGACCTGATCAATCCGCTTCTCACACCGGACGCGGTGCATGCACTCAAGCCGATGATCGCCGAGCTGACGACTCGCGTCATCGACCGGTTCATCGAGTCGGGTTCTTGCGATCTCGTCACCGATCTCACGAATCCGCTGCCGACGGCAGTCACTTTGACCTGGGTGGGATTTCCCGAGGAGGACTTCCCGCTGCTCGCCGGTCCCGTCCACGACATCTTCGCGGCTCCGGCAGGCAGCGAGCGCAGCATGCGCGGGGTCGCCGGACTGGGTTACCTCGAGCAACGGGTGCGTGAATTGCTCGCCGCGCGGCGAGCACAACCGGCCGCGGATGTCCTGACCACTCTGGTGCAGGCCGTCCACCCCGAAGGACGGCCGTTCACCGACGACGAACTCGTCTCGGTGACCTACCTGCTGGTCGCCGGAGGTGTGGACACCACCACGTCGCTGACCGGATCGACGTTGGTCTGGTTGGCCAGGAACCCCGCGCAGCGTGATCGCCTGATCTCGCAACCGGAGATCCTGGAGAACGCGACAGAGGAGTTTCTCCGGGTCTTCGCGCCCTCGCAGGCGATGGCCAGGACCGCGGTCACCGACACCACCGTCGGCGGTTGTCCGGTGCAGGCAGGCCAGAGGGTGTTGCTTCCCTGGGTGGCGGCCAATCACGATCCAGAGGTCTTCGACGAGCCAGAGTCGGTGCGGCTCGACCGCGACGCGCGCAGGCACCTGTCCTTCGGAATCGGCAGCCACCGTTGTCCCGGTGCGCATTTGGCCCGCGCGATGTTCACCGAGATGATCACTCAGGTCCTGACCCGGTTGCCCGATTACGTGATCGACGAGGACGCGGTGGTGCCCTACCCGACGCTCGGGAACCAGGCGGGCTGGGATCGGGTGCCTGCCACCTTCACACCCGGCCCGGTCGATCCGGCCACCACGTTCGCACTCGGAACCGTCCTGGTGGAATCCGTCCGACAGGTCGCCGACGGGGTCGTCGAGCTGACACTGCAGCATCCTGCGGAACAGCGACTGGCGGAGTGGACACCCGGTGCCCACCTCCCGGTGACCCTGCCATCGGGTACGCGCAGACATTACTCGCTGTGTGGTGACCCGCAGGACCTGCGCAGCTACCGAATCGCGGTGTTGCTTGAGGAATCCGGGCGGGGCGGTTCCGCCGAGATCCATCAGCGGCTCGGCGCCGGATCAACCCTGAACATCGAACCTCCGCGCAACAAGTTCCGGCTGCAGGACGCGCCGGAGTATCTCTTCATCGCCGGTGGCATCGGTGTGACTCCGATGCTGTCGATGGTGAAACATGCGCTGGCGCAGCAGGCCAGGGTCACGATGCTCTACTGCGGCCGCGGCCGCGAATCGATGGCCTACGTCGACGAATTGCGCGACCTGCTCGGCGAGTCCATGACGATCGTGGACACGGCCGAAAGTACCCGCCCGGACATCGCGTCATGGGTGAGCACAATCGGTGATGATGCGCTGATCTATTGCTGCGGTCCGTATTCGATGACCACAGCAGTCGAGAATGCCTGTCGCGCTGCGGGTTCGTCGAAGAGGTTCCGGAGAGAACACTTCGGCACGGTTCCGGACACCTCGCTCGGGACGGCGCCGAGCGTGCCGGACCGGGAGTTCTCGGTGACTTTGGCGCGCAGTGGGACAACCCTGACCGTACCCGTCGGCCGAACGCTGCTCGATGCCATATCCGTGGCGGTTCCTGGCATCTCGCGCGACTGCGAGGAAGGGTACTGCGGCGCTTGCGAGACGCGGGTACTCGCCGGGAAGCCATTGCACCGGGATTCGGTGTTGACGGAGGAAGAACGGACCGCGAACCGATCGATGATGGTTTGCGTCGGCCGCGCGTGCGGTGATGGTTTGATTCTGGACGTGTGAGTTCGGAATCAGCAGGTAAGAGATATCCGGCAGGCATGCATCGTTCGGTGCCGCAGAGACGAAGGTCCCCTACATACTTCAGTGAAGAAAGTCTAAAAGAACGTGAATAAACACGAATACGGCATATTCCTACCCATCAGCAACGGCGGCTGGATCGTCTCCGACACCGCACCGCGCATCGAGGCCACCTACGACTACAACCGCGAGGTCGCCGTGGCGGCAGATCAACTCGGGTTCGACTTCATCATGTCGCAGGGCAAATGGCGCGGATACGGTGGCCGGACTGATCATTGGGGCAGAACCCTCGAGTCGATGACGATGATGTCGGGCCTGGCCGAGGCAACCGAGCGCGTCAAGATCTGGTCGACAGTGCACACCATCCTGTTCAACCCGGCGATCGTTGCAAAGATGTTCACCACACTCGACCAGATCAGCGGTGGGCGTTGCGGCATGAACATCGTGGTCGGCTCGTTCTCTGAAGAGTTCGCACAGATGGGTATGTGGCCAGAAGAGCTCGATCATGCGGCGCGCTACCGTTATTCGGAAGAATGGGTTCAGGTTTTGCTGGCGTTGTGGAGCCAGGATGAAGTGACCCACCATGGCGAATTCTTTGATATGAATGCTTGCTCGTCGCGGCCACACCCGGCGGCGACACCGACGCTCATCTCGGCAGGACGATCACCGGCCGGTCTGCAATTCCAGGCGAAGTACTGCGACGCATCGTTTCTGTCGGCGCATGAGCTCGACGGCCTGCGAAAGGTGAGCAGGGAAGCGAAGGCGGCCGCGGTTGACCATGGACGGAGCCTTCGTACCTACGCGATGGCGACGATCGTGATGGGCGATACGGACGCGGACGCCGAGCGCAGATTCGATGTGTACGGTGCGGGTGCGGATCAAGAAGCCCTGCGCAACATGGCGATCGCTTACGGCATGCCGGTCGACAAGAATGACGCGCCGGGGGCGAAGGCGCTGGAGCAGAGCGGCTTTCAGACTGAGGTCATCAAGGGTTCGGCGTCGACGGTCACCGAGAAGATCCACGAGATGGTCGACTACGCCGAGCTCGACGGTTTGATGTTGATCTTCCCCGACTACGTGCCCGACATGAACGCGTTCGCCGAGGCCGTTCTCCCCGCGCTGTCCAAGGTGGTGACCTCGTGAGCGCACTACCCGGCCCGATTGCCGCCGGCGCATTGCTCGTGATCGACGTGCAGAACTCCTTCGCTGATCCGGCCGTGCTCGACTGGGTCAGTGAGGAGGGTCTCGCGGCAGTCGCGTCAGCCGTCGAGCAAACGGACGTGCTCGTCGAGGCGGCCAGAGCCGCTGGTTTACAGGTGATCTGGGTTTCTCTCGTGCAGGATCGCGAGAAGCCCTGGGCGGCATCATTGTGGCTACGCGACATCGAACCGGAGGATTGGCCCGGTCCGGCCGAACCCTGTGTCGCAGGCACATCAGGCACCGACATCTACTCGCTGCACCCGGCGCCCGGGGACTGGCATATCGCCAAGCAACGATACAGCTCATTCTTCGAGACGGACCTGCACGCCCGGTTGAGTGAAGCCGGGGTGCAGTGGCTGTTGGTTGCCGGACTGACAACCGAATGCTGCGTGCTGGCGACGGTTTTCGATGCTGCGCAGCTCGGATACCACGTCGTTCTGGCCGAGGATGCAACAGCCAGTTACGACAAGTTGACACACGAGGGTGCGCTCACCGCACTGACTCTGCACGCGGCAAAGAAGATATCCACTGCCGACGGTGTGGATGCGCTGGCGTCACACATCGCTGCGGGATCGCGGTGAGTGTGAACGAACCGGCGCAGATGGCACTGGCCTTCGATCTGTCGTTCACCCACACGGAGGGTCGCTGGGCAGTCCCGGGTTCCTGGGTCGGCGCGGACTATCCCGACGTCGGTATGTTCACGGAATTGGCCAGGACCGCCGAACGCGGCGGCATCGACATGCTGTTCTTCGGCGATGGCGTCGGGATCCCGGATACGTGGGAAGGCTCGGCCGACGCCGCGATCCGGTGGGGGATCTCGTGGCCGCGCCATGACATGTCGCCGATCATCGCCGCACTCGGTCAGGCGACATCGCGGATCGGTTTCGGACTGACGTATTCCTCGACGTACATGCATCCGTTCTACGTTGCGCGGCTGCTCAATTCGCTTGATCACGTGACCGGTGGGCGGATGGCGTTCAACGTGGTGGCCTCCGCGCGCACGTCGGATGCGGCGAACTACGGTTTCGACACGTTGATGGATCACGGTTCCCGGTATGAACGGATGGAAGAGTTCGTCGACGTCTGTCAGCGGTTGTGGGATTCGGTCGAACCCGGGGCGATCGTGCGCGATCACCAGACCCGGGTGTTCGCCGACCCGACCAAGGTTCACCGCCTCGACCACGACGGCAAACACTTCAAGGTGCGGGGTCCACTTCCGAGTGTGCCCAGTCCCCAGCGCAGACCTGTTCTGGTACAGGCCGGTTCATCGCCTCGGGGGATCGCGGCATCCGCGGCGTTCGCCGACGTGGTCTTCGGCTCCGGTGGACACCTCGATTCCCAGCGGCGACACAGATCCGAGTTGGACAAGGCTCTGGACAAGGCCGGGCGGGAGCCGACGTCGGTGGGCATCCTGTGGGCCATTCAGGTGGTACTCGGTGCGAGTAGGAGTGAGGCGATCGCCCGGCGTGAGGAGCTGCTCGGGATGCTTCCCATGGAAGGCGTCGGAGCCTATCTCTCCTACAACACCGGCTACGACTTCTCGGTGTTGCCTGCCTCTTTCGTGCTCGGTGAACTGCGGCAATCGATTGTCGACGCGCAGGGCACACAGTCGGGCTTCGTGGACCGGCTGATCTCCGACCATGGTGCCCAAACCCGTTTCAGCAGAAAGGAATTCTTCGATGAGGGCTGGCGATACTCCACCGGGTACGACCAGACCATCGCCGGAACGGCCGCTGACGTCGCCGACGAGATGGAGGGCCAATTCGAGGCGACGGGTTCGCTCGGTGGTTTCATGATCTCGAACCCGCTTCGGACGCCGGGGGCGGTGGGTGACGTGGTCGACCATCTCGTTCCTGAATTGCGGTCGCGCGGCCTTCGTCCACCCGATTACCCGGGAACGACGTTGCGTGCCAACCTGCTCGGTGCCAAACCATCGGGGTGATCTGAGAACAGCGTCTCGGTATAAGCGACACTTTCGCCGACTTGGAAGAGGCCACCCATTGCCGAGGCGACGGGTGGCCTCTTCTTTGGTTCTGGTCGAAATGTGGCAGATTCCCGCTGTCAGCAGCATCTTTCGTTACTGATGCATTACATCCCTTAATACTGTGTTTCGTCTTCGGGATGGCGTCCTCTGCCGATTGACACGGCCACGGAAACCGGAAACCATCTCATAAAGCGGTACGCCATCCCGTATTGAGTCAAAGGACAAACTCTGTGAACGCCTCCCAGTCACCCACGAGCAGTCGCTCGTCCACCCGGCAGGTCGTCGATCTGGCTGGTCGAACCCCGGCGCAGAAGCAGGGCCTGCTCTCGCATCTGATCATTCCTCGGCCGATCGCCATGATCACCACCGTCTCCGCCGACGGCACGGTCAATGTCGCGCCGTACAGCTACTACATGCCGGTCTGCGGTCAACCGCCGACGATCGCCATCACGATCGGAACCCTCCGCGAGGCAACCGACGGACCGAAGGACACCTGGGCCAACATCGAACGTACGGGTGAGTTCGTCGTCAACGTCACCGGCGGCGCCATGGCCGATCACATCGAAGCGGTCGCACGCGAATACCCAAATGACGTGTCAGAGTTGGATATCACGGGGTGGGGGACAACCGAATCCCAGGTTGTCGCCGTGCCGTCCCTCATCGACAGCCCGGCCAACCTGGAATGCCGTGTGCTCGACGTGATCGACCGGGGTGAGCCGGACGTTCGATTCTCCGGGGTACACATCGTGCTCGCCGAGGTCGTCTCGATCACCGTCGACGAATCGATACTCCTGGAACCGGATCGGATCGACCCCACACGTGTCGCGCCGGTCGGCCGGATGGGCTTCCCCCATTTCGTCCGGGCCGAAGGCGGCGCACTGTTCCAGCAAGAACGGATTGCCTACGCGGACCTGTGATCTGCCCCCATCCCTGATCCATCTCACTCCCTTGGAGGGATTGAACAATGTCAAAATCGCGCATCATTCAAACTGCGGCGGTCGCTTGCGTCGCGCTGGCCGCACTCACCGCGTGCTCGGACCGCGGTAACAGTGACACCGGCGGTGGCGGGTCCGCACAGTCGACGTCCGGATCTCAGCCCGACGTGAACGGTGACGGCAAAGTTGTTGTCGGCGTGCTCAGTCCCGGTGACCTGAACGACAACGGGTACTACGAAACGTTCGTGACGAACGCGCAGAAGGTCGTCGACGCGAATGACTGGACCCTGATCAAAGTCGGCTCGGTCAACCCGGCGGCTGTGCTCGAACAGGCTCGTAACCTGTGCAGGCAGAACGTCGACCTCATCGCGATCGCCGCCCAGGAACTCAAGGATGCGCTGCCTGCGGCGGAGGAACCGGTCTGCGCCAACACCAACTGGTATTCCCCGGCCGGCACGGGGATCACGCCGACACCCAACGTCACCGTGTCGAAGGACTTCGTCAACGAGGCCATGCTCGCCGCCGGTTACGCAAACGGCATCCTGATGCGGGAGCGGAACGCCACCAAGGCGGGTTACATTTCCGGTCCCGAGCTCGACTTCTCGGTGATGGCTGCCAAGGCGTTCGAGGCGGGGATCAAACAGCTGGTCCCGAATGCGACTCTCGCGACCACGTACACCGGTGACTTCAACGACTCTGCGAAGGCGCGGGAAGCGGCTCAGGCGCAGATCAGTCAGGGCGTCGAGGCTCTCTACCCGTATCTGGGTGGTGCGACGGACAGCGTTGGTGAGCTCGGAACCGAAGCAGGCGTCATCCTGTCGACCCCGGGTACCGACCGCTGCGGCGAGACGGCCATCAAATGGGGTGTCTCGGTGATCTTCGATCCGGGTGCATATTTCGCCGCCGCGCTGGAGAAGTTCAAGGACGGTGAGCTCAAGATGGGCGAGGTGCGCGAATGGCACATGGGCAAGGACTCTGTTCCGACCGTCAAGCTGTGTAACGGCACCGAAGCCCAGAACGCTGAACTGGCCGCCTTCATCGAGAAGATCGGCACCGGTGAGATCGTGCCGGACGACGTCGTCGCCAAGTCGGGCGTGTAGACCATGACCGGTGAGCAGGTGTGGGCGCCGGGGGATCGGACGCCGCTGACGCGGGTGGTCGAAACCGGACCGCTCTCTGAGGTTTTCGAAGTGGGAGTTCCCCCGCCTGCTCTGGCGGCCCGCGGGATCACCAAGGCATACGGGTCGGTTGTGGCTTGTGACGCCATCGACCTCTCGGCACGAACGGGTGAGATCCACGGACTGCTCGGTGAGAACGGTGCCGGCAAGTCGACCTTGATGAAGGTGCTGCTCGGGCTCGTGCAACCGGACGACGGAACGATCATGCGCAGCGGCAAGCGGGTCGAGATACGGTCGCCGTACGACGCCCTGCAACTGGGAATCGGCATGGTGCATCAGCACTTCAGCCTCATCGATGCCCTGACCGTCTGGGAGAACGTCGTTTTGGGCGAGCGTGGTGCGATTGACCGTGATCGGGCATGCAGTGAGGTCGAAGCGGTCTCGAGCCGATATGGCCTCCCGATCGATCCGATGGCGGTGGTCGGGGAGATGTCCGCCGGGCAACGCCAGCGGGTCGAGATCGTCAAGTGTCTGCGGCGGGACCCGCAGATCCTGATTCTGGACGAACCGACATCGGTGCTGACGGCGGCCGAGTCGGCCGAATTGTTCGAGGTGCTTCGCACGGTGGTCTCCACCGAAAACCGTGCCGTGGTCCTGATCAGTCACAAGTTGGCGGAGATCTCGGCCGCCACCGACCGGGTGACCGTGCTGCGCAAGGGGCGGGTGGTCTTCCGTGCCGACACGGCCGACACGACCCCGCAGATCCTGGCGAGGCAGATGGTGGGCCGGGACGTCTCGCTCGACCACTCGGCCCCCGCACTCGGGGTCGCGCTCGATGGTGTTGCCACCCGCTCGCTCGGCGTCGACGCCCCCGAGGTCCAGGAAACCGATTCGGAGCCTGCGGCTTTGGAACTCGATGGCCTGACGATGAAGAATGCCGATGGCCGGGCCGTGCTCGACGGTGTGTCACTGCAACTTCGCAGGGGAGAGATCGTCGGGCTCTACGGCGTGGAGGGCAACGGTCAGGCAGAGCTCGGTGACGTGCTGTGCGGACTGGTGCCCTCGGTGGGAGGCGAACTCAAGGTGGCCGGACGCACCGTCCCGATGTCGAAGCCGGGCGCGCTGCGCAAAGCCGGCGTCGGTGTCATACCCGAGGACCGGCACCGTTGCGGCGTTGTGCTCGATCTCAGCGTTGCCGACAATCTCGTGTTCAAGGACCTTGACACTTTATCGAAACGAGGATGGTTGCGACGCAGAGAGATTCGGAAGCACGCCGAGGAACTGGTTGCCCGTCACCGGATCTCGACCCCGTCGATCGACACCCCGGTTCGCAACCTCTCCGGAGGCAACCAGCAACGGGTGGTGCTGGCGCGTGAACTGGCCGCCAACCCCACGGTGCTCGTTGCGGCGCAGCCGACACACGGACTCGACATCGGCGCGATCGAGGACATGTACATGCATTTGCGTAAGGCCGCAGAACAGGGAGTCGCGGTGTTGCTGATCAGTACAGAACTCGAAGAGGTGACCGCTCTGTGTTCCCGGATCGCCGTGATCTCCGACGGTCGGATCGCCGGCGTGGTCCGCACACCCGACGCCACTGCCGAGCGGCTCGGAATGCTCTTGGGCGGTGAGGAAGCAGCATGAGTACCACATCGATCCTGGACAAGGAGCCCGCGCCGCCACCGCCGTCGAGTACTCGGCCGCCTTCGGAGTTTCTCCGACGCGCGGTGACACGGATCGCGCCGGGGCCCGGTGCGCTTGCGCAAGCGTGGCTGACGATCCTCGCGCTCGCGGTGGCGCTACTGCTCTCGACCATCCTGGTCGCGGCAACCGGCGGCTCGCCGAGCGCAGTGGCGGTTGCCCTGTTCGAGGGCAGCATGTCCGATGCCGCATCGTGGTCGCAAACACTTCTCGCCGCGGCGCCACTGCTGATCGTGGCAGTGGGTGCCTGTGTCTGTAACCGGGCGGGCGCCTTCAACATCGGTCAGGAGGGGCAGGTACTGATCGGCGCCCTGATGGCGATGTTCATCGGGCTCCGTATGTCCGGTCCGCCGATACTGGTGATCACCGTGAGCATCGTGGTCGGCGCGATCTTCGGTGGGCTGTGGGCCGGGGTCAGTTCTCTACTGCACCGTATCCGTGGTGTGAACATCGTTGTCAGCACGTTGTTGATGTCGTTCATCGCGGTCCAGGTCGTCAGCTACATGGTCAGTGTTCCGTGGCTGTTGCAGGAACCGAAGACCGACGCCTCGAGCACGGGTGCCAACCAATCGGCGCTGTTGCCCAAGGATTACCGGTTGCCTTCGGTCGGGCAGTATCCCGATCTGAGCGTCAACGTCGGACTGATCATCGGCCTCGTGCTCACCGTGATCATCGCGGTGGTACTGGCCCGCAGCCGATGGGGTTTCACCATGGGCATCGTCGGCCTGAACCCGTTGACCGCACAGCATGCGGGTGTACGGGTGGCGCTCGCCGGTGCGGTGGCTCTGATGATCTCCGGCGCCTGCGCCGGACTCGCAGGCGCGGTAGTGGTCGAGAGTTCGGTTTTCCGGCTCCAGCCCGCGGTGGCCAACAACATCGGCTGGGATGGCATGCTCATCGCACTGATCGCCCGAAACCGGCCGATGGTCGCGATTCCGGTCGCAATCGTGTTCGGCGCCTTGCGAACAGGCTCGGCATTCCTGTCGGCGACCGGCGTGCCCATCTATCTGGTGAACGTCGTGCAGTCACTGCTGGTGCTGGCATGTGTCATTGCCCCGGCACTGTCGTTCGCCAGTAACAAACTGTCGAAGAAAGCGCAGCAAGTGTCATGAGTCCAGACGACATCGGAATCATCCTGTCCAGCGCGATGCGGCTCACCGCGCCACTGGCATTCGCCGCGTGCGGCGAGTACCTGGCGGAACGCGGAGGTACCCAGAACATCTCGGTCGAGTCGATGATGTTGGCCGGCGCATTCTCGTCCATCGCGATCGCCAGTGAAACGGGCAGCGCGACCATCGGTCTGATCGGTGGTGCAATCATCGGCATGATCGTCGGTCTGATCCACGGAAACCTGTCACATCGCCTGAACGTCAACACCTTTGTGGTGGGCCTGGTGCTCAACACGCTCGTCCTCGGTCTCACCACGTACCTGATCTCACTGGCCGACTTCTCGAATCATCAGGTGTCACTGATGAGCATTCCGATACTCCGGGACATACCGGTGATCGGGCAGGCATTGTTTGTCGAACGCTGGCCGATGTATCTGTTGGTGGTTCTGATCCCACTGACCTGGTGGTTGGTCGAACGTAGTCGCTGGGGCCTCAATCTGCGCGCCATCGGTGACAACCCGCAGGCCGCCGACGCGACCGGTCTGGACGTGAACAGGCTGCGCAGGCAGGCATTGCTGTGGTGTGGGCTCTGCTCGGGTCTGGGTGGGGCGTATCTGGCCGTCGGCGAAGTCGGTTCGTTCAACGCGAACATGACCGGAGGTCGCGGCTTCATCGTTCTGGCCGCCGTCATCTTCGGTGCGTGGCGCTTGCGCCGCACGCTGCTCGGATGCCTGCTCTTCGGATTCGCCGATGCGCTCCGGCTCGCACTGCCCGCCTTGGGATTCGAGCTCAATTCGCAGATGTTGATCGCGGCACCGTATGTGCTCGCGCTGGTCGCGATGGTGGTGATCAGCGGCGCGCTGCGAGAACCGAGAGCGCTGGGCAAACCATTCGTTCGAGGCATCGTCTAGATGTAGGGGTCGGCCCTTGACGGGGTCGACCCCGCCTCGTATCTGAAGCGAATCCACCGATTGTCGGGCAGTCAACGCGAATGTTGGCCCTGGCAACGGCGATTCGACGCGGGCCCACGACCCGCTGACGTCACTCAACGAGGAGGATCACGCAGTGCACGATGAATCATGAGATGGGCCGATTCATGAGATGGTCCCCGGTGTTTATGAGTCGGGGCGACCCGACATGACGCATACGGAAGAACAGGCGTTCGTCCCGGTGCCCGGCGACCGCCCGGCCCGCCGATACCGGTGGGTGGTCCTGGCTGCGGGCGTCTTCGCCCAGGCATCTGCGGCTTCGGTGCTACAGGGCATGCCCAGTTTGTCGCCGATCCTGCGTTCCCGGTTCTCGCTGTCGTTGACCGAACTCGGGTTCGTGTTGGCCGCCAGCACGATCGGGTTGCTGCTGTTCCTCGTACCCTGGGGCCTGCTCGCCGACCGGATCGGTGAGCGTCGGGTGATGACGGTCGGTCTCTTTCTCAGTGCCGCGGCCCTGGTCTGTGCCGCAGTCTCGACAACGGTGTGGGCGTTGATGGTGTCGATGGTTCTGGCGGGCGCCGCCTGCGCAAGCGTGAACGCTGCCAGCGGGCGTGCGGTCATCCTGTGGTTCCCGCGCTCCGAGCGTGGTCTGGCGATGGGAGCGCGGCAGACGGCGATCCCACTCGGTGCGGCAGTGGCATCGCTGACTTTGCCTGCCGTCGCGGGGATGTGGGGGCTCGCGGGCGCTTTGCTGGTCGCGGCGGGAGCCTGCGGTGCCGGCGCAATTGTGGTGTGGATATTCGTCCGCGATCCGGGTGGGCCCGTCGAAGCACCTTCCGGCGCAGACGGATCCGAGATCCGCACCGGCAATCGCAGCGCCGTCGTGCAGTTGTGTCTGGTCTCATTCCTCCTCGTTGTGCCCCAACTCACGGTCGTCGGGTTCTTGGTCGTCTACCTGGTCGACGGGCATGCCATGTCGGCGGTGGCTGCCGCCGGACTGCTGGCCCTCGTTCAGCTCGGCGGTGGCGCGGCTCGTATCGGACTCGGGGTCCTCTCCGACCGGCGAGGTGTCCGCATCGCCCCCTTGCAGTACGTCGCGGTGGTGACGAGCGTGCTGTTCGCACTCGCGGTGCTCGGCGAACTGGTCGGTGGAGTTGTCGCGGTGATCGTGCTGGTCTGTGCAGGATTCGCGGCGATCAGTTGGAATGGGCTCGCATTCACGGCCATCGGGGAGCTGGCCGATCCGAAGAAGATCGGTCTGATCCTGGGTGTTCAGAACACGGCCGTCGCGCTCGGGATGGCGATCACGCCCCCCTTGATGGGCGTGATCGTCGAGGCGACCTCGTGGCCCCTGGCCTTCGGTATCCTCGCCGCGATCGCGGGCGTTGCGGCCGTGTTGTTGCACCGGATCAGAACCGGCGGCCGGGCCGGGAGGTTACGGCCGTGAAACATGCTCGTAAACCTCGCTTTCCGGCTCTCCGGACGAATTGACAAGGCATCGAGGGCTTGATCGAATATCTCGTAGTGCGAGACGATGTCTCGCACTGAACAACCACAACGAAATGTGAGTGCACCATGACCACTACGCTGCCCGCAGCGCCGGATGCTGAACGTCTGGACGTCGGGAACTCGTTGATCGCGCAGGATTGGGATGCGCTGACCTTCAAAGTTCACCGTGGCGCCTACCGGGAAAATGCCGTCTTCAATCGGGAGCGCAACGAGATCTGGGGCCGTACCTGGCTCTACCTGGGTCACGAAACCGAGATCCCGGTCGCCGGTGATTTCAAGACCCGAACACTCGGCGGACGCCCCCTGATCTTTGTCAGGGACTCGAACGGTGTTGTGCAGGCGTATCTCAATGCGTGCCCCCACCGCGGAACAATCCTCTGTCGGGAAGCCGAAGGGCGCACCAAGAACTTCCAGTGCTTCTATCACGCCTGGACTTTCCGCAATTCCGGTGAACTCGCCGCCCTGCCGGACAGTGGCGCCTACCCGGAGGCAAGCGAGTTCGTCGATTCGCTTTCGCTGCGCCGGGTCCCGCGTCTGGACATCCACGAAGGCTTTGTCTTCGTGGCCTTCGACGAAGGCGTCCCGCCACTGCTCGAACATCTCGGTCCGGCCGCGGATTACATGACCATGACCGCGTCGATCGGCAAAGACGGGATGACCACCCTTCCCGGCGTGCAGAAGTACAGCGTGCGCGGCAACTGGAAGCTCGCTGTCGAAAATGCCATGGATGGCTATCATTTCGCTCCCACCCACAACACGTTTGTCGGCTACCTGCGGGAGACGGGCTTCGCCGTCACCGACCACGACCAGTACGCCCATGATCTCGGACAAGGCCACGGACTGCTCATCCTGACCGGCCACAACGGCCGCATCGGCATGATCTGGGAACCGCGCTTCGGTGAAGCGGAGAAGACCCGTATCGAGGGCAAGCGCGCGGAGATGGCAGAGCGACTGGGTGCCGAGCGTGCGGACGACGTGGCGAATGCATCACGAATCCTGTTCGTATTTCCCAACCTTCTGCTCTTCGACCTCGAATCCCTGACCATCCGGCAGCTAGAGCCGGTGGAGCCGGGAGTGACCGATGTCCGCGCCTGGCAGTTCGTCGAGAACGGTGAGCCTGCGGATGTGCGGGCGTTGCGGCTCAAGACGATGGCGAGTTTCGTCGGTCCGGGCGGACTGGCAACACCGGACGACATCGAAGCGTATGAAGCGGTCCAGCGCGGAGTATCCGCCACCGCAGGCTTCGATTCCGTGGACCTGGACTGGAGTGACATGTCCCGCGGTATGGGAGACGACCTGCGCGGCCCGCGCGGACGATCGATCGATGAAGGTGCGATGCGCAGCTTCTGGAGGCACTGGAGCAGGCGCGTCGGCGAAATCGACGGCGTCAGCGGAAAGGTCGGATGATGACTGCTGCAATCGAATTGGATGTGTCCACCGGAAGTGACCGGGCGGTCTCCCGTGGGGAGGTCGAAGAGTTCTTCTACGACGAGGCAGCACTTCTCGATGACTGGGAGCTCGAAGAATGGCTGACCCGGTTTGTTCCAGGGGCGTCGATGCTCGTCCCGACGACCGACGCGCGAGGCTTGGGCCCCGAGGCGGCGGGATACTTTGTCGCCGATGACTGGGATCTGCTGAACGCCCGGGTCAAACGCCTCAAGAGCCGAAAAGCGCACGCCGAGAACCCACATTCGCGAACAACTCGATTGGTGAGCAACGTCCGGATCCTCGGGCGTGACGGAGCCAGGTTGCGGGTGAGTGCCAACTTCGTGATCCACCGTTTCCGCGACGGGGGTGCGTTCTACTACGTCGGTCGCTACGATCACGAGCTGCTCGTGACCGACGATGCCCTCGCGTTCACGTTGCGGCGCGCCACTCTGACGAACGAGGCGATGGACCCCGGTGCGCGACTGAGCTTCATCCTCTGAGGGGTTGTCCTCTTCATGGCCGGCGCTGACGCGAACCAGATGACGGCGAGTTGTGGTGAACGTGACCACAACTCGCCGTCGTCGTTTCTGGTACTGCGACATTAGCTGTCGGAAGAGTGTCCCGGTGTCACGGACAGGTTCGCATCGACAAGCGGCGCGAGATTGTTCACCGCGGCCGCCGCTTCACCGAATCCGACACTCATCAGACGTGTCTTGCTCGGGTACTCGCTGATGTCCCCGGCCGCGAAGACCCGGGGGATCGACGTCTGCATGTCGCGCCCGACGACGATGCGCCGCTTGTCTTGTTCCAAGCCCCAGGAATCAAGAGGTCCGAGGTCGGCGATGAACCCCAGGGCCGCCACGATCGAGTTCGCGGGCAGGGCAACGGTTTCTGAGTTCTTCGCGTGCCGGACGGTCACCTCGGCAACGTTGTCGTCGCCGGTGACGGCCGCGACTTCATACGGCGTCATGACCGTGACCGTCGATTGTGCGAGCAGGGCGATACTGCGTTCGTGAGCGCGGAACACCGGCCTGCGGTGGACGAGGGTCACCGACGCCGCGATCTTCTCGAGCCCCAGTGCCCAGTCGAGGGCGGAGTCGCCGCCGCCGACGATGACGACGTCATGGCCGGCGAGGTCGTTCAGGCGCGGGACGAAGTAGCGCAGACCACGGCCCTCGTAGTCGGAGCCGACCGGCAACTGGCGAGGTTCGAAACTACCGACGCCGCCGGTGATGAGTACGGCCTTGGCGTGCACGGTGGTTCCGGTATCGGTGGTGACCGAGACGCTGTCGGGATGGGTTTCGAGTTTCGCTGCGGTCTGGCCGAGGAGCAGGTTCGGTTCGCTCTGCAGTGCCTGTGTGTACAGGGAATCGATCAGTTCCTGCCCTTTGACAGCGGGGAAGCCGGCGATGTCGAAGATCTGCTTCTCCGGGTACAGGGCCGCCACTTGTCCACCCACCTGCGGGAGCGAGTCCATCAACGCGACGGACATGCCCCGGAAGCCGGCGTAGTACGTCCCGTAGAGACCGGCCGGTCCGGCCCCGATGACCAACAGGTCCACCGTGATCTGCGTCGGTGCCGTATTTGTCATTCGGTGACCTCCCACGCGGCGATGGTCGGATGGTCCTTGCCGATGACCCCGACCTTTCTGGCGCCCCCGGGGGATCCGATGTTCGCGAAGAACTGTTCGTTGATGCCGATGAACACGGTCCGATCTTCGGGTACGTCCTCCTCGTGGAAGATCGAGATCACCGGGCAGACCGGTTCGCAACGACCGCAATCGACGCATTCGTCGGGGTGGATGTACATCATCCGATCGCCCTCGTAGATGCAATCGACGGGGCATTCCTCCATGCACGACTTGTCTGTCTCGTCGATGCACGGGCTGGTGATGACGTACGCCATGTGGCGCTCCTGTCCTATCCGTCTCTTCATGCAAGCTAGTGACTCGCAATATGAGACAGAATCCTGGCTAAGTCGGCGTCCTGTCAACGCGAATCGCACCTGATCGATGTCTCTTCATGAAGACGTAACACTGTTGCTCAGAGTTCGAAGTCTCTCGGATTGCAAGATGGTGTTTCGCATTGACGAGACAGCGTAGGCAACTTAGTCTTTTCTTCAGGCTGTGGTGCCGAGTATCGGCCGTCCGCGATCAGGCCAGTTCGTCCGCGAAAGAAGATCTGAGGAGTACATCATGGGTGCGACTGTGAACCTGCTGGACGGCAATGTGATTCCGGCAGTCGGCTACGGGGTCTATCAGGTGGCCGACGACGCCGCCGAGGAGGCGCTCACGCACGCGATCGGGTGTGGCTACCGCAGTGTCGACACCGCGGCGATGTACGGAAACGAGGCAGGTGTCGGCCGGGCGGTTCGGGCATCACCGGTTCCGCGATCTGAACTATTCGTGACCACGAAGTTGTGGAACGACGATCAGGGCTACGACACCACGATGCGGGCCTTCGAGAAGTCGCTGGCCACTTTGGGTCTCGACTATGTCGACATGTACCTGATTCATTGGCCGCTGGCGAAGGAGGGCAAGTTCGTCGATACGTTTCGGGCCTTCCAGAAGCTGAAGGCCGACGGCGTGATCCGCTCGATCGGTGTCTCCAACTTCACCCGCGCGCACCTCGAGGAGTTGATCGAGGGTACCGGTGAGGTCCCCGTCGTCAACCAGATCGAGTTGCACCCGAGACTCGCACAGAATGAACTACGCGAGTTCCATGCATCGCTCGGAATCGTCACCGAAGCCTGGGGACCGCTGGGGCAGGGAAGTACTCTGGCCATCCCGGAGATCGTGGATATCGCTGCAGCCCAGTCGAAGACGCCGGCCCAAGTGGTCCTTCGCTGGCATCTGCAGCGCGATACGGTGGTGATCCCGAAGTCGTCGGCACCCGACCGTATCGAGTCGAACTTCGGCGTATTCGATTTCGAGCTCACCGACGACCAGATGGCGCAGATCGATGGGCTCAACACCGGCGATCGGCTCGGTGCCGATCCGGACATCATGTGGTGAACGATATCGTTCGGCATCACTCCTGAGACGCGTCCGGCCGAGAACTACTGTGCGGGAGCGGTTTGCAGTCCCGGCATCACGTAGCGCCGGAAGTAGCGCCTCACCGCGGCTTGGTCGTCGGGGTCCAGGCTGGGACTGGGAACCGTTGTCAGGTTGATGAGTACCCGGGCCACCCACTCGGAGGCCTCGGCGATGTCGGTCTGCGGATGGATGTCGCCGCGGTCGCGGGCGGCGATCACATAGTCTCGCCAGAACGCCGCGAGGTCCGGCACCAGACCCTGTACCCCGATACCCGCGCAGGCGGCAAACTCCTCGGGTTCACTCATGCGTAGCTTCATCGTCAGCGCTCCCGGCGAATCGTATGCGCTGCGGCCGTGGGCGACGCCTGCGGCCAATTGGGCGTCGAACTGGTCAAATCCGGCCAGTCTCTGCCGTGCATCCGCCCAGAATGCATCGTTGAGTCGGACTATCGTGGCGCCGAGCAGCGCCGACTTGTCCGAAAAGTGCCGGTACAGCCAGGCCCGCGACACGCCTGCGGTCTCGGCGACCTCCAGCACGGTGGTCGCCCGAATGCCCTTGGCCGCGAGGCATACTTCGGCGGCATCGAGGAGTCGATCGTGAACGGTGCGGGCATCGACGGAATCTGTCACGAGGCAAACATAGCAAAACTGGTAGACACATTCTTCGATCTGTGTACTCTCGGGTCAACAGATTGCAGAATGTGTCAACTAGATGCCTCAGGAGCTCTCATGCAGGGTCCGACCACGGCTGTCATCGGCGCCGGTATCAGTGGATTGACAGCCGGAAAGATATTGAACGACTACGGCATTCCGTACACCTGTTTCGAGGTCTCGGATCGGGTCGGCGGCAACTGGGCGTTCAAGAATCCCAACGGGTACAGCAGCGCCTACCGTTCGCTACACATCGACACCTCCAAGCATCGTCTGTCGTTCAAGGACTTCCCGATGCCGGAGGACTATCCCGACTTTCCGCATCACTCCCAGATCAAGTCGTATCTGGATGCCTACGCCGACGCGTTCGACCTCAAGGACAACATCGAGTTCCAGAACGGGGTGACCCACGCCCGCAGGCTCGACGGCGGAGGCTGGGAGTTGCAGACCCAGGCCGGCGAGACCCGAAGGTTCGATCTGCTCGTGGTGGGCAACGGGCATCACTGGGATGCGCGCCGCGCCGATTTCCCTGGAACCTTCAGTGGCCAGTCGATCCATGCGCATCACTACATCGATCCGCAGGATCCGTTGCCCCTGACCGGCAAGCGGATACTCGTTGTCGGCCTGGGTAACAGCGCGGCCGACATCGCGGTGGAACTGTCGTCCAAGACATTGCGCAACGAGGTGACACTGTCGACGCGATCGGGCGCCTGGATCGTCCCGAAGTACATAGCAGGTAAACCTGCGGACAAGTACTACCAGACCACGCCGTATCTGCCCCTGTCCTGGCAGCGCAAGCTGGTCCAGCTGGGACACCCGATGCTGTCGGGTCGGCCGGAGAACTACGGACTGCCCACGCCCAACCACAAACTGTTCGAAGCACATCCGACACAGTCGGTGGAGCTACCACTGCGACTGGGCTCGGGTGATGTGATCCCCAAGCCGAATGTTCGCGAACTCGACGGGGCCACCGTGCATTTTGAGGACGGCACCAGCGGTGAGTTCGATGTGATCGTCTATGCCACCGGGTACAACATCACCTTCCCGTTCTTCGACAAAGACTTCATCAGCGCGCCCGACAACCAGATTCCGCTGTACAAGCGGATGTTCAAGCCGGGGATCGACGACCTGGTGTTCATCGGATTCGCGCAGTCGACCCCCACACTGTTCCCGTTCGTCGAATGCCAGTCCCGGCTACTCGGCGCCTATGCCGCAGGCAGATACCGGCTGCCGACCACCGAGGTGATGGAGGAGGTGATCGTGAGTGACCAGCAGAAGTACACCGGCCACATGCTCGATCGGCCGCGGCACACCCAGCAGGTCGACTACTTCATCTACGAGCACGACATGCGGACCAAGGAGTTGCCGGACGGTCTGGCCCGGGCCGCCGACCTCGGTGCGCCCCGTTGGGCGGTGACCGCATGACCGCGCAGACAGTCACCCCCGGCACCGGCAGTTCGGACTCCGGGCACTACCTGACCCGGACCTTCTACAGCGATGGGGTCGAATGCGATGCCTGGTACTTCCGGGCAGGCACCGATGCTTTCAAAGGTCCCGCGGGTACCCCGATAGTGGTGATGGCGCACGGACTCGGTGGGACAAAGGATTCCGGCCTGGAGCCCTTCGCCACGGCGCTGGCCGCCAGTGGTCTGGATGTGTTCGCCTTCGACTACCGTGGATTCGGGTCTTCAGGTGGCCAACGTCGGCAGACGGTGTCGATCGAGGGTCAGCTCGAGGATTACCGTGCCGCCATCGCGGCTGTGAAGACGATCGAGGGCGTCGACCCGAACCGGGTTGTGCTGTGGGGTGTTTCGTTGTCCGGAGGACATGTTCTCTCCGTGGGTGCCGGACGCGACGACCTGGCTGCGATCGTCTCGATGACACCGTTGGTCAACGGTCTGGCGGCCGGACGGCTGGCGTATGCGAACCTGCCGGCGTCGGCGATAGCGCGCTCGACCGCACTGGGATTGCGGAGCCGGGTTCGTCGCGCCGCCGGTCGGACACCGAAGATGATGCCGATCGTCGCCGAGCCGGGTGAGATCGGTGCCTTGACGTTGCCGGGCTATCGGCAGGACTACCTCGCGATCGCCGGGCCGACGTGGCAGAACACCATCGATGCGGCGATCGGTCCGGAGATCGGTGGCTATCGGCCCGATCGGGACGCCGGCGACATCGGGTGCCCGGTCCTGATGCAGATTGCCGACTTCGATCGGAGTGCGCCGACGCATTCGGCGGCCAACGCCGCAGTGAAGGCCCGAGCCGAAGTGCGCCACTATCCCTGCGATCACTTCGGCATCTATTCCGGGCAACCGTGGTTCGAGGCCGCTGCACGCCACCAGATCCAGTTCTTGACACGTCATCTCGGCAGGATGTCGCCCGGGAAATGACAGTACGGCGGTCCCCGCAGACCGAACGCCTCGTCGACGTGGTCGAGATGCTCAGTGATCCACCGGGCCGGCGCTGCAGTCTCACCGACATAGCGGCGCTCCTCGGGCTCGACAAGGCCACCGTCTATCCGATGCTCACCGAGCTCACGCGGGTCGGATGGGTGGTCAAACATCCGAGCAGCAAGGTCTATCGACTGGGTCCGGCACTGGCGCGCATCGGTGAAGCGGCCGGGCGCAGTATCGCCGAACTGGTGCCGACGTCGCGCGCGATCGCGGAGCTCGCCGAGATGACCGGCCAATCATGTTGTGTTGTAGTACCTTCCGGGGACGACCTGTTGATAGCCGGTGTTCGGGATGCCGGGCAGGTCAGCGGAGGTGGGCTGAATCTGCGATCAGGTGACCGGATCACCTTTCGGCCCCCGCTGGGTTCCGTGCTGGTTGCTTGGTCGGATGACCTGGCCATCGCCGGCTGGCTCGACCGCAGTCCGGTGCCTGCGCAGCACGATCAACGCCTTGCCGAACGCCTTGCCGCGGTGCGGGCCCGGCGTTTTGCGGTCGAGCAGTACCCGACGGACGCGGGGCGCATTCATGCCCTGGCCTCGGCTGCGACGGGTTCCGGTGTTCGGGGTTCGCGACGTACCGCTGCGTTTGTGGACGGTCAACAGAACCTGGATTCCGATGTGTTGGTCGGTGCCATCGACGAGAACGCCTGGTATCACCCGCTGTCGGTGAATGCGCCGATCTTCGATGCCGGAGGTGAGGTGGTCGGGGCACTCTGTGTTCTGGGCTGTTCTGCGCCGATGGCGGGTACGGAATTGAACAGGCGGGGCGCGCTCGTCAGCTCGGTCGCCGATGAGGTGACCGGTCAACTCGGCGGTTCGGTTCCCTGGGTGTGATATTCACAAGCCCATCGCAGCAACATGTTTGAGCAGATCTGGATAGCGCTTGGTGTGGGCGCCGCCGTTGATGTCGAAGGCTGAACCGGTGATCCAGGAAGCCTCGTCGGACAACAGGTAGGCAACCATCGCGGCAATCTCTTCGGGTTTACCACTTCGCCCGAGTGGGGTGTTCTCGATATAGTCCTCGGTCATCCCTGGGACCAGGGACAATCCGGCGACCAGTGGTGTGTCGACCAAGCCCGGGGAGATCGCGTTGACCCGGATGCCGCGCTCGCCGAGTTCGAGGGCGGCAACCTGGGTCAGCATCAGTGCCGCGGCCTTTGCCGCGCAGTAGGCGCCCAGGCCGGGCGCGGGTTGACGGCCGTTGAGTGAGGCGATGGTGACGATGGAACCGCCGTCGGCGATATGCCGCGCAGCATATTTGAACGTCAGGAACGTGCCGGTCTGACAGACTGCGATGGTGGTGTTCCAATCGGCCAGACTCAGGTCTGCCAGCGCGCCGGGGATGGTCAGACCTGCGCAGTTGACCACCGAGGTCAGTTGACCGTGGTTCGTGCTGACGGACTCGAACAACGTACGCACCGAATCCTCGTCCGCGACATCGACGGTGGCGGCCACTGCCTCATCGCCGAGTTCGGCGGCGCGTTCGCGGGCGGCGTCGGCGTTGATGTCGGCGATCACCACCTGAAATCCTCTGGCGCTCAGCGTTTGCGCGCTGGCCCATCCGATGCCGGAGGCGCCGCCGGTGATGATGGCAAGCGGGCTTGATTCCATGGTGCTCTCCTAAGGCGTGATGATGACCTTTTGCTGGTCACTCGGATGGGATAGACCATCGACGACCTCTTGGAGGTCGTCCAGGGTCGAGTAGCCGCTGACAAAGCCGTCGAGTCGGAGGGTGCCATCAGCCAATGCTGCGGCAGCGGTGCGGAATTCGTCGACTGTGTAGTAGCTGACAAAGTTCATGGTGACGTCTTTGACGATGGCGCCAAGCGGCATGAACGTGTCCGGTTCCATGCAGACCCCGGCAATGACGATCCGGCCGCGTGGTCCGGCCGCGTCGAGGCAGGTGGCGATCATTCCGGTCTTGCCAACGCATTCGACGACGAGATCGAAGCCCGTTCCGACGCTCTCGCCGGCCGGGTCCACGGCGTGGGTGGCACCGAGATCGAGTGCCGCCTGCCGTCGCTGTGCCACCGGATCGCAGACGGTGATGTCGGTGATTCCCTGCGCCCGTGCCCAGATCACCACGGATAGGCCCACCGGCCCGGACCCGACAACCAATAGGCGGTCGTCGCTGGTCGCGCTGCCCCGGTTCATCGCGTGCAGGCCGACGGCCAGTGGTTCGACGAGTGCGCCGAACCGCAGGTCGACGGCCGGATCGAGTGCCACGGTGCCGGATGCGGACACGGTGACGTATTCGGCGAATGCGCCTGGCCGGATCCCGAGTCCGAGGGCCTGCGGTGTGGCGCACCGGGCCGGGTCGCCTGCCACGCAGTGCTGACATGTGCCGCATCCGATCACCGGCATCGACGCGACCGGGGTGCCTTCGGCCCACTGATCGGCGACAGCGGTTCCGGCGCCGACAACCTCGCCGGCGAACTCGTGCCCCATGATCGCGCCGTCGGGCAGCAGGGGATAGGTCTTGAGGTCGGAGCCGCAGACCCCGCAGCCGTGGACCCGGATCAACAGCTCATCGGGTGCGGGTTCCGGCTCGGCGACGTCGCGGACGACAAACCTTCCACCTTCGATGACCGCTGCGCGCATTGCTGCAGATTAGCGGGGAGTCGCCGGATGTGTTGACGAATGGGTCAATTGGCAGACGTTGTCGCCCAAACACTTTCGCCACCTGTTTGCACAGTGCAAATCCTTGCAGAGTCCGCCGCGATCGATGAGACTCCCCTTCATGTGCCCCGCAGATGCGAAGGTTTCCACAGTGTCCACCCGCGACCTCGAGTTCACTGTCACCTCGTGGACGCCCCCGGCGGGATCGGGTGACGTGGCAGTCCTGCTCCACGGGTTCCCGGAGACGTCCGCCTCGTGGTCGGCGGTCTCGGAGTTACTCGCCGACGCCGGCATCGCCTCGGTGGCCCCCGATCAGCGTGGCTACTCGCCGGGAGCGCGGCCCGGGTCGATCAGCGACTATCGGTTGCCGGAGTTGATCGCCGACGTCATCGGACTCTGCGATGCCCTCGACCTGTCGAAGGTGCATCTGGTCGGACATGACTGGGGCGCGATTGTCGCCTGGGCGGTCGCCGCTGCGCATCCGGAACGGCTGCATACGTTGACCGCGGTGTCGGTGCCGCATCCGGCGGCGTTTGCCTGGGCGCGCGACAATGATCCTGACCAGCAGGAACGATCGGGCTACATGGAGTACTTCGCCACGCCTGACGAGCCAGAGAAGGCGCTGTTGGCCGACGACTGCGTGGCCCTGCGGTTGGGGTACGGCGATGCCGTACCGGGTCAGACCGTCGAGCGGCACCTCGCGGTGTTGTCCCAGCCGGGTGCCCTGACCGCAGCGCTGAACTGGTATCGGGCCATGCCGCTCGACACCCATGACATCGGCGCCGTCGCAGTCCCGACGACGTTCATCTGGAGTACCGATGACATCGCGATCACCGCTGCCGGTCCGGCGCGCTGCGCGCAACATGTGAGCGGGCCGTATCGGTACGTCGAGGTCGCAGGCGGCACCCATTGGATACCCGAAGAGTTCCCGCAGGTTGTCGCCGACGCAATCATCGAGCAGGCCGGGTGAGGCGGGTTCCGGCTTTTCTTCATAAACTAGAACCTGTTCTCATATGCTCGGTGGCATATGCAGCCAAGGAGGTAGCCGAACGTGACCGCAGTCCTCGAACCGATATCCCTCTATCGCAAGCTGGAATCTGAGCTGACCGGGCCGGACGGCCCTTTTGCGTTGGCAACGGCCACGGTCCGCGGGGAGTCCATGCCGGTCTATCGTGACGCTCCGGCGTCGCTGGACGTGGTGTTCCGCGAGCTCGTCAAAACGTATTCCGACAACACTCTGCTGATCTCCGATGGCGTCGAATACACCTATCGAGAGGTTGCCGAGCAGGCCGGACATCTGGCAGGTGCGCTGGTGGCCGAGTATGGCGTCGGACCCGGGAGTCGAGTCGGCGTCCTGATGAAAAACCAACTGGCTTACGTGGTTTCGATCATGGCCATAGCCCGTTGTGGCGGCGCGGCGGTGCTGTTCAACAGCCGGGAGTCCGTCGCGGAGATCGGTCACGCGCTCGCCGATGCCAACTGCGCGGTCGTGATCGTCGATGACAAGCGAGCGGCGCTGGTGCGTGCGGCGGGCTCAGATGTATCGCTGTTGGTGGTTGGCGACGAACTGCCCGGCGGGCCCGCTCGATCGTATGCCGATGTCATGGGGGAGTCGTTCGATCCACCGGCGCCGGTCTCGGTCCACCCGGAATCATTGTGTTTGATCCTGTTCACCTCGGGCACCTCTGGCCGGAGCAAAGGCGTTCTGCTGACGCAACGCAACATCTGCACGATGGTCATGAACCTGCGGATGATCAAAGAGGTCAACATCCTCACGAACGCCCACAAGTACGGGATGGAGCCTGACGCGCTGCGCGGTTTGATGCCGAGTTTGTCGGCGCTGCTCATCTTTCCGCTGTTCCACACCTCTGGCCTGGTCTGCATCCTCACCTCGATGACCTCCGGTGGGTTCGTGGTGATCCAGAATCGGTGGAACGCGGAAACCGCGATGGGATTGATCGCCAAGCACAAGCTGGCGATGCTGGCGGGTCCGCCGATGGTGATCACCGACCTGCTGGCCACCAACCCGCCGCCGGAGGCCCTCGCAAGCCTGGTCAACGTGGCACCTGCCGGGCAGGCAACACCACCTGACCTGGTGAATCGGATCAGCCAGGTACTCCCATCAGCCGGACGGAGTGTGGGCTGGGGGATGACAGAGGCTGCCGGAAGCGTGTGCACCGCGGGTGGTGATCTGCTTGCCGCATACCCGGACTCGTCGGGGCCGTTGAGCCCGGTGATGTCGGTACGGGTGGTGGACGATACCGGCACGGTCTTGCCCGCAGGGGAGATCGGCGAGCTGGAGATCCGGGGTCCGCTGGTGATGGCGGGATACCTCGATCGACCCGCCGAGACGGCCGCGGCTCTAGATGGATCCTGGTATCGCAGTGGCGATCTGGGCTACCTCGACAGCAACGGCCTGGTGTTCGTTGTCGATCGGAAGAAAGACATGGTGATCTCGGCGGGGGAGAACATCTACTGCGCCGAAGTCGAGCTGGCGCTGATGGCCTCTGACAAGTTCACCGAAGTCGCGGTGTTCGGTGTTCCCGATGAGAGGCGTGGCGAGGTGGTGGTCGCTGCGGTTGCGCCGCGGGAGGGTGTGAACCTGACGGTGGCCGACGTTCAAGACATCGTGCGCGGCGCGCTGGCCGACTACAAGGTGCCCGCAGCCGTGGTGTTCGACCTGGCGCCGTTTCCGCGTAGTGCCACCGGGAAGATCCTCAAACGAAAAGTGCGCGAGCAGTATTCGGGGTGAGGTCCCGTGGCGGGTTACGGTTGAGGTGTGGAACTTCTTCTCATCTCTGACACCCACATCCCCAAGCGGGCCCGGGACCTGCCTGCACCGGTCTGGGAGGCGGTGGACCGCGTCGATGTGGTCATCCACGCCGGCGACTGGGTGAATCTGGCGTCGTTCGAAGCCCTCGAGGCGCGTGCGGCGCGGTTGATCGCGTGCTGGGGCAACAACGACGGTGACGATCTGCGCGCTCGGATGCCCGAGCGCGCAGACGTCGTACTCGGTGGCCTACGGTTCACCGTCACCCATGAGACCGGGGCCGCGACGGGACGGGAAAAGCGAATGTCGGCGGCATATCCGGACACCGACGTCCTGGTGTTCGGCCACAGTCACATCCCCTGGGACACCACATCCGACACCGGGCTGCGGCTGTTGAATCCGGGGTCGCCGACCGATCGCCGGCGGCAACCGCACTGCACGTACATGACCGCCACGATCGACGACGATTCTGTGTTTCACGTGCAACTGCACCGATTGCCCAGACCCGTTCAGAACCGACCCGTCTAGAACAGACCCGGCTAGAACAGGGACTGACCTGGGTTTCCGGCGTCGCGTCGCAGAACCCGCAGTGAGCCCTGCGCGTCGACCTCGGTGAACTGGCCCGTCTTCAGGGCCTTCTCGTAGATCTCGAAGGGAGGTCGCCCTCCGTCGGCGGGATCGGGGAACACATCGTGGATCAGGAGTGCTCCGCCGAGACGAACCCACGGTGCCCATCCGGCCAGGTCGTTTTGCGCGGCCTCGCTGCTGTGCCCGCCGTCGATGAACACAAAATCAGCCGGTCGGCCCCAGATGCGGGCTGCTGCTGTCGAGGTGGCCAGCAACCCGATGACGGTGTCCTCGAGTCCGGCGTCCCACATCGTCCGCCGGAACCTGGCTGAGGTGTCCAGTGTGCCGGTGTGCGGGTCGACGAGGTTGGTGTCGTGATATTCCCAGCCCGCCTGGTGTTCTTCGGATCCGCGGTGGTGATCGATGGTGGTGATCACCGCACCGAGCGGTTGCGCCGCGGCACCGAGAAAGACAGTGGATTTACCGCAATAGGTGCCGATCTCGACGCCGATTCCCACTGCGTCGGGGGCTGACAGATACTGCTGCGCAACCCGATAGAGAGCGATCGCCTCGTCGATCGGCATGAAACCGGGCGCGTCTTCGGCCGCTTGGAGTTGGAGCTCACTGGGCTGGTCATCGTGCTTCTGTGGAACAGATGTCATACCGGTGATCCTATCGGCGTCCCCGCGTAGGGTTGGGCGATATGAAGGCTCAGATACTGAACGAAGAGACCGGTCCGAGCGGTTTGGCGTTGTCGGAGGTGCCTGATCCGGTACCGACCGACAACCAGCTGCTCATCGACGTGAAGTCCTGCGGGATCTGCTTTCCCGATCTCCTGATGAGTCAGGGCAAATACCAGCTCCGGATCCCGACGCCGTTCACACCCGGCACCGAGGTGGCCGGCGTGGTCGCCCAGGCACCGGCAACGTCGCGATATTCGGTCGGCGACCGTGTTCAGGTGATGTCGGTGGTCGGTGGATTCGCCGAGCAGGTTGTCGCCACCGACGAGCAGTTGCTTCCGATTCCGCCGGAGCTGAGTTTCGACGAAGGCGCGGCGATGGGCATCAACCTGCAGACCGCCATCTTTGCGCTGAAGATCAGGGCCAATCTGCAGCCCGGTGAGACCGTCGGTGTGCTCGGCAGTGCAGGCGGCGTCGGCGTTGCCACCATTCAGGTGGCAAAAGCGATGGGCGCGAAGGTCATCGCGATCGTGCACCGCAAGGGTGCCGAGGAGTTGCTGCGCAGCGTCGGGGCCGACGAGGTGGTTCAGCTCGAAGAGGGCTGGGGCACAAAGATAAAGGAACTCACCGGAACCGGTGTCGATGTGCTGATCGACCCGGTCGGCGGTGAGGTGTTCGACGAGGCCCTACGTCAGGTCGCCCCGGACGGCAGGTTTGTGGTGATCGGATTCGCGGCAGGCGGAATTCCGACGGTGAAGCTGAACCGCGTGCTGTTCCGCAACATTTCCGTTGTCGGTGCGGCGTGGGGTGAGTACGTGCGAACCCATCCCGGTCTGCCCGCGCAGCTTTACGAAGACCTCACCGCGATGGTCGCCGCCGGTATGCGCCCGCCGGTCAACCGCACCTATGCGCTGGCCGATCTCCCGCAAGCCCTGGACGATCTGGCGAACGGAAAAGTCCTGGGCAAGGCGGTTGTCAAGATAGCCGAATGATCAGTTCGAAAACCATGAGGAGTTGAGCCCATGTGCCGCAACATAACCGAGCTCCGAGGGCTGGAGCCTCCCGCAAGTGACGTTGAGATCGAAGCGGCGGCGCGACAATACGTGCGCAAGGTGAGCGGCGTACAAAAACCGTCGCCGGCGAATGTCGAAGCCTTCGAACTCGCCGTCGAACGGGTCACGGCAGCGACCATGGAGTTGCTGCAAGCGTTGCCGCCACGACGGCAGCCGCCCAAGACGGTGCCCCCGCTGCGGCGCCCCGAAGTGCAGGCGCGGATCGCGGCGCAGGCGGCGCGGCAGAGCTAGCCCGGGAAGAAGGGCTACCGGTCGAGTTCCGGAGTTTCGAGACCGAACAGGCGCGCCGCGTTGTGGTGCAGGACGCCGCGTACCCAGTCGTCGCCCAGGCCGAGTGCGGTGACGGCTTCGAGGGCACTGGTGTAGGTGTACGGAATATTCGGAAAGTCGCTGCCCCACAGGATGCGATCACCCAGGTCGATCAGCTTGTGCCGCGATTCGACCGGGAACGGTGCGCCTTCCTCGGCGAAAGCGGTGAACGCCATGGTCGTGTCGAGGTGGACGTTGCCGTAGGTGCCTGCCAGGTCCAGAAAATCGTTGTACTCGGGCATGCCCATATGCGCGATGATCAGTGGCAGCTGTGGAAAGCGTTGCAGTAGTTCGGCGATGGGCCCGGGGCCGGTGTACGTTCCCGGTGCTGGTCCGGACCCGCAGTGGATCACCACGGGTACGGCAGCGTCGGAGATCGTGCCCCAGACATCGTCGAGTAGTGGATCGAGGGGACTGAAGTCGCCGACCTGGATATGCGACTTGAACACTGCTGCACCGGCTTCGATGGCGTCGGCAACGTACTTCGGCGCCGATACCTCCGGGTAGAACGTGGCCGTATGCAGACAGTCGGGTGTGCGGGCCGCAAAATCGGCGGCCCAACTGTTCAGCCAGACAGCCATGTCCGGTTTGTGTGGGTAGATCATCGACGTGAATGCACGGACGCCGAAGTCCCGCAGCGTCTCGATCCGTTGGTCTTCATCGGCGCGATAGGTGATCGGCCATTCGCGGCCGACCAGCGGGCCCACCGAATCGAAGTAGCCCCACACCTTGTCCATCACCGATTTCGGCATGAAGTGGGTGTGTACGTCGATGAGTCCAGGCAGATCGAGCTCCTGCCAGATCGACCGGACGGCCGTTGGCTCAGCTACGGACAGGGCTTCTGGTCCACACACGGCCTTCACGTTACCTATGGCGAGGCCGGAGTGGTGCTGCCGCCCAGCCCGTCTGTCCGATGGAGCGGACTTCGTCCGGACGGCAGCACCGTGCGTGTCACACTATGGAGTTGTCAAGGATGCGTGCGCGGTCCCGAAAAGATCTCGGGTGCGCCGGTGGGGGGAGAAGTGGTGACGGTGGTGGAGAGTTGGTTCAGGCGGCGAGGGTGAGGGTTCGCCTGTTGTAGGCCGGTAACGGTTTTCGCAGTGGGTCGATGTTGGCGGGCGGGATCAGCCACGGATGGCCGTCGGAGCCCATGATCACGTCCCAGTCGGTGTTGTGCACCGCCATATGGCAGGTGCGGCACAGCAGACACCCGTTCTCGAGGGTGGTGGCACCGCCGTCAACAAAGTGCACGATGTGGTGGCAGTCCGACCAACCGGCCTTGGCCCCACACTTGATGCAGCAGGTGTCACGGATGATGATCGCCTTGCGGACCAAACCCTTGAACAGACGTTTCGGCGGACTCAGATCGATGGGGACTTGCTCCCCGTCGAGAGTGATCGAGGTGATCGACGAATCGCACGCCAACATCGCGGCGGTCGCTTCGGTGACCGGACCCATCCAGGGCAACGAGGCAGCCTCGGGATGATCGGCGGGCACGGTCACCATCACCTCGGTCCGCGGCGCCGACACCAGTGTTTGCCCGCCACCGCCGCAATCCAACAGTTGATGTAACGCATCAGCGCGACGCTGGGTTGGGGAACGCGGATCATCGGAGCCATCGGGTTCAGGACGCGCCCTGCTCCAGAAGTCCAACGCGGAGAACAACTTTTCCCCAATCACCGCATCAACATCGAACGTACCGACACAACGACCCTCGTGAACTTTGTATTCCAGACTATTCAGCGACCGGTCTTCAGCCGGCGGCGGACCACCCGTGTCTTTCGCCACCTCGTTACCCAGCGCTCGGGCCGCCGCGCTGATCTCTGCGGGCGGTGCTCCGGAGATGGCGTGGTTCAACAGTTTCCGCTCGAACTTGATCTGCTGCTCAGCGGTGATTGATTCCTCGGACCGCCCGACGACATGCGCGACACCTTTGACCACCGCATCGACATGCTCGGACGACAGAAACCCATCCTTCGAATACCCGGCGGTACGATCCAGACCGGCGAGGCCCGGTCCGATGCGCAACCACCGATACGCCGATGCTGGTGCCGCACCATTGGCCTGCAACAACTTTGACGTGGTAGACCCCTCCTTACGGGCGATACCCGACTCGTCGATCACCGCGGTGCACACCGCGAGTTGATGCTCGGTGGCGTTACGTAGGGTAATCAGATCCTTAGCCATACCTAACGTGGCAGTTGGATGATCAGGTATGACCAGGTCGACCAGATCGTCGACCATCTCGAGAAGTCGCATGGCACAGCACCTTCCAAGGAGAGAGTAAACCGGGGGTGTCGACCGGAGTGTCTCTGCGGGGAAGGCGTCAGATACGTGGTGCTTGTGGTCGACTGATTCCAGTGTACCTATTCGAACGCGTGTTCGCAAGGTCGAAAGTAGTGTATCTGGTTCTACCACAACATCTTTCGGAAGGCAGACGAAACAACTCATGCAGGGTCGCCGCCCTGCTATCGCCCGCGGTGTTGGCGCTCCATCGTTTCGAGCGTGCGCCGAATGCCCTCAACGTGGTCTCCACGGAAGTGGGCGAGTGGCGTCGACATGATCGAGTCTGCGCCGAAATCGGTGACACCCAGAAGGTGAACGAGCGAAGCCCGCGCCGAGCTTTCGCTGTCGGCGTCGGCGACGGCGTCGAGCACTTCGTGACTTCGCGCGTGCGCAGCCACCAGGGCCCGCATGAACTCGAGGCGCTGCTCATCCTTCCCATCAGCCTCTCGATGACCTCGACGGTTCGCGCGCAGTCGTTCGACGGGTCCATCCCACACGAACAGGGAATCAGGAAGCGACGAGAGCTCGACCAGGCTGTCGACCTGGAGAAGAACGCCTCCGTTGGGGCTCTCGACTCGCACCAGAATCCCGGTAGCGTCGTCGAAGGTCAGTACAAGCGGCTCATCTCTGGGTGTGAGCAGTTGGATGGACCAGGCCTCACGACCTGCGACCTCTACTTGGTGGGCCGAGTCGGCGGCTTTCGTACCGGCGGTCATCTTCTGCAGCAACGACTCGACTCCGAATAGATCGAGCGGGCTGAACTGTGCCCCAAATATCGGCAACGCAATGTCGCCCTCGATCTGCTGCATCTGATCGCCGATGCGGACGACGGCGGTTCTATCGGTGGCGATGTAGATCGGATATCCGTCGTGTTCGATGCGCCATTTCCCGCCTGGTGCGTGATGGAAGTCGAACCGGACGCGATCTGGTGGTGATTCGACGACCTCGAGAGTTCCGGTGAGACATAACGACTCGGCGGCAGCATTGCGACCAGCGAGCTCTACCCAGGATGGTGTCCTCATGGTCGCAGGCTACGGCGCAACGACTCGAAACGGGTTGGGACACTCAACTGCATGCGGAGCTGTTTCACATGCAACGTCGACCGGCCGGGTTCGGAGCAATGAGCTGAAATGGTCCTTGTAAATTCGGCGAGAGTAGCTCGACGATACCGGGGCGTGACGATAGGTCCGACTGTGACAGAAGACCGCGAGCGCGGGCCCTGAATCAACTATCTGGGATCGGTGCGCAGGGTCGGGATGACCTTCTCTCCGATCAACCGCACGCTGTCCCAGGATGGCTCCTCCGGCATGCCGCCGCAGAGCGGGTGACTGGTGACCAGCCGGAACTCTTTGCTGCGGCAGCGTTCGATGAGTTCGTCCGGTGTGCAGACGACATATCCGGTGCCGCTTCGAAGTTCGTCGACAGAGGTAGAGCTGTCGCGGACGTGAGAAGCGTGATCACCGTGCCAGGCATCGTAGGCGCGGGCGTCGGCGAGGAGGTATTCGCCGTAGGCGTCCCAGAACTTGTCGGGGTCTTCGGCGCAGAAAACGGTGGACGGTCCTGGTGGTGGTGTCATGACAAAGCCGGGATTCCGGCCGTGGACACGGCATTCGTCGTCGTAGAGTTTGCGGAGTTCGGGGTCGGCGACCTGCGGTGCGAAGCCCAGATCGAGTCGGCCGGCGCGGCGTGCGGCGGCCCGAGAACCGCCGCCGTAGAACAGGAACGGATGTGGCTGTGACAGGGGAGTCGGTGTGACGCGAACCCGTCTGCCGTTGTACTCGAACTCCTCACCCGTCCAGGCCTCACGCAGCACGCCGATGGCGCATTCGATGTCGTCGCCCCGGGTGGTCCAGGATTTGCCGAACTGTTCGTATTCTTCTCGCCGGTAACCGAGACCGAGCGTGTACGACACCCGGCCACCGCTGAGGTTGTCGAGGAGCGCGATGTCCTCGGCCAGGCGCAGTGGGTCGTGCAGGTTCACCACGATCGCCGAGATGGTGATCTGGATTCGGGTGGTACAGGCAGCAAATGCCGAGCCGACGATCAGTGGATTCGGCAGATAGCCATCAGGTGAGCCGTGATGCTCAGAGAGCATCACGGCGTCCTGATCATGGGTGTCGAGATACGTGACCTGCTCCACGGCGCGCTTGAACAGTTCGGCCCGCCCCTGCGGTGTGGCCCCTGGCGCACGAAAGTCGTAGCGCGTCGCGAAGAAGGTCATGTCGACTTGTTCTGCTTTGCGAGTTTGGCCTCGTGCTTCTGGATGACGGAACCGAACATCATGTTCATTCTCGAACCTTGCGGCCATCCCACGTAATAGCAGAGGAACAGGGCGATTTCGAGAAGTTCGTCGCCGGTGATTTCACCGTTGGCGAGTGCGGCGCCGGCCTGGATCTCGGCCACATCGATCTGACCGGTTGCTGCCAGGACGCCGAAGATCAGCAGGCGACGATCACGGAAGTTCAGGCCTTCCCGGTTCCAGACGTCGGCGAAGAGATGTTCGGTGAGGTAGGCGTAGAAGTCACCCGGCCCATCCTGCATCTCGAAGCCGTACACCTTGGCCATCGTGTCCATGCCCTTTTGGCGTAGCTCCGATGTCGGTGGCAGTTCGCCGTTCGAGGAACTCTGTTCGGTTGTCATTTCTTTTCCTTTCCCACGCCCAGGCCGTCGGCGAAACGGTCGAGAGCTACTTCGCCAAGAGGGAGTTCGATGCCGAGTTCGCTGCCCAGGGCCAGCGCCAGACCGAGGTCCTTTTCGCCGAGGTCACGCACGTGGCTCAAGATGTCGTACCAGAAGTCGTCCGGCGGGATGGGAGCTGTGTTGTCCCGCAGGATGATCGAACCGGCGCCCCCGGTGATCGCATCGGTGTGACGGACCACCTTGCCGAGTTTGACGATGTCGATGCCGGCAGCTTCGGCGAGCCGAGACGCCTCGGTGGCGGCGGTGAACGAGATGAAATGCAGTAGGTTGCGGGCCAGTTTCATCTTGGTGCCGGCGCCGATCGGGCCGGCGTGGATGAGCATGTCGGACATCAGTGAGTACGGAGGCTTCAACTTCAGGTAGGCCTCGCGCTCACCGCCGACCATGATGGCCAGACGGCCCTCTTTGGCGCCACCCGCGCCGCCGGAGACAGGTGCATCGACCAGCGAAACCCCCTGTGCGGCACATACCTTCTCCAGATCGATCGCGGTCTGCGGCCCGATTGTGGAATGGATGGCGATGACGGTTCCCGGTGCGGCCGTCTCGAGGATGCCGTGTGACCCGGCGACCACGGTGTTGACCTGCTCGTCGTTGAGGACGGTCACGCCGATGACGGTGGCGGTCTTGGCCACTTCGGCGGGGGAGTCGGCGCGGGTCGACCCTTCGATCGTGGCCTCGGGTCGCGTATCGCAGACCACCAGGCCGCCCGGCCATTTCGCCAGTCGCTCGGCCATCGGTGCGCCCATGTTGCCGAGTCCGATGAACCCGACCGGTGCGCTCTGGTCCGTTGCGATGTCGGATGCCTGTTGTTCGCTCATGATCGGATGATCTGTCCGCCGTCTACGTTGAAGATCTGCCCGGTGATCCAGCCGGCCTCGTCGGAGAGCAGGAACAGACACATGCCGACGAGGTCATCGGGAGTTCCCATGCGCGACAACGGAAGCTTGCTGACCATGTCCTTGACCATGTTGCTCGGGGTGGTCGAGCGGGTGGCCTCGGTGTCGATGGGGCCGGGGGCGATCGCGTTGACGCGGATCCCGGACCCGCCGAGTTCGGTGGCGAGCTGCTGGGTCAGACCGTTCACCCCGACCTTCGCCAAGCCGTAGAAGCCGCTGTACAGCCATGCGGCAGTGGAGGACTGGTTCACGATGGCGCTACCGGGCTTCATGTGGCCGTAGACCGCGCGGGTCACGTTCAATGCGCCGTCGAGGTTCACGCTCATGAACTTCTTGTAGTAGTCCCACGGAACGGTGATCAGAAAGTCCAGCTGCATGCCGCCGTAGATGGCCGCATTGTTCACCAGATAGTCGATCTGACCGTAGGTTTCCAGTGTCGCCGCGGCCAGGGCCTGGGCCGATTCGGGTTCGGCGACATCGGTGTTGACGTACAGACCACCGATGTCGGCGGCCACCTGCTTACCGGCCTCGTCATTGAGATCGGCGACCACCACATTCGCACCTTCGGCAGCGAGCCGGCGAGCGTAGACCTCGCCGATGCCACCCGCAGCTCCGGTGACTATCGCGGTCTTGCCTTCAAATCTGTTGTTGCTCATCAGTCGATCTCCTTATGCAGGTGTCGCTACCGCTTTGATTTCCAAATATTCTTCGAATCCGGCCACGCCCATCTCGCGCCCGATACCGGACTGCTTATAGCCGCCGAACGGAACGTCGGCGGAGTACCAGATACCGCCGTTGATGCCCATGGTTCCGGTGCGTACGCCGTCGACGACCTTCTTGATCCGATCCGGATCGGTGCCCCACACCGCACCCGACAAGCCGTAGGGGGAGTCGTTGGCAATGGCGATCGCGTCGTCGTCGCCGTCGTGCGGGATGATCACCAGAACCGGCCCGAAGATTTCCTCCTGTGCCACCCGCGCGGAGTTCTCCAGCCCCGAGATCAAGGTCGGCTCGATGAAGAAGCCCTTGTCCTTGTCGGCCGGACGCCCGCCGCCGATCTCGATGGTGCCGCCTTCGTCGCGGGCGAGTTGTAGATAACCCTCGATCCGCTCGCGCTGGACCGCGGAGATCACCGGACCGCATATGGTTCCGGGGTTGGTCGGGTCGCCGGCGGGGAGCCCGGCCAGACCGGCCTTGACCAATTCGATTGCCTCGTTGTACTTTTCGCGGGGTACCAGCATGCGGGTGGTGAGTGCACAGCCCTGGCCGGCGTGGGTGACCACGGAGAACGCCGCCATCGAGCAGGCGGCCCCCAGGTCGGCGTCGTCGAGAACGATGTATGCCGACTTGCCGCCGAGTTCGAGGAAGACCCGCTTGAGTGTCTCTGCCGCGGCGACCATCACCTTCTTGCCGGTGGCCGTTGAACCGGTGAAGGAGACAACGTCCACGCGCGGATCGGACGACAGCAACGCCCCGACGCTGTGATCACTCGACGTGACGATGTTGATGACACCGGGCGGGAAGTCGGTTTCCTCGGCGATCACCTTGCCGACCAGCGCCGCACACCACGGAGTGTCGGGGGCGGGCTTGAGCACCACGGTGCAACCAGCGGCCAGCGCGGGACCGATCTTCGCGAAATTGATCTGGTGTGGGAAGTTCCACGGGGTGATTGCACCGACGACACCGGCCGCCTCACGCTGCACCTTGCGGTGGGTCTTGATGCCCATCGGCTTCGCGCGGCCGAGGTCGGTCTCCCACTCGTAGCTCTCGGCCAGGTCGGCGAAGTAGCCGAGATCGGCGATCGGTCCTTCGAGCTGTGGGCCGGAGGTCAGGAATGCCGGGGCGCCGACCTCGGCGATGGTGATCTCGCGGAGTTCTTCGATGTGGCCCTGCAGCGCGTCCCGGAGTTGGCGCAGGCAATGTGCCCGGAAGGCGTGGTCGACCGGCCACGTGGTGGTGTCGAACGCGGTCCGAGCGGCGCCGATGGCGGCTTCCATGTCCTCGGTGGTGCCGTCGGCGGCGTGGCCGATGACCTCTTCGGTTGCCGGGTTGATGATCGCGAATGTGCCCCCCGATCCAGGCACCAACTTCCCATCTATCAGCAGCTCGGAGCTGGTTTCTGGTCTGAGCGACATTGCTGGTCTCTCCTTCGTGGATGGCTGGCTGGACACGTGTCTGGACTGTGGTTTGAACGTAGTGTAACGTCACTGTCCATGTCCAGTCCGGTTTCTTTCGAATCCACTCGCCGCCGACTCACAACCGCGCAGGCAGAGACAGTCACCAAGCTCACCGAGGCAGCGGTCGAAGTTCTTCGTGAGGTCGGTTACGACGCCCTCACGGTGCGGTCGGTGGCCAAGCGTGCCGGGGTTGCCCCGGCAACCGCCTACACATACTTCAGCTCGAAGGGGCACGTCGTCGCCGAACTGTTCTGGCGCCGGCTGGCAGAGGGCATCACCGAACCCGATCCGTCTGCCCCCCGTGCTGACCGGGTGGCCGTTGTGCTGCGTTCGGTGTCCCTTGCGGTCGACGACGATCACCATCTCGCGCGGGCGGTCACCGCATCGCTGTTGGGTTCCGACCCCGACGTCGAGCATCTCCGGCTTCGGATCGGCGTGTTGATCCGGCAACGAATCTCAGATGCATTGGTCGGTGATTCGGGTGAGGCCGTCGACGAAGGGGAGCTCGAAGCCCTCGAAATGCTGTACTCCGGCGCTCTCGTCCGCGCCGGCATGGGTTACGAAACGTATTCCGCCATCGCCGATCGGCTTGTCGCCGCGGCAAAACTACTGCTGGAGCGCTGATGACCGTCCCGACGAAGCTCTCATTTGATCCGTACGACTACAACTTCCACGAGGATCCCTATCCCACCTACGCGCGGCTCCGGGCCGAGGCGCCGGTGTATCACAACGCGGACATGGACTTCTGGGCATTTGCCAAGCACGAGGATGTCCGCAACGGGTTCCGGGATGCTGCGCGGTTGTCGAACAGCTGGGGTGTCTCACTCGACCCGGCGGCCTATGGACCCGACGCACACAAATCGATGTCCTTTCTGGCGCTGGATGATCCGAAGCACATGCGGATCCGCAAGCTGGTGTCGAAGGGCTTCACCCCCAAGCGGGTTGCCGAACTCGCCGACCGGATCGGTGAACTCACGAAGCAACACTGGAGCCGTTGCCTGGAGATGGGTGAGTTCGACTACGTCACCGAGTTCGCCGGTCTGTTGCCGATGGATGTGGTCTCCGAGCTGCTCGACGTGCCGGTGAGCGACCGCGCCAACCTGCGGACCCAGTCGGATCTGCTGATCCACCGCGACGAAGGCGTGTTCGACGTCCCCGAAGCGGCGATCTACGCCTACTTCGAATTGACCCGCTATTACACCGAGTTGCTGGTCGACCGCCGCAAGAACCCCGGCACCGACCTGGTCTCGGCGCTGCTCGACGCCGAGATCCTCGACGACGAAACCGGCGAGAAGACCAAACTCACCGACGACGAGATCATCGGTTTCATGATCCTGATGATCGTCGCGGGCAACGAGACCACCACCAAGTTGTTGTCCAATGCGGTGTACTGGGGCTGGCGCTTCCCGGATCAGCTGGCGATTCCGATGGCCGACCCCGAAACCGTGCCCCAGTGGACCGAAGAGACTCTGCGGTACGACAATTCGACGCAGATCGTGTTGCGTCGCGTGCTCGAAGACGTCGAATACGGCGGTTACACCATCGCCGCGGGTCAGCGGGTGCTGCTGCTCCTCGGATCGGCCAATCGCGACGAGGATGTCTTCGACGACCCCGATCGCTACCTCATCGGCCGGGACAGCTCGCAGACACTCACCAGCTTCGGTCTCGGCACCCACTTCTGCCTGGGAGCGCATCTGGCGCGCCTGGAGGCGAATGTGGCCCTGGAACAGATCGTGCAGTCGATCAACCAGGTCGACATCGATATCGACAACGCCGTCCGCGTGCACTCGGTCAACGTCCGTGGATTTGCTTCGCTCCCCATGAAGGTGAAGGTGCGCTGATGCCCCGTTTCCCCGCTCATCCCGATCGCCGTCCTGTCATCGTCGCCGGCGCGTCGTCCGGCATCGGTGCCGCAACCGCGGTGATGTTGGCCGCCGCCGGATATCCGGTTGCCCTGGGCGCCAGGCGGGTTGCGAAGTCGCAGGAGTTCGTCGATCAGATCGTCGCCGCGGGTGGTGAAGCGGTGGCATTGCCGCTGGACGTCACCGACGCCGAATCGATCGATGAGTTCGTCACCAAGGCCGAAGCGCAACTCGGACCAGCCGAGATCGTGGTCTCTGGTGCAGGCGATCTGGACCCGGGCCGTGTGCACGAGTTCAGCAACGACGATTTTGCCGCCCAGGTGAACATTCATCTGCTCGGTGCCCAACGGATCTATCGGCGTGTGGTCCCGGAGATGATCGACAGGCGGCGTGGCGATTTCGTGTTCATCAGCTCTGATGTGGTCGAACGTCCGAGGCCTCAGATGGGTGCGTATGTGGCAGCCAAGCGCGGGGTCGAAGGCCTCGCCGAAGTGGCCCAGATGGAACTCGAAGGCACCGGTGTCCGGGCCAGCCTCGTCCGTCCCGGACAGGTGATGACCGGCATGGGCATGAACTTCACGCCCGAGGTCGCCGAATCCGTTCTCAACGACTGGATTCCGTGGGGCCTTGCGCGGCACAGCAATTTCCTCAAGCCAGAACATCTGGCCACCGCAGTTTTGACGATCGTTTCCATGCCTCGCGGAGCGCACATGCGCCTGGTCGAGGTCGAGGCCGAAGCCCCGGTCCCCCGTATCGAAGGAGACAAGAAGTGACTCTCACGAAGCCAAAGCGCGTATCCGGTGGCGAAGGCGAACACGGACACCTCGACGAACTGGCCAGCGACCCGATCGGCCTGTTCTGGCGGGTTCGCGAGGAGTGTGGTGATGTCGGGGTATTCCAGCTCGCCGACCGCGAGGTGGCCCTGGTCTCCGGTGCCCCCGCGAATGAGACGTTTTTCCGCGCTTCGGAAGAGGACCTCGATCAGGCCGCCGCCTATCCGTTCATGACGCCGATCTTCGGCGAGGGCGTGGTATTCGACGCGAGCCCCGAACGTCGGTCGGAGATGCTGCACAACCAGGCGCTCAAGGGCGCTCACATGAAGCAGCACGCCATCACGATTCCCGAAGAGACCGAGCGCATCATCGCCAACTGGGGCGACGAAGGTGAGATCGACCTCCTGGAGTTCTTTGCCGAGCTGACCATCTACACGTCGTCGGCGTGCTTGGTGGGCAAGAAGTTTCGCGAACAGCTCGACGGCCGGTTCGCGCACCTCTACCACGACCTCGAGAAGGGCACCGACCCGATCGCGTACGTCGACGCCTACGCCGACATCGAGAGCTTCCGCAAGCGTGATGCCGCCCGTGTCGGGCTCGTGGAATTGGTGCAGGAGATCATGGACACCCGGATCGCGGGGGATCCGCCGACCGATGAAGACCGTGACCTGCTTGATGTGCTGATCTCGATCAAGGACGACGAAGGCAACCTGCGCTTCACCGCCGACACGATCACCGGCATGTTCATCTCGATGATGTTCGCAGGCCACCACACCACTTCGGGCACAGCCGCGTGGACGTTGATCGAACTTCTCCGCCATCCGGAGTACATGGATCAGGTCACCGCCGAACTCGACGAGATCTACGCCGGCGGAGCGGAATACAGCTTCGGCGCGATGCGTCAGATCCCCAAACTCGAGGCGTCACTCAAAGAAGCGCTGCGGCTGCATCCGCCTCTCATCGTGCTGATGCGGGTCGTCCAGCACGGGTTCGTCGTCGAGGACGTCGAGCTCGAGCCCGGACAGTTGATCGCGGTCTCACCGGCGATCTCGAACCGCCTGCCCGAAGATTTCCCGAATCCCGACAGCTTCGACCCGGACCGCTACTTCGAGCCCCGGCAGGAGGACCTGGTCAACCGCTGGACCTGGATCCCGTTCGGCGCCGGCCGGCATCGTTGTGTCGGAGCGCAATTCGCGATCATGCAGCTCAAGGCGATCTTCTCGGTGTTGCTGCAGAACTACGAGTTCGAGATGGCCCAGCCGCCGGAGTCGTACAAGAACGATCACTCGAAGATGGTTGTGCAGCTCGCACAGCCGTGCAAGGTCAAGTACCGCAAGCGCAACAGGTAGAACCCAGAGCTGCGGTGGAGGTGGTTCCTGTGAAAATCGAAGTAGATCTGGACCTGTGCCAGGGGCACGGCATGTGTGAGATGGAAGCGCCCGACATCTTCGAAGCCGAACGCGAATCGGTGAAACTGCTTGATCCCCAACCAGATAGCAGTCATTTGGCAGACGTGGAGCGTGCGGTGCGTTACTGTCCGACCCAAGCCCTCAAAATTGTTGAAGAATGAAAGTTGGATACTCCCATGTCATTTGAACGCGCTGAACTCGACGAGATGGTGGAGCGTTGGCTGCAGGCCAACATCGATTGCGAGAAGACCGGCGATTGGCGGCCGCTCGCGGAGTACTACACCGAAGATGCCACCTACGGGTGGAATTACGGTGCCAAGCATGACTTCATGGCCATCGGCCGCGACCAGATCCGCGACTATGCAATCGGTTTCGAGATGGACGGTCTCGACGGCTGGACGTACCCGTACCAGACCTGGGTGATCGACGAGAAGACCGGCGACATGATGGGTCTGTGGAAGCAGATCTTCGAGGCCACCCGCGACGACGGCACCCACTACGGACTCGAGGGTATCCAGGGCAGCTGGTTCAAATACGCCGGAAACTTCCAGTGGGGATGGCAGCGCGACTTCTTCGACTACGGCAACGTCACCGCACTGTTCATGGAAATGATGACCGACGGTGTGATGAGCAAGGGAATGCAGGGCCGGATCGACCGGGTCATGAACGCCAAAGAGCTTCTGCCGGGCTGGTATCCGCTGGGCAAGACTCCAGTCGAGATGTGGTGACGACTCGATGTCGTACGCAGACCTCGATCGCCCGACATTGGCCAGACTCCTGCCGGAGCTGCTGCTCTCGGGGCAATTGATCGACCGTTCCGGAATGGCCCACTGTATCGGTGCTTTCGGGCGGGAAACCATGGCCCAGATCGCGATCGAAGAGTGGATGGCGGCCAGCCCGGTTTACACCAAACGGATGCGTTCCGCGTTGCAGATCGACGGCGATGGCGTCGCGGACATGTTCAAGTGCCTGCAGCTCGACATCGGTGCACCGCCGCAGTTCATGGACTTCCGGTACACGATCTTCGACGATTACCACGGTGAGTTCGTCCTGAATCATTGTGGCGCACTGATGGATGTCGAGCCGATGGGCGACGACTACGTGACCTCGATGTGTCATGACATCGAGGATCCGACCTTCGACGCGACCGCCATCGCCACCAACAGGCGGGCGCGGATCCGTCCGATCCACCGGCCACCACGGCGGCCGGCGGACCGACATCCCCACTGCGCGTGGACGGTGACCATCGAACCCGACCGCGACGAACTACCGTTGCCGGAGCAGTCGATCATCATGTCGGCGACGCGGGCGGCGAACGTCGAACTGTCGCCGATCATCGCAGGCGGCGAAGGCCACGACGACTACCGAGGCCCGGTCTGGGACGATCTGCGGTTCGCGGACTGGTCACACTCTGCGCTGATCCGGATGGCGGAAGAGGTTGCGCTGCAACACCAACTGCTGGCGCTCGGGTTTGCGATGTCGGTGCGGGAGAAGTCCGAGGACGAGGACCAGGCCGACAGTATCTTCCGCAAGCAGCTGACCGGCATCTCGGGCCTGACGGCTGATCGACTGCGCCACTGTCTGGGCGTGGAACAAGACGCCGAGGGGCTGGCAGCGGTGTTGCGGATTCACCCGATCCTGGGGCCCGAACAGTATGTCGGCGCGCAGGTGTCGATCCATGGCGCGGGGGACGATGTGACGGTTCGGTTGCGGCTGCCGGGGAACTCCGCTGCGATCGCCGACAACGGATGGATCGCATACATCGATCCCGAACACCTCGAGCCGGTACTTGCGATGTCGTCGGCTGTACATCCCACGTGGTCCTCGGTCTCCGGTCATCTCGAGGGGGATGACGTGGTGATCGAGATCGCTCGCGGTGAGGCGATCAAGGAGTCCGGCGAGGTCGCCATCGCACGCTTCAGCGGCGGCGCGACATTCGAGTTCGCGGACCGCGGGATCCCGTTGTCGATCACACCGGTCTCAGCGGTGTGAGTTCGCAACACCTGCAGGGCAAGCGGGCCGTGATCGCCGGATCCAGTCGCGGCATCGGCCTGGCGGTCGCGAGCAAGCTTGCCGCGGAGGGTGCATCGGTGGTGGTCAATGGCCGCGACGATTCCACAGTCAAGGCCGCCGCAGCGCAGATTGTCGACGGTGGCGGCGTTGCCGTTCCAGTGGTTGGCAACGTCGCGGAGGAGGACGTCGCGCAGGAGATGGTGTCCACCGCGATGCGTGAGTTCGGTGGGCTCGATGTGGTGATCAACTGCGCCGGTGTTGCCGAACCGGAGGGATCGTCGATCCTGACCATGAGCACCTATGAGTTCTTTGCCCAGCTCGACGCGCATCTGGTCAGCACCTTCGAACTGGTGCGCGCGGCCGCACCGATCCTCGTGGAACAGGGCCGCGGGGCGGTTGTCACCACCGGCTCGGCGGCGTCGGCAGGCAACTTCGGAGGGACGGGGTACCCAGCCGCCAAAGGTGGGGTCAACAGTCTGTCGCTGGCGCTGGCCGCGGATCTGCGTCCCCATGGTGTGCGGGTCAACGTCGTCTGCCCTGGCGGCAGAACGCGGTTGTCGACGGGCGCCGGATATGAAGCTCATATCCGGGACCTGCACCAGCGCGGCCTGCTTGACGAGTTCACCCGCGACGCCGCGCTGGATCCGGCGCCGCCGGAGTACGTGGCATCGCTGTATGCCTATCTCGCAAGTGATCTGGCCGACGGCATCACCGGCCAGATCTACAGTGCAGCAGGTGGTTTCATCGGAAAGTATCCGGCTTTCGAGCCGGCGTTCGTGGCCTACCGCGGCCACGATCCCGAACCGCCGTATTCGTTGGCCGAACTGCAGGCCATCCTCGCCGATTGAACTTGGGTTCCGTGCGCGTGATAGGCATGTTTTCATGACGCAGACGAAAGATCCCATGGAAGTACTCGGCATCGAACACGTTGTCGACGACCAAGGGGCTCGGACGTTCAGCCAGTTCCTCGGGACCGATGTCGTCGATCATCGGGGGATCGCCGGGATGTCGTCGTATGCCACGTTGGCGGAAATCGTCGGCGGCAATGCCTTCTATCGCTCCCATCCGGAGGGTTCGGCGACGGTTCAGGCGCGGTTGTCGTTGTCCGCCCCCGTCCCGGCGAGATCTGGCAGTCGCGTGCGAGGCACAGGCCGCCTGGTCGGTGCCACCGGTGACCACGGGGTCACCTCTGCCGAATTGGTCGACGATGCGGGCACCGTGGTCTGTGTGGCGACCGGGCGGGGTGTCCTCGTCCGCCGTGCCATCGGGGAAATCCCGGAGCTCGAACTCGGCAGGCAGGTCGGTGCGAGCGAGGATCGCGAACAGTCGTCGCTGCCGGAGCCCCTCGACCCGGATCTGACCGGCAGGCAGATCCTGGCGGGTCTGACGGACGGTTCGATTGCTCCCGGGCCGATCCAGCGTCTTCTGGGCCTGCGCGTCGCTGCTGTCGGTGACGACGTGGTCGAGCTCGCGGTGACGCCGAGTCCAGGCATGGCGAATCGGATGGGCACGATGCATGGCGGGATCGTGACGTCGATCATGGCCGAAGGTTGCTCACTGGGTGCCGAGCTGTCAGCCAGGGCAGGCGGCCGTTACCAGGTGTCCGACCTCACCGTGAGTTTCCTCCGTTCACCCGCCATCGACCAGGGCGACTTGACGGTCACGGTCCACGCTGTGAAGTCCGGCCGCAGGATCTGTTCTGTCACCGCGACCATGAGTCACCCGGACGGCACAGTTGTCGCCCAGGCAACCGCCGACGCCATCGCCTGACCTGCCCGGCGGAAGCGCGGAGGCACTACCCGACCACGAGTGCGCGCAGTTCCTCGGCGAGATCCGGGGTGGCCGCGACGATTCCGCTCCAACGGCGGGTGAGGTCGGTATCGAACTCGATGGGGCGTCCGTAGGCGTCGATGACGGCCCCACCGGACGACTCGACCAGCACAACCGCGGCGGCGATGTCCATGAGGCGGTGCGTGTCACTGCCGGCATCGAGGAATGCGTCGACGGCTCCGGTGGCCACGAATGCCGAATCGATGGTGCTGCAACTGAGGATTCGGACCCTGGTGGCGCGCTTGGCAACCCGGGACCAGGCGTCCCAGTTGCGCTCGTGAGGACGGAGCACGGAGACGGCGGCATTCGCGACGCTGGTGCATCCACTCGTGCGGTAGGGCGAGGCAGTTCTCGAGGCCCACCAACTCTCGCCGGTGTGGAGCCAGGTGGTCATCGCTTCGACGAACACCCCGTCGACGACCACTGCCGCGCTGAAGCAGGCCAGGGGCACCCCGGCGGCAGCGTTGGCCGACCCGTCCACCGGATCGATTACCAGCGTGACGGCAGATCCGACGTCGACCCATCCGCGCTCTTCCGACAGCACGTTGACGCCTGCCGCGGTCGAAGCATCGATGATCGCGTCCTCGACGAGGACGTCGATGAGCATGGTGGGGGTCCCGTCGGCACCCTCCATCACGACCGAACGCAATTCTTCTCGGGTGTGGCTCTGGATGGCCCGGCGATGGGCCTCCATCGCCGCATCCGAGGCCGCCTGGAGCGCGGAATTGGTTCGGGTTCTGACACTTTCGATTGAGCTCACGGAATCTCTTTCATCAATTGGGATTTCACGACATTGCACGACGCATCCACATGGCGATGCCTTCGACGACCATCACCACGGCGAACACCATCAGGACGATGGTCGTGACCACGTCGAACTGCATGACGCGGGCAGCGTTCATCAGGTAGAAACCGATGCCGCCTGCACCGACCACACCGAGGAGTGTCGCTGCGCGGATGTTGACGTCGAGTTGGTAGAACAGGTGCGCGATCAGCGCCGGCGCGGACTGCCGCAGCGTGGCTGCAACGAACACCTGGCTGCGGCTGCTACCGCCTGCGGTGACGGCTTGTTGTACCCGGACGTCGGTTTCCTCGAGCGAGTCGGCGATCAGCTTTCCGAAGAGGCCGACCACGCCGACCGACAAGGCCAACGCCCCCGCGGTGGCACCGAGGCCGGTGATGACGATGAAGATGATCGCGATGATGAGGTCGGGGATTCCGCGGACCAGGACGATGATGATGCGGAACATTCTGGCGATACCCGGCGTGGGGGACACGTTGCGTGCCGCCAGGACACCGATGGGAATCGCCAGAATCAAACCGAGAAAGGTTGCCGCCAGCGCGATCTGGACCGTGATGATCAGCTGCGCGACCAGTTCGTCCCAGATGCCGCCGGTGCCGGGTGGGAAGAACAGTCCCAGGGTGGTCGAGGTCGTGGCCAGGCCATCCAGCACGCGGGAGAAGTCGATCTTTGCGCCCCAGGTCGCCAGGACAAGAGCAGCCACGGTGAGCCCGATGTAGAGGGTTCGCCGAATGCGTTCGCCGGTCCACGGTGGGCTCACCCGGTACTCGCCGGATTTGGTGCGCACGGCGGTTTGTGCGGTGCCGACCTCGGCGTCGAGCCAACCACCGGAGGAGCGGGTCACGCGTCGCCGCAGACGTCCCCACAGGTTTATGCGCGTTGGCAGTTGTTCTCCGAGTAGGGATTTCCTGATCGCACCGGAGATCATCTCGACTGCGACGCAGAGTGCGACGACAAACAGCGCCAGCGCCATCCCTCGTTGGTAGTTGAGGGTCTTCATCGCAAGAGACAGTTCCATGCCGATGCCGCTCACCCCGACGTAACCCAGAATCACCGAGGCGCGCAGGTTGATGTCGAAGCGGTGCAGGGCAATTGCGACAAATGCCGGAAGTGCCTGCGGGATGACTCCACCGGTGATCTGTTGCCACCAGGTGGCGCCTGCGGCGCGCAGGGCGTCGCGAGGGCCTGCGTCGGTGTCCTCGATGGCGTCGGCATACATCTTGCCGACCATGCCCACCGAGTGGACTCCCAGTGCCAGGATCCCGGCGACGGCGCCGAGGCCGAACAGCCGCAGATACAGGATGGCCAGCACGATCTCGGGAACCGCGCGGGTGATGACGATGATCACCCGGGCGCCCCACTGCAGCGGCGTGCCTGCGGTGGTGTTGCGGGCTGCCATCAGGGCGACGGGCATGCTGAGCGCGACACTGAGGGCGGTCGCGCAGGTGACGATGGCCAGGGTCTGACCGGTCATGGTGAGGATTTCATCGACCGGCGGGAAGTCGAGCGGGAACATCCTGGAGATGAAGTCGGTGGCGTTGTGGAAGCTGTCCGCAAACGTTGCCAGGTTGATCTTCAGGGACGCGATCGACCAGATGGAGGCGATCAACCAGACGGCCATCACCACGCTCACGCCGATCGAGGTGGGGGACGGGCGGGGAAGAGTGTGCGGCAGGGAATCCCGGGTCTTGTCGGGCCGCTGTGGTGAGAGAACGGACACCGGCGTCAAACCAGTTGCGGTGATGTCGGTGAGGCGACGCTCGTGTAGATCCTCATCGCCTCTTCGCGGCTCATCCCCTCGACCACCTTGTCGAGAACGACCCGGCCCGAGCGCAACCCGATCAGGCGGTGGCCCCAGGACAGTGCGAGCTCGACCTGATGGAGGCTGCACACCACGGTCAGGTTGTCCTCGGAGGCGATGCGCGAGATCAGTGCCATCACCTGGACCGACGATTCCGGGTCGAGGGATGCGACGGGCTCGTCGGCGAGAAGAATCTTCGGGCGCTGAATGAGGGCCCGGGCCACCGCAACTCGCTGCTGCTGGCCGCCGGACAGCGTGTCGGCCCGCTGAAATGGCCGGTCGGCGAGCCCGACTCTATCGAGTTGTTCCATGGCGGCCAGGCGTACCGACTTCGGATAGGTGAACAAACCGAAACGTGGTCCCCGCAGAGCACCGAGAGCACCGGTGCACACGTTCTCGAGGACGGACATGCTGCCGACCAGATGGAACTGCTGAAACACGAATCCCACCTGGCGGCGCAGTTCGCGTAGCTCGCGCCCGCGGGCGGTGCCCACGTTGTGCTCGAGTACGGTCACCGCGCCGTCGGTGGGGAGATGCAATCCGTCCAGTAGCCGCAGCAGGGTCGACTTACCCGACCCCGACAAGCCGAGCAAGGCAACGACCTCTCCCGGATGAATCTGGAGTGATACGTCGTCGAGTGCGCGTACCTGCGGGCCGAAATCCTTGGTCACATTCTCGAGAACAATCGATGGTGTGAGGATGCGGTCGATGGACGCGCCGAGCGCGGCATGGTCGGAGTCGGTCATCGGGCTCTCCCTGCTGTGGAGGATGTTCGGACGGGGCTGGTTCGGTGCGACTGGCCTTGATCAGCCCTGGCAGGCTTCGGCTTTGGTGGTCTCGCAGACTTTGCGGACACCGTCGTAGATGCTGTCGTTCACCGCCACGTAGCCATACTCGACGTCGTCGGGGAGCGGGCAGGATGCCTCGTCATCGCAGTAGCCCGCCGCCACCAGTGCCGGTCGGGTGAGTTTGTTCTGGAAGATGTCGGTGAGTTGGGCCTGGAGCCCGGGTGAGAGGTCGCCGGAGATGGCGATCGGGCTCGCGGCGATCAAGTCGGACTTCCACAGCGTGGTGATGTCGCCGGGCTTGATCTGGCCCTTCTCGATGAGGACCTTGTCGACGATGGTGTCGTAGGCGAATCCGGCGTCGCACTGGCCACTGTTGACCGCCAGTACAGACGCATCATGGCCGCCTGCGAAGACCGGGGTCACGTCCTTGACGGGGTCGATGCCCACCGCGAGGAGTCCGGCAGAGGGGTACAGATACCCGGAGGTCGAGGAGGGGTCGACGAAGCAGATGGTCTTGCCGCGGAAATCTTCGAGGCTCTTGATGTCTGACCCGGACTTGGTGATCGCGTACGACTGGTACCCGGGCTCCTCGTCGGCGGAATTGACTGGGACGGCGACTGGATTCGTGTTGACGCCACTGTCTTTTGCAGTGACATACGAGAACGGACCGTACGCGGCGATCTGGATCTTGCCTGCCCGCTGCCCCTCGATGACCGCGGCGTAGTCGGTGGCGTTCTGGAACTCGACCTTGAGGCCGGTTTCCTTTTCGATGACCGAGCCGATGGTGGCGTACTGCTGCTGAAGGCTCTGTGAGTCCTCGGAAGGAATGGACGCCAGGACCAGCGTTGTCGGATCAGAACTCGTCGAAGCGTCCGAAGAGGACGTGTCAGCTGCGCTCGAGCCGCAAGCGGCGAGCGCGAAAAGGGCTGCGGCGCCGCAGGCGATGGTGGCCAGTGAGCGGTGTGGTCGGCTACCCATGAAGGTGTGCTCCTTGTTGTCTGTAATCAGGTATTGCTGAACCCGGATTCAGGAGGGAAGTCGGGCAAGTGACTGGGACTCGCGGTGGGTGTGAAAACGCGGTCGGAACTGAGCGTCCTCTACCGCGGCAACGAGTGGGACAACCCTGGATGAACCAGACGAAACGGCCAGGCGTCGGTAACCGAAGGTTGTCCCACAAAGCTCTCGGTCAGATCCCGCGCAGAACGGAACGGACGACGGGACAACCGTGTTCGACTCCCACCAGCACCATGTCGGCGCGCTGCCCGGGTTCCAGAGCGCCCCGGTCGGTCAGGCCGACGGCGGTGGCGGGACCACTGGTGATCAGCGAGACCGCATCGTGCAGAGCCATCGTCTTGTCGGTGGCGAGACTGAAGGCGGCACCGAGGAGCGATGAAGGCAGGTAGTCCGATGCCAGTGCCGTGACCAATCCCAGTCCTGCGAGCTCCACGGCGGAGACGTTGCCGGAGTGGGAGCCTCCGCGCAGGACGTTCGGGCCGCCCATCACGACGGACATACCCCGGTCACGCGCTTCTCGAGCTGCCTCCTCGGTGGTGGGGAACTCGGCCACATTGCCACCGCGCCGCGCCAGGTCGGCGATCTCGACGGCTGATTCGGGGTCGTGCCCGAAGATGCGGACGAAGCCGGTCGCCGCGCTCCCGGCCAGCCAATCCATCGCCTCTTCGCGAACACCGATGTTGCTTTCCCGTTGGCGCGCAACGTCATCGACGATCGCGCGGGCGGCGTCATCGGAGATACCGCGCATCCCGGCGATGTACCGCTCGTAGAAGGTGCGGTCGGCGTACTGCCCGATGCCCGGGGTGTGGTCTTCGTGAGAGATGACCGCAGGCAGGGTGTCGCTGATCTGACCGACAGCGCACTGTTGGTCGTACCGGTGACGCAAGGCCGCGAGTCCGGCAGCGGAGCGGACGTCGAGGCGATGCAGGACCCGGTGATCGACCAGCCGTCCATCACTCTCGCGGCCGTTCCAGGCATCGATGGCCTCGCACATCGACACCGCTGCGTGGACGCTGCGCTGCTGTGCCGACTCCCGGTCGGAGAACGATGCCCCGTGAAAGACGGTGGTGACGCCTGCGGCGCGCAACTTGCCCTCGAAGGACATCATCGAGAACATCCAGGGCAGTTCGGCTCCGGGACGTGGCATCCGTTCACGCTCGAGTCCGTCGGAGTGCACGTCCACAAGTCCGGGAAGGCAATACAGCCCGCCGCCGTCGACGTCGATCGGTGATCCGGTGACCATGGGTCCGGCCTCGACGATCCGTCCGTCGCGCACCACGATCCGGGCGTCGTCGAGGACCTCGCCGGGCAGGATCGCCCGGACGTGTCCGAGCACATAGTTACTCGGTGCCTGTGGCAGTGACCAGGCCGTGGGCCGGGAGAGTGTCTGAGTTGATTCGGTCATGCTGCTGCCTCCAGGACTTCTGCGGGGGTACCTTGCTGAGCTATGCGACCGTCGCTGAAACGGATGACTCGGGATGCCAGCTGCCGCATGGCATCCAGATCGTGAAATACCGCGAGGACGGCAACACCCTGTGCCGACAGTGACGCGATGAGTTCGAGTGCCAGTTCGCGGTTGGCGGGGTCGAGGGCGGAAACCGGTTCGTCGAGGAGTAGTAGCCTGGGTGGATTGACCGTTCCTGCAGCAATATTCACCCGCTGACGTTCTCCACCGGACAGAACGCTGCAGTCGACGTCCCACAGCGCTTCGTCGAGGGCGAGTCGTCGCAGCGAGGCTGCGGCGGCGTCACGGGCTTCCTCGCGCGACATTCCGCGCCGACGGCCCGCTGTGGCAACAACTTCCAGTGGGGCGGTGCGGGGCGGGGCGGATAAGAACTGAGAGACGTAACCCAGCTCCCGGCCCCGTATCCTGGCCATCTCTCGGTCTGGCAGCGAAGTCAACTCCACCGTCGCCGACCCGGTGTTCAGGGCGACTGTGCCGGAATCGGGGAGGTAGCTACGGTGCACACATCGCAGCAGGCTGGACTTGCCTGCGCCGCTGGGGCCGGCCAGCGCCACGTGTTCCCCGACTGCGACGTCGAGGTCGACGCCGTGCAGTGAGGTCACGGTGCGACCGTCAATGGTGTGCAGGGTGAACGTCTTACGTAGATCCCGGACGGACAGTACCGGGGTGTCGGTGGTCGGATTCACTGCTTCATTCATCGTGGGTGTCACCTTCGTGCAGCCGCAACGAGCCGCTGAGTGTAGGGGTGGTGTGGATCTTGGAAGAGCTGATCGGTCAGACCGTTCTCGACCACGCGGCCGACATTCATCACCAGACAGCGGTCGGTGAGGGCTTCGATCACGGCGAAGTCGTGGCTGACCACAACGGCTGCGGTGTCGCGCTCGGCGAGTAGCTTGCGCAGCAGGTCCAGCACACCCGCGGCGACAGAGGCGTCGAGACCGGTGGTGGGCTCGTCGAGCAGGAGAACGCGCGGGTCGGTGGCCAAGGCCTTTGCGATCTGCACACGCTGCCGCATGCCTCCGGAGAAGTGCTTGACCGGATCGTCCATCCGGTCGAGCGGGACCTCCACCTTCTCGAGCAGATAGGCTGCGCGGTCGCGGATCTCGTGATAGTTCCGCCAACCGGCCGCGGTCAGACGCTCGGCGATGTTTCCGCCTGCCGATACGTTCATCGTCAGCCCGTCGGCCGGATTCTGGTGGACGAGTCCGAGGGTGTCGATCCGCAGGGCGCGGCGGGCGGCCGCGTCGAGACCGAAGATGTCGGTGCGGCCTCCGTCCACGGAGGTCAGGAACATCGACCCGGATGTGGCGATGTCCTCGCCGACCAGGCAACGCAATACGGTCGATTTGCCCGAGCCGGATTCGCCGATCAGACCGAGTGCTTCGCCGGGCGCCACATCGAAGTTCACATCCCAGGCGGCGACGATCGCGCCGGTGCGTGGGCTGATTGCCGTGCCGGCCTCGGGGCCGGTACCGGGTACCGCCTCGGCGCCGCCCGGTCCGTGGATCTTGCCGACGCCACGCGCTGCCAGCGTCCAACCCTCGGCGGTGGCCTCGGCCGGGCGGCTCACCGGTTCGCGGCGCTCGCGGACCGTGGTCGCTGCGCTGCCGCGGACTCGACGCGAGGTATCGGGCAAGAAGTGCAGCGGTGCATACGCCGTGTGCAGTTCCTGATCGACATCGCCGTCCAGTGTTCGCGTGCACCACTCGATGTCGCTGCAGGCCAGCCGGTCACCGGGGGCTTCGACAAGAAACGTGTCGGCGGAACCGCAACGGGCGCAGCGCTGTTGGGTGCTTCCCTCGACCTCGAACGGCACGTCGTCGAAGGTGATCGGCTCGACCGTTGTGTACGGGGGTACCGCAAAGATCCGCTTCTCGCGGCCCGCGCCGAACAGTGTGAGATGTGGTGCGTCGTCGAGGCGGGGCACATCCCAGCGGGGGATGGGGGTGGTGATCATGATGTACCGGCCGTTGACCAGCACTGGGTAGCCGGTGGTCTTGGTGATGACACCATTGCGCACCAGGTCCTCGTAGAGGCTGACCCAGATCATCGAGTAGTCGGCCTCGGAGTGCATGCGTGCGCATTCGCGTACCGACTTCTGCACTCCGCGTAGTGGTTCGGCGACGGGAACTTGGAGAACGAGGGTCTGGCCCTCGGTCATCGGTTCCTCGGGGATCCGGTGACGGCTCTGGATCACGGTGGACTCGCGCGTGTCCTGGGTCTGCAGGCAGCGTTCACTGTTGACGATCAGGCGGCGCAGATTGGTTGCGTTCACCCCGTCGTCGTCACCCTGGTCGATGACCTTGACGGTGTCGTCGGTGCCGAGCATTCCGAGGGTGACCTGCAATCCACCTGAACCCCAACCCCGGGCGACCGGCATCTCACGGGATCCGAAGGGCACCTGGTAACCCGGAACACAGACCGCGGCGAGGGTGGCACGGCGGATCTCACGTTTGGAACCCTCGTCGAGAATGCCCTGCGGATACGCGGCGGAATCGATGGTCGCCAGCACGTCGGATGTGGTGGCGGTTGGCGATGTGGTGACGGTGTCGGTGAGCGTCATCAGCAGGTCCTTCCAATGGGTTCAGCGGGGCGGGCAGTGTCGTCGTCGACACCGCGGACGGCGCGTTTGCGGTCGATCATCGAGCGGAACGTGACGTAGTGCGGGAGCTTGAGATGCTCGAGGAATCCGCAGGAATCGAGTCCGTCGGTGGTGAGCAGCAGTACCTGTTCGAGACCGGCGGAGTCGCCGTATCGTCGGCACGCGATGTCGAGGTTGGCCATGGCGATGGCCTTGCGTTCGTTGTGTCCGAAGCAGAGTCCATATCCGACGTCGAAGCGGCTCCGGTCCTCGTCCGGGCCGTCCAGATCTTCGATGGCCTCGCATTCGGAGGCCCGAATGTGACCGAGCTGCACCGGTTTTCCGGTATGAGGGTGGAGAACTCGGAGGGGGAGACGACCATGCCGTACCTCACCGAGGGTGACCTCGTGGAAGTTGCCTTCGGTACCGCGGATCGAGCGGTACCAGGTACCGATGAGCGAACCGGTTTCGGCTCGCGCCATGCTGGCCAGAACGGCCGACCGGGGTGCAGGCGGACGCGCGGGATGACGTGAGATGTCAAAGGGCGCATCGTCGGTGTCGACGTCGGAGGGCCGATTGTCGACAAGAAGATCCATCTCGCGGAGCATGTCGGAGAACCGTCGCGGGTGACGCTCGGACTCGGTTCGTTCGGTCTGGCCGTGCTCGGTCTGGCCGATGACCGCGGACGTCGACTCTTGGTTCCGGTCGAGCATGCGTCCGGTGTAATCGCTTGTGCGGCCGAGGAGCTGGGGGCCGTCGGGTACGCGGTGCGCCGGGACGATTCGCCGCAGCACCACCATCTCATCGGGGTCGATCGGCTCGCTCACCGCCAGTCGGGGCAACGTGGACTGGTGTGCGCGGACCAGGTGGGTGGCCTCGATGACGTCACCCTCGGCCTGCCGCAGCGCATCTGCGGCTGTTTCTTCGTGGTAGAGGCTGCCTTCGCCCATCACCCGGTCGACGGCCAGGCGCATGCGGCCGGTGATCTGCTTGGTGGTCAGCCACGGCGCCGGGTCCTGATTCCTGGCACCGCGAACCAATGACTCTGCGGCGAGGATCGCATCCAGACCGCCTCGTGCTCCCGAATATCCCATGTCAGTTGGCCTTTGCGGTCGGTGTGTTGAGGTCGACGTTTGGAGTCGGGGTGTGGTGGTCGACGTTTGGAGTCGGGGTGTGGTGGTCGACGGCGTGGACCACGGTGGTGCGGGGTATTCCGACGAGCTTCCCGTCGGCACTGACGAACAGAAGGTCGACCCCGGTGGGGAACTCCGAGACCAGTCGGCGCCGCACGTTCCAGAAGTCAGCGGAGATACCGCGCGGCGCGAAGTCGATCGGCGAGGCGACGCCGGGGCCCTCGATCGCCACCCGCCTTCCGCCGGACAAGGCGTCGACGGACAGGATCACGGTGGCGGCGGATTCCGGGCTCAGTGGAGTGCCCACCGACACCGCACCGAACTCGTGATCGGTCAGTGGTCGTAGCGCTGTCACGAACTTGGCTGTGTCCAGTGCGGCAGCGGGGGCTCCGGTCGCGACGGACAACACCGAAGCCCATGTGCCAGGCGACTCTTCGATCAGGTGCGTGCCCGTCTCGAGGTCGGCAAGGGCCAGCGCAGGCAACATCGCGGCCGGGTAGGTGCTCTGGGGCAGTGTCTCGACGATCCCCGGCCGTGCAAAGGCGTTGAGGATGGCGCGGAAGATGCTCTGCGACACGAGGGGATCAACGCCAACCCCCAGGGTGGTTCCGGTGAACAGATCGGTCATCAGGTCAACTCCTCGAATTGGACGACGGTGGGCGCCAATTGGGCCCACTCGCCACGGTCTGCGAGCTCGAGATCGGCTTCGACGCGGGAACACAGTTCGATCACCCTTGAGCTGATCGGACCGCCGGCCTGGACTTCCGCATCGCAGATGGCAGCGGCCAGGGTTGCGGCCCGGTTGTCTCCCATACGCATTGCCCAGCCGTGAGTTCCGGCCAGACTCACCTCGGCGCGGCAGGCCAGGACGTCGCCGAGAAAGAACCGGTCGTAGGCGATCGGCTCACGGACCTGCGCCGCGATCGTCCCGATCTCCGGTGCGGTGAGAACTGTGAGCTCGGCGCCCGATGCCAGGGCTGCGTCGGCGAGTTCGACAAGGTCTTCCTCGGCGGCCACAGCGAGTAGCTCGGCGATCCGTTCCCGGCTGTATCCCGTGGATGTCATTTCCATGCAACTTCTTTCGTGTCGGTGGTGAGGTTGTTGGTGTCGCGGTCGGCGGGCGATGTACCGATTTCCATGACGACCCGCACGGAATCGCCCCGCATCCAGCCCTTGCTGTAGGTCAGTGCCCTTCCCGAATCGGCGTCACGGTTCACGCTTTCGACCACCCAGACCGGGGTTGCGGTCACCAGTTGCAGGCGTGCCTGGATCTCGGGTGGTGGAATATCGGAGGCGGTCCGGCACCAGGATCGAACCGAACGGACGTGGCCCATCTGGCGCAGGACCTCATCGAGTGATTCCTCGACCCGCATACCGTCGGCCAATTGGGGGACCACATCTTGAGAGATCCACTCCGAGGCGAATCCGGCGACCATGTTGTTGATGTAGTTCAGTCGCATCATGTGATGCGCCGGCGTGGCTGGCGCCAGTTCGAGCATCTCGGCACATTCCGGTGGCAGCGGTGCCAACGAATGTTCGAGCAGCACGGTACGAGGTTCGGCGCCCGCGCTTCGGACTGTGCGATGCCAGGACGGTCGGCGGTCGCGTGAGATCACGTAGTCGATGCGATTGCTGACAAATGTGCCACTGCCCTGAACGCGTCGCACGAGGAGCCGACGTTCCAGTTCTTGGAGAGCGGCGCGAGCGGCGGCGCGACCGACATCGAACCTCCGCATCAACGTGTGTTCGCTGTCGAGTTTGGAGCCTGGTGCCAAGCCGTTGACCTCGCATTCGAGCTGGTCGGCGATGATGCGATATCTCTGCTCGGTCATGCCATGACTGTGTCGGCCCGAGTTGTACGGACAACCACACGACAGGTAACCGGGAGGGAAACGCAGTTGAACGTGTAAGTAAGTTGTCCGGCACCAAGAAAACAAGCACATGTGCTTGCTTTTGTGGGTGGCCCGTGTCACGCTGGCTGCGTGAGCATCGTTTCCGAATTGGTGGCCGAGCTGTCCGCGGAAGCCGACGTTGTCGACCGGATGGTTTTCGATCTGGACGAGAACGGTTGGGCTACACCAACACCCGCGGAGGGGTGGGCAGTGAAAGAGCAGATCGCGCATCTGTCGTGGACGGACGCGGTGGCGATTGTCGCGGCCACGGATCCGGCCGAGTTCGAGCGCGTTCTGGTGCAGGCCTGGCAGAACCCGGCCGGATTTGTCGACGTGGCGGCCAGGGCAGGGGCGCAGAAGCCGCCTGTCGAGTTGCTTGAACACTGGCGCCAGGGGCGGCGTGTTCTGGCCGAAGCCCTCATCGCAGTCCCGTCGGGGCGGAAGCTTCCGTGGTTCGGTCCACCGATGTCCGCGGCCTCGATGGCGACGGCCAGGTTGATGGAGGTCTGGGCTCATGGCCTCGACGTCGCCGATGCGCTCGGAATTGTCACCGAGCCGACGGCAAGGCTGAAATCCATTGCACATCTTGGTGTTCGGACACGGGACTTTGCCTACCAGGTCAACAGCCAAACACCGCCGACCGACGATTTTCGGGTCGAACTACATGCGCCTGACGGCTCGACCTGGACCTGGGGTCCCGACAATGCCGCCCAGCGGATCACCGGCTCGGCCCTCGACTTCTGTCAGCTGGTCACCCAACGCCGAGGCCTGCGAGACCTCGACATCCGTGCGACCGGTGACGATGCCCGCCACTGGATCACGATTGCGCAATGCTTCGCCGGGCCTCCCGGGGGAGGACGATGACGAACACAATCCGGATCGGCAATGCCTCCGGGTTTTACGGCGACCGATTCTCGGCGATGCAGGAGATGCTCACCGGCGGGCATCTCGACTGTCTGACCGGCGACTATCTGGCCGAACTGACGATGCTCATCCTGGGCCGTGATCGGCTCAAGGATCCGAAGACCGGGTACGCAAAAACTTTCCTGCGACAACTGGAGGTCAACCTCGGTGCCGCGATGGATGCCGGCGTCTCGATCGTCAGCAACGCAGGCGGGGTGAACCCCGCCGGCCTCGCCGCAGCGATCGGTGAGCTGGCCGAGAAACTCGGGCTGGCGCCGAAGATCGCCTACGTCGACGGTGACGACCTCACGTCCCGGGCCGCCGAACTCGGACTCGGAACGCCACTGACCGCCAATGCCTACCTGGGCGGTTTCGGGATCGCAGCCGCCCTCCGGTCCGGTGCTGACATCGTTGTCACCGGCCGGGTCACCGACGCCTCTCTGACCGTCGGACCGGCGGCCGCCCATTTCGGTTGGGGCCGCGAGGATCTCGATCAGTTGGCCGGGGCCGTGGCGGCCGGGCACATCATCGAATGCGGCACGCAGGCCACGGGCGGCAACTATTCGTTCTTCACCGAGATCGGCGACATGGCTCACCCGGGCTTCCCGATCGCCGAGATCTCTTCCGGCGGTGGCTCAGTGATCACCAAGCATGACGGCACGGGTGGTGCGGTCACCGTGGGTACCGTCACCGCGCAGCTCCTGTACGAAGTCGGCGGTCCGCGCTACCTGGGGCCCGACGTGACCACCCGTCTCGACACCATCACCCTCACCGATCTCGGACGTGATCGCGTTCGGGTCAGCGGTGTGCGCGGTGAGGCACCTCCGGAGACCCTCAAGGTGTCGCTCAATCACCTCGCCGGATTTCGGAACGAGGTCACGATGGTGCTGACCGGCCTCGACATCGAGGCCAAGGCCGTACTCGCGCGCACCCAATTCGAGGCCGAGTTGAGCGCCCGTCCCACGGACCTCACCTGGACGCTGACCCGGCTCGATCAGGACAACGCGCCCACCGAGCAGCAGGCCAGCGCACTGCTGCAGTGTGTTGCCAAGGATGCCGACCAGAAGGTCGTGGGACGCCAGTTCTCCTCGGCTGCAGTTGAGTTGGCGTTGGCCAGCTATCCCGGCTTCACCATGACAGCGCCGCCCGGGTCGGCTTCGCCGTATGCAGTGTTCGAGGCCGGATACGTTCCGGTGGGCGAGCTCTCGCACACCGTGCATCATGCTGACGGATCCACGCAGATCATCGAGCCCGGTCCGCGGGTCGAGGTGGCTGCACCTGTGGAAGAGACCCGGGCCGCAACTCCGCTGCCGGTCAGTTCGTGGGGCCCGACACGTCTCGCGCCGCTGGGTGACATCGCCGGAGCCCGCAGCGGTGACAAGGGCGGCAACGCCAATGTGGGTGTGTGGGTGCGTAATCCAGAGCACTTCGATTGGCTGTCGGCGACTTTGACCACCGAACTGTTCAAACAGTTGATCCCAGAGGCGGCCGACCTTCAGGTCCACCGCCACGAACTCCCCAACTTGCTCGCCGTGAACTTCGTGATCGAAGGAATTCTTGGTCGAGGAGTAGCAGACAACGTTCGATTCGATCCGCAAGCTAAGGGGCTCGGAGAGTGGCTGCGTTCGCGTCACGTCACGATCCCGATCCGGTTTGGAGAATAGATGAAATCTCTTGAGTCCAAGGTCTGGCACACCCCGGAGCGTCAGCAGTTACGTGACTCCGTCAGGACATTCGCGGAGCGGCACATTCTGCCATTCCAGGATGAGTGGGAGCGCAGCGGCGAGCTGCCCCTCGACCTGCACAAGCAGGCCGCCGAGGCCGGATTGCTCGGACTGGGTTTCGGCGAGTCGGTCGGCGGCAGCGGCGGCGACCTGATCGACGCCACCATCTGCGGTGAGGTACTGCATGGTTCGGGTGTGGCCGGTGGCGTCTTCTCATCTCTGTTCACCTGCGGAATCGCGTTGCCGCACCTGATCGCTGCCAATGATCCCGACCAGATCGAGAAGTGGGTGAAGCCCACGCTGGCCGGTGAGAAGATCGGCAGCCTCGCCATCACCGAACCAGGGGGCGGCAGCGATGTCGGGCACCTGACCACTTCGGCTGTTCGCGACGGCGACCACTACGTCGTCAACGGATCCAAGACATACATCACCTCCGGTGTCCGCGCCGACTTCGTGGTGACCGCGGTCCGCACCGGTGGGCCGGGTGCCGGTGGCGTTTCGCTGTTGGTGGTCGAGAAGGGTACGCCGGGCTTCACCGTCACCCGCAAGCTCGAGAAGATGGGCTGGCGCGCATCGGATACCGCTGAACTCTCGTATGTCGACGCGCGGGTTCCGGTCAGCAACCTCGTCAATGCCGAGAACTCGGGTTTCTTCCAGATCGCCGGCGCCTTCGTCACCGAGCGGGTGGGACTCGCCGTTCAGGCCTACGGAAGTGCGCAGCGCTGCCTCGACCTGACACTCGAATGGGTTCGGAGTCGAGAGACGTTCGGCAAGCCGCTCATCGCACGTCAGTCGGTGCAGGAGACCGTCACCGAGATGGCGCGCAAGATCGATGTCGCGCGGACCTATACCCACGCAATCGTCGACGCCGCGATGGCCGGGGAGACCGACCTCATCGCCGAGGTCTGCTTTGCCAAGAACACCGCGGTCGAGGCCGGTGAATGGGTGGCGGACAAGGCCGTTCAGCTCTTCGGTGGCGCCGGGTACATGACCGGCACCGAGGTGGAGCGTCAGTACCGGGACATGCGGATCATCGGCATCGGTGGCGGTACCACGGAGATCCTCACGGGTCTTGCCGGCAAACGACTGGGCTACCACCCGTGAGCGCCGCCGGGACCGGATCCGCCACCGAGACGATGCTCGCGAGACTCGGTGAGATCGAGGGGTTGTTCGCCCAAGCGCTGGCCGGCGGTGGCGAGAAGAAGGTCGCCCGGCATCGTGAACGCGGCAAACTCCTGGCCCGGGAACGGATCGAGCTGCTCATCGACGAGGACAGTGCGTTCCTCGAACTCGCCCCGATCGCGGCATACGGATCCGATTTCCCGGTCGGTGCGTCCATCGTCACCGGTATCGGCGTTGTCGAAGGGGTCGAATGTGTTCTCGTCGCCAACGACCCCACCGTCCGCGGCGGCACCTCCAATCCCTGGACGTTGCGGAAGGGCCTGCGGGCCAATCAGATTGCGCTCGAGAACCGGTTGCCGCTGATCAATCTGGTGGAGTCCGGTGGCGCGGACCTACCGACGCAGAAGGAAGTGTTCATCCCCGGCGGGGCGATGTTCCGCGACATCACCAGGTTGTCGGCGGCCGGGATCCCGACCATCGCTCTCGTGTTCGGCAATTCGACGGCCGGTGGCGCCTACCTGCCCGGTATGTCGGATCACACGGTGATGATCGAGGGGCAGTCGAAGGTATTCCTCGGTGGTCCGCCGCTGGTGAAGATGGCCACCGGCGAGGTCAGTGACGACGAGTCGCTTGGCGGCGCACAGATGCACGCTCGTCAGTCCGGCCTTGCCGACTACTACGCCGCCGATGAACAGGATGCGATCCGCGTGGGACGGCGGATTGTCGCCCGGCTCAACTGGCACAAGCAGGGCCCGGGTCCGGTGGCTCCGTCCATCGAGCCGAAGCATCCGGCCGAAGATCTGTTGGGCATCGTCCCGGGTGATCTGCGGATCCCGTTCGATCCGCGTGAGGTGATCACGCGGATCGTCGACGAGAGCCTGTTCGACGAGTTCAAACCCGAATACGGATCGTCGCTGTGTACCGGATGGGCGCGCATTCACGGGTATCCGGTCGGGATCCTGGCCAACGCCCAGGGTGTGCTGTTCAGCGCCGAGGCGCAGAAGGCCACCCAGTTCATCCAGTTGGCCAATCGGTCGAATACGCCGTTGCTGTTCCTGCACAACACAACCGGCTACATGGTCGGGCAGGAGTACGAACGCGGAGGCATCATCAAGCACGGCTCGATGATGATCAATGCGGTGTCCAATTCGACGGTCCCGCATATCTCGATGCTGATCGGCGCGAGCTACGGAGCCGGGCACTACGGGATGTGCGGGCGGGCCTACAACCCCCGCTTCCTGTTCACCTGGCCCAGTGCAAAGTCGGCGGTGATGGGCGCTGCCCAGCTTGCCGGTGTGATCTCGATGGTCTCGCGTAGTGCCACCGAAGCCCGTGGCGGCACCGTGGACGAAGATGCGGATGCCGGCATGCGGGCCATGATCGAGGCCCAGATCGAAAAGGAATCGATGCCTGCCTTCCTGTCGGGAATGTTGTACGACGACGGCATCATCGATCCGAGGGACAGCAGAACGGTTCTCGGACTCTGTCTCTCGGCGATAGACAACGGGCCCGTGCAGGGTACAAGCAACTTCGGCGTATTCCGGATGTGATGGGTGATGACCAATTTGAGTGTGACCTCTGTGCTTGTCGCCAACCGCGGCGAGATCGCCCGGCGGGTGTTCACCACCTGCAGGCGGCTCGGAATCGGCACCGTGGCGGTGTATTCCGATCCCGATGCCGCAGCCCCTCATGTCGGTGAGGCCGACGTTGCGGTCCGGTTGCCGGGCAACACCTCATCGCAGACCTACCTCGATGCTGCGGCAGTGATTGCCGCGGCGCGGGCGGCCGGTGCCGACGCGATCCATCCGGGGTACGGATTCCTCTCGGAGAACGCCGAATTCGCTCAGGCGGTACTTGATGCCGGACTGACCTGGATCGGACCCGATCCCGCGGCCATCGTCGCGATGGGATCGAAGGTCAATGCCAAGGCGATGATGCGCAAAGCGGGCGTCCCCACGCTGGACGATCTCGACCCCGCCGCGGTCACCGCCGACCAGCTGCCGGTTCTGATCAAGGCCTCGGCCGGTGGTGGCGGACGTGGCATGCGCATCGTCCGCGACCTGGATCAACTTGCCGAGCAGGTCGATGGCGCCCGCCGTGAGGCGCTGTCGGCATTCGGTGACAGCACGGTCTTCTGTGAACCGTTCATCGAACGGGGCCACCACATCGAGGTGCAGGTACTCGGCGACACGGCCGGCACCATGTGGGCCGTCGGCGAACGCGAATGCTCGATCCAGCGCCGGCATCAGAAGGTCATCGAAGAGGCGCCGTCACCGCTCGTGCAGCGCGTCGGAACCGGACTGCGGGACAAGCTGTTCGACGCGGCACGCGCAGCCGCCTCGGCAATCGGTTACACGGGGGCCGGGACCGTGGAGTTCCTGGCCGACGACGACGGTCGATTCTACTTTCTCGAGATGAACACCCGTCTGCAGGTGGAACATCCGGTGACCGAAGAGACCACCAAGCTCGATCTGGTTGCCTGGCAGCTGCACATCGCGCGCGGTGACCTGTTGCCTGCGCATCCGCCGGAGTTGCAAGGACATTCCATCGAGGTCCGGCTGTACGCGGAAGACCCGGCAGTGGGCTACCAGCCACAATCGGGACGGTTCCATCGGTTCGGGGTCGATTCTGATGTTCGGTTCGGTCGGCTCACCGAGCCGGGCGTGCGCGTTGATTCCGGCATCACCGATGGCGGTGAGGTCTCGACGTTCTACGATCCGATGTTGGCCAAGGTCATCAGCTGGGCGCCCAACCGCGAGGCCGCGATCAACATTCTGGCCAGGGCGCTGGCCTCGGCCCGACTGCACGGACCCCGGACGAACCGGGACACGTTGGTGAACATGTTGCGTCACCACGAGTTCCGTGCCGGCAACACCACCACCAAGTTCATCGAAGAGGTCGGTCTCGATGTGCTCTCCGCGCCACTGGCGGGGCCGGAACAGGTTCGCCTCGCGGCGGTCGCCGTGGCACTCGCGGATGCGGAGGCAAACCGGCAGCAGTCGGGCCGGCCGCTGCCATCGGGTTGGCGCAACCTGGCATCGGGTCCACAGTCCAAGTCCTACCTTCACGGCGAGCAGGAGATCTCGGTTCACTACCGGCACGCCCGGGATGGCGTGGTCCTGCCGGATGACCCGGACGTCACCGTTGCCCGAATCGGCACCGATGCAGTTGTTCTCACCGTTGCCGGAGTCGACCGCAAGTACGCCATCGACCGATACGAGGGCAGCGTGTGGGTGGACTTCACGGGAGGATCGGTGGCATTGGTCCGCAAGCCCCGGTTCATCGACCCAGCCGAGGTCAACACGCCGGGTTCGTTGCTGGCGCCGATGCCGGGTTCGGTGATCCGGATCGCCGTGGCACCAGGCCAACGAGTGACCCGCGGTGAGCCGCTGATGTGGCTCGAAGCGATGAAGATGGAACACACGATTGCTGCCTCCGCAGACGGCATCGTCGAAGAGCTACCCGTGGCGCCGGGGCAGCAGGTGTCGGTGGGGGAGATCCTCGCCGTCATCACCGAGCATGAACTGGCCGAAAGCAACTAGGGGAGAAGAGATCATGAGCTTTGTCGAAACGGATGAACAGAAGGCTCTGCGCAGTGCGGTGGCAGGCCTTGGTGGCCGATTCGGGCACGAGTACTTCCTCGAATGCGCACGCAGTGGCCGCAAGACCGACGAGTTGTGGTCGGAAGCAGGAAAACTCGGCTTCATCGGGGTGAATCTCCCGGAGGAGTACGGCGGCGGCGGCGCCGGGATGTACGAACTGTCGATTGTCATGGAAGAACTTGCCGCCATCGGTAGCGGGCTGCTGATGATGGTTGTCTCGCCGGCCATCTGCGGCAATGTGATCGCGCGGTTCGGTACCGACGAACAGAAACAAACGTGGCTGCCGGGCCTGGCCTCCGGGACGATCACCATGGCCTTTGGTATCACCGAACCCGACGCGGGTTCGAACTCACACAACATCACCACCACTGCCCGGCGTGACGGCGCAGAGTGGTTGCTGTCGGGACGAAAGATCTATGTCTCGGGTGTGGATCAGGCACAGGCCGTGTTGATCGTGGCACGAACCGAGGACGCCAAGACCGGACGGCTCAAGCCGGCACTGTTCATCGTGCCCACCGATGCACCGAACTTCGAGTTCAACCAGATCGAGATGGATCTGGTCAACCCCGAAAAGCAGTTCCTGCTCTTTCTCGATGACGTTCGCCTGCCGTCGAACGCTCTTGTCGGATCCGAGGACGCAGCGCTGAGCCAACTGTTCGCAGGATTGAACCCGGAACGGATCATGGCCGCTGCCACCGCGGTCGGCATGGGCCGGTACGCGCTGGGGCGGGCGGTGGAATACGTCAACGAACGGACGGTCTGGAAGACGCCGATCGGTGCCCACCAGGCGATCGCGCATCCACTGGCGGTCGGCAAGATCGAGATGGAGCTGGCCAAGCTGATGATGCAGAAGGCCGCGACTCTGTATGACGCCGGTGACGACTGGGGCGCTGCAGAACCGGCCAACATGGCGAAATACGCGGCCGCCGAGGCCTGCGTGAAAATCGTTGATCAGGCCGTACATTCGTTGGGCGGCAATGGATTGTCCACCGAATACGGGCTGGCGCCGCTGCTCAACCTCTGTCGTATCGCACGGGTCGCACCGGTGAGCCGGGAGATGATCCTGAACTTCGTGGCGCAGAACAGCCTGGGCCTTCCGAAGTCGTACTGAGGACGCACTGACAGGATGAGCAGATGAACGACGTTGTCCGATATCGGGTCGATGCTGGGGTCGCCACCATCACGCTGGACTCGCCTGCCAACCGCAACGCGATCTCGATGTCGTTGGTGGAGCAGCTCTTTGCGCGGCTGCGCGGAGCTGCCGACGACCCGCAGGTGCGGGCGGTGGTGTTGACGCATACCGGTGGAACCTTCTGCGCCGGAGCTGATCTCAGTGAGGCGGGACAGTCGCGCCCGGAGGTGATGATCGACCTGATGCGCGCGATCCTGGAACTGCCGAAACCTGTGATCGGCCGGATCGACGGCCACGTGCGGGCCGGTGGATTCGGTTTCGTCGGTGCGTGCGATCTTGTTGTCGCGGGCCCGACGAGCACATTTGCGCTGACCGAAGTCCGGATCGGCGTGGCTCCTTCGATGATTTCACTTGCGGTCCTGCCTCGACTGACCTCACGCGCAGCCGGTCGGTACTTCCTCACCGGTGAGAAGTTCGATGCGAATGTCGCAGAGCAGATCGGCTTGATCACCGTCGCCGCCCCCGACGCGGCAGCCGTCGACCAGGTCGTGGCCCAGTGGTGCGCTGACCTGCGCAAAGGTTCCCCGCAGGGACTGGCTGCCAGCAAGAAGCTGACGACCGCCGCCATCTTGGCCGGATTCGATGCCGACGCGCAGCGCCTGGCGTCGGAGTCGGCGGCACTGTTCGGCTCCGACGAGGCCAGAGCCGGCATGGTGGCGTTCCTGAACAAGCAGCCCCCACCGTGGCTGGCGGACCGATGACCCGCGGTGCCACGCGGTCACCGCAGCAGGAACGCAGCCGGGCGACCCGTCAGCGCCTTCTCGACGCCACCATCGATGTCCTGGCGACCGACGGATGGGCCGCGTGCAGTGTGGGCGTGGTGGCCACCCGCGCGGGCGTGTCCCGGGGCGCGGCACAACACCATTTCCCGACGCGGGAAGACCTGATCACCGCGGCACTCGAGCACGCGTTCGAGCTCCTCACGTTGCGTGCCGTCGAGGAGACCAACCGGCTACCGCAGGGCGAGGGGCGAATAGAGGTCGCGGTGTCGACCGCGGTGGAGTTCTACACCGGTGTTGAGTTCAAAGCGGCACTGCAGGTGTGGTGTGCGGCGGCGTCTGACCAGGCACTCAAGGAGCTGATACTCCCGCTGGAAGGCCGATTCGGTGTTGCGGCACACCGGATGACAGTGCAGATGCTCGGTGTCGACGGTACCGATCCGCGTATCCACCGGCTCGTGCAGGCAACCCTCGATTTCGCTCGGGGGCTGGGGTTGGCCGACACCTTGTCCGACGACTCGGCGCGACGGAAACAGGTGGTGGGCACCTGGGCGCAGGTCCTGCAGGAATCCCTGGCCTGACCGGCGGCGTGAGCCAAGATATGCAACCGAGGGGTTGCATAATGGGCGATAGATGTGCAACCCTTTGGTTGCGGAAACAATCGTCGACCTTGAGGAAATCATGACAGTAGAACTTGATCGCATCGAAAAGCAGATCGACATCGACGCGCCGGCCGGGAGCGTCTGGACGTTGATCTCCGAGCCTGGCTGGTTCATCAACAATGAACAGATCACCGACCATCGGATCGAGAAGTCCGGGGATGTCAGCATCATCCATGATCCGAATCACGGGAGTTTTGCGTTCCGGACGGTATCGCTCGACCCGCCGAAATACGCCGCCTTTCGTTGGCTCGCGGATGTCGACGATGCGGCGAGCGCATCCACGCTCGTCGAGTTCTGGATCGACGAGAGGTCCACTGATTCAGTGACTCTCAGGGTTGTCGAGAGCGGCTTTGCCTCGCTTCCCGGTGATGCGGCCGAGCGGCGCAAGAAGCTCGACGACAACACCAAGGGCTGGAACGTCGAGCTGGCTGTTGCGAAAGGTCATGTCGAGGGTGTGCATGCCGATGCCAATGGCTGAATCTGGCCTGACGGTTGTCTTTTCAGCACTGGCTGATGACACCCGATGGAATCTGTTGGTGCGGCTGGGTAAGTCGTCCGCGTCGGCCTCGGCGCTCGCGGCCGAGTTTCCGGTGTCGCGGCAGGCCATCGCCAAACACCTTGCAGTACTGGAAGAAACCGGACTCGTATCGTCGGCCAAGGTGGGACGCGAGGTGCAATTCACCGCCGTCGGGGCCCGGTTGAGCATGGTGGGCCGGGAACTGGCGAGTATCGCATCAGGGTGGGATCGCCGTCTGGCCGATATCAAGGTGCGTGCCGAAAACCCTTGACCGTGTCGATACCCGTCGGCTCGCTCGGTGGAGGCAGGCGCCGCCATGTCGGGGAACGGGGCCGGTCTGGTAGGAACGGTTCATGACGCAAACCCCGAACACGCAAGCTGTGGTGACGTGCGATGTGAACGATGGGATCGCGCAGGTGCGTCTCAATCGCCCCGACAAAATGAACGCGCTCAACGGTGCAATGTTCGAAGAACTGGTGGCAGTCGGCCAAGACCTGATCACGCGGACCGACATCTCGGCGGTGGTCCTGGCAGGTGAGGGTCGCGCGTTCTGCGCGGGTCTGGACATGGCGGAGTTCGAAAAAATGGCATCGGGAGCCGATGCGGTGGTGATCGAACGCCCACGTCTGGGTGCTGCGGCTGCACTGGCCCAGCAGGCCGTGCATGTCTGGTCGTTGGTGCCGGTACCGGTGATCGCAGCTGTGCACGGGGTGGCGTTCGGTGGGGGATTGCAGTTGGCGCTCGGCGCCGACATCCGGATCGTCGGACCGGAGGCCAAGCTGTCGGTGATGGAAATCGTCTGGGGTCTCATCCCGGACATGACCGGCACCCAACTTCTGCCGGAGCTCGTGGGCCGGGACGTGGCCAAGGAGCTCGTCTTCACCGGTCGTCAGATCACCGGAACCGAGGCGCTGACACTGGGACTGGCCACGCGCATCAATCTGAACCCGGTGGTTGCGGCGACCGCGATGGCCACCGAGATCGCCGGAAACTCCCGCAACGCCCTGGTACATGCCAAGGCGCTGTTGGATCTGGCAGGCCGTACCGATCTGGCAGCGGGTTTCGATGCCGAGCAGGTTGCGATCCGGGAGCTGATCGGATCGCCGGAGCAGATCGCGGTGGTCCGCGAACGCCGAGAGAGCCTGGCCCGCAACAAAAAATGAACTCTGCCCCGCCGGTCGGCGGGACAGAGTTCACTCATCGCGATTGTTGGTTGAAACAGCGTTTACGCTGCCGACCCCCAGGAAGAAGACCCGGACGGCAACGAGCACGGATTCTGGATCTGCTCGAGGCTGATCGTGTTGGCAAGGATTTGATATCCACCGGCATTCAAGTGCAAGTGGTCGCCGGCGTCGAGGTCAGGTCGAATGCGTGACGGATCGGCAGGGTCAGCGATGACCTTGTCGAAGTCGACGATGCTGTCGGCCGGACTGTTGGTGCGGATCCACTCGTTGACCTTGAGGCGCAGAAGATTCGTCGCGGGATCATTGTAGATTCCGGGGCCGATGTGGCCACCCGATGGTGTGACGGTGCCCTGCACGACCCGAATACCGCGTTTGTGCAGCGAGGCGATGATGGTCTGGTAACCCTGGGTGAGCGCTTCAAATGTGGCGCCCTGCCCCAGGTCGTTGATGCCTTCGAAGAGCACAACAGTGCTCAGGTTCGGCACCGAGAGCACGTCTCGGTTGAGTCGGTTGACCGCGGAGAGGCCGGCTGCGGGGTTGGCACCGCCATCCATGGTGACGTGGTTGCCGGTGATGCCTGCGTTGACGACGGTCAGCGGGCGTCCCTGGGCATTGATACGGGCGGCGAGGAAGTCCGGCCACCGCACGAGTTCGTCGAGACCTGCTGTCGATTCGGTTCGCTGTCCCGTGATGGCCTGGTAGCCGTCGGTGAGTGAGTCCCCGAGTGCGACAACCGCTCCGACCCCGGGCGTGAGCACGTCCATCCCGGTGACGAACAGCCGAGAGGTGGTGGAGTTGTCGAACGGGGCTGCCCCCGTTTCAAAAGTTTCATCCCCGGCATTGGGGTCGGTTTGGTAGGAATGCTGGCGGGCTGTGAAGTGACGCGTCGGCGCGCCGACGGCCTGGGGCAGGTAGGTGCTGATCGCCAGGGATTCGCCTGCGGCAAAGGGTGAGACGGTGGGGTCGCTGACAACATCAGCTCCCGCCGGCACCGTCACCGATGTCTGGCCGTTGAAGAGCAGCGGGACGGGATTGGCGACCTTCGCGCCTCCTGCTTGTTTTGCCACGCTCACCCGTCCAAAGGTCAATGGTGTTGCCCCGAACTGATTTGACAGGCGGATGCGCAGGACCTGCCCATCCCGAGTGGGGGTGATGATGGATCGGATGGTTGAGTTGTCAACGGCGACCACCTCATTCCCGCTGGCGTCGTAGCTGGGAGCCTCCTCGCTGGAGGCGTGGGCTACATCCGAGGCAGGCGCGCTCCATGCACCGACCCAGGGGCCGGGTGCCGGACAGTTGATCGGCGCGGGTGCCGCGGTCGCCGGGCCGGTTGGTGCGACAGTGAGAGCGGCACCGACAGTGAGGGCGACGAGGGCTGTTCCGGAGAGGCGTTTGGCCGCAGGCCAAAACGTGCCCCTTGCCGGATGAGCCCGATTTTCAGTTGACATGGTCACAACACTAAGTCACCGTGGCCCCAAATGAGGGGTCAACGGTGTTTTGTCTAACAAAGTGATGCGTCGGCCCATTTAGCGATGGTTCGATCCGATGCCGTTGCGAATCAACATATCTCGCGCAAGCAATCCTTCGGGGAGAAATGTGGAAGCACCCGCAAACGGCGCGACGGCGCATTCGAGCCGAGTGCGTCGAACCGGATCCCGGTTCACTTGAATAGTCACTTCACGCCATCTGTCATGTCGTCGAATGTTTCCTGGGTCATCGATGCCACCTCGCCGAGGTGCCTGCGCATCGCATCTCGCGCTCCGTCTGCGCTTCCGGCGGAGACGGCCGCCAGAATCGACTTGTGGCCGAGGTACGAGACTTCCCGTGCGTAGCGGGTGGAATGTGACAGAACGCGAGTGGTGCAGGTCCATGATCCGGCCAGGGTGTTGATGGCCGACATCAGCGGATTCTGCGACGCCGCCGCGAGCAGCATGTGGAACTCGAGGTCGCAGCGCAGCGATTCGTCTGGCGTTGCGTCGGTGATCGATCGACGCAGAACCTCCTCCAGTGCACTGAGATTCGCTGGAGTTGCGCGAAGTGCGGCGAGTTCGGCCAGCTTCGGTTCGATGGTTGCCCGCAGCTCCGAAACATCACGGAGTTGATGCTCGGCATCGGAGAGCTCGGTGTACAGGGTTTGGATCCGTTGCGGCATCGGCATCACAGTGGTACCCCGTCCGGGCCGGCGTTCCACAAGGTGCTTCGACTGCAATTCATGCATCGCCTCACGCAAGGATGCGCGTGATACACCCAGGTGAATTGCCAGCTCCCGTTCGGATGGCAGTCGGTCGCCTGAGCCGAGTTCGCCTATGGCAATGAGCTTTTCGAGATGTGCCGCGATCTCGGCGCTGACGCTGTCGCGACCGGTGGGGATGCCGTGGCCGATGGACAGTGCCTCGACGGGTACCGTCCGTCCGCCCGAGTTCCCAGGCCCGATCTCGGATGCCAAAATCGTGCCTCCCTCATCGATGGAACAGTCGAATTGGCCAGACCAATGCGGCTCAATTGGTCTGACCTTAGCCGGGGTGATGAGTGCCCGCCAGGTGTGAGGGCGACACGCAACGGGTTGTTAACAATTGAAGTGATGTCCAAACCGTAGAGCCGGAGAGCATCGTGAATGCTTCTGGTAAGAAGCATCTTTCGCGTCCTCCTGGTCTCATTCGGCGGGACTTCGATGTGTTCGCCAGGATTCTCTGTTTCATCGGTGTGAACAAGTATCGTCTGCAATTGACGCCGGAATCGCGTCGGCTCTACGGTCTACTTGGTCAGACCAAGTGGCCTGAATTTTCAGAGCTGACATTCGTCAGCGTTCCCTGACGTTTCTTTTGGATCCGCCGATGTGAAGGGCGTCCACTGTCGCATCAGAAAGGCGGATTTCGCACCATGGCACTGAATTCGGGGAGTTTCGGGACGGAGCGTCTGCGGGGCATCGACGCCGCGGACATCCGGACGTTCTGCATGCTCGCCCTGACCTTTTCTACGGGCATCTCCGATGCTGTCGGCTACCTCGCGCTCGATAAGGTGTTCACCGCGAACATGACCGGCAACGTCGTGATCATGGGTATGGGCATCGGTCAGGCCGACGGGTTGCCGGTGCTCGGACCCATTCTCGCGTTGGCCGGGTTCATGGCGGGTGCGGCAATGGGAGGGCGGTTCGTCCGTCACGAGAAGGCCAAGTGGACACCGAGGGTCACCGGCGCATTGTTCGCGGTGGCCGCGGTGCTCTGCGCCACCGGCATCATGCTGCTGGTCGTGCCGATCGACCACGGGCTCACCAAACCGTTGGCAACGGTCCTGCTCGCCACCCCGATGGGGCTTCAGGCGGCCGTGGCCCGGCACGTGGCGGTTGCCGACGTGACCACCGTGGTGGTCACCTCGACGATCACGGGCCTGGCCTGCGATTCGCGGTTCGGTGCCGCGCGCGAACAGTTGTGGGTGCGACGACTGCTCGCCGTTCTCGCAATCGGCGTCGGTGCACTGGTGGGTGCGGCGTTGCTGTTCATCGACGTCAGCGCCGGGGTGCTGGCATCTGCGGTCATCACACTTGTGGTCGCGGCGATCGGACACCATCGTCATTCCGGGGAGGAAGACCACACGGCCTGAGTCGGCTGTGGATCTGAATTGCGAAATAGTTCGCCGGAAGCGATCTTTTGGGCTGACAATGGATCGCGCGACCCACCCGGGTCGGGTCTGAAGCAGTCGGACGTTCGGGGAGACACGGTGGGAAATGTTGTGACGGATGGCCTTGCCAAGTTGCCGGGAGTCGCGACTGCGCGGTCCTACCGCCGGGAATGGTTACGGCCGGACATCACCGCCGGGCTCGTTCTGACCGCACTGCTCATCCCGGCGGGGATGGGATATGCCGAGGCGGCGGGGTTGCCTGCCTACGCTGGCCTGTACGCCACCATCGTCCCGCTACTGGCATATGCGGTGGTGGGACCGTCGAAAATCCTTGTTCTCGGCCCTGATTCGTCGCTGGCACCGCTGATCGCGGCGGCTGTGGTGCCGCTGGCGGTGACCGATGATCCCGAGAGTGCGCTCGCGTTGGCCGGCGTTCTCGGGGTGCTGGTCGGACTCATCCTCCTCCTCGCCGGCTTCCTGCGCCTCGGATTTGTCACCGACCTCCTCTCCAAGCCCATCCGGCTCGGTTACCTCAATGCCATCGCCCTGATCGTGGTGGTCGGCCAGCTGCCCAAGCTGCTCGGGTTTTCCGTCGACGCAGACAGTTTGATCGGTGAGGTCCGGGAGACCGTCAAGGCCATCGCGAACGGCGACATCGATATCCTCGCCGCCGCAATCGGTCTCGCGTCGCTGGCCATCATCATCGGCTTCCGAATCTGGATCCCACGTGTTCCCGGCGTACTCGTCGCAGTCATCGCTGCGATGGTCGTCTCGGCGGCACTGGGTCTGACAGACGACATCGGGATGGTCGGGGCACTGCCGGAAGGGATGCCGCTGCCGTCGTTCGGTGGCGTCGACTGGGGGGACGTGGCCGAACTCATCGGACCCGCCGCCGGCATCGCGTTGATCGCGTTCGCCGACACCGGTGTCCTCTCGCGCACCTTCGCGGCCCGCCACGGCGAAGACGTCAACGGCAGCACCGAGATGAAGGCGATCGGTGTCGCCAACATCGCAGGCGGGATGTTCAGCGGATTTCCCATTTCCGCGAGCGGATCCCGGACCCCGGTGGCCGAACAGAGCGGTGCCAAGACACAGCTGGCCGGTGTTGTCGGTGCGCTTGCGGTCCTGGTGTTCATCCTCGTCGCGCCCGGTGTCACCGATTACCTCCCCGACGCAACATTGGGTGCGGTGGTGATCGTGGCCGCCACAGCGTTGGTGGACGTCAACGGCATGGTCCGGATGTGGCGGATGAGCCGGACCGAGTTCGGTCTTGCTGCGGCAGCGTTCCTCGGCGTCGCGCTGGTCGGCGTTCTGCAGGGCGTGCTGGTGGCAATCGGGCTGTCTCTTGTCGCTGTGGTGGCCCGGTCCTGGCAGCCTTATCGCACCGAACTCGTTCAGACGCCGGGCGAATCCGGCTTCCACGATGTCGAACGTCATCCCGAAGGACACCGCATCCCCGGCCTGGTGCTGGTGCGCTTCGACGCTCCGCTGTTCTTCGCGAACGGCGACGTCTTCGACAACTATGTGCGGTCGGTGGTGGCGGAGTCGAAGACCCCCGTGGAGTGGGTCGTCGTCGCCGCCGAAGCGCTGACCGGTCTGGACACCACCGCCGTCGACGAACTCGTCGACCTCGATACGTATCTCGAAGGCAAAGGCGTCCGACTGATCTTCGCGGAGATGAAAGGTCCGATCAAAGACCGGCTCGTCCGGTTCGGGGTGGGGGACAGGTTCGGCGTCGAACGTTTCTATCCGACCATCGACGCCGCCGTTGCCGCATTCCACCATCGCGGCAACCACCTCAGTGGTACGGAGTCCTGACCGCTCAGCCCAGAATGGCGTCGGATGCCGTTGGCGGGGGATCGGGTAGCCGGATCATCCGCAATGCGTTGAGGAGCCCGAGCAATCCGGCCACGATCGGGATGAGCAGGGCTATCTGGAGTGCGATGGGTCGCGCGTCGGTGTTGATGCGGATGATCTCGTCCTTGATCGCCGGCGGCTAGTCGACGAGCAATTCGTCGAGCGCGGTGTTGCTCATCACCTCGGCGTCGTCTTCGAGTACCTGCGCCACCTGGGCCTGCTCTGCCTCGGGGAGCACCGAGCTCGACTCCGACATCGCGGTGAGGGTGAAGGACAACGCGGCCAACATGATCGCGCCGGCGAACGCGAGTCCGAACGACAGACCGAAGGATCCGGCGGCCGAGTTGGTGCCCGCGGCCTCGCTCACCCGTTCATCTGAGATGGGACCGAGTGTGTAGTTGTTGAGCTGCGAGACGAGCAACCCCAGACCCGATCCGGCGACGATGAGCGGAATGATCAACGCCCACCCGAAGTCGGCGCGGGGCACGATCGGGACCAGTACCGCGATCCCCACCGTGAGCAGACCGAACCCCCAGCAGACGATGATGCTCGGGCGCCGATGCGTCAAGGTCCGGCCTGCGACCAGTGCGACCGCAAACATGCTCAGCGACAGAGGTGCCAGCGACAGGCCGGCCTGCATCGCGTTGTATTCGAGCACCATCTGCAGGTAGATCGGCAGCGCGATCATGGTGCCGCCGAGCGCGATCTGCTGGAGCATCTGACCGGTGATGCCGAGCCGGAAGAGCTTGGACTTGAACAGTTCCGGATCGAGCAATGTCGGTTCGCCGCGCCGCTTACGTCGTACGAGCCAGTACATCAGGCTGCCCAGGGCCACCGCCCCGGTCGCCAGGAGCGCACCGACGGCCTCGCCACCTTCTTGCCAGACGAGGATGCCCAACACGATGCCGCCCATGCCCAGAACCGAGAGGGCAGCGCCGACCAGGTCGACGCCCCGGGGCCCGGTGTACGGCACATCCTCGACGAGCTTGATGCCCGACAGGACGACGACGATGATCACGACTTCGAGGACAAACGCCAGACGCCAGGACAGGTATGTCGTGATGAAGCCACCGAGGAGGGGGCCGACCGCCGCGGCGATCGCAGCGGCCGCACCGACGAGGGCATAGACCTTTTTCTGTGCGTCGCCTTCGAAGTTGCCGTGGATCAGTGACTGCATCGCGGGCAGGAGCAGCGATGCGCCGATGCCACCGAGGATGGCCCAGAAGATCACGATGGTCATCAGGTTCTGGGCCACCGCCATCGCCGAGGCTCCCACCGCGTATCCGAGCAAGCCGAGCACGTAGGCCCGTTTGCGCCCGATGAGGTCTCCGACCTTGCTGCCGATCAGGATGAAGGCAGCCGAGACGAGTGCCTCCAGGGCGATTGCCGACTGGACACCGCTGACGGTGGTGTCGAGATCGCGGACGACCGACGAGATCGACACGTTCATCAAGGAGGTGTCGACCACCAGGACGAACATCGCCATGGACAACAGGAGAGGTAGCAGGCGCTTGCCGCCCGCCGTCGCCTGGCCGGAACTGCCGGAATTGCCGGATGTGCCGGAACGCGGTGTTTCTGTCATCCGGCATCCCCAACCTGAGTTCCGACAGCTGTTCAATTCTCGGCCGGCGGCGTCGCCCTGCCAAGACGACCGTAAACCGTTTGCCCAGGCTTGGTCGGGCAAATCCCCCAGCTCGGATGTTCGCCGGTCGAGTACGCGCTGATCCCGCGGAATAGATCGCCATAAAGGGTGGTTGACCACGCTGGATCCCGCCCTGTGTTGTGGCCTGTCGGCGTCGCCGGCAGACCGATGGCGACCTGCAGAATTGCTTTGGTCGGTACAGGTGCCGGACGATTTTGACCTGGGGTCACCAGGTCGGTAGAGTTGACCGCTGGTGCTCGGCCTCCGCATTAATTCAAATGGCCGGGTCTCATCTGCGTGCCTTCACCTATCACGCCGGGCAATTTCGACACGCCCGACTATGGGGTAGGGGAGGGCTCACCTGACCAGGGCTTTTGGGTCCTGGTGGGGCGTACTGCGGAGGTTCCGATGATTCATCGGAAGCTTGCCCGGAGCAGAAACCGCAGCAGAAGTAAGAAAAACGCCAACAAAAGGAAGAACTCTCAGTGCCAACTATCAACCAGCTGGTCCGCAAGGGCCGTCACGACAAGCCTGCCAAGCAGAAAACGGCAGCGCTGAAGGGCAGCCCGCAGCGACGCGGCGTGTGCACTCGCGTCTACACCACGACCCCGAAGAAGCCGAACTCGGCGCTTCGTAAGGTCGCCCGTGTCCGCCTCACCAGTTCGGTTGAGGTGACCGCATACATCCCCGGTGAAGGTCACAACCTGCAGGAGCACTCGATGGTGCTCGTTCGCGGTGGTCGTGTGAAGGACCTCCCGGGTGTGCGTTACAAGGTCATTCGTGGCTCGCTCGACACCCAGGGTGTCAAGGCCCGTAAGCAAGGCCGCAGCAAGTACGGCGCGAAGAAGGAGAAGGGCTGATGCCACGTAAAGGACCCGCACCGAAGCGCCCCCTCATCAATGACCCCGTCTACGGCAGCCCGCTGGTCACCCAGCTGGTCAACAAGATCCTGCTGGACGGCAAGAAGTCGACCGCCGAGCGCATCGTGTACCAGGCTCTCGAGCAGGCTCGCGAGAAGACCGGCACCGATCCCGTCGTGACCCTCAAGCGCGCGCTGGACAACGTCCGCCCCGCACTCGAGGTCAAGAGCCGTCGCGTCGGTGGCGCCACCTACCAGGTGCCCATCGAGGTCAAGCCCGGTCGTGCGAACACCCTCGCTCTGCGTTGGCTGGTCACGTTCAGCCGGCAGCGTCGCGAGAAGACCATGGTCGAGCGTCTCGCCAACGAGCTGCTCGACGCGAGCAACGGTCTGGGCGCTGCAGTCAAGCGTCGCGAGGACACCCACAAGATGGCCGAGGCCAACCGGGCGTTCGCGCACTACCGCTGGTGACACACAGCAACAGCTGCAACAACTTTCAATTCAGAGTGAGGAATTAAGTGGCACAGGAAGTGCTCAGCGACCTCTCCAAGGTTCGCAATATCGGCATCATGGCTCACATCGATGCCGGCAAGACCACAACCACCGAGCGAATCCTCTTCTACACCGGCGTCAACTACAAGATCGGCGAGACCCACGACGGCGCCTCGACGACCGACTGGATGGAGCAGGAGAAGGAGCGGGGTATCACCATCACCTCCGCTGCGGTGACCTGTTTCTGGAACAAAAACCAGATCAACATCATCGACACCCCCGGGCACGTCGACTTCACCGTCGAGGTGGAGCGAAGCCTGCGTGTGCTCGATGGCGCGGTTGCTGTTTTCGACGGTAAAGAGGGTGTGGAGCCGCAGTCCGAGCAGGTCTGGCGGCAGGCCGAGAAGTACGAAGTCCCGCGTATCTGCTTTGTCAACAAGATGGACAAGCTCGGCGCAGATTTCTACTTCACGGTTCGCACCATCGAAGAGCGTCTCGGTGCCAAGCCGCTGGTTCTCCAGCTGCCCATCGGTGCCGAAGATGACTTCGACGGCGTTGTCGACCTGATCGAGATGAAGGCCATCACGTGGCGGGGCGTTGTCCCGACCGGTGCCGAGCCGACCATCGAAGAGATCCCTGCGGATCTGCTCGAAAAGGCGAAAGAGTACCGCGAGAAGCTGATGGAGACCATCGTCGAGACCGATGAGGTGCTTCTCGAGAAGTACTTCGGCGGCGAAGAGGTCACCATCGCAGAGGTCAAGGCTGCGATTCGCAAGCTGACCGTCAACCGCGTGCTCTACCCGGTGCTGTGTGGCTCTGCGTTCAAGAACAAGGGCGTTCAGCCCATGCTCGACGCGGTCATCGACTACCTGCCGAACCCGCTCGACGTTCCCTCTGTCGAGGGTCACGCGCTCGGAAACGAAGAAGAGATCCTGTCGCGCAAGCCGTCGGCCGACGAGCCGTTCGCGGCGCTGGCGTTCAAGATCGCTTCGCACCCGTTCTTCGGCAAGCTGACGTTCGTCCGGGTCTACTCGGGCCACATCACGGCCGGCACCGGCGTGCTCAATGCCACCAAGGGCAAAAAAGAGCGCATCGGCAAGCTGTTCCAGATGCACGCCAACAAGGAAATGCCGGTTGAGGATGCCACGGCGGGCCACATCTACGCGATGATCGGCCTCAAGGACACCACCACCGGTGACACCCTGTGTGACCCGAGCGCGCCGATCGTCCTGGAATCGATGAGCTTCCCGGATCCGGTCATCAACGTCTCGATCGAGCCGAAGACCAAGTCGGACCAGGAAAAGCTGGGTGTCGCCATCCAGAAACTGGCCGAAGAGGATCCGACGTTCTCGGTCAAGCTGGACGAAGAGACCGGCCAGACCGTCATCGGCGGTATGGGCGAGCTGCACCTCGATATCCTTGTCGATCGCATGAAGCGTGAGTTCAAGGTCGAGGCCAACGTGGGCAAGCCTCAGGTTGCCTACCGTGAGACCATCCGCAAGACGGTCGAGAAGCACGACTACGTGCACAAGAAGCAAACAGGCGGTAGCGGCCAGTTCGCCAAGGTCATCGTCAAGCTCGAGCCGTTGGTCGACGCCGAAGACGGCGCCACCTACGAGTTCGTCAATGCGGTGACCGGTGGTCGCGTTCCTCGCGAGTACATCCCATCCGTGGATGCCGGTGCGCAGGACGCGATGCAGTACGGCGTGCTCGCCGGCTACCCGCTGGTCAACTTGAAGTTCACTCTGCTCGACGGCGCCTACCATGACGTCGACTCGTCGGAGATGGCGTTCAAGATCGCCGGATCGGCTGCAATGAAAGAAGCAGCCCGGATGGCGGGCCCGGTAATCCTGGAACCGTTGATGGCCGTCGAGGTCACCACGCCAGAGGATTACATGGGTGACGTGATCGGCGACCTCAACTCACGCCGTGGTCAAATCCAGGCCATGGAAGAGCGCAGTGGCGCCCGTGTCGTGAAGGCACTGGTTCCGCTGTCGGAGATGTTCGGCTACATCGGCGACCTTCGGTCGCGGACCCAGGGCCGGGCAAACTACTCCATGGTGTTCGACTCGTACGCCGAAGTTCCGGCGAACGTGGCGAAGGAGATCATTGCCAAGGCAACGGGCGAGTAATCACCCGTCGCCTCGGCGATAAGCGCCACCGGCGCACAACAATTAAGAGATCGCTTGTGCGGGGAAGGGTTTCGAAAAACCCTTCCCCGACCAAGAACTAAACACACAGTGACCGGGATTGCCCCGGTCGCTCGACAGTCCAGGAGGACAATCAAGTGGCGAAGGCGAAGTTCGAGCGGACCAAGCCGCACGTGAACATCGGCACCATCGGTCACGTCGACCACGGTAAGACCACGTTGACGGCGGCCATCACGAAGGTGCTGCACGACAAGTACCCGACCCTCAACGAGAGCTTCGCGTTCGATCAGATCGACAAGGCTCCCGAAGAGAAGGCTCGTGGTATCACGATCAACATCTCGCATGTGGAGTACCAGACCGAGAAGCGCCACTACGCGCACGTTGATGCCCCTGGTCACGCTGACTACATCAAGAACATGATCACCGGTGCTGCTCAGATGGACGGTGCAATCCTGGTGGTTGCCGCCACTGACGGCCCGATGCCGCAGACTCGCGAGCACGTGCTGCTCGCCCGTCAGGTGGGTGTTCCTTACATCCTCGTCGCGCTGAACAAGGCCGACATGGTTGATGACGACGAGATCATCGAGCTCGTCGAGATGGAGGTGCGTGAGCTCCTCGCTGCACAGGACTTCGATGAAGATGCTCCTGTCATCAAGGTCTCGGCACTCAAGGCGCTCGAAGGCGATCCCGAGTGGGTCAAGACGGTCGAAGAGCTCATGGACGCTGTCGACGAGAGCGTTCCGGAGCCGGTTCGCGAAACCGAGAAGCCGTTCCTCATGCCTGTGGAGGACGTGTTCACGATCACCGGTCGTGGCACCGTTGTCACCGGTCGTGTGGAGCGTGGCGAGGTCAAGGTGAACGAGGAAGTCGACATCGTCGGCATCCGCGAGAAGACCACCAAGACCACCGTCACCGGTATCGAGATGTTCCACAAGCTGCTCGACTCGGCACAGGCCGGCGACAATGCCGGACTGCTGCTGCGTGGCCTCAAGCGTGAGGACGTCGAGCGTGGACAGGTCATCATCAAGCCGGGTACCACCACCCCGCACACCGAGTTCGAGGGCCAGGCCTACATCCTGTCGAAGGACGAGGGTGGACGGCACACCCCGTTCTTCAACAACTACCGTCCCCAGTTCTACTTCCGTACAACTGACGTGACGGGCGTTGTGACCCTGCCCGAGGGCACCGAGATGGTCATGCCCGGTGACAACACCGAGATGACGGTCAAGCTGATTCAGCCGGTCGCCATGGACGAGGGCCTGCGTTACGCGATCCGTGAAGGTGGCCGCACCGTTGGTGCCGGTCGCGTCACCAAGATCATCAAGTAAGCAGTAGTACCCAGCTAGAAACCGAAAGCGCCCGATCCCCTTGGGGGTCGGGCGCTTTTGTCTGTGCCGGGCCGGACAACTATCTGTTGACACGGTTTACAAGTACCTGCCTCCAAAGATACGATTGCGAAAATACGTTCCAATGGAGGTTCGGCCCATGTCCACAAAGTTCTCGGAGATACCCGTCGATTCCGGCCTCAAGGAGATCCCGTTCTCGACGCGCAACGGGGCACTCGAGGTGCTTGCGATGCGGCGGGATCCCTTCAAGCATGCGGACGAGCGACATGCGAAATACGGCAGGGTCTCCGGGATCAATGCGTTCGGCCAGAAGATCGTCGTCGCGTCCGGGCCCGCGGCAGCCGACGAACTGCTGATGAACAAGAAGAAGGCCTTCGCCAACGGTCCGGCGTGGTCCTATCTGATCGGCCCGTTCTTCAACCGGGGCGTGATGCTGCTCGACTTCGACGAGCACCGTCACCACCGCCTGATCCTGCAGCAGGCCTTCAACACGAAGGTACTCAAGGGCTACATGGACGCCATGCAGCCGATGATCCGGCGGCGGATGGAAGAGTTCCCGACCGGAGATGTGCTGCTGTTCAAGGAGTTCAAGGCGCTGACCCTCGATGTGGCCCTCGAGGTGTTCCTCGGCATGGAGCTGTCGAAGGCCGAGGCCGACCGGATCAACAAGGCGTTTCTGGAGACGGTGCAGGCCGGCACCGCGGTGATCCGTAAGCCCGTTCCCGGAACCCGGTGGTGGCGCGGAGTGCGGTCTCGCAAGATCCTCGAGGAGTTCTTCTACAAGCACATCGCCGCAAAACGAGCCGCCCGGACGCCAGATCTGTTCTCTCAACTGTGTTTTGCCGAAAGCGAAGAGGGGCATCGGTTCACCGACGAGGACGTCGTGAACCACATGATCTTTGTGCTGATGGCCGCACATGACACGTCGACCATCACGATGACGCAGATGTGCTACCAGATGGCGAAAGCTCCGCAGTGGCAGGAGCGGGCCCGTTCGCAGTCGCTCGAACTGGGGCCGGAGTTGTCGTATGACGATCTCGCGGCGCTGACCGACCTCGACTTGGTGATGAAGGAATCGCTGCGTCTGTGCCCGCCGGTGCCTGCTCATCCTCGAACCGCTGTGCAAGACACCGAGATTCAGGGCTACTTCGTTCCGAAGGGCACGATGGTCGCGGTGCCGAGCCAGGCGAACCACGTGGACGCGGAGTATTGGAAGAATCCGTGGACCTTCGACCCGGAACGATTCAGCAAGGAGCGAGCCGAGGACAAGGTGCACCGGATGGCGTGGAGTCCGTTCGGCGGTGGCGTACACAAGTGCATCGGCCTGTACTTCGGTCAGATGGAGATCAAGACGATCATGCATCACCTCCTGCGCAACTTCGAATGGTCGGTGCCCGCCGGTTACGAACTCCCGATGGACTACAGCTCTCTGCCGATCCCGAAAGACGGACTGCCGGTGACCCTGCGGCGCAGGTAACCGTCGAACCGGTCGCCGAGTTCGCCGATCCATCGGAGCTGCCGTCGGCAGAACTGCTCTGGGCAGCAACCTCTTTCGCGGATCCGCGCGATTCGGCACGCTGGTCGACATGAACAACATTCAGAACGGCAACAGCACGATCGACGACGAGTTGGTGAGCAGGCTGTTTCACCAACGCGTTGTCATGCTCGGTGACCAGCTCGACCAGACGTTGGGCAACCGGCTCTGCAGCCAGTTGCTCCTCCTGTCTGCCGAGGACTCGCACAAGGACATCAGTTTCTGGATCAATTCGCCGGGCGGTTCGGTGCCTGCGATGCTCGCGATCATGGACGTCATGCGGGCGATCCCGAATGACGTGAGCACCTTGGCGATCGGGATTGCCGCCAGTGCGGGCCAGTTCCTGTTGTCGGCAGGCGCTCCCGGCAAACGATATGCGCTCACACACTCGCGGATCCTGATGCACCAGGGATCATCCGGTATCGGCGGTACAGCCGTTGATGTGGAATTGCAGGCCGACGATCTGCGGCATACGCGCGACACGGTGCTCTCGCTGATCGCGGGCAATACCGGAATGCCGCTCGAACGGATCGTCAGTGACTCCCTGCGCGACAGGTGGTACACCGCCGCGCAGGCCGTGGACTATGGGTTCGTCGATCGGGTTGTCGACGGCGTTGAAGACATCTACCCGGCGTTTGCGCGTCCGGTTGCATTGGGCGGCAAGCGATGAGCAGCTACACCGTCCCTTATGTGATCGAGAAGACCGCGGGCGGCGAGCGCTCACTGGACGTGTACAGCCGGTTGCTCTCGGAACGGATTGTTTATCTCGGAACCGAAATCGATGACGGTGTTGCCAACGTCCTGATCGCGCAGATGCTGCATCTCGCATCTGACAGTGCCGGGCAGCCCATCAACCTCTACATCAACTCGCCGGGTGGCTCCCCGTCGGCGATGCTCGCCGTCTACGACACCATGCGCTTCATCAGCTGCGACGTCGCGACCACCTGTGTGGGTCAGGCCATCGGTGCCGCGGCCGTTCTGCTGGCCGGAGGCACTGCCGGCCAGCGGGGGATTCTCCGCCACGGACGAGTGGTGTTGCATCAGCCGGCCATTGAGGGGAAGGGGTCGATCCCGGACCTGATCATCCACGCCGATGAGGTACTTCGCGTACGAGGTGAACTGGAGGAGTTGTTGTCCCGGCATACCGGTAAAGACCTCGAGACCTTGCGGCGTGACACCGACCGCGACCTCATCCTGCGCGCCGACCAAGCAGTTGCATACGGTCTGGCCGACGAGATCCTTTGATCCACTTGCCGCGTCCGATGCGTGGTCGGGGCATTGTCGTACAGCCGCTGTAGGATGGGCGATTGGTTTGTAAGTCTCATGAAAGATGTTGAGGCACAACAGAAGAAGCCCAATAGAACACTTGTACGAATGGGTTTCTGGGCGTAGGCTCAGATCATGGACTTCGGGGGAATGTTCGCCAGGTTGTCAGATCTGGCAGGGGATGCGGCTGTGGTCGCCGGTGATGATGCTGAGATTTCATCACGCACGGTGGCGGTTATCCGACTCAATCATGTTGTGGAGCAGATACTTTTTCGGCTTGTCGGTGAAGTCGACAAACGTGGGTTGGCGCAGAAGTCGGGTGAGCGATCCACTGCGCGACTGCACCAACAGGAGGGGGCGGCGCCGGTCGCGGCTCATCGATATGTGCGGGTCGGTAAGGCGCTCGGCGACATTCCGTCGGTGGCGGCCTATGGCGTGGACGGGGCGCGGTCGGGTGAGAATGTGAACTCGATAGTCAAGGGCCTCAACCATATTGAACGACGAAACCCGGACTTGCCCGATACTGACCGAGACGATTGTGTACGCGGCTTGCTGACCGAAGCGTTGATGGCGAGTCCGGCTGCGGTGTCGGAGCGGGCACGGCAGAAGGCGATCGTGCTGTCGAGGCCGGTACCCGAACCTGACCGATCACCCGATCGCCGGTCGAATGCGCAGATTCGCGCGGATGCTCTCGAGCGACTGCTGGATTCGTATGTCGATCAGGAAGATCGGCCGACGCGTGGTGGCGCGAAACCTCATGTGGTGGTGACGGTGTCACCGGAGTATCTGCAGGTGATACAACTGAGGGGTGTCAGCTCGAAAGCACCGGCACGGCCGGCGTCATTCGAGTGGACCGGACCGGCGTCAGCGTCCACCGCGCAGATGGTGGCGTGTGATTCGGTCATAACGAAGATCCTGCTCGACAACAATCTCTGCCGACGACACCACCGGTACATCCACCACCGTGGGTGGGAAGTGTTCATAAACCGCGACGGTCATCCCTGGTTCATCGCACCGGACGACGCAACGAGGACTGCGATCAGATCAAACGCCCGCCGTACCCTGACCTCCGAACTCGCCGCTGCGTAGGCGAGCGAGCCCGGAACCACGAGGCAGCGTAGATAACTCTGCACTGCAAGCTCTTTGAGAACTTCATAGTGTGAACGCCGCAGTCGCGTGGGCGATTCTCGATGGTGGTCAGGACACCATTCGAAGGCTCACGTGACCGCCGGTGCGGCGCATCGTTGCCGTCGTGCGTTGGACTCCACCGACCGGGGTCACGGCAGGCCGAGGTCGGGCGAGGACTTCGAGAACTTCGGCGACCCCGCGGGTGACCTGCAGGAGTGAAAGCCCGAGGGCGCCGCTGACGGCGGCCAGGATCTCGGACGATGCCTCCTTGCGGCCCCGCTCGATCTCGGACAGATATTGCGGTGAGACCCCGGCCTCGGCGGCGATGTCGGTGAGGATGCGTTGTTGTTCGGTGCGTACCCGCCGGAGGACCGTCCCGAGTGCTTCACGCCAGAGCAACTCGATCGCCACGGGGTCGGGGTCGGCAACGCGGGTGAGATATGGGCCCATGGATTCGACGATAGTTGGCACGCTCGCTCCGCGGTGGCGAGATCTGCTGTGGGCAGAATTGGGAAATATATAGCGAGTGATTGCTCGCGATGTTAGATTGGCCGCATTGTTCGTGATGGAGGTCACAGATGAGTGTGCAAGTGGACGACACCCGCGGCGCCGAGAACACCGGCGGGCGGTCCTTTGACTTGGTGGTTCGTGGGGGGACCTGGTTCGACGGAACGGGGGCGCCGGGCCTGGCTCGCGATCTCGGGATCCGCGACGGTCGTGTCGTCGAGGTATCGGCCCGGCCACTTCCGGTCGGATCACACACACGCGTGATCGAGGCGGGTGGCCAGTGGGTGATGCCGGGGTTCATCGACGTCCACACCCATTACGACGCCGAGGTGCTGGTCGCCCCGGGGCTGGGGGAGTCGGTGCGCCACGGGGTCACCACGGCGTTCATCGGCAACTGTTCGCTGTCCACGGTCTATTCCAGCCCGATCGACTCGGCGGACCTGTTCAGCCGGGTCGAAGCCCTCCCGCGGGATCAGGTCATCGCTGCGCTCGAAGGCGGTAAGACCTGGACCGATCCGGCGTCGTATATCGAGGCGATCGAACGGTTGCCGCTCGGCCCCAACATCGCGGCCTTCTTGGGTCACTCCGACATCCGCGCCGACGTCATGGGGTTGGGCCGGTCCACGGACCGCGCCCACCGGCCGAGCAGGGGTGAGATGGCAAAGATGCTCGATGCTGTCGAAGATGCCCTGGACGCGGGCTTTCTCGGGGTGTCCGCGATGACCAACCCCTGGGACAAGCTCGACGGAGACCGCTACCGGTCGCGGTCGTTGCCATCGGTCTACGCGCGCTGGAGCGAGCGCCGCAAGATCAACAAGGTGCTGCGGCGGCGCGATCGCGTGCTGCAGACCATTCCGAATCTCAACACCAAGTACGACATCCTCTTCTTCCTTGCTTCGAGCACCGGACTGGGCCGCAAACCACTCAAGACCTCGGTCCTGGCCGCCGCTGATGCGAAGTCCGATCGGTGGGTGCGCCGGATCTTCGGTCCGATCGCCACTGTTGCCAACTCCTGGGGCCGAGGGGCGTTGCGGTGGCAGCATCTACCGGTTCCGTTCCAGGTGTACAGCGACGGCATCGACCTGGTGGTGTTCGAGGAGTTCGCGTCGGGCCGGGCGGCCCTGCACCTGCGAGAAGAGATGGGGCGCAACGATCTCCTGAAAGACCCCGAATACCGACGTTGGTTCCGTGAGGATTTCGAGAAGAAGTTCAGCTCTCGGATCTGGCACCGCGACTTCGACGACGCGGAGATCACCGACTGCCCCGACGACTCGGTGGTCGGCAAAACCGTGGAGCAGGTGGCGCGCGAGCGGGGCGTCCACAGCACGGATCTGTTCCTCGACCTGGTCGTCGAACACGGCACGGCGTTCCGGTGGCGCACCGTGATCACCAACGACCGCCCGGACATCGCCGACTGGCTGATCAACCAGAACGGCGTGACCGTCGGCTTCTCCGATGCCGGCGCGCACCTGCGCAATATGGCGTTCTACAACTACGGGATCAGGTTGCTGCAAAGGGTGAAAGAAGCCCAGGGCGGCGGGCGGACCCCGTTCCTCACCGTTGAGGCCGCAGTCCACAAACTCACCGGTGAACTCGGTGAGTTCTACAACCTCGATGCCGGCTTCCTGCGTGTGGGCGACCGTGCCGATCTTGTGGTCGTCAACCCGCACGGGTTGAATGATGAGAGCAAAGAGTATGCGGAGGCACCGATGGCTGAGTTCGGGGGAATCAAGCGGATGGTCAACAGAAATGACGACGCGGTGAGCGCGGTGGTGGTATCCGGTGAATACCTGTATGGCCGTGGTCAATTCGCGCCAGGATTCGGTACCGGTATGCGTAGTGGACAGTTTTTGCGGGCCGGGGCCACCGGCGACAAGAAGCCGACCGTGGTCGAGGTCGCTTCGTGAGTTCTGCCCCCGGCGCTGAGAACGAGATCGTCCCGCCGCCACGGCGTACCCAAGAGCAACGACGAAACGCCACGAAAGCCCGGCTGGTGCAAGCCTGCGTGGATTCGTTGTGCGAACTCGGATATCAGCGCAGCACGATCAGTGAGATCTGTGCCCGCAGCGGAGTGTCACAGGGTGGTCTGTTCCGGCATTTCCCGACCCGGCTGGATCTGGTGATCGCGGCCGCGGACGACGTGCGGCAGAAGCAGTTCGAGGCATTCTCGCAATCATTGGCGTTACTGGGGGCGGGGACGCTGTCGGACTGTCTACGGCTGCTGCGTGCGGCCTGCCGGGCCCCGATCAACGGCGCCTGGTACGAACTGCTCGTTGCCGCCCGCACCGATGCCGCTTTGCGAGAACGCCTGGCGCCCTTGACATCTGAGTATCACGACCAGATTGCCGCCTTTGCGCGTACGTTACCTGCGGTCCAGTACCTTCCTGAGGGGCAGATCGAACTCATCGCACTGACGGTGGTGCATCTGTTCGACGGTGAATCTGTCACGGCCGCGGTCAATCCGCAGCCCGCGCGCGATGAGGCACGGCTCGAACTGGTACTCCGATGGTTGTCAGGGTCTCCGGAATGACGGCCGGATGACGGCTCTTCCGTCCTACGCGGAATTGGCCGAGGAGGCCATTGTTGTCTCGCTGCCGATGAACGTACGGTTCCGGGGCATCACCACCCGAGAAGTGTTGCTGTTCCGGGGTCCGGCGGGGTGGGGTGAGTTCGGTGCCTTCCCGGAATACGACGATGTCGAGTCGTCATCGTGGCTGGCGGCCGGTATCGAAGCCGCATACCTGGGGCCGCCGGAGCTGATCCGGGACCTTGTCCCGGTCAACGCCACCGTCCCTGCCATCCCCGCGCACGAGGTGGCGGCACTGCTCGCGCGGTTCCCCGGGGCGACCACCGCAAAGGTCAAGGTCGCGCAGGAAGGGCAAACCCTCGACGACGACGTCGCGCGGGTGGCTGCGGTGCGCGAACACATCGCCTCGGTAAGGGTGGATGCAAACGGGAAATGGACTGTCCCGCAAGCGATCACCGCGTTGCGCGCGCTGGGTGAACTCGAGTATGCCGAGCAACCCTGCGCCACCCTGGAAGAACTGGCCGCGGTGCGGGCGGCGGTGAGCACTCCGATCGCCGCCGATGAGAGCATCCGTCGCGCCGAGGATCCGTTGCGGGTGATCGAGGCGAAGGCCGCGGACGTGGCGATCCTGAAGGTCGCACCCCTGGGCGGGATGCGCCGGGTCCTGGATCTGGCTGCTCAGATCCCGATCCCGGTGGTGATCTCCAGCGCGCTCGATTCGGCGGTGGGCATGTCCGCCGGTGTTGCCGCCGCAGCGGCGCTGCCGAAGGCACCCCCGGCCTGCGGCCTGGGAACCGGAGGGCTGTTCGTCACCGATGTGGCCGAGCCATTTGTGCCCGACGGCGGGATGGTGGCACCCCGGCGGGTTGAGCTCGATACGGCGTCCGTCCCACGGGCCTCCGAGGAGCGTCGTCGCTGGTGGCTGGACAGATTGCGCCGGTGTCATGCGGTGCTGGCGGCGAGCTGAACGCAACCTGGGTCTGGATCGCCGCGGACTTTGAAGATACAATTTCTTCAAAACGTTCCATTAGCGGAGGTTGCAACCCATGACGGTCATCCTGGCACCGGTGCCACCCGACAGCGATCTCAAACCCGTCCATGGGTCGACCACCAACGGCGTGATCCAGATTCTCCGGATGCGTCGCGATCCGTTTGCCTTTGCGCGGGCGCAGCAGGCCGAGTTCGGCAACATCTCCTTCATCAACGCGTTCGGGCAGCAGATGGTCACCTGCCGCGGTCCGGTGGCGGCCGACCAGATCCTGATGAACAAACAGAAGGCGTTCGCCAACGGACCCGCGTGGAGCTTCTTCATCGGCCCCTTCTTCAACCGCGGTGTGATGCTGCTCGATTTCGAAGAGCACCGGCACCACCGGCTGATCTTGCAGCAGGCTTTCACCCCGCCGGTACTCAAGGGCTACATGCAGGCCATGCAGCCGATGATCGCCGAGCGCATCAAACAGTTCCCCGTCGGTCAGGTGAAGCTGTTCAGTGAGTTCAAGGCGCTGACGCTCGACGTTGCCCTCGAGGTGTTCATGGGGCTCGAACTTCCGCAGGACGAAGCCGACCGGATCAACAAGGCGTTCATCGAGACGGTGCGCGCCGGTGTGGCGATTGTTCGCCGTCCGGTTCCGGGCGGTCGCTGGTGGAAGGGTCTGCGCTCACGCAAGGTCCTCGAAGAGTTCTTCATGAGTCATATCGCAGCCAAACGTGCGACCGAGACCCCTGACCTGTTCTCGGTGCTGTGCCATGCGGAAAGCGAAGAGGGACACCGGTTCACCGACGAGGACGTCGTCAACCACATGATCTTCGTGCTGATGGCCGCGCACGACACCTCCACCATGACCATGACCCAGATGGCCTATCACATGGCGAAGTCGCCGCAGTGGCAGGAACGGGCCCGGGCGCAGTCGCTCGAACTCGGACCGGACCTGGCCTATGACGACCTCGGCAAGCTGACCGACATCGACTTGATCATGAAAGAGTCGCTGCGGATGTGCGCCCCGGTACCGGGTCAGCCGCGGATCGCGGTGAAGGACACCGAGGTGTTGGGGCACTTCATCCCCAAGGGTGCAATGGTCTCGATCCCCGGATTGACCAACCACTACGACCCCGAATACTGGAAGGATCCGTACACCTTCGACCCCGAGCGGTTCACTTCGGAACGGGCAGAGGACAAGTCGCATCGGATGGCCTGGCATCCATTTGGTGGCGGAGTGCACAAGTGCATCGGGCTGTACTTCGGTCAGTTGGAGATCAAGACGATCATGCACCACCTGCTGCGCGGCTTCGAATGGTCCGTCCCGGATGATTACACGATGCCGATGGATTACAGTGCGCTACCTGTCCCGAAAGACAAGTTCCCCGTCACGATGCGGCGGGTGTGATGGCGCAGCGCTCTTCGGGCACGGCGGACCGTGTGGCCGGTGGCCGGAAGGTACGAAATACCGAGTCGCCCAAGGAGCAGGAGGATGCGATCCTGACGGCGGCCCGAAAAGAGTTCGAAGAGAACGGGATCCGAAAGACCGGCGTCGACGATGTTGCGAAGCGGGCCAGCGTGAGTCGTAGCACCCTGTATCGGCGTTTCCCCAACAAGGAGGCACTCCTGTTGGGTGTGGCCGAGTACGTCTACCTCGACGGTATGCGCATGCTCGAAGCCGCGACCGTTGGCCACGGCGCCCAGGACGCGGTGGTCGAAGCCTTTGTTGCCGGGGCGCAAATGGTCAACGACGATCCGCTGATCCGACGGATGATGCTCGACGAACGTGATGCGCTCCAGGGGATCACCAAGTCGGTGACCGGTCTGTTCATCGAGATCGTCACCGGCCGCATCATGCAGACGTTGCGTGGCGCCGGAGCGCAGATGCCGGACGATGATCTGCATGCGGTGACCGAAATCCTTGTGCGTCTGGTCATCTCATTCCTCGATACACCGCCGCTCGATGAAGGTCGGCAGTCCCCGGAGTCGGTGCGCGAGTTCGCGCGCCGCTACCTCGCACCCATGGTCAGGTGAACCGCTCGATGCCAAAATTGCAGAAGATCCGGACCGAGTTGCTCGCTGTCCGGGAATTGTGGCGCGCCGGCGCATTGCCGAGTCCGAAGTTGTTGCCGCAGATCGGCAAACTGCGTCGTGCGGGCGGTGAGGCCGCGAGCCCGTCGATCTATGGGTTGATGTACGGCGATCGGGTGGCGATCATCGATCCCCGCGGACCGTTGACCTACGCCGAACTCGCGCGTACCTGCAACGGGTTGATCAACGGCCTGCGGATGGTGTTGCCGACCGGCAAACAGCCGACCGTGGGTGTGATGTGTCGTAACAGCCGGTTTGCGGTCATCGGACTGCTCTGCGCCACCGGACTCGGCGCCCGGGTCGTACTGCTGAACACCGACCTCGGCGCCAAGCAGATGGCCGAGGTCGTCGAACGTGAACGGGTGGACGTGATCTTGCACGACGCCGAGTTCACGCCGGTCTTGGCATTGATCGATCCGACTGTGCGTCGCTACCTCGCGTGGTCCGATGAACTCGGTGATACCAGCGCAATCGGTGCGCAGACAATCGACGCGCTGGTGGCGCGTTCGTCCACCGAGTTACCCCCGGCGCCGGCGTATTCGTCCTCGTTGGTCATCTTGACCAGTGGCAGCACCGGCGCGCCGAAAGGTGCGCCGCGCGACGGCGCTCTGGCGATGTCGCTACCCGCGGGATTTGTTTCGAAGATCGCGGTCCGGGGCACTGATCGCGTGCTGATGTCGGCTCCGGCCTTCCACGGATGGGGCCTACTGGCGACGATGGTCTGCCTGCTCACCGGTGCGACCGTGGTCATGGACCGGCGTTTCAAGGCTCCGAACTCTCTGGAGCTGTTGATCGAGCATCGTTGTACCGCGGCGATGATGGTGCCGACCATGTTGCGGCGGTTGATGGATCAGGACGCCGACGAGCTGTCCAGGGTCGATAGCTCCACGCTGCGGATGATCGCGTCGGGCGGAGCCAAACTCGATGAATCCCTGGTGCTTTCGGTACAGAAGCAGTTCGGGCATGTGCTGCACAACCTTTACGGCGCCACCGAGGCCTCGTACATCACGATCGCGACTCCGGAAGATCTTGCGGTCGCCCCGACGACCGCCGGGCGCCCGCCGCTCGGCGTCGAGGTCGCCATCATCTCCGGTGGGGTCCGGGTGCCCGAGGGACAATCGGGCCAGATCTATGTCCGGTCGGGCAGCCAGATCAGCAAGTACACCAACGGCACGTCGAAGGAAACGCTCAACGGGATGCTCAACACCGGCGACACCGGACGAATCGATGCCGCCGGTCGACTGTTCGTCGAGGGACGCAGCGACGGGATGATCATCTCCGGCGGTGAGAACGTCTTTCCCGAAGAGGTCGAACTCGCTCTCGGCCGTCATCGGGACATCGTCGACGCCGCGGTGGTGGCGGTCGCCGACGCCGACTTCGGTCAGCGCCTGCGTGCTTTTGTCGTCCCTCGTGACGGGGTGACGATCGATGAGGCCGATGTGAAAACGTATGTCGGCACCGAGCTCTCGCGCTCACGCGTACCGCGGGACGTGTTCGTGGTGCCCGAGTTGCCCCGTGGCGCCCAGGGCAAGGTCACCAAGCTGACGCTAGATGCTCTTGTTGCCGCCCGAAGCGCCACCGATGTCCCCGGCCGTGTCGCCGACGAAGTTGAGCAGTGAGTGCTTGCGGCCGTAGATGAGGTAGTAGGTCAGCACCACCGCAACCCATAGCAAGAAGAACACGTATGTGTACCAGTGCAATCCGTAGAGGATGTAGATACATGCGGCGATCGCCAGGATGGGTGTGACCGGATAGAGCGGCACCTTGAACGGCCGATAGAGATCTGGTTCGCGTCGGCGGAGGATGATCACACCGACGCTCACCACGGTGAAGGCGGTCAGGGTGCCGATCGAGACCATGTCGACCAGGTAGTGGAGCGGGACGAACCCGGCAAGTAACGCAACGATGATCGCCACAACGACGGTGTTGTTGATCGGCGTCATCGTGCGAGGGTCGATCCTGGTGAAGAACTTGGGGAGCATGCCGTCCCGACCCATGGCGAACAGGATTCGGGTCTGTCCGTAGAGGGTCACCAGTGTGACCGAGAAGATCGAGATCACCGCGCCGAGTGAGAGCACCGTCGCCGGCCACGCCTGCCCGGTGACGTCCTGGAGGATGACGGCAAGACCCGCTTCCTGACCCTCGAACTTCGACGCCTGCTGAGCGCCGACCGCCGCCAGCGCCACCAGTACGTAGACCAGGACAACGGTGACCAGTGCGGCCATCAACGCCCGCGGCATCGTGCGTTGTGGATCTTTGACCTCTTCACCGGCTGTGGAAACCGCGTCCAGGCCGATGAAGGAGAAGAAGATGACGCCGGCCGCGGCGGTGACGCCGTTGGCGCCATCGGCGAAGAACGGGGTCAGGTTGTCGCTGCTGAACGCGCTGAAGGCGATCGCGCAAAACATTGCCAGCACAGCGAGTTTGATGCCAACCATCACGGCGTTTGCCTTCGCGGACTCACTCGCACCGCGGATGAGCAGCAGTGCGCAGAGGCCGACGAGGACGACGGCAGGCAGGTTGACCCAGCCCGCCTTGTCATCCCATGGCGCGGCCGACAGCGCCTGCGGTATGGCCGGGATGTGTAGATGGTCGAGTAACTCGTTGAGGTATTGACTCCAGCCCACCGCAACCGCTGCCGTCGATACCCCGTACTCCAGGAGCAGACACCCTGCCACCGCCATGGCGACGAGTTCACCGAGTGTGGCGTAGGCGTACGAATACGTGGATCCGGAGACCGGTACCGACGACGCCATCTCGGCGTAGCAGATCGCGGCCAGACCGGCGGCGATGCCTGCGACGATGAACGCGACCACCACCGACGGCCCGGCTTTGGGTACGGCTTCGCTCATCACGAAGAAGATGCCGGTGCCGATGGTCGCACCGATACCGAAGCAGGCCAGTTGCGTGGTGCTGATGGTGCGTTCGAGACCGGTGTCGGCCTCTGCCTCGTCGCCCTTCGGAATGGGCTTACGGCGCAACAGCGTTGCCGCGGTCAGTGAACCGGGTGGTTGCGCCTGCTTCTTGTTCATGTCCATATGTGCGCCCTCAGCCTGGGAAAATGATCGTCGGAACAGTAGCCGAGGCAATGATTTTCGCGGCCCGCGAGCCCAGGAACACTCGCTTGATCGAATCGCGGGGCGTGGTGCCGATGGCCAGCAGCTCACCGCTTCGCCACTCGATTGCGTCGAATGCCGCGTCCCAGTCACTGCCGGTACTGATCGTGGTAGTTGTTGTCGGGTCGATGATGTTGTCGGTCACCAACGTGTTCATGGCGTCGGCAATCTGTTCTCGCCAGGCGTCCATCACGCTGCGTTCGATCTCCAATCCGATCTCCGGCGGAAACATGTCGGCGGGCCGCACCCCAAAGGTGGCCACCCGCAACGGGACCGCCATCTGCTGGGCCAGATCGCGGGCCGCCACCACCACGTCGGTGCCGCGATCGTCACCCGAATAGGCGCAGGTGATGCCGGTGATCTGCGAGCAGGTGTACCCCTTGGGGGCCAGGGCCAACGGGATCGAACTCGAGTGCATGAGGCGGCTTGTGGTCGCGCCCAAGGACATCCGGCCGCTCTGCGAGCTATGACTGGTACCCAGTACGAGAATGTCTGCGTCGTGTTCGGCCAGAACCTTCTGCAACGACGTGGAGACGGACCGCTCACTGACCCGAAGGAACGTCGCCGGAGTCTGCGGGAAGCGCTGCTCGAGGTGTGCGCGGGCGGCGGATTCTGCGTCGTCGCCGTAGCGTCGGGCATAGGCCCTGAACTCGGCGTCGACCCGGGCCATCGACGGCATGGCCCAGGGTTTGGGCGTGGCGGTCACCAGGACCACGTTGGTTGCCAGGGCATCGGCAAGACCGGCGCCGAGTTCGATTGCCTCATCGCCGCCGCGTCCTGGTTGATACCCGACAACGATGCTCATGCAAGGCAATCTATCCCTCGCCGGTGCGGTTCGGCAGTCTGAGCACGCGGATTGCCTGCGGACGTGCGCTGCGACACTACGATGAACCGATGCCCAATGTTCGCGCGTTGCTGACGCCTGCTCCTGCATCGGAACGCGCGCTGATCAAGGCCGATGCAGCGGCACAGGCAGAGTTGCGCGCTGCCGACGCCGCGTTGGCGGAGCTGGAAACCGACCTCGGCGAACGTCGGCGTGAGACACGCCCGAAGTGGCTGTTGGTTCTGGCGGCGTTGGTGGTGGTCGCGGCGGTGGCAGCGGTGGTGGGTGGAGTTCGCTACGCACAGTCCGACCGCGGCTACAGCGACGATGACTACATGCGTGCGGCGGCGGCTCGGGTTCAGGTGCTGCTCACACCCGACGGCGGTGACGAGGGACGTCGATCGGCACAGATCCTGGCCGGGGCGACTGGTGAGTTCGAAGACGAGTTCGCGCAATCGGTCGACGCCTATACGCAATTCGTCACGCAGATCGGTGCGGTGGCGACCGGCACCGTCGATGGCGTAGGGATGTCGACGAGGTCGGGGGACCGGGCGAGCTTGATCGTGACGGCTGCGATCACGGTGAGTAGTGATCTGACCGACGCCGCGTCGACAGACCCGGCGCCGCGCCGATTCCGGGTGCAGGTGGAGATGGTGCCGGACGGCGGATCCCTGAAGATCTCGGCGCTGGAGTTCTTCGGATGAGCCTTCGTGGACCGATCACCACTGCCGTCATCGCAGTGCTGGTGGTCGTCGTTTGTGCGGTGGGACTCGGTGTCGCGTGGCAGGCGCATGCCGACGATCAGCGCCTCGACAAGAATCGCGCCGAGGTCGCTCGAGCGGCGGGTCCATTGGTGGCCCAGCTCTTTTCCGCCGACGAGGCGAATCCGGCGGGTCGTGAGCAGGCCCGGGCTGCGGTGACCGCCGAGTTCGCCCAGCAGTATGCCGGCGTCCTGGACGTCGAACCCCCCGCCGGCGTGAGGATCGTGTGGAAACCGATGCACACCGGTATTGCCGACGTCTCGGAGAACCACGCCGACGTGGTGGTGTCTGCGCGCGTCACCGAGACCGTGCCCGGCAGCGAGGCCACCGAGGTCACTAAAGTCGTCGAGGTAGAACTCGAACGAACCGGCGATCAGTGGAAGATCGCCCGAGCGGACGAGGTGTTATGAGCGACCAACCCACCACCGCTGCCTCACATCGGGTCGACAAGGCGCGCGAGCGCGTGGCCGCGGCGGGCGCTGCGGCAAAGCAGGCCCGGGCCGCGGCGGCGCCGGCATTGCAGGCGCGCGCGGAACGCCGGCGTGGACGTCTGATGCTGGTCACCGTCTGCTGCGCCGTCGTGGCCGTGGTCCTGCTGTCAGTCACGATTGTTCTCGTCATCGCAGACCGTGGCGCCGAGGCAGATCGCGAACGTGACGCGACCGTCCTCGACGACACCCGCGCGGCGGTGGAGACGATGCTCACCATCGACCCGGCCCGGCCCGAGGAGTTCGTCGATCAGGCGATCGCGGTGACGTCGGGCGAGCAGCGCAACCGGTTGGAGGAGTCGCGTGAACAGCTGGTCGAGGTGATCGGCGGGCTACGGGTGCCCAGCACCGGACAGGTGCTCTCCGCCGGGATCGTCGGCGAGGTCGCCGGTGGTGACGCTCAGGTGCTGGTGGTCGCGGAGGGTACCAACCCGGCGGTGCTGGGAGCGGACCCTTCCCAGAGTCGGGTGGCATTGCTGGTGACGATGAAGGATTCCGGTGACCACTGGACCATCGATCGAACAGAGCCCCAATGAATCGGTTCTTGCGCGCGATGTCGGTGCGACGACGGATTGTCGGTGGACTCCTGGCCGCCTCGTTGGTGGTGCTGTCGGCGATCGCGATCGTCGGGTTCATCGGACCGCCCGAGTCGGGGCGTGGTGACGAGGGTGAGCGCCGAGCGGTGCAGTTGGCCACCGCCGACGCGGTCACCGCACTGATGACCTTTCGGCCCGACACCTTGACCGCGGCACAGGAGACCGTCGGCGCCCGTCTCACCGGACGGCTGCTGCTGCAGTTCCGGAGCCAGGGCCCCGGGGTGGTCCTGCCAACCGCGGTCGAGTCCGGGGCACAGATGACTGCGCAGGTTCTGGCGACGGGAGTCGAGGACATCGACGACGACAGCGCTCGGGTGCTGGTGTTCGTGAATCAGGACATCTCGTTACCCACGGCACAACCGCAACAACAGGTGGTGGCTGTCACAAGGTGGGCGGACATGCGTAAGGTCAACGGCAATTGGCGCCTTGCCGGGTTGCAACCTGTTGGGCCGGGCTAGCGCGGGCGATCAACTCCAAGTAGGGATGCGAGGTGTGGCGATGAGCGCCGCAATTGTGATTGTCGGAGCCGGGCTCGGTGGCGCGCGGGTGGTCGACGACCTCCGCAGCGAAGGTTACGAGGGCGACCTCATCCTCATCGGCAAAGAGGACTACGCACCGTACGACCGGCCGCCGCTGTCCAAGGCCGTGCTGGTCGGGGAGCAGGACCGGGTCGACCTCAAGCCCGACGACTTCTACGTCGAGAACAAGATCGATCTGCGGACCGGAACCCAGGTCACCGCAATCGATCCGGCTGCGCACACGATCACGGTGCGGCCCACCAGGGGCGGCGAATCCGAGACGATCGCCTACAGCTCATTGATCCTGTCGACCGGTCTGGATCCCCGCACCCTGCCGTTCGCCGACGGACTGTCCGGCGTCCACGTGCTGCGCACCGTCGACGATGCTCACACGTTGCGCTCGGAGATCGACGGTGCCACCCGTGCGGTGGTCGTCGGGGCCGGATTCATCGGCTGTGAGGTCGCCGCGAGCCTGAAGACCCGCGGTCTCGACGTCACCGTGGTCGAACCGGCACCCGCGCCGATGGCCGTGGCGCTCGGCGAGAAGGTCGGCAACATGGTCGGCCGCATCCTCACCGATCGTGGGGTCGAGGTCCGCACCGGCGTCGGCGTCGCCGATATCGTCGGCGACGGCAAGGTGACCGGTGTCGTACTGACGGACGGGACTGTACTGCCCGCCGACATCGTTGTCGTCGGCATCGGGTCGACACCGGTTGTCGACTTCCTCGACGGTTCCGGTATCGAACTCGCCGACCGCACCGTCGGCGGCGGTATCGCCTGTGACTCCGAAGGCCGGACCAGCGCAGCAGATGTCTATGCACTGGGCGACGTCGCGAACTGGAAGGACGCGGCCGGAGTGCCGTCGCGAGTCGAGCACTGGAACAACGTGGTCGAGCAGGCCAGCAAGGTCGCCAATGCGATTCTCGGTGTCGTGGTGGAGAACCCGCGCCCCGCTGTTGCGTACTTCTGGAGCGATCAGTTCGAGGTGAAGATCCAGGCGCTCGGGCATCCGTCTGGACTGGACGACGTACATGTGGTCCTCGAAGAGGACGGCAAGTTCGTGGTCTATTACAGCCGCAGTGGCATCTTCACGGCGGTGGTCGGTGCCGGCAAGCCGGCTGCGGTGATGAAGATGCGTGCCAAACTTCTTGCCCCAACCCCGATTTCGGACCTGTTGGGCTGATGTCGCGGGCCGCCGCGCCGGGCCCGCGGCCCACCGCGGCGGCGGTGATGGCAGCACTCGACGCGCTCGGTGACCCCGATCGAGCCCTGAGTTCGGCGTCGTTCTTCAAGACCGGACCCGGGGAGTACGGCGAGGGTGATCACTTCATCGGGGTGACGGTTCCGCAGCAGCGCCGGGTCGCGAAGGACTTCCGTGGCCTCGACCGGGTGGGGGTCGCGGCGATGCTCGACAGCGATGTCCATGAGCATCGGCTGACCGGATTGTTCTTGTTGCGCAGCGGATTCGAGAGCGCCACGACCGCAGCGGACCGTCAGGCCTGGGTCGACCTCTACCTGCAGGCGGTGTTCGACGGCTGCGTCAACAACTGGGATCTGGTGGACAGTTCCGCCGAATACATCCTGGGGGCCTGGATGCTGGATGGGGACCACGGGCTACTGCTCGAACTCGCCGACCACGAGGATCTCTGGGTGCGCCGGGTGGCGATCATCGCGACCGCCGCCTTCATCAAGAGCGGAGACCCGGTGCCGATCCTGGATGTGGCGCCGCGGGTTCTGGCCGACCGTCGCGACCTCATCCAGAAGGCGGTCGGCTGGATGCTCCGGGATATGGGCAAGCGCATCGACCGGGCGTTGCTGCTCGCCTTCCTCGAAGCCCATGCGGCCGAGATGGGCCGTACCGCACTGAGTTACGCGACCGAGCACCTCGACCCCGATCAGCGCGCCCACTATCGTGCGCTCAGGTGAGACCCGCGCTCAGAACTCGACCTTGAGGACCGGCGACGTCGGTCGTGCCTGACATCCGAGGATGTAGCCGTCGGCGACGTCCTCCTCGTCGAGCGCGCCGATGTGTTCCATCTCGACGGTTCCCTCGGTGAGTGTGCAGGCACACGAACCGCATTCGCCCTCGCGGCAGGAGTAGGGCACGTCGAGACCGGCACCGAGCATGATGTCGACCAGGGTTCGGCTCTTGGGCCACGACAACTGGTGGACTTCACCGTCGAGCTCGACCTCGACCGACGCGGCGTCGGCGAGCTGCTCCTCGGTGAGTTCGGCAGGTTCGGTGTCTTCGAACGGGTCGCCCGACAGCGATGTGAACACCTCGGCGTGCACCTGATGGTGCGACATCTCCACCTCGGCGAGGGCTTTGTGTACGGCGTCCATGAACGGCCCGGGGCCACACATGTAGGCGTGATACGCCTTGAACGGACGGAGCAGTGTGGCGAGCTTGTCGGCCGACGGGAGACCCTGGACCGATTCGAGCCAGTGGACGACGGTGAGACGCTGCGGGTATCGGTTCTGCAGATCCTTCAGCTCGTCGCCGAAGATGACGTCGGTCTCGCTGCGATTCGCGTAGACGAGGACCAGACGGCCACTGCCCTTGAGCAGTGCGGATTTGAGGATCGACATCACCGGGGTGATGCCGCTGCCTGCGCCGAGCAGCAGGATCGGCGCGTCGAGATCGGCTGGTGTGAAAACCCCTGAGGGCGGGAGAACCTCGATCTGGTCACCGGCGCTGACGTGCTCGCAGATCCAATTCGATCCATAGCCGTCGACGGTGCGCTTGACGGTGACCTTGGGCTTCTCGTCACCCCACGGGGACGAGGCCAGGGAATAGCAGCGGGCCACCGAACCGGTTTGATCGCTGGGGATCCGGAGCGTCAGGAATTGGCCGGGTTTGTAATCGAACCGGCCTGCGGCGTCGTCCGGGACGTCGAAGACCAGCGACTTCGCGTCGCTCGTCTCGTCGATCACCTCGGCCACGGTCAGCACAACACTGCGCGTGCTGTGTGGGGTGACGGTCACCGGCGTACCTCCTCAATGCCATGAATACTCAGCTCAATGCCATGAATACTCAGATGCCCACAAAACGAGAACACGTTCTAGTTTAGATTACCAGCAGCTGTGGTCGACCCCAACTCGCTGTTGAGGCCGTTACTCAACACGCGGGTGCCTCGGGTGAGCAGTTCGTCGAGGTCGGAATCCGGGTCGTCGAGCCACTGCTGATATGCGGCCAGGGCGGTCGCCAGCAACGTCCACGCGACGGTCTGCGGTAGATGGTCGCCCGGCTCGGCACCGGTGCGGGCGGCCACGAACTCCGCGACCACCTCGCGCCAGCCGGTGTACATCAGCATCGAATGTGCTTGTAGTGCAGGCACACCCAGCAGCAGGCGCATCCGTTTGCGATGGTGATCGCGGTAGTCCGGCGGAACCTGGTTGAAGGCCAGCAGGGCGCTGCGCAGTGCTTCGGAGACGGGCATGTCGGCCGGTACGTCGGCCAGCAGGCGGCGCATGTCGTGGAGATGCTCGTCGAAATCACCCCACGCGATCGCATTCTTCGACGGGTAGTAGCGGAACAGCGTGCGACGGGCGATGCCGGCTGCCGCGGCAACGTCGTCGACGCTGGTCTCGTCGAATCCGGCCTCGGTGAATAGCTCGATGGCCGCGTCGGTGATCTTCGACTTGGTGGTGGTGGGCCTGCGGCCGATCGGGGTGGTCATGGCAGCCGTGATGCGTTGATCAACTCATCATCTCCGTTCGCCTGACCTGCAAATTGTGTGGAAGATCCATGGTAGATCGTCATCGGTCGATGAAGTCGATCACCGCCGAGGTGAAGGCGTCGTTGCTGTCACCGGCCGCGGTATGCCCGGCGCTGAGCAGTTCGGTCACCTCGAGGTTCGGGATGAGTTCGCGGAACGCGTCCACCGACTCCTGGCTCACGACGTCAGAGAGCCGGCCGCGGATCAACTGGATCGGGATCGTGAGCCCCAGCGCCTGTTCTTCGAACATGTCGCTGGGCAGCACGGCCGGACCGCCGGTGACGCTCAGGAACGCCGGATCCCAGTGCCAGTACCACCGACCGTCCTCGCGGCGACGCAGGTTTCGCTTGAGGCCCTCGATTGTTCCGGTGGACGGTCGGTGCGGCAGGTATTCGGAGATGGCTGCCGCGGCCTGTTCGAGATCGGCGAATCCGTCACCGCCGGATGCCATGAAATCCCGGATCCGCGTGGTGCCACGCTCTTCCGGCCGGGGCACCACATCGACGAGGATGAGACGGTCGACCGTGTTCGGTGGTGCCATCGCAGCCATCCCGATGCCGGTCAGCCCGCCGAGGCTGGCGCCGACGATCGTGACCGGAAGTGTTCGGCCCGTCACGGCGGGGAGCTGTTCGAGCACCCCGAGTCCGTCGGCCTGCAGGACAGCCGGGCTGTAATCGCCGTCGGGGGCCCAATCACTTTCGCCGTGCCCGCGGGCATCGAGGGAGATCACCTCATGGCCGTGGGCCGCCAGCAATGCTCCGGTGTTCTTCCAGGAGAACCGCGTCTGGCCACCACCGTGCATGAGCAGGACGATCCGTGGTGACGACGTGCCGATCGCACCGTCGGCCGCCCGGTCCGGCGATGTGGGGGACCAGTGGTCGGCCACGAGTCGGAGACCGCCGGACCCGGTGAACTCGACTTGCCTGGGCTGCGGTGGTGTTGTTGTCGGCACGGATGCAACTCCTCTCGGGGGATCGCCTCGACTGTGCCACCTCGGCTCGCCGCGTGGTCGGCAGGGTGGGTGGCCCGGGTTCGCGCTCGGGCGGACGCCCGACCGGGGGCGATCCAATTCTCGCCGAATCGCCCGTGACCAGCATCTTCAGCGTCTACCATGGCAGCCGATGCCGAGGTCGCACAACCGAAGACATCGGCACCGGGTGAGGGGTGGAAGTCAATGCGCAGGCTCGTCTTCGAGACCGAACATGAACAATTACGGGATACCGCAAGGCAATTCATCGAGCGTGAGATCGCACCCCATGCGGCGCAATGGGAATCCGACCGCCTGGTCGACCGATCCGTGTACGTGGCCGCGGGCAAATACGGGCTCATCGGATTCAATCTCCCGCAGGAGTACGGCGGTGGCGGGATCGACGACTTCCGGTTCAACGCCGTGATCGTCGAAGAACTCGCGAAATTCGGGTCCACATGTCCGGCGCTGAGCCTGCAGAACGACATCGTCGGCCCGTATATGGCGAACCTGACCACCACCGAGCAGAAAGAACGCTGGGTACCGGGATTCGCCTCGGGTGAACTGATCGGCGCCATCGCCATGAGTGAACCGGGCGCGGGCAGTGATCTGGCGGGTATCAAGACCTCCGCGGTTCTCGATGGCGACCACTGGATTCTCAACGGTGCCAAGACATTCATCTCCGCAGGTATCAACTCGGACCTGGTGATCGTGGTGGCACGCACCGATCCCAACGCCGGGCACAAGGGATTCACGTTGCTGGTTGTCGAGCGCGGCATGCCCGGATTCGAGCGTGGCCGCAAGCTCGACAAGATGGGTCAGCACGCCCAGGACACGGCCGAGTTGAACTTCATCGACGTGGCGGTGCCGGTGACGAACGTGTTGGGGGAGGTCGGCAAGGGCTTCTACCACCTCATGCACAACCTTCCATCTGAGCGGTTGTCCATTGCGATCGCGGCGGTCGCTGGTGCGCGAAAGACCTTTGCGCAGACCCTGCAGTATGCCAAGGACCGCAAGGCCTTCGGTCAATCCATCGGGTCTTTTCAGCACAATCGGTTCCAGCTCGCGGAGATGGCCACCGAACTCGACATCGCCGAGCAGTATGTCGATCGCTGTCTGCAGGCGGTGGTCGACGGTGAACTGACGGCCGTGGATGCGGCCAAGGCGAAGTGGTGGGCGACCGAGCTCGCCAAGCGCGTGGTCGACAACTGCGTGCAGTTGCACGGTGGGTACGGATACATGAACGAGTATCCGGTTGCCAAGGCGTACGTCGATGCCCGGATCCAGACGATATTCGGTGGCACCACCGAGATCATGAAGGATCTCATCGGGCGGGATCTCGGAGTCTAGGTGCGAGTCCCGGACCTGTGCTTATGGTCGTTTTTCAAAGATTTAACAGAAGGATTGGCCAGAAACCCTGGCGTTTATGCACTCGGTGCCATTATGGTGGAGCTCACATCAACAACCAGGAGGTAACCCAGATGGCAGCCCAGAATCCTTCCGTGTCAGCCGACGCAGCCGGCACCGAGAACGATCTCGTCACCGAGTCGCTGGTCGAAGAGGTGTCCATCGACGGCATGTGCGGCGTCTACTGACATGTCGGTTTCGACGAGTCGAGCTCCGGCTTCGCCTTCGTCTGCACCCACGCCGACGGTGACTGTTTTCGATGTCGACCGGGCGTGGGTCCTGAACTCTTCGGTCGCCCTGCGACCCGAACCGTTCGGCGCGCTGCTGTACCACTTCGGCACACGTAAGCTGTCGTTTCTGAAGAATCTGACAGTGGTCGAAGTGGTGCAGTCGCTCGGTGACCACGACAACGCCGCTGATGCGATCGCCGCTGCCGGAATCGCCGACAGCGACCGCTCGCTGTATGTCAATGCGCTTGCCGCGCTGGCGACTTCGGGAATGATCGTCCCCAAATCCTGAGTTGTCCCGTGATGCTCGGTGCCGCAGCCCTCGGCCCCGAGCATCACGCCAGGCGTGCGCCCACGCCCCATGTTCACCTGTGAGGAACCCCTATGACTTCCATTTTGGAGCGCCCCGCGGCGCCTCGTCAGCCGGTCGGCCGTCTGGTTGATCAGTTCGAGAAAGGCCTCGACGCACCGATCTGCCTGACGTGGGAGCTGACCTACGCCTGCAACCTGTCGTGTGTGCACTGCCTGTCCTCGTCGGGCAAGCGTGATCCACGTGAGCTCGACACCGAGCAGTGCAAGGCGATCATCGACGAACTGCAGCGGATGCAGGTCTTCTACGTGAACATCGGTGGTGGTGAGCCGACGGTCCGCCCGGACTTCTGGGAACTGGTCGACTACGCCACCGATCACCAAGTGGGCGTGAAGTTCTCGACCAACGGACTGCGGATCGACAAGGCGGTCGCACAGCGGCTCGCCGCCAGCGACTACGTCGACGTGCAGATCTCGCTCGACGGTGCGACCGCCGAGGTCAACGACGCTGTGCGTGGACCCGGTTCCTATGCCATGGCGATCAAGGCGCTAGAGAACCTTCACGAGGCCGGATTCGCCGATGCCAAGATCAGTGTGGTCGTCACCCGCCAGAATGCGACCCAGCTCGACGAGTTCAAAGCGCTCGCCGACAAGTACGGTGCCACGTTGCGCATCACCCGCCTTCGTCCGTCGGGCCGCGGCGCCGACGTGTGGGACGACCTGCACCCGTTGCCGGAGCAGCAGCGCGACCTCTACAACTGGCTGGTCGAACACGGTGATCGGGTTCTGACCGGGGATTCGTTCTTCCACCTGTCGGCCTTCGCCGAACCCGGACAGGGTGCCCTGCCGGGGCTCAACCTCTGCGGCGCCGGACGTGTTGTCTGCCTGATCGATCCGATCGGCGACGTGTACGCCTGCCCGTTCGCCATCCACGAGAACTTCCTCGCCGGAAACATCTTGTCGGACGGTGGATTCAAGACGATCTGGCAAGAGTCGGATCTGTTCCTCGAGTTGCGCGAGCCGCAGAACGCCGGCGCCTGCACCAAGTGCCAGCACTTCGACGCCTGCCGTGGTGGCTGCATGGCAGCAAAGTTCTTCACCGGACTCCCGCTGGCCGGCCCCGACCCCGAATGTGTACAGGGCTTCGGTGAATCCCTGCTCGCCGAAGATCGCAAGGTGCCCTCGGCCAACAAGGACCACTCACGCGGCGTGCCGCTGACCCTGATGACCAGGCCGCCTTCGCGCGACTGCGACGAAAACCCACTCGCCGGGTTCCTGCCCGGCGATCTCAAAGACGGTGCCGGCCTCGAGCCGGCCGGTCTGACCCCCGCCAAGTAACGAAGAACCCCCGGCAGCGTTGCCGGGTGAGCAAAGGATGAAGTAATGGCGAACCCCTGGTTCGAGACGGTGCTCGAAGCCCAGCGTCGGGCGAAGAAGCGGCTCCCCAAATCGGTCTACTCCTCGCTGATCGCGGGCAGTGAAAAGGGCATCACGCTCGCCGACAATGTCGATGCGTTCTCCGAACTGGGATTCGCTCCGCACGTCGTCGGCGCGCAGGCGCAGCGCGAGTTGTCGACATCGATCATGGGGCAAGACATTTCGTTGCCCGTCATCATTTCGCCGACCGGTGTACAGGCGGTTGACCCGGAGGGCGAGGTCGCCGTCGCGCGGGCAGCGGCGGCACGGGGCACCGCGATGGGACTGTCGAGTTTTGCCAGCAAGCCCATCGAAGAGGTCACCGCGGTCAATGACAAGATCTTCTTCCAGGCGTACTGGCTCAACTCCCGCGAGGACATCCTCAAGCGCGCCGAGCGGGCTCGCGAGGCCGGAGCCAAGGGCCTGATCGTCACCACCGACTGGTCGTTCTCGATGGGTCGCGACTGGGGCAGCCCGGAGATCCCCGAGAAGGTCGACTTCAAGGCGCTGCTCAAACTCGCGCCGGAGATCGCGATGCGCCCGCGCTACGCGCTGGACTGGTTCAACAGGGGCAAGATCAACATCCCGGACCTGACCGCTCCCAACGTGGTTGACAAGGGTGAGCAGGGTCCGACGTTCTTCGGTGCGTACGGACAGTGGATGCAGACCGCACCCCCGTCCTGGGAGGATCTGGAATGGCTCCGCAAGGAGTGGGATGGCCCGTTCATGGTCAAGGGCATCACCCGCCTCGATGACGCAAAGCGTGCCGTGGACATCGGCGCCACCGCGATCTCGGTCTCGAATCACGGCGGCAACAACCTCGACGGCACCCCGGCCACCATCCGGATGCTCGGGCCGATCGCCGACGCGGTCGGTGGCGACATCCAGGTGCTCCTCGACGGCGGCATCCGGCGCGGCAGCGACGTGGTCAAGGCGCTGGCACTCGGTGCCGACGCGGTCATGATCGGTCGCGCATACCTGTGGGGCCTGGCGGCGAACGGCCAGACCGGTGTCGAGAACGTCCTCGACATCCTGCGCGGCGGTATCGACTCGGCGCTGATGGGGCTGGGACGCAAGAGCATCCACGACCTCACCCGCGACGACATCATCATCCCGGAAGGCTTCGAGAAGCGGTTCGGCGAGACCACCGCGTAGGGATCCCGAACAGAGCCACCCGTTGCGGTCACATCCAGCAGTTACAACACCTGGGTATGACTGCAACGGGTGGTTTTGTCTGTCCGGGGACTACTGGGCAACGAGACTAGAACACGTTACAGTCCGTCTATGGGAGATTTCGACGGCAAGGTCGTCTACATCACGGGCATCGCCCGTGGGCAGGGTCGTAGTCACGCGATTCGGTTCGCGGAGGAGGGTGCCGCGGTCATCGGGCTCGATGTCTGCCAGGCGGTCACCGCCACCGGATATCCGCCTGCCACCGCGGAGGATCTGGAGGAGACGATCCGCTTGGTGAAGGCGGCCGGAGGCAGCATCCTGGCCCGGCAGGCCGATACGCGCGATCTTGTTGCCCAGCAACAGCTCGTGGCCGACGGAGTGGCGCAGTTCGGTCGTCTCGACTACGTGATCGCCAATGCCGGCGTCCTGACCTGGGGTGGTGTCACAGAGCTGCGTGAGAGTCAGTTCACCGACGTCATCGACATCAACGTCAACGGCACCTGGAAGACACTCAAGGCGACCATCCCGGCGATGATCGAGGCCGGCAACGGCGGTTCGATCGTGATCATCTCCTCGGTCGCGGGCATCAAGTCGATGCCGATGCAGGCGTCGTACTCGGCGTCCAAGCACGCGCTGGTGGGTTTGGCGCACACCACCGCAAAAGAGCTGGGACAGCACCGGATTCGCGTCAACACCGTCCACCCGTACGGCGTGGACACCCCGATGTGTCTCGAGGACACCGACGCGCTTGCCATCTTCGAGATGCCGCAGTACAAGGCGCATTTCGAGCCGATTCTGACCGGGATGGCCAAGTCCGTCGACATCACCGATTCGGTGATGTTCCTGTGCTCGAAGAAGGCGAAGTTCATCACCGCGTCCTCGATCGAGGTCGACATGGGTGCCACCAAGGTCTGACCACCCGCAAACGCTCCGGAAATACGAGGACGCTCCACAAATATGTGGAGCGTCCTCGTATATGTGGAGCGTCTGGCCGGTGTCAGTCGAGCCAGAGGGTGGCCGGGTCGGTCGCGGTGCGGGCCGGTGCGGCCGGGGCATCGGGGACCGACCGCGAAAAGCGCGGGGCCACAGCAGGTTGCGTGACACCGTCGAGTTCGATCAGGGTCCGGCGGGCCACCAGGTGCTTGTTCTCGGTGGCCTCCTCGAAATCGAGAACCGGCGACGCGCAGGCATCCGTGCCATCGAAGATCGCGGTCCACTCGTCGCGGGTCTTGGATTTGAATATTTCGGCGAAACGGATCTTCATCGCGGGCCACTGCGGCATGTCGAGTTGGTGCGGCAGTGTGGTGTCGTCCGTCAGGCCCATGCCTTCGAGGAGCAGGGCATAGAACTGCGGCTCGATGGCCCCGACGGCGAAGTACTTGCCGTCCGCGGTCTCGTAGACCTCATAGAACGGTGCGCCGGTGTCGAGAAGATTGGAGCCCCGCTGGTCTCCCCAGAAGCCGGTACCGCGCCAGGCCCACATCATTTGGCCGAGCACGGACACTCCGTCGACCATTGCGGCGTCGATGGTCTGGCCCTTTCCGGACTTCTCGCGTTCGAGCAGAGCGGCCAGGATGCCCTGCACCAGGAACATCGACCCACCGCCGAAGTCGCCGAAGAGGTTCAGCGGGGGAGTGGGCACCTCGTTCGCGCGGCCGACCGCGTGCAGCATCCCGGTCAGGGAGATGTAGTTGATGTCGTGGCCCGCCACATTCGCCAGCGGACCGTCCTGACCCCATCCGGTCATGCGGCCGTAGACGATGCGTGGGTTGACCTTCGCGACGTCCTCGGGTCCGAAGCCCAGCCGCTCGGTCACGCCGGGGCGGAAACCCTCGATCACCACATCCGCCTTCGCGATGAGGTTCATGATCGCCTCTTTGTCGACCGGGTCTTTGAGGTTCGCTTCGACGACGGTCCGGTTGCGTAGCAATTGGTCGGCAACATCGCCGGAAGCGGGCAACTTGCCCGCCCGCTCGATACGCACGACATCGGCGCCGAGGTCTCCGAGCATCATCGCGGCATGCGGGCCCGGCCCGATCCCCGCGAACTCGATCACCCGTGTCCCGCTCAACGGCCCGTTTTTCGTCATTCACTGCCCCTCATCGTTGAATGGTCGTGCACCGCGTCTCGCGGGCGCGATCTTTCGCAACCAGATACGGTCGGTTTCCCAGTAAACCAGGTACCGAGCGATTGCTCGGGCGGTAAACCCTTCAGGCGTTGCCCGATACGGTCTAACATGGTCGGAATGACACCGGCGGGCGAGCTCGGACTTCAGAGCTGGACCGAGCTGAACGAGCGATCAACAACTCTTGTCGTCCCTTTGGGATCCATCGAACAACATGGACCACACCTGCCCCTCGACACCGACGTCCGGATCGCGGTGGCGGTGGCGGAGGAGGCAGTTCGACCCGGCAGCGTCGATGGCCCGGCGAGCGTCGCCCGCGACCTCTTGCTCGCCCCGCCACTGAGTTATGGCGCCGCCGGTGAGCACGAAGGCTTTCCTGGCACGATTTCGATCGGTCAGGAGGTTCTGCATTCGGTGCTGGTCGAGTACGGTCGAAGTGCCTGCCGTTGGTCTCCGCGGTTACTGTTCGTCAACGGGCATGGTGGTAATGGTCGGACCCTGGTTTCCGCGGTCACGCAGCTACGTTCGGAAGGACGTGACGTCGCTTGGTTTCCCTGCGCCACGGCCGGCGGCGATGCGCACGCAGGCCACACCGAAACATCGCTACTGCTTCATATTTCACCGTTGGTCGTGCGGTCCGGCGAGATGGTCCGCGGCAACGTGGCCCCGGTCTCGGAGCTCATGGCGTCGATGCGTACCGGGGGTGTCGCGGCGGTGAGTGACAACGGAGTACTCGGAGACCCCCTGGCCGCCTCTGCGGCCGATGGAAGGCGAATGTTGAACGAGATGGCCGCGAAACTCTCGGACGGGCTCGAGCGGTGGCAGGTCGATGCGAATGGAATGCTGCAGTGATCTCGGAGCAAGACAACCGCCCCGATGAGTATGTGGTCCCGGCAGCGGTGGATCCGGCGGCACAGTTTCCGCCGATCGGTTTCCAGGTACAGATCGACTCCCATTGCACGGTGACGTCCGATCGCCGCCATATCGTCGGCGGCTCTCCGGTGCGACTGCTGAACCTGTCCGAGGTCGCCGGAGGCCTACTCGATGCCGACGGCAGGCTGACCGTGCGCGATCAGCTGACCTCCAGTCTGGCCCGTAAACTCCTCGATGCCGGGGTAGGGCATCCCCGGCCGATGTTCGGACCCACGGATTCCGCTGTCACCGTGGTGATCCCGGTTCGCGACAACCAATCCGGTATCGATCGGCTGTTGACTGTGCTCGACGGCCACAGGGTCGTCGTGGTGGATGACGGTTCGGTAGTTCCGATCACGGCGTCCGGCGCGACGGTGTTGCGCAACGAGAAGAGTCTGGGGCCCGCCGCGGCCCGCAATCGTGGTGCTGCGCAGGCCGATACCGAACTGGTCGCGTTCCTCGACTCGGATGTCGTTCCCGAACACGACTGGCTGACCAAGCTGCTCGGCCATTTCTCCGATCCGAAGGTGGCGCTGGTGGCGCCGCGGATCGTCGCGCTCGACCCGGGTGGCGGCGCGATGTCGCGCTACGAGGCGCTGTGCTCGTCACTCGACATGGGTTGGCGAGAGGGGCAGATCGCGCCCCGGTCGCGGATCCCCTATGTTCCGAGCGCCGCGATGGTCGTGCGGCGCAGCTGTTTTGACGCCTTCGACGAGTCGATGGAAGTGGCCGAGGACGTCGATCTGTGCTGGCGGCTACATCAGCGCGGCTGGTCGCTGCGGTACGACCCGGTGGCCACGGTGGCTCACGATCATCGGCAGCGACTGTCGAAGAGTCTGGATCGCAAACGGTACTACGGGACCGGCGCAGCATTGCTGTCCGGCCGTCACCCCGGCATGGCTGCACCGCTGGCCTTGACCGTCCCGATGGCCGCGGCAATGGCCGCACTGGTGACCGGTACCGGCTGGGGTGTCCTGGTGGCATTGGTCGTGTTCGGTGTGCTGGGCGGACGTCTGCATCGCAGGGTGTCGTCGATGCCGGATGCGGCCCGGATGGCGGCCAAGTTGACCGCCCAATCGGTGGGATTCGGATTGTTGCAGTCGGCGTCGGCGATGTGCAGGCACTACTGGCCGCTGTCATTCCTGCTTGCACTGGTGTCCAAGCGATTCCGGACACTGCTCCTCGCCGTTGCGGTGGGTGAGGCCGCATACGAGTGGGTGCGGCTCGAACTGGTCAACCCCACCCCTGGCGCCAGGGTCGGCTGGTGGCGGTTCATGGTCCTCAAACGTCTCGATGACCTCGCTTACGGGACCGGGCTCTGGCAGGGTGCGTTGACCGGGCGCAGTATGGAAGCGCTCTACCCGCAGATCGGTGATTCGGTCAACACCCGGCCGCGTTCACCGGGCGCGCCCGCTGCCGCCGGGTGAGTGTGGTTGCGCCGGGGCGATCCCGGTTGCCCTCGAGTGGCGCGGATGTGATCGTTGTCGGTGCCGGTAGCAGCGGATGTGTGGTGGCCGAACGACTTTCGCGCGATCCCGAACGCACGGTGCTGTGGCTGGAGGCCGGTGCCGGCATGCCGGAGGCGGCCTCGTTGAGGCTGGATCGACTGCCGGTGGAGGCCGGTTCCGGGCGTGCGGTCCACTTTCCGAGCCGCCAGGGTTTCGATCTGCCACGTGGACGGGGTTTCGGTGGTTCGTCGGCGGTCAACGGTGGTTACTTCATGCGCTGGCACGAATCCGATTTCGCCGGCTGGCCGTGGGAGCGATCCGAGATCTCCGCGGCCTACGACAGGCTCGACGGGGGCCGTCCCGGTGGCGGCAGCATGCATGTGTCGGCCTTCGGTGACGACGAGTTGCATGACTACGCGCGAGCGTTTGAGAGTCATTGGCATGACCAGGGTTTCGGTGACGTTGTGGCGCCGTGGCCCGATATGGGTGTGGTCCGGGTGCGATCCAATCGCGATGGCGATCTGCGATGGACCGCGGCGGAATCGATCGCGCAGCGTATCGAGGGCCGGTCCAATCTGCAGTTGGTCACCGACGCCGAGGTGATCGGATTGCGGCGCCGTGGTGATCGCGTCACCGCGGTCGTGGTCGGGGAGCAGGTCATCGCCGCCGACGAGGTGATCCTGTGCGCAGGAACATTGGGTACCGCTGCGCTCCTGGCCCGGTCCGGCATCTCCGGCACGCAACGCGTTCGCGTCTGGGAGCATCGCGAGATGCTTGTCCGGTTCACAGCGGCCGATCCTGCGGTGCCGGTGGCGCGGGCATTGTTGCAATCGGTGTTGCATACCGACGACGGAATCGAAGTGCGCTGCTATAACGGAGATTTCGCGGACTTCATCTCCGGGGTCCCGGCCACTGGGCCGGCGATGGGGGTTGCCCTGATGCACCCCGAGAACCCCGGGTCGATCGCGTGGGATCTGGTGAGTGGTCTGGTTGTCGATCTCGGTGAGGTGAGCCGATCCGACACCGAGAAACTCGCGGCATGGGCCGAGCGCGTCCGCCTGATGCTCGACGGCCCGCGCTTCGCAGGCCTGGCCGATCGAAGCCGGGGTGGAGCCGTGGCCGACCCGGTGATCCGCACGTCCCAACATGCGTGGGGGACACTTCCGATGGGTGACGACACCGATTGGCTCGGCGCGGTGAGCGCGGTCCCCGGGTTGCGCGTTCTCGATGCGTCGATTCTGCCGACTGCGGGGTCGAGTGGTCCGCATGCAACGGTGATGATGGTGGCCGCGCAGATCGCAGACCAGATTGCGTGAGTACACAGAATATTTGAGATCAGAAGGGCAATCGTCGGTATCGTGAAGTGATGACCTCACTTTCTGATCCTGCGGTCCGGGCGTTCCTCGAAGATGGAACGAAGACCGGTCACCTCGGTTTCACCGCCTCGGATGGCAGACCGCTCGTGGCCCCGGTCTGGTTCGTGGTCGACGGTGACCGGTTGGCATTCAACACCGGAGTGGATACGGCAAAGGGCAAGGCGCTTGCCCGCGACGATCGGGTTGTGATGTGTGTCGACCTACAAGAACCGCCCTATGCCTTTGTCCAGGTTCAGGGCATCGCGCATGTCAGTGACGACCTGGGCGAGGTGCATCGAATCGCAACAGCGTGCGGGTCGCGCTACATGGGTGCCGATCGCGGGAAAGAGTTCGGCGACCGCAACGGTGTGCCCGGCGAACTGGTGATCTGGATCGAGCCGACGAAAGTCATTGCAGCGCTCGATATGACGGCCTAGCCGTCAGGTGCGGGTGGCTGCAGCCCTGCGGAATCCACGGACAGCCGGATAGAAGAAGATCGCAATGACGAGAACTGCCCACAGGATGGTCTTGGTCAGACTCTCGGCCACCGGACCACCGAGTGCGAGTGCGCGCATACTGTCGATCGCACACGTCATCGGTTGCTCGCGCACGATCGGTTGTATCCACGCGGGGTAGGCGTACACCGGCGCGAAACCGGAATTGAAGAACATCAGCAGGCTCGAGAACAGTGACATGAGTTGTACCAGTGGCAGGTTGGTCGACGACATCGCGACCGTCAGCATGACTGTCGAAAATGCGGCACCGAAGAGCAGGGGCACGAGAAAGATCCCCAACGCGGGCAGCAGTCCCTGGTCGAAACGCCACCCGATCAGCATGCCGAACGTGGTCAGAGCGATTGTGGCGATGAGGATCCGGGACAGTTCTGAGATGAGACGCGCGCTCAGGTCGGCTGCCTTGTGAACCGGCAGGACGTAGAGGCGGGTCAACAGTCCGGTACGTTGCTCACGTCGAAGTCTGATGCCGGCGATGAGGGACCCGAACATCGCACCGACAAGGACCACGAGAGGGACGGTGCCGTAGGCGCTGTTGATACCTGTGGCAGCGGTGATCGCGTCGCCGAGTACCACTTTGAACATGATCATGCTCAGTGCGGGGAAGACAATGCTCTGGATGAGGACCTTCTTGTCGCGGGTCCACACCGTGAGCTGCCGGGACGAGAGGATCGCGGTGTGCAGCAGGTAGGCGCGAAGACCGGTCTCTTGCGCGTGGGTGTCGGCGGGGAATGCGGTTGCCAGTGCCACCAACCGCTCGTCGGTCCGATCTCCGGTCGGTGCATACTGCGGCCGGTCGGCACCCTCGAGGGATTCCGATGCCACGACACCGGTCTCGTCGGCATGGTCCGGTCGTGCGCTCACCCAGGGCCCCACCGCATTGCGCAGCGACCCGGTCCCCGGAAAGTTGATCGTCTCGTCTTCCTCCCTGTCGACCGCCCGCCTTGTTCGCGCGCGCTCCGGGTCCAGATGGGCCCGCCACCAATGATTCTGCTGATCTGCACTCGCGGCCCGATGCCGTGGGGTTGTCGACTCCGACGTCGTGTTCTCGGTTGTTGTCATGCGCGTGAGGTCCGGAAGGCCGCGAGCACGATCCCGGAGACTGCGAGTGCGACCAGCCCGGCAGCCCAGCACACCGCTGGGATCACCTGTCCGATTGTCACCGCACCCTCGTCGAATTGTCGCATCAGAGCGGCGAATTGAGAGACAGGCTGATTGCGGGCGAACGGTTGTATCCACTCCGGGAACTGGGACTCGGGAACGAATCCGGTCGACAACATGCCGAGGATGAGCGTGGGCAGTGTCATCGCTTGGCTCGTTGATTCCGGGTTGCCAGCCAGCGTTCCGATCACGTCGGCCCCGAAGGCGAAGACCACACCGACCACAAAAGCGACCGCCAGGAATCCGAGCAGATACCACGGTCCGTGGTGTGCCCGCCATCCGATGACCAGTCCCGAGATCATCGCCGACGTCAGGGAGACGACGAGCAGAACAGTGTTCGCGCCGAGTCGTGAGAGTGGCGAGACCATCGGGCTGATGGGCACCGTTCGCAGGCGGGTGGTCACACCGATCGTGAGGTCGTTGGCCGAACGCATTGCCGCTGAGGTTGCCACGAAGCTCGTCGACTGCAGACAGATGATGGGCATGAGGAACTGGGCGTAGTCGATGCCCGCGTACAGGCCCATGACCTTGTTCAGGGGCACAAAAAAGCAGAGTGTCAGGAGTACCGGCGCCAGGACGCACAGCGCGAACTCGCCGTGGCGCCACATCGTGGTCAGGAACCTCCGATTCAGTGCGAGCCACTGGCGGATCGGGTATATCGGTGGGCGCGCCGAATCGAGGGTGCCGGGATTGATGACGGTACTCACGGTTTGTCATCCTGCTGAACGTGCGAGTGTTCGGTCAGTGTCAGGAACACGTCGTCGAGAGAGGGCCTGCGTAGACCGATGTCGGTCAGCGTGATGTTGGCTTCGTCGGTGCGGCGGACGATCTCGACGAGCGTTGCTGCCCCCTGGGGCGCCGGAACGATGAGCGAGCTCCCGGCCGCGTCGGCCCGGATCGCATCATCTGCCACGAGGCCGGTGAGCAACTCGCGGATGCGCGGTAGATCGGCGGGCAGTTCGGGGAGGATCTCGCAGAATGTTCCGGCGACCTGTTCCTTCAGTTCGGCGGCGGTACCCTCGGCGATCACCTTGCCTTTGTCGATGACAATGATGTTGTCGCTCAGCAGATCTGCTTCCTCGAGATACTGGGTGGTCAGAACGGTGGTGATGCCTTGTTCGCGCAGGGCACTGACGATCTTCCAGACCTCCTGTCGGCTCCGGGGGTCGAGCCCGGTGGTCGGCTCATCGAGGAAGACCACCTCCGGTCGAACCACCAGGCCGCAGGCGATGTCGATTCGGCGGCGCATTCCGCCGGAGAACTTACCGACGCGCCGGGAGCCTGCGACCTCCAGGTCGAATGCGACCAGCAGTTCGTCGGCACGCTGGGTCGCCGCCTTTTTGGTCAGGCCCATCAGCCTGCCGAACAGGACGAGATTCTCACGGCCGGACAAGGATTCGTCCAAGGCGGCGAACTGGCCGGTCAGCATGATCGATTTGCGAACGGCTGCACGGTCTTTGGCGATGTCATGGCCGGCGACGAACGCTTGACCGCCGTCGGGACGCAGGAGTGTGCACAACATGTTGACCATGGTGGTCTTGCCCGCGCCGTTCGGGCCGAGGAGCCCGAGGACCTGACCGCGCGCGACCCGAAAACTGATGCCGTCGACAGCCGTGAAGTCGCCGAACCGTTTGACCAATCCTTCGACCACGACCGCATCGTCGCCGGCAAGGTTTGGTGCCGGCACCGATGTTGGTGCTGGTGCAGGTGTTGATGCTTCTGGCCGGTCACCAGATGCGCTGTCCGTATCGGTGTGATCGGCAGGGTGCCCGGTTCCGCCGTCCTGTGGGTGAGGGGCCGGTGTGTCACTGGTCTGTGTTTCACCGGCCTGTGCGCCCTCGGCCGGGGCCGGTGCACCCGGAAGCGATTCGGGCGCCCGGTGGCGCGCGCCGGTCACGTGGGCCTGTGGGTCGACGTCCGAGTCAGCCGTATCAGGTTGCGCCTGCACCTGCATTGTCCAGTCCGTTCTAGTTTGCGTCGCGCGAGCTGTCGGGGCTTCTTCGTCGCCGACGGTCATCGCCAGGTCGGTTCTGCCATGCTCTGCTGCCCGCCCTCTTTCGATTCCACAATTACCATGCCGGTCGGCTGTCCTATTCATCGTGCCGGAGGTGTCGTTGTTACAACTAATGTTTAGCAGAGCTTTTAATTGCTTTAGGTAAGTTTTATCTTGCGTCTGCAGCGTGTTTCATGCAAAAAATAGCGGGCCCAGGGTGACGACAAAAGCGAATTCACTCACGACCGCCACCGAATCGGTGCGCATCCGATGATCCAGATTTTCGCCAACGCGGGGATGCGCCGGACGGGACTTGATCGTAGCGGAAAGAAGCAAAGAAATACGCAGGCGTGGTGACGTATTTCCACGTCCGCATACGGTCATCAAGGTTAGTGCAGGACTTCGGGTGATGTGTCGGATTCGGACGATTCGTGCGAAATGTCCGTTTCAGCCGCACTGTCAGGAGTCGGGTCGGGGCGGTCGACGCGTGGGGTCCGCGACGTACTCATCGCGTGAAAGTCCTACTCGCATCGCGGTGTTCAGGGACTGGGACTTTCGGGTACCCGCCTACTCGTGTTCCCGGCGACCTGCGGCGATACGGTTACTGCATTCGCCGCCGACTGCGCAGGGATACGAGTACCAATCGGAAACCGGGCGCGGCTGCGAACGTCTGGCACGGCCGATTCGGCGAGATCGTGATCGGTCCTGATATCCACCGGAACGATGGCAAATCAGTCGATTGACTGACCATTGCCCGCAGAGGACGGAGGTTGGGCGATGAGACCGCGCGAGTGTCGTAACCATTTCGGGTCTCGGTTCGATAAGGGCATTATGAAGCTGTTCGGCCATGTTGCCGAATAGGTGTGTAACGCCTGGGGGAGCAGGGGAGATATTGCAAGAGGCATTCTTTGGTGATCCGGAGAATGAATTGTCGTCCCTTCAACCTAACCCGCCTGCAACCGGCCGGATGGGCCAGTGGGTTTGGATACCATTTCATTCTCGTGAGTTTTGTCGGAAAAGATCGGGGGAGTGTTCTGCGATGACGTCATGGACATCTGGACCGGGATCGGAGCAGCGGTGGGTGTGACTGGTGCAGTTACAGGTTCACAGCGCGATCTTCGCGACAGTGCGTTTCCAATTTCTGCTGCGCAACGCGGAATATGGTTCGCCCAGCACGCTCTGGGGGACACCCCGATCAACATTGCGCTTTTTGTGGATCTGTCAGGTCCGGTCGATCTGGGACTGCTGACCGAGGCAACCCGGGCCGTTGCTCACGAGACAGCCTCGGGGTATCTCAAACTCATCGAAACCGATGGCCTTCCGATGCAGGTGGTGGACCGCCGCTTCGATGACACGATCGAATTCGTGGACTTCGTCGGAGAGTCCGATCCCCGCGCGGCGGCCATGGCCTGGATGCGTGCTGACTACGGTCGTCCGGTCGCCCTGTTCACCGACCGCCTCGCCGTCTCCGCACTCTTGAAGGTCGGCACCGACAGGTTCTTCTGGTACATGCGCAGTCACCACATCGCCGCGGATGGATTCTCCGCGATGACCGGTTTGCGTCAGGTCGCCGACGTCTACAGCGCAATGGCGGAGGGGCAGAGCCCGTCACCGGGTAAGGCGCCCGATCTTCCGCAGATCGTTGCCAATGAGCAGAAATATCGGGAATCGACGCGGTTCGCAATGGATCGTGAGTACTGGTCTGAGCGCACGGCCGGGCTCCCGGCCGCGCTGTCGCTCAGTCCGAAGGTCGCCGCCCCCGGCCCCTATTCGCTCGTGGCGTCCACCGAATTGGACACCGAGACCGCGCAGCTGCTCTCGCGCTCGGCCGAGTCGGTCGGCGGTGCGGCGCCGGTGGTCGTCGCAGCGTTCGCCGGGTACCTGTCCCGGATGTGCGAAGCAGACGACGTCGTCCTCAGTCTCCCTGTCTCGGCCCGCCACACCGCCGCGCTACGGCGTTGCGGCGGTATGGTTTCCAACATCGTTCCGCTCCGCCTCGGGGTGGCGCTCGACCGTTCGGTCGGCCAGCTGCGAAAGGCGGCACAGACCGAGTTGACCGGCGCTCTGCGCCACCAGCTGTATCGGCACGAGGACATGCGCCGGGACATCGGTATCGCCGGTGAACACGGACGTTTCGGTCCGGCGGTCAACATCATGATGTTCTCGCCGACGGTGGAGCTGGGAACGGCAACCGGTACCACTCAGGTACTCAGTACCGGCCCGGTTCTGGATCTGTCGCTGAACATCTATACGGGCGAATCGGACAATCTGCGAATCGATTTCGAGGCGAACCCGAATCTCTACGACGCTGACGAACTGGCCGATCACCACAGGCGTTTCCTGGCCTTTCTGCACCGGTACCTCGAAGCGGGGGACGATGCGGCGGTCAGCGATCTCGAGCTGCTCGACGAGGCCGAGACCGGGCGGATCCTGGAGTCCGGCACGGGCTCGGCCGTCGTGGTCGATCCGAGTCCGCTCAGACCGTGGAATCAGCAGGTCTGCGCCGGACCCGACCGCGTCGCAGTGGTCGGTGCCGGAGCCGGCCTGTCGCGCGCCGAGCTCGATGAGCGTGCGAACAAACTCGCCAAAGAATTGATCTCGCGTGGAATCGGGCCCGACGATGTCGTCGGCCTGATCTTGCCGCGTGGTTCGGACTGGGTCGTGTCGATGTTGGCCGCGTGGAAAGCCGGCGCCGCCTACGCACCCATCGACCCCGATGCCCCGCGCAACCGGGTATCGGCGATTCTCGACGATTGCCACAGCAGGGTTGTGGTCACCACCGCATCGTGGATGGACGCGGCAGCACCTGCCGCCGCGAACAGCCACATCATCGTGCTCGACGACCCGCAGTGTGCTGCCAGCATCGCCCGGCGCGACTCCGCGACGCCATCGGATCGGTGGACGGAGCCCGGTGCCGGCGCGCGTCTGGCGTACGTCATCTCGACGTCGGGTTCCACCGGGCGTCCCAAGCCGGTGCTGGTGCCGATGGTCGGGGTTGCCAACACGCTCGGCTGGTACCGGCGAACGATGTCACTCGGTGACGGAGACGGCGTGCTGGTTGCCTCGTCGCAGAGCTTCGACCTCACCCAGAAGAACATCTGGGCCGCGCTGGCGGACGGTGCGACGATCAGTCTGGCGAATGACGGATTCGATCCGGAAGACATCCTGGCCCGCATCAGTGGTGGTGCCGACGACGTGCTGAACATGGCGCCGAGCGCGTTTGCCGTTCTCTCCGAACATGATCCGACGAAGGTGACCACGTCGGTGAAATCTCTGGTACTCGGTGGCGAGCCGGTGCGGCCGGATCAGGTGCGTGAGCATCTGGCAGCAGGCACGGCGATCTACAACAGCTACGGGCCGACGGAATTCTCGGATGTGGTCTCGTTCCACCAGATGGACTCCGCACCTGACGCCTATGCCGCCAGAGCGGTACCGATCGGTGGTCCTGTCGACAACATCTCGCTCTATGTGCTGGATTCGCGCTTGCGCCCGGTACCGCAAGGGGTGCCCGGTGAGCTCTACCTCGCCGGCGTCGGCGTGGGACGGGGATACGCGAATCGATTCGGGGCGACGGCTGCGAGCTTCGTCGCCAACCCCTACGGATCCGGCGAGCGCATGTATCGAACCGGCGATGTCGTCAGCTGGGATCGGCAGGGCGAGCTGCGCTATCTCGGTCGTGCCGATCACCAGGTCAAGATTCGCGGTTTGCGGATCGAGCTGGGCGACATCGAGTCCGCATTGCTGTCGCACCACGATGTGGCTCAAGCGGTGGTGACCATCGACACGAGTGGCCCGAGCACCCGATTGATCGGCTATGTGGTGGCCACCGAGGGCACCGACCCCGATCGATGGGCGGTGATCGAATACCTGGCCGAGACCCTGCCCGGCTACATGGTTCCGGCGGCGGTGGTGGTGCTCGATGCGATGCCGCTCAGTGGCAACGGGAAAGTCGATCGAAAGGCGTTGCCGGAGCCCGACTTCGGTGTGCGCTCGACCACCTTCGTTGCCCCGTCCACGCAACTCGAAGAGACCATCGCAGGCGTTTTCGGTGACGTACTCGGGTTGGCGCGAGTCAGTACCGCCGACAGCTTCTTTGTCCTGGGTGGCGACAGCATCATGTCGATCCAGTTGGTCTCCCAAGCGCGGGAGGCCGGTGTCGCCCTGACCACCCGTGATGTTTTCGACTGCAAAACTGTTGCCGGACTGGCTGATCTGATCGCCCAGCGAGCAGCAACGGATTATGTGGTGGAGGTGCTCGAAGAACTACCCGGCGGCGGCGTCGGCGATCTGCCGCTGCTACCCATCGGACACTGGATGATCGAGCAGCAACACTGGACGCGGCGCTCACAGGCGACGGCGATCAGATTGCCCGAAGACCTGCGCACCGAAAGCCTGGAACCGGCCTTGCAGGCGATCATCGATCATCATGATGCACTTCGTTCCCGCCTGATCGAGGTCGATGGTCAATGGCGGATGCACGGCCGCGAGCGCGGCGCCGTCGATGCGCGCGATGTACTGAGCGTCGTCGTCGATGACCACACCACCTCCGGCGTTCTCATCGCCGCCGAGCTCGAACTGGCCGCAAAGCGGCTGGATCCGGGTCGGGGAGTGATGTTCCAGGCAGTACATCTGCCGGGCTCGAGTGGTACCGGCGGTCTACTGCTCCTCGTTGCACACCACCTTGTGGTGGACGGAGTTTCGTGGCGGGTACTGCTGCCAGATCTGGCGATCGCCTGGTCGCAAAGTGCTGCCGGGCTTCCGGTTTCGCTCGAACCGGTGGGGACGTCGCTGCGCAGATGGTCGCACGCGACCACAGAGATCGCGGCAGCCGGTGGCCGCCGCGACGAAATGCCGCTGTGGCTTCGAACAGTCCACTCGCCGCAGGAGCCTTTGGGATCGCGGCCGCTGAACTCGGACGTCGACAAGGCGGCGACAGCGGCGACAGTTCAGGTGACGGTTCCCGCAGATGTCACCGGCGCGATGCTCACCCGCCTCCCCGCTGCATTCCGCGGTGGTGTCAACGACGGATTGCTGACGGCGTTGCTGCTCGCGGTCAGCCGCTGGCGGCAGTTGCGCGGCGACGATTCGGACTCGGTCCTGGTCGCTCTCGAGGGTCACGGTCGCGACGACGACATAGTCGCCGGCGCCGACCTCTCGCGCACGGTCGGCTGGTTCACCAGCTTGTTCCCGGTCCAACTGACCTTGCCCTTGGCCACGGACCTCGACGACGCGCTGCGCGGCGGCCCCGATGCCGCCCGAGCGATCAAGGCGGTTAAAGAACAACTACTCGAGATCCCGGACGGCGGTGTCGGTTACGGCATCCTGCGCTATCTCGATGCCGATGGGCGCCAACAGTTGTCGGGTGGCACCGAACCACACCTGATCTTCAACTACCTCGGTCGCCGAGCGGTCGGCGGTACCGGAACGGACTCCGGTGCGGTGGCCTGGATGCCGGAGGAAAGCGTGGGGACCTGCGGGTTCATGGCGACCGTGGATCCGGACGCGCCGTTGACGGCTCCGCTGGAGATCAACGCCGGTGTGGAGGGTGATGGAGCCGCCGCACGACTGGTGGCTTCGCTCTCCTATGCCACCGGAGTCCTGTCGGAATCAGATGCACTGGAGATCGGCGCGCTGTGGGTCGAGGCGATGACAGCGCTTTCGCACCACGCAGGCGACACCGGAAGTGGTGGACTCACGCCGTCCGACCTGCCACTGGTCGAGTTGGACCAACGCCAGATCGGCGCCCTGGAGGACAACTACCCGGGACTGACCGATGTCTGGCCGCTGTCGCCGTTGCAACAGGGGATGTACTTTCACTCCCTGTTGGCTGACGGCGGCGATATGTACACGGCACAGATCGTGCTCGAACTCGAGGGCATCGTCGACCCGGATCGGATGCGGGCCGCCGGTGAGGGGCTGCTGGCGCGACATGACGTGTTGCGCACGGCGATCACCCAGGACGCCGGCACCGGAGAGGTCATCCAGTTGGTGCGCCGCGAGGTCGAATTGCCCTGGCGTTTCACTGATCTGAGCACCCTCGCGCCTACGGATCGGGCCGGGGCACGCGAGGGGCTGCTCGACGCCGAACGCGCTGAGAGGTTCGATCTCGCGTCCGCTCCGCTGTCTCGGATGCATCTGATCCGGCAAGACGAGGGCCATTGGGTCCTGGCGATCACCAACCATCACGTCATCGCTGACGGATGGTCGACACCACTGCTGATCCGCGATCTGCTCACGATGTACGCGATCGGTTCGGCCGATGCGCTGCCACGGGTCCGCTCCTACGGTGATTTCCTCGGCTGGTTGCAGACGCGTGACAAGGAAGAGGCCACGCGCCGGTGGGCGGAAGCGCTCCAGGGATCGGAACCGACGATGCTCGTCGAGCGCTTCGAACCGGACGGCTCCGACGTGCCGATCGACATGACCCGAACGCTGAACCCCGAATTGGACGGGGCCCTTCGGTCGATGACGCGGGCGCTGGACATCACCGTCAACACGGTTCTGCAGGCGGCCTGGGCAATGGTGCTGGCGTCCAAAACCGGTCGGCAGGATGTGGTGTTCGGGTCGACCGTGTCCGGCAGGCCCGCAGAACTCAGTGGGGTCGACACGATGGTCGGCCTGTTCATCAACACCTTGCCGGTCAGGGTCCGACTGGAACCCGACGAGTCCGTTGCCGACCTCCTGACCAGGCTGCAGCGCGAGCAGAGCACAATGCTGGACCATCAGCACCTGGCTCTCAACGAGGTGATGGCCACCGCTGGCGGCGGAAACCTGTTCGATTCACTGCTGGTGCTCGAGTCGTACCCGATCGACAAGCAGGGGCTGTCCGAGGACACCGACATCGCGGGCATGCAGCTGCGGGGCGTGGGCGTGCGGGACGGTTCGCACTACCCGCTCTCCGTGGTGGGCATACCGGGCGAGCGGCTCGAGCTCAAGTTCAAGTACCTGTCGTCCGGGCTCGATGCGGCGGTCGTTGCGGACCTCGCCGACCGGATGCTGTCGGTGATCAAGGGGTTCACCGCGGACCACGAGCGTCGGATCGCGCAGCTCCCGGTGATCGGCGAAGCGGAGCAGCGGCTGCTGATGCCGGTGCGCGGAAGTGCTGCCGAACCGGTCACGACCTTGCCGGACCTACTCCGGACCGCGGCCCGGAACGCCCCGGATGCCACTGCCCTTGTGGCTGCCGACCGGATCGTCAGCTACCGAGAGCTCGATCAGCTGTCCAGTTCGCTGGCGCGGGTGCTGCTCAGCGAAGGAGTCGGCCCCGACAACTTCGTCGCAATCGCCGTCGGCCGATCGGTCGAATCGCAGGTCGCCCAGTGGGCGGTTGCCAAGGCGGGCGCGGCCTTCGTACCGGTCGATCCGGGCTACCCGGCCGATCGCGTTGCGCACATGATCAGCGACTCCGGTGCGACGATCGGGCTGACGACATCCGCTCATGTCGCAGCGCTGCCGGAGAATGTGACGTGGCTGGAACTCGATCGCCCCGCACTCCGCGAGCGGTGTGCGATGCCCCGCACGTCCCAGATCGGGCCGATCACCCGTCGACCGGTTCTGCCGCATCAGGCGGCCTACATGATCTATACCTCGGGTTCGACCGGCGTGCCCAAGGGTGTGGTGGTGACGCATGCCGGTCTGACGAACTTCGTCAATGACCAACGCGTGCGTTACGGGCTGACCGCGTCGTCACGCACCCTGCACTTCTCGTCTCCGAGTTTCGACGCCTCGATTCTGGAATTGTTCCTCGCGACCGCGGCGTCGTCGACGATGGTGATCGCCGACCAAACCGTCTACGGCGGTGAAGAACTGCACCACCTCCTGGCCGGTGAGGAGATCACGCACGCCTTTGTCACGCCTGCCGCCCTGGCCACGGTTGATCCCGAAGGTTTGCCACAGCTGCGCACGGTGATCGTCGGCGGCGACGCGTGCGGCGCCGATCTGGTGGCCCGGTGGGGCGTGGGACGGGCGATGTTCAACGCCTACGGACCCACCGAGGCAACGGTGGCCACCAATGTCAGCGAGCAGCTGACGGTGGACGATTCGCCGGTTACCGTCGGCGGCCCGATCGGGGGTGTCACCGAAGTGGTGCTCGACAACTGGCTGCGGCCGGTGCCGGTGGGCGCTGAAGGTGAATTGTACGTAGCCGGTGCAGGTTTGGCGCGTGGTTACCACGGTAAACCCGGGCTGACCGCGGGACGGTTCGTCGCCGATCCGAACAACCCGGGTGGCCGGATGTACCGCACCGGTGATGTGGTGCGGTGGGTTGATCGCGCCGGCGCCGGAGAGGTTCCGCGCCTGCAGATCGAATACGTCGGACGCAGCGATTTCCAGGTCAAGGTGCGTGGATTCCGCATCGAGCTCGGCGAGATCGACGTGGCTCTGGCAGCCCACGAATCAGTCGAGTTCGTGACCACGGTCGGACGTGAGGGGCCTTCGGGACCCACGGCCCTGGTCTCATACATCGTTCTCGTTCCGGGGGCCTCTGTGACCACCGGCGAACTGACAACATTTGTCGCACAAACACTTCCGGCTCACATGGTTCCGTCGAGCATCATGCTGCTTGATACGGTTCCGCTGACCGTCAACGGCAAGGTGGATCGCGCGGCATTGCCCGAACCCGACTTCGGCGATTCCGCGGAGGCGATATACGTCGCCCCGTCCACACCGGAGGAGATTGCGATCGCCCAGGTGTTCGCCGACGTCCTCTCGATCGAGCGGGTGTCCGCAGTCGAGTCGTTCTTCCGTCTCGGCGGTGATTCCTTGTCGGCGACGCGCGCGGTCGCCCGTGTCACCGCGGCCACCGGACGTCAGCTCGGGGTACGCGACCTCTTCGAGGCGCCGTCACCCGCAGCGCTCGCCGCCCGTCTCGCAGCGGCGCCGGATGCTGGTTCCCGTCCGGAGCTGACGGCGATGCCGCGTCCTGAGTTCTTGCCGTTGTCACTTGCCCAACAACGTATCTGGCTCATCAACCGCCTCGACAAGAGCTCTCCCGCATACAACATCGCAGGTGCGCTGAGGTTGCAGGGGCAACTGGATGTCGAAGCACTGGAACACGCGGCCCGCGATGTGATCGGCCGTCACGAATCGTTGCGTACCCACTACCCGGAGCGTGATGGCGTACCGGGGCAGGTTGTCCTGGCACCGTCGGAGTTCGACGTCTCCCTCGATCCGATCCCGGTCGACGTCGAACAACTCGATGCCGAGCTCATCGCCTTTGCAGCACAGGGATTCGATGTGACGGTCGCACCCCCACTGCGGATGCGACTCCTCCGGGTGTCCGATGATCATCACGTGCTGGCGGTTGTGGCCCATCACATCAGTGCCGACGGTGAGTCGATGGGTCCACTCGCACGTGACCTGATGGTCGCGTATGTCGCTCGCTCGCACGGAGCGGCGCCGGCCTGGCAGCCACTCGCGGTGCAGTACGCCGATTACACGCTGTGGAAGCGGGATCTGCTCGGTGACGCCGACAATCCGGCCACGGTGGCCGGACGCGAGCTGTCGTACTGGGAGCGCGCGTTGCACGGCATGCCCGAACTCCTCGAACTACCTGCCGATCGCCCGCGTCCGCCGCAACAGTCGATGCGCGGCGCCCGGGTGGACTTCGAGATCGACGAACAGTTGGTCTCCAGGCTCAATCACATCGCGGCCGGTCATGGAGCCACCCTGTTCATGGTCATGCACGCCGCGTTCTCCGCCCTGTTGTCGCGATTGAGCGGACGCGATGACATCGCCATCGCAACCCCAGTCGCCGGGCGTGGTGAAGAGGCGCTCGACGACCTCATCGGGATGTTCGTCAACACCGTGGTCCTGCGGGTCGACGCCGATCCCGGCGCGGAGTTCATCGATCTGCTGCATGCTGCCCAGAAGACCGACCTCGAGGCGTACGCCCATGCCGACGTGCCGTTCGACTCGGTGGTCGACCAGCTCAAACCGGTTCGCAGTGAGGCTTTTTCACCGCTTGCGCAGGTGATGCTCGCGATGGAGAATCCAGCCGTGTCCGGGCTGTTGCTGCCCGGCCTGACCGTCGGTGAGTACGACTGGGGAGTCGTGCCGGCGAAAATGGATCTGAAGTTGACTTTCGCGGACAACCGCGAGGACGGCAGTGTTGTCGGTCCGCTGAACGCGTCGTTCGTGTACGCGACCGACCTGTTCGACCGGAGCACGATCGTGCGATTCGCGGACCAATTGATCCGGATCCTCGAAGCGGTCGCCACCGATCCGCGTGCCGTGGTGGGAGACATCGACATCTGGTCTGCCGCAGCGCAACCCGAGAGTCTGCGTGATTCGCTGGTGGAGCCGACGACGGTCGCCGACCTGCCGGGGATGGTGGCGCTGGTCGCCGGCGAGGATCCCGACCGGCCTGCCCTGCGATCCGGGTCGACCGAGGTGACGTTCAGGGATCTGCACGACCGGCTGTCGATCCTGCAGGAATCGCTGGCCCCGAGCGGAATCGGCATCGACGCAGTGGTGATGACGGCGTTGTCCGGACTGGCACCGGATCTGCTCCTGCCCGGCACCGGACCCGATCTCGAGGAGATCGTCGACAACCTCGTCGCCGACGTCGCGTCAGCAGCGCAGATGGTGGCAAGGATGTCGTCGAACCCCGTCCGAATCGCCTGATCGAACAGTGCACAACAGGGCAATGCGCATCCGAGACCACAATCATCCAGTTCCACCAGGAGGACAAATTGTCGTTCGCGCAGTTGCTCGATGCGATCAGTCGACTCACAACGCGTGATCCCGGTGCCGTTGCATACGAACACGAAGGGGTCGGGGTCACCTGGGTAGACCTCGACACGCGCCTGGGTTTGCTGGCCGCACCGTTGGCGGATCGGGGATTGGGCCCGACCGAGGTGTTGTCGGTTGCCATCTCCGGCTTGTCTCCGACGATTGCCGCGGCGGACGGTGCACTGGCGAGGGCCGTCGGGGAGGTGGTGGCGGTGGCAGAGGCGGAGTCCGCGGTGACCGCGACCGCGACCCTGCCGGATCTGTTCGAAGCTCAGGTGGCGGCCACCCCTGATGCGGTGGCGCTCATCTGCGATGAGACAACGTGGACCTATGCCGAGTTCGATCGGCGGGTGAACCGGCTGGCCCGCCATCTCATCGGAATCGGTGTCGGGCCGGAAATCCCGGTGGTGATGGGTGTTCGACGCTCACCGGACATGATGGTGGCGATCTACGCGATCGTGAAGGCCGGCGGCGCCTACGTGCCGGTCGATCCGGATCATCCCGCGGCGCGTGTAGCGGAGGTCATCTCTTCGGTCGCCCCGCTCTGTGTCGTCGCCCGGGATGTTGACGGTCTGACGGTTCCGGCCGGAGTGCGTGTGGTCGATCCGGATCTGCTGGATCTGTCGGTTCACGACGACGGCCCGATCGCCGACTCGGAGCGCCGGACGCCGCTGCGGGCGGACAACCCGGCGTACGTGATCTTCACCTCCGGGTCGACCGGACGTCCCAAAGGCGTTGTGGTGTCGCACCGCTCGGTCGGGGAGTTCCTGTCTCGGCGGCAGCAGGTCTACGGGGTCGGACCGTCCGATTGCATGTTGCAGAAGACCCCGGTGACGTTCGACGCCGCGGTGCGTGAACTGTGGTGGCCATTGGTCAGCGGAGCGCGCCTGGCGATCGCCACCGCCGACGGGCAGCGGGACCCGCGATACCTCGCCGCCGCAGTCGATCGTCACGGCGTGACGGTGATGCATTTCGTGCCGTCGATGCTGGCGGTGTTCGTCGACGCGCTGCAACCGGGAGAGGGGCAATCCCTCCGTGAGATCCTCAGCGGCGGAGAGCAATTGACGTCGCATCTCCTCGGTCAGATCCGCGCCAAACTGGATGCCTCGGTGAGCAATGAGTATGGCCCCACCGAGTTCACGGTGTCGGGCACCCGGTATGCGAGCGCCGACGACGATCTGTCGCGACCGGTGGTTGCCATCGGCACCCCGTACCCGGGTCTGCGCGCTCACCTGCTCGACCGCCGACTCCGGGAGGTCCCACCGGGCATTCCGGGTGAGATCTATCTCGCGGGTCCGCAGATCACGAGGGGGTACGTGGGCCGTCCGGACCTGACCGCCGCACGTTACGTGGCCGATCCCGCGGGTTCGGCGGGCGAGGTGATGTACCGGACCGGTGACGAGGCCCGGCGACGACCCAACGGTGATCTGGAGTACTTGGGACGCACGGACTTCCAGGTGAAGTTGCGTGGGTTCCGGATCGAACTGGGTGAGGTCGAGACGGTACTCGCCCGGGTGACCGGGGCGGTCCGAACCGTGGTCGTGGTCAATACGGACGACTCGGGTTTCGAACGACTGATCGGCTATGTCGTCCGTCCGACCTCGGATGTCGAAGACATCGGAGCGGTGCGGAGACACCTGGCAGAGTTCCTGCCGGACTACATGATTCCGGCCACGATCATCGCGCTCGACGAGCTGCCGTTGACCGCACACGGGAAGCTCGACCGCAAAGCACTGCCGCAACCGCACGCCGCCAGATCGACCACCCCGTACCGGGAGCCGAGCACATCGACCGAGATCGCGGTCGCCGCCGTCTTCTCGGAAGTCCTCGGTGTGGAACGGGTGGGTGCGGACGACTCGTTCTTCGACGTCGGTGGAAACTCGTTGTCTGCCACGCGGGTCGTGGCCCGGGTCAATTCCATGCTCAACTCGGATATCGGCCTGGCCGAACTGTTCAAGAACCCGACCGTGACCGGCTTCGCCGTCGTGGGCGAATCGGCGGCGGGCACGGTCGATCGCCCACGCCTGGAACCCCGAGCGCGCCCTGATCATCCGCCGCTGTCGCTGGCCCAGTCCCGAATGTGGTTCATCAATCAATTCGACACCTCCTCGCCCGCATACAATCTGCCGTTGGCGGTGCGGTTGACCGGCACGGTCGATCTCGACCTCATCGCGAATGCGGTCCGGGGTGTCATCGAGCGCCATGAGTCATTGCGCACTGTTTTTCCGTCGGGTGAAGACGGACCGTGGCAGCAGGTTCTCCACCCGACCCAGGTCGATCTCGCCCTCGACCCGATCGACGTCGCCGACGAGGAAGAACTGCGGAGCCGGTTGGCAGCGTTGGCATCACAGGGTTTCGACGTGACCGCTCAGGTTCCGGTTCGACCGGCCATCTTCCGGCTCGGACCGACCTCGCACGTGCTGGTCCTGGTGTTGCATCACATCGCGGCCGACGGTGCGTCCATGTCGCCGCTGGCGCGGGATCTGGTCACCGCATACCTGGGGTGTTCGGACGATGACGGCCCGCAGTGGGAGCCGCTTCCCGTGCAGTACGCCGATTATGCTCTCTGGCAACATGAACTGCTCGGGTCGGAGTCTGATCCGGACTCGCTGGTCTCGCGGCAGATCTCCTATTGGACCGATGCCCTGGCGGACATACCTGCGGTACTCGAGCTTCCGGCCGATCGGCCGCGGCCCGGCCGCCCCTCGATGCTCGGCGGTCGTACGGAGTTCACCATCGACGGTGCCCTGCACCAGCAGATCGCCGCGGTGGCGCGGGAGCGCGGCACCACGGAGTTCAGTGTGCTCCACACGGCGTTCGCGCTGACGCTCTCGGTGCTGTCCGGGATGGACGACATCGTCATCGGGACACCGATCGAAGGCCGCGGAGAACGCGAACTGGACGGGCTCGTCGGCATGTTCGTCAACACCCTCGCGCTGCGCACCAGGATCACACCAGGGGCCACGTTCGCAGAATTGTTGCGGTCCACCGCCGACTCCGACCTCGGCGCCCTGGCCCATGCTGATGTTCCGTTCGAGCGGTTGGTGGAAGTGCTTGCGCCAGAGCGCACCACCGCATACACCCCGATCTTCCAGGTCACGCTGGCCCTGCAGAACAACGAACCCCCGGTCCTGGATGCGCCGGATCTGTCGATCGCCGAGTATGACAGCGGTGTCACGTTTGCCAAGTTCGATCTGCAGCTGGCGCTGAACCCGACGAATGCGGGCGGCCTGGCGGGGTTGTTTGTCTACGCAACGGACCTCTTCGACCAGGCATCGATCCAGAAACTCGCCGAGCGCTTCGTTCGGATCCTGAATCAGGTTGTCGCGCAGCCCGACGTCATCGTCGGACGGATCGGCGTACTTTCTGATTCCGAGATCGCGGAATTGTGTCCGGTTGTGGGCCGGGCGGGTGAGACTCCGGTCACGCTCGGCGAACTTCTTCATTCCGCAGCGAGCGTCGATGAGAATGCGGCTGCGGTGATCTGTGACGACGAGGTCCACAGCTACCGTGAACTCGACCGACGGTCGAGCGCGCTGGCGCAGATCTTGATCTCCGAAGGAGCTCGCGCCGATCAGTTCGTCCCACTGGCACTTCCGCGTTCATTCGACGAACAGGTCGGACTGTGGGCGGTGGTCAAATCTGGCGCCGCGTTTGTTCCTGTGGACCCGGCCTACCCGCGGGAGCGCATCGAGCACATGATCGCCGACTCCGGAGCGGCAATCGGCGTCACCCTCGCAGAACATCGCTCGCAGCTGCCCGATTCGGTGCGATGGGTGGTCCTGGACGACCCGGAGACCCGGCAGGTGCTTGACGAAGCGGTGGCAACAGACGGTGGCATCCCGACTCGCTTGTCACCGCAGCGCATCGACAATGCGGCGTACATGATCTACACCTCGGGCTCGACCGGAGTGCCCAAGGGCGTGGTGGTCACGCACCGGGCCATGGCGAACTTCGCCGCCGAACTGCGAGAGCGATACTCGGTGACCTCGCAGGCCCGGGTCCTGCATCTCTCGTCGCCGAGCTTCGACGCGGCGATGCTCGAATTGCTGTTCGCGGCGTCGGCCGGGGCCGCCCTGGTGATCGTGCCGCCCGGGGTTTACGGCGGCGACGAGTTGTCCCGGGTGATCACCGAGGCCTCGGTGACTCACGCGATCATCACGCCGGCTGCTTTGGCCACCGTCAACGCCGGCGAAGCCGATTCGCTTCGGGAGTTGGTGGTCGGCGGCGAGGCCGTGCCCGAGGGTCTGATGAGGGATTGGGCGCCGGGCCGGCACTTCTACAACGGCTACGGCCCGACCGAGACCATCATCATGGTGACCATGTCGCGGCGGTTGCAGCCCGATGACGCCATGACCATCGGCGGCCCGATCCGCGGTGTCGAGGCGATGGTTCTCGACCGGAGCCTACGTCCGGTACCGGTCGGGGTCAGCGGTGAGCTGTACATCAGCGGACTGCAGATGGCCCGTGGATACCACTGCCGGGCGGGGTTGACCAGTGATCGGTTCGTGGCGAACCCGTTCGGCGATGGCGGGACCCGGATGTACCGAACCGGTGACGTCGTGCGGTGGATGAGCGATCCCGCAGGGGAAGCGAACCTGGAGTATCTGGGCCGCAGTGACTTCCAGGTGAAGGTGCGCGGGTTCCGGATCGAACTCGGTGAGATCGACGCAGTTCTGCAGAGCCACAAGACCATCGATTTCGTGGTGACCCAGGGGCGCACCGGGCCGACGGGCACGACGGTCCTGGTGTCGACGGTCGTTCCGGTCAAAGGCTTTACCGTCGACACCGACGAGCTGCTGCGTCATGCCGCCGAGTCCCTTCCCGAGTACATGGTCCCATCCGTTGTCATGGTGCTCGATTCGGTACCGATGACGGTGAACGGCAAGCTCGACCGGGCAGCCCTGCCGGAACCCGACTTCGCGGCCATCGCGACCAAATCGTATGTCGCGCCGTCCTCGGTGCTCGAAGAGATCCTGGCCGGTGTGTTCGCGGAGGTGCTGGGGGTGCCGAGGGTCGGCGTGACCGACTCCTTCTTCGCGCTCGGCGGCGACAGCATCGTGTCCATCCAGCTCGTTTCGCGGGTCAAGGCCGCGGGTGTCCAGATCACCGCGCGAGATGTGTTCGAGCGCAAGACAGTTGCCGGATTGGCCGAAGTGGCCGTTCTACAGTCTGCGGACATGACACCGGTGCTCGAGGAGCTCGACGGAGGTGGGGTCGGCGAGATGCCGCTGACCCCGGTCATGCATTGGGCTCTCGAGCGTGGAATGGGTGATCGCTTCTCGCAGGCGGTGATGCTCACATTGCCGGTGGGAATTGATCACTCCACGCTCGTTGCGACACTCCAGCGGGTTGTCGACAGCCATGACATGCTTCGCGCCCATCTTGTTGCCGCGGAGGCGGCGGCTCCGAAGCTGGTGGTCGCCGAGGTCGGTGGAATCGAGGTGGAACCGGCAATCACAAGGGTGGAGTTCGACGCCGACGCGAGGCCGTCATCCGAGGGCTTCGCCGCACTCGCACGCACGGCTCTCGATGAGGCCGCGGACCGGCTCGATCCTGCCGGAGGCGCCTTGGCCCGGTTCGTATGGTTCGAACCGGCCGCGGGTGTCGACGGAAACGGACGCCTGCTGCTGGTGCTGCATCACCTCGCGGTCGATGGGATCTCCTGGCGGGTACTGGTTCCCGCGTTGGCCGGTGCCTGGGCCGAACTGACGGCTGATGTGACCCTCGACCTCGGCGCAGAGGTGACATCGATGCGGCGGTGGTCCCATGCGTTGACCGCGCAGGCGACCGACCCGGGGCGCATCGGGGAACTGCCCTACTGGCAGTCGATGTCCGATCCCGTCGAATCAGCCATCGGTGCACGTGTTCTCGACCCGGCGACCGACACCATGCGGACCGCACAGAAGCATTCGGTCACCCTGCCCGAGGAACTGACCGAGGCGTTGACCACCGCGGTTCCGCGCGCATACAGAGCAGGCGTCCAAGATGGTCTGCTGGCCGCGCTCGCGCTGGCGATTGCCGCCTGGCGCCGTGACCGCGGCGTCGCCGAGGAGCGGGCCCCGTTCGGGATCACTCTCGAGGGCCACGGCCGCGAAGAGAGTGTGGCCCCGGGCGCGGACCTGTCGAAGACCGTCGGCTGGTTCACCACGGTGTATCCGATCCGCCTGGACATCGGTGGTGTGGACATCGACGAGGCGTTGGCAGGTGGCACCGCGGCAGGCGGGGTGATCAAGGTGGTCAAGGAGACCCTGAGATCGGTCCCCGACAACGGGATCGGCTACGGCCTTCTGCGCTACCTGAACGCCGAGACCGGGCCGGTTCTCGCGGCAGCGTCCGACCCGCAGGTCAGTTTCAACTATCTGGGGCGGTTCGGTGGTCAAGAGATCACCGACGAGATGATCGGGCACGGTTGGGTTCCGGTGGTCGAGGGCCAGAACCTCGGTGGTGCGACCGATCCCGACATGGCGCTCGGCGCCGCGATCGACGTCAACGTGTCGGTGCTCGGTGGTGGAACACTGTCCACAACATTCACCTACGCCGCGAATCTGTTCACCGAACACGAGATCGTTGCTCTGGCCGAGCACTGGACCACCGCGGTCTCGGCCATTGCCCGCCACGCCACACAACCCGACGCGGGCGGATTGACTCCCTCCGACCTGACCCTGCTGACTGCGACCCAGGCGCAACTGGATTCACTGGAGAAGGGCCACCCCGGCATCGCTGACGTGTGGCCGCTTTCGCCGTTGCAGCACGGAATGCTGTTCCATGCGTTGATGGCTCGCGAATCGACGTCGGTGGTCGATGTGTATGTCGCGCAGTTCGTACTCGGTCTCGACGGGCTGCTCGATGTCGAACGGCTCGGCCGGGCCTGCAATGCGCTGCTGGAGCGGCATCAGAGTATGCGGTCCACCTTCGTCATCGACGAAGACCTGGGCGCGGTCGCGCTGGTTCGCACCGATTTGAACGTTGTTGTCGAGGTTCATGATCTGACGATGATCGACGACACCGAAAGGGTTGCCGAGCGCGACCGGATCTTGTCTGCCGACCGGGCGACCGGTTTCGACATGTCGGCGGGCCCACTGATCAGACTCGCCGCACTGCGCTTGGCCTCAGATCGCTGGGATGTGGTCATCACCAATCATCATGCGATTCTTGATGGTTGGTCGACGCCACTCGTGCTCCGCGAGTTGATGGTGCTCTATGCCACCGATGCCGACCAATCGTCGATGCCTGCCACCCGCCCGTACAGCCTCTACCTGCATTGGTTGCAGCAGCAGGACCGCGCCGCCTCGACGGCGGCCTGGCAGCGGGCACTGTCCGACGTCGACGGACCGACGTTGCTGTCACCACAGTCACGAGGCCGCGACCATGCCACGGTGCCGGGCATGGTCAGACGTGAACTCACCGCCCACGAGACGCAGCAGGCCGCGGCACTCGCCGGCCGACTGGGCGTCACGATGAACACCCTTGTGCAGGGTGCCTGGGCAATCGTGCTGAGCGCCATGACGAACCGTACCGACGTGGTCTTCGGATCAACCGTCTCCGGCCGACCTCCGTCGATCACCGGCGTGGAGTCGATGATCGGTCTGTTCATCAACACTGTGCCGGTGGCGGTCCGCGTCGACAACGCCCTCGACGTGGCCGAGTTCCTGCAGCGGTTGCAGAGCGCTTCGTCGGACATGCTCGACCATCAGTACCTGGGGCTGGCGGACATCCATCGCCACGGTGGCACCGGGGCGGTCTTCGACACCGCGGTCCTCTACGAGTCCTATCCCGTGGACAGTGCCGGGGTCGGCGGCGGTGTGGACATCGCCGGTGTCCGGCTGCGTGATGTGGAATCCGCTGCTGCCAGCCACTTTCCGTTGTCGATCGTGGCGGCGAACACCGATCGCCTGCACTTCGCCGCGAAGTTCGCGCGCGAGAGTTTCACCGAGGCCGTCGCCGACTCGCACCTCGATCGACTGCTGCGGGTGCTCAGGTCGTTCATCGCTGATCCGGCAGCGAGACTGGCCGCGCTCGATCCCGCCTCGCCAGAGGAACGAACCGCGGTGCTCCGGTGGAACCCGTCACCGGAACCGATCGGGGACCGGACGCTGGTCGACCTCTTCGAGGACCAGGTTGCCCGAACACCCCACGCCACCGCACTCATCGGCGAGGACGAGGTCCTGACCTACGCCGAGTTCGACGCTCGCGTCAATCGGCTCGCCAGATTGCTGATCGGCCACGGAGTCGGCCCCGAGAAGCGGGTCGCGCTTGTCATCGAGCGGTCGACGGAATTGATGATCGCGATCTATGCCGTCGCGAAGGCAGGTGCCGCGTACGTCCCGGTCGACGTCGACGCCCCGCCGGAGCGCATCGAACACATGATGCGCGCGGCGGCAACGATGTTGACCCTCACCACCTCGAAGCGACCACTGGACGTCCCCGGCGACAGTCCGGTCCTTGAGATCGATTCGCTGGCAGATGAACTCGCGCGCCACGCCGATGTGCCGATCGATGCTCTCGAACGGCACTCGCCGCTGCGCTCCGAACATCTGGCCTACGTGGTGTTCACGTCCGGGTCAACCGGCCTGCCCAAGGGGGTCGAGGTCACCCACGGCTCCGTGGTGAACATGGTGCAGTGGCGGCAATCGGTCTATCGGCTCGGGGCCGATGATCGGCTTCTCCAGAAGACGCCGTTCACCTTTGACGCGTCGGTGCGCGAGCTGTGGTGGCCCCTGACGCACGGCGCGGCGCTGGTGATCGCGACCCCGGATGGCCATCGCGATCCGCGCTACCTCGCCGAGGCGGTATCGCGCCATCGGATCACCGCAATGCACTTTGTCCCCTCGATGCTCGACGTCTTTCTCTCGGCCGTCGAACCAGACGAGATCTCGGCGTTACGAATGGTCTTCTGCGGCGGTGAAGCACTGTCGGTGACGTCCCTGAACCGTTTCCGGTCGATGTCGAACGCGTCGCTACACAATGAGTACGGGCCGACCGAGTCGACGGTGACCTCCACCCGATTGCAGACCACCGCCGACGACGTCTTGCACGGATCGGTGGGAATCGGGTTCCCGGTGGCGAATGTGGTCGCGCGCGTGCTCGATCAGGCGCTGCGCGAAGCTCCGCCGGGTGCGGTGGGAGAGCTCTATCTCGGCGGTGTTCAGCTTTCGCGCGGGTATGCCTCGAAGCCGGTGCTGACCGCGGAGCGTTTTGTTGCCGATCCGCAGGGAGAGCCCGGTGCGAGGCTCTATCGCACAGGCGATCTGGTGATGCGTCGATCAGATGGAACCCTCGACTACCTCGGCCGGGCCGATCTGCAGGTCAAGCTTCGCGGCATCCGAATCGAACTCGGCGAGATCGAGGGTGTACTCGCCTCCGACGACCGGATTCGGCATTGCGCCGTGGCGCTCAAGACAAGTCCGCAGGGTGTTGATCGGCTCGTCGCCTACGTGGTCCCGGAGACAACGGGGAGTGAACCGGAGGATCTGCTCGAACGTGCACGAGCGGTGTTGCCTGCGGCCTTGGTCCCATCGGCGGTTGTCGTCCTGACCGAACTGCCGCTCACCGTCAACGGCAAACTCGACCGGCGCGCCCTTCCCGATCCGCAGTTCGGCAGTACGGCAACCGAATATCGGGCGCCGGTCACCGTGCACGAAGAGATGGTGGCTGCGGTCTTCGGTGAGGTGTTGGGCCTCGAACGGGTGTCCGTCGACGACCGGTTCTTCGACATCGGCGGTGACTCGTTGATCGCGACCCGGGTCATCGCCCGCCTCAACGCCGCCGGCGATGCGCGACTGGGGCTGCGCGATCTGTTCGAGGATTCGTCGGTCGCCGGACTGGCCTCCCGACTCGGCCGCAGCGCGGGAGAAGGGCGATCGCGGACACCGCTGATCGCCACCGTGCGACCGGCCGCGATCCCGCTCTCACTCGCACAGCAGCGGATGTGGTTCCTGAATCAGTTCGACACCGCCTCACCGGTCTACAACATCCCGGTCGCGATCAGGCTCACCGGAAGCCTCGACATCGATGTCCTCACGGCGGCGTTGCTCGATGTGCTCGATCGACACGAATCGCTGCGTACGGTATTCCCCGATTCCGAATCCGGACCACACCAGCACATTCTCGATGTGGTCGATGCAGACATCGATGTCGCCCGGATCAATTGCGGTGAAGACGACCTCCCGATCCGGATGATCGAGTTCTTCTCGCAGGGGTTCGATGTCGCGAAACGTATTCCGTTGCGGGTTGCGCTGATCGAGTTCGGTCTCGATGAGCACGTGCTGTTGATGTCGATCCATCACATCGCCTCCGACGGAGCATCTCGCGCTCCGCTGGCCAGGGACCTGGTCACCGCCTACGTCGCGCGTATGCAGGGCGGGGCGCCTGCATGGGTGCCTCTGGCGGTGCAGTACGCCGACTTCAGCGTCTGGCAACGGAACTGGCTCGGTTCCATCGACGACCCGGCATCGGCTGCGACCGAGCAACTGGATTTCTGGCGGACCGAGCTCGCCGACCTGCCGACGGTGCTCGAACTGCCCACCACGTACCCACGTCCACCGGTGCAGTCGTTCCGGGCGGGCACCGTCGACTTCACGGTTGACGCGGCGACCAGGGACGGCCTCAGCAAAATCGGCACCGACAGTGGTGCAACACTTTTCATGACCGTTCATGCCTGCCTGGTGGTGCTGTTGTCTCGGCTCAGCGGTGGTGACGACATCGCGGTGGCGACCCCGGTCGCCGGGCGTGGCGAACGTGAACTCGACGACCTGATCGGGATGTTCGTGAACACCCTGGTGTTGCGAACCCGCACCGATCCCGATCTGCGCTTCATCGATCTGCTGCAACAGGTGCGCGAGTCCGACCTGGCTGCATTCAGTCATTCCGAGTTGCCGTTTGAACAGCTGGTCGAGGCCCTGAACCCGGAACGTTCCCGGTCGCACTCACCGTTGGCCCAGGTGGCGCTGGCGTTCCAGAACGTCGAACGGGCTGAGCTGAACCTCCCCGATCTGGTCATCAAGCCGGTCGAATCCGGCTTGGAGACAGCGAAATTCGACCTCCAGCTGATGATGATCGAGCGTGACACCGAGGACGGTCCCGCGCTGGACGCGACGCTCACCTATGCGGCCGACCTGTTCGATCCGGCGGCCGCGAAACGTTTCACCGACTACTTCGTGCGAGTGTGTCGCGCCGTGGCCGATGACATCACGGTGACCGTCGGAGCCCTCGAACTTCTCGACGGGGCCGAACGCAGAGAAGTGGTGCCCTATTGCGCGGGTCCGGATCCGGAGCCGATGACGCTTGACGCCCTCATCTCGCGGGGCGCCGACTTGTACCCGGATATGCCCGCCGTGCTCGAGAACGATCGGTCGGTCACCTATCGGGAACTCGATACCGAGTCGAATCGTCTTGCCCGCATGCTCATCGACCGCGGTGCCGGGCGCGAGGAGTTCCTTGCGGTCGCGCTTCCGCGGTCCATCGAGTGGGTCACCACGGTGTGGGCGATCGGAAAGGCGGGTGCGGCTTTCGTCCCACTCGACTCGTCGTACCCGATGTCGAGGATGCAGTTCATCGTCGCCGATGCCGGGGCACGGTTCGGTATCACGACCGCACAGTTCCGGGACTCGTTGCCGGACGACATCGAGTGGCTGGTTCTCGATGATCCCTCGACGCTGCAGGAACTCGAGCACCTGTCGAGCGCGCCACTGGCCGATGCCGACCGCACTGCGGCGTCGGTCGACAATGTGGCGTACACCATCTACACCTCGGGTTCGACCGGGAAACCAAAGGGCGTGGTCGCCACGCACCGCGGCCTGTCCGGTGTTTTCGAAGCCATAAAGAAGCGGGTCACCCGAGGGGACACGGCGGTCCGTACCGCCCTGTTCTCCTCGCCGGGATTCGACGGCGCGATCTTCGACCTGCTGCTCGGCGCGAGTGGCGGCAACACGATGGTTGTCGTCCCGCCGGGGGTCTACGGCGGCCGAGAATTGGCAGGCCTGCTGCAGGACAGGGCCGTTGAGATGGCGTTCATTCCGCCTGCCGCGTTGGCCACGGTTGATCCGACTGGTCTGGACACCTACCGAACCGTGGTCCTCGGCGGTGAGACAACACCGCCGGAGCTGATCGAGGCATGGGCCGAAGGCCGGGATGTACTCAACATGTACGGCCCGACCGAGACAACCATTATCTGCACGGTCAGCGTTCCGTTGCGCCGCGATCGCCCGGTCGACATCGGAGCGCCGTTCCGGGGTATGCAGGCCGTTGTGCTGGACTCCCGGCTGCGCCCGGTGCCTGTCGGTGTCAATGGTGAGCTCTACATGATCGGCGGCGGACTGGCCAGGGGATACCAGAACCGCGCCGGCTTGAGCGCAGGAACCTTTGTCGCGAATCCCTTTGGCCCTGAGGGCAGCCGGATGTATCGGACGGGCGATGTTGTCCGCTGGGTGATCAACGACGACGAGTACGTGATCGACTACATCGGCCGGGTGGATTTCCAACTCAAAATTCGCGGATTCCGGATCGAGTTGACTGAAATCGACTCCGTGCTGACGCGTCATCCGGATGTCGGGGTGTCGACAACCGTGGATGTGCGGACTCCCAGCGGATCGGTGGCGTTGGTCGCCTATGTCACGAGCACCACCGGTGTGGCCATTGATCCGCAGGAATTGCGGTCGCACGCGCGGCGAGAGTTGCCTTCGCACATGGTGCCCGCCGCGTTCGTCGAGCTCGACTCGATGCCACTGACCACCAACGGTAAAACCGATCGCCGGGCGCTTCCGGCGCCGGTATGGGAGACCGACGGGGAATTCCAGATTCCGCGGACACCGGTCGAGGAGATAGTCGCCGGAGTCATTGCCGACGTCCTCGGTGTCGAACGGGTCTCCAGCGATGCGGACTTCTTCGAGCTGGGCGGGAACTCACTGTCGGCGACCCGCGTCGTCGCCCGGGTCAACCAGGCCCTCGACGTCGAACTCGGGGTACGGACGATCTTCGACGCTCCGACAGTGTCCGGAATCGCCGCCGCCGCATCGGTTGCGACCAAGCGTGAGTCCGGCCATCCACCGCTCACGCGACGGACTCGGCCGGCCCGGATCCCGTTGTCGATGGCGCAGCAACGGATGTGGTTCCTCAACCAGTTCGACACCACGTCGGCGGCCTACAACATCCCGATGGCGGTCAGGTTGACCGGAGCGCTCGACCTCGACGCGCTGCGTGTTGCGATGGATGACGTTCTGGCCCGACACGAATCGCTGCGAACGGTGTTTCCCTCCGGTCCCGAGGGTCCCGAACAGCGGGTGTTGTCCGTGGTCGATGCCGGGGTGTCGCTGACAACCGTGGAGGTTTCCGAAGACGAGGTGATCGCAGCGGCGATTGCGTTCGGTCGACAGGGATTCGACGTCACCGAGTCGGTGCCGTTGCGTGCCGCACTGTTCTCCATCGATCCCGACGACAATGTACTCGTCGTGGTGGTGCACCACATCAGTGCCGACGGCGCATCGATGGCACCGCTCGCCCAGGACGTGATGTTGGCATATCTGTCACGTGCGCAACAGGGAAGCGATCCCGATTGGCAGCCGATGCCCGTGCAGTACGCGGACTTCAGTCTGTGGCAACAAGAGGTGCTCGGCTCCGAAACCGACACCGAATCGGTGATCTCCCGGCAAATAGCCTACTGGCGTGAGGCTTTGGCCGATCTTCCAGATGTGCTCGAACTGCCGACGGATCGACCTCGGCCGCCGGTGCAATCCACCACCGGGCAGCGGTTGCCGTTCTCGGTTCCGGCGGAGCTCGCGAAGGCGGTCGAAGGCATCGCCCGGAACACCGGTACCACCACGTTCATGGTGCTGCAGACGGCATTTGCGGTGTTGCTCGCCCGGATCTCCGGGTCCGGCGACATCGCCATGGGTACCGCGATCGCCGGGCGGGGTGAGCAGGCGCTCGACCGATTGGTGGGGATGTTCGTCAACACGCTGGTGCTGCGGACAACCGTGGAAGGCGATGCCACGTTCGCACAGACGCTCGCTGCGGTACGCGACGCGGATCTCGGCGCTTTCTCCCACGCCGACGTGCCGTTCGAGCGGGTGGTCGAGGTCCTCAATCCGCAGCGGTCCACGGCGTATGCGCCGTTGGCGCAGGTGTCGTTCGGTTTCGAGAACGTCGACCGTCCTGCACTCGAACTGCCGGATCTGAGTATCACCCCGCTCCCGGTCGAATTGTTCGAGGTGAAGTACGACCTGGAACTCTCGCTGTCGCCCAAGGTCGACATCGATGGCGCGCAGTCGGGATATTCAGGTGTATTCGCTTATTCCACAGCCCTGTTCGACCGGTCGACCATTGCCGCGTTGAGCGAACGGTTCCTTCGGCTACTGGCAACCGCCGTTGCCCAACCAGACCTGAGGGTCGGCGACATCGATCTCTTCGACGATCGCGAGCGGGCGCTGGTCCTCCACGAACTCAACGACACCGCCACACCGGTGCAAGAACGCGTACTGACCGACTTCCTCGCTGCCGCAGTCGATGTGGCACCGCAGGCTCCGGCCGTCACGTTCGAGGACGTGACCCTCGACTATGCGTCGTTCACCGCCCGGGTCAACGCACTGGCCCGACTGCTGATCTCACAGGGCGTCGGACCAGAGGTGACCGTGGTCGTCGCGGTGCGCCGGTCGATCGAGATGATGGTCGCGATCCACGCTGTGATGGTGGCAGGCGGCGTGTACGTGCCCGTTGACCCGGATCAGCCGCGGGTGCGGATCGCCGAGATCGTCGAACAGGCCGCACCGGGCTGCGTGGTGACCAACGCGCAGGACCTGATGGAACCGGTTGCCGACCACCCGCTCATCGAGATCGATCGGGTGGACCTGTCGGGTTTCGGCGGCGAGCCGTTGGTCGAATCCGAACTACGTGCTCCGCTACGCCCGCTGAACTCTGCATACGTGATCTTCACCTCGGGTTCGACCGGCAAACCCAAGGGTGTGGTGGTGAGCCATGCGGCCGCGGCGAATCAGATCCGATGGATGGCGGCCACGTTGGAGTGCTCCGCCGACGACACCTTCCTCCAGAAGACCCCGCTGGTGTTCGACGCGTCGATCTGGGAGTTGTTCGTGCCGTTCGCATGTGGCGGACATCTGGTCATCGCCAGACCCGACGGTCACCGGGATCCGGAGTACCTGATCGAGACCGTCCGCCGGTGGAATGTGGCCCTACTCGATTTCGTTCCTTCGATGCTCGCCGTCATGCTGAGCGAGAAGCAGCCGGCACTGCCCGAATCGGTGCGCGGTCTCGCGGTCGGCGGCGAAGCCCTGCCGGAGTCGCTGGCACGGCGATTCCTCGGACACAATACGGCGTACCTGGACAATCAATACGGACCCACCGAGGCCACGATCACCGCGACGCAGCATCGGGTCGACGGCACGGAATCGGGCGCGATGCCGATCGGGACCCCGGTATGGAACACCCGGGCCTACGTACTCGATGCCCGCCTGCGGCCGGTGGTGCCGGGAACCGGAGGTGAGCTGTATCTTGCCGGAATCCAGTTGGCCCGCGGCTATCTGGGGCGGTCAGACCTCACTGCAGATCGGTTTGTGGCCGATCCGCTCGGTGATCCGGGCGCGGTCATGTACCGCACCGGCGACCTGGCGCGGATCGATCGGCTCGGCAGGCTCGAATACCTGGGACGAACCGACCACCAGATCAAGATCCGGGGTCTGCGGATCGAGCTCGGTGAGATCGAGGCGGTGCTCGCTCGGCACGACTCGATCGGGCAGGCTGCGGTCCTGGCTGTCCAGAGTGAGCACGGACGCAGGCTCTGCGCCTATGTGACGCCCGCCGGCGGCGCCGGGATCGACGTGGCCACCCTGCGCACTGCGATCGCCGCAGCGTTGCCGGACTACATGGTCCCCGATTCGTTCACGGTGCTCGACAGCATGCCGATCTCGGCCAACGGAAAGTTCGATCGCAAGGCGTTGCCCGAGCCTGTTTTCAACGTGGAGAGCGCTGCCTTTGTGGCACCCGCCTCGGACGCCGAAGTCAAGATCGCTGCGGTGTTCTCCGAAGTGCTCGGCCGGGACCGGGTAAGTGCCGTGGAGTCATTCTTTGCCCTCGGCGGCGACAGCATCATGTCGATCCAGCTGGTATCCCGCGCGAAGGCGCTCGGTATCGGTCTGACTGCACGAGATGTGTTCGAACACAAGACCGTTGCCGCGCTGGCGACGGTGGCGACGGATCTCGCAGACGATCAGCGGGACACGATCGCCGAACTTCCCGGTGGCGGTGTGGGGGAGCTGCCCCTGACACCGATCATGGCCGCGTTCGGATCCGCACCCGGCGGGCACAAGCGTTTCTCGCAGTCGAATTTCGTCACCCTGCCGCACGGCATCGATCAGACGACCATCGAATCGGTGGTCGATGCGGTGGTATCGCATCACGATGCACTGCGGCTGCGGTGGGTGCGCGGTGACGACGGCACAGTGGGGCATCTGCGTGTCGAGGAACCGCAACCCGAACAGGGTCGGTCGATCCTGCATCGGGTCCGGTTCGAAAGTCTGCCCGGTACAGACGATTTCGAGGCCCTGGTGCAGGACGAGTTCAGCTCGGCCGCCGACCGATTGGATCCTGAGGCAGGAATCGTCGCTCAGTTCGTTTGGTTCGATCCGGCCGCCGAATTGCGCACCAATGGCCGCCTGTTGATCGTGATCCACCATCTGGCGGTCGACGGTGTGTCCTGGCGCGTCCTGTTACCTGATCTGGCTGCGGCCTGGGGAGGCATCCTGGCAGGTGACGGGCCCAGGCTGCAGCCGGTGGGTACGTCGCTGCGCAGATGGGCGCACGGGCTGGCCGAGATGGCGAACAATCCTGACCGGGTGGCCGAATTGGGCTTCTGGCGCACCGTGATCGACGTGGACGACCCGCTGCTGGGGCAGCGGGCCCCCGACCCCGCATCCGACACGGTCGGAACGACCGAGCGCGTGCGGTTCGAGCTCTCGGAGCAAGCGACGCGAGCGTTGATCACCGCGGTCCCAGAGGCCTTCGGTGGCAGCGTCAACGACGGACTGCTGGCGGGATTCGCGTTGGCTCTGGCGAAGTGGAGGTCGAGGTGGGGCCGGTCGGCCGACCACGTCTACCTGCAACTGGAGGGCCACGGTCGTGAGGAGCGGGCATTGCCGGGGGCCGAGATCGGCCGCACGGTCGGCTGGTTCACGACGGCATATCCACTCCGACTCGATCTGGCCGGACTCGATGTCGACGGCGCGCTGGCCGGCGGTGACGATCTCGGCCGAATGATCAAGGCAACCAAGGAAAATCTCCGATCCACACCCGACAACGGCATCGGCTGGGGTCTGCTGAGGTATCTCAACGACCAGACGGCCGCAGAGCTGACCGGACCGGAGCCACAGATCAGCTTCAACTACCTCGGCCGCACATCTGCGATCGAGTTCACCGACGAGATGCGGGAGATCGGCTGGGTTCCGGCCCGCGACGGCGGTGAACTGGGATCGTCGCTCGACCCGGACATGCCGGTCCCCGCTCTGGAGATCAACGCTGTCGTGTCCGAGCGCGAAGGCGCGGAACGACTGTCGGCAGCCATCGACTTCCCCGTGGGTTTGTTCACCCGGACCGAGGTCGGGGAGTTGGCTGCGGGGTGGTCGGCGGCACTCGAGCAGGTCGCCCGGTACGCGTCCGCACCAGGGGCAGGTGGCCGGACGCCGTCCGACTTCGGTCTGGTCACGCTGACGCAAGGTGGGATCGAGTCGCTGGAACGAGCGTTCCCGGATCTCGAAGACATCTGGCCGCTCTCACCACTGCAGCGGGGCATGCACTTTCACGCCTCCCTCGCCGAGGGGGCGGTGGACGTGTACTCGGCGCAGATGTCGCTCCACCTGGCCGGAACCGTCGACCCAGAGCGACTGCGCCGCAGTGCACGGGCATTGATCGCACGTCATCAGGCCTTCCGTACCGCCTTTGTCACCGACGAGACCGGACAGACCGTGCAGGTCGTCCTCGATGACGTTGACATCCCTTGGCGCACAGTGGATTGCACGGATCCTCTGGGTGCCGGGGTCGAGCGGACCCGGGACGAGCTGGCGGCCGCTGATCTACGGGCGCCCTTCGACATGGAGAAGCCGCCGTTGATGCGGTTCACGCTGCTCCGAACCGCCGCCGATCGGTACGAACTGTTGGTCACCAATCACCACATCGTGATCGACGGGTGGTCGACACCACTGGTCATCAAGGAACTGCTCGTCCTGTATGCGACCGGAGGCGACGCCTCGGTCCTGCCTGCGCCACGCTCGTACCGTGACTTCCTGTCGTGGCTGGCGGGACGGAAGCCGGAGGAATCGCGGCAGGCCTGGGTCGATGCCCTTGGCGGTGTCGAAGGGCCGACGCTGCTGATCTCCGGTGATCGCGGTCGCAGGCAACACGAAGGTGTCGCAGAACTCCATGCGAGCATCACCGAGGAAACCACGACGATGCTGCAAGCGCGGTCAAGGGCGCTCGGTGTCACGCCGAACACGTTTGTGCAGACCGCCTGGGCGATCGTGCTGAACGCGTTGACCGGACGATCCGATTGCGTTTTCGGAGCGACGGTTTCAGGGCGACCCGCCGATGTGGCGGGCGTCGAGTCCATGATCGGGTTGTTCATCAACACGATTCCGGTTCGGGTGCGGGTCAAGGCCTCGGAGACGGTCGATCAACTGCTCGCCAGGGTGCAGGTCGAGCAGTCGACATTGCTCGATCATCAGCACATGGGGTTGGCCGACATCCAACGGGCGGTGGGCGAGGCCGCGCAGTTCGACACGTTGGCCGTCTTCGAGTCATTCCCCGTCGACATGGCCGGTGCCACAGCCGAGACCGACATCGCCGGAATGCGGGTGACCGGGTTCAGCGGACAGGACGCCGCCCATTATCCGGTCACCTTGACCGCCAGCATGCGCGGAGCCCTGAAGTTCAAGTTCAGCTATTCGCCCGAATTGGTCGACGAGCCCACCATGGGGCGCATCTGCGCGCGGCTCCTCGCCGCACTGACGGCCCTGATCACCGCGCCCGACGTTGCGGTCGGAGCGATAGATCTGCTCTCCGGTGACGAACGCGCGCAATTGCAGCAGGTCAGTGGCGCACCCGCCGAACCCGCTGTGGTTCTGCCCCAGATGCTCGCCGCAGCGGTTCAGGCTGCCGGAACAGAGTCCATCGCCCTGGTCCTCGGTGACAGACGAGTCACCTACGGAGAGCTCGATCGCTGGTCGAATCGCCTTGCGCGGGAGCTCATCGCGCTCGGAGTCGGCCCCGAGGTCACAGTTGCCTCGGCGCTGCCGCGTTCGGTGTACTCGAACCTGGCGCTGTGGGCGGTCGCGAAGGCCGGCGGTGTCCTGGTCCCGATGGATCCGGCCTACCCGGCCGACCGCATCGAGCACATGGTCCGTGATTCGGGTGCCCGGATCGGTTTGACGATCGAGGCTCACCGCACCGACCTGCCTGCCGCCACCGAGTGGTTCGTTCTCGACGATCAGCAGTTCGAGATGCAGTGCTCGACGCGACCCGACGAGCCCCTCCTGCCGGAAGAACGTCCGCGGGCGCTGCAGATCGACAACGCCGCCTACATGATCTACACGTCCGGATCGACCGGCCTGCCCAAGGGCGTGGTGATGTCGCACGCGGGTCTGGCGAACTTCGCCGCCGAGCAAGCCGAACGGTACGCGTTGACCAAACAGTCACGGGCGCTACATTTTTCGTCACCCAGCTTCGACGCGTCGATGCTGGAGTTGTTACTTGTGGTCCCGGTGGGTGCGGTGCTGGTGATCGTGCCTCCGGGTGTCTATGGTGGCGACGAACTCGCGACGATCATCGCAGAGCACCGGGTCACGCACGCGTTCATCACACCGGCCGCCCTGGCGACGCTCGATCCCGCGGGGCTGGACAGTCTGCAACACCTGGTGGTCGGCGGTGAGGCCGTGCCGAACCGGTTGGTCGAGATCTGGGGACCGGATCGGCAGTTCTACATCGGCTACGGCCCGACCGAGACCCAGATCATGGTGACGATCAGCGATCGGATACTCCCCGGTGACCGACCCACGATCGGTGGCCCGATCCGCGGTGTGTCGGCTTCGATACGGGATGGGTTCCTGCGCCCGGTGCCGGTCGGTGCGCCCGGTGAGTTGTACATCTCCGGGATACAACTGGCACGTGGCTATCACGCCAGGAGCGGGTTGAGCGCAGAGCGTTTCGTCGCCGACCCCACTGATCCCGGTCGGCGGATGTATCGAACCGGAGACGTGGTCCGTTGGGTACCAACACCATCCGGCGCGCTCGAGGTCGAATACATCGGCCGCAGCGACTTCCAGGTCAAGGTGCGCGGTTTCCGCATCGAACTGGGGGAAATCGACGCGGTCCTCGCCGAGCACGATTCGGTCGAGTTCGTCACGACCCAGGGCGTTCAAGGTCCGTCGGGGGCAACGATGTTGGTCTCGTACGTGGTGGCCTCCGCGGGCGCCACGGTGGGTTCGTCGGCGCTGATCACGTTCGCAGGCCGATCGCTGCCCGCGCACATGGTGCCTGCGGTGGTGATGGTGCTCGACGAGATGCCGCTGACCGTCAATGGAAAGGTCGACCGAAAGGCATTGCCGCAACCGGCCTTCGAGGAGTCGGCCCAGGAGTATGTCGCACCGAGTACGCCAACCGAGGAGATCCTGGCCGCCGTGTTCGCCGATGTCCTTGGTGTCGAACGGGTCGGTGTCACCGACTCCTTCTTCTCCCTCGGTGGCGACAGCATCATCTCGATCCAACTGGTATCCCGCGCCAAGGCGGCCGGTGTCCTGATCTCGGCGCGCAACATATTCGAGCACAAGACCGTCGCCGATATTGCCCGGGTGGCGACCATGAGCACCGACGCGGCGGTCACGGTTCTCGAAGAGCTGCCGGGCGGTGGCATCGGTGAGATGCCCGCAACTCCGATCGTCCGATGGATGATCGAGCGAGGTGGCGGGCACAACCGCCTGATCATGCCGCTGTATGTGGCGCTGCCCGACTCCATCGACCACGCACAACTCGTGGACACGCTCGCCGCGGTCGTCGATCACCACGACATGCTCAGGGCCTCGCTCTCATACGAGGACAACACGATCACTGTCCGGGATCGTCAGGTGCTCGATATCGCAGGCATGATCGAACGCGTCGAGTTCGGCGCTTCGGCAGCTCCCGGGACGCCTGCGTTCGCCGAATTGGTCGAACCTGCCTTCGATCGTGCGGCTGCCCAACTGGATGTGGCCCGGGGGCAGGTGTTGCGGCTGGTATGGCTGCAACCCGGACCCGATGTGTCCGGTGGTGGCCGGTTGTTGATCGTCGCCCATCACCTGGTCGTCGACGGTGTGTCCTGGCGGGTTCTGGTCGAAGATCTGGTGACGGCATGGCAGGCGGTTTCGCAGGACCAGCCGCCGCAGCTGAAACCGGTCGGTACCTCCATGCGTCGCTGGGCGCACGCACTGTCGGAACAATCCGCCGATCCGGACCGGGTCGCCGAACTCGGCTTCTGGACGAACCTGCTGGAACAGGGCAGCGTCGATATCGGCGGGCGTCCGCTCGATCCGGCGCTGGACGTGTTCGGCACCGTGGAATCGGTGAAGCTACAACTGCCCGAGCATGTGACCGACGCGCTTCTCACCACGGTCCCAAGGGTTTTCGGTGGTGGGGTCAACGACGGTCTGCTGGCCGTCCTCGCGATCGCATCGATTGCCTGGCTACGCGACCGCGGGGTCCAGACCGACGCGACCACGATCAAACTCGAGGGTCATGGCCGCGAGGAAGAGGTCGTCGCCGGAGCCGACCTGTCGCGGACGGTGGGATGGTTCACCACCATGTTCCCGCTGGGGCTGGATCTGACCGGCGTCGACATCGATGACGCGCTGGCAGGTGGGCCCGCGGTTGCCGATGCCGTGAAATCGATCAAGGAACAACTCGTGGCGGTACCCGACAAGGGCATCGGTTACGGGATGCTGCGATACCTGAATCCAGATACCGCGCAACAGCTGTGGGCCTATCCGCAACCCGCTATCGGGTTCAACTATCTCGGCCGGATCGGCACCGAGAGCGCGCCGGGTGTCGTCGGATGGTTGCCGGCGCCGAGCGGTGAACTCACCGCGTCGGTCGGCCCGGATCCGGACATGCCGGTGGCCGCCGCCATCGACATCAACGCCGCGGTGACCGGCGATCGGCTCGAGGCGACGTTCGCCTTCCCGAACACACTGCTGCGCGAGTCCGAGGTGCGATCGCTCACCGATTTGTGGACGCGGGCCGCGAAAGCCGTTGCCGAGTGGTCGTCGAGTGCGTCCGGCCGGGTGTTCACACCGTCGGATCTGCCGCTGGTGAATCTCGATCAGCGCGCCGTCGACATGCTTGCGGTCGACTATCCGTCGATGACCGACGTGTGGTCGCTGTCGCCGTTGCAACGTGGGATGTTGTTCCACGCCAGGCTCGCCGAGGGTTCGCTCGACGTGTACACCTCGCAGGTGATCCTTCGATTGGGGGGCACCGTTGACATCGGTCGGTTGCGCGCGGCAGCTGCGGCGCTGCTCGATCGCCATCCGAATCTGCGTGCCGCGTTCCGCGATGATCTCTCCGACGAGGCCGTCGCGGTCATCGTCGAATCCGCCGTGGCTCCGTTCGCAGAGCATGATCTGCGTGCCGATCCCGATGCCGAGGACGTCCGTGCTGCGATCCTCGACGAAGACAGGAATCGCCGATTCGAGATGCACGCGCCACCGCTGATGCGGTTCACGGCGGTTCGGCTCGGTGCCGATCGGGTCGACTTCGTGATGACGAGCCACCACATCCTCCTCGACGGCTGGTCCATGCCGCTGATACTGCGTGAGCTGTTCACGCTGTACGCCACCAGCGGCGATGCCACGGTGCTGCCGGCGCCTCGTTCTTACCGGGGGTTCCTGCAGTGGCTTGCCGGCCGGGATCTGGCGGCATCGGTGGAACATTGGGCCGCGGCGTTGTCCGAGGTCACCGAACCCACATTGCTGGCGCCGGCAAATCGAGCCCGCGAGCAGCAGAGCATGCCCGGTGAGATGCTCCTCGAGATCAGTCCGGAGCGGACGACGGAGCTCGACGCGGTCGCCAAACGCCTTGGGGTGACGATGAACACGGTCGTCCAGGCGGCCTGGGGTCTGGTGCTGTCGCGACTGACCGGCCGGGACGACGTGGTGTTCGGCGCCACCGTTTCGGGTCGGCCAGGGCACCTCGAGGGTGTGGAGTCGATGATCGGCCTGTTCATCAACACACTGCCCGTCCGGGCCCGGATCAACAGGTCCGAGACCCTCGCCGACTTCCTGGTGCGGTTGCAGGTCGAGCAGTCCGAACTGGTCGAACACCACTACGTGGGGTTGCCGGTGATCGCCGGACGCGTCGGGCCCGGAGCCGGTTTCGACACGCTGACGGTCTTCGAGTCCTACCCGGTCGATGCCGTGGCATCAGGCTCGGTCACCGACATCGACGGTTTGCGGGTGCTCGATGTCTCCGGTGTGGACGCGAACAACTTCCCCCTGTCGCTGTTCATCACTGCTGGCGACCGAGTGCGCCTGCAGGCGAAGTTCCTCGCCGATGTGTTCACCCACGACGAAGTCGATGTCATCCTGGCGCGGGTTGATCACATGCTCGCCCAGATCGCCGCTCAGCCCGATGTCCTGGTCGGCCGGGTCGACGTGCTGGTCCCGGCCGAGTGCGAGCAACTCGCGGAGTTCAACGCAACCGAGGTCGATGTTCCGGACCGCACTCTGGTCGATCTGTTCGATGCACAGGTGCTCCGCACCCCGGACGCCGACGCCCTCGTCTTCGAAGGCGAGGTGTTGAGTTACGCCGAATTCGATTCCCGCGCAAACCGTCTCGCGCGCCATCTCATCGGGATGGGTGTCGGGCCCGAATCGAAGGTCGCCATCGCAATGCGGCGGTCACTGGACCTGCTGGTGGGGATGTACGGGATCATCAAAGCCGGGGCGGCATACGTCCCGATCGACCCCGACCACCCGGCGGAGCGGACCACCTACGTTCTGCAGATCGCGGATCCGGTGTGTGTGCTGACCACCGTCGGTGACGGAATCGACATCTCGGCGGATTTCGCGGTCGTCGAGATCGACACCCTTGATCTCTCCGATCTGCCGGCCGGCCCGGTCACCGACGTCGACCGCATCGCGTCACTGCGGCCCGGCAACACCGCATACGTCATGTTCACCTCGGGTTCCACCGGAAAGCCGAAGGGTGTCGTCATCACCCATCGCGCGATCGTCAACCAGTTGCTGTGGAAGCAATCCGAGTACCGGCTCGGGACCGACGATGTGGTGTTGCAGCAGATAGCGATGACGTTCGACGTGTCGGTCTGGGAGTTCTTCTGGGGACTGCAGAATGGCGCCACCCTGGTGATCGCCAAACCCGACGGACACAAGGACATGCGCTATCTGGCTGCGCTCATCGAGCAGTACGGGATCACGACAGCAACTTTCGTCCCGTCGCCGTTGGGAGTGTTCGTGGCCGAGGCGGAGCCGTCCACGCTGCGCACCCTGCGCCACGCGTTCGTGATCGGAGAGGCGCTGCCGCCGGAGACCGCGGAGCGCTTCCGTGAACTGTGTTCGGCGAGCCTGAACAACATGTACGGTCCGACCGAAGCGGCAGTCAGCGTGACGAATTGGCAAGTCGGACCGGCAGATACCCAGACGGTTCCCATCGGTGTCCCACAGTGGAACGTCACCGCCCACGTGCTCGACTCCGGTCTGCGACCGACCCCGGCCGGTGTGGCCGGTGAGCTGTATCTCGGTGGTACGCAGCTGGCACGTGGCTATCTGCAACGGCCGGGGATCACGTGCGACCGGTTTGTCGCCGATCCGTTCGGGCAGCCGGGGGAGCGGATGTACCGGACCGGCGACCTGGTGCGCCGCCGTGCCGACGGGGCTCTGGAATACATCGGACGCACCGACTTCCAGGTCAAACTGCGCGGCCAGCGTATCGAACTCGAAGAGATCGAATCGGCGGTGCTGGCCTATACCCCGATTCGCCAGAGCGCGGTGCTGGTACACAAGGATCCGCGGACCGGGGACCACCTGATCGCCTACGTGATCGCGCACCGGGGCGCCGACCTCGATACTGAACAGTTGCGAGCCGTTGTGGGTCGTTCGCTGCCGAAGTACATGGTGCCCGACGCGGTTGTCGTGCTCGACGAGTTCCCGCTGAACCCGAGTGGCAAGCTGGACCGGAAACAGTTGCCGCTACCCGAGTTCCATCGGACCGGAGAGTACGTGGCGCCGGCCACCGAGACCGAACGCATCGTCGCGGACGTACTGGCCGAGGTTCTGGGGCTCGAAAGGGTGTCGGCGGACGCGTCGTTCTTCGATCTCGGCGGTAACTCACTGTCGGCCACCCGCCTGGTCTCACGGCTGACCGATGATCTTGGAACACCGATGTCGTTGCGCGCGATCTTCATGGATCCGACCGTGGCCGGGATCGCGGCGAGTGCCGAATCCGGAAGTGGTTCGCAGGCGGGTGTATTCGATGTCGTCCTGCCGATACGCGAACGCGGCGACCAGTCTCCGCTGTTCTGCATCCACCCGGTGCTCGGGCTGGCCTGGGCGTATCGGGGGCTGATCGACGCAGTGGATCCTGCGATCCCGATCTATGGTGTCCAGTCACCGGCGGCGACCGGTCAGTGGAATCCGGAATCGGTCGAGGAGATAGCGGCCAGATATGCCGATGAGATCCGCGCGATCCGGCCCGATGGTCCCTATCGGTTGCTGGGTTGGTCGCTCGGTGGCGTGATCGCTCACGCGGTCGCGGCACGATTGCAGGACGAGGGGCAGCAGGTCGAGATGCTCGTGATGTTCGACAGCTTCCCGGGGGAGTCGGCCAAAGTCCTCGGCGAGGAGGGTGTCGCACCCAGTGAGATCATCGCCGGCCTGGGACTGCCCGCCGAGATGGGGGTCGATCCGGTTCTGGATTCTCCCGAGATCGTCGCCGGGAAACTTCGGGAAGTCGGCGGTCCGGCATTTGCAGATGTCACCGCGGAGTGGCTCGAGACGATGATCGCGACGGCCACCCAATCCATGACGTTGATGCGCCGCTATGAACCGCGGACCGTCGACGGCGATCTCCTGCTGTTCACGGCGGGCTCGGGGCGCGACGACGACACCATCGCACCGCGCGCATGGCAAGGCGCCGTGTCGGGAGAGGTGGTTCACCACAGCGTCGAGGCCACGCACTGGGCGATGATGGGCGCGGATGCGCTCGCAGAGGCGGGCCCGATGTTGGCAGAGTTCCTCACCAACAGGTCGAGTAGTGTTGACCGGTGATGGTCGATCCGATGGGCCTGGGTGACGGAGCAAGTCAGAGCGGGGTCTTCTGCACCAGATCCGGCTAACAACAAGGTCCGACAGAACGACAAACAGGCGACATCACTCTCGGTGCATCCGGAGTGGAAGGGAGTATCAACATGACCAACCCATTCGACGACGAGGACGGCCGTTTCTTCGTGCTCGTCAATGATGAGAACCAGCACTCGCTGTGGCCGACCTTCGCCGAGATCCCGGCGGGCTGGAACAAGGTTTTCGGCGAGGATTCACGGGCTGCCTGCCTCGAATACGTCGAGCAGAACTGGACCGATCTGCGGCCGAAGAGCCTGATCGACGCGATGAACGCGGACCAGACGAACAAAGACTGACAACGCGCACGAGGGGGACCGTCCGACGGACGGTCCCCCTCGTCGTTGTCTTCCGGGCGAGTAGGCGGACCAGATCGAACCGCCTCGTGAACTCAACCCCGCGCCGCGGCCGCCCGGCGGTAGGACAGAAGTGCCGGATAGGCGAAGACCACCAGGACGCCGACGGCCCAGATGAGGGTCTTGATGAGATTTTCGGCCACCGGTCCGCCGATGGCCAACGCCCGCATCGTTTCGATCGCGCATGTCATCGGTTGGTTCTGGACCAAAGGCTGCAGCACTTCCGGGTAGGCCTCGACCGGCGAGAACCCCGAATTGAAGAACATCAGCAAACTGGTGCACAGCGACATGATGGGCACCAGGGGAGCGTTTGACGCCGACATCGCCACTGTGAGAACGATGGTCGAGTACGCCGCACCGTAGAGAAGTGCCACTGCGAAGATCCCGACGGCCGCAGCCAGCCCTTCGTTGAAACGCCAGCCGATGAGCATTCCGGCCGTCGTGATCACGAGCGTTCCGACGAGGATCCGCAGCATTTCCACGGTGATCCGCGACGTCAGGTCGGCCCCGCGGTGGACCGGCATGACGTACAGGCGCGTCAGCAAGCCGGTTCGACGTTCACTGATCAGGCGGGTCCCGACTGCCAGCGAACCGAACATCGCCCCGACGAGCACCACCAGTGGAACAGTGCCGTATGCACTGTTCTGCCCGGTCGCACCGCCGACCGCGTCACCGAGCACCACCTTGAACATGACCATGCTCAGCAACGGGAACAGCAGACTCTGAATCAGGGTCAGCCGGTCCCGGGTGACAACTCGGAGCTGTCGTCCGGTGAGAATCTTCGAATGCGTGAGATAGGCGCGAAAACCCCGCTCGTCGGTGGCCCTGGCGGCCGGGAATCGTGTCGCGGCCGTCGTCGACCTTCCGCTGGGCGCGGCCGGTTGTTCCGTTGTGGCTTGTTCCGCCGCCGCCGCTGCGGTCTGTGCCGCCGCGATCTGACCGAGGTCCAGCCGGACCGTGGGAGCCTGCTGCATCGCCGGGGTCAGTTCCGCCGGGTCGAGGGAGTTCCGGTCGGTGATCCGGGTCAGTGGGCGCCCGGTCTGTTCGGGTGCCTGCGGGTATCTCGCGGCGGAATGTTCGGAGGTCCAGTCGGCCGCCGCCGCCCCGGGGGAAAGCAGGGTCCACGGACCGACGAGGGTCTGATGGGGGCCGGGATCGGCCCGGTCTCGTTCCTGCTGGGGAATGCCTGTTGTGGGCTGATCGCCGGTTCGGATGCGACGCGGCGAAGGACTCGATCCGGCGGTATCGCTGCGCCACCAGTGCTGTTGGGGGGCGCCGTCGTCTCCTCTGTGCCTGCTCATCGTCGGCTGCTCCGGATCGTCACGAGGGCACCGGCGGCCAGACCCGCCACGGTGATGCCTGCCGCCCAGCAGATGGACGGCAGCGCCAGTTCCCAGGACACGTCGCCCGCGTCGAATCCACGCATCAGTTCGGTGAACTGTGAGATCGGCTGATTGCGCGCAAACGGCTGGATCCACTCGGGAAAGCGTTCTTCGGGCACGAACCCGGTCGAGAGCATTCCGAGGATCAACTGGGGGAGGGCAAGGGCCTGACTGGTGGCCGCTGGGTTCTTCGAGACGGCGCCGATCGTATCGGCGCCGAAGGCGAGAATCACGCCGACGACCATCGCGACCCCGATGAACCCGATGAAATCGACGAGCCCGGCGGTGGGCCTCCAGCCGATCACCAGACCCGAGATGATCGCCCACACCAGTGAGATGACCAACAGCACTACGTTCGAGGCCAATCGGGCCAACGGGGGGACAAAGGTGTTCACCGGCATACTGCGTAACCGGTTGGTCAGTCCCGTACTGCCGTCGTTCGCCGCACGCATCGCGGCCGACGTCGCGACGAAGCCCACCGACTGCAGGCAGATGACGGGCATGAGGAACTGCGCGTAGTCCATTCCGGGATAACCATCCATGATGGTTCGCAGCGGAATGTAGAAGCAGAGCGTCAGCAGTACGGGGGCGGTGATGGACAGGTAGAACTCGCCCTGTCGCTTCATACCGATGATGGAACGTTGGGTCAGGGCCCGCCATTGTCGGCCGGGTCTGACCGAGGGGCGGCGACCGCCTGCGGAGATGGCCACCCGTGCGGCGTTGGTCACTGTCATGCGTGCTCCGCGCCGTCGGCCGGACCTTCCGTCAGCTTGAGGAACACGTCGTCCAGTGACGGTCGCCGCAAGCCCACATCGGTGAGTTCTATCCCGGCGGAATCGGTGAGACGTACGACATCGACCAGCGTCTGCGTCGAACGCACCGCAGGCATGGTCAGCGAGTTGCGGTTCAGATCGATCCGTATCTCGTCGGCAGGCACGAGTTGGGTCAGCAACGCCTTGATGCGAGCGAGGTCGTCCGGGTTGCTCGTGACAACTTCACAGAACGTCCCACTGACCTGTTCCTTGAGTTCTGCCGCGGTGCCCTCTGCGATGACGCGGCCCTTGTCGATCACGACGATCCGGTCGCTGAGGAGATCTGCCTCCTCCAGGTACTGAGTCGTCAGCAAAGTGGTGATCCCCAGGTCTCGCAGCGAGGTCACGATGTTCCAGACATCCTGACGGCTGCGCGGATCGAGTCCGGTCGTGGGCTCGTCGAGGAAGACGACCTCGGGCCGCACCACCAAACCGCACGCGATGTCGATTCTGCGGCGCATGCCACCGGAGAATTTGCCGACCCGTCGCGACGCGGCGTCGACGAGATCAAAGGCATCGAGGAGCTCGGCAGCGCGCTGCGCCGCCTCGGTTTTGCTCAGCCCCATCAACTTGCCGAACAGCACCAGGTTCTCGCGGCCGGTCAAGGACTCGTCCAAAGCCGCGAACTGGCCCGTGAGCATGATCGAGGCGCGAACGGCGGCCCGGTCCCGGACGACGTCGTAGCCGGCGATGCGCGCAGTGCCCTCGTCCGGTGTGAGCAAGGTGGCAAGCATGTTGACCGTCGTCGTTTTCCCGGCACCGTTGGGACCCAGTAGGCCGAGCACGGTGCCGGTGGGCACCTCGAAGCTGACTCCGTCGACGGCCGTGAAGTCGCCGAAACGCTTCACCAGTCCGTCGGCAACCACGCCGTGCGTATGCGCAGCGACCGACACCTCGAACTCACCTGACCGGCTCGTTCGGGCACCACCACTGTGCTTAGCTTGCATTTCGATCCCGTCGTCATCTTGGTCACGCGGCGACGCGATCGCCCTTTACCTGACGTTATCGAACGTATCGCAGAATCCAGCAGTAACACCAAGTGGCCATCCGGCGATAACCCTCCCCAGAAAAGGAAAAATTCCGTTTTGCTTGGTAATAGCCTACAAATGCATAGTTTAGCGGCGTCGTTATGGGGGAATATCCCAGGGGCGCGCAGGCGGAATGTCGTGTGATAGGTGCAGTTTGATTAGCAGGTCGCGAAAGGGGTGGGCGTTGTGGTAACACAGGTCCGAGGTGATGACAAAGAGATGTATCCCATAGTCGGGGTGCAGACCCTCCGAGGTCGGCGGGACCCCCGAGCCCTTACCGAACTGCTGGCCGTCGCGGCCGACGCCGCGCCCGACCGGCCCGCAGTGAGCGGAAGTGACTTCACGGTGACGTTCGCGGACCTGCGGGCACGCGCACAGGGCGCCGCCACCGCCATGACCGGTTCCCCACGCATCGACGACTCCGCGCTGACGGTCGCGCTGATGACAACCGTTCCGGGGCTCGCTGTGTCCGGCCCCCGTGCCCTCGAGGAGACGTTGGGCGCGATCCGGCTCCGGGCCCTGATCGTCCTCGCGGAGGCCTGAGCCGCGGGCGGTTCGCCGCACCCTGCATCGACATGCGGCCCGAGGGTGGGAGAAATGCTGTGGCGTTGGGCAAACTGCTGTTCCGTGGCACCGAATCCCTTGACTCCGGTTCCGTCCGACGTCGGGTCTCGTCCTCTATACGTCCAGACGCCCTGATCTTGACGGTCAAATGTGACGGATTTCACATTTCGGTGATGTAACGGGTTTGCTCTAAACCTTTCCTTATGGTGCGTGTCCTGTGACCATGGGCTGTGCAAGGCCCTCTCAAGTCGCTGGAGGGCCCAGGTTTGGAGTGCAAATGGCTACCTCAACTGTTCGGTCCCACCACCAGGTCGCGGACAAGACTTCTGGACCTATCGAACTGCCCGATGCTGTCGCCCGGATCGCCGCCGCGACACCTGAACGCGTGGTGGTCCGTTACCGCGAGCGTGCGCTGACCTACCACGAACTCGATTCTGCGATCAGGCTGATGATGCCGGTGATCCGTGGTCAACGGATGGACGATCGGTCCGCGGTGGTGGCTGCGATCTTCGCAGGCCTGCCCGCTCTTGGCGGCGAGCCCGATCCCACTGTGGTGGCATCTGTCGTCGACGGAGCCGTCAGCGTCATATCCACCGACGTGGTCGACCTGCACAACACCATTGCGCCCGTTGCGCCGATGCATGCCGGCACGAATGAGATCGACCTCCGCGTCATCGCCAGCCGGTTGTCCGGCGCCTGACCGACTCCCCAGTCCGCCGTGAGTACTCCGGCGGATCTTCCCGTGCGCAGTCCTGCCGCACACCCGTGGGGCTCTCGTTGACGGATTTGTTCGTCTGGAGGGCCGCGCTGTGCTGTCCTGCGCTGCGTCCGGTCCCCGGCATGGAACCGCACCTGACAGATTTCCCTGTCTAACTACCCATTCGTGAAATTTAATTAGAGTGGTAAACAACCTCTGATCAGGCGAAATGCGGGATAGGCAGAGGCGTGGAGTTTGCCGTCGGCAGATGCATGTAAGCTGAGTTCTTTGTGTCCCGAGGCGAGCATTTCGTTCGAGATTGGAGCGAGAGCTTTTGAGTGCTGGCCGCTCCGAAGAACAAGTAAATATGTCCGGTGACGCAACATTCGAGCTTTCGGCCGCGCAACGCGGAATCTATTTCGCTCAGCAATCCCTGGGTACGATTCCGATCAATATTGCCCAGTATGTCGAATTGGTCGGGCGCATCGATGCGGACCTGCTGACCAGGGCCTCGCAGGTGGCCGGGCGCGAGATGGGCTCGGCCTATCTGAGCCTGGTCGAGACCGACGCGCTACCGCTCCAGTTCGTCGATGAGTCGATCGACGACAGCATCGAGTTCGTCGACCTGTCCGGGGAACCGGATCCGCACGCCACCGCACAACGATGGATGCGTGAGGAATACCGCCGACCCGTCGACGTGCTGGCCGATCGACTCACGGTCAGTGCCCTGCTGCGGCTCGGCGACGACCACCACTTCTGGTACGTCCGTACCCACCACATCGCCCTCGACGGATTCGGTGCGATGGCCACGGTCACCCGGATCGCCGAGGTCTACTCGGCACTGGTGGCCGGACGCGAGCCGGCGCCGTCCAAGGGCGCCGCACTGCCCGACATCGTCGCGGACGAACGCAAGTACCGGGACTCGGATCGCTTCGTCAAGGATCGCGACTATTGGTCAGAGCGCACGGCCGACCTGCCCGGCCCGCTGTCCCTGTCCGCGCACCGCGCTGCCCCCGGCGCCTATTCGCAACTGGCCTCGGCCACCCTTCCCGACGACATCGCCACAAAGCTCGACGAGGCGGCCGCGCAGTCCGGAGGCAGCACCGCACCGACGGTGATCGCCGCCTTTGCCGCCTACCTGGCCCGGATGACCGACAGTGAAGACGTCGTCCTGAGCCTGCCCGTCTCGGGCCGCAACACCGCCAAACTCCGCCGTGCGGGCGGAATGGTCTCCAACATCGTCCCGCTGCGCCTGACGGTGGCACCCGCCACGACAATCGAAGAGCTCGTCGCGGACGTGCAGACCGAGCTGACCGGCGCACTGCGGCGGCAGCTCTACCGGCACGAGGACATCCGCCGCGACATCGGGCAGGGCACCGGCAGGCGTGGCCTGTTCGGCCCGTCCATCAACCTGATGATGTTCCATCCGATCCTGGAACTCGGCGATGTCGTCGGACATCTGCACGTACTCACCACCGGTCCCGTCGAGGACCTCTCGATGAACCTCTATCCGGGTGTGTCGGGTTCGAACCTGCGAGTGGACTTCGAGGCGAACCCGCAGTCCTACTCCGACGCCGACCTCATCCGGCACCATGAGCGCTTCACCGACTTCCTCGGCCGACTGCTGCAGGCCGCCCCTGGAACGCCGGTCGGATCGCTCACCCTGGGCTCATCGGCCGAGATCGCGGCAACGACGGTGGCTCCGAATGACACCGAGAACGCGGTCGATGCGACCGACCTGATCGCGATGTGGCGCCGCCAGGTCGAGCGGACCCCGGATGCGACGGCCTTCGTCGACGGGTCCCGCCGGATGACCTTCGCCGAGTTCGACGCCTGGACAAACCAGCTCGCACGACATTTCATCGCCGCCGGAGTGGGACCCGACGTCCGCGTCGGGGTGGCCCTGCGCCGCGGCCTCGAGCTCGTGGCGACCGTGTACGCGGTCCTCAAGGCCGGTGGTGCCTACGTACCCATCGATCCGGACCATCCGCGGAGCCGGACGACCGACGTCCTGCAGACCGCTGGGCCGATGTGTGTTGTGGTCGCCGGCGCCGATCGCGCCGTGGTCGCGGACACCGGTGTCGAGCCCGTCGAACTCGAACAGATCGATCTCGCCGGCTACCCGGATGCGCCGCTGACAGACGGAGAGCGCCGGTTGCGTCCGGACTCTCTGGCCTACGTGCTGTTCACCTCCGGCTCGACGGGCAAACCCAAGGGCGTTGCGGTTCCGCATCGCGCCGTGGTCAACCAGATGGCATGGCTGGCCGGGCACTACGGGATCGGACCCGACGACGTTGTCCTGCAGAAGACACCGACGACGTTCGACGTCTCGGTGTGGGAGCTGTTCGCACCCACCGTGGGCGCCCGGGTGGTCATCGCCCGGCCCGACGGACACCTGGATCCGCAGTACCTGCTCGACGTGATCACGTCGGAGCACGTCACCGCGACCTCATTTGTACCCTCGATGCTGCAGCTCTTCCTTGGCGAGAACGGGCCCATCGACCCTGCCGCCCTGCGTCTGCTGCTGGTGGCCGGTGAGGCCTTCGGCGAGCGGCTGGCCCGCCGGGCGAGTCGCGAGCTACCCGGCGTCCAGATCGAAAACCTCTATGGCCCGACCGAATTCACCGTTCACGCCACATCCGCGCCGGTCGGCCCGGATGTCGATCGCGGTGTCCCGATCGGACGTCCGGTGTGGAACTGCCAGGTCTGGGTCCTCGACCGGCAACTGCGGCCGTGTGTCGTGGGCGCTGTCGGCGAGCTCTATCTCTCGGGTGAGCAGCTCACCCGCGGCTACCTCGGCCGCGCCGATCTGACCGCGGAACGATATGTGCCTGCCGTCTTCGGATCTGCCGGAACCCGGATGTACCGCACCGGTGATCTGGTTCGCTGGTCGGCCGACGGGGCGCTGGAGTACCAGGGACGCAGCGATTTCCAGGTCAAGGTCCGCGGGCTTCGCATCGAACTCGGGGAGATCGAATCCGCGGTGCTGTCCGACGCGACGGTCCGCGAGGCAGTGGTGACCGTCCACGAGAGCGAACACGGTCAGCGCCTGGTGGTCTACGTGGTCGGTGCCGCCGGGCAATCGTCGATCGACACCGCCGCCTTGACCAACACCGTCGCGGCGATGGTTCCCGACTACATGCTGCCCGACGCGTTCGTCGAACTCCCGCAGATGCCACTGGGGCCCAGCGGCAAGATCGATCGCAAGGCGTTGCCTGCACCCGACTTCACGGTGCGCACCACCGCATTCCGGGCTCCGGCAACGGACGCCGAAAAGGCCATCGCCGGACTCGTCGGCGACCTGCTCGGACATCCGGAGGTCGGACTCGACGACTCGTTCTTCGGTCTCGGTGGCGACAGCATCATGTCCATTCAGCTCGTCTCCCGCGCCCGGACGATCGGTCTGCACTTCTCGTCGCGAGAGGTGTTCGAGCACAACACCATCGGCGCGCTGGCAATGGTCGCCAGGGACGAGGGTTCGGCAGCCGTTGTCCACGAACTGCCCGGTGGGGCAGTGGGCGAGGTGGCGCTGACGCCGATCATGCGGTGGATGGCCGCCGAGCCCGAGAACGCGCGAGCGTTCTCCCAGTCGGTGGTGGTCCCGGCCCCCGAGCCCTTCTCTGTCGACACCCTGAACCGCACGCTTGCCGCCGTGGTGGCCCACCACGACATCTTGCGATCGCGCCTGTTCAGTGACGATTCGGGACGCCTGCACCACGTCATCGATCCCACCTCCGACGCCAAAGCTGTTGCGGTATCGGAGATCACGGTGAACCCGGCGCCCGGGACGGCGGAGTTCGACGAGGCCGTTGCTGCCGCTGCGCTGGATGCCACCGAGGCGCTCGATCCGGCCACGGGGTCGATCATGTCGGTGACGGTGGTGACCGGCGACTGGGCTCCCGAGCTCGGTCGGCGTCTGCTGATCGTGCTCCATCATCTCGCGGTCGACGGTGTCACCTGGCGAATCCTGTTGCCGGACCTGGCCATCGCCTGGTCGGCGGCCGCCGCAGGCGATGAGGTGGTGCTCGCACCGACCGGCACCTCGATGCGCCGCTGGGCTCACAACCTGACCGAACTGGCCGCGCAGCCCGAGCTCACCGGCGAACTCGGCCACTGGCGTTCGGTGCTCTCTGCGATCGACAATCAGACGTTGCGGGTCGATCCCGCCCGCGATCTGGTTGGGACCCTGCGGCGCCGGGAGTTCACGATCTCGCCCGCGCTCACCGACGCCCTGCTGACGCGGGTTCCGCAGGCCTTCCATGGTGGTGTGAACGACGGGCTCCTCGCGGCGCTGTCGCTGGCCGCGAGCATCTGGCTGGGTGAACGCGGAGAAGCCCAGATGGAGCCCAACGGCACCGGACCGCTCGGACAGTCGATCGTCGTGGCACTCGAAGCGCATGGCCGTGAGGAAGAACTGCTCGCCGGATCCGACCTCTCCCGGACCGCCGGCTGGTTCACGACCGCCTATCCGGTACTCCTGCGCACCACCGGCATCGATGTCGAGGATGCGATGGCCGGTGGCGTCGCCGCGGGTGATCTGGTCAAGTCGATCAAGGAACAGCTCGCCGCGGTGCCCCGGCGCGGTGTCGGTTATGGCCTGCTGCGGTATCTGAACGAGGCAGGCGCTGCCGAACTGTCGCAGTTCGCCGAACCCGCGATCGGTTTCAACTACCTGGGCCGGCTGTCGGGTACCGGGATGTCGGGTCCCTGGATCCCGGACGGCGAGAGTGCCCTGCGGGGGACCCGGGGCACCGCGGTGCCGGTTCGGACCGCGCTGGACATCAACGCGATGGTCACCGAATCGGAGGCCGGCCCGCAGTTCTCGGCCACGATCGAATATCCCGCCGCGCTGCTCGACGACGCCTCGGTGGACCGCTTCGCAGAACTGTGGACCCGGGCGCTGGAATCGATTGCGCTGCACGCGTCGTCGCCCGGGGCCGGTGGGCTGACCCCATCGGATCTGGCTTTGGTGGACCTGCAGCAGCCGCAGGTCGACGAGCTCGAGCAACGGTTCGACGACATCGTCGACGTGTGGCCGCTGACACCCCTGCAGGAGGGGCTGCTGTTCCATGCCGAGCTCGCCGCAGGCGGGATGGATGTCTACGCCGCGCAGATGGTGCTCGATCTGACCGGTGTCGATCCCGACCGGATGAGGCGCAGCGCCCAGGCCCTGATCGACCGACATCCCAACCTGCGCAGCGCATTTGTCACCGACAGCGAGGGCACGGCCCTGGCTGTGGTCGCCTCACACGTGGACGCACCCTGGAGCGAGCACGACCTGTCCGAGGTCGACGTGAGCGATCGCGAGACACGTGTCGCGGAGCTGACCCATCAGGAACGGATCGCCCCGTTCGAGATGGACGCTGCGCCGCTGATCCGGTTCACGATGATCAGGCGCGGCGCCACGTCGTACCGCTTCGTGGTGACCAATCACCACATCCTGCTCGACGGCTGGTCCATGCCGATCTTCATGGGCGACCTACTCGAGATCTACCGTGCCGGCGGCAATGCGAATGCCCTGCGCCCGGCCGCTCCCTACCGGAACTATCTGACCTGGTTGCGGTCGCAGTCGTCCGACTCGGCTTTGTCCGCATGGACCGCCGCGCTGGCCGGCGTGACCGAACCGACCACGCTCTTTCCGGCGGCCACCGCCCACAGTGCCGGTCAGGTGCCGCATGTGGTCGACGTCGATGTCGCCGACGACGTCTCGCGCGGGTTGACCGAGTACGTCCGGGCCGCCGGCACCACCCTCAACACCGTTCTGCAAACGGCCTGGGGAATCGTGTTGGCACGGTTGACCGGTCGCGACGACGTCATCTTCGGGACCACGGTGTCGGGCCGGCCGCCGCAGGTTGCCGGCATCGAGTCGATGCTCGGGCTGTTCATCAACACGCTGCCGGTGCGGGTGCGCCTGGACAACAACGCAGATCTCGACGGGCTGATCACCCGGGTCGCCCACGAGCAGACCGAACTGCTCGACCACCACACCATCGGCCTCGCGGAGATCACCGCGACCACCGATGCCGACGCGCTGTTCGACACGATGATGGTGTACGAGTCATACCCCTTCGATCGCAGCGCGCTCGCCGCCGCCGCCGCGATCGACGGGATGGCTGTCGCCGACGCCGACATCCTCGACGCCACCCACTACCCCTTGACGCTGATCGCGACAACCGAACCGGGACTGCGACTCTCGGCGAAATACCTGCCGGCGACCGTCGATCGGGATCAGGCCGAGCAGATCCTGCAGATGTTCCTGCGGGTGCTGGGTGAGATCGTCGCGGATCCCTCGGTTCGGGTGGGTCAGGTCGAGGTCCTGTCCGCGCCGGAGCGGACCGAACTGCTCGGCCGGAACGGGTCCGGCGAGACCGCCTTCGACACGCTCCCCGAACTGCTCGCCGCCGCGGCCGCCGCGGGCGGCGATCGCGACGCCGCCGTGTCGACGACCGGCTCGATCACCTACCGCGAACTCGACGCACGGTCGAATGCGCTGGCGCGGATCATGATCTCCCGTGGCATCGGACCCGATCAGATCGTGGCGCTCGGGATGGGCCGCTCGATCGACTTCCTGGTGGGGCTGTGGGCGGTGGCGAAGACCGGCGCCGGCTATCTGCCCGTCGACATGCAGTACCCGGCCGAGCGCATCGAACACATGCTCGCCGATTCGGGTGCGGCCTACGGACTTTCGACGTCGAGGTGGCGATCGGCGCGACCGGAGACGATCGACTGGCTCGAACTCGATACCGAAGAGACCGCGACCGCGATCTCGCGGGAATCGGCCGCACCGGTCACCGACGCCGACCGCACAGCCCCGATCCGGATCACCAACCCGGCCTACATGATCTACACCTCCGGCACCACCGGGGTCCCCAAGGGCGTGATCGTCACCCACGGCGGCTTGGCGAGCATCATGGGTGAACAGTCGGATCGCTTTGTGCTGACCGAGAATTCACGCACGCTGCACTTCGCCTCACCGAGCTTCGATGCCTCCGTGCTGGAGTTGTTGCTGGCGCTGGCCCACGGGTCGGTGATGGTGATCGCGCCGACAGAGATCTACGGCGGCGACGAACTACACGACTTCCTCGTCGAATACGGCGTCACCCACGCCTTCATCACTCCGGCCGCGCTGGCCTCGGTCGACCCCGCGGGGCTGGAGCGCCTCGAATCCGTTGTCGTCGGCGGTGAGGCCTGCCCACCCGAGCTGGTCGCGCGCTGGGCCCCGGGTCGACGCCTGTTCAACGCCTACGGACCCACCGAGACAACGATTGTCGCGAGCATCGCCGGACCGATGGACCCTGCCGGTGAGATCACGATCGGCTCACCGGTGCGTGGGCTCACGTCGCTGATCCTCGACCGCCGTCTGCAGCCGGTCCCGGTGGGCGTCGACGGTGAGTTGTTCCTGAGCGGGCCTGCAGTGGCCCGCGGCTATCACAAGCGCGCCGCGCTGACCGCCGAACGCTTCATCGCCGATCCGCATGGCGCACCCGGTGCCCGCATGTACCGCACCGGTGACGTGGTGCGGTGGGTCCGCAACGAATCCGGTGACCTCGAGGTGAAGTACGTCGGACGCAGCGACTTCCAGGTCAAAGTCCGCGGCTTCCGCATCGAACTCGGGGAGGTCGACGCCGCATTGGCCGCGCACCCCGACATCGACTTCGCGGTCACCTCCGGCGCCCGGATGCCCTCGGGTGTCACCACTTTGGTGGCGCATGTGCTGGCGTCGAAGCCGTTGGACACCAAGGCTGTTCGAGACTTTGTCGGAGAGCGACTGCCCTCGCACATGGTGCCCGCCGCCATCGTCTTCCTGGCCGAGATCCCGCTGACCCGGGCGGGCAAACTCGACCGATCCGCGCTGCCCGAACCGGACCTGGCGGCGCTGGCCTCGGCCGGTGCGGCGCCGTCGACGGAGACCGAGCGGATGCTGGCCGCCGTGTTGGCGGAGGTCCTCGGACTGTCGTCGATCGGCGTGAGTGACTCGTTCTTCGATCTCGGCGGCAACTCGCTGGTGGCCACCAAGGCGGCGGCCCGCATCAGCGCGCTCGTCGGTCGCCGCGTGGCGGTGCGCGAGATCTTCGAGAACCCGACCGTCGAAACGCTGGCCAGATGCCTCGACACCACGCCGAGCGAAACCGACCTGCCCGAACTCGTGGCAGGCGAGGCGGGGGAGCGGCCACCGCTGTCGCTTGCCCAGCAGGCCATGTGGTTGCTCAATCGTCTTGATCCGCAGTCCCCGGCATACAACATCGTGCTGCCTCTACGACTGTCCGGCGCCCTTGATGTCGAGGCCTTGGCGGCCGCGATCGCAGACGTTCTCGAACGCCAGCACACGCTGCGCTCGGTGTTCCCGGACACCGCCCACGGCCCGTACCAGCGGGTGTTGTCCGCGGACGATGTCCAGGTCGATCTCGACCCGGTGGACGTCGCCGACGAGGGCCAGATGCTCTCCGCTGCAGCAGATTTCGCCGCCTCAGGTTTCGATGTCACCGAAGCGGCGCCGGTTCGGGCCCGGTTGCTGCGCGCCGGCGGTGAACACCTGCTGATCGTGGTCGTCCACCACATCGTGGCCGACGGCGCCTCGATGGCCCCGCTGGCCCGTGATCTGGTGACCGCCTACGCAGCCCGGACCACCGGCAGCGATCCGCAACTCACCTGGGCACCGCTTCCGGTGCAGTACACCGATTACGCGCACTGGCAGCGGCAGGTGCTCGGCTCACCGGACGATCCGGCATCCCTCGCCGCCCGCCAGCTCGACTTCTGGCGCGCCGCACTGTCGGGTGTGCCCGAGGTCGTCGACCTGCCACTGGACCGGCCGCGCCCGGCCCGGCGGACGATGCAGGGTGCATCGGTGCCGTTGGTGATCTCCGGCGATGTGGTGGCCGCACTGGACGCCTACGCGCAGCGCCGGCAGGCCTCGGTGTTCATGGTGGTTCACGCGATCGTCGCGACTCTGCTTGCGCGGCTGTCGGGTTCATCGGACATCACCGTCGGCACGCCGGTCGGTGGACGCGACCACGTCGCTCTCGACGATCTGGTCGGCATGTTCGTCAACACCGTGGTGCTGCGTTCCGCAATCGATCCCGCCGATCGTTTCGACGATGTGCTCACCCGGGTGCGAGTGGCCGATCTCGACGCCTTCGCCAACGACGACATCCCGTTCGAGAGCGTCGTCGGGGCGCTCGTGCCGCGCAGGCAGCAGTCCCATTCTCCGCTGTTCCAGGTGTTGCTCTCGTTCGAGAACAATGAGAGCGCCTCGATCGACCTGCCCGGACTGCGCGTGGCCGTTGTCGACGGGATGATCCAGGGCGCCAAGTTCGACCTCACGTTCACCATCGACGACACGACCGACGTCGACGGTCGTCATGATCTGCGTGGCCGGATCACATACGCCACAGATATTTTCGAGCGCGAGACCGTGGCGGCCATCGCCGAACGCTTCGAGATCCTGGCGCGTGCGGTCGCCGCGGACCCGACCGCTGTGGTCGGGGACATCGACATCCTCACCGCAGCCGAACATCTCGAGGACGAGCTCGTGGCGCAGGACTCCGAACCCGCGGTCGCGGCGACCCCGGCATACAGCGCCGCGGACCTCGCCGCGCTCCTCGCCGCCGCGGTCGACATCGATCCCGATGCGGTGGCGCTCGACGCCGACGGCATCCAGATCACCTACCGCGACTTCAGTGACCGCTTCGGCGCGCTGTCGGGTCCGCTCGGCGAGCGCGGCATGGATGCCGATGCGATCGCGTCGGTGGTGCTCACCAGCCTGGTTCCCACCATGGTGGCGATCCCGGACGGCTTCGCTGTCGCCCTCGACAACGTCATCGCCGACGCCGCCCGTCTGCTCGGTGACCGTGACCTCTCCGGCTACCGCAGTACCCCTGCGTCATCGCCGGCGACCACCGCTGCCGTGGCAGCAACCGCAACCCCGCTCACCGACTGGGATGCGCGCGTGCGGGAGAACCCGGACGCCCCGGCGGTCCGGAGCCCGGAGACGTCGCTGACTCGCCGCCAGCTCGACCGGTCGGCCAATCAACTTGCCACCGAACTGATCTCGCGGGGTATCGGACCCGACGACGTGGTCGGATTGCTCACCGCACGGTCGGCGCACTGGGTGATCGGGATGCTCGCCGCATGGAAGGCGGGTGCGGCGTATCTTCCGCTGGATCCGGCTGGACCGGCGGAGCGGGCGTCGTCGATCGTCGCCGATGCCGGTACGCGCGTGGTTGTCGCGAGCCACGATGTCCTCACCGCCGAACTCCGTGCCGGGATCGTCGCTGCCGGGGCGCACCTGATCGAACTGGGCGACACCGACACCGATGCCGCACTCGGCAGGCTCGACGCCGCCGGCCATGCCGACCGCTGGGCCGAACCCGGCGCTGACCTGCGGCTGGCCTACGTGATCACCACGTCCGGGTCGACCGGACGTCCGAAGCCGACCCTGGTGCCGGCAGGCGGGCTGCTGAACATGTGGGGCTGGTATCGCGATCAGCTCCGGTTCTCCGACGGCGACACCGTCATCATCGCGTCGTCACCGCGTTTCGACCTGACCCAGAAGAACATCTGGACCGCGTTGCGCGTCGGCGGCGTGATCCGACTGGTCACCGAAGGCTTTGACCCCGAAGAGATTCTCGGCATCATCGGATCCGAGGACATCTCCCTGCTCAACGTCGCGCCGAGCGCGCTGGAGCTGCTCACCGAGCTCGACGCGGGGAATGTACTGACCACGCTCGACACGGTCGCGACCGGCGGCGAGGCCCTGATGCCGCGCGCCTATCGCACCCTGCTCGGGACCGACACCGCGATGCTCTCCATGTACGGGCCCACCGAGGCCGCGGCAACCACGGCGGCGCGGTGGGTGCCACTGTCCGATCACGCGGTCAACGCCGAGGGCGAGACCCGTGACATCGGCCCGATCACGCTGGGGCACACCATCCCCAACGTGACCCACAAGATCCTGGATCAACGCCTGCGTCCGGTACCCATCGGTGTGGTGGGGGAGCTCTACATCGGAGGTGTCGCGCTTGCCCGCGGTTACGGCCGGATGCCCGGTATCACCGCTGCCCGATTCGTGGCCGATCCCGCAGGCGCGCCCGGCGCCCGGATGTACCGCACCGGAGACCTGGTGCGACGCCTGCCCGGCGGCGACGCGATGTTCATCGGACGTAGCGACTTCCAGGTCAAGGTCCGCGGTCTGCGGATCGAACTCGGTGAGATCGAATCCGCGCTGACGGCCCTGGCGGGTATCCGCCAGGCCGTGGTGTCGGCACACGGCGAGTCCTCGGACCGTCGACTCGCGGCCCACCTGGCCGCTGATCCGGGACTCGACGTCGCATCGGTCCGCGCCGAACTGGCCAAGGTGCTTCCGGACTACATGGTTCCCGAAGCTCTCGTGGTCATGGATTCGCTGCCGCTCAACCCGAACGGGAAGGTCGACCGAAAGGCGTTGCCCGCCCCCGAATTCGGGCAGGACACCGGCGAATCCTTCGTGGCTCCCCGGACACCGCTCGAAGAGATCATCGCGGGGGTCTTCGCCGATACCGTCGGCGTCGATCGGGTCAGTGCCACCGCATCGTTCTTCGAACAGGGCGGCAACTCCCTGAGCGCCGCCCGACTGGCGAACCGGCTCACCGATGCCCTCGGAACCGCCATCGGACTGCGCGATGTCTTCGATGCGGTGACCCCGGCCGAACTCGCCGCGCTCGTGGAGCTGCGCCGTACCGATGGGACCGGCAGGCCCGGGCATGCGGTCACCCGCTTCTCCAAGCCCGAAGGCCCTGCACCGGAGCGGATACCGCTCTCACTCGCACAGCAGCGGCTTTGGTTCATCAATCGGTATGATCCGGAGTCCGGTGCCTACAACATCCCGATGACGCTCCTGCTCACCGGGGAACTCGACGTCGAGGCGCTGAGTGAGGCGTTGGTCGATCTGGTCGATCGTCAGCACGTGATGAGGACTGTCTACCCGCAGGGACCGAACGGACCCGAGCAGGTCGTGGTTCCGGTGATGGATGCCCTACCGCCTTTCCGCCTCGATGTGATCGCACGGGACCAGGTGTGGGAACGCCTCCAGACATTCGCCCGCATTGGTTTCGATGTCACGACAACGGTGCCGTTCCGTTCGGCCCTGTGGCGCATCGAACCGGAAGCCGGGAACAACGCCGACAACGCTGCCGACACCGACAACACCGGTGGCGACACCCGCGAACAGCACCTGCTCGTGATCGTTGTCCATCACATCGCCTCGGACGGATTGTCGATGCGTCCGATGGCGTCGGACCTGCTGACCGCTTACGAGGCCCGCAGCCAGGGCCGGGCGCCCGGGTGGGCACCACTTGCGGTGCAGTACACCGACTTCGCGATCTGGCAGCAGGAGAACTTCGGCGCCACCGATGACCCCGGTGGTGCGGCAGCCGCTCAACTGGACTACTGGCGAACACAATTGGCCGGTATGCCCGAGGTGATCGGTCTGCCCACCGACCGTCCGAGGTCGAATGTGCGCAGTGATGTGGGCGGCAGCCACCTGTTCTACGTGCCCGCCGACCTGCATCAGCAGGTGGTGGCTCTGGCCGGGGCCCGCGGACTGTCGAGCTTCATGGTCCTGCATGCCGCCGTGGCAATTCTGCTGGCCCGCAGCGGAGCTGACCAGGATGTCGCCCTCGGAACCCCCGTCGGTGGACGCGGCGCCGTAGAACTCGATCCGGTGGTCGGGATGTTCGTCAACACCCTGGTCCTGCGAACCGATGTCCCCCTGGACCGGTCGGTCGGCGACTTCCTGTCCGACGTCCGGGCCCGCGACCTGGACGCGTTCGACCACAGTGACGTTCCGTTCGAGCAGATCGTCGATGCCCTGACGGTGAGTCGATCAACGGCACATACGCCGCTGATCCAGGTCGTGTTCGGGTTGAACAACAACGCCCGGCCCACGTTCGAACTCGAAGGACTCGAGGTGACCCCAGGTGCGGTGGACACCGCATTCAGCAAGTTCGACCTGTCGTTCGAACTCACCGAACAGTGGGGCGAGAGCGGAGCGGCCGCCGGCCTGGCCGGCTTCCTCGGTTACGCCACCGACATCTTCGATCCGTCGACCGCGCAGGCCTTGGCAGATCGGCTCCTGCGGATCCTGCAAGGCATGGTCGCAGACGACGACGTACTCATCGGTGAGATCGACCTGCTCGACGAGCAGGCACGCACCGACCTGGTTCCCGTGCGCGGTGTACCCGCGCCGGAACCGGCAACCCTGATCGATCTGCTCGACCACGCAGCGGCCGTTGACCCCGATGGTGTCGCGCTGATCTGCGGCGAGCAGGCCATGACCTACCGCGAGCTCGACAACCGATCGAACCGCCTTGCCAGAGAATTGATCTCACGCGGTCTGGGACCCGAAGACGTGGTGGCACTGGGCATCACCCGCAGTATCGAATCGGTGCTGGCGGTGTGGGCGGTTGCTCGAAGTGGTGCGGCGTTCGTGCCTGTCGATCCGAACTATCCGGCCGATCGGGTGGCGCACATGCTCGCCGATTCCGGGGCGCGGATCGGTATGACGCGTCGCGTCGACGCCATGCGGCTGCCGAAGACAATCGACTGGCTCGACATCGACGATCCGGCGTTGCACCGTCACGCAGGTGATCTGATCACCGCCGCCGAACGGCGCGGCAGCGTGCGGGTATCGAACTGCGCGTACATCATCTACACCTCGGGCACCACCGGGAAGCCGAAGGGCGTGGAGGTCACCCACCGCGGACTGGCAGCCTTCAGCGACGAGCAGCGGCGCCGCTACCGGACCGGGACGTCCTCGCGCACACTGCACTTTGCGTCACCGAGCTTTGACGCGTCGATCCTCGAACTGCTGCTGGCCGTGGGTGCAGGCGCCACCATGGTCATCGTGCCGCCAGGGGTGTACGGCGGCGGCGAGCTCCACGCACTGCTGGCCGAGCATCAGGTCACGCATGCGTTCATCACGCCTGCCGCCCTGGCGTCGATCGACCCGCAGGGTCTTCCGCACTTCTCCGATGTGGTGGCCGGTGGCGAGGCAGTGCCGTCAGATCTGGTGCAGCGCTGGGCTCCCGGCCGTCGCCTGTACAACGGTTACGGCCCCACCGAGACCACGATCATGACCAACATCAGTGATCCGATGACAGCCGGTGAACCGATCACCATCGGTGCTCCGATCGCCGGTGTGAGTGCGCTGGTACTCGACAGCCGATTGCATCCGGTACCCGTCGGTGTCCCGGGCGAGCTGTACATCAGCGGACCCGGTGTCTCCCGCGCCTACCGCGACCGGCCGGATCTGACCTCGACCCGATTCGTCGCCAATCCGTATGGCGCCCAAGGCGAGCGGATGTATCGCACCGGTGACGTCGTCCGGTGGGTTGCGGTCACCGGTCCCGACGGACACGTCGGCTACGAGGTCGGCTACATGGGCCGATCCGACCAACAGGTCAAGGTGCGCGGGTTCCGCATCGAACTCGGTGAGATCGACGCGGTGCTCGCCGGTCATCCCGCGGTGGACTTCGCCGTGACCATCGGTGTCGACGGCCCCACCGGTGACACCGCGCTCGCCGCCTATCTGAAACTGAAGCCCGGTGCCACCATCGACTCGCGCGACCTCGCTGACTATGCCGGTGGGTTCCTGCCCAAGTTCATGGTTCCGAGCTCGATGGTGTTCCTCGACGAGGTGCCGCTGACCCCGATCGGGAAGCTCGACAAGAGGGCACTGCCCGCGCCCGAGTTCGCGTCGACGGCGACCGAACACCGGGAACCGTCAACACCGATGGAACATGCGATCGCCGCGGCCTATGCCGAGGTCCTGGGGGTCGAGGCAGTGGGCGCCGACGACTCGTTCTTCGATCTCGGTGGCAACTCGCTTGCCGCCACGCGCGCCATCGCGAGGATCAACGAGGTTCTCGGTGTGCGACTTGGTGTTCGGATACTGTTCGAGGCACCGGTGGTGGCAGATCTCGCCGAGGCGATCAGCGCCTCCCCGGATCTCGACGGCATGCCCATTCGGCCGTTGACGCCGCAGCCGCGCCCCGACCGGATCCCACTGTCGCTCGCGCAGCAGCGGATGTGGTTCGTGAACCGGCTCAATCCCGATGCCGCGGACTACAACATCCCCCTCGGTCTGCGACTGCGGGGACGGCTCGACGAGGCCGCCTTGACCGCTGCCCTGACCGATGTCGTGGAGCGGCAGGAGATCCTGCGTACCGTCTATCCGGATTCGGTCCAGGGGCCCTACCAGAAGGTCTTGACCGTCGATGAGGCTGCGCCGACGCTGATCTCGGGGACCGTGGGCTCCGAGGACGAACTCCTCGCGCTCTGCCTCGAGACGGCCACCGAGGGATTCGACGTCACCGCGGCGCCTCCGTTGCGCGCGTTGTTGATCGAGGTCGGACCTGACGATCACGTGGTGCTCCTGGTGATCCACCACATCGCGGCGGATGGTTCGTCGCTGGTGCCGCTGGCCACCGATCTGATGTCCGCCTATACGGCGCGCGCCGCAGGCAGCTCGCCGGTCTTCCGGCCACTGTCGGTGCAGTACGCCGATTACGCGATCTGGCAGCGCTCTGTGATGGGGTCCGAAGAGGATGCGGATTCGGTTGCCTCGCAGCAGATCTCCTTCTGGCGGCAACACCTTGCCGGGCTCCCCGAGCTGCTGGACATCCCCACCGATCGGCCGCGCACCGACAAGCGGTCGGTGGCAGGCGGTGAGGTTCGGTTCACGATCGGAGCGCAGCTGCAGCAGCAGTTGCACGCCATCGCCAAGGACAACGAGAGCACGCTGTTCATGGTGGTCCACGCCGCGTACGCGATCTTGTTGTCGCGGTTGAGCGGTTCGGTCGATGTTGCCGTCGGCACCCCGACCGCCGGACGCAATGCCTCGGCCGTCGAAGGACTGGTCGGCATGTTCGTCAATACCCTGGTGATGCGTAGCCGGGTGGATTTCTCGGCGTCCTTCACCTCGCTGCTCGCCGAGACGAAGGCGTCGGACCTGGCCGCGTTCAACAACGCCGACCTGCCCTTCGAGCAGGTTGTCGAAGCACTCGCACCGGTGCGCTCGCGCAAGTACGCGCCGCTGGTGCAGGCCATGCTCACGATGCAGAACATCGACATCCCCACCGTCACGTTGCCGGGTCTGCAGGTCAGCGGACTCGAGTCGCCGCTGCGCTATGTGAAATCCGATCTGGGGCTCAGTGTTTCGGAATCCTTCGGAACCGACGGCCGGGGCCGGGGTATCGACGCGGTACTCGACTACGCGGTGGACATCTTCGACGAGTCGACCGTCGAGGCGATGTCGCAGCGATTCCTCTCGGTGTTGACCGCGATCGCTGCCGATCCGGACGTCATCGTCGGGGACATCGACATCCTGACCGCGGCCGAACGCCGCTCGCACGATCGATCGATCGATGGTGCAGAGGCAGAGGGCTTCGGATCGGCACTTGCCGAGCTCAAGGGCAAGTCGCTCTCGGAACTGCTGGAGACCGCAGCGCGGATCAATCCCGACGGAATCGCGCTCTCGCACAACGGTACCGATGTGACCTATGGCGCCCTGCACGCCAAGTCGACCGAACTCGTGGTGACACTGGCGGCGGTCGGTGTCGGTGCCGAGGCCGCCATCACGGTCGCGCTGTCGACGTTGCTTCCCGGACTTCTCGAAGGCGACTCCGCCGTCGGCTTCGCCGAACAGTTCACGGGCATGCTCGCCTCTGTCATCATGGAATCGGGGGAGGGATCGGCACGGGATGCCACCCTGGTGCGGTTGTTCGACGAACAGGTTGTGCGCACTCCCGACAACCGGGCTCTCATCGACGGGGACCAGGTCCTCACCTACGCCGAGCTCGATGCACGCGCCAACAAACTCGCCCGCCTGCTGATCGCCCGCGGTGTCGGACCCGAGAAGCTGGTGGCGATCGCACTCGAGCGGACCGCGGATCTGGTGGTGGCGTTGCTGGCGGTGTTGAAGGCCGGTGGTGGTTATCTGCCCATCGACGTCAGCCACCCGGCAGAGCGTCTGCAGTTCGTCTTCGATGATGCGGCGCCCGTCTTGGTGCTGATGACCGAGAACCACCGGCCGGCGTTGCCGTCGGAGTTGCCGACCACAGTGGTGCTCGACGCGCCCTCGGTCGCCGACGAACTCGCGACCCTCGACGGATCAGCGGTGGCGCAGACCGAGCTCGCCGGGCCGCTCGTACCCGCGAACACCGCGTACGTGATCTACACGTCGGGTTCGACCGGACGTCCCAAGGGCGTTGTGATCACCCACGAAACAGTGGTGGCCCTGTTCCGGAACACACAGCGTGACTTCGGTTTCGACGAAAATGACGTGTGGACGATGTTCCACTCGTACGCCTTCGATTTCTCGGTCTGGGAACTATGGGGCCCGCTGCTGTACGGCGGCGCGCTTGTCATGGTCGACTTCGCGACGTCGCGTTCGCCGCACGAGTTCCGTGAGCTCCTCGTCCGGGAACAGGTCACGGTCCTCAACCAGACACCGTCGGCGTTCTATCAATTCGCCGAGGCCGATCGGGTGGCCGAATCGGGCGATCTGGCGTTGCGGTACGTGATCTTCGGTGGCGAAGCGCTCGATCTCGGACAGCTGGACCGGTGGTACTCCCGCCACGCCGACACCGCTCCGGTGCTGGTGAACATGTACGGGATCACCGAGACGACCGTGCACGTCACGAAGATGCGCCTCGATCGCGAGTTCGCCGCGCAGGCAACGTCGTCGGTGGTCGGTGAGCCCATCAGTGGTTTGCGGGTCCACATCCTCGACGGCCGCCTGCACCCGGTGACCACGGGTGTTGCCGGTGATCTGTACGTCTCGGGCGTCCAGCTCGGCCGGGGGTATCTGGATCGGCAAGATCTGACCGCCCAACGCTTTGTCGCCAACCCGTTCGGGGCTCCTGGCGAGCGGCTCTACCGGTCCGGCGATATCGCGCGCTGGAATACCCACGATCAACTGGAATACCTGGGGCGCAGCGACTCCCAGGTTCAGCTACGCGGCTACCGGGTGGAGCTCGGTGAGGTGGAGGCAGCGCTGTTGCGGACCGACGGCGTGGCTTCGGCTGTCGCGATCGTCGAAGGTGCGAACGGGCAGGGCCTGTCCACCGGTGAACGTCTGATCGCATACGTCGTTCCCGAGTTCGGTGCCGCGTTGGGTACCACCGGAGTTCGGGCTGCGGTGGCAGATTTCCTGACCAGCTACATGGTCCCGGATGTGGTCATGATCCTCGATGAGCTCCCGCTCACGGTCAACGGCAAACTCGACCGCGCCGCGCTGCCCCGACCGGAATCGGGCGGCGACGACTCGCAGCACGTCGAACCACGGACAGCCGGCGAACGTGCAGTTGCCGCGGTCTTCGCCGACGTCGCCAAGGCTGCGCAGGTGGGCGCCACGGACTCGTTCTTCGACATCGGCGGCACCTCACTCGGGGCCACCCGGGTGGCAGCGCGGGTGGCAGCAGCACTCGGTATCGAGATCAGCGTCCGCGACATCTTCGACCATCCGACCGTTGCGGAACTGGCGGAGCTGGCAGCCGGGCGTACGGGCGCGGTCTCCACCCGTCCACCACTGCTCCCGCGCGAGCGTCCCGAACGGATCCCGCTGTCGCTGGCCCAGTCCCGGATGTGGTTCATCAACCAGTTCGACACCAGCTCACCGGCATACAACCTGCCGCTGCCGTTGCGGCTGTCCGGTGAACTCGACGTCTCGGCCCTCCGCGCGGCCATCGCCGATGTGGCGCAGCGTCACGAGTCGTTGCGCACCACGTTCCCGGATTCATCGGACGGACCACATCAGGTGATCCACGGAGCGGACGCCGCGGTGACCGACATCTACCGCGAGATCGAGGTGCGCGCCGATCAGGCGGCGATCGAGGCGGAACTCCGCAGGCATGCGGTGGCCGGCTTCGATGTGAGCTCCGAACTGCCGATCCGCATAGTGCTGATGCGTGTGTCCGAGACCGAGCACCTGCTGATGATGGTGGTTCACCACATCGCCGCCGACGGCGCCTCCATGGCGCCCCTGTTCGCGGACCTGTTGCGGGCATATGAGGCACGGCGGTCCGGAGTGGCCCCCGATTTCGAACCGCTGGCCGTGCAGTATGCCGACTTCACCCTGTGGCAGCGGGAGGTTCTCGGCGACGAGAAAGACGCCGATTCGCTTGCCGCGCAGCAGGTCACATTCTGGCGCAAGACCTTGGCAGGGCTACCGGAATCGGTGAACCTGCCGACGGATCATCAGCGGCCTGCGACACAGTCGCTGCGCGGTGGCGGCCACCAGTTCGAGGTTCCGGCGCAGGTCCGTGAAGCGCTGCAGCACATCGCCCGTACGCACGACGTCAGCATGTTCATGCTGATCCATGCGGCACTGGCCGTGTTCATGGAACGGATGAGCGGAGTCACCGACATCGCTGTCGGTACCCCGATCGCCGGTCGCGGTGAACAGGCGCTCGATCCGCTCGTCGGCATGTTCGTCAACACCGTCGTACTGCGCACCGAGGTCGATCCCAAAGAGACGTTTGCCGACCTTCTCGCCACCGTGCGTGCGGCAGACATCGATGCGATGGCGCACGGCGACATACCTTTTGAGCGCCTGGTCGAAGTGCTCGACGTGCCCCGCTCGACCGCGCACCATCCGCTGTTCCAGGTGGCGTTGTCGTTCGACAACAACGAGGTTCCCGAACTGACGCTCCCCGGATTGCGGGTGTCACCGGTACGCGCCGACTTCGACGTCGCCAAGTTCGATCTGCAGTTGTCGATCGGCGACAACGACGAACCGGGCGCGGCGATGCGCGGCCTGTTCACCTATGCGAGCGATCTGTTCGACCCGTCATCGATCCGCAATTTCGCCGAACGGTTCAATCGCATCCTGGCTGCGGTGGCCGTTGACCCCGACATGGTCGTCAGCGACATCTACGTGCTCGGTGACGAGGAGTTCGCCGATCTGGTGTCGGTGTCCGGGCCTGAGGGCACCGCGCCACAGACGCTGCCAGAACTACTCGGCCGCGGGGTCGGGATCAACCCGTCCGGCGTCGCCGTCTCCTACCAGGGTCGCGAGCTGACCTACACCCAGCTCGATCGCCTGACCAACACCATCGCTCGTCGCCTCATCTCGGCGGGCGCCGGACCGGAAACCGTTGTCGCCCTGGGAACCCACCGCTCGCTGGCCTCTGTTGTCGGAACCTGGTCCATCGCGAAAACGGGTGCCGCCTACCTCCCGATCAACCTCGATTACCCGCGCGAACGCATCGTGGAGATGCTCAACGACTCGGGGGCGCTTTTCGGGATCACCGTCGCCGCGGACGCCGGCGATCTGCCCGCTGTGGTCGATTGGCACGACATCGACGAGCTGGCCACCGGTGACGAATCCGGTGCTGCCGTCACCGATGCCGATCGGATCAGCCCCATGCGGCTCGACCAGGTCGCCTACCTGATCTACACCTCCGGCTCGACCGGCAGGCCGAAAGCGGTGGTGGTCACGCACCGCGGTCTGGCAAACCTCGCTCAGGACGTGCGCGAGCACTACGACGTAGGCCCGGACTCCCGGTTCCTGCATGTCGCCTCACCGAGTTTCGACACGTCGGTCGGCGAACTGCTGGCCGCGTTCACCGCCGGTGCAACCGTTGTCGTCTCACCCCAGGACGTCTTCGGTGGCTCCGAACTGGCCGAGCTGATCGCCGCCGAACAAGTCACCAATGTGGTCATGACGCCGACCGCGTTGATGACGGTCGACCCCGCCGGGCTCGACTCGGTGCGCTCGGTTGTCGTCGGTGGCGACGTCTGTCCTCCGGAACTGACCGACCGCTGGCCGGGCGCGTTGCGAAATGCGTACGGCCCCACCGAGGCCACGGTCATCGTGACCATCACTCCCGCCCTCGATGCCGGCGACCGGGTGACCATCGGTTCTGCGTTGCGAGGAGTCACCACCCGCGTCCTGGACTCGAGGATGCGCGTGGTTCCGCGCGGTGTTGTCGGTGAGCTCTACCTGGCCGGGCCCGGGGTGGCGCGGGGTTACCTCAATCGTCCGCAGATCACCGCCGAACGGTTTGTGCCTGATCCCTACGGCGAACCCGGGGCGCGTCTGTATCGCACCGGCGACCTCGTGCGGTACAGCATGGACGCGGATGTGCACCCCAACTCGCTGGAGTATGTGGGCCGCAGCGACTTCCAGGTCAAGATTCGTGGTTTCCGCGTGGAGCTGGGGGAGATCGACCGGGTGCTGGACGCGCATCCCGACGTCGACTTCGCGATCACACTCGGCACCCCGGGTCCGCAGGGCGATCACGTCCTGGTCTCCTACGTCCTGGCCAAGCGCGATCGCGAGATCGATGTGGAGTCGCTCAAACGCGCTGTGGGCGAGCATCTGCCGCAGCACATGGTGCCGACGGTTGTCATGTTGTTGGACTCGATTCCGCTCACCCCGATCGGCAAGCTGGATCGGCGGGCGCTACCGGCGCCGGTGTTCACCGTGGGCGAGCGGACATACATCGCACCGCGCAACCAGATCGAGGCCACGTTGGCCGAGGTCTACGCCGAGGTACTCGGCGTATCCGAGGTCAGCATCGACGAGAGCTTCTTCGACCTCGGCGGCAACTCACTCAGTGCCACCAAGGTGGTCGGGCGCGCCAGTGCCGCCCTCGGCGGAAAGATCGGTGTGCGGGAGTTGTTCGCAGCTCCCACCGTTGCCGAACTCGCGCAGCGGCTCTCGTCGGAGACCGGTGTGCGCACGCAGAGGCAGCCACTGGTGGCACGCCCCCGGCCGGTCCGGATCCCGTTGTCGCTGGCTCAGACCCGGATGTGGTTCCTCAACCGGTTCGATCCCGATTCGGTCGCATACAACATCCCGGCGGCGGTCACCCTGGTCGGCGATCTCGACCTGCCTGCACTGCGGCGGGCGATCGCCGATGTGGCGGCCCGACACGAGTCGTTGCGGACCGTCTACCCGGATTCACCGGCCGGACCGCATCAGGTGATCCTGACGCCGGCCCAGGCGACTCCCGAGATCGAGCTCCTGGAGACGACCGAAGAGACGGTCGCCGACACGATGCGTGAATTCGTCTCGCGGGGATTCGACGTGACCACCGCGGTGCCGGTGCGGATCGGCCTGTTGCAGGTCAACCCGACCCGGCACGTGCTGGCCATGGTCATCCATCACGTGGCGGCCGACGGTCAATCGGTGGCACCGTTTGTCGGTGACCTCGCGATGGCCTACGCGGCGCGGTCGCAGGGCGAGAGCCCGAGCTGGACACCGTTGGCGGTGCAGTACGCCGACTACTCGATCTGGCAGCGCGAACTCCTCGGCGACGAGAAGGACCCGAACAGCCTGCTGTCGACGCAGATCGACTTCTGGAAACGCAATCTCGACGGTGTACCCGATCAGCTGGAACTGCCCGCCGATCGTCCGCGTCCACCCGTGCAGTCGCTGCGCGGCAGGCAGCATGCGTTCAGCATCTCGGCGGATCTGCACCGCGGCATGGCGGACCTGGCGCGCACGAGGGGCGCGAGTACCTTCATGGCCTTCCACGCCGCCTACGCCCTGCTTCTGGCCCGCCTGAGCGGCAATACCGACATCACTGTCGGCACACCGATCGGTGGTCGCGGTGAGAGTGAGGTCGAGGGTGTCATCGGCATGTTCGTCAACACGCTGGCGTTGCGGACCGACATCGATCTCGGCCGCAGCTTCAACACACTTCTCGATGCCGTTCGCGACCGGGACGCTGAGGCGTTCTCCCACGCCGACGTGCCTTTCGAGCGTCTGGTGGAGGTCCTCAACCCGGTCCGGTCCACCGCGCATCACCCGATCTTCCAGGTCGGTCTGTCGTTCCAGAACATGGAGCGGTCCAGTCTGGAACTGCCCGGTCTGAGCATCGAACCGGTCGAATTGCCGGACGGTGTCGCCCAATTCGACCTGCAGCTGATCTTGTCCGACAACTATGACGACGCAGGCAGGCCCGCAGGCCTCGACGCGGTGTTTACCTATGCCGACGACCTTTTCGACGCGCAGACGGTCGACACCTTCGCAGGCCGCTTTGTCACCCTTGTCGGTGAGATCGTCGCCGAGCCGTACACCGCCGTCGGTGATCTGCCGATGCTGACGGAGCGAGGGCGTCGGGAGGTGCTGCGGGGTCGCAACAACACCTCGGTGGTGTTGTCTGCAGGAACACTGGCCGCCGCGCTGCAGCAATCGTGGAACGACAACTCGGATCTCGTCGCCATCGAGTGCGACAACGAGCAGGCGGTGACCTACGCTGAACTCCGTTCGCGGGTCAACGCCGTTGCCCGGGTTCTGATCGATCGCGGTGTCGGTCCGGAAACCGTTGTCGGACTGGCCATGCCACGTTCACTCGATCTTGTCGTTGCGATGTACGCGGTCTCGGTGGCAGGTGGCGCATACCTGCCCATCGATCCCGATCATCCCCTCGATCGCATTTCCTTCATCATCGACAGCGCGCAGCCGGTGATGGTGCTGGTGGCGGGGGAGCGGCCGTCCGGCCTGCCCGACGCCGTCGAGGTGGTGGATCTGACCGAACTCGACACCTCGTCGGTGTCGGTGGACGAGATCGATGACAATGACCGGTTGGCGCCGTTGCGCCCGGAGAACACCGCCTATGTCATCTACACCTCCGGTTCCACCGGCAGGCCCAAGGGTGTGGCGGTGTCGCATGCGGCAATCGTCAACCAGCTCAACTGGATCACCTCCGAGTTCCGGCTCGGCAATGACGACGCACTGCTGCTGCGCACCCAGGCCACCTTCGACCTCTCGGTCTGGGAGTTCTGGTGGGCCGTGACCGCGGGTGCCCGTCTGGTGGTTGCCGACGCGCAGGGGCATCGGGATCCGGTCTACCTAGCCGGACTCATCGAACGCACCGGCGTGACCACCGTGACCTTTGTGCCCTCACTGCTCGGAGCCTTCCTGTCCGATGCCCGGCCCGAGCAACTGACGTCGCTGAGCCACGTGCTCTGCATCGGTGAGGCGCTGACTCCTGATGTGGTGCACCGGTTCCGGCAGCTGACCGCAGGCACCGGCCCCGTTCCGCAGTTGCACAACCTGTACGGGCCGACGGAGGCCGCGGTCAGTGTCACGCACCAACCGGTGCCCGCGACGATCGGCTCGGTGGTTCCGATCGGTCGCCCCGAGTGGAACACGCAGATCTACGTCCTCGACACCCGGTTGCAGCCGGTGCCGGACGGGGTGACCGGTGAGTTGTACCTCGCCGGTGCCCAACTCGCCCGCGGGTACCAGGGTCGCAGTGATCTGTCCTCCGAACGGTTTGTCGCCAATCCGTTCGGCGGCAACGGGACCCGGATGTATCGCTCCGGCGACCTGGCCCGCTGGGTTGCGGTCGCGGGTGAATCGCCCACGCTCGAATACGTCGGGCGCAGCGACTTCCAGGTGAAGGTGCGTGGATTCCGCATCGAACTCGGCGAGATCGAGCGTGTCCTGCTGCAGTCGCCGCAGGTGCGGGCCGCAGTCGTGACCGTCCACAGCGACCCGCACGTGGGCGAACAGCTGGTGGCCTACGTGGTGACCGAGGGCGCCGCGGCGCCGGACACCCACGCCGTGTTGGCGGCCGCCGCCGAGGAATTGCCCGCGTACATGGTTCCTGCAGTGGTCGTGCCGCTCGATGAGCTACCGCTGAGCATCAACGGCAAACTCGATCGAAAGGCGTTGCCCGAGCCGGTATTCGCCAGCACCGAGGGATATCAGCCGCCGCGGACACCGGTCGAGGAGATCGTGGCAGGCATTTTCGCCGATCTCGTCGGTGTCGATCTCGTGGGTGTCCACGACAGCTTCTTCGTGCTCGGCGGGAACTCCCTGACCGCAACACGGGTCGTGGCCCAGATCAACGCGGCGGTGGGATCAGATCTTGCTGTCCGTGATCTGTTCGTCGAACCGACGGTCGCCGGCCTCGCGCAGTTGGCCGAGCGGGCCGACGGTGGCCGCGATCGTCCACCGCTGATCGCCGGACCGCGTCCGGACCGGATACCGCTGTCTCCGGCACAGAGCCGGATGTGGTTCATCAACCAGTTCGACACGGCGTCGCCGGCGTACAACATCCCGGCCGCCATCTCGATGTCGGGCGAACTCGACACCGAAGCATTGCGCGCCGCGGTGGCCGATGTGGTGCATCGCCACGAGATCCTGCGAACCCGGTACCCGGACGACGGCCACGGGCCACGGCAGCTGATCGTCGACGGCAGCGACCTGCCCGATTCGGCCTCGACCCTCGACATCCACGAGGTCGCCGACGACAACGACCTGCACGCTCGGCTGCGTTCGCTGATCGGCGTCGGATTCGATGTGACCGAGTCGATCCCGGTGCGGATCGCGCTGTTGCGGCGCGAGGCGAACGAACACGTATTGGTGATGGTGATCCATCACATCAGCGGCGACGGCTCCTCGGTTGCCCCGTTGGCGCGCGACATCATGGTCGCCTACACCGCCAGAACCGCGGGCAGCGAGCCCAGCTGGGCTCCCTTGCCGGTGCAATACGCCGACTATGCTCTGTGGCAGCGCCGGGTCCTGGGAGACGAAGCCGATCCCGAATCCCTGGCCGCACGTCAGATCGAGTACTGGACAAAGCAACTCGACGGCATCCCCGACGTCATCGACCTGCCACTGGATCGACCCCGTCCGCCGGTGCAGTCCACGGCAGGCGCCTCGTTCGAGTTCGGGCTCGATACGTCGGTGCGTGATGGCCTGCAGCGGGTGGCAATGGATCATCGGGCGACGATGTTCATGGTCTGCCACGCCGCTCTGGCAGTGCTGCTCGCCCGTTCCGGTACCACTGACGACGTCGTCGTCGGGACGGCGATCGCCGGGCGCGGTGAACCCGAACTCGATGATCTGGTGGGCATGTTCGTCAACACCCTGGTGTTGCGGACTGCTGTTGACCCCGGTGAGCGGTTCAGCGATCTGCTGGCCCGGACGCGCAGCACCGACATCGCGGCGTTCACCCATACAGAGATCCCGTTCGAGCGACTGGTCGAACACCTGGCGCCGGAGCGTGAAACGTCGTACGCGCCGCTGTTCCAGGTCGCGCTGGCATTCCAGAACAACGAGCGGGCCGTACTCGAACTGCCGGGCATGCGTGTCTCGGCGCTGGAATCAACAACCCCCACAACCAAGTTCGACCTGCAGCTGACACTGGCCGACACCGTCGACGAGGCCGGGGCAACCGGCCTGTCGGCGCAGTTCACCTACGCAACGGCGCTGTTCGATCCTGAGACGATTGCCGCTCTGGCACAGCGGTTCAGTGCGATCGTGGCGGCCATTGCCGCCAACCCCGACGTCCGGGTCGGGGACATCGACCTCCTCGAGAGCGGGCAGCGGGCTGCCCTCTCGCCGGTGTCCGGGGCTCCGGATGTACCGCCGCGCACCATGATCGAGATCTTCGACGAAGCGGTGGCCGCCCATCCCGACGGAGTCGCCCTGATCTGTGGCGACACATCGCTGACCTACCGTGAACTCGACCGGCGCGCGAGTCGTCATGCCCGGCAGCTCCTCGAACACGGTGTCGGGCCGGGCACGCCGGTGGCGCTGGCGATCGGCCGCTCCATCGAGTCCATGACCGCCTTCTGGGCGATCGTGAAATCAGGTGGGGCAGTGCTGCCGATCGACCCCAACTATCCCCCCGCGCGCATCGAGAACATGATCGTCGACGCGGACGTGACGATCGGTCTGACCACCGGCGACCTGGTCGGCAGGCTTCCGCAGCTCACCAAGTGGCTACCGCTGTCTGCCGATTCGGAGTACGGATCCGTTGACACCGATGGTGGGGACGGTCCAGGCGAACCGGTCGCGGTACGGGCGTCGCTGGATGATCTGTCCTATGTGATCTTCACGTCGGGTTCGACCGGCAGGCCCAAGGGTGTCGGCACCACGCACCGCGGACTGGCGAACCTGATCGCCGAGATGGCTCCGCGATTCGAGCTCACGCGGGCATCACGGGTCCTGCACTTCGCGTCCCCGAGCTTTGATGCCTCGATTTTCGAGATCATGATGGCGGTGGCGTCGGCCTCGGCCCAGGTGATCGCACCGTCGACGATCTTCGGTGGACCCGATCTGGCGAGGTTGCTCGCCGAGCACCGGGTGACACACGCATTCGTGACTCCTGCGGCCTTGGCCACCGTGCCCGCCGACGGGCTCGGCGATATCGAGATGATCGCTGTTGCAGGCGATGTCTGTCCTCCCGAGCTGGTCCGGCGCTGGGCGCCCGGACGCTCGATGTTCAACCTGTACGGGCCGTCGGAGGCGACCATCTGGTCGACCTCGACCGGGAAGATGGATCCGGAGCAGCCGGTCACGATCGGTGGGCCGGTCACGGGTGTGCGGGCTCTGGTGGCCGACTCGCGGCTGCAACCGGTGCCGCCGGGCGTGGCAGGCGAACTCTATGTCTCGGGCGCTTCGGTGGGCCGCGGGTATCTGGGCAGGCCAGGCCTGACGGCCGGGCGTTTTGTCGCCGATCCGTTGGGCAAGCCGGGATCTCGCATGTACCGCACCGGTGACGTCGTGCGGTGGAAGCAGGTGTCCACCGGTCGCTTCGAGCTCGAGTTCCTGGGTCGCAGCGACCATCAGGTGAAGGTTCGCGGCTTCCGTATCGAACTCGGTGAGATCGATGCCGCGCTCGGCGATCATCCCGACGTCAGCTTCGCCGTGACCATGGGGCACCGCCATCCGCATACCGGACAGACGGTGTTGGTGGCGTACGTGTATCCGCATCCCGGCCGGAACGTGATGGCTGCCGAGCTCAGTTCGGCTCTGGGAGAACGTCTTCCCGGACACATGGTTCCTTCGTCGATCACGGTGCTGGACTCGGTGCCGTTGACACCTGCGGGCAAGCTGGATCGTCGGGCACTGCCCGAACCGGTCTTCGGTGCGGATTCCGACGCCTATCGGGCGCCGGGTACCGAGATGGAAAAGCGACTCGCAGAGCTGTTCTCCGAGGTCCTGGGTGCCGGTCGCATCGGTGTCGACGACTCGTTCTTCGCGCTCGGCGGCGACAGCATCGTCTCGATCCAGTTGGTGTCACGGGCCCGATCCGCGGGCATCGTGTTCACTCCGCGCGACGTCTTCGATCGGCGGACGATCGCCGAACTGGCCCAGGTCGCCCAGGTCGCGGCCGATGCACAGATCCAGATGCTCGACGAATTGCCCGGCGGCGGTGTGGGTGCGCTGCCGCTGACCCCGATCATGCGTTGGCTTGTGGAAAGCCGTCGGGAGTACCGCGAGTTCTCGCAGGCAAGCTTCCTCACGCTGCCCGCAGATCCGGGCGCGGACCGATTGCTGGCCGCGGTCGGCGCGGTGCTCGATCGGCACGACGCCCTGCGGTCCCGACTGGTGATCGGCGACGGATCGGCCCGGCTCGAGGTCGGCGCTGTCGGTTCGGTCGACCCACGGTCGGTTCTGACCCGGGTCGAATTCGCCGCTGCGCCGGGAAGCCCCGAGTTCATCGAGATCACCCAGGCCGCGGCCGCCGAGGCGATCGTCCGCCTCGATCCGGCGACCGGTTCGATGGTCCAGGTGGTCTGGTTCGATCCTGCCGCCGGCAGTCCGTCCGGTGTCACCGGACGGCTCTACGTGCTGATACACCACCTGGTCGTCGACGGGGTGTCGTGGCGGATCCTGTTGCCCGACCTCGCCGTGGCCTGGGGACAGAGCGAGAACGGCGGCACGCCGCAACTGGGCGAGATCGGCACGTCGCTGCGCGCCTGGGCCACCGCACTCGTCGATTCCGCCCCGCAGCACAGCGACGAGATCGACTACTGGACAACGATCGTCGAGACGGAAGATCCCGTGCTGGGGACCCGTCGCATCGACCCGGAGCGGGATGTGGCCGCGACCATCGAGCGCCTGGACCTCGAGTTCGGCACCGAGGTGACCGAGTCGATGCTCACCGGCGTGAGCGCCACCTACCGCGGTGGTGTGAACGATGCGCTGCTGACCGCGCTGGCAATGGCGTTGCGGGTGTGGCGTTCTCGTCGGGGATCGGACGTCGGCTCAGTCATCATCGACCTCGAAGGTCACGGTCGTGAGGAAGATGCGGTCGGCGGTGCCGACCTCTCCCGTACGGTCGGCTGGTTCACCTCGATGTACCCGCTGGCGCTGGATCTGTCCGGGATCGACGTCGACGACGCGTTCACCGGTGGCCCCGCTGCCGGTGCGGCCATCAAGTCAGTCAAAGAACAGCTGCTCGCGGTCCCGCAGGCCGGAATCGGTTTCGGGCTGCTGGCGTACGGCGGCGATGAGCGGACCCGCGCGATGGCCGACTACCGCGGTGCACAGATCGGATTCAACTACCTCGGTAGGGTTGCGGCCGGACACGACGGCAACACCGACGCAGCAACCGATTTCGGGTGGCAGCGGGCGACCGACGGCGGGCCACTGGGCGGCGCCCAGGACGCGGGGATGGTCGCACCAGCCGTGCTCAGCATCAACGCTGTCACCACCGATCACCCGGATGGTCCACGGCTGTCGGCCTCGCTGGCCTACGCGGGCGGGATCCTGCAGTCCGACGAGGTCCGCGAACTGGGTGACCTGTGGGCGTCGGCCGCGGCTGCTCTGGCGGCACATGACAATTCGCCGGCATCGGGTGGCCTGACTCCGTCCGATGTGCCGTTGGTCCGGATCGCACAGGACGAGATCGAGGCACTCGAGAACGACTTCGCAGCGATCGAGGACATCTGGTCCCTGTCACCGTTGCAGATGGGCATGCTGTTCCACGCCGAGGTCGCCGATCAGCACATCGACATCTACACCGCACAGATCGTCTTCGAGTTGGCAGGCGCGGTGGACACCGAGCGGATGCGGAACGCCGTGCGCGCCCTCATCGACCGAAACCCCAACCTGCGGGTCGGTTTCCGGCACATCGGCGACGGTTCGCCGGTACAGTTCGTGGCCGCCGGTGTCGAAGCGCCGTGGCAGCTGATCGATCTGGGCGCGGAGTACGGCGACGATGCCGCCGCTGCAGACCGCGAGGCCGATCGACTGCTGTTCGAACATCGCAGCGCCCGGTTCGACATGGCGACACCACCGCTTGTACGGGTGATGATGCTGCGGATGGGGCCGGACGAGAACGGCGCTGAGCGCTACCGGATGTCGCTGACCAACCATCACATCCTGCTCGACGGCTGGTCGGGGCCGCTGCTGATGGAGCAGCTCTTCGTCCTCTACGCCACCGGAGGCGACGACACCCATCTGCCGCGGACTCGGTCGTACCGTGACTTCCTGGTCTGGCTCGCCGCACGTGATGCCTCCGCGGCGATCTCGTCGTGGCAGCAGGCGCTCGATGGGCTGGATTCGCCGACGCTGTTGGTCGAGGACACCGTGGCGACTGACACCGCGGCCGCCGATGCCGGTGACACCGTGCCGACCGAGTTGGCGCTGGACATCAGTGGGCGCACGTCGAGCGGTCTGGCCGATCTCTCACGCGAGCGCGGTCTGACGATGAACACCCTGGTGCAGGCAGCCTGGGGCATCGTGCTCGCACGCACGTTGGGTACCGACGACGTGGTCTTCGGTGCGACGGTCTCGGGCCGCCCGCCAGAGGTGGCAGGCGTGGAATCGATTCTGGGCCTGTTCATCAACACCATTCCGGTGCGGATCAGGCTGGGCGAACGCGAGACGATCATCGGGCTGCTCGAACGGATCCAGTCCGAGCAGGCCGGTTTGCTCGAAGCCCATCACGTCGGTCTGCCGACCATTCAGCGTTCCGCGGGTCTGCCGGTGCTGTTCGACACGCTGACGGTCTTCGAGTCCTATCCGGTGGACCGGACCCGTCAGCAGGGCGAGTCCGGCATCGATGGCATGTTCATCGCCGGGGCGCAGATCAACGACGCCTCGCATTATCCGGTGACCGTTCTCGCGCAGGCGGATCCGGATCTGTCGCTCACCCTGAAGTACGTCCCGGCCTTGGTCTCCGGTGATCGGGCCGAGATACTGGCCAACCGGATCGTGCAGGTGCTCGACACCATCGCGCAGGCGAGCTGGACGCCGGTGCATGAGCTGGACCTGCTGGACCAGGACGAAGTGACTGCGCAATTGCAGACCTGGAACGCCACCGATCGGGAGATCCCCGACCGCACCGCGATGCAGCTGTTCGCCGATCAGGTGAAGGCCACGCCTTCGGCAATCGCTTTCGGGGACAACAGCACCGAATTGACCTTCGCCGAGTTCGACGCGCTGACGAACCGGCGTGCCCGGGCCCTGATCGCTCAGGGCATCGGACCCGACAGCATTGTCGGCGTCGCGATGCAGCGCGGGCTCGAACAGGTGGCGACGGTCTACGGAATCCTCAAAGCAGGCGGGGCGTACCTGCCACTGGACATCGACGGCCCGGACGACCGGTTGCGGACCGTGGTGAGCGATGCCGGCGTGCGTTGCGTCGTCGCAAGCGCTGACCTGCTGAGCCGTGTGCGATCGGCACTGCGCGATGTTGTCTGCGTGGATCTGACGGCACCCGATCTGCAACCAGCCGATGCGAGTGCGCTCCGGGACACCGAGCGGCGTGGACGCATTCATCCGGAATCGCTTGCGTACGTCCTGTTCACCTCCGGGTCGACCGGTCGCCCCAAGGGTGTCCAGATCACCCAGCGGGCGCTGGTCAACCAATTGCGGTGGATGGCAACCGAACACGACTTCTCGGCCGACGACGTCGTGCTGCACAAGACACCGTTCACCTTCGACGCCTCGGTGTGGGAGATGTTCGCACCGGCACTGGTGGGTGCCCGCACGATTGTGGCCCCACCGCAGGCACATCGGGACGTCGACGAGCTCGTGGCCCTGATCGCCCGCCACGCGGTGACGATCGTGCAGTTCGTGCCATCGGTGCTGGCCGTCTTCTCACAGCAGGCCACACCCGAGACCGTCTCGACACTGCGGCTGGTGTTCAGCGGAGGCGAGGCTCTACCGCTGTCGCTGGCCACTCGGGTTGCCGCACTCGCAGAGACGCGGGTGGTCAACCTGTACGGACCCACCGAGGTCACCGTCGATGCCACGTCGCACGTTGCTGCCGACGGTGCCGATGGCCGGACCGACGCTCGCGTCGCGGTCGACATCACGCCGATCGGCGCGCCCGTGTGGAACACCCGGAGCGTGGTGCTCGATCGCTGGTTGCGTCCCTGTGTGGTGGGAGCTGTTGGTGAGCTTTATCTTTCTGGGCAGCAGCTCGCCCGCGGATACCTCGGACGGCCGGATCTGACCGCTGAGCGGTTTGTGCCTGCGGTCCACGGTCCGGCAGGTTCGGTGATGTACCGGACCGGCGACCGGGTGCGGCGGCTACCCGACGGCACCCTCGACTACGTCGGCCGTGTCGATTTCCAGGTGAAGGTGCGCGGCCTGCGTATCGAACTCGAAGAGATCGAAACGGCGTTGGCCCGCCATGACCTGGTCGAGCAGGCCGCCGCGGTCATACACACCGACGGCGGCCGCCAGCGACTCGTCGGATACGTCAGCAGGCGCGCCGGGCACGACGTCGACCCGGCCGCGATACGCGAACACGCCGCGCGAATGTTGGCCTCCTACATGGTGCCCGAGACGATCGTGGTGCTCGACGAGTTCCCGCGTGGACGATCCGGCAAGATCGCCCGCCGCGAGTTGCCGTTGCCCGAGGCCGTCTCGACGGCAGGGCGCGCCCCGGAGACCGAGGACGAACGACTGCTCTGCCAGATCGTCGCCGACATCGTCGGACTCGACGAAGTCGGAGCCGATGACTCGTTCTTCGAGCTCGGAGGCGACAGCATCATGGCGATGCAGCTGGTGAGCCGGGCGCGCAGTGCCGGCCTGAAGTTCACCGCCCGGGACGTCCTGGAGTTGCGTACCATCGCCGCACTGGCCGCGGCCGCATCGACCACAACCGCAACAGCATCTGCCGACGAGATCCCGGGAGATGTTGCCGCTCATACGCGTATCGCACCGTTGAGTCCGGTTGCCGTGAAGATGATCGAACGCGGTGGCGACCACAGCCGGTTCGTGATGCCGATGGTCGTCAACCTGCCCGTGGGTGTGACAGAAGACGACATCGTCGCGACGATGAGTGCGGTGACCGATCAGCACGACGTGCTCCGCTCGCGACTGGACAGCGATGAACGCACCCTGGTGATCGCTCCTGCCGGTGGCGTGGACGTCAGGTCGCTCCTGTCGCGGGTGGAACTCGCCGGTGATGCGCGTCCGGGAGAGCCGGGATACCAAACCGCACTGCGTGATGCGCTGTTCGACGGCGTCGACCGCGTGGATCCCGAGGCCGGGGTCATGCTGCAGTTCGTGTGGCTTGACGCGGGTCCGGACGCCACCGGCCGGTTGCTCATCGTCGCCCACCACCTCGTTGTCGACGCGGTGTCGTGGCGGATCCTGGTCGCCGACATCGCAACTGCGGGTTCGCAGGTCTCTGCCGGTGGGGCAGTGGATCTACCGGATGCCGGCACCACGTGGACCCAGTGGTCCGTCGCACAGCACGCCCAGGCGGGAACTCGCCGCGGTGAGCTGGACCACTGGTCGGCGGTGCTCGGTGGGGAGGACCCGGCTCTGGGTGCACGCCGCCTCGACGTCACCCGGGATCGGGTGGACCTGCAAAGCCGCATGGAGGTCGAGATTCCGGCCGCGATCGTCGAACCGCTGTTGGCGGCGGCAGGCGCCGATGTCACGGTGGCCGACCAGTTGGTCGCCGGACTCGCTGCAGCCGTTGTCGGGTGGCGGCGCGATCGTGGTTACCAGATCACCAACACCCTGCTCACACTCGAGGGTCACGGCAGGCAGGAAGCAGTTGTGCCGGGTGCCGACCTGTCCCGGACCGTCGGCTGGTTCACGTCGATGTTCCCGACCCGGATCGACCTCGACGGCATCAACATCGACGAGCTGTACGCCCGGGCAGAAATCGCCGACGACGTACTCACCCGCACCCGGGAGGCCATGGCGGCCAACCCGGAACGCGGGATCGGGTACGGAATGCTGCGCTATCTCGATACCGAAGGCGCCCAGGTTCTCTCGGGGTTCGGCGACCCGCAGATCGTCTTCAACTTCATCGGGACGATCCCCGGCGGCGATGTGCCTGCCGAGGTGGCCCGCGCGCCGTGGTTCCCCGACGTCAACGGTCCGGATCTGGGAAGCGCCGATGACGCCGAGGTGATCGCGCGTGGCAACCGGATGCCGGCGCAGGCCGAGATCGACATCCAGTCGATGGCCACCGCGGGTCCGGACGGGACCGTGGTCCGGGCGTATGTGACCTACCTGCCGGACGTGCTCGAGCGCGACGACCTCGACGAGTTGGTCCAGCATTGGATGCTGGCCCTGCAGGCACTGGCCGAACGCGCCGCCCGCTGACGTGAACGCCTGCTGCCCGTAACCCCTTGTGGATCCGAGGGGTTACGGGCAGCAGGTATCAGAGGCGAAGGCCGCTACGGGCAGGGGGCGGGATGGTTCGCACCGTATCCGGGATCGAGTGCGTCGAGCGTGAGCCAGATGGCGCGGGGGCTGCTGGTCACCTGCATGTGGTCGACTTTTGCTGCGGCGCAACCGTCCTGGACCCAGACGTTCCGCACGGTATGGCCGGGGGAGGGCACGAGGAAGGCGTTCTCGGCCGGTGTGACCATCATGTCGTCACGCGTTGCGATGGCGACGTACTCGACGCCGGGCCGGGTGTCGCCGCCTCCATTGAGGTCGCTGAGGAACGGTGACCCCGCCATCTGCTCGACATACGAGGGACCGACTGCGGCGTTGAACAGCTCGATCACCGGGATTCCGAGCAACTGCGCGATGGCACCGAGTCCCTGGTTCAGGTGGAAGCTCGTGCCCTGATTGGTCCCCGCCAGACTGATGAGCGTGTGCACCGCGTTCTGCGCCGGGTTGGCGATGTCGGTGCCGCCCGCATTCTTCAAGTATTCGCGTGCCACCAGGGCGCCCTGCGAATGGCCGATCAGATCGACCTGCGCGGCACCGGTTTGCGTCCGGACCTGTGCGACGAAGCCGGCGAGCGTCTGCGCGGACCGGACCACGGTGTCGCCGCCGACCAGATCGAGAAGGTTCTGGCCGGAGCCCGGAACACTCTTCCCGTAGTTGAGGGCATATACGCAGTAGCCCTCGTCTTTCAGTCTGGGGGCCAGGGTCTTCCACGTGGTGTCCATGTCGGCCCACGTGCCGTGTACGAGAACGACCGGACGAGGGTGCTCTGCGGACGGAACGCACGAAGGATCATTGGCGCCCTGGGGTGATCGCGCAGGGGCGGCCTGCGCAGGCGCGCTCACGCCGACATGGGCGCCGATGCTGAGCAGGACAGCAACAGTCAATGCGCCGATCGGGCGCCGCCAATCACGCATCAATGTGCTACCTCCAGCTGCGATATGTCATCGAAGAATCGGTTGTCCCCACATTTCATGATCGCACGCCGATTATTCGCGCTTGCAACTCCCCCGGTCGCGGATTTGCTGTTGTGCATTTTCCCTGTGAGGGCGCCGCTATTGTCAGTATTCGGCTTCCGCACAAATTTCGGATGACAATCTTTCGCGACGATGCAGTTTTGAAACTGTGAGCGAATTGACACCACGAGCCCGCCGCGTACGTGACCGAAAGCCCTGTGTGTCCGGTACGCGGGGTCGACCCGTCCGATCCACCGTGGTCGGCTGCCGGCGTCGACTCAGTCGGAGCCGTAGGGCAGGACGCGCTGCTGTCGCTCGGAGAAGAGTTGTCGTGGAGAGTACCGGCCCTTGACGGGGTCCCAGGCCCGTGCGGGCACCCAGAAAAGCCGGTGGAGCAGTCGCATCGTGCGCACGTTTGCCCACGACCGCTTCGCCGCCTCGGGCATGCCACGGGCTTCCAAGGTGGCCGGCATATACGCGGTGAATTGCCGATAGATGGCGGTGCTCGACAGCATGCGCCGCCCAGAGGCGCCGATCTCCATGTTCGGGATGAACACGCTGCGCTGGCCGGTCTCCTTGGTACACAACGTGATATCGAGGTCGTCGAAGATTCCGTCCTGTTCGAGCAGGATCGGCCGGATCTTTTCCCAGGTCGTGCGGCGGATTGCCATGTTGGCCCCGAAGAGCGACGGAATGTCGCCACCATTGCGGTCGGCATTCGACATCGCCAGCTTGACGAGACGCCGGTGAAGCCACTGCAGTGGCATGTCGTACTGGTCGAAGAGCCCGGTGCCGGCTCCGACGGTCTCGTCGGCGCGGGCGAAGAAGTCCCGGACCGCGGCCGCCCATCCGGGCTTGGCGCGGGTGTCTGCGTCGAGGCGGCCGATGATGTCACTGGTGACATCGTCGAAGCCCGCATTTCGTGCGGCGATCACACCCCGCCTGGTCTCTTTGACGACCCGCAGCTGCGGGATCTGCTCGCAGAACGAGGTGGCGATCGCTGCGGTGTCATCGGTCGAATTGTTGTCGACGACGATGATCTCGTCGAGTTCGTCGAGCTCGGTTTTCAGCGAGTCCAATAACCAGCCGATTGTCTCGGCCTCGTTGTAGGCGGGTATTACCAGTGACATCGTCGGTTTATGCATTGGAGTCCAGTGTGCCTGAATATTGAACGCGAAGACAAAGCAGTATCAATGACAGGCTTTTCTCAGGTAGAAATGTTCATTGGACCCAGACGGGCGCAGAATCCGACTGCTGCGCGCAGTCATCGGGTGTTTTCCGGGCCGGCTGAGTTGCCGGGATGCCAAACCCGGCGAGCAGGCCCGCATAGTGTTTGGGTCGCGGGGGCGCCCATTCGCCGACACCCGCCGGCGCCATGCCGAGGGTGATCAACGACTGCAGGAACGCTGTCCCGGCGGCGACTCCGTCGATCACCGGTAGCCCGATTTTTGCGCTGATGGTCTTGGCCAGATCTGCCATTCCGGCGCACCCGAGCAGGATTGCGTCGCAGCCATCGGCCTCGGCGGCCGAGCGGCAGGCCTCGATGAGGATCGCGGCGGTCTCAGGGTTGGATTCGAGCTCCAGTACCGGGATCTCGCACGCGTGGAACCCGATGCAGCGCTTGCTCATCCCGTATCTTTCGGCCAGTTCCTCGGCCCGGCCGATCGTCCGGCCCAATGTGGTGACCACAGAGAATCGCCGCCCCAACATCGACGCCGCATGCATACCGGCCTCGGCGATCCCGAGTACCGGACCCGACGAGACTTCTCGCGCCGCATCAAGCCCGGGGTCACCGAAACAGGCCAGCAGATACCCGTCCGCGCGGCGGTCACTGCGTTCGGACGTCAGGATTGCCTCGAGCACACCGGGTACCGCGAGTGCCTCGTCGTAGTGCGACTCGATCGAGGCGGGCCCCATCGTCGAGGTGAGCGGCACGATCTCCGTCCCGGGCCCGGCCACCGATCGTGCGGCGGTGGCGATCTGGTCGGTCATCGACGCCGTCGTGTTCGGGTTGATCACGCAGATGCGCATTGCTTCATGCTCCTCGCTACACCGAGGATGTGGCCTTTTGGCGACCGCGCCCTGCGGGTTTGTTCGCCAGAAGGCCACATCATCGGAGGGCTCAGGCCTCGACCGGGGCCGGGCGGGTTCCGTAGATCAGGTGCTGCGGCAGGTACTTCATCCCCGCCATGTACAGGACGAATCCGATGGCGGCGCCGATGAACCACGTGAAACTCGCCTGATATGCGGTACCCCAGATCACAACACCGATCGGGACCAGTGCAGCGATGACCGTGGATACGACCGCCACCGGGTTGACGCCCCCGCGGAAGTAATACTGCGAGTTCTCGTCCATCGTGAACAGATCGTCGACGTCGATCTTCTGCTTCTTGATGAGGTAGAAGTCTGCGATGAGGATGCCGAACAGCGGTCCGATCACCGCACCGAGCGTGTCCAGCGTGTAGTGGATCGCGTCCGGATTGTTGTAGAGGTTCCACGGCGTGATCAGGATCGAGCCGACCGCGGCGATCATGCCGCCGGTGCGCCAGGTGATCTTGGTCGGTGCCACATTCGAGAAGTCGAATGCGGGGGAGACGAAGTTGGCCACGATGTTGATGCCGATGGTCGCGATGGCAAAGGTGAGCACACCGAGCACCGCCGCTGTGGTGTTGTCGATCTTGTCCACGATGTGGACCGGGTCGGTGATGATGTTGCCTGCGTCGTCCTTGCCGATCACGGTGGCACCGGCAGAAACCGTGCACACCACCAGGATCGAGAAGAACAGGAAGTTCACGGGCAGGCCCCAGAAGTTGCCCTTCTTGACCTCGCTGAACGACTTGCCGTACCGCGAGAAGTCGCCGAAGTTGAGCATCGGACCCGAGAAGTACGACACCACAAGGGCTATCGCCGAGATGAGGGCGGCGATGGAAGCCCAGCCGGTCTTGGATTCACCCACCGAGAGGTCGAAGCTGACGTTGTCCCAGCCGGCTTTCCAGATCAGGTAGCCGGCCAAGATGACCATGACGACGTAGACGGCGGGACCGCAGAAGTCGATGAACTTGCGGATCGTTTCCATGCCGTTCCAGAAGACGACCGCCTGCAGTACCCACATGAGCATGAAGCCGGCCCAGCCGAGCGGCGAGAGTCCGAGGAAGGACATGTCGCCGCTCTCGCTGTACTTGTCGAGTGAGGGCCAGAACTTGAGGGCCAGCAATCCGAAAGCCACTGAGGCCAAGTATGTTTGGATGCCGTACCAGGCGACTGCGATGAGACCGCGAATGATGGCGGGAACATTGGCGCCGCGGACACCGAAAGCGATGCGGGTGGTCACCGGATAAGGAACCCCGGCCTGCTGAGAGGGTTTGGCGACCAGATTGCACAGCAGGTTGACGATCACGATGCCGATGACCAAGGCGACCAGCACCTGCCACGCGGCAATGCCGAGGGCAAACAGGCTGCCCGCGAACACGTATCCGCCGACGCTGTGCACATCGGACATCCAGAACGCGAAGATGTTGTACCAGGTCCAGGTCTGATTCCGCAGCGGAGCCAGATCCTCGTTGGTCAACCGCTGGTCGTAGCTGAGCTTGATGACGCTCTCGCCGGCGGCATTGTGATGATTTGTCGGGACCTCTGAATCGGGGGATTGAACATCGGTCATGGGCATTCCTTCGGCGTCGGAACGGAACCTGGATTCGGGCTCCTCGTGGGACTGAAGAAAACCTAAGATCGCGATATTTCCCGGGGATTACGTGCGTAACAATTAGCGCGGGTCTGGCCCAGGGAAGTGGATATATTCCGCGAGGGGCTGTGGATTGACCGCGCTCGTCTGGCGTTCAGACCATCATCGCAGAGGAGGCCACGTAGTTCCGGTGCGTTCGGGCGCTACGTGGGTGTGGATTCTTCGTGGGCGACGTTCAGTTCGGCGGCAGTTTCGATGATCACCGATTCGAGGCGCCGATGATGTTCTTGCGCAACGGCAACAAGCTCGATGGCATCGCGCCGGGCCATGGCGTTGATCATCTTCTCGTGGTCGCTGTGCAGCTGAAGCTGGGTGGGGCCGGTCGCCCGCTGCATCACCTGGAACGGTTCGGTGATGTCCCAGGTGGAGTCGAACATGTTGAGTAGTCGATGCATTCCGCAGGGGCCGACCAGCGCTTGATGGAAACGGCGTGAATGCACGTGATAGGCCTTGCGGTCGCCGGCGATGGTGGCCTCTTGTAGCGCCCGGTGTTCGGAGCGGGCGCGGTCGAGGTCGGCCTCTGTGGCCACCGCGCAGGCCCGGGTCAGCGCGGCCTGTTCGAGCACGCCACGCACGAAGTAGATCTCTCGGAGTTCGGTCAGCGTCAGCTGTGCGACGTAGTATCCGCCGCCCGTCTGGTGACCCACCAGGCCCTCGCCGACAAGGGTTTTCAGGGCCTCTCGCACCGGTATCGCGCTCACGCCGAACAATTCGGCGACACTGCCCACCGGGATCGGCGACCCGGGGGCGGCGCTGCCGTCGAGGATGACGCGGCGCAGTTCATCGAACACACTGGCCTGTGCGCTGCCCGCGAGTTCACCGTTCAGATAGCTGATCAATGGACGAATCGGTGGTTGTGATGGCAAGGCGACCTCTGTGGGTGGACGGTCGGGGCGGGGGGTATCGGTGGATTCTAAGCGCCGATGACACAGTTGGCTTCTCGACCGTGCCCGCCCCGACCGGACCCGTCAGCCCAGGAGCCAGTCGTTGGGTGAGAAGAGCTCGCAGTGCAATCGCCCTGATGCCACACCGCGGGCGAGGAGCTGGCCTCGGATCGCCTGGACGAAACCGTTGTTCCCGCAGAGGAAGAACTCTGCGTCCTCATCGAATGTGATGGTGTCGACCTGCATCAAACCATGGTGGATCGACGGCGCGTCTTGGCCGGGGATCTCGTACCAGACGTCGAGGCTGCCGTCGGTGAGTTCGCCGATCAGCTCACGCTGGCGCTGCCGCAACGGATGCGCGTCCGGCGACTTGTCGGCGTGTAGGGCTTGTACCCGGCAGCCCGGGGCATGCGCCGCGAGGTGTTCGAGGATGCCGACCATCGGCGTGATCCCGATGCCCGCGGAGATCAGGACCAGCGGCCGCGAACCGACACTGCCGACGGGGAGATCGCCGAACGGGATGCTGACGTCCAGTAGGTCACCGACGGCCACATGCGCGGCGATGTGTGTCGACACCTCTCCGGCGGGTGCGTCGGCGGTGGCGGCAACAGGGCGGACGGCGAACGTGAGCTCACCGGACCCGGGCGTGTTGATCAGGCTGTACTGGCGGATCTGCCGAGCGCCGTCGGCAAGTGTTGTACCAACCGAGATATATTGTCCCGGAAGGAAGTTCGGAAATGTCCCGTCGGTGGCGGCGACGGTGAGCACGACCGTCCCCGAGGGATCGTCCGCCCTTGCGGTGACACGCGCGCGGCGGAAGACATCGCCGTCCCCGACCTCCGCGCCCGCGTAGAGGCGATGTTCGAGGTCGATCAGGGTGTTCGCCATCAACCAGTAGACCCGGTCCCACGCGGCCGCGACGTCGGCGGTGACGGTCTCGGCCCCGAGGACCTCGACGATTGCGGCGAACAGATGGGTGTGAACCAGCGGGTACTGGTCGGCCGTCACCCCGAGCGATGCGTGCTTGTGTCCGATCCGGCTGAGCAGTTCCGCGGGATCCTCCAACGCCGGATCGATGAGGTGCGTCGCGTACGTGGCAATGGATGCGGCCAGCGCGCGCTGCTGGGTGCCCTGGGCCTGATTGGACCGATTGAACAGATTGCGGAGCAATTCGGGGTGGTCGGCGAACAGGCGCCGGTAAAACTCGGTGGTGATGGCATCGATGTTCGCGCCGACCAGCGGCAGCGTCGCGGCGATCATCTCCGCGTGATGCGGTTCGAGGGTCTGTGCCCGGGTTGCGGTGAGCCGCTCTGGGGCAGGTGTGGATGCGGTAGTGGTCATGGATGTGTCCTCTCGGTGGGTGACAACAGTTGTTCGGCGGAAGGGTGGGGAAGCCGGATGAGGGGGAGAAGCGGTATCTGCGTGCCTTTGACCAGATCGCTGACGACGTGCTGGTCGAGGGCGGCGTAGAACGCTTCCTTGGCGTCGGCGAGCGCACGCCGCAGGCGACAGGCAGGCAGGAGCGGGCAGGGGTTGTCCCCGGCGCAGTCGACGACCTCGTTGTCGCCTTCGAGCTGGCGGATCAGTCGACCGACCGAGGCATGGCGACCGGCGTCGGTCAGGGAGAGCCCGCCGCGCCTACCCCGTTGCGAGTGGACCAGGCCGAGATCGACGAGTCGGGCCACGGCTTTCGCGACGTGATTCTCAGAAGCGGCAACGCTGTGCGCAATTGCGCCGGTGGTGACTCGATGGCCGTCTTCCTCGGCCGCGGCGAGCAGCATCATCGCCCGCAGACCGAGGTCGGTGAATCGGGTCAGCTGCATACGACTCACCGTAGTAATTGCGCATCCCGTATGCGCATTTTATCGATGTGTGGTCAAACACCATGTGACGTGCGGTTTTTGTACCTGCGGTTACGTGGTGATGTTTGGGAAATCCGGGACCTTCGACCTACCCCGGAGACGGAGTTCGACCTGACTGTGGGGCGTTCGGTTACGCCGGGGTGACCCAGGTGGTGATGTCGCAGTGGACCACTTCGACGCCGTAGGTGTCGGTGATCGCGATGTCGACGACCACGTCGCGGCCCTCGGTGATGGTGGCGAAGTCGAGTGGTTCGCGCAGGGTCGCAACGGCCCGTAAGCCGGTAGTGGCCTTCTTCAGGTACTGGCTGGTCATCGCTTTAGGGATCCAGCGGTGTGTCGATGGGACGGTGGCCTCCATGAGCATGCCCATCGCGGTCTCGGCCAGGTTGCACGCGGCGATGGCATGGAAGGTGCCCAGATGGTTCCGGATGCCGTACCACTTGGGGGCGGTGACCTCGCATCGTCCGGGTTCCATGGTTTTGACATACGGCAGGATCGTCGCGAAATACGGAACGCGGAAGCAGATCCCCACCGAGAAGAGCACTGAGCCCAGACGTCCGGCAGGCAGTTTCTGGCGCAGGCGGTAGGTGGGGCTGACGGAACTGTGTGTGGACGGCATGAGCTCGATATTACCGATCGGTAAGTTAGCGTCGGTACGAGCAGCCTTCAGCGGGGTTCGCATCCGCCGCCATAGCCGGTTGGTCATCCAGTTCGGATCGAGCCCGACTGCGCCCCACGTTGAAGTCCATGCCGTTCTGTTCGTCCGATACATCGGCGGCGATGTTGCGCAGTACGCACCTGCGGAGGTCATCGGGAAGCCCGAGCAGCGCGCCGGTCGCGTCGGGGGAGAGCGTCGACAAGTAGTAGCCGTCGATCTTGCCGGTGCGTTCGAAGCGGTCGACATTGGCCTGCGCTACGCGAAGGTCGGGGTTGTAGATGGCGAACGCCAACACTCCGGCGATCGTGAGGATGCCGATGGTCCGAACCAATTGACGAGTGCCGAGTCCGGCACCTGCCACGATCAAGGCCAGGAGTACTGCGCCGAGCCACAATTCAGTTGCCAGCACGCCGACTCGCAGGCGGGTGGCGCCGAAGGCGTCCATGTACAGGTTCATGCGATGCAGAGCCGAGACCACCACGGCCAGCGCTGACAGGCACAGTCCGCCGAGGATCACTCGGACCAGGAATCTGCCCGCGGGTGTGCTCCGGTCGGCACGTTGCCAGGCCACCGACACGACCACGATGGTCAGGGCCGTCACGGCAAAGAGCTGCCAGAAGCCGGAACGTGCATAGGCGGCATACGTGAGCCCTGCGGTCTTCTGGACGTAGTCGTCGCCACCGAACATGGCGCGGGTCTGGGTGATCAGGAATGCGATGTACAGGAACAGAACTGTGCCGGTCGGTACCGCCCACATCCAGGCTTCGGTCGCTTTCGTGGGTACCCGATCACGAAGACGCGGGTGACCAAACCGTGCGTAGCAGCCGATGGCGGTGAAGATGCCGACGAACACCCCGCCGACAACGTTCGACCGGACGTCGACCTCACCGATGTCGGGGACGACCTTGCTGATCAACGACCCGAATGTCGCGTCCGCACCGGCGAACAACGCACCGAAGACAACCAGCAGCAGCAGCGTCACCGTGACGACCTTGAGGATCGCACCGAAGTTCTTGGTCGACGTCCTGGTCACATACGTCGCAGAGGTTCCTCGGAACATCCACCCGATTGCCCGGGGGAACAAAATGATCGGTGCGAACACGGTGAAGATCATGTCGCGGATCGTCCGGCCACCGATCAGCAGCGCGCCGGTGGCAACCATCGCGGTCGCGATGCAGACCAGTGCCAACCATTCGGCGCTTCGCCAACCGGCGACCAGCAACAGTGCGACGATGCCGAGCGCGGTGAGTAGTTGGGACGGGGTTGGCCGCTCCGGGGAGCCCGCGAACACTGCAGCCAGTGCCACGACGCCGGTGGCGGCGATGCCGATCGCCGCCACCGTCGTCGGCATCGAGGCCATGGCGACAACGGTGGCAACAAACACCGCGGCAAGCACTTTCGGTGGGGCGCCGACAGGAAGTCGTGGCGAGATGGTCGGCCACGGAGAGCGGTCGGGCCGTACTTCTTCGTGTCTCGGCTTCTTGACCAACGACACGGACGGGCCTACTGGACGGGCGATTTCGGGCATGGGGCAGCCCCTCTCGGTGATGGTGTGAAATAGCGGTGAACAGGTGCGCAGTGGTCAGGCAGCTGCGCGCACTGGCAGGCGGATCCGGATCCGGCATCCGCCTGGATCGTCGACGACACCGATGTCGCCGGCATGTAGGTTGACCACCCACTGAGCGATCGCCAGGCCCAATCCGGTTCCGCCGTCGCGCGTTCCGCCACGGGTGAATCGGTCGAAGATCCGGCTGCGCTCGGCAGGGGCGATTCCCGGTCCCTGGTCGACCACGTCGATGACGACGGTGTCGCCGTCCGACCGGGCGGTCACCAGTACCTGGCCGTCAATCGGGGAGTGGCGGGCGGCGTTGTCGAGCAGATTTGCGAGTACCTGATGCAGACGCGCCTCGTCGGCCTCGACGTACAGGGTGGGCGGTATCTCGACCACGAAGTCGATTCCCGGTTTCGATCGCAGTCGACACTCACCGACCGCGGCAACGATGAAGCGGTGGAGGTCCACCCGGTGGCAGTCGAGTGGCGTGACGCCTCCCTCGACCCTGGACAGGTCCAACAACTCGTTGATCAGCCGGCCCAGCCGGTCGGTCTGGCTGAGTGCCATCTCGAGCGTGTGGGGATCAGGTGTACTCACGCCGTCGACCAGGTTCTCGAGGACGGCATGTAACGCCGCGACCGGTGTCCGGAGCTCGTGTGCGACATTTCCGATCACCTCCCGGCGGTATTTGTCCTCATGGGCGAGGTCGTCGGCCATCTGGTTGAAGGCGTCGGCCAGGGTGCCGATCTCATCCCTGGAGGTGGCGCGGACCCGGACGCTGTAGTCGCCGCCCGACATCCGGCGTGCGGCTCTGGTCATCTCGCGCAATGGTGAGGTCATGCCGTGGGCGAGGACATAGGTCACCACGAACGCGACCACCATCGCCGTCAGCAACGCGTATCGGAACTGCCACTGAGCTGTCACCCAGAACGAGACGCTGGAGGTGAACAGGGCACCGCCGACGACGATCGCGGTCTTGAACTTGAAGGACTGGATCGCATCCAGAGGTCGGGGCAACCGCAGGCGGGGTATCGAGACGGTCATCGTCGCTCGCCACCGAGGGCATAGCCGACGCCGTGGACGGTACGAATGTGATGGGCGCCGACCTTCTGGCGCAGTGACCGCACATGCGAATCGACGGTGCGGGTTTCGCCGGCGCCCGGCCAGTGCCAGACCGACTCGAGGAGTTGCCCGCGACTCAAGACCGCACCGGGTCGGTCCGCCAGCGAGACCAACAGGTCGAACTCCGTCCGGGTCAGGTGCACGGGTTCGCCTGCGACCCGGACCTCCCGGGCGGAGTGATCGATCCGGAGCTCACCGAGTGTCTGAACCTGTCGCTGCGGGTCGACCGGTTCCGCATCCGCCGATCCCGGATCCGCCGAACCGTAGCGTTCGACCCGACGGAGCAACGCCCGCGTGCGGGCCACGAGCTCGCGCATCGAAAACGGCTTCGACAGGTAGTCATCGGCGCCGACACCCAAACCGATCACCAGATCGGTCTCCCCTGACCGGGCGGTCAGCATGAGTACCGGGGTGGGGGAGTGCGCCTGAATCCGCCTGCAGACCTCGAGGCCGTCCATGCCGGGCAGCATCAGATCGAGGATCACCACGTCGGGGCAGATGTTGCGGTGCTCTTCGACTGCCATCGGGCCGGTGTCCGCGGTGGTGACGTCGAACCCCTCTGCGCGCAGCCGCTCGGTGATGGCCTGCCGGATCAACGGTTCGTCGTCGACAACCAGGACAGCGGGCAAGCAGTTGTCCGGTCGGGCTTCGCTACGCTGCGTCTGCGGTGGGTCGGCGGTCATGGAAGTGACACTAGGCCGGGGTTGTACAGGCACTGCGGAGAAGTTGTGAAGAAGCTGTGAAGACCCGGTCGCAAGGCAGATGCCGGCCTCGACCGGACGAATTTGGTCCTGAGCCGGATCTATTGCATACTTGTCGGGTTGCCTTGATTGGCAGTGCGGCCCTGTATGTCCCGGCTGGAAGCTTTCATGCGTCCAACCAGCTACAGAGCGCCTGTCGACCGAAGAGCACCACCGGACGAACTAAGCGGCTTGCGAACTGGTTCGAGCTTCCGTTGTGGTGCACAACAAGCAGAGATAGACCCGAGTTCAGATAGATGCAGTCGGATACAAGCGGTAAGCGCATGCGCATAAGTGTGTGTAGCCACCGCGACACACCCGAGTGCGTGGACCGGAGGCCCGCAAGATTGGGCGCAGTACGACGACTCGTGCAAGCGAGTTTTGAACAATGACAGATGAACAGCGTCGATCACCACCGTGAGGTAATGGTCACGAGGATGCGACCACAGTCGTATCCACGAGGTGTTCATCTGTGCAGCCGAAAATGACGGAAGAGGACACAGCGTGGCGGGACAAAAGATCCGCATCCGGCTCAAGGCCTATGACCACGAGGCGATCGACGCGTCGGCGCGCAAGATCGTGGAGACCGTGACCCGTACGGGTGCACGTGTCGTTGGCCCGGTGCCGTTGCCCACCGAAAAGAACGTGTATTGCGTCATCCGCTCGCCGCACAAGTACAAGGACTCGCGCGAGCACTTCGAGATGCGTACACACAAGCGACTGATCGACATCCTCGATCCCACGCCGAAGACCGTTGACGCCTTGATGCGTATCGATCTGCCGGCCAGCGTCGACGTCAACATCCAGTGAGTGGCGGGATTTAACAGATGACTCAGACAAATGTGAAGGGAATCCTGGGCACCAAGCTCGGGATGACCCAGGTATTCGACGAGGACAACCGGGTGATCCCGGTGACCGTCGTCAAGGCGGGACCGAACGTGGTCACGCAGATCCGCACCGAGGAGACCGACGGCTACACCGCCGTGCAGCTCGCCTACGGCGCCATCGACCCGCGCAAGGTCACCAAGCCGGTTGCCGGTCAGTTTGCCAAGGCCGGGGTCACCCCGCGCCGGCATGTTGCCGAGATCCGCGTCCACGACGTTTCGCCGTACACGGTCGGACAGGAACTGACGGCGGAGATCTTCGCCGACGGTGCCCTCGTCGACGTGACCGGAACCTCCAAGGGCAAGGGCTTCGCCGGTGTCATGAAGCGTCACGGCTTCAAGGGCCTGGGCGCCAGCCACGGCGTGCACCGCGTGCACCGCTCACCCGGTTCCATCGGTGGCTGCGCAACCCCCGGTCGCGTGTTCAAGGGCATGCGGATGGCCGGTCGGATGGGTAATGACAAGGTCACCACCCAGAACCTGAAGGTCCACAAGGTGGACGCTGAATCGGGCCTGCTGCTGATCAAGGGAGCGATCCCGGGTCGCAAGGGCGCGGTTGTCATCGTCCGTGACGCCATGAAGGGTGGTGCGAGCTAATGACTGTCAACACCGAGAAGCAGCAGACCCGCACGGTCGATGTGAAGAGCTTCGGTGGCAAGACCGACGGAACCGTCGAACTGCCCGCCGCGATCTTCGATGCGCCTGCGAACATCTCGCTGCTGCACCAGGTCGTCGTCGCCCAGCTGGGTGCTGCACGCCAGGGCACGCACTCCACCAAGACGCGGGCCGAGGTCCGCGGTGGTGGCGCAAAGCCTTACCGCCAGAAGGGAACCGGTCGCGCTCGTCAGGGCTCGACCCGCGCCCCTCAGTTCGCCGGTGGTGGCATCGTCCACGGCCCGCAGCCGCGTGACTACAGCCAGCGCACCCCCAAGAAGATGAAGGCAGCCGCCCTGCGCGGAGCCCTCTCCGACCGGGCACGCAACGAGCGCATCCACGTGATCACCGAACTGGTTGCCGGGCAGGCCCCGTCGACCAAGACGGCACGGCTGTTCCTCGAAGAGCTGTCTGATCGTCGGAAGTTCCTGTTGGTGGTCGGCCGTGAGGACACCGCTGCATGGAAGAGCGTTGCGAACCTGCAGCATGTGCTGCCGATCGCTCCGGATCAGCTGAACACCTACGACGTCCTCGACGCCGATGAGGTTGTCTTCAGCCGCGAAGCCCTTGGCACCTTCATTGCTGGTGCGAACAAAGACGAGAAGGAGGCCTGAGTTTCATGACTGTTCAGGCAAACCCCCGTGACATCATTCTGGCCCCGGTGATCTCCGAGAAGTCCTACGGACTGATCGAGGACAACGTGTACACGTTCTTCGTGCACCCGGAGTCGAACAAGACCCAGATCAAGATCGCCATCGAAGAAATCTTCGACGTGCAGGTCACGAGCGTGAACACCGCCAACCGTCAGGGTAAGCGCAAGCGGACCAAGTACGGCTACGGCAAGCGCAAGGACACCAAGCGCGCGATCGTGACCCTGGCCGCCGACAGTAAGCCCATCGAGATCTTCGGAGGCCCGGTCGGCTGACGCCGCTCGGACTCAGAAGAAGTAGAGGACAAGAAGACTCATGGCAATTCGTAAGTACAAGCCGACGACCCCCGGTCGTCGTGGCTCGTCTGGCGCAGACTTCGCCGAGGTGACTCGTAGTACTCCGGAAAAGTCACTCGTTCGTCCGTTGCACAGCACCGGTGGACGAAACGCGCACGGTCGCATCACGACCCGTCACCGGGGTGGTGGCCACAAGCGGGCCTACCGTCTCATCGACTTTCGTCGTAACGACAAAGACGGCATCAACGCAAAGGTCGCTCACATCGAGTACGACCCCAACCGCACTGCGCGGATCGCGTTGCTGCACTTCGTCGATGGCGAAAAGCGTTACATCATCGCGCCCAAGGGCCTGAAGCAGTTCGACGTGGTCGAGAGCGGTCCTACCGCCGACATCAAGCCGGGCAACAACCTGCCGTTGCGCAACATCCCGACCGGTACCCAGATCCACGCTGTGGAACTGCGTCCGGGCGGCGGAGCCAAGTTGGTCCGTTCTGCCGGAGCCGGCGCGCAGCTGCTCGGTAAAGAAGGCGCCTACGCCACCGTGCGTCTGCCTTCCGGTGAAATCCGTCGAGTCGACGTGCGCTGCCGCGCAACCGTCGGCGAGGTGGGCAACGCCGAGCAGAGCAACATCAACTGGGGCAAGGCCGGCCGTATGCGCTGGAAGGGCAAGCGCCCAACCGTCCGTGGTGTCGTCATGAACCCGGTCGACCACCCGCACGGTGGTGGTGAGGGTAAGACCTCCGGTGGTCGCCACCCGGTCAGCCCGTGGGGCAAGCCCGAGGGCCGCACCCGCAAGAACAAGCCGAGCGACAAGCTCATCGTCCGCCGCCGCCGCACCGGCAAGAACAAGCGATAACCCAGGAGGGAGTTAGAGAATGCCACGCAGCCTCAAGAAAGGCCCGTTCGTCGACGACCACCTGTTGGGCAAGGTCGATGTTCAGAACGAAAAGGGCACCAAGCAGGTCATCAAGACCTGGTCCCGTCGGTCCACCATCATTCCGGACTTCATCGGACACACTTTCGCCGTCCACGACGGTCGCAAGCACGTCCCGGTGTTCGTCTCGGATTCGATGGTCGGGCACAAGCTCGGCGAGTTCGCGCCGACGCGCACCTTCAAGGGACACATCAAAGACGACCGGAAAGCGAAGCGTCGGTAGATGAGTACTGAAACAACCAATCCGACCGCCAAGGCCACCGCTCGTTTCGTGCGTGTGACCCCCATGAAGGCGCGTCGAGTCATCGATCTGGTTCGCGGCAAGAACGTGGACGAGGCCCTCGACATCCTGCAGTTCGCGCCCCAGGCAGCGAGCGAGCCGGTGGCGAAGGTGCTTGCCAGCGCCGTTGCCAACGCCGAGAACAACCTCGACCTCGACCGTCGCACCCTCGTGGTGTCACAGGCGTTCGCCGACGAGGGACCGACCATGAAGCGTTTCCGTCCGCGTGCCCAAGGGCGTGCGTTCCGGATCCGTAAGCGGACCAGCCACATCACCGTCGTCGTCGAGAGCATCGCCGACAAGGGTGCGGCGACCAGCCGCAGCCGCCGGAAGGGAGCTCAGTAGTGGGCCAGAAGATCAACCCGCACGGCTTCCGTCTCGGTATCACCACGGACTGGAAGTCCCGTTGGTACGCAGACAAGCAGTACGCGGAGTACGTGAAAGAGGATGTTGCCATCCGCAAGCTCCTGGCCACCGGCCTCGAGCGTGCAGGCATCGCCAAGGTGGAGATCGAACGCACCCGTGACCGGGTTCGCGTCGACATCCACACCGCCCGTCCGGGCATCGTCATCGGTCGCCGCGGCGCCGAGGCAGACCGGATCCGTGGCGACCTGGAGAAGCTGTCCGGCAAGCAGGTGCAGCTGAACATCCTCGAGGTCAAGAACGCCGAGTCGGAAGCTCAGCTGGTGGCACAGGGTGTCGCCGAGCAGCTCAGCAACCGCGTGGCATTCCGCCGGGCGATGCGTAAGGCCATCCAGTCGGCCATGCGTCAGCCCAACGTCAAGGGAATCCGGGTCCAGTGCTCGGGTCGCCTCGGCGGTGCGGAGATGAGCCGTAGCGAGTTCTACCGCGAAGGTCGTGTGCCGCTGCACACCCTGCGCGCTGACATCGACTACGGCCTCTACGAGGCCAAGACAACCTTCGGCCGTATCGGCGTGAAGGTGTGGATCTACAAGGGCGACATCGTCGGTGGCAAGCGCGAGGCTCTGTCCTCGGCTGCTGCTCCGAGCGAAGACCGTCGTCCGCGTCGCCCCGCACGTCCGAAGCGGAGCGGTTCGTCGGGCACCACCGCGACCAGCACCGAAGCAGGGCGTGCGGCAACCGCCGGTACTTCTGCGGCTGCTGACGCTCCAGCGACAACGCCTGCCCCCGCGCAGGCTGAGAACCAGGAGGGCTGAGGCATGTTGATCCCTCGTCGGGTCAAGCACCGCAAGCAGCACCACCCCAGCCTGAAAGGTCAGGCCTCGGGCGGAACCAAGGTGACGTTCGGTGACTACGGCATCCAGGCACTGGAGAGCGCGTACATCACCAACCGTCAGATCGAGTCAGCTCGTATTGCCATCAACCGGCATATCAAGCGTGGCGGCAAGGTGTGGATCAACATCTTCCCCGACCGCCCGTTGACGAAGAAGCCTGCCGAAACCCGCATGGGTTCCGGTAAGGGTTCACCCGAGTGGTGGGTCGCCCCGGTCAAGCCGGGTCGCATCCTCTTCGAGATGAGCTACCCCAGTGAGGAGACTGCTCGCGAGGCCCTGCGCCGCGCGCAGCACAAGCTCCCGATCAAAACCCGCATCGTGACCAGGGAGGAGCTGTTCTGATGAGTATCGGAATCGCCGCCGCCGAGCTCCGCGAGCTCAGTGACGAAGAACTGGTCGAACGTTTGCGTGAGTCGAAGGAAGAGCTGTTCAACCTTCGGTTCCAGATGGCCACCGGTCAGCTCGACAACAACCGCCGGCTGCGTACCGTGCGTCGCGAAATCGCGCGCGTGTACACAGTGATGCGGGAACGTGAGCTGGGCCTGGCCGCCGGACCCGAAGCTACGGACGGTGACGACGCATGAGTAAGGACCAGGAAGTGACAGAAACGTCCGCCGAGGACCGTGCACGGCGCAAAGAGCGCATCGGGTACGTCGTCTCGGACAAGATGCAGAAGACCATTGTGGTCGAGCTGGAAGATCGTGTGAAGCACCCGCTTTACGGCAAGATCATCCGCACCACCAGCAAGGTCAAGGCTCACGATGAGAACGAGACCGCCGGTATCGGCGACCGCGTTCGGCTGATGGAGACCCGCCCGACGAGCGCCACCAAGCGCTGGCGTCTGGTTGAGGTCCTCGAGAAGGCCAAGTAAGCCAAAGGTTTACAAACAAAGCGGCCCGTCCCTGACAAGGGGCGGGCCGCTTTGTTGTGTTGGGGTCATTGCCGGCTCAGGGCCAGGACTTCCTCATCGGACAGCGGTGAACTCGGGTGATAGCTCAAACACAGGGGTGTGTTGACCTTCTGGAATGCGGCACCGTCAGGGGCGACGTAGAATTCGCCGGTGCCGAGATGGCCGATGTCATTGATGCGGCTGCCTTTTGCGGAGGCCATGTCGTTTGCGGCGCTGATCTGCACCGGCGTATTGAGTCGGCCGAAGAACTGAGTGGAAGCGTTGCCGACGATCTTGTTGTCGATTCCCTTGGGGGACTGGGTGGCAAAAACCAGACCCAGGCCGTACTTTCGCGCCTGCGAGGCAAGCGCGATGGTGCTCTGCGTACAGGCGGTGCTCCTACCTGCCGGTGCCAGAGTCTGGGCCTCGTCCATCACGAACAGTCCGCCGAGCGGGCGATCTCCGGCCGGGTTCTTCTTGATCCACGCGAACAACGCGAGCTGGAGCTGATTCACAAAACCCTGGCGTTGTCCGTCATCGGGCAAACCGATGAGACTGATCACCGAGATACGCGCACGTTTCCCGGCAGTCGGGGTCAGTAGGACCGCCGGATCGACTGCGGTTCCCTCACCGCCGAGCATGGGGTTGTTGATCATCGCGGCTTTGAGATTCTCTGCCAGTGGGCCGGCCAACTTCTCGGTGTCAGTGAGGCCGCTCATGTCATCTGTCATATCCGCCAGCAGATCGATATATCCGACCAATGATCCGCTGGAGTTCTTTCCGTACAACGCCATCGACTTCTTCAGGATTGCTTCCTGACGCGTGGCCTTGGCACCGCCAACCCGCGCATAGGGCTTGAGGGCTGATACCGCTGCGTCGACGGTCAGCTCGAACTCGTCCGGATTGTCCCGTACGGCAGCGAAGTCGGGAAGTGGCTGAAAGCTCAGTGGTCGGCCACCGAATATCCGCGGAGTCCAGATGACGGTTTCCACATTGTCGATGTAGTCGGCCGCTTTGGCGGCGTCGTCGCCGGACCAGCCCGAAGGTGCTTGGGGCCAGGCTGTTCCCAGACGTGCGAGGTCGTTGTTGGGATCGAGAACGATGGCCGAAACACCCTGCAAGGCACATTCTTCGATGAGCCGACGGATCATCACCGTCTTTCCCGAACCCGAACCGGCGAAGATGACCGTGTGCTTGCGGAGTGCCTCGAGATCGACCGTCGCGGTCTTGCCTGATCGGGATACGCCGAGACTGATGGTTGTGGACGCGGCGATGTGCTGGGTTGCGGGGGTGAAGATCGGTATCTCGGTGGTGATCTCCGCCGACAACTCAGAGGTCGGAGGTACGTGCGGCTCGATGATCGTGGGTGTCTGCGGCTCTGCCGGAGCGGCAGGCGTAGTCCAGTCGGTGCGCTCTGCCGGGATGGGTTCACGCGCGGGGGTGGCACCCGCATCGCCGAGTGCGGCGCTCAAGAACTCGATGTCGTGGGCCGGTCGATGCGTTCGGAGCCAGGAGTCGAATCCCGCGGGCATGGCCTTGGTCATCTCGTTGACAGCGCTGAGTTTGGCGAGATCTCCGTATGTAAAGGCCAGTACCTGGCCACCATTCGCGGTGAACTCGTTGACCATCTCGGCTGTCTTCGGTCCGCCCGGCCAGGCGATGTTGCGCAAGATGAAGAGTTGGCGTCTCGGCACCGATGAGGACAGACCGGCATCGATGGACGCATTCCGTAGGCGGGATTGGACAGCGCCGGCGTGTGTGGCCGAGATGGCACGAAAAGCCCAATGATGTTCGTCGTCGGTGAGGGAGTCGAGGCTCTGGCGCAGTCGGGCGTGTAGGCGGTATTGGCCTCCGACCTGGTCGATGGTGAAGTCGTCAGAACCGGATTCGACTGCCCAGGCCCGCAACCCGGCGGTCAGCAGCACCGGAACAACGTCGTCTTCCTTCTTCGGGTCCACTGCCGACGCGGTCAGTGCATTCTTGATGTGGCGTTGGTACACCTCGTCGAGATCACCCGGAGGTTGATCGTCCGCACCGGTGTTGTTCCTATTCCGTCGCGGCGGAAACTCATCGTCGTCGGGTTGATCGATCAGCGATTCGAGTTCCGTCACGGCCTCGTTGTCGAGACATTCGGTGATGTGCCGGTCGACGCGTTTGATCAACAAACGGGCATTGAGGGACGTCGCGGCCGAGAACGCCGGATCCTGGATCGGCCAGGTCGGGTAGGGCGGTGTGAAGCCCAGTTCTGCAAACGATTTCGACAGCCGGCGCTCGACGAGTGTCCTGGCGAAGGTATCGTCCGGCAGACCTTCGAGGATGATGTTGGCGCGGAATCGATCCGGTACCGAGGCCGTCGCCTGGAGTTCGATGATGGTCCAGACGGACGGAAGACACGACACGACAGTCACGGTGCGCAAAAGCACTTCACGTACAGACATCAATCCGTGGGCCACCTGGTCGACCACGGTCTCGGCATACGAGTCAGCCGAGGTGGTGGCGTCGGTGCCGGAACGCGCCTGGGCCAGCAGCGTATCGATCTGGTCGACGGCAAGGACGGTGGGACCGGTGGCTGCCATGTACTCCGAGATCGCCCGCACGGTTCCCTCATAGGGAAGCGCGCGGGGTGGCAGTTGCCATTCGGAGCGTTCGGCCGGGTCGATCTCATCGATGTTGTTCTCGAGGTAGGCGATACCGAGATCGTTGAGCCGCGAGCTCGGCGCCGCGGACAACACAAGTGCCCGCAGGGTGGCATGGTGACCGCGGATGAGGGCAGGCAGTGGTTTGCGAAGGCTGTTCACGAACTCATCGAGAATCGCGGGCGTGACCAGGGTTTCGCCCGAGATCGCGCGGCGGGCGACGCGTGAGGTACCTGCCAGATCTGCGAGGCGCTGCATCACGTCGTGGAGTTGGGTCTTGTCCACCGGCGGCTTGATCTGGCGGTTGAGGGAATCGAGCAGCGAACTGAGAAGTGTGCGCCAGAAATCGCTGGGGTCGAGCAGGTCCAACATCACGAAGTAGCCCTGCTGGGCTTGGACGTACTCACGGACCTGACCGAGGAGATGTGTCTTGCCTGACCCGGCGGGCCCCTGCAACACCACACCGAGCGGGCTCGGACCGGCGCTTTCTTGAGCATCGGCGACGGCGCGCTCGATTGCGCGCCAGGCGTTGGCGTGCAGTCCGTCGACGTGGATGTCGTTGTGCGAGAGCCACACATCGTCGCGGGTATGGGCGGAGTTGGAGAATCCGCTTCGTGCCTTGGCGAGCGCGTCGAGCTGCGATACCGATGTCACGTCGGCTCCATGCTGATGAGGTGTTTGTCCTGATTGCCGATCGATACGGCGGCGGCGCGGGCCTCGGGGGTCAGCGCCTTACGGTTTTCTTCCGGAATCAGTCGGAACCCTGGCCGGCTGTACAGCGACTGAAGCACCGTGTCCAGGTCGGCTCGTGTGACACTGCGCAGGTTTGCCCGAAGTTCGGACAACCCGACCCACGCCCCGGGTTTGTTCGCGAGTGTTCGGTAGGTGTCGATGACGCGGGTTTCGATGTCCGGCGTCGGCTGTTCAGATGATTCTTTGCCGACTGAATCTTCAGATGGCAGAAAGACATCCGCCAATCGCAGGCTCGACCGTTCGAAGTGACGTCCCAAACCTGCAAGGACGGTGAAGAGCGCCTTGCCCTGCGGGGTGGTGCCGGCCGGTGGCGTCGTTCCGAGGAGTTCGTTGCACTTGGCCCAGCCACGGTCGGACAGCGAATGGTGGTGGGGCACTTTCGAGGTGTCGCTGTCGATGAGCCCTTGCGCGTTGAGTTTGCGACGGGCGGGGGCTTTGAGCTCTGGTCCACGCTCTCGGATCTCACCGTTCGTGAGGCCACGGGACTCGGCCATCAAGACCAACAAGACGATCATTTCGGTACCAGTGAGGTCCGACGCGGTCACGGAAGCTCCTTTTCAGCCAAGCGGCGAGTACGCAACCTGTGGATTATGTCCACAACCGCAGTGCTGTCGCTCAGTACCTGTTCATTTGTGAAGCGCGCCACCATATAACCGGCGAGTTGCAGGGCGACATCCCGTCGCCGATCGTCTGAATACTTGTTTGCGGTTCGATGATCGGCGCCGTCGATCTCGACAACCAGTCTCGCATCCGGCCACAGCAAATCGGCTCGTACGAACGGTTGAAGTTCACCGGTGGGTACAAGGTGATTCCATCTGCGCTCCGCGGCCCAGGGGAGGCGGGCCAGGTGCGATTCGAGTCGTTGTTCGGCTGCGCTTGCGGGATGTGGTCGGCCCGAGATCGGTGGGAAGGTCACGGTGGGCAGGACCCACGGGGATTCGTCGACAACGCTGGTCGAGGTGATGCCGCCGGAGCGTATGGGCACCGTCGGGAAGCGGTCGATGTCCGCCGTGATGTCGTCCAGGAGCCAGAGGCCGACGTAGCTGCTCAGCCAATCACACACCGCAGCAACGTAATTCTGCTGTTCTCGCGGCAGTGGAATCGGGGAATACAAGGCGAGGACCACACGATCGCGGGCGAAGCTGGCCTTGATCACCCGGATCAGTCCGGCCATCCGGGTGGCGTTGGAGTATTTCTCCGCCAGCATGAGCTGCTCGGTCCGGGTGTGCGCGGCGATGGCATTGGCGGCGAGATCCATCAGAAAGGGACGATAGTGGTCTGATCGCGCAGCCAGTTCCGAGGCGAGCGCTCGGGCGGCGACCCGGTCGACGGTGGCGCGACCGGGTGATACTTCGGCGCCGGGCAGCCACGCCGGGTACAGCTGGAAGGTTGTTGTCTCGAGGTCGGCTACAAGATCTCCCAGCACCTGTGAGATATCGGTGACCTTGTCCAGACGGATCAACAGGACCGCGGGTGCGTCGTCGGGAAGATCGTCCAAGGCGATTGCCAGGGCGCTCGGACCGAGGCCGGTCAGCGCGGAGATTCCCGATACCGGTGCTGCCGACCAATCCATGGCCAGAACCTACAGCCAACTGATCGCGGCGGCAGGTTCAGTTTGATCCGCGGATCGCCCGGGGCCGATGACCTCGTTGTGCAGCGGCCCGAAACAGACTCTCTAGTTCGTCTGGGTTCGAAGGGGTGTGGTCATCATCGATGTGAGCATGTCGATGATCTCGTCCGGTTCGGATTCCGACTGATCGCCGAGTTCGGTTCGACGCTCGAAGTCGGCGATCAGCGCGAACATCGCAGTGGCCACCGCGGCGACCCGGCGATGACGGGTAACGGTGTCGCCAACGAGTGACTTGTTGAGCTGGTCAAGAACTTTGGGCCACTCGGTGTACCCGGTGGGTATGGATTCATCGGGCCACGACGGGCGGGTCACCTCGAGGAACCGGGCATAGTGGGTGCCCTTCATCTCCAGGATCGGCAGCACCAGCACGCCGATGAGGTCGCGAACCGTGGGCTGCTTACCTTGTGCGGCAAAGATTTCCAGCATCCGTGCGCGTTCGCGCTCCATGGGGCCCAGGCGCCTGGCGACGATCGCTGCGATCAGGCCCTGGCGGTTACCGTAGTGATATTGCACAGCCGAGTTGTTGCGGTGACCGGCGGTGACCGCGATGTCGCGCAGGGGAACTTCGTATCCGCGGGTTGCGATCAGCCTTTCCGCTGTATCGAGCAACTCGCGCTTCCCTCGGTCCGGACCGGTGTCTGTCATCGATAAAGAGCCTATAGCCCAGGGACGTTGAACAGGTTGTGGACCGGACAGGTGAAACTGGTGATCCATACCGACGCTCGGAGACACCCCGCGTAGTTCGGCGACCGTAATACAGACGCTCCCGTTAAGCGTACGTGCTTAAATGGTCGTATGGCGGAGTCACGAGGGGACACGAACACGTCGGGTTTCGGCGGGAAGGTCGTTGTTGTCACCGGCGCCTCATCGGGACTCGGAGCGGCAGTGGCTCGAATCCTGGCCGAGCGCGGGGCCAGGGTGTTCGGGCTCGCGCGTGACGAACAACGTTTGTCGGAAGTGTTCACCGCGGTGACGGACGGCCGATTCCGCATTACCGATATCGCCGACCCGGACGCCTGCCGCGATGCAGTGGACGGCTGCATCGACGCGTTCGGCCGGATCGATGCGCTGGTGAATGTGGCCGGCGCACACACCATGCGACACACGCCCTCGGTGACCGACGAAGAGTGGCAGCAGGACCTCGCGATCAACCTGAGCGGGCCCTTCTACCTTTGTCGCGCGGCGCTGCCGCATCTCCTCGAGTCCGGAGGCAACATCGTCAACGTCGCCTCGACGGCGGGGACCCAGGGCCAGGCCTATTCGGCCGGCTACTGTGCAGCCAAGCACGGATTGGTGGGGCTGACCAGGGCTCTTGCAGTGGAGTTTGCGCACACTGCGGTTCGGGTCAACGCGGTATGCCCAGGGGGCATGCTCACCCCGCAGGTCAGCGATTTTGTCGTACCCGACGGGGCAGACTTCGAACTGATAATGCGGACCGCGTCACCGCGGGGTATGTCGGAGCCTGCAGAGGTGGCCAAGTTGATCGCATTCCTCGCCAGTGATGAAGCCAGCGCAGTCCACGGCGCCGTCTACGCCGCCGACAAGGGCCGCTCGGCCGATTGAATCGGTATTCGGCCCCTCAGCGATTCCAGGGATTGACCGATCCCTCGGGCACCAGCCCGTCGAACAATGCGCGCATCTCGTCGGAGAGCTTCATGAGTTCGACATACGAACCGATCGGCCCTCCGTCGATGTACGCGAATTCCATTCCTATGCCGGATATTTGGCCGTCCTGAAGAATGGCCACTCCGTTGCTGCGTAACTGCGCCAGAGTGGCATCGAAGTCGTCCGGAATCCAGGCGACGTGATGCAGCCCGGGGCCGTGGGCTGCGAGTGCTTCGGAATACAGATTCGTCCCCGTCACGGGCTGGATCAACTCGAGTTGCTGGCCGCCGGCGTATGCGAGTGATACATGGATCGTGTAGTCCGCCGGTACGCCGCGGTAGCTGCATGCGTCCGGTGTGAATATGACATCCGGTATGCGCAGCCAGGATTCGACTCCGTAACGGTTGGTGAACTCCTCTTCGGCGGCAGCGATGTCATCGACCACCCACGCGACCTGGAAGATAGGTCCGCCGACAATCGGCATCTCAGTTGCCCACGATGAACGTGATCCAGAGCGTGGCGAGAAGAACACACAGTGCGGTGAGAAGACCGCCGACGATGATCCCGGCCCAGGCCTGCCCTTCGCCGGTTTCACACGGACGCTCTTTGATCTGATTGAGGCCGATGATCCCGAGGATGACACCGACCGGTGCGACCAGGACGCCGGCGAAGCAGAAGAACATCGCAGGTATCGCGACGATCGAGCAGATCAATGCGCCGGTGGCCATCGAATTGGTTCGTTTCGGGGCCATCAGATAGGGGTTGGGGTAATACATGGCCGGATATGGACTCGGCGGGTACGCGACGGGGTAATGCGGATAGGCCGGGTCGAGGCCTGCCAGGGGACCGGCCCCGGCTTCGTACGGCTGCCAATATTCCGCACCGACCGACGGCAGGGTCGGCGCCGTCGGATACGTGGGGTACGGGCTCAGCGGCGCTGTGTCGTGGGTCGCGTTGCTGTTCGGGCCGTTGCTATCTTGGCTGTTGACGTCTTTGGTCAGGTCGAACTGGTCGCGATCGGCAAAGTCCTTGTTGTCGGTCATGGTTCGCCTCTCATGGAAGAGTTGATTCCACCTTAGGGGAGACGAAGTGGTCGACCGTATGACTTGTAGCACGTTCGAGCAATGGTGCGATTGGTGACCGGATGCTCCCGGGGCCGAGTCCGAATACAAAGATGCCCGGCCGCTGATGCGGCCGGGCAATTTTGTGTTGTACAGACGGTCAGTGACCGCCGCCCATCGATGTCAGAGCGGTGATGGCATCGGTGGAGAGCTTCCACGTGCCGTCGACGTTGACGAAGGCCAACGGCATCGCCACCGGCTCGGGTGTGTGCGGGCTGTCAACCTCGACGGTCGCGGTGGCTGCGGCGTCGCCGTCAGCGGTCACGTCCGTCACGGTGAACTTGTCGGGGGTGTATCCGGCGGCCGAGAAACCCTTGGCGAGTCCGGCGAGCTGTCCGGCGACGGCCGGATCGTCCGAGTCGACCAGATCGGTGTACGTCGCGGGGTCGGTGTCGGGGGATAGGACCCCGACGATGATCTCCTGCGCGGCGCCGACCTCGAGCGCGGTATCGGCCGCTGCGTCGGGGCTGGTTGCGCTACCCGAAGCCGCGGCGGAGGTCTCGGCGGCCGAGGTGGTGGTTGTCGATGAGTCGGAATCGCTGTCATCGCTGCAGGCGGCGACACCGAAGACGGCCAAGCCGATCAGGGCCGCGCCTGCCACGCTCTTACGAATGTTCATATTTTCTCCTCGGAGACCAAGTTGTTAGCCAACACTAACCTAAGTTATTTGCCTGATCCAGAGTCGGGCCGGGGCCGCCGCCAGTGCCAGGCGAGTCCCCCTAGAACTGGGACTTACCGATCTGGCCTGGGCTTTCTACGCTTTGATGACGTCGGGCGGCTTGTGCCATGACTTGAACAGACCAGACGAAAAGAGTCGCCCAATGACTGTCGACAGTTCCATTGCGCCGCCTACTGCAACTCGGGTTCCGGTCTTGTCTCCCCGTGAGGTCGAAGTCCTGTTGGCCTGGTTTGCCTTCGATTCCAAAGGGCAGGCCGCGGCGAAGTTGTACATTTCGCAGGCGACCGTCAATACCCACATCACCAGGATCCGATCCAAATACGCTCTCGTGGGTAGGCCGGCGCGGACCAAATCGCAGCTTCTGGCCCGCGCGATCCAGGACGGCTTCACCTCTCTCGACGACTGGTGACCGGTCGCGACCAGGGATGATTTGTATCCGACCTGGTCTTTCACCTATGCTTGACCGGTTGCCCGCGGCACTTTTGTGTCCGCACGTCGAGCAGCGAACCCCCTGTGGTGAATAACTGCAGGCAGGCGCGCCACCGATGGCAACGGACCGCGTGTGTCGGGACGGAAATCCGCCACACATATTTACCAGCCAGGTCAAGGAGAAAAAGTGATCCAGCAGGAGTCACGCCTGCGGGTCGCCGACAACACGGGTGCCAAGGAAATCTTGTGCATCCGCGTACTCGGAGGCTCGTCACGGCGCTACGCCGGCATTGGTGACGTCATCGTCGCCACTGTCAAAGACGCCATCCCCGGCGGAAACATCAAGCGGGGTGAAGTTGTCCGGGCCGTTATCGTGCGCACCACCAAGGAGCGCCGTCGTCCCGATGGCTCGTACATCAAGTTCGATGAGAACGCTGCCGTCATCATCAAGAACGAGAGCGATCCCCGTGGAACCCGCATCTTCGGCCCGGTCGGCCGCGAGCTGCGTGAGAAGAAGTTCATGAAGATCGTCTCGCTGGCTCCGGAGGTGCTCTGATATGAAGGTTCACAAGGGCGATACCGTGATCGTCGTTGCAGGCAAGGACAAGGGCGCAAAGGGCAAGGTCATCGAGTCCTACCCGCAGCGCAACCGGATCCTGGTCGAAGGCGTCAACCGGATCAAGAAGCACACCTCCGCCTCGCAGAACGAGCGTGGCGCATCCTCGGGCGGCATTGTCACCCAGGAAGCCGCCATCCACGTCTCGAACGTGATGGTCGTTGACTCTGACGGCAACCCCACGCGCATCGGTTACCGCACCGACGACAACGGCAAGCGCGTGCGCATTTCCCGCAAGAACGGGAAGGACATCTGACATGAGCACCACTGAGAAGATCCAGCCTCGGCTGAAGCTCCGCTACCGCGCGGAGATCAAAGACGCTCTGAACGAGCAGTTCGACTACGACAACGTCATGCAGATCCCCGGCGTCGTCAAGGTTGTCGTGAACATGGGTGTCGGCGACGCCGCCCGTGACGCGAAGCTGATCAACGGTGCGGTCAAAGACCTCGCCCTGATCACCGGCCAGAAGCCCGAGATCCGCAAGGCTCGCAAGTCGATCGCACAGTTCAAGCTGCGTGAAGGCATGCCCATCGGCGCGCGAGTCACCCTTCGTGGCGACCGCATGTGGGAGTTCCTCGACCGCCTCGTCTCGATCGCACTGCCGCGTATCAGGGACTTCCGTGGCCTGAGCGATCGCCAGTTCGACGGCAACGGCAACTACACCTTCGGTCTCAACGAGCAGTCGATGTTCCACGAGATCAACATCGACAACATCGACCGGCCCCGCGGCATGGACATCACCATCGTCACCACCGCGACCAACGATGACGAAGGTCGGGCACTGCTGCGTCAGCTCGGCTTCCCGTTCAAAGACTCAAACGCGAAGGACAACTGACATGGCAAAGAAGGCGCTGGTCAATAAGGCCAACAAGAAGCCCAAGTTCGCCGTGCGTGGCTACACCCGCTGCAACCGTTGCGGACGCCCGCACTCGGTCTTCCGCAAGTTCGGCCTGTGCCGTATCTGCTTGCGCGAGATGGCACACGCGGGCGAGCTGCCCGGTGTGCAGAAGAGCAGCTGGTGATCTTTTAGCCCTCGGCTAAACGCTCCACTTCTACAAAGACGCTCCACCTATAGGTGGAGCGTCTTTGTGTTTGTGGAGCGTTTAGCGTTTCAGGGTCTGTTCTTGCGTCGTCGCGCCTGACGTCGCTGGGCCCGGCTGGGGGCAGTGGGTGGTGTGATCACCCGCGGCGGGCGCGGGCCGCCGCCGACATCGGGCAGCATGCCCCTGATCTGCTGGTGGTCCGGTTGCAGGGCGTAACCCTCATCCCATGGGAATGTTCCGTGGTCGTCAGACCAAACAACTTGCAGTGCAGGCGAATTCGGGAACAGCTCGTTGGTGATGATCAGATCTTGCTTGTCGATCAGTTCGATCAGCCGGACCGGTACGTCCAGTGACTGCAGTGAGATCCCGCTCGACTGTTCAAAGCCACCCGTTTCAGTCAAAATCACCTGTTGCAACGTGTGATTTTGACTGAAACGGGTGGATTTGTGAGGGGGTCGCCTTATCGACCGAGGAGACCGCCGAGTCCGCCGGCGACGCCGGATTGACTGCCGCCACCGGTGCCGCCGATGAGACCACCCGGCGGGAGCTCGGAGGGCTGGACGACCACAAAACCCTGGCCGCTGAAGGCGAGGGTGAAGCGTTCGCCGGTGCTGCGACCCATCAGGGTTCCGAGGTTGAACGAATCGTTGCGCTTGATGCTGGTCTGCAGGCTCGACGACCACGCGACCGCGGCATTCGGATCGGCAAACGTCTGCTGATCGACGGTCAGCACCACTGGGTTTCCGTCGGTGGTGATCGCGATCCGGCCGCGGCCGGTGAACACGCAGTTGAACAGTCCGGCATTGCTCTGAGAGGCCGCGCCCTGGACCCGCTTGACGTCGTAGGTCAGGGTCGAGTCGAAGGCCAGCACGTTGGCGCCGTTGATGGTCAGACCGTCGGAACCGTCGAGGTCGATGAGGTGGACGTCGGCGGCCGCGTCCGCCAGGAACAGGTCGCCCTGGCCGGTGACCTTCATCAGCGGCACGCCTTCTCCGCTCAGGGTGTTCCGGATGGCGCGGCCGATGCCGCCGGAGCCCTGGGCCTCGAATGTGAGATTGCCCTGGTAGGCGACCATCGATCCGGAGCGGGCCATGATCTCGCCGTTCATTCCGACGCGACACATCTTGCTGCCCTGCTTCTGGATGCCGCTGCCGGACACCTCGGCGTGGGCCGGTGCGAAAAGGTCACTGTTCATGGCGGGAACTCCCTGGTGCTGTGCTGGGGGTGGGGTCTGTGAGTACGTCTGGGCGGCGGGCCGGGCCGGTGGTGGCGGTGGTGCGGCCTGGCCTGCCGGGGGCCACGGCAAGGGGTCCGGAGTTGTGGGTGCCTGCGCGGGATCGTCGTCGACCTGGATGCCGAAAGCTGTTGCCAGACCGGCCAACCCGTCGTCGTAACCCTGTCCGACGGCACGGACCTTCCAGGCGTCGCCGCGCCGGTAGACCTCCATGCAGACAACCCCGGACTCCGAGGTCAGTCGCGCCGGTGTGAACGACACGGTCGGACGGCCTGAGCCGTCGCGCAACTCGGCGCGCAGCGTGCCTGCCGTTGCGAAGGTGGTCGGACCGGAGCCGTCGAGGCTGGCGGTGATCGCGATCGTCTCGATGTCTCCGGGGACTTTGGTCGTGTCGATCGTGACGATGTCGCTGCGGGCGTCGCTGCTGTAGACGACACCTGGACCGAAGGATTGGTTGTAGAAGATCAGATCGTCGTCCGAGCGGACCCGGCCGTTCGACGCGAGCAACACCGCCGACGTGTTCACCGGGGATGCGCAGGTGACGGAGACGCTGATCAGCTGCGAGGGCAGTGGAGTATTTTCTCCTGGAGCAAGTTCTCTCATGGCCCCGCCCATTGTTCCAGGCCGGGCTGGTTCGGGGTGGGAACCGGCAGCTGGTACGGCGCAATTTGGCCTGAGCAGCTGTGTTCCTTACACTGGGACAGTTGCCTCGGCAGAGCCGTGCCTTCGGTCGGTTTGAAATGCCCAGGTAGCTGAGAATTTTCTTGGCCTTTGAGCTTTGAAAACTCCTGAGTGCACCTGTGCATTCGGGGGAGCACCACCCCTGACCGGCAACGGTCGGTCAGGACAGAACTCACTTCGTTGTAGGCCCACGATGTGACGTAGAAGGCCCGAAGAATGCCTCGGCATTCGAGGGAACCGGTGCGCGCATGCTGCATGGGAACCGCTGCGAGAAAGGTTGACGGTCTGTTATGACCATGACTGATCCGATCGCAGACTTCTTGACGCGTCTGCGTAACGCCAATTCGGCGTATCACGATGAGGTGACCCTGCCCGCGTCGAAGATCAAGGCGAATATCGCCGAGATCCTCAAGCGCGAGGGTTACATCACCGACTACCGCACAGAAGATGCTGAAGTCGGCAAGAGCCTCGTCGTCTCGCTCAAGTACGGCCCCACCCGTGAGCGGAGCATCGCCGGCCTGCGCCGCGTCTCCAAGCCGGGCCTGCGGGTCTACGCAAAGTCCACAAATCTGCCAAAGGTGCTCGGTGGCCTCGGCGTGGCGATCATCTCCACGTCCTCGGGTCTGCTGACCGATCGCCAAGCCGCCAGCGCGGGCGTGGGCGGCGAAGTCCTCGCGTACGTCTGGTAAGGGGCACATACTATGTCGCGTATTGGAAAGAACCCGGTCGCCATTCCGGCCGGAGTAGACGTGAAGATCGACGGCCAGACCGTCAACGTCAAGGGCCCCAAGGGGCAGTTGTCGGTGACGATTTCGGAGCCGATCGCTGTCGCCGTTGAGGAGGGGACCGTTGTTGTCACCCGTCCCAACGACGAGCGCCGCAACCGTGCACTGCACGGCCTGAGCCGCACCTTGGTGGCCAACCTGGTCACCGGTGTCACCGAGGGATATGTCCGCAAGATGGAGATCTTCGGTGTTGGTTACCGTGTGGCACTGAAGGGCAGCGACCTCGAGTTCGCGCTCGGATACAGCCACCCGGTGCCGATCAAGGCGCCTGCAGGCATCACTTTCACGGTGGAATCGCCCACCAAATTCTCGGTTTCGGGAATCGACAAGCAACAAGTCGGACAGATCTCGGCGAATATCCGCCGCCTGCGCCGTCCGGACCCGTACAAGGGCAAGGGCGTTCGCTTCGAGGGTGAGCAGATCCGTCGCAAGGTCGGAAAGACGGGTAAGTGACATGAGTGAAGCAACAGTGACTAAAACTGCGGGAAAGCCAAAGCGCACTCCCCTCGGCAAGGACGCGTCGACCCGTCGTCGCGTCTCCAACGCACGCCGTCACTTCCGGCTGCGTAAGAAGATCAGCGGCACCCCCGAGCGTCCTCGCCTGGTGGTCAAGCGGAGCTCGCGTCACATCCACGTGCAGCTCATCGACGATCTCGCCGGTAACACCGTGGCCGCAGCCTCGACCATCGAGGCCGATGTCCGCGCGACCGGTGGCGACAAGTCGGCACAGAGCAAGAAGGTCGGCGAACTGATCGCCGCCCGCGCCAAGGCTGCCGGTGTGCAGGCCGTGGTGTTCGACCATGGTGGCCACGGCTACCACGGCCGTATCGCCGCATTGGCGGACGCCGCCCGCGAGGGAGGGCTCGAGTTCTGATGTCGACCACAACGATTTGCAATGGAAGGACCATCTGATGCCGGGACGTCAGCGGCGTGATGGCGGTACCGGAAGCGGACCCGCCGGAAGCAACAGCAATGACCCGAACGCAGCCAACGCAGGCGGCGACCGCCGCGGCGGTGGTGGCGGTAACCGCGATCGGCGCGACAACCAGCGCGGTGGCGGTCGGGAAGACAAGAATCAGCTAGAGCGTGTGGTTGCCATCAACCGCGTCTCGAAGGTGGTCAAGGGTGGACGTCGGTTCTCCTTCACCGCTCTCGTGGTCGTCGGTGACGGCAACGGACTGGTCGGTGTCGGCTACGGCAAGGCCAAAGAGGTTCCGGCCGCGATCCAGAAGGGTGTCGAGGAGGCTCGTAAGAGCTTCTTCCGCGTCCCGATGATCGGCGCGACCATCACTCACCCCGTGCAGGGCGAAGCCGCTGCCGGTGTTGTGATGCTGCGTCCGGCCAGCCCCGGTACCGGTGTGATCGCCGGTGGCGCGGTGCGTGCCGTGCTCGAGTGCGCGGGTGTCCACGACATCCTCGGCAAGAGCCTCGGCTCGGACAACGCCATCAACGTGGTCCACGCGACTGTTGCAGCACTCAAGATGCTGCAGCGCCCCGAAGAGGTTGCCGCACGTCGTGGGCTGCCGATCGAGGATGTCGCTCCGGCCGGTATGTTGCGCGCCCGTGCAGGACAGGGAGCTTGATATGGCCGAGTTGAAGATCACCCAGGTGAAAAGCACCATCGGGCAGAAGAGCAATCAGCGTGACAGCCTGCGGACCCTCGGACTCCGAAAAATCCGCCAGACCGTCACCCGCGAGGACAACGCCCAGAACCGCGGCTTGATCAAAGCGGTCCGGCACCTCGTGACCGTCGAAGAGGTTTAGTCACAATGACAATCAAATTGCATCATCTTCGCCCCGCCCCGGGGTCGAAGACAGAAAAGACCCGCGTGGGTCGTGGTGAAGGTTCCAAGGGTAAGACCGCGGGTCGCGGCACCAAGGGCACCAAGGCACGCAAGAACGTGCCTGCCGGCTTCGAGGGTGGGCAGATGCCCATCCACATGCGGCTGCCGAAGCTCAAGGGCTTCAAGAACCGCAATCGGGTCGAGTACCAGGTTGTCAATCTCGAAGACATCGCCCGGTTGTTCCCGGAAGGGGGCACCATCGGTGTCGAAGAGTTGGTCGCCAAGGGCGCGGTTCGTAAGAACGAACTGGTGAAGGTGCTCGGAGAGGGCGAATTGTCGGTGGCCGTGCAGGTCAGCGCCAACAAGTTCTCGTCGTCGGCCAGCGAGAAGATCGCTGCTGCCGGCGGTACGACGACTGTCCTGTAAGGCAGCCGCAGTCCATCGACCACCCGGACTCGCTACAGTGGCGGACGGCGCGGACATCATTGCCGCGCCGTTCGTCACTTCAGTGGTCACCGCTCGGTCCCCCGAACCGGTGACTGTTAGAGTTCAAGAGTTGTTCGTAGCCCGGTGCAACGCTGCTGCCGGAGCGACTTTGCCCAGGAGGAGTTAGTGCGTTCCGCCGTCATATCGGCCTTCAGGACACCCGACCTGAGGCGGAAGATTCTCTTCGTTCTGGGAATCATCATCCTTTATCGTCTCGGTGCGACCATTCCGTCGCCCGGTGTCGACTATCAAGAGATCCAGACATGTCTTGATGTCGTCTCCCGAGGAGATTCCGCCGGAATCTACTCCCTGATCAACATGTTCTCCGGTGGAGCTCTGCTCCAGCTGTCCGTGTTCGCGATCGGCATCATGCCGTACATCACCGCGAGCATCATCGTGCAGCTGTTGACCGTGGTCATCCCGCGCTTCGAGCAGTTGCGCAAGGAAGGCCAATCCGGTCAGGCCAAGATGACGCAGTACACCCGCTACCTCACGGTTGCGCTGGCGCTGCTCCAATCGACAGGCATCGTCGCCCTGGCGGCCAGGGGCAATCTGCTGCCCGACTGCCCGAACAGCGATCAGATCCTGAATGACCAGTCGATCTTCGGACTTCTCATCATCGTGCTGGTCATGACGGCCGGCGCCTGTGTGGTGATGTGGTTCGGTGAGCTGATCACCGAACGCGGCATCGGCAACGGTATGTCGCTGATGATCTTCGCCGGTATCGCCGCACGTATCCCGTCCGAGGGCAAGACCATCCTCGACACCCGCGGTGGCCTGGTGTTCTTCCTGGTGATCCTGGCTGCGCTGGCGATCGTTGCCGGTGTCGTCTTCATCGAGCAGGGCCAGCGCCGGATCCCGGTGCAGTACGCCAAGCGCATGGTCGGACGGAAGATGTACGGCGGTTCGTCGACGTACCTGCCGTTGAAGGTCAACCAGGCCGGCGTCATCCCCGTGATCTTCGCGTCGTCGTTGCTGTACCTGCCCAACCTGATCCTGCAGCTGACGCAGAGCCAGACCGCAGAGCCTTCGTGGTGGCAGCGCGCGATCCAGACATACCTGGTGGACCCGAGTAATCCGGTCTACATCCTCGTCTACTTCTTGATGATCATCTTCTTCACGTACTTCTATGTGGCTGTCACGTTCAACCCGCAGGAACGTGCCGATGAGATGAAGAAGTACGGCGGCTTCATTCCGGGCATCCGTCCGGGTCAGCCGACGGCCGATTACCTCGGTTACGTGCTGAGCCGGATCACCCTGCCCGGATCGATTTACCTGGGCATCATCGCCGTCCTGCCGAACCTCTTCCTGGAAATCGGTAATTCAGGTGGCGTCCAGAACATTCCGTTTGGCGGTACCGCGGTGCTGATTATGGTCGGCGTCGGCTTGGACACGGTCAAACAGATCAATTCGCAGCTCATGCAGCGCAAGTATGAAGGGTTCCTCAAGTGAGACTGGTGTTTCTCGGCCCACCCGGAGCCGGCAAGGGTACACAGGCCGAACTGCTCTCGGAGAGCATTGGTATCCCGCACATCTCGACCGGCGATCTGTTCCGGGCGAACATTTCGCAGGGGACCCCGATCGGTCTCGAGGCCAAGAAGTATCTCGATGCCGGCAACCTCGTGCCGTCGCAGATCACCGTCGACATGGTGCGCGCACGCGTTGCCGAGCCGGATGCGGCGAAGGGCTTCATTCTCGACGGGTTCCCGCGTTCGACCGAGCAGGCCGACGCGCTGACCGAGATCCTCGCGGATCTCGACACCAAGCTCGATGCCGTGCTGTCGTTCAGCGTGGACGAGGACGTCGTTGTCAAGCGGATGCTGGCCCGTGGCCGCGCCGATGACACCGAAGAGGTCATCCGCAACCGCATGCACGTCTACGAAAAAGAGACGTCACCGCTGCGTGAGTACTACGGCGATGCGGTGAAGTCGATCGACGCGATGGGCGACGTCAACGAAGTGCATCAGCGAGTGCTGCGCGCGCTCAGCGCCTGAGCGCACCTCAACTTCGAATCAGTAGGTGATCATGGGGTTTCGTAAACCGAAACCGGTCCCGTTCCGCAGTCCCGGTGAGGTGGACGCCATGGCGGCCGCCGGTGCGATCGTCGGCCGTGCACTGGTGGCTGTCCGCGAAGGCGCCAAGCCCGGGGTGAGCACGCTCGAACTCGATGCGATCGCCGAGGCCGTCATCCGTGACGCCGGTGCGGTCCCGTCGTTCCTCGGGTACCACGGGTTCACCGGTTCGATCTGCAGTTCGGTGAACGAGGTCGTGGTGCACGGCATCCCGTCGAAAGACGTGGTGCTGGCCGAGCACGATCTGGTCTCGATCGACTGCGGTGCGATCCTCGACGGCTGGCACGGTGATTCGGCGTGGACCTTCGGTATCGGCGAGTTGTCGCAGGCCGACTCCGATCTCAACGACGCCACGCGACTGGCTCTCGAAGCCGGTATCGCGGCGATGGTCGATGGCGGGCGTCTGACCGACATCTCCCACGCGATCGAGACCGCAACGCGGGCCGCGGAGAAGACCTTCGGTCGCGAGTTCGGAATCGTGGACGGCTACGGCGGTCACGGTATCGGGCGCGAGATGCACCTCGATCCGTTCCTGGCCAATGAGGGCAAACCCGGGCGGGGCCCGGTTCTGGTGATCGGGTCGACGCTGGCCATCGAGCCGATGTTGTCGCTCGGCACGGTGGATACCACTGTGCTCGAAGATGATTGGACCGTTGTCACGAACGACGGCAGCCGCGCCTCCCACTGGGAACACACTGTTGTGGTCACCGGCGACGGGCCGCGAATTCTCACCACCCGGCCCTGAAGCCGGGTACGCCGGACCTACACCTCGAGAGCGATGGTGACCGGTCCGTCGTTGACCAATGCCACGTGCATATGGGCCCCGAAGCGTCCGGTTTCGACGTGGGCGCCCAGCGCACGTAGTGCGGAGATGACCTTCTCGACAAGTGGTTCGGCGACGGGTCCGGGTGCGGCCGCATTCCACGACGGCCGTCGGCCCTTGGCCGTGTTGGCGTACAACGTGAACTGACTGATCGCCAGAATCGGGGCATCGAGATCGGCGGCGGAGCGTTCACCGTCCAAAATGCGCAGGCGCCATATCTTTTCGGCGAGGGTGGCGGCCTGTGCGTCGGTGTCATCGTGGGTGACGCCGATCAGGGCCACCAGTCCCTGCGCGCCGTCGCTCAGCGGTAGCGCGCCGGCCGTTTCTCCATCGATGCTGACCGAGGCCGAGGTGACGCGTTGCAAGAGTGCCTTCACCCGGTCAATTCAACCAGTGGCGAGTTGGTAGGCGACGATGACCTCGACCGGTCCGGTGGGTGCGCTCTCGTCCCCGCCCTGCACAGTCCACAGCGCGGTTGACGTGTCGATGACATCCCGGACCGGATTGCCGATCCCGGGGAGGGGTTCGGTGTAGATGCCCTTCGTGGGACCGCCCGTGCAGCCGTAGACATGAACGTACTGCACGTCGCCGGTCGCCATGGCCATCGGGTTGCGCCCGAGGGTGCACCGGGATCCGTCGGCAAGATCGAGTCCGGCCGGGATATAGGGACTGACGTCCGACATCATCACGAACGTGGCACCCATCGTGCCCAACTCCCGATCGCGTGGGTCGGCGAGACAGGCGGCGGTGTTCTCGGCGGCCTGCCAGCAGAATCTGAGTCCTTCAGGGGTCTCCGAACAGCGGTAACCACCGCTGATGTCCGTGAAGCACTTCAGCGGAGCCAGGGTTTCGACGTCGTGGGTGCTGTAGCCGTCCACAAGCATGCCGTCGCGATCGGGTCCGAACGGGTTGATCGTGCGGACCTCGGTGGCGGCAACGGGAGTGGTCGACTTCGTCGAGCGTTCGGGATCGGGATTCTGCGTGGTGCAACCGCAGAGCAGCGCAATCGAGATTGCGATCAGGGCCACGGCAGTCCGCATGAGTGCGAGACTACGTTCGTCGACTGCCTGTTTGAAGCCTGGCGAGATCATTGACGGCTTTTGAATGACCCTCCAATGGAATGTTGTGGTGGGTGCGTCGGGTTGGATTGTTGTATGACCGGTTTTGGAACGCATGGGGTGTGGGCGGGTTCGTCGGCGCTGTCGCAGGAGCAGGCACAGCAGATCGAGAAGCTGGGCTACGGCGCCATCTGGCTGGGGGGTTCGCCTCCTTCGCTGAGCCCGGCCCGGACGTTGCTCGAGGCCACCGATTCGATTCGCGTGGCCACCGGGATCACCAGTATCTGGAACACAGACCCGGCCGACATCGCCGATCAGTTCAGCGCCTTGGAGGACGATTTCCCCGGCCGCTTCCTACTGGGCGTCGGCGTCAGTCACCCGGAGGCCGTCGACGAATACAAGAGTCCCTATGACGCTCTGTGTGCGTACCTCGACGGCCTCGACAAGGGCGGTGTTCCGGTCGATCGTCGGGTGATCGCCGCACTCGGCCCGCGCATGCTGCGACTGGCCGCGGAGCGTTCATTCGGTTCGCACCCCTATCTGGTTCCGCCTGCCCACACCGAATACGCCCGGATGATCCTCGGCCCGGAGAAGTTCCTCGCCCCTGAACACAAGGTGGTGCTGACCGAGGACGCGCAGCTGGCACGTTCTGTCGGTCGCCCATATGTCGACCAGCCGTACCTTCACCTGCAGAACTACACCAACAACCTCAAACGTTTCGGCTACACCGACGCCGACTTCGCCGATGGCGGCACGGATGCGCTGATCGACGAACTCGTGGCGCACGGCACCGCCGAGGTCGTCCGCGAGAAGATCGACGCCCACCTCGGCCAGGGCGCCGACCACGTGGCCATCCAGGTCCTCGGCGACGTCGACATCGTCGAGGTGCTCAGTCAGCTGATTTGAGCGCGGCCGGCTGTACGGTCTGCCCGGCCAACCGGGCGCGTATCGACGTATCGAGCGCGCGGACCTCGATCGGCACACCGGTCATGTTCGCCATACCGGCCAGCCGTTCGAGGTCATCGGGATCGGACGAGATCAACGTGTTGACGTTCGCGCCACCTGTCCCCAGGTCATTGGCGGACGCGGTGTTCGCCTGGGTCCATCCGCCGCTGCCGTTGTGACCCCAACCATGCGGTATCGCAACAACTCCGGGCTTGATGTCTTCGGTGAGCATCACGGGCAGCGCTATCTGTCCGTGACGCGAGCGGACGGTGACGAGTTCGCCCTCGGCGATGTCGCGGGCCTGGGCATCGACCGGATGCATCCGGGCCGCGTGGGTACGTCCGCCGCGTAGTAGCAGGGGAGCGTTGTGCTGCCAGCTGTTCTCCGAGCGGATCTCACGCATACCGATGAGGCGCAGCGGGAACGACGGGTCCGATGAGTGGTCGAGGCGATCGATCTCGGCGATCAATTCGGGTGCGTCCAAACGGATCTTGCGACTTCGGTGGGTGATGATGCCACGAAGTTGCCCGGGTTCGAGGTGCTCGGCAACGATCTTGCCGTGCGGGAACCTGGTGACCAGCCGGTGGAGGTTCAGGCCCGTCTTGCGCAGTCCGAATCGATCTCCGCCGGTGCCGATCCGGATCAGCAGATCTGACAACAGATCCGGCGTCCAGGGTTTCCCGATGCGGTCGGCGAACCGGTTCCACAGGTGCAGCGCACCGAGCAGCGGGGCCCGGGTCGCCAGTGCGGCAACGAGTTCGTTGATGATCACCCATTCCTCGCGGGCCTCGCCGCGCGGTGCGATCACCGCGTCGGTGGCCTGTTTGAACGGTGTGGTGAACAGTGCCTGGAACGGCAGCAGGAAGTCCGACCGCTCGTACATCGTGGTCGCAGGCAGGATGTAGTCGGCGTGCGCGTTGGTCTCGTTCTGGTAGATGTCGAGTGAGACAAACAGTTCCACCTCGTCGAGCGCCGCACTCAATTCGTCTCCGTTTGGTACCGAGAGCACGGGGTTGCCTGCACTGATGAACATCGCCTTGAGTTGGCCGGGCCCCGGGGTGGTCATCTCCTTCGCCATCACCGATGCCGGAGCGGTCCCGAGTATCTGTGGCAGGCCGCCGATCCGGCTCCGCCGACCGGACCAGGCGAACCGCGGAACACGCTGCAGCGCTGCGACACCCAGGCGTTGACCGGGGATACCGAGATCGCCGAACATCGACCCGCCGACCTCGTCGAGGTTGCCGGCAACCAGGTTCACCATGTCGAGCAGCGCTGTGGTCAGGGTTCCGGTGCGACCGAGCGACGTGCCGACCCGGCCGTACACCGCGGCCCGCTCGGTCGACACCAGGTCGCGGGCGAGTCCGCGGACCGTCTCGGCGTCGACGCCGGTGTGTTCGGCGGTGGTCTCGGGTGAATAGGCCTGCGCCACATCCTTGATCGCCACCAGCCCGGTACTGCGCTCCGCCAACAGTCGTTCGTCCGCGAGGTGCTCGTCGAACATCACGTGAAGCAACGAGAGCAGCAGGAGTGCATCGGTGTCGGGAACGATGGGCTGCCACTCGAACTCGCGGGCCGTCTCGGTACGGCGGGGGTCGACGACCAGCACCCGACCGCCACGTTTGGTGATGGCGGTCAGTCCCTCCCTGATCCGTGGAGAACTCATCACGCTGCCATGGGAGACAACGGGATTGGCACCGATGATGACCAGGAATTGCACCCGGTTGATGTCGGGGATGGGGGAGGTGAGCGGGTTGCCGTACAAGAAGTGACTGGCGGCGAACCGGTTGTTCACGTCTTGTGAGCCGGCCGAATAGATGTGCGGCGTTCCCAGCAGATTCAGGAACATCGCGGCCCACATCACGTGTCCGGCGGAGAACGTCGCCGGATTGCCGAAGTACCAGCCGATGGCCGAGGCGCCGTCGCGTCGGTGCACCGCGGCGAGCTTGCCGGTGATCTCACGCATCGCGGTCTCCCAGGAGACCTGCTCGAACTCGCCGCGATCGTTCTTCCGGAGGGGATGCAGGATGCGGTCGGGGTCGTTGACTATCTCACTGAACGCGATGCCCTTCGGGCAGGCGAAACCCTTCGACAGCGGGTTGTCCGGGTCTGGCCGCAGCGACAGCAGCTTGCCGTCCTCGACGGTCGCGATCATCCCGCACAGTGGTTCACAGATCCGGCAGTAGGTGGTCTTCTCCTGCGCCATGAGACATCTCCCTGGTGACCGGCGTTGGCATCTGACCACGAGTGTTGCACGTCTCGGTCGATCGATGCAGGGAGTTGACAGGGGTTACGGGTCGGAGCGCTCAGGCCGGGGCAGTCGATGCGCGGACGACCAGCCGCGGTTGGAAGCGCACGTGCCGGGGTGGGACGTGCGGACTTCGCGTGGCCTCGCCGACCAGGAGATCGATGGCACTGGAACCGAGTTGCTTGCTCGGTTGGCTGATCGAGGACAACGGCACCACCGCGGCCTTGGCGAAGTCGATGTCGTCGTATCCGATCAGGGCGATGTCGCCGGGCACCGAGACGTCGGCGAGCATCGTCAGGGCCTGCAGGACGCCCATCGCGAGTAGGTCGTTGGCGCAGAAGATGGCGTCGGGGCGCTCGGCGACGGGCCGTCTGCGGATCTCTTCGCCTGCGGCTCGTCCGGCCAGGACGCTGAGCGAGCGGGTCTCGATGACCTCGAGGGTGGCGCCGGGTACCTGTTCGATGGCCTCGCGTGCGCCTTGCAGACGGTCGGCGACCTGACGGATGGCCTGCGGACCGCCGACGAAGGCGATCCGCCGACGTCCGGTGTCGCACAGGTGGCCACAGGCCAGGGCGCCACCGGCGACGTCGTCGACCGATACGGAGGGAAAGGGTGTCTGTTCGCCGTTGCGGTCGACCAGGACCACGGGCGTGCCGCGTAGTTGCAGCGCTTCGAGCCGGCTCAGGTCATCCCCGACCGGTGAGACCAGTACGCCGAAAACCCGTTGCTCGTCGAATGTTTCGATGTAGGTGTGCTCGCGGTCCGCGTCGTCGTCCGAAGTGCCGAGCAGCAGCGTGAGGTTGTTGTCGGTGGCCTGGCGTTCGGCGGCCCGGGCCAGATCGGTGAAGAACGGGTTGCCCACGTCCAGGACGATCAACCCGACACAGCGTGATCGCCCGGCCTTGAGTTGGCGGGCGGCGTCATTGCGGACGAAGCCGAGTTCGGCAATGGCCTTGTGCACCCGATCGACGGTGGCCGGGGCGACCTTGTCGGGGGAGTTCAGCACATTCGAGACGGTGCCGATGGACACGGCGGCGCTCGCCGCCACGTCGCGCATGCTCACCACCATTGCTCGCCTTCTTTCTCGCCGACGCGGACCTCTCCAACCCTGACACCGTGGACCCGCAGTCACCAGGTGACGACGGGTCCACAGGACAGGCTAACGCGGGTTCAGGCGCGTTCGGTGTTCATCGCGCGGGGCGCCAGGCGTGTCAACTGAGTGACGTGTGCGGGCGTCAGCTCTTCGAGAGCGTTGACACCCAGCAGTCGCATGGTGCGTTCGATCTGCTCGGAGAGGATCTCGATGGCGCGGTCCACGCCTGCCTCGCCGCCGGCCATCAGGCCGTAGAGGTAGGCCCGGCCGATCAGGGTGAAGCGGGCCCCGAGTGCGATCGACGCGACGATATCGGCGCCGGACATGATGCCGGTGTCGAGCACGATCTCGGTGTCCTTGCCGACCTCTTGCGCGACCTGCGGCAGCAGGTGGAACGGAATCGGTGCCCGATCGAGTTGGCGGCCACCGTGATTGGACAGCACGATGCCGTCGACACCGAGATCGACAACTGCTTTGGCGTCGGCGACGGTCTGGATGCCCTTGACCACGACCTTGCCCGGCCACTGATCACGGATCCACGCAAGATCCTCGAACGTGACGGTCGGATCGAACATCGTGTCGAGGAGTTCGGCCACCGTGCCCGACCAGCGATCGAGCGAGGCGAATGCCAGCGGTTCGGTGGTGAGGAAGTCGATCCACCACTGCGGCCTGGGCAGTGCGTTGATGACGGTGCCCGGTGTCAGTGCAGGCGGGATGGACATGCCGTTGCGCTTGTCGCGCAGACGTGCGCCCGCGACCGGCACGTCGACGGTCACCAGCAGGGTGTCGTAGCCCGCGGCAGCCGCACGCTCGACAAGTGCCATCGAGCGCTCGCGCTCTTTCCACATGTAGAGCTGGAACCAGTTGCGGCCATTGGGGTTGGCCGCCTTGACGTCTTCGATGGACGCGGTGCCCATCGTCGACAGCGCGAACGGGATCCCGGCCCTGGCCGCCGCGTGGGCGCCGGCGATCTCGCCTTCGGTCTGCATCATCCGGGTGAAACCGGTGGGTGCGATACCGAACGGCAGTGCCACCGGGGCGCCGAAGACGTCCCAGCCGGTGTTCACCTTCGAGACGTCGCGCAGGATCGCCGGGTTGAATTGGATGTCGTTGAATGCCTCGCGGGCGCGGCTGATCGAGATCTCCGCCTCCGCCGACCCGTCGGTGTAGTCGAAGGCCGGGCGCGGGGTCCGCCGCTTGGCGATCTTGCGCAGGTCTTCGATGGTCAGTGCTGAGTCGAGCCGACGCTTCTTGGCATTGATCTCGGGCTTTTTGAACTTCATCAGTGGCGCCAGGTCGTGGACCTTGGGGAACTGCCGTTTCATCGTGATACCCCTACAAAATCGTTGCGATGCCGGCCGGTCGTACGTGGCTCGTATCGCTCTGGTGGGAAAGTTGCGGCGACCATCGCGCGTGCGCTCTCGAGGTCGTCGGCGATCAATTGCTGGGCCCGGGCGGTGATCAGGACATTACCGATCGCTGTCGCCTCGACGGGTCCGGCGAGGACCGGCATGCCGAGTCGGTCCGCGGTGAGCTGGCACAGCAGCCGGTTCCGGGCTCCGCCGCCCACCAGGTGGACGGTGTCGACCGCGGTGCCGGACAGCGACGCCGCCTCCTGCACCCGTCGGGCGAAGGCGCCGGCGAGGCTCTCGAGGATTGCCCGCACCATCTGCGCCGGTTCGGCCGGTTCCGGCAGGCCGCGGGCGGTGTACCACCGCGCGATCCGGGCCGGCATGTCACCGGGGGAGAGGAACTCGGGGTCGTCGGTGTCGAAGAGTTCTGCCGGTGGCTTTGCAGCGGCGGCCTGATCGAGCAGTTCGGCCAGATCGATGGTGGCGCCGGAGCGTTCCCATTGCCGCACCGACTCGCTGAGCAGCCACAGACCCATCACGTTCCGCAGGAACCGGATCCGGCCGTCGGCCCCGACCTCGTTGGTGAAGTTGGCGACCCGGGCCGCCGGGTCGGTGACCCGTGAGGTCAACTCGACCCCGACCAGGCCCCAGGTGCCACACGAGATGTACGCCGACGACTCCGGCCGCATCGGCACGGCGACCACTGCGGACGCGGTGTCGTGGGACGCGACGGCATTGACCGACATCGACGACGACAGACCCAGCCCTGATGCGACGTCCGGCAGCAGCCGGCCCAATTGCGATCCGGGTTCGATCACACCGGGGAACAGGTCCGTCGGCAGTCCGAGGATGCGGTGCAGTTCGTCGTCCCACTGCCCGTCGGCACCGAGCAGTCCGGTGGTCGAGGCGTTGGTGCGCTCAGTGGCCATCTCGCCGGTCAGCCAGTACCCGATCAGGTCGGGAACGAGCAGTGCCCGATCGGCCAATTCGAGGGTGCCTGCCTGCTTCTCGGCCATCAGTTGGTAGATGGTGTTGAAGGGCAGGAACTGCAAACCGTTGCGGGCGTACAGATCTGACGGGTCGATGGCGCTGTGCACCGCCGAGACGCCGCCGTTGTTGCGGTCGTCGCGGTAGTGGTACGGCAGTCCCAACAGGCGTCCGTCACGGAGCAGCCCGTAGTCGACGGCCCAGGAATCGACACCGATCCCGGCGAGGTCGTCGGCCTCGCGGCCGGCCGCCGCGAGCCCGCCGCGGATGTGCGCGAAGAGTCCGGGGACATCCCAGTGCAGCGCGGTCCGGTGACCGTCCCAGATCGGGAGCGGACCGTTGGCGAACCGGGTCACCTCCCGGATCTGCAAGCGATCCGGGCCGACCTCGGCCAACATCACCCGGCCGCTGGTGGCGCCGAGATCGACAGCCGCCAGCTTCCGGGTCCGTCTGCGGGAACTCATCGCAGGAATGCCGCCGCGACACCGGCGTCGACCGGCACATGCAGTCCGGTGGTGTGCGACATGTCAGAGCTGCAGAGCACAAACGCGGCGTTGGCGATGTTCTCCGGGAGCACTTCCCGCTTGAGGAGGGTGCGCTGCGCGTAGAACTCGCCCAGCTCCTCCTCCGGCACGCCGTAGACCGCGGCGCGCTTGGCGCCCCAGCCGCCTGCGAAGATGCCCGAGCCGCGGACGACTCCGTCGGGGTTGATGCCGTTGACCTTGATCCCGTGCTCGCCGAGTTCGGCGGCCAGCAAACGGACCTGATGCGCCTGGTCGGCCTTGGTCGCGGAGTATGCGATGTTGTTGGGTCCGGCGAACACCGAGTTCTTCGACGAGATGTAGAGGATGTCGCCACCCATCTGCTGGTCGATTAGGGCCTTGGCGGCCGCCTTCGACACCAGGAACGAGCCGCGGGCCATCACGTTGTGCTGCAGATCCCAGTCGGCTGCAGTGGTTTCCAGCAGCGACTTCGACAGCGACAGTCCGGCGTTGTTGACCACGAGGTCGATACCACCGAAGGCCAGCACGCAGGCATCGACCGCGGCCTGGACCTGGGCTTCATCGGTGACGTCGGCGCGGACACCGATCGCGACATCGGTCGATCCGATCTCGGCAGCGGCGGCCTTTGCCTTCTCCTCGTCGAGGTCGGCGATGACCACGCAGGCACCTTCGGCGGCCAGGCGGTTCGCGATGGCCTTGCCGATACCCGAGGCCGCGCCGGTCACCAGGGCGATCCGGGTGGCAAGCGGCTTCGGCTTGGGCATCCGGGCGAGCTTGGCCTCTTCCAGGGCCCAGTACTCGATGTTGAACTTCTCGACCTCGTCGATGGGCAGGTACGTCGAGACGGACTCGGCGCCGCGCATCACGTTGATCGCGTTGAGGTAGAACTCGCCGGCCACCCGTGCGGTCTGCTTGTTCTTGCCGTAGCTGAACATTCCGACGCCCGGGATGAGGATGATCGCCGGATCGGCGCCGCGCATCGCGGGGGAGTCCTCGGTGGCGTGGCGGTTGTAGTAGGCGGTGTAGTCGGCCCGGTAGGACTCGTGCAGTTCCTTCAGGCGGGTGATGCAGTCCTCGATCGACGCGTCAGCAGGCAGATCGAGCACCATCGGCTTGACCTTGGTGCGCAGGAAGTGATCCGGGCAGGACGTGCCGAGCGAGGCGAGCCGGGGATGCTCGGCGGCGGTGAGGAACTCGAGCACCGGATCGGAGTCGTTGAAGTGTCCGACCTGGGCGTTGTCGGTCGATGCCAGTCCACGCAGCGTCGGCGCGAGGGCGGCGGCCTTGGCTGCCCGCTCGGCCGGACTCAGTGGGCCGAAACCGCGGAGCGGGGGACCGAACGGCGCCGACTTGCCGTTGACGGCCAGGTAGTCCTCTGCGGCGGAGATGATCTCGAGCGAATTGGCTTCGGCCTCTTCGGACGTCTCGCCCCACGCGGTGATTCCGTGTCCACCGAGGATGCAACCGATGGCCTGCGGGTTCTGCTTCTTGACCTCGGAGATGTCGAGACCGAGCTGGAAGCCGGGACGACGCCACGGCACCCAGATGACCCGATCGCCGAAGATCTTCTTGGTGATCGCCTCGCCGTCGGATGCCGTCGCCAGGGCGATACCCGAATCGGGATGCAGGTGATCGACGTGCGCGGCGTCGACCAGGCCGTGCATGGCGGTGTCGATCGACGGCGCGGCGCCACCGCGGCCATGAAGGGTGTAGTCGAATGCTGCGACCATCTCGTCTTCGCGATCGAGGCCCGGGTAGACGTCGACCAGCGCCCGCAGGCGGTCGAGGCGCAGCACCGCGAGTCCGCCCTCGGTGAGGGTTCCGAGATCTCCGCCCGAACCCTTCACCCACATCAGATCGACGTCCTGGCCGGTGACGGGATCACGGTCGACGCCCTTGGCGGAGGTGTTACCGCCCGCGTAGTTCGTGTTCTTGGGATCGGCGCCGAGGCGGTTGGAACGTTCGATGAGTTGTTTGACGGTCGGGTTGGTCATTGCATTCCTTACAGATATCGACAAGACAGAAATTGAAAACTGAAAAATCTCAGCGAAAACTCAAGCGCCCCAAGACGACTGGGTTCCACCGACGCGCTCGGCCACGATCTTCTCCCGGTAGCCCGACTCGGCGTATGCGGCCATCGGATCGGCGGGCAGTCCGCGCTCGGCGCGCCACAGTGCGAGCTCGGGCCGGACATCGGTGTAGAACGCGTCCATGAAGATCCCGTTGGCGCCAAGCACATCTCCGGCATCCTGCGCCGCGGTCAGCGCCTCGGTGTCGACCAGCAATGCGCGGGCCGTCATCTCCTGGACGTTGAGCACCGAACGGAGCTGACCGGGGACCTTCTCCTCGACGTTGTGGCACTGGTCGAGCATCAGCGCGACGGGCGAACCGGTGGCCAGGCCACCGCCGCGGATCACCTCGAACATGATGCGGAACAGCTGGAACGGGTCGGCGGCCCCGACGATCAGGTCGTCGTCGGCGTAGAACCGGGAGTTGAAGTCGAACGAACCGAGCTTTCCCAGACGCAACAGCTGGGCAACGATGAACTCGATGTTGGTCCCGGGTGCGTGGTGGCCGGTGTCGAGGCAGACCAGTGCCCGCTCGCCGAGTGCACTGACCTGGGCGTACGACGTGCCCCAGTCCGGAACGTCGGTCATGTAGACGGCCGGTTCGAAGAACTTGTACTCGAGCACCATCCGCTGCTCGTCGCCGATGTGCTGATAGATCGTGGACAGCGACTCGGCGAGCCGGTCCTGGCGGCCGCGGATGTCGCCCTGGCCGGGGTAGTTGGTGCCGTCGGCGAGCCAGATCTTCAGGTCGCGCGAGCCGGTCTCGTTCATGACCTCGATGCAGGCGAGGTGATGATCGATGGCCTTTTGCCGGATGCTCTTGTCGGTGTGGGTCAGGCTGCCGAACTTGTAGTCGTCGTCCTGGAAGGTGTTGGAGTTGATCGTTCCCAGGCCCACGCCCTGATCTTCGGCGTAGCGGCGCAATGCGGCGAAGTCGTCGACCAGATCCCACGGGATGTGCAGCGCCACGGTGGGAGCCAGGCCGGTGAAGCGGTGGACGGTGGCGGCGTCGGCGATCTTCTCCTGCACCGTGCGCGGGGTCCCGGGGGTTCCGAACACCTTGAATCGGGTGCCGGAGTTGCCGAACGCCCAGGAAGGGAGCTCGATAGCTAGATTCTGAAACGTTTCAATCTTGGCGGCGTCAAAGTTTTTCATGTCAGTTGCTCCCAGCATTGCCGGTCGTTTGTGCGGTGGTGGTTGTAGCGGTGGTGGTTGTTGCGAGGAGCTCAGGGCTGATGGGCCGCCCGTACCGCTCGATCTCGATGTCCTTGAGTTCCTTGCCGCGGGTGTCCGGGGCCCAGATGACTCCGATGATCAGCGCGATGGTCAGGCAGGTGATCAGCAGGAGTCCGACCCAGGCGAGCCCGACCGCCGCCAGCAGGGTGGGGAAGAAGTAGCTCAGCGCACCGGTGGCCGTGCGGACGGCGAAGAACATGACGCCCTGCGCGCTGGCGCGGTACGGGGTGGCGAACAACTCGCTCGCCCACAGGCTGTAGAAGGCCTGCGCGCCGACACCGCTGGAGATGCCCCAGCAGATCGCGAAGATGAGCAAGGTTGTCATGCCGCCATCGGTGAACATGACCAGCACGCCCCAGGCGAAGATGCCGGGAATCGCACCGAGGGCGAACAGTAGACGCTGCGACATGTGGTCGGCCAGGCGCATGAAGACGAAATAGGTGGACAGCACGGTCATACCCCAGACCAGGACCTGGAGCAGATTCTGCTGGACCTCGCTGTGCAGGCCTGCGGTTTCGTAGACGCGCGGCATGAAGATTCCGGCCTGTCCGGCGACGGTGTTCCAGAAGCCGTAGATACCGATGAGCACCAGCAACGCGGTGATGTTCACCTTCTTGGAGAACAGGCCGCGCAGACCTGCGCCGCCCGAGGTGGCGACCGGCGCCGGCGTCGAGCCGGCGTTTGCGGTTGCGTTCGCGTTCTCCAGGCTTTCTTCTGTCCAGAGCTTCGACTCGGTCAGGCCCTGACGAATCCACCAGACCACTGCGGCGACCACGAACAGGTGCAGGAATATCAGGCGTGAACCGAGCAGCTCGAGCGGTGCGAGTGCGGCGGCCAGGGCAAAGCCGATCAGGGGGCCGACCGACCAGGCGAGCTGAGCGGTACCGACGTGTTTGGCCCGGGCACCCGAAGGGGCCTGCTCGGCGATGTAGGTCCACGACGCCGGAACGCCTGCACCGACAGCCAGACCGGTTATTACGAACGCGATCATCAACATGCCGAAGTTGAAGGCAAAGGCCGCGATCAGCACGCCGACCATGTAGACCATCAGGTCGTATGTGTAGATCGCCTTGCGTCCGTAGCGATCACACAGTGGACCGCCGATGGCCGCACCGACGGCGGCGCCGAACGCGTTGGCGCTCAGTGCGGCGAGCAAGCCGACAGCAAAGTTGCTGATGCCGAACTCGTCTTGCCAGAAACCGAGGCTGGTGGCGATCGCGATGATCGATCCGGCTTCGATGTAGTTGGACATGGCAACAGAGATCGTTGCCTTCCAACCGGTGGTTTTCTTGGCCCCGAGTTTCATGGTTTCTCCTCATGGGGTGTGGGCGCAGGGTAATTGGTCCGGCTCGGACGAAGCGCTCGGGTGGGTGCCGAATGTGACACGGCCGATAGATCCGATCCGGATGAAGAATCGGTCAGGCGAGATGGAAGTAGTGGTCGAGCTCGGCCATCGTGGTGTCGGGGCCGGACGTGGGATCGGCGAAGTACTGCGCCATGGTGGCCTGCCACAGGGTGTTCACCGCGGTCTGGGCCATCAGTTCGCGGGCCCGGTCGAAGTTCTCGGTTTCCACGTACCCGACCACCAGTCCGGTGCCGGGCTGCAGGAACAACGAGTAGTTGGACCAGCCGGTCTCGCGCAGTGCGTCGAGCATCTCCGGCCAGACATTCTCGTGGGCAGCGAGGTAGTCGTCGATGCGGTCGGGCCGCAGGTTCATGGTGAAACACACCCGCTGACGTGGAATGTCGGCTGATGTCTCGGTAACCGTTTCCGGTTGTTCGTGCTGCATGGGCCCGTCGCCAATCGATAGTTTGAAACGTTTCAATCCGTGAGTGCGGTCACCGTAAACTGAACTGAAGGATCGCGTCAAGACCGGAATCGGGGCGATCGGGGGAGCTTCGGGGGTACCCGGGTCCACCGGACAATGCGCTTATTTGTCCTGAGCTGCGCGGCAGCGTAATGTTGATCAACGGTGCGCACGCGCGCCGGATTGTTTTCGTGCCCAGATTTGCAGAGCTTGCTCGATACGCCTGCCGACTGCCACCAAAAGAGCCCGGGTCACGTGTGTGTCATGACGGTAATCGAAGACAACTGTTCAGGTGTGGTCAACACACCAGAATCGTGGAGGCTATGGCCAAAGAAGGCGCCATCGAGGTGGAGGGCCGCGTTGTCGAACCCCTGCCCAATGCGATGTTCCGCATTGAGCTGGAGAACGGCCACAAGGTACTCGCCCACATCAGCGGCAAGATGCGGCAGCACTACATCCGCATCCTGCCGGAAGACCGCGTGGTCGTGGAGCTTTCGCCCTACGACCTGACTCGCGGCCGGATCGTTTACCGATACAAGTAAGACCCAACAGACTTCCCGGACCCCTCCGGGTAGGACAACCAGCTGGGGTGCGGCTATAAGGCTGTGCCCTGTGCTTTGAAGTAGATCCGTGCTGAGCGACCAAGGTCGGTCTCAGCACAGGCAAAGGAGAGAGTGACGTGAAGGTTAAACCGAGCGTCAAGCCGATCTGCGAGAAGTGCAAGGTGATTCGGCGTAACGGCCGCGTCATGGTGATCTGCGAGAACCTGCGTCACAAGCAGCGTCAGGGCTGATCAGCACTTCGACCCGATCGCTTGTAAGAGCGACACAACTTCATACAGGCAACAAAAGAAGACCTCTCAACACCAGCGGACTCACACAGGAGTCCGCCTACCCCCGGCACGGAGGCCGGGGCCCTGCAAGAGTCGGGGACGGATTGGGAGCAGACCTCCGAGAACCAAAGGAAACGCCACATGGCACGTGTTGCTGGTGTTGATCTTCCGCGCGAAAAGCGCCTGGAGATCGCACTCACGTACATCTATGGAGTTGGTCGTACCACCTCCAAGGAGATCCTTGCTGCCACCGGCCTGTCGGCCGACCTGCGCGCCAAGGACCTCACTGACGAAGACGTCCTGAAGCTTCGTGAATACCTCGAATCCTCGGTCAAGGTCGAAGGTGACCTGCGTCGCGAGGTGCAGGCCGACATTCGTCGCAAGATCGAAATCGGCTGCTACCAGGGTCTGCGTCACCGTCGTGGCCTGCCCGTTCGCGGACAGCGCACCAAGACCAACGCTCGGACCCGCAAGGGCCCGAAGAAGACCATCGCCGGGAAGAAGAAGTAATCCATGCCTCCTAAGTCACGTAGCGCCGGCCCCAAGAAGGGCACTCGTCGTCGCGAGAAGAAGAACGTCCCGCACGGCAGCGCGCACATCAAGAGCACGTTCAACAACACCATCGTCTCGATCTCTGATCCTGCCGGAAACGTCATCGCCTGGGCTTCGTCCGGACATGTCGGCTTCAAGGGTTCGCGTAAGAGCACCCCGTTCGCGGCACAGCTTGCTGCCGAGAACGCTGCCCGCAAGGCGCAGGAGCACGGCGTCAAGAAGGTCGACGTCTTCGTTAAGGGCCCGGGTTCGGGTCGTGAGACTGCTATCCGATCACTTCAGGCCGCTGGCCTCGAGGTCGGCACCATTTCCGATGTCACCCCGCAGCCGCACAACGGCTGCCGCCCGCCCAAGCGGCGCCGGGTTTAATCGGAAAGAAGAGGACTTTAAAAAATGGCTCGTTATACCGGACCCGCAACCCGCAAATCTCGTCGTCTGCGCGTCGACCTCGTCGGCGGAGACCAGGCGTTTGAGCGTCGCCCCTACCCGCCCGGCCAGCATGGTCGCGCGAGGATCAAGGAGAGCGAATACCTGCTCCAGCTGCAGGAGAAGCAGAAGGCTCGCTTCACCTACGGCGTCATGGAAAAGCAGTTCCGTCTCTACTACGCAGAGGCCAACCGTCGTAACGGCAAGACCGGTGACGAGCTGCTGCGTCTGCTCGAGACCCGTCTTGACAACGTCGTCTACCGCGCCGGACTCGCTCGTACCCGCCGCCAGGCGCGTCAGATGGTCAGCCATGGCCACCTCACCGTCAATGGTGTGAAGGTCGACGTGCCCAGCTACCGCGTCTCTCGTTACGACATCATCGATGTCCGCCCGAAGTCGCTGCAGACTGTTCCGTTCCAGATCGCCAAGGAGATCCAGGGCGATCGCAAGGCTCCGGGTTGGCTGCAGGTCGTGCCCGGCACGCTGCGCATCCTGGTGCACTCGGAGCCCGAGCGCGCACAGATCGACGTGCCTCTGTCCGAGCAGCTCATCGTCGAGTTCTACTCGAAGTAATCGCCGGTTGTCGGATCCATATGTCCGGCAGCGCGTTCGGCACCTAATCGGCCGTCATATAGCGGGCGTCCAAGAGGAGAAGAAGTTTCAATGCTGATTTCACAGCGACCCACACTGTCCGAAGAGATCATCTCGGGAGATCGCTCGAAGTTCGTCATCGAGCCGCTCGAGCCAGGTTTCGGGTACACGCTCGGCAACTCGCTGCGCCGTACCCTGCTGTCGTCGATTCCCGGAGCCGCTGTCACCAGCATCCGGATCGACGGAGTCCTGCACGAGTTCACCACCGTCCCCGGAGTCAAGGAAGACGTCACCGACATCATCCTGAACCTCAAGGGCCTGGTCGTGAGCTCCGAAGAGGACGAGCCGGTCACCATGTACGTGCGCAAGCAGGGCCCCGGTGCTGTCACCGGTGCCGACATCGTGCCCCCGGCCGGTGTCACCGTGCACAACCCGGACCTGCACATCGCCACCCTGAACGACAAGGGCAAGTTGGAGATCGAGCTCGTCGTCGAGCGCGGTCGCGGCTATGTCCCCGCCGTCCAGAACAAGGCGTCCGGCGCCGAGATCGGCCGTATCCCGGTCGACTCGATCTACTCGCCGGTTCTCAAGGTCACGTACAAGGTGGAGGCCACCCGCGTCGAGCAGCGCACCGACTTCGATCGGCTCGTTCTCGATGTGGAAACCAAGAACTCGATCTCCGCGCGGGACGCACTGGCCTCGGCCGGTAAGACCCTCGTCGAGCTGTTCGGTCTGGCCCGTGAACTCAATATCGAAGCAGAAGGTGTGGAGATCGGACCCTCGCCCGCCGAGGCCGATCACATCGCGTCGTTCAGCCTTCCGATCGAAGACCTCGAACTCACCGTTCGGTCGTACAACTGCCTCAAGCGCGAGGGAGTGCACACCGTCGGCGAGCTGGTGGCCCGGACCGAATCGGACCTGCTGGACATCCGCAACTTCGGCCAGAAGTCCATCGACGAGGTCAAGGTCAAGCTGCACGCACTCGGCCTGGCACTCAAGGACAGCCCCGCGAGCTTCGATCCGTCCCAGGTGGCCGGATACGACGTCGCGACCGGTACCTGGACCGATGACACTTCCTTCTCCGACGCCGATGCCGGCGAGGATTTCGCAGAAACCGAACAGCTCTAACAAGACCCCCAGCTCACGGCCGAGAGGTCGAGAGCGAACCCTAGGAGTTCGAAATGCCCAAGCCCACAAAGGGTACCCGCCTCGGCGGGTCGGCTTCGCACCAGAAAGCGATGCTGGCGAACCTCGCCACCTCGCTCTTCGAGCACGGCCGGATCACCACCACCGAGACCAAGGCAAAGCGTCTCCGCCCGTACGCGGAAAAGCTGATCACCCACGCGAAGGCCGGTAACCTGGCTCATCGCCGTGAGGTGCTGAAGGTCATCCGCAACAAGGACATCGTGCATGCCCTGTTCGCCGAGATCGGCCCGTTCTACGCGGACCGCGACGGCGGCTACACCCGCATCGTCAAGACTCTGCCGCGCAAGGGCGACAACGCCCCCATGGCAGTGATCGAGCTGGTTCGGGACAAGACCGCTTCGTCGGAAGCCGATCGCGCCACCCGCGCAGCGGCCTCGAAGAAGAAGTCTGAAGAAGCCGCAACCGAGGACAACGTGGTCGAGGCTGTTGAAGCCGACGCCACCGACGCCGAGGTTGAGAACGCTGAAGCTGTGGCCGAGGCTGTCGACGAAGAGTCGACTGCTGCCACCGCTGTTGACGCCAAGACCGACGAGAAGTAGTCGGTCACTGAGCGAGTCAGTGACCCAAGAGCCCGCCACCGGATTTTCCGGTGGCGGGTCTCGTCATTTCGAGGGACCGCTCGTCCGGCTGCGGATGCAGATCGGTTACGACGGAACCGACTTCGCGGGCTGGGCCAGACAACCCGGCCTGCGAACAGTGTGTGGCGTGCTGGAGGAGACCCTCGGCACCGTGCTGCGGGAACCGGTGACGCTCACCGTTGCCGGCCGCACCGACGCCGGCGTTCACGGCACCGGGCAGGTGGCACATTTTGATGTGCCCGAAGTTGCCTTGCAAACCCGGTCGATAGACGGGGACCCGGCCAAACTCGTTCGGCGGCTTGCCAAGATGCTGCCCACCGATGTGCGGGTCAAGGACATCGAGGAAGCGCCCGCGGAGTTCGACGCGCGCTTTTCTGCCCTGCGCCGCCACTACGAATACCGACTGACCGACGATCCCTGGGGCGCTGAGCCGGTGGTCGCGCGCACCACAGCCGCCTGGAGTCGGCCGCTCAACGCCGACCTCCTGGAGGAAGCGGCCTCAACGCTGCTCGGCCTCAACGACTTCGCGGCATTCTGCAAGCGCCGCGAGGGCGCCACGACAGTTCGGGATCTCCAGCAGTTCACGTGGATGCGCGATGACTATGGCGTTCTGGTCGCACAGGTGAGTGCGGATGCGTTCTGCTGGTCGATGGTTCGCTCACTGGTCGGTGCCGTGGCGACCGTCGGCGAAGGGCGTCGCTCGGTGGACTGGTGCGCGGGACTGCTGCAGCAGCGGGCGCGCTCCAGTGAGGTCCCGGTGGCGCCTGCATGTGGTTTGACGCTGATCGGTGTGGACTATCCACCCGATAGTGCACTGGCGCAACGTAATGCGATCACTCGCGAGACGCGGGCCGCGATCGAACCGTCCGGCTGCTGCGGAGACTGACCCACCCCCGATGATGTGGCCTTCTGGCGGTGTTCACCTGGGGCTTTGTTCGCCAGAACGGCACACTTTCGCGGTATTGGCTCCTATCGTTGAGACCCTGGTCGCGATCAGTTTCTGAGTTTGAATCCCCGCGAGTCCCGGACGCCGCCGGTGAACATCATGATCGCGTCGATGAAGACCCAGATACTCAGCCCGAGCAGGATGAGGTAGCCGATCAGGATGATTGCCAGCAACCACCCGAGGATGAGCGTGATCAGCTGGGCAACTGCGATTCCGTTGTGTCCCAGGTAGAAGCGACCCGCACCGAATCCGCCGAGGAACAGCTGCAGTAAGCCTGCCGAGATCTTCGACTTGTCCGACAACGGTTCTCCGCTGTACGGATCGCGACCATAGGGTGCGGTGGGGTCGAATCCGAAACCGGGGTGGCCATAGGCCGGTGCACCGTATATCGGTTGGCCATAAGGCATGACAGGATATGCCGCGGCGTGCGGGTCTGTGCCGGCCGGTGGCATATATGGCGCCGGGTAGGCAGGCGGAATCCCTGGCAACGACTGCGCAGGGTTCTGCCAATCCGGTTGTTGAGAACCGTCGAAGGGGCCCGGATGGTTCACGGTGTCCTTGTCTGAGGTGTCGGGTGATCAGGACGTGTAGTACGGGTCTCCGCGTCGCATCGTGGTGGAGGGGAAGTCGTCTGCCACGGTCGCGGCCATCTCGACCAGTGCGCGACGGGTGTCCTTGCTGAGGAGATCGAGATCGACCTCGGCGCCCTCGGCGAGGTGGTCGTCGAACGGGATCTGCTGTACGGCGCGGCATCTGGTCAGGAAGTGGGCGCTGAGCTGGTCGGTGTCGATGGTCGATGCGCCGGGCCGTGACGAGCTGAGAACCACGACCGCTCCTGACACCAGATGCCCGAACCCGTGGGCCTGCAGCCAGTCGAGTGTCGCTCCGGCGCTGCGTGCCCCGTCGATGGCAGGGGAGGTCACCAGGATCAGTGAGTTGGCCATGTCGAGCACACCGTTCATCGCCGAATGGCTCAGGCCGGTGCCGCAATCGGTGATGATGATGTTGTAGAAGCGCTGTAGCACCGTCATCACGCCGCGGTAGTCCGCTTCACTGAAGGCCTCGGCCTTGGCCGGATCACGTTCGGACGCAAGTATTTCCAGGCGGCTCGGCGCCTGGGACGTGTGCGCGCGGACGTCGGAGTAGCGGTAGATCGATTCGTCGGCGAGCAGATCGCGCACCGTCGATCGGGTCTGCTGCGGAATGCGTTGCCCGAGAGTGCCCAGGTCGGGATTGGCATCCACGGCGATCACCCGATCGCCACGCAGCGATGCGAATGTCGAGCCCAGACCGACTGTGGTCGTGGTCTTTCCGACGCCGCCCTTGAGTGAGAGGACCGCGATTCGATAGTCGCCGCGGACGGGCTGATTCACGCGTTCGAGTAGTTGTTTGTAGACGAGGTCGTCCGGGGATTCGCCGGGGTTGATGGTGCCCGCCGATAGTTTGTGTACGGTCCGCCGCCATCCGCTGGCCGGTGCGCGGCGAGCTTTTCGGAGCAGTGCCACTTCGTCGAGGCTCGTCGGTGCGGGCGCCGGTGGCTGCCCGGGGGCGTACTGCTGGTGCGGGGGCATCGGCTGCTGTCCCGGAAAGTAGCCGGGCGGCCCCGCCGGATTGCTCTGCGGCGGGATGCCTGCTGGCGGAAAGCCCTGGGGCGGAGGGGATTCACCGTACGGATTGCCGCCGCCATAGGGGCCTGGCCCCGCCGGGCAGGTGGGCGCAGCCGGCGGTTGGTGCGGCGGCCAGAACTGCTGCTCGACCGGGGGTTGTGGCGGGGGAGCGGGTTGCGACGGGTCCGCACCGACGGCATCGGGCGCATGGCCATGGCGGCCCGAGTGCGCCGTCACCGGTGGTGTCTCGGGTCCGGGTGGGCTCGGCGGTGATGCGGCGGCGTGAGGTGGTGTGGGTACGGATGCCTCTGGCGTTGCCGGTACGTCCGGGGCCTGCGGCGCCGTTGGTGATTGATCGGCGCGCTCGAACGCTGCGACATCGATGTCCGCCGCGCTCTGAAGCCATGGTGGTGCCGCCGGCACGTCGGCATTGTTGTAGCTCACAGAAACAGCCCCCCGTTGTTGCACTTCGTCTAACCAGTTGCATTTCGCCTTGCCAGCGATGAAAGCCCCAGGTGTTCCATATATCGAATCCACCCCGCCACCCCTGGATACCGGCGATGATAGACCACCACGATCTCCCGTGGTCGGGTGGAGCGGATGTCCATGCCGTGCCGCATCTCCGCAGTGTCTCAGGTTGTGGGTACTATCTGTCGCCAAGGGGAGTTCTTGAGGGGGAACCATGGCTGCTGCAACTTCACGCACCGGAGGCCTGTCTGTCGTCACGACGGAACAGGGCCTGCCGATGTCGGTACGGATCGAACCTGCCGAATTGCACAAGGACCCGGCGATACTCGCCGCGGAGGTACTCCGGCTGTGCCGGCAGGCGGCGATGAACGCCGGCGTCGCGCGTCGGGAAGAGTTGCGCGCGGCGGGCGTCGGCGCCGACATCATCGAACAGATGAATCTGCCTCGGCCCGATGATCTCGCCAGGGCCGAGTACGAGGACGACGCCACCGCAGGCGAACCGGGCAGCTGGATGAGGTCGGTATGAGCTCCGCGATGGATGAACTCGAGGCCAGGGCCCGGGCACAGCTCGATCGGTTACACGAGGTCAATGAACGTTTGGCCGCCATCTCCGCACGTGAGACCTCGCCCGGAGACCATGTCACCGCGGAGGTGAATGGTATCGGTGAGCTGACCGGGTTGTGGTTCGCGCCAACGGCTCCGCAGCTCGGGGCCGGCGCGCTTTCGGACCTGATCGTCGCGACGGCCGGTGTCGCGGCAGGGCGCGCGTTCGCCCGCCGGGGTGAGATCCTCGAGGAGTTCAACGAATCTTTTGCCGATCTGGTGAACAGCCGACCGACATGAGCGGTGCGCCGCCGCGGGAGGGAACCGTTGCGGCCCGGGAGGCGTCTTATCGCCGAACTGTGGGAGTGGCGGGTTGCGAGAGTCGGGCAATCCGAGGGGTTGGGGTAGTACACATGTTTTCGAAAAACGGGGGGACAAATGTCTGACGTAACAGCGGTACCGGCGGCAATCGAGGCATATGGGGACACGGCTGCCTTGATGTCGGCAGCGGTTGCCAGTGCGGGTTCGATCAACGCCGCCGCGAACATCGCTCAGATGGTGCCGGTGTTCGGGTTGATCGGGCAGGAGTTCCTGCTGGCGTTCGCACAGGCGCAGGCGAGTCATCTGTTCGGGGTCGGGCAACTCGCTGCGGTCCACGCCGGAAGCGCGGCAGCCGCGTTTGCCACGGCCGCGCAGATCGCTGAGGCGGACGACGGCAGCGGCCGGGGTTTCGCCGCCGTGCAGGCTGCGCTGTAGACCGGATCGGGCCACGTGAGTTTTCCGACGATGCCATCGGCAGCTGTACCGCCGCCGCTTGATCCGACGATCCGCCAACTGGTCGAATCGAGTCCACTCGGGCCGATACTCGACACCCCGGTCAGTCAGGTCTTGAAAGACCTTGGCCTGCCCGGGCTCCCGGTGTTTTCGGGGATGCCGCCACTGCCAGATCTGCCGCCGCTGCCGCCGCTCGACCTCGACGTCCTGCTCAAACCGTTGACTGATCTGCTGGGCGGCTTCGGCTCGGGCGACCTCGGTGGAGGCGACTTCGACCCCACCATGACCTTCGAGGCTCTTTCGCAGATCCTGGACACGTCGATGTCGATGGGTTCCGGCGCATTGAAAGTTCTCGATCAGGTGTGGAGCGGGCAGTCCGCCACGGCGGCGACCGCCAAGGGGGTGCAGGCCGGCGCCGACACCGCGGCCTTGTCCACACAGGGCACCACGATGACGGCCGACACCCAAGGAGCCGCGGCGATCGTTGGCGTCGGCCTCGGGCTCGTCCAGGGAATCATCGCGAAAACGGTTGGCATCATCACCGCTTCTGCACCGTTTCTGGTCACACCGCCCGGCCAGGCCGTGGCGTTGGCAGCGGCCGCTGATGGCCTGGCCGAGGCGACCGCGGTGGTTGCCGCCACCCGAGCGCAATTGCTGGCGCCGACAACGCACATGATGGCGACCGGACAACCGGTGCCGGTGACAGGTGCTCCCGCAGCGGGAGCATCACCCTTTTCGATTGCCAGCACGGTGCTCGACTCGGTCGGCAAACCGATGATGACCGGCGTGGGACAACTCGGCACCATGTCGTCAAAGGCCGCGACCGAACTCATGAAATCGCATCAGGCTCAACTGCAAACCGCGTACGACAGCAAAGACATCGACGAAGCCAAGACTGTTCCGGCGGGTCTCGGTGGTGGGATGTCCGCCGGCCGCGGGGGCGGCGGCGGTGGAGGCGGTGGCGGCGGCGGTAGCGGCCCCAGCCCGCTGAGTGCACGGACAACGCCGGGACTGCTCGGCGGCTCGGCACCGGAATCCGGTGGTGGACCGGTCAACAGGAATCAGAACACGGTGGTTCCTGCCGGCACGACCGGGCCGATGGCACCGATGGGTGGCGGCGGGATGGGAGCCGGACGCGGCGCCGGTGCGTCTGATGATCAGCACGAGGCCGCGGACTATCTCGTCACCGAACTCAACGGCACCAGGATCATCGGCGAGATGCCGGCTGTTGCTCCCGCGGTCCTGGGCGAAACCCAGACGCCGGAAGCGACACCGACGCCGGACGTACGTCTGCGGTTGGGTCCGCCTGACCGCAACCAGCCTGACCACAACCAAGAAGCCTGACACGAACATGGGGGAAACGATGTCCACAGGTGAGTTGAACGTCGACTCGGGCGAATTATTGCGAGCCGCAGGTGATCTCGACCGGCTGGCAAATGAGCTCGAACAGGGTGTGGCCGTTCACCGTCCGGCACTCGTGGTGGCGGCGGCAGGTCGCGACGAGGTGTCGACCACCGCTGCCACCACATTCGGTGCCGTCGCGGAGAGTTTCACCGACACTGCGGCCGCCGGTGTGCACGAACTCCGAAAGATCGCTGCGGTGCTGCGCGCCCAGGCGCGTGATTTCGGCACGGTCGAGGCCGACATCGAGGGGACCTTCCGGCTCTGACGCCGGGGACATGATCATGACCGGATTCACGAATGTCGTGTGGGAGGCCAGGCCCACCAAGCAGTTGGCAACCGATCTGGGTGCCGGTGCCGGTGACGGCCCGCTGATCGCTGCCGCACTCGGCTGGGCGCAGGTCTCGGCACTGCTCACCGACGCGGGTGTCGACTACGTTCGGATCCTGGCCAAGCTCGGCATCTCCTGGGAATCAGCTTCCAGTGATGAGGCTTTCGGGAAACTGGCCTCGTTCGCCGGTTGGTTCTCCGATGCTGCCGCTGCCGCCGCAGACAGTGCAGCACGTGCGGGCGCACAGGCGGCCGCGACCACCGTGGCCCGGATCGGCATGCCTGGACTACCGGAACTGCAGATCACCGAAGACATCCATACGACGGCCGTGGCCGTCGGTGCCGCGACGGGTGCGCCCGTCGGCGGTGTGGCAGCCGATGCCGAGCGGGCAGCGGCTGACCAGAAGCAACGTGCCGCGCGGGTCATGGAAACCTACGAGGCAGCCACCGAACCCGTTTCGCGCGGGTGGTCGGTACCGCGCCCGGCCGAGATCGTCTCACCCGATGCGCTGGTTGCCGAACAGGCAGTTCGGGAGGCAGCCCGGGCGGTACCGGCACGCCCGGAAGCCGCGGCCGGGGCGGTGCCCGGTGGTATCAGTGGATACGCGCCGGTTTCCGTTCCGCGTCAGCAGACGCGTTATGCCACAACCATTCTTGCGGGTTCATCGGCGTCGCCCGTGATGGTGCAACCGGCGTCGACATCGGCCGCCGCGCGGCCGTCGGTGCCCGCGGCGCCGATGGCACCCATGATGGGTGCTCCCGGTCATGGAGGGGATTCAGTCTCGCGCCGAGCCCCCGCACACGCCGGAGCCGGCATCGATCCAGTGGGCGTATCGGGGGTGGGTGACGAGGACTTCCACGGTGCGCCGATTGCTGCGGCAGTCAACGTCGGCGATCATCCGGATCCGCGGTACCGCAACGGAACTCTCGACCTGCCGCCCGCCATGTCGGTGCCGGCGGTTCTCGGCGCCACGGAACAAGGCGGGTGAACGACATGTGGGCTACTCCGGTGGTATGCGAGTTCAGTCTCTCGCAGGATCAGATCGACTATGTGGCAGACATTCTCGACCTCCAGACGTGGCCGTCGGTGCTCGCGATCGGGCCTTGTCACGAGTACGTCGACGAGCGCGAGAAGGCGCGTGTTGCCGCAGCAGCGGAGTTGAGCGCTGCCGGATGGCTGACCGTCGACCCGGACCCGGCAGGCGGGGTGGGTGTCACCGACGCACTGGCCGAGGCGCTCACGATACTGTCGATCCCCGACGTACTACTCGAGATCCGTTGCCACCGGGATACTTCGATTCGTCGGATCTGCCTTGCGCGGCGTGGTGATCACCACGTGTTGGCGACCAAGACCGAATCGGGTCTGGTGCTCCGCGACATTGCGATCGGCAGTGACCTCGAGGTGGGTCAGCTCGTTGCACGTTTGCTCGAACCGGCCGAGGCCACGCAGGTTCCTCCGGTGAGTGTTCCGTCGGTCAGCGTGCCCGCCGATGAATTGCAAAATCGGCTCGATGGAGCGCAGTCCGCAGCCGATTACGCCGATGCGCTCCATGCGATGGGTGTTGCGGCCGCCGATGCCGCGACCTATGCGGTTGCGTTCGATACCTGCTGTGCGCACACGGAAATCGTTGCCATCGAATGCGCGCCGGGACGGACGCGTCGCTCGGAAGGTGCGGTGGCGGTCTACGACACAGCCAAGGGCCGGATTGTCGCCGGCCCCAGTATGTCTCCCGATGGCCGGGTCTGGTCGACATTGTCGCCGGGTACCGGTCATCGGATCTCCCAGGCTGTCACGCTCCTCATGGAGACGTTGCCGGCTCGGAGGTGGTTGCCGTGATTCGGCCAACCGGAGGGGGCCCACCCGGTGACAAACCGGCGTGGTACCGGAGCAGATTACAAAATCCGCGGATATCAACCGATACCGCGGCAATCACACAAGAAGGGGATTCACCATGACTGCCGACGGCGGTAACAGCGGGTTGAAACTCGACGTCCCAGACGCGTTGATCACGACCAAATCGGTGGGGCAGCTCATCGAGGACATGGGTGTTGTGTTGCAACGCCTGAACAAGAATGCCGAAGACGCGCAAGCGATGTGGCAGGGCACCGCCAGCAAGGCGTTTCAGGATGCGGCAGCGGCGTGGCAGGCCGAGGGGGCTCAGCTCAAGACTGCTCTCGACGGTCTGAAGGCGTCGCTGGAGAGTGGATTCAACGGCTACGACAACGAAGACCAGGACCTCGCAGGAACCATCGGCTCCGTCATGGGTGGGGGATCCGGTCTGAGCCTGTGATTCTCGGCCCCTCCAACACCAACGCCTGAAAGGGAACAATGCCATGATCAAGTACAACTTTGCCGCGATCGAGGAGCTGTCGGCTCAGCTCGATTCGGATTTCAAGCAGCTCGAGGAGCTGGCCGGGACGCTCAAGTCCGAAGTCGTTCGACTGCACTCGAACTGGCAATCACCGCAGGGTGCCGAAGCTTACGCCGTCGCGCAGCAGCGTTGGGACACGAGCTTTTCGGACTCTCGTCTGCTGCTGAACAACCTGTCGACGAAGGTGCGCGAAGCGGGATCGACGATGCAGGGCGCCGATAAGCGCACCGCAGGTTACTTCGCCTAGATCGCCCAACCGCGACTGCTCGACACCCGAGACCCGCCGGAAGAAAGTGCCGGCGGGTTTCGGTGGTTCAGAGGTGCCGCAGGGGGTTTGTTGTCCGGGCCGGAGTCAGCGGCTGGGAGTCTTGGCCATCGCGCTCGAGTCCTACAGTTCTCGACCGCGTACCGGGAATCGAAACCGCTCAAGGGCGAGGGCTCATGGTGGCGCTTCGTCCGCACGTCCCGAAATCCGGAACTGCTCCGGATGAAATGCTGGTGGCCGCAAAGATCGCGATCACACCGGGGTCCTCGGCACTCGATGTCGCCGCTGCCATCGATGCCGCGGAGTCGAGCGTGCGGGCACGGGTTCCGGTCGCGCGGGTGATCTACCTCGAACCCGATATCGATCGAGGATCGGTCTCTTGACTCGATCGACTGCGTCATTCGCCGGGGCGGAAAATGATCGCGCCATCCCGGGTGGATTAACCAGTGTTCGCTGGGTTGGTCGGATAGTTTCTCAGGCAGGCTGCATTCGCCGCAATGCACGCATGTCACTTGAGGAGTTGTGATGGGCAATCCGCTGACACGGACAAAATCCGTGGAGCAATCGATGGCTGACACCGAAGAACCCGGTTCGCAGCTGAAGAAGAGTTTGACCTGGTGGGATCTCACTGTTTTCGGTGTCTCGGTGGTGATCGGTGCCGGCATCTTCACCATCACCGCGTCGACGGCCGGAGACAAAGCGGGACCGGCGATTTCGCTGTCTTTTGTGATGGCAGCGGTGGCCTGTGCCTTGGCTGCACTGTGCTACGCCGAGTTCGCCTCGACCGTTCCGGTGGCGGGGTCTGCTTACACCTTCGGCTACGCCACCTTCGGTGAGTTCCTGGCCTGGATCCTGGGCTGGGACCTGATCCTCGAATTCGCGGTCGGTGCGGCCGTTGTCTCCAAGGGCTGGTCGAGCTATCTGGGCACCGTCTTCGGATTCTCCGGTGGCACAACCGAAATCGCTGGTCTCGACGTCGACTGGGGTGCGCTGGTCGTGGTCGCCACGATCACGGTGCTGCTGGTCATCGGCACCAAGTTGTCCTCCCGGTTCAGTGCTGTGGTCACGGCCGTCAAGGTCACGGTTGTGCTGTTGGTGATCGTTGTCGGGTTCTTCTACATCGACACCGACAACTGGAAGCCGTTTGTGCCGGAATCACAGCCGTCGGAGTCCGGCGGCCGGTCCGTCGAGTCGACCCTGTTCTCGCTCATGACCGGCGGCGGCGACTCCAGCTACGGCTGGTACGGCATCCTGGCGGCGGCCTCGATCGTGTTCTTCGCCTTCATCGGCTTCGACGTCGTCGCGACCACCGCCGAAGAGACCAAGAATCCGAAAAAAGATGTGCCGCGCGGCATCCTCGGCTCACTGGCCATCGTCACGGTGCTCTACATCCTGGTCACGATCGTGGTCACGGGCATGGTCAGCTACAAGGACCTGGCAACGTCAGCCGGCGACGGGGAACCCAAGAACCTTGCCTATGCATTCGGCCTGAACGGGGTGACCTGGGCCGAGAAGGTGATTTCGATCGGTGCTCTGGCAGGTCTGACCACGGTTGTCATGGTGCTGATGCTCGGTCAGTCTCGTGTCTTGTTCGCGATGTCACGAGACGGACTGTTGCCCCGGTCATTTGCGAAGACCAGCCGGTTCGGGACCCCGGCCCGGATCCAGATCCTGGTGGGCCTGGTCGTCGCGGTGGTGGCCGCGTTCTTCCCGATCACCAAGCTGGAAGAAATGGTCAACGTGGGCACCCTGTTCGCGTTCGTGGTTGTTGCGGCCGGTGTGATTGTGCTGCGGAAGACCCGTCCGGATCTGCCTCGTGGATTCAAGGTGCCGTGGATGCCGGTGATCCCGATCCTGGCGATCATCGCCTGCGTGTGGTTGATGCTGAACCTGTCGGCGCTGACGTGGTTGCGATTCCTGGTCTGGATGGTGATCGGTGTCGCCTTCTACTTCCTGTACAGCCAGCGCCATTCGATGGTCGGGAAGCGTGCTCGTGGTGAGATCCCAGATCAGGTCGGTGACGATATCCGCGCAGGGGCAGGCAAGGATGGCGTTGCCCCCGAGTGAGTCCGTTGGTGGCCGACGGCTGACCTGAAATCTGACAAGCCCCGATCCGGGCTGATTCCCGGATCGGGGTTTTTTGTGAAGTGCGTCGCTTTACAAATCGAACTCAATGTATAGACACACGACTCCAGCGTCGGTAGTGTCCACAACAAGTTCTAGTTTGAAGAGGCCAGGAGGATGATGATGGGCACTACGGAATCGTCGACCGTCGAGCAGTCGGTGGCGCAATGGCGAGACAAAAAGCGTCACCTGTGGCTGCTGGGCCTCATTCCGCCGACCGCGCTCTTTCTCGCGACCGCGTTGGTGGCCGGCTTCAACTGGCTGGGCGCCGGCGTTGTTGCGCCGGTCTGGTGGTGGATCGGTCCGTTGCTCGTCTACGGCTTGCTGCCGATCATGGATCTGTTCTTCGGGCCCGACGGCCAGAACCCGCCCGAGGAGCTGATGGAAGAGCTGGAAAACGACAAGTACTACCGCTATTGCACCTACGCGTACATTCCCTTCCAGCTCGCGAGCCTGGTCTTCGCCTGCTACCTGTGGACCGCGAGCGACCTGAGCTGGCTGGGGATCGATGGCGGCCTCGGACTCCTCTCGAAGCTGGGTATCGCCCTGACGGTCGGCGTCATGGGTGGCATCGGGATCAACACCGCCCACGAACTCGGGCACAAGAAAGACTCGCTTGAACGATGGCTCTCGAAAGTCACTCTCGCGCAGACCTTTTACGGGCATTTCTACATCGAGCACAACCGTGGCCATCACGTACGGGTGGCCACCCCGGAGGATCCGGCCAGCGCCAAATACGGCGAGACCTTCTGGGCGTTCCTTCCGCGGAGTGTGTGGGGGAGTCTGAAGTCGGCCTGGAATCTCGAACGCACCCGCATGCAACGGCTGGAGCGTCCGGTCTGGAACATCGGCAACGACGTCCTCAACGCCTGGTTGATGTCAGTGGTCGGGTGGGGCGTGCTGACCGCGATCTTCGGCTGGCAGATCCTGCCGTTCATGGTCATTCAGGCCGTGTACGGGTTCGGGTTGCTGGAGACGGTGAACTACCTCGAGCACTACGGGTTGCAGCGACAGAAGACGGCCAGTGGCCGCTATGAGCGCGCCCGTCCCGAGCACAGCTGGAACTCGGATCACATCTGCACCAACATCTTCCTGTACCACCTGCAGCGTCACAGCGATCACCACGCCAATCCGACCCGTCGGTACCAGGTGCTGCGCAGTTTTGAGGACGCACCCGCTCTGCCGAGCGGCTACGCCAGCATGATCACGCTCGCGTACTTCCCGCCGCTGTGGCGAAAAGTGATGGACCACAGGGTTGTCGAACACTATGGCGGCGACCTGTCGTTGGCCAACATCGTGCCCCGTCGGCGAGAGAAGATACTTGCCGCGCACCGCCCGTCGATGCTCGGCGAAGTGAACGGAACCGCGAAATGAGCGCATATCGATGCCCGGTCTGCGAATTCATCTACGACGAGGCGATCGGCGCGCCGCGCGAAGGCTTTCCGGCCGGGACCGGATGGGCCGACGTCCCCGACGACTGGCCCTGCCCCGACTGCGGCGTCCGGGAGAAGATCGATTTCGAGGAGACGGTGTCGTCATGAACTTCAAGTTGTACGTCTGTATGCAGTGTGGATTCGAATACGACGAGGCGAAGGGCTGGCCCGAGGACGGGATCGCCCCGGGAACCCGTTGGGAGGACATCCCCGACGACTGGAGTTGCCCGGATTGTGGGGCCGCCAAAGCGGACTTCTACATGGAGGAAGTCACCCGCTCGTGACCCCGGTGGCCGACGCGACCGTTACCCTGGCCGACATGTCAGAGGTTTCGGAACCCACGTCGGCCACAGTGGGCTCGGCTGCGCCAATTCCATTCGCGCAGGCCACCAAACGATTACTGCGAGGCAGTCTGCTCGACGGAATGCGAGAGTTGTTGCGGTCGAAGGACTGGTCGGCGGTCACGATGGCCGATGTCGCGGCCGCGGCCGGGGTCAGCAGGCAGACCGTATACAACGAGTTCGGGTCCCGGCAGGGACTGGCGACCGCGTATGCGCTCCGCCTGGCCGACGAGTTGGTGGACTTGATCTCCGAGGCGGTTCTCGCGCACGAGGGACAGACCAAAATAGCGTTGGCAGAGGGCTTTTCGGACTTCTTTGCCTCTGTTGCCACGGACCCGCTGATCCAGTCGTTGTTGACAGGGCAGGCGAAACCGGATCTGTTGCGGCTGATCACCACTGATGCCGGGCCGTTGATCGACCAGGCCAGCAGCAGGATCAGTGAACTCCTGCAGCGCAGCTGGGTCGGAGCCGACGAAACCGCGGCCGTGCGGATCGCTCGCGCGATGGTCCGGATGGCACTGAGCTATGTGTCCATGCCGCCGGAGGCCGACCGCGATGTCGCAGACGATCTGGCCGAGATCTTCGACCCGGTTGTCGATGCCGCAGCCGGGGGTGGCGCTCGTTCGACCACGGGTTAGCCTGGTAGGCAATATCCAGTGGGACTTTGAGGAGTGGTATATGACATCGGTCCAGAACGGCCCGCTCACCGCGGACAGCCGCAACGGCATCGACTTCAAGGTGGCGGATCTTTCGCTGGCCGAATACGGACGCAAAGAGATCGGGCTCGCGGAGCACGAGATGCCGGGTTTGATGGCGTTGCGTCGGGAATATGCGGATGTACTGCCGCTCAAGGGTGCTCGTGTCTCGGGCTCGCTGCACATGACGGTGCAGACCGCGGTGCTGATCGAGACCCTGGTGGCACTCGGTGCCGAGGTGCGATGGGCGTCGTGCAACATCTTCTCCACCCAGGACGAAGCCGCCGCGGCCATCGTCGTCGGGCCTTACGGCACCGTCGACGAGCCCAAGGGTGTGCCGGTCTTCGCGTGGAAGGGCGAGAGCCTCGAGGAGTACTGGTGGGCTGCCGAGCAGATGCTCACCTGGCCCGGTGAGCCGGCCAACATGATCCTCGACGACGGCGGCGATGCGACCATGCTGGTTCTGCGCGGTGCGCAGTTCGAGAAGGCGGGCGTTGTGCCACCGGTCGACGAGAACGATTCGGCCGAGTACAAGGTGTTCCTGTCGCTGCTGCGCGAGCGTTTCGAGACGGACAAGACCAAGTGGTCGACGATCGCCGAGTCGGTCCAGGGCGTCACCGAGGAAACCACCACCGGTGTGCTGCGGCTCTACCAGTTCGCTGCAGCAGGCGAATTGGTGTTCCCGGCGATCAACGTCAACGACTCGGTCACCAAGAGCAAGTTCGACAACAAGTACGGCACCCGTCATTCGCTGATCGACGGAATCAACCGTGGCACCGATGTCCTCATCGGTGGCAAGAAGATCCTGATCTGCGGTTACGGCGATGTCGGCAAGGGTTGTGCCGAATCGTTGGCCGGCCAGGGCGGACGCGTGCAGGTCACCGAGATCGATCCGATCAACGCCCTGCAGGCGCTGATGGACGGTTATGACGTCGTCACCGTCGAGGAGGCGATCGGCAACGCCGACATCATCATCACCTCGACCGGCAACCTCGGCATCATCACCTTCGATCACATGAAGCAGATGAAGCACCAGGCGATCCTCGGCAACATCGGTCACTTCGACAACGAGATCGACATGGCAGGCCTCGAGTCGTCGAAAGAGGTCAAGCGGATCAACATCAAGCCGCAGGTCGATCAGTGGATCTTCCCTGATGGCAAGTCGATCATCGTGTTGTCCGAAGGCCGTCTGCTGAACCTGGGCAACGCCACCGGCCACCCGTCGTTCGTGATGAGCAACAGCTTCTCCAACCAGGTGATCGCGCAGATCGAGCTGTGGACCAAGAGCGACGAGTACGACAACGAGGTCTACCGGCTGCCGAAGGCACTGGACGAGAAGGTCGCCAAGATCCACGTCGAGGCACTCGGCGGCACTCTGACCAGGCTCACCAAAGAGCAGGCGGAGTACATCGGCGTCGACGTCGAGGGCCCGTACAAGCCCGAGCATTACCGCTACTGAGTTTTAGGGCCGCAAGGTTCTTCAACACCTGAAATGGTGGGTACGGGCGAACGCCTGTACCCACCATTTTCGGTTCTGCTGGCGCAGCCGGGTCAGCCGGTGATGATGTCGTCGTCGCCGCCGGTATCCGAGGTCGGACTCTGGGACAGGCTCGGACAGAACCGCCACTGGCCGTCCTCTTTCTTGAACGGCCAGGTGATGTCGCCGGTGTCCCGATCGATCGACATCACACCCTCGACCGTGCCGAGGGAGCCGTCGACGACCACGTCCTGAACGTCGATCGACGCCGAAATCGGCCCGTTCTCGTCGAACAGATCCTGATATCCGGCGGTGGACTCCGTGCGCGAATCGGCCTCACAGGCCATCCGGTGCAGACCCACCGCGTCCTGGGTGTTGATCAACTCGACGCGTTTCTCGGCGGCGGCCTGGAGATCACCCTCATCGGCCGAAGCAGCGGAACTGCTCGCGGACGAGGTGGCGGTGGATGGATCGGCCGCCACACCGCTGTCGGTGTTGTCAGGGCCCGCCAGCACGGCCACGGTGATCACCACGCCGACAACGACCACGACAACAGCGACGATCGCACCGATGATCAGCCCGGTCGGGTTTCTCGGCGGACGCGGTGGTGGAGTGCCCCACGAGCCGGATGGGCCCGGCTGCCCCCACTGCTGTGCGCCGTGACCCGGAGCCCATGATCCCGGCTGTGGTTGCGGTGGTGGGTACTGCGGCTGAAGATGCTGCGGATTGTGACGAGGATCGGGGTTCCCCCATCCCGATGGACCCGTCGGCGGATAACTCAAGAATTCCTCCCCTGAGGGTTGACCGTGTTGTCGGAGCCTGGTGTGTCAGATCTCGCGGGTGTCGCAGATCTTCCAGGTGTCCAGTCGATTCTCCATGGTGAACGTGAAGCGGCTCGTCTCGACCGGGCTCTGGTCGGCCGGGTCGACGTATGTCAGAGACACCGTTGCCTCGGCGGTGTTGCCGTCGACCGCGATCCCGGTGACCGAGTTCAGTTTCATCCCGTTCAGCTGGACGCCGGTGTCTGACTGCAGGTCGCGGATGATGTCCTGCTCGGCGCCACAGGTGACCGACAGCGCGGTCTCCCAGTCGGCGTCGCTGAACGCGATCGTGTACGTCCGGATCGCGTCTTCGATCTGCTCTTCGGCCTGTGCCATCGACGACTGCGATGACGTGGTGGTCAGTTGCCCGGGGTCGACGATCGGGTCGGTGTCCTCGTCGCCGCCGAGGGTCACGAACAGTACGACCGCAAGTACCACCACGAGCACTGCGGCGGCGGCGATCCCGGCGATCCACGGGGTTTTGTTCGGTGGTTTCGGACCTTGGGGTGGGGGGCCGTACCCGGCCGGTCCGGCTCCACCCGGTCCTGCCGGCGGTGGCGTCGCGCCGGCGCCGTACTGATCAGGTCGGTACTCGGTCGTCGGCTCGTACCGGGGTGGCCGGCTCTGGCCCCAATCGGCCCCGGCGCCCGGCGCTCCACCCCAGGTGGGTTCGGGCCCGGCCGTTCCGCCCCAGGTGGGTTCGGGTGACGGCTGATCGCCCCGGCCCGGTTGATCCGGGTTGCTGCCCGGACCCTGACCCCAACCCTTGTCGTCCTGATTGTCGCCGGGTCCGTATGGACCGTTGGGTGGTTGCGTCATCGAGGCCTCCGGGTGGGATCAGGGCAGGCGGAACCAGGGCAGGGGGTGGTTGAACCGGTGTGATTGCTGACTGGGAACTCTACGTCGGGAGGCCTGCGCCGAACACCGTCGGCGATGCCCCGCACTGATCGGATCACAGGGGGTCGTCCATGTGCTTCTGAGGCGCTTCGGGCGATCAAAGATATCGCGTGGTCTGTTGCTGATCGTTCTGTTGGCACATCTTCCAGCCGGTTTCCTCGCGTTTGAAGTACGAGACGCTCCGGGGCTGTGTGGCCAGCGCCGGGTTTTCGGCGCCGACGACGGTCAGCGTGATGCTTGCGGTCGCCAGATCTGCCGGTGGCGAACCGATGAACCGAATGTCGGTTATCTGGGCTACAGCGATGGTGCTGCCGGCGTCTGCGGGACCGAGGCTCTCGACGATCCGCGCGCCGATCGGTCCACTCTCGGCGCAGTAGGTGAGTTGCAAGCCGGCCGCGTCGCGGTTGTTGAGGGCGGTGATCTGCCGATGTACGAGTTCCTCGATCTGGTCGGCATCACTCGTTGGGCCGGTGCGGAGACCAAACGCCAGCCACAGGAGCGCGATGTTGACCACCAGCACACCCGCCGCGATCGCGGCGGTGGGGCGCACGGGTATCGGCGGGATGGAGTGGGAACCGCCGTGGCCCACATGGACCGGGAGATGAATCATCACAACCTCCCATCAACGCGGCTACACCCGACGTTAGTGATCTGGCGCGGTCGATCTGTGCACGTCACGGTCGGCGTTACGGTCTCTTGATGGGGTTGTGACCAAATCCGATCGATATCAGATGGATATGAGCCGATCGGCCAGGGTGGGGTCGGGTTCGGAACCAAGTCGTGACCACGGAGACATCCAGCCGCGCTCGGCCAGACCGCGGTACACCAGCGCGGTGCGTTCCTGCAGATCGTGATCGCGTTCGTAATGGTCCCGGCTGCGCGTGACGTCGGCCTCGGCGCGCGACTTCGCCCGCCCGATCGCAAGCTCGGTGGGGACGTCGAGCAGTAGATGATGGTCGGGCACGGCCAGTCCGAACCGTCCGAACTCGAGGGCGGTGACCCACTCGACAACGTCGCCGTCGGCAGCTTCGCCGAGTCGGGCCGCGCTGTAGGCGGCGTTCGAGGCGACATACCGGTCGAGGATCACGGCGTCGTTGGCGGACAACAACTTCCGCAGCTCGGCGTCGGCATCGCGGCGATCGAGCGCAAATAGCAACGCCATTGCGTTCACGCTGGACCGCAGATCACCGTGTTCGCCGTGCAATGCCTCTGCGGCGATGTCGGCGGTCACTGATTCGGAATACCTTGGGAAGGTCATGGTTGCAACGCGATAGCCCTCTGTGGCCCAACGGTTTACGAGACCGGTGACCAGAGTGTGTTTACCGGCGCCATCCAAGCCCTCTACTGCTATCAATACGCCCACACCACCGAGACTAACCGTCGGGGGAGTGCTGGTGTTGCATCCGGGCCGTGGGGAAGTCGGCGCGTCAACCACACATTGCAACGATTCGGTGACACGATGTGGCAATGAAACCCAGGATTCTGGTTGTGGACGATGATGCGGCATTGGCGGAGATGCTGACCATCGTGTTGCGCGGAGAGGGGTTCGAGCCCTTTGTCGTCGGCGATGGCACCCAGGCCCTGACAGCGGTGCGGGAGATCCGGCCCGATTTGGTTTTGCTCGACCTGATGTTGCCCGGCATGAACGGCATCGACGTATGCCGGGTGTTGCGTGCAGATTCGGGTGTGCCGATTGTGATGCTGACGGCGAAGTCGGACACCGTGGATGTGGTTCTCGGACTCGAGTCCGGTGCCGACGACTACATGATCAAGCCGTTCAAGCCCAAGGAACTCGTCGCCCGGGTACGCGCCCGGTTGCGGCGCACGGAGGATGAACCCGCCGAGTTGCTGTCCATCGGTCCCATCGAGATCGACGTCCCGGCGCACAAGGTCACCCGCGAGGGCGTGCCCATCTCTCTGACGCCGCTCGAGTTCGACCTACTGGTTGCGTTGGCGCGTAAACCGCGGCAGGTTTTCACCCGTGACGTGCTGCTGGAGCAAGTGTGGGGCTACCGGCATCCGGCCGATACTAGGCTGGTCAACGTGCACGTGCAGCGCCTACGGGCCAAAGTTGAAACAGATCCGGAGAACCCTGAGGTCGTCCTGACCGTGAGGGGGGTCGGCTACAAGGCCGGACCGCCGTGATCGGACGCCCGCGGCGTCGCATCAACGGGACCTTCGGACCGGCGATGCGTCGGGTGGGCTCGGTCGGCAAGTTTGTCGGCCAGTTGTGGCGTCGATCCCTGCAGCTACGAGTGGTCGTGTCGACCCTTGTGCTGTCGTTTGTCGTGGTGCTGATCCTGGCGTTTGTGCTGACCAGTCAGATCACGGACCGTTTGCTCGACCTCAAGCTCCAGGCCGCCACCGAAGAGCTCGAGCGCACCCGTCTGGCCGTCGAGCGTGATCTGTCGGGGGCCGACTCGGACGCCTCGTTGCTCAACCGCCTGCGCCAGACGCGATCCATCCTGACCGACCGGGGCATCGATTCCGGCGACAGCTCAGGTGTGGTCGGTACGTTCGACACGGTGTTGCTGGTGCCGAGTTCGGGCCCGACCGGTCCGACCGGCGTCGGGCCGATCGGTGAGATCCCCGAAAACCTTCGCCAGATGGTTCAGGGCGGCCAGATGGCGTACCGGTATTCGTCGGTCACCGGGTCGAACGGACAGCAGAACCCGGCGCTGATCATCGGTACTCCGACCAACACCGACATCCCCGGCCTCGAGCTCTATCTGGTCTTTCCGCTGACCAATGAAGAGAGCACCGTTTCCCTGGTCCGCGGAACGATCTTCACCGGTTTCCTGGTGCTGCTCGGGCTGTTGGCCGCCATCGCCATCCTGGTGTCCCGCCAGGTGGTGATCCCGGTCCGTTCCGCGTCGCGGATCGCGGTTCGCTTTGCCGACGGCAGGCTCAAGGAACGAATGCCGGTCCGCGGCGAAGACGATATGGCCCGATTGGCGATGTCGTTCAACGACATGGCAGAAAGTCTCTCGAAACAGATTTCCCACCTCGAAGAGTTCGGTGGGTTGCAGCGGCAGTTCACCTCTGATGTCTCCCACGAACTCCGGACACCGTTGACGACGGTCCGGATGGCAGCCGATGTCCTGTTCGAGAGTCGCGAAGAGCTCGAACCGGTTCTGAAGCGATCCGTCGAACTGCTCGACATGGAGCTCGAACGGTTCGAGACCCTGCTCGGCGAATTGCTGGAGATCTCCCGCCACGACGCCGGTGTTGCCGAGTTGTCGGCCGACAAGCTGAACATGACCATCCCGATCGACGCCGCGGTGAAGACTGTCCGGCATCTCGCCGAAGAGACCAACACCGAACTGATCCTGGATCTGCCGGACGAACCGGTCATCGCCGAGGTCGACCCGCGCCGGGTCGAGCGAATCCTGCGGAACCTGCTGGCCAACGCCATCGATCACGGCGACCAGAAGCCGGTGACGCTGACCATGCGAAGCGATGGCGACGCGGTGGCGATCACGGTGCGCGATGGGGGCATCGGTCTGCGGCCAGGGGAGGAGAAGTTGGTGTTCAATCGATTCTGGCGTTCCGATCCATCCCGATTCCGTCGGTCCGGTGGCACCGGCCTTGGGCTGGCCATCAGCGTCGAGGACGCGCGACTGCACCAGGGCCGTCTCGAGGCGTGGGGCGAACCGGGCAAGGGTGCGTGCTTCCGGTTGACCCTGCCACTGGTTCGCGGGCACAAGGTGCTTGGGAGCCCGCTGCCGCTCAAACCGCCGGGGTCGCGCCGCGCACCCCGTGATCCGGGGCCCTCCGATGAGTGAGGTTCAGCGACATGTGGCAGCAGGACGAGCATGGCGAGGCGAGCTGTCGATGAGTGGCGTGACACGGCATCGCGCCGGTCGACGCAGCCTGTGTGCCGGGGTGATGGCGGTTCTGGTGTGCCTGTTGTCGGCCTGTGTCTCGATCCCGAACAACTCCAGTCCGCAACCGCTCGGTTCGCTCGAGCGCAAACCGCCGAGCACCAACGTCCCGACACCGAGCCCCGGGATGGACCCGGAGTCGCTGGTCCGTAGCTTCCTCAAAGCCTCGGTGCAGCCGGGTTCCGGGCACCTCGCAGCGCGACAGTTCTTGACCCAGGATGCCTCGGACTCCTGGGACGACCAGGGTGGTGCCCTGTTGCTCGACGAGATCAACGTCTTGAGCGACAAGCGCACCGACGACACGATCACGGTCCGCGTCAACGGGGAAGACACCGGCGAACTGCAGCCGAGCGGACAACTGATCCCGAGTTCGGGGCGCATCGAGATCCAGTTGTCGTTGACGCGGGTTGACGGGGAATGGCGGATCAACGGGCCGTTGCCTGCCGGTGTCCTGATGGATCGCGAGCAGTTCGAGTTGTCGTATCGGCCGCACGTGCTCTACTACCCGAGTTACGACGACCAGCACCTGGTCGCCGATCCCCGGTGGTTCTACACCGGCGGAGATCAGCTGGCGGACCAGCTGATCGGACTGCTGATCGCCGGACCCGTCGATGATCTGCGCGGCGCGGTCATCAACGAGTTCCCGGCCCGGTCCTCGTTGCGCGGGTCGATCGAGTCGCTCAGTGGCGGCGGTATCCGGATCGACCTGGTCGGTCTCAATGGCCTGGGCGGTGCCGAACGTAACCGCCTGGCGGCGCAGATCATCTGGACGCTCAGTGACGCCGACATCAGTGGTCCGTATGTGATCGACGCCGATGGTGCGCCGCTGAACGAACGTCACGCCAACGGATGGCAGACCAACGACGTGGAGTCGCTCAATCCGAATCCGCCGGCCAGTCCCGTCGGCCTGCATGTCGTGGAGGGTGGATCGCTGCAGGTGGTCGCGGACGACGCACTGACCCCGGTTCCCGGCACGTTGGGGGAGTCTCGGAACCTGGTTTCTGCAGACCTTTCGGCAGACGGTGGTCGGGTGGCGGTGGTGTCGCAGAACCCGGCCCCGGGCCCGGCGCCTGCACTGGCGCTCTCGATCGGTGATTACGGTGCCGGCGTGACCCCGGTCATCGAGGGCGGCACCATCACGCGGCCGTCGTTTGCCGGTGATTCCCAAACGGTGTGGGCGGTTGTCGACAACAACCGGGTCACCCAGGTCACGCAGATGTCGGGCAACAGTCAGGTCACCGAGCGGGAAGTGGACTCGTCGGCGATCCGCGCGGTTGCGCAAGGTCCGATCACCGAATTGCAGGTTTCTCAGGACGGTGCTCGCGCAGCGCTGATCGTCGGTGGACAGGTGGTACTCGCGATCATCGAGGACCGGGCCGACGGCAGACTGCTGCTGGCCAACCCGCTCGGGGCCGGGGCACTGAACATCGTCGGCGCGGTGTCGCTGGACTGGCTGAGCAGCGAGATGCTGGTGATCGGACGCAGTTCTGCCGAAGGTCCGGTGGTGCAGTTACGGATCGACGGGATGCCGCCCGGAGCGCTGCCCAGTGGCAACCTCACCCCGCCCGTGACGGCGGTGGTGGCAAGTCCGTCGACCATCTATGCCGCAGACAGCCGCGGTGTCCTGCGCCTCGGCGGTACCAGCGACGAGCCGGATCAGTACTGGAGTGAGGTGCCGCCGACGATGGGCTCGTCGGCGATACCCGTTCTGCCGCATTAGATTCGGCCACATCGAGTTCTGACGCACCAGGTCTGCAATACCTGTGGACGGCGTGGCGAACTGTGGATGATTTCGCTGCGCGAGGCCCGCGTCCGGGCGCCGGTTCCGGGCGCCGGTGGCATCATTTCCGACCATGGTCGAGCGGGTGTGGCCGGCACTGGTGGATCTGGTGGTCCCGTTGCACTGCGGTGGATGTGCCAGACCCGGGACCCGGTGGTGTCGGGTGTGTGCTGCCCAGATCGCCGATGCCCCGATCGAGGTCCGGACCCGGGTGGCCCTGGCGATCCCCGCATACGCCTTGGGGCGGTACACAGGCGTTCGCAGGCAAGCGATCCTCGAGCTCAAGGAGCGTGGCCGCAGTGATCTGTCCGTTCCGTTGGGCCGGGCGATCGCCGCCGGTTTGCTCGCCCTCGACCGCTGGTCCGAGCTGCCTGCTGCCGATCGGCTGGTGTTGATCCCGGCGCCTACCCGGCCGATGTCCGCGCGTCGTCGCGGCGGCGATCCGGTGACGGCGATCGCCGTCGCCGCGGCCCGGTCATTGTGTGGCGAGGCATCAGGTGGCCCGGTGGCGGTGACGCCGATGCTCGTCACCTCGATGTGGGCGCGTGATTCGGCACGCCTGTCGGCCGGGCAGCGCGGCGACAACCTGGACGGCGCGATCAGGCTCCGCCGAAACCTCGGTCCGGGTGCGGCGACGGCTCGCACTCGCGACGCCGCGGTTGTCCTACTCGATGATGTGTTGACGACAGGTGCGACCGCGGCGGAGTCCGTGGCGGTCCTCGCCCGCGCCGGCGTCGAGGTGCACCTCGTTCTCGTCGTTGCCGCAGCGTGAGTCATCGGCGAGTCCATGCCCGACAATTCCCGCGCCAACATTTCCCACACCGACATTCCCGTCGAAACGATCTGGTGGCCAAAGTCATTCAGGAATTCCGAAAAGTCATCGAGTCGGATTGTCCGGTCAACGTACCGATGAACGGCCAACGGCCAATATGTGGCGAACAGTTGGCCGGAGGACTACGGTCGAAGGTGCGTCAGTTAGCCGCACAAAGGTTGCCGAAGCAAGTGGTGGCCGGGGGGAGGTGAGAGCCCAACTCATAGACCGGTTGCCTGAGCGCGTGCGCTGCGGTGGCCGGGATCTTTAGTTCACCGAGCCAGGAGGTATCGCAAGTGACGACAAGCGTCGGCAAAGTAGCCGTTTCCGAATCTGAAGAAAGCACAGATTCCAGCACGAGTCCCGACACCATCACCCGAACCGATCCGTTTGATCCGGGCATTTACGTCCGAACCGATTCGTCCGATGAACTCTCCCGCCCTGACGCCGAAGTGCAGGTCAGCGGCCGCAATGTTGAAATCCCCAACCACTTCCGCTTACACGTGATGGACAAACTGTCCCGGGTGGAACGGTTTGACCCGACGATCTTCCGATTTGATGTCGAGCTTCACCACGAGCGAAATCGACGTCAGTCCAAGATCTGCCAGCGACTCGAGATCACCGCGGTTGGCAAAGGCCCGGTGGTTCGAGGAGAGGCCTGCGCAGACAACTTCTACGCCGCACTCGATGCCGCACTGGCAAAACTCCAGTCGCGCCTCCGCCGGACAAAAGATCGTCGCAAGGTCCACCACGGACTGAGAACACCCATATCCGTAGCCGAGGCCACGGCAGCGGCCGATCCGACGTTGAACGGCCAGGCCCCGGCGAATCAGAGCGACGAAGACCGCTGGGCCGCGGAGAATCCCGAGGCAGCCGGTCCAGGACACATCGTCCGAGTCAAAGAGCACCCCGCCGTGCCGATGACGGTCGACGACGCACTCTACGAAATGGAACTCGTCGGACACGACTTCTTCCTTTTTCATGACAAGGAAACCGACAAACCGACCGTCGTCTACCGCAGGCATGCGTTCAACTACGGGTTGATCCGCCTCGCCTGACGCTCGGCGGTGGGGCTTGATCGCCTCGCCGGAAAGCACGACGGGCGGCTCGAATAGCCTGCTCTGAAGGCGCGGCCGTAAGCCTTGATTCGCCTCGCGTGAGTCAGGTGGCCGAGGCGCTCGCTACCATGGAGTCCGACCTGCGGGAATCTGCAGGTCGGATTTCGTGTGTATTCGACCGGATCGAGGGAATTACCAGTGCTCAACAAGCTGCTGCGCGTCGGCGAAGGCCGGATGGTCAAACGCCTGGATGCAATCGCTACGCATGTGGAGACGCTCGACAAAGCGACCGAGGCCTTGTCAGATGCCGAACTCCGGGCAAAGACCGATGAGTTCAAGGAACGGATCGCCGCCGGGGAGACCCTCGACGATCTGCTGCCCGAGGCCTTTGCCGTAGCCCGTGAAGCTGCTTGGCGGGTGCTGTCGCAGAAGCACTTCCACGTCCAGATCATGGGTGGTGCCGCCCTGCACTTCGGCAACATCGCCGAGATGAAGACCGGTGAGGGCAAAACCCTGACCTGTGTTCTGCCTGCCTACCTCAATGCGCTGGCGGGTGAGGGCGTCCACGTGGTCACCGTCAACGATTACCTGGCCAAGCGTGACTCCGAGTGGATGGGCCGCGTCCACCGATTCCTGGGCCTCGATACCGCGGTGATCCTGACCGGGATGCCCCCGTCTGCGCGTCGTGAGGCCTATGCCGCCGACATCACCTACGGCACCAACAACGAGTTCGGGTTCGACTACCTGCGCGACAACATGGCCCACTCGCTCGGTGATCTGGTCCAGCGTGGCCATCCTTTCGCGGTGGTCGACGAGGTCGACTCGATCCTGATCGACGAGGCCCGGACCCCGCTGATCATCTCGGGTCCCGCCGATTCGTCGAGCAAGTGGTATGCCGAGTTCGCCCGCATCGCACCGCTTTTGAAGAAAGACGTCCACTATGAGGTGGACATCCGCAAGCGCACGATCGGCGTGCACGAGGCGGGTGTGGAGTTCGTCGAGGACCAGCTGGGCATCGACAACCTGTACGAGGCCGCCAACTCGCCGCTGGTGAGTTACCTCAACAATGCGATCAAGGTCAAAGAACTCTTCGAGCGCGACAAGGACTACATCGTCCGCAATGGTGAGGTTCTGATCGTCGACGAGTTCACCGGTCGTGTACTCGAGGGCCGGCGCTTCAACGAGGGCCTGCACCAGGCCATCGAGGCCAAGGAGCGGGTCGAGATCAAGGCCGAGAACCAGACCCTGGCGACGATCACCCTGCAGAACTACTTCCGCATGTACGAGAAGTTGTCGGGTATGACCGGTACGGCACAGACCGAGGCCGCCGAGCTCGACCAGATCTACAAGTTGGGTGTGCTCCCGATCCCGACGAACAAGCCGATGCTCCGGGTGGATCAGACCGACTTGATCTACAAGACCGAAGAGGCGAAGTTCGACGCGGTGGTCGATGACATCACCGAGCGGCACGAAAAGGGCCAACCCGTTCTGATCGGTACCACCAGCGTTGAACGGTCGGAATATCTCGCCCGGCAGCTCAAGAAGCGGGGCATCCCGCACAACGTGCTCAACGCGAAGTTCCACGAACAAGAAGCACAGATCATCGCCGAGGCCGGTCGCAGTGGCGCGGTGACCGTTGCCACCAACATGGCCGGCCGTGGTACCGACGTGGTGCTCGGCGGTAACCCTGACATCCTTGCCGACATCCGTCTGCGCAAGGCCGGGCTGGATCCGGTGGAGACCCCGGACGAGTACGAGGCCGCCTGGGACGAGGTGCTCGCCGCGGTCAAGGCGGAGGTTGCCGACGACGCGGAGAAGGTCAAGGAATTCGGCGGTCTGTACGTGCTGGGAACCGAACGGCACGAATCACGGCGAATCGACGATCAGCTCCGTGGTCGCTCCGGCCGTCAGGGTGATGCGGGCGAGTCCCGTTTCTATCTGTCCCTCGGCGATGAGCTGATGCGCCGGTTCAACGGCGCCGCACTCGAATCGATCATGAACCGGGTGAATCTGCCCGACGACGTCCCGATCGAGGCGAAGATGGTCACCAAGGCCATCCGCAGCGCGCAGACCCAGGTCGAGCAGCAGAACTTCGAGGTCCGTAAGAACGTCCTCAAGTACGACGAGGTGATGAACGAGCAGCGCAAGGTCATCTACGCCGAGCGTCGCACGATCCTCGAGGGTGAGGATCACAGCGAGCAGGTCAAGCGGATGATCGAAGACGTGGTCGGTGCCTACGTCGACGGCGCCACGTCCGAGGGCTACACCGAGGACTGGGATCTGGAACAGCTCTGGACCGCCATGAGGACGCTGTACCCGATCGAGCTGGACTACAAGGACCTGCTCGAAGAGAACGAGTTCGGTGAGCGTAAAGACATCACCTCCGAGGAACTGCGCGAGATCCTGGTGTCCGATGCCCGCGAGGCGTACCACAAGCGTGAGGCGGAGATCGAGACGATCGCCGGTCCCACCGCGATGCGTCAGCTCGAACGCACCATCCTGCTCAGCGTTCTCGACCGGAAATGGCGTGACCACCTCTACGAGATGGACTACCTGCGTGAAGGTATCCACCTGCGGTCGATGGCGCAGCGCGATCCGGTCGTCGAGTATCAGCGCGAAGGTTACGACATGTTCATCGGCATGCTCGACGGACTGAAGGAGGAGTCGGTCGGATTCCTGTTCAACGTCAGTGTCGAGGCCACCCCGGCCCAGCCGGCCGCCGCCGCAGCAGCGGCTCCGGCATCGATGACAAAGGCCCCGGCGGCCCCGGCCCCGCTGCCAACCGAACAGGTCGCTCCTGCTCGTCCGGCAGCACCGGCGGCTCCGGCAGCGTTGCGAGCCAAGGGAATCGATGACGGGTCGGCCAATGCCGGTCTGACGTTCAGTGGTCCATCCGAAACCGGTGGCACCACGGTGCGCCGGTCGAGTGCGTCCACGGGCGGATCCACTGATGGACAGGCAGGCACCCGCAAGGAACGCCGCGCAGCTGCGCGGTCGGGATCGAAGGGTGCTGCGAAGCCGCCCAAGACACGCAAGAAGCACTGACCCTGCCAAGGCAGCGCTGAACAACCGGCGCTGACGGCACGGACGCTCGACAACCCGGATACCTCCGTTCCCGGTTCCGAAGGAACCAGGACCGGGCAGTGCACGTCGTACTGCTGGTATCCGGGTTTTCCGGCTATCGGGCCGGCCGTCGCCGGTCATGGGCGGACACAGCCGGGGGGCGCCATGACAACAACGGATATCGCCGAGACCGGCCAGGGCGCGGTCGGGGCAGGTGTTGTCGGGGACGGCGCCGGCGGCCTCGGGGGCCTGCGGATCAGCCGGGTGCCCTTCAGCGAGACACCGCCGCTCGGCCTCGGGTCGAGTGCAGCTGTGCCGGCATCGGGTACCCGGATCGAAGTCCGTGCGGCCCAACGCACTCCGGTTCCGCAGACCGAGCCCGTCGACGTCGAGCTGCGCCGGTTTGCCATCAATGCGACCACGGTGCTGCTCGAGGTCATGGGAGGTCGGCGGCCGTTTGCACAACTGGCGGAGGTGGCCGTACCGAAGATCGCCGACCAATTCCGGGTGTTGCTGGCCGCCGATCAATCGAGGGGTCCGGCGTGCACATTGCTGCGCTTGCACACTCAGCACACGAGCCCTGACGTCGCCGAGATCACCGTCGTCTACCGCAGGGGCGAGCGCGTTCAGGCGATGGGCGCCCGCGTCGAGCGCCGGCTGATGCCCATTCGTCCCGCCACCCCCGGGGGTCCGCGGCGCAAGGCACGACGGTGTGTCCTCGTCTCGGTCAGTGTGGGATGACGACCGGCGCCGCCGGGGTGGGATGACGACCGGCGCCGCCGGGGGGTCGGTTGACGACGAGTGCTCGGGCCGCACTGCGCGGGCGGTTCGCGGCGACCCGGCGAGGGCCCGGCGGTTACGATTGGCCCTGTGAACCGGCTGTCGCCTCAGGATTCGATGTACTACTACCTCGATGACCGCGGGTCGACAACCCAGGTGGGTTCGCTGCTGATCCTGGAACGTCGCGCCGGGGGTCTGGATTACCAGGGGCTGCTGCGTACCGTCGAGAGCCGGCTGCAGCTGGTCCCGCGGTACCGGAAGAAGATTCGTGAGGTCACGCTCGGTCTGGCCCGTCCGGTATGGGTCGATGACCACGAGTTCGACATCACCTATCACGTCCGCCGCTCTGCCCTGCCGAGTCCGGGCGCCGACGATCAGCTCCATGACCTTGTTGCCAGGCTGATGTCGCGCCCACTCGAGCGCACTCGGCCACTGTGGGAGATGTACCTGGTCGAGGGTCTGTCCGATGACCGGATGGCGATCCTGACCAAGACCCATCGCGCGTTGGTCGACGGGTCGGAGGCTTTCGAGATCAATCAGATCATCGTCGACGACACCCGCGAGTCACCGTCGATGCCCGAGGATCTGTGGCTGCCCGACCGTGAACCGGGCAGTGGTGAACTGGTGGTCGGTGCGATCACCGATGTCCTTACCCGGCCGTGGGAGATGGTCGACCAGGTGCGGGCGGCGTCCAACCAACTGGCGTCGGCCGGTCAGGCCCTGACCGGCGCATTCCGCCGGGTCGAATCGGTGATGAAGATGGCCACCACCTCCGCACCGTCGAGTCCACTCAACGGCGCCACGGCCCCGACCCGCCGTTTCACCGTGGCGTCCTGTTCGGCCGAGGACTGTGTGGACATCGCCGAGCGCCACGGTTGTACCCCCAATGATGTGCTCCTGGCGGCCATCGCAGGCGCGATCCGGCGCTGGCTGCTCTCGCGGTCGCTGGCCGTTGATCAAGTGGAGACCGTGCGTGTCATGGTGCCACTGTCGGCGTATCCGGCGGGGGAGGACGAACCCGAGTTCGACTCGGACCTCGATGCGCAGGGGGCATCGTCGTCGGCGTCGTGGATGGTCGGCGGGCTACAGGGATTTGTCACCGATCTCCCGGTGGGAGAACCGAATCCGGCCGTGCGGCTGTCGCAGGTCGCGCAGCTGGCGGAACGGCACTCGCATTCGAACCGGAACTGGTCGGCTGCGGTCGAACCGTGGATCCCGGAAATCGGGCCCGCCACGTTCCACGCGATGAGCGCGCGGGCGGCGGCGTCGTTGTCGCGCCGGTCGTTCAACGTGCCGATCACCATTGCCCGCGGACCGCGCTCGGCGCAGTACCTCGGCGGCAACGAGATCCTGGCCATCTATCCCGTCCCGGTCCTGGTCCGCAAACGTGCACTGGCAATCGGGCTGACGTCGTACAACGGCCGAATCTGCTTCGGCTTCAACGCCGATCGCCGGGTGATGTGGGATCTCGGCGCCATGGCCGAATACCTCACGGACTCGTTCGAAGAATTGCTCCCACAACGGTGACATCCCCACCGCGTTCACACCCTGGAAAGGCCCGATGAGAATCTATCTACCCGCCACCCTGTCGATGCTGACAGAACTGAATACCACCGGTGAGTTCGTGCCCGTCGGTGGAACGGCGTTTGCACTGACACCTGCGCTACGCGAGTCGTATCTCGACGGCGACGACGAGGAGCTTGCCGAGGCCGCGATCCGGGAGGCCGCGCGCGCCTCGCTCCGGCTACTCGCCGCCGAACGAGACGAAGAGGGCTCCGTCGACAAAGACGACGAGTCAGGTCAGACGACGCTGCTTCCGCCCCGGCGAGTGGTGATCGCCGCCGACATCGACGAGGTGAAGCTTCGTCCCGATATCGACGTCGCGGTGGTGAAAGCCTTTCAGGTGGTGCCGCTTTCGGCGGTCGCATCCCTGCTGGTCGATGGCAGCGACGCCGAGGAGAAGGTCTTGCGGGCGATGGAGGTCGTCGATGCTGCGGATCTGGGCGACGAGGACGCAGAACTGGCCATCGGCGACGTCGAAGACTTCGACCTGGGCTGGTACGCCACCCAGGAGCTCCCGTTCCTGCTGGAACTTCTCTGAGCGCGTCGTATCTGTGCAGTGACCCCGGCCTCTCGCACTGTGTCCGGACCCTAACCTACGGTAGCGTAAGTTAGCAGCATCCGAGCTGAGGTGAAGCTCGACCGTAGCTTGTCGAATGGAGGCACTTGATGGGTTGGCGTGAACGATTCGAGGAGCCGGTTCGCGATATCGCGAGCCGTAGCCGGGCGGTCAACCTTGTCCGTGCCGCGGCGGCGCGTGTCACCACACCGTTGCTCCCCGATGACTACCTGCACCTGGCGAATCCGCTGTGGTCGGCGCGGGAACTGCGCGGCAAGATCGTGGAGGTCCGGCCCGAAACCGCTGACTCGGCAACACTTGTCATCAAGCCGGGCTGGGGATTCTCGTTCGACTACCACCCCGGGCAGTACATGGGCATCGGCGTTCTGGTCGAAGGTCGCTGGACCTGGCGGTCGTATTCGCTGACCTCGGTGCCGCAGACCACCTCCGATACCCATGGCAAGGTCGTGTCGATCACGGTGAAGGCCATGGCCGAGGGCTTCCTGTCCGGACACCTGGTCAATGGTCTGGAGCCCGGCACGGTGGTGCGGTTGGCTGCGCCCCAGGGGGAGTTCGTACTTCCGGCGGACCTGCCCGAGAAATTGTTGTTCGTCACCGCGGGCAGCGGCATCACGCCGATCATGTCGATGCTGCGGACGATGTCGTCGCGCAAACAGCACACCGACGTCCAGCTGATCCATTCGGTGCCCACCGACAAAGACCTGATGTTCGCCGACGAGCTCAAGCAGTTCGAGGCCGACGGCCTGTTGCGGGTGCACATTCAGCACACGCGAGCCGAGGGCAAGATCGACCCGGAGGCACTCGACGCACTGTGTCCCGACTGGGGGCAGCGGCAGACGTGGGCATGTGGTCCGGCCGCGCTGCTGGATTCGCTGACCCAGATGTGGACGCAGGCCGGATTGCGGGATCATCTGCACATCGAGCGATTTGCGCTCGAGCGTGGTGAGGTCGGTGCCGAAGGTGGCACGGTCACATTCTCGAAGACCGGGCGCACCGCCACCGTCGACGGTGCGACCACGTTGATGACCGCCGGCGAGGATGCCGGTGTGCAGATGCCGTTCGGTTGCCGGATGGGTATCTGCCAGAGCTGTGTTGTGATGCTCGACAAGGGTGTTGTCCGGGATCTGCGCAGTGGTGCCGAACATGTTGCCGGAGAACGTATTCAGACCTGTATCAGTGTCGCGGCCGGGGACTGCACCCTGGAGGTCTGATCCCGCCGCGTACCGACACAAAAAATGGGGCCCAAGTTTTCACTTGGGCCCCATTTCAGCTCTGGTGGAGACTAGCGAGCGGTGCTCGCACGCGGCTGGCTGCGACGTGCGCCGCCCTGCGTCGATCCGGTACGGCTACGGCCGCCTTCGGAATGGCCTGCTGCCGCGCGACCACCCTGCGAACGGGCGCTCTGTCCACGGCCGCGACCCTCGTACGGAGCCGAGCCATCAGAGGTCGGACGAACTCGACGGGCGCCATTGGAGCGGCTGCCCGGCGACTTCACCGAACGGTTGGGAACAGAGGTGATGGCGGGCGGAGCGATCAGATCGGCGGTCTCGCCGACCAAAGTCTTGAGCTCTGCCGAATCAGCGGTCACCCTGATCGGGGTGGCCTTGATGGCGGCCTTGCGCAGCAGCTGCGACATGTCGCGACGCTGCTCCGGCAGTGTCAGGGTGACGACGTCACCGGCGCTGCCTGCGCGCGCGGTACGACCCGAACGGTGCAGGTACGCCTTGTGCTCGGCAGGCGGGTCGACGTGGACGACGAGTTCGACGTCATCGACGTGCACACCGCGGGCAGCGACGTCGGTGGCGACCAGGACGCGCGCCTTTCCGCTGGAGAACGCGAGAAGGTTGCGGTCGCGGGCACCCTGCGAGAGGTTGCCGTGCAGGTCGACGCTGGGGATGCCGGCGTCGGTCAGCTGCTTGGCCAGCTTGCGGGCCTGGTGCTTGGTCCGCATGAACAGGATTCGACGGCCCTTGCCCGAGGCGAGTGCGAAGACGACGCCCTTCTTGGCGTCGGCGCCTGCGACCTCATAGATGTGGTGGGTCATCGCGGAGACGTGCGAGGTGGCCTCGTCGACCGAGTGCATGACCGGCTGGTTCAGGAAGCGCTTGACCAGCTTGTCGACACCGTTGTCGAGGGTCGCGGAGAACAGCAGTCGCTGGCCGCCCTCAGGGGTGGCGGTCAGGATGCGGGTGACGCCGGGCAAAAAGCCCAGGTCGGCCATGTGATCGGCCTCGTCGAGGATGGAGATCTCGACGCGGTCCAGACGCACGAGGCGCTGGCGCATCAGGTCTTCGAGGCGGCCCGGGCAGGCCACGACGATGTCGACGCCTGCGCGCAGTGCCGAAGCCTGGCGACCCTGGGGGACACCACCGAAGATGGTGGTCACGGTCAGGCCGAGGGCCTGTGCCATCGGCTGCACCACAGCGGTGATCTGCGTGGCGAGCTCACGGGTCGGAGCCAGGATCAGGCCACGGGGGCGGCCGGCGCCGGCAGACGAGCCGGCTGCGAGGCGAGCGACGAGCGGGATGGCGAAGGCAAGCGTCTTGCCGCTGCCGGTCTTTCCGCGGCCAAGTACGTCCCGGCCCGAAAGGCTGTCGGGCAGGGTGTCTGCCTGGATGGGGAAGGGGGAGGTGATGCCACCGGCCGTCAACGACTTGACCAGGCTCGGGGGTACGCCGAGATCAGCAAAAGTTGTTGTGGCAGGACTGGATACAGAATTCAAAGAATCACGTTTCTGATTTACGCGGCGTCTCGAGCACGATTCACCGCTGGGTGGCGCGACTGCCCTGATCTGCTGGCCGACGGAAGTCGGACACCGCAGGCCGGTGGGCAGTAACGATCGCCGTGTGAATAGCTCAGTGGGGTTGATCAACTCGCAATGAGTGTGGTCCGGGTTTCCCTGGGGGCCACGTCACGAGGAAGCAGTTCCACGACGGTTCCGCGCATCTTGCGCGAAGTACCCAATCAGCATAGCCCGACCGGCCCGTTTTCCGCCCATCCGAAGCCAGGTGAGATCAGTCTCACCCAGCGCTGGACACCTCCCGGGACGTAACCTACGATTGCGTAAGTTACGTGTCCGTAGGTTGGTTGTCGTCAGCGCTGACCTCGCATTATTACCCCCGACGAGAGGTTCGAAGCGGTGGCAATTACCGATATCCCGGAGTACGCACACCTGACCGAGGCCGACGTCGAGGCGCTTGGCCGCGAACTCGACGCCATCCGTCGCGACATCGAGAACGAACGCGGTGAACACGACGCCACATACATTCGCAACGCCATCCGCTTCCAGCGTGGGCTGGAACTTTCTGGACGCGCGCTGCTGTTCGGTGCCGCCAACCGCAAGGTCTGGGCGCTCGGCGCCGGAGTGCTCGGTGTCTCCAAGATCGTCGAGAACATGGAGCTCGGCCACAATGTGATGCACGGCCAGTGGGATTGGATGAACGATCCCGAGGTGCACTCCACCGGATGGGAATGGGACAACACCGGTCCGTCCGCGCACTGGAAGCACACCCACAACTACATCCATCACAAGTACACAAATGTGCTCGGTATGGATGACGACGTGGGCTACGGCCTGATCCGGGTCACGCGCGATCAGCGGTGGAAGCCCTTCAATCTCGGCAACATCGCCTACAACACCCTGCTGATGCTGTTCTTCCAGTACGGCGTTGCGGTTCAGCACCTCGAACTCGGACGTGCGGCCGCGGGTAAGCACCCGGACAAGGTCGCCTTCAAGAAGGACCTGCGTGACGTCGGGATCAAGGTCGGCAGGCAGGTCGGCAAAGACTACGTGGTGTACCCGGCGCTCGTCGGTGCGGTGACGCGTTCGCGCACCAGCTGGGCCCGGGCGATCACCGCGACGTTTGCTGCCAACACGATTCGCAACATCTGGACCAACGCGGTCATCTTCTGCGGACATTTCCCCGATGGGGCCGAGAAGTTCACGAAGCAGGATCTCGAAGACGAGTCACAGGCCCACTGGTACCTGCGGCAGATGCTGGGCAGTGCGAACTTCAACTGCGGCAAGCCGCTGGCGTTCATGAGTGGCAACCTCAGCTACCAGATCGAGCACCATCTGTTTCCCGACCTGCCGTCCAACCGGTACGCAGAGATCGCTGTCCGCGTCCGCGCTCTGTGCGACAAGTACGACCTGCCGTACACCACCGGGCCGTTCCTGCTGCAGTACGCAAAGTCCTGGCGGACAATTGCGAAGTTGTCACTGCCGAACAAGTACCTGAAGGGAACCGTCGACGACGCTCCCGAGACGGCATCGGAGCGACGCTTCAAGTCCGATCCCGAGCAGCGGCTCGCCGCGACGGTCGATCCGGCCACCGGTCGTCGGAGAGGTCTGCGTACGGCGATCGGCAAACTCCGTCGGCGACGTTCATCGGTGGCAACACTCGGCGGTCAACGCCAGTCGAAGGATGTGCGGGCGCGGGCTGCCTGATCGGCTCCCGACGCCCGAACACCGTACTCTGGAGAAGGACAATGGCGGTTGGCCGTGAGCTCAGCGCTCACCCGGCCCGAGGATCAACGCCACCAAGGAGTTACCAGGCGCGATGGCAATCACTGATATCAACGAATACACGCATCTGACCGAGTCGGATGTAGAGGCACTGGGCGCTGAGCTCGATGCGCTGCGCCGAGAGATCGAATCCGACCGCGGACTACGCGATGCCACCTATCTTCGACGCACCATCCTGGCCCAGCGTGTCCTCGAGGTCAGTGGCCGGATTGCGTTGCTGGGCAGCCGCAACCGGTTCTTCTGGTGGTCGGGCACGGCGCTTCTCTCGGCGGCAAAGATCATCGAGAACATGGAACTGGGCCACAACATCATGCATGGCCAGTGGGATTGGATGAATGATCCCGAGGTCCACTCCACGTCCTGGGAATGGGACATGGTGTGTTATTCGGGCCACTGGAAGCACTCCCACAACTACATCCATCACAAGTACACCAACGTGATGGACATGGATCACGACATCGGCTACCAACTGCTGCGGGTCACCCGCGACGAGGAATGGCAGTGGAAGCACGCTTATCAGCCCATCGCGAATCTGTTCTTGGCCGCGACCTTCGAGTGGGGGATCGGGCTGCATGACATCGAACTGAAGGACTATCTGGAGGGTAAGAAACCGGCGGAGATCGCGGTTCCCCAGATCAAGGACTTCAGCAAGAAGATCATCCGGCAGATGGCCAAGGACTATGTGATCTTCCCGGTGCTGTCGGGCAGGGCGGCGCGAAAGACACTGACGGCCAACCTGACGGCCAATCTGGTCCGCAACCTCTGGGCCTACCTGGTGATCTTCTGCGGCCATTTCCCTGATGGTGCAGAGAAGTTCACCGAGGAGTCGATCGCCAACGAGACGCAGGGGCAGTGGTACCTGCGTCAGATGCTCGGGTCTGCGAACTTCAACGCCGGGCGTCCGATGGCGTTCATGAGTGGCAACCTCTGCTACCAGATCGAGCACCATCTCTTTCCCGACCTGCCGTCCAATCGGTACGCCGACATCGCGGTCCGGGTGCGGCAGTTGTGCGAGAAGTACGACCTGCCGTACACCACGGGTCCGATCCTGGTGCAGTACTGGCAGACATTCCGGACGATCGCGAAGCTGTCGCTGCCGGACAAGTACCTGACCGCCACCGCTGACGACGCCCCGGAAACGGCCTCGGAGAAGAAGTTCGCCGGTCTCCGGGCAGCTGCGGCCGACCGTGGAAAGCGGATCGTGGCGGCGGGCGAAGGCAGGCGTGAGGGCTTGAAGACTGCGATCGCAGAAGTCAAGGCACGTCGAAAGACCTTGCGCTCCAGTTGATTCTGAGTGCGTCCGGCTAGTCCCAATGGTTGGCGACGCTGAGCGCGCTGATGAGTTCGCGAACGGCCATGGCCCGTCGATGGTGTTGGCCGGTCAAGGAGTCGAGGGCGCACTCGGGATCGGCGGGCGGCCCGAGGTGCGTGCAGCCGCGAGGGCAGTCCTTGATGGTCTCGCTGAGATCGTCGAACGCCTTGATCACGTCCTCGGGTCCGATGTGGGCCAGGCCGAACGACCTGATGCCGGGGGTGTCGACCACCCACCCGCCACCGGGTAGTGGCAGGACCACCGACTGGGTGGACGTGTGCCGTCCCTTGCCGACACCGGACACCACGGCTGTGGCCCGATAGGCGTCGGGCACAAGGCGATTCACCAAGGTCGACTTACCGACGCCGCTGTGGCCGATGAGCGCGGTGACCTTACCCGCGAGGAGTTTCTGTGCCGGCTCCAAGGGGTCGTCGCGGCCGGCGAGGAGCACCGGCAGATCCAGGTCGGCGAAGGATGAACGGAATGACTCCGGGTCGGCCAGATCGCTCTTCGTCAGACACAGGACCGGTTGTAGTCCTCCGACATAGGCTGCGGCCAGGGCTCGTTCGACGAATCCGGTACGTGGTGGCGGATCGGCAAGGGCTGTGACGATCAACAGCTGATCGGCGTTGGCGACCACGATCCGCTCATACGGATCGGTGTCATCTGCAGTGCGCCGCAACACAGTTCGCCTGGGTGCGACCCGCACGATCCGGGCCAGGGTGTCCGCCTTACCCGACAGGTCACCGACGACCGACACGTCGTCGCCGACAACGATCGGGGTCCGGCCGAGTTCACGGGCCCGCATACAGACAACCCGGATGTCCTGGTTGTCTTGGAGTACACAACCCCACCGGCCCCGGTCGACCGAGACCACCATCGCGGTGGCCGCGTCGTCGTGGGTGGGCCGGGTTTTGGTGCGTGGCCGACTGCTCCGGCCAGGGCGCACCCGGACATCGGTTTCGTCGTACTCCCTTTTGCTCAAGCGCTGATCATCCTCGCCCACATAGCCGGAAAGTCGGGCAGGGTCTTGGCCGTCGTCTCGATGTCGTCGACATCGACGCCCTCGGTGACCAGACCGATCAATGCTCCCGCGGTTGCCATCCGGTGATCCGCGTACGACTGCCAGAGGCCGCCGTGCAGTGGTGCCGGTTCGATGATCAATCCGTCGTCGGTTTCGCGGCAGGCCCCGCCGAGGCGATTGATCTCGGTGCGCAGCGCGTGAAGTCGATCGGTTTCGTGGCCGCGAAGGTGTGCCACACCGGACAGTGTCGAGGTGCCCTCGGCCAGCGCGCACATCGCGGCCACCGTCGGGGTCAACTCGCCGATGGCGCTCATGTCCCACGTGATCCCCTGCAACACTTGGGGTCCGGTGACGGTGAGCAGTCCGTCGGTCAGGTCGGTGCGGGCACCCATCGCCTCGAGAATGTCGACGATCGCGGCTCCGGGCTGAGTGGTGGCGCTCGGCCACCGTGGAACGCTGACGCTCCCACCGGTCACCGCAGCGGCGGCGAGGAAAGCCGCCGCGTTCGACAGATCCGGTTCGATCTGCCAGTCCACCGCGCGAACCGGGCCCGGATCGATGTGCCAGCGGTCGGGGATCGAGGTGTCCACGGCAACGCCGGCTGCCGCAAGCATCTCGATGGTCATCGCGATGTGCGGCATCGAGGGGACGGGTTTGCCCGAATGGGTGATCGTGATGCCTTCGGTGAAGCCGGCGCCGGCGAGGAGGAGCCCGGAGACGAACTGTGAGGAAGCCGACGCGTCGATGGTGACGGCTCCGCCACGCACTGATCCGGTGGCGTCGATGGTGAACGGCAGGGCGTTGCCGTCGACGCGGACACCGAGGTCGCGCAGCGCGTCGAGAATGGTGTGCAGCGGCCGTGACCGGGCCTGCTCGTCACCATCGAAGTGCACCTCGCCGCGGGCTGATGCGGCCAACGGTGGCACAAACCGCATGACCGTTCCGGCCAGTCCGCAGTCGATCTTCGCGGCGTGCAAGGGGCCGGGCGTGATGGTCACCGTGGTGGCGTCGTCGGGGTCTGCGTCGACCAGGACCCCGAGGGCGGCCAGTGCGTCGAGCATCAGGTCGGTGTCGCGACTGCGCAGCGTGCCGGAAAGTGTGGACGGGCCGTCGGCCTGCGCCGCCAGGACCAGGGCACGATTGGTGATCGACTTGCTTCCGGGCAGCGCGACCGTCGCGTGTAGCGGGTCAGGCGCGAACGGTGCGTTCCATGAAGTCACCCCGACAGTCTTTCATGTTGGCCAGGGCCCCTTGTTTCCCCTGTTCACCAGGTGTGGATCCGGGCCGGTCACGCGGTCGGTCAATCAATGGACATCACGTGTCCGGTGCCCTTTTGGTCGCTATGTTCGATCCATGAACATGAGACTTTCACGCAGCGGAGCGGCCGTTGCGCTCTGCGCGGCAGCGCTTTTGACACTGTCAGCCTGTTCGGACGACTCGGACGACAGCGCCGAATCCACCACGAGTGCCGCGGAGTCGACCTCCGCGGAGGCCACAGCGGCGCAGCTCGACGTGCGCGTCGAAGATCTGATGCTGCCCGAATCGGACTTCCCTGGCACCGGCGAGTACGTCATCCTCGACAAGGCCGCGATCGACGCGGACAAGTCGAGCGACCCCGAGGTCACACCTGCCAATTGTGCGGCGATCGTCGAGGAAGAAGACGGCACCGACGAATACGACCGCGCCCGGGTCGAGTTCGACATGGAAGATGGCACCTCCATCGAGACCCAGGTGATCCTGGGCGAGACCAGTGACCTCGAGACCGTTGCGAGTCAGGTCGACACCTGCCCGGCCATGACCATGCGAGGCCCGCTCGATGACGGCACCGAGCTTGTTGCCGAGATGGAGAACTCGGTGGAGGACGTCGAGGGTTCGACCGTTCCGGCCAAGACCATCATCAGTACGGGTACGGCGACCGTGGGTGAGCAGACTGTCCCGATCACGATTCGTTCCACCGGTGCCTACGTCGATGGCACCACGGTGAGCGTTCAGATCACCCTCACCGGTGAGAACGCCTCGAGCTGGAACAACGCGGACGAGGCATTCCTGGTCGAGTTGCTCAACAAGCAGATCGCGGTTGTGCAAGACGCTGCGGCGCAATAATCATCGACCCCGACCGCTTCGACCGATTTGGACCGCCCCTGGTGATGGCCGGGGGCGGTCCGATTGGCGCTGTGCCCGGGGCTGTTGGGTGGATAATGACCGCCATGTGTGGGCGATATGCGACAACGGCGAGTACCTCAGATCTGGTTGCGGCATTTGACGCCGCGTTGGCGGAGGACGATGCGAGCAAACTCGCGAGCGCTTCGTACAACGTTGCACCCACCCAGGCGGTGCCGGTGATCCTGGAACGGCCATCACGCCCCGATCCCGACAGTCAGGAAGACACCGAGCCCGAGGTCGTCCGACAGCTGCGCGCGCTTCGATGGGGACTCGTCCCGAGCTGGGCCAAAGATCCGGGTATCGGCAGCCGGATGATCAACGCACGCTCGGAGACGCTGACCGAGAAGCCTTCCTTCAAGGCTGCCGCTGCCCGGCGCCGGTGCATCCTTCCTGCTGCCGGTTTCTTCGAATGGACGAAGGACCCGGAAGGAAAGAAGCTGCCGTACTTCCTGCACGACCCCGACACCCCGATCCTGGGCTTCGCCGGCCTCTATGAACTGTGGCCCGACCCGGGCAAGGCCAAAGACGATCCGGATCGCTGGCTGTGGACCACCACCGTGATCACCCGTCCGGCAACCGACGCGCTCGGCCACATCCACGACCGCACCCCGGTGATCGTCACACCGGACCTGCGTGACGACTGGCTCGACTGCACGAGCGGAAAGCCCTCGGTGGCAAAGGACCTGCTCGAAGCCCTACCAGAGCCCCATCTGGTGCCGTATCGCGTGTCAACCGATGTCAACAGCGTTCGCAACAACCGCGCCGATCTCATCGAGCCGGTGTGAGCGGCGACCGGAGCCAGACCCGCCCCAACCCTTTTCAACTGATCAAGTACCTTCTCGGCCGACCGTTGCCGGACTCGATGCGGGACTGGGTGATCCGGGATGTGACCGGACCGGGATGTATGCGCCGCTACATCATTCGAGGGGTCCTGCCGTTCCTGCCGATTTTCATCGCCTTCTCGTTTGTGCCCGGGCCGGTGGTGTATCGCCTCGGGATGATCGCGCTGTTGCTCATCCCGCTGGTGTACTTCGAGATCGCGCTGATGAGCATCTACCGCAGACACCTGCTGACCACCAACGGCGTCGACGGGGATCTGATCGGGGTCAAACGTCGTGCCCGGCAAGAGATCACCAAGAGTGAGTACGAGGCGAAATACCCACGAACACCCAACTGAACGGGGCGCAATGGCACACGAACACGAGAAGCCGGAGCCGAAGGTCGATGCCGAGACCCTTCGCGAACAGTGGCTGGCGCGGGCCGCCATCGCGGCAGTGGTCGCCGCGGCGATCGTGCTGGTGGTGTTCGCCGGCCTCAAGACCCTGATCGTGTTCATCGCGACGGTCGGTGCGCTGGTGATCGGGCTTGCCGCGGTCTTCTGGTTCCTCAGCGTGCGCGGCCGGATCCGGTGGCTCGCGCTCGCGGTGTCGATCGTGATTCCGATCGCGTTGCTGGTCTTTCTCATCAGCGAGCATCTTCTGTGGGTGGTGCTGGTGGTGCTGGCCCTCGCGCTGCTGGCCGGCGCCTGTGCCAGGGCTGCGCTGGTCCGCGATCGTGACGATTGGATGATGCCCGAGCGTGAGGTCCCGCCGCCGAAGCATCCGTTTGTGGTGATGAACCCGCGCTCGGGTGGCGGAAAAGTGGAGAAGTTCGAATTGCAAAGGCGTGCCGAGGCATTGGGTGTCGAGGTGGCCATGCTCGACGGTCCCGAGATGGTCGACATCGCGGCACTGACCCGGCAGGCGGTCGAGCGCGGCGCCGACCTGCTCGGGGTGGCGGGTGGCGACGGCACCCAGGCGCTGGTGGCCGGTATCGCGGCCGAACACGACCTGCCGTTCCTGGTGATCAGCGCCGGAACCCGCAATCATTTCGCGCTCGACCTCGGCCTGGACCGCGACGATCCGTCCACCTGCCTCGACGCACTCACCGACGGCGTGGAGATCAGGGTCGACCTCGGCTCGGTCAACGGCAGGACATTCGTCAACAACGCGTCCTTCGGTGCCTACGCCGAGGTGGTGCAGAGCCCGGCATACCGCGATGACAAGACCGGCACGATGCTGGCGATGCTCCCGGACCTGATCTCCGGCTCCCGCGGTCCACGATTGCTCGTCCGTACGGGCGATGCGACCATCACCGAGCCGCAGGCCGTCCTGGTCAGCAACGGCGCCTACGAGATCCACGATCTGGCCGGTCTGGGGCGCAGGCCCCGCCTGGACACCGGCACCCTCGGGATCGTCGTGGTGTCGGTGAGCAGCACTTTGCAAGCGGTGGGTCTGCTGAACCGGACGCGGCAACACGGTCTGACGCAGCACACCGGGTCCGAAGTGGTCGTCGACGCCGACCAGCCGCAGATCCCGGTCGGGGTCGACGGGGAGGCTCTCGTCCTCTCGACTCCGGTGCGGTGCACGATCAGCCCGCAAGCGCTGCGGGTTCGCGTGCCACGGCACCGGCCCGGTGTCAGGCCGCCAAAGCGCCCGCTCGACTGGGTGCGTCTGCGTCAGTTGGCGTGGCTCTGAGAAATCAGGCCCGGAGCAGCCACCGGCCGGACACCGACTTGTCCTCGAACGCCCGGTGCGCCTTGGCCGCCTCCCCGAGCGGGAACTCGCCTGCGACACGGACGGGCAGCACACCCGCCGCGACGTCGTCGAGTAGCCGGGTGAGTTCGGTGCCGTCGGCCTGCACTTCGATCCAGCCACTGGTGATCCCGCGGGTCGGCGCGGGTGCATTGCGGGGAGCGGTGCCCAAGTAACGTCCGCCGTCGACGATCAGATCCAGCAGCGGGACGCCGACCCCGGCCGGGTCGAAGACGGCGTCGAAGCGCAGGCCTGCCAGATCGGCGACCGTGGTCGCCACGGTGGTGGCGCCGCGGTGGCGCAGGTCATCAACATCGTCGGGCCTGCCGACCGCGGTGACGGTGGCTCCGCGGCGGGCGGCCAGTGGGACGGCGCAACCGCCGACCCCGCCGGACGCCCCGACGATCAGCAAGCGCTGACCATCGGGATTCAACAGTCCGATCGACTGGGCTGCCGTCAGCGCGATCAGCGGCGCCGCGGCGGCTTTCGCCGGATCGAGTCCCGCGGGCACCTGCGTGACTGCATCGGTGGGAAGCACGACGTACTCGCTGTAGGTGCCGATCTCCGGTCCGATCCCGACGCGCAATCCGGCGACCGCCGTCCCGGTGGTCAGTCCGGTGACGCCGGGGCCGAGCGCGTCGACAACCCCGGAGACGTCCCAGCCGAGTCCTACCGCGGTACCGGTTGGAATGATTCCGAGGCGGTGGAAGACGCCATGTGCCGTACCGATGTCCACCGGATTGACCGATGCCGCGCCCATCCGGATCCGGACCTCACCAACACCTGGTTCGGGCGTCGGCCGGTCGACGATCGTGAAGTCGTCTGTGCCTGTGGTGATGATCGTTCGCATGAGTTCGTTCCCATCTCGTGTTCGCGGCTTTTTCGTGTTTTGGCCTTGCGATCTCCACGATGCCGATGGCACTCTCTAATGGAAAGTAGGCACCTGAAGGTGCGTAACGATCCGAAAGGGGAGTCCGATGCCGACGATGACGGCTGCCGATCGCCGCGGGCAGGCGAAGCGGGAGTACGACGCGTACGTCGCGAACTGTCCGAGCCGAATGCTGCTCGATCGGATGAGCGACAAGTGGGTCGCGTTGATCGTCGTGGCGCTGGGGGACCGGACGATGCGGTATTCAGAATTGTCACGGGCAGTGGCAGGCGTCAGTCAGAAGATGCTGACCCAGACGCTGCGCACCTTGGAACGTGATGGACTCCTCACGCGTGAGGTGAGCGTGGGTGTTCCTGTGCGAGTTGACTATTCGCTGACGCCGCTGGGCCACTCGCTCCGAGAGCTGATGCGTGGGGTCAAAGACTGGGCCGAGATACACATGGACGAGGTTTTCGAGGCCCGTGAAGACTACGACCGCCGACTGCAAGAGCAGTCCTAGGGCGGCGCCCTCAGGAGAGGACGTCCGCGACCACCGCACCGGTGACCGAGACAAGGTCGGCAGGCGCGAGTTCGATCTCCAGGCCCCGTTTGCCGCCGCTGCAGAACACCGAATCCCACAGATCGACGGTCTCGTCGATGACCGTCGGCAGCGGCTTCTTCTGCCCGACCGGTGAAACCCCGCCGAGGACATAACCGGTGACCCGCACCACCGCCGCCGGGTCGGCCATGGCGGCCTTTCCACTCAGGCCCAGTGCGCTCGCCGCGGCTTTGGGCGAGAGCCGCTCGGGAACCGGGATGACTGCCACCGCCAAGGTTCCGCCGACGTCGATCACCAGCGTCTTGAAGATCTGCTCCGGCTCGGCGCCGACCGATATCCGCAGGTGCTCGGCGGCTTCCGGGCCCCAGTCGCCATCGGAGCGGGTCTCGTATTTGTGCACCTGATGCCGTACCCCGGCCTTTTCTAGAGCGCTGATCGCCGCGGTCGCTGCCATGGCTGTCGATTCTCTCAGATCAGACCGGGGCGATCGGTGGCAAGCATCGGCCCATCGTGGGCAAAAGAGATGTGGTTTCGGAACAAGTCGCTTCGAGTCGTTGTTGACCTCAGCTGAAGGAGGTGTGGTGTGTACAGCAACTCGCAGCAGCGTGGGTCGGTAGGCTTGCTCGACAGACCTGTTTTTCCCGCAGGTCTCGAAGGGATTGTCGTGACCGAAGCCGAAACACCCGAAGTCCACCCAGAGACCTCGGAAGAACGTTATGCGCGGTTCGAGCGTGATGCATTGCCATTGCTCGACCAGTTGTATGGCGGCGCACTGAGGATGACACGGAACCCGGCCGATGCCGAGGATCTCGTCCAGGAGACGTATGTGAAGGCTTTCTCGGCCTTCCACTCGTTCAAGGAGGGGACCAACCTCAAGGCGTGGCTCTACCGGATTCTGACCAACACCTACATCAACGGGTACCGCAAAAAGCAGCGTCAACCTGCGCAGTACCCGACTGATGAGATCACCGACTGGCAGCTGGCCGCCACGGCCGAGCACACCTCGCAGGGTCTGCGATCCGCCGAGATCGAGGCGCTCGACGCGCTGCCCGACGACGAGATCAAGGCGGCGCTGCAGGCGCTCCCCGAAGATTTCCGGATGGCGGTCTACTACGCCGACGTCGAGGGATTGCCATACAAAGAAATCGCCCAGATCATGGACACCCCGATCGGGACCGTGATGTCGCGACTGCACCGTGGCCGCAAACAGCTGCGTGAACTGCTCGGTGACGTCGCTCGCGAGCGTGGTTTCAACAGAGGAACTTCCGGCCGGTCGGCCGATGGCCAATCCGGTCACAAACAGGAGGTTGCCGGATGAGTACCGGAGAAGTAGCCGGCGGATCGAACGCCGAACAGGAATTTGACGAGACCCAGCAGCTCGATTGCTCGGCGGTCATCGCCGATGTCTGGCTGTTGCTGGACAACGAGTGTGACCAGCATGCGCGAGCTCGATTGCAGTCGCATCTCGATGGCTGCACGCCGTGCCTCGAGCACTACGGGATCGAGCAGCAATTGAAGTCTCTGGTGAGCCGCAAATGCGGCGGAGATCAGGCACCGAAAGGGTTGCGGGAACGGTTGACCCTGGAGATTCGGAAGACGGTCATCGTCCGCGATACGCGGGGATAGAACCTAACTTACGAATCTGCCAGGGATCCAAACCCGGTAAGGGCCTCAACGCTCAGGCGTTGGGGCGCTTGCCGTGGTTGGCCGCATTCTTCTTGCGAGCCCGCTTCTTGCGTCCACGCTTTCCCATGGCAGTCTCCTTTCGACAGCGCTCCATTGTGACACGAGCACGGCGGTTGATCAGAATCGCCCGGGCGCAAGGTGCTGCGCTAGGTTGATACCCGGCGTAACCGAACACCTGGAGGATGGCGATGGCAGAAGAAGTTGTGGCGGAAATCGTTGCAAGCGTTCTCGAGGTGGTTGTCAGTACCGGTCAGACGGTCGAAGTCGGTGACACGCTCGTCTTGCTGGAGTCCATGAAGATGGAGATCCCGGTGCTGGCCGAAGAAGCAGGCACGATCACAGAGGTCAAGGTCCACGTCGGAGACGTGATCCAGGCCGGTGACCTCATCGCGGTCATCGACAACTGACGCTGGGAAAACCGGCGGATAGACGGGCTCGGCACTGATGTCGACTCTTTCGGAGTTGCTCGCGGAACACACGGAACTGTCCGGCTCCGCAGGCGGACACCTGCAACGTGTGGTGGCCGAATGGCAATTGCTTGCCGATCTGTCTTTCGCGGATTTCCAGATGTGGGTGCAGTCGCAAAACCCGACCGGGGCGTCAGACCCTGGGAGAGATGGTGCTGCCGGGCCCCAGATGGTCTGTGTGGCCCAATGCCGACCCAACACTGCACCAACAGTCTTCCCCGCCGATGGCGTGGGTACGTTGATCTCAGAGGCGGACAACCCGCAGGTGTTCGGAGCCCTCGGGCATGGCCGAATCCTTCGCGAAGAAGATCCGACCTGGGTCGGATCCGTGGCGATCAGGCGTGAAGCCGTTCCCGTTCGTTTCGAGGGCGCGGTGGTGGCGGTCCTCGCTCGCGCTATCAATCTGACCCAGCCGCGGATGCCGTCCCCGCTGGAACTCGCGTACCAGGACTGCGCGTACGACCTGTGCCAGATGGTGTCCGAAGGGACGTTTCCTCAGAACGAGGGCAACCCGAGGGGCCTGTCGACGCCTCGGGCCGGCGACGGGTTCATCCGGGTCGATCAGCATGGGGTTGTGCAATACGCCAGCCCCAACGCGCTGTCGGCGTATCACCGCATGGGCTGGACGTCCGAGCTCAGCGGCAACGACCTCGCCGAGGTGACGGTCAGCCTCCTCAGCGATCCGTTCGAGTCCGAGGAAGCCGCCGCCATGTTGCGGGCGGCGGTCGACGGTGAAGCGGGAATGCGGATCGAGGCCGATGCCCGCCGCGCGACCGTCCTGATCCGTGCGGTACCCCTGCGGCCCCGTGGTGAACTCGTCGGAGCCGTGATCCTGGTGCGCGACGTCACCGAGGTGAAGCGTCGCGACCTCGCATTGATCAGCAAGGACGCCACGATCCGCGAGATCCACCACCGCGTCAAGAACAATCTGCAGAGTGTGTCCGCGCTGCTGCGACTGCAGGCGCGGCGCACCACCAATGACGAAGCGCGACAGGCCTTGGGGGAGGCGGTCAGGCGGGTTGCAGCCATCGCCCTTGTGCACGAATTGCTTTCGGGCAGTGTGGACGAGGAAGTCGATCTCGACATGGTCATCGACCGGTTGGTGCCCGTGATGGCCGACGTGGCATCAGGTGGCACCGCGGTCACCGTGCGACGAATCGGCAAAATCGGTGTGCTCAAGTCCGATCTGGCGATGCCGGTGGTGATGGTGCTCACCGAATTGATCCAGAACGCCGTCGAACACGGCTTTGCGCCTGAACAATCCGGTCGGGTGTTGATCGACACATCCAGGAGCACAAGGGAACTCGTGATCACCGTGCAGGACAACGGAGTCGGCATCGACCCGGACTTCGATCCGCGGCAGTCCGATCGCCTTGGCCTGCAGATCGTTCACACGTTGGTGCGGATCGAGCTGGCCGGTGAACTCGAACTGCGCCCGGGCGCGGCCGGTGGCACCGATGCGGTCCTCACCGTCCCTTTGGGCTGAAAGACCCGGCGGGAGAACGGATTCTGCCCTGATCGGTGCGCCGAATCGATAGTGACGGGACGGGATCAGTTCGGATGCTGCATCGAAAAGACCTTTACCGCATCAGAAGACGTGACCCGTGACACCTTGTGCCCATAGACAACACAAACCCGGTGGCTTGAAGCCACCGGGTTGGTTTGTCGTCGAGGTGGTCGCTGGGCTGTGACCGCCTTGATTCCGGGGTCTAGACCGAGCTGCGAGTGCGGCTGCGGGCATTACGCCGCTTCAGCGCGCGTCGCTCGTCTTCGCTCATTCCGCCCCAGACGCCTGCATCCTGTCCCGACTCCAGTGCCCACGTGAGGCAATCTGCTGTAACCGGGCAGCGGTTGCAGACGAGCTTCGCATCAGCAATTTGCGCGATGGCCGGTCCACTGTTTCCCACCGGGAAAAACAGCTCCGGATCCTCGTCGCGACAAATTGCGTTGTGACGCCAGTCCATCCCACTGCTCCTTCAGGCGCTTCTCTGCGCCGCTCGTAACCGTCTGTTCATTTGTGCGTATGTTTTGTTTCCGCACTGTTGCTTGTGAATACTTTCACGAATCCAGATGATGTCAATGATGTTCCCTTAACACGTGGGCAACATCACTGTGTAGGGGGTGCCTATATATGCCCTTACACCGTTGTACTACTGTGCGGCGAACTTATCCTGAGAATCACATACGAATGTCAATGTGACCTGGATCTCTCCGGTGTCGTAGGATCGTAACTTCACGATTTGGGAGAAATGACCTCGAGCACAGCCGGACGGCAGCCGAACTTCAGTGCCGTCCGGGTGCCAAGGTATTCGCCGTCCATCTGCATGTCGATGGGTTCGGAGCTGTGAATCTCGACATATTCGACATCGTCGGCGCGCAATAAGTGCTTGGCGTGCGGTTTTGCCTTCGCAGACAACAACTGCCGGACCAGAGGCAAATTGCGGATCGGGGCCATTGACGTCGAGGCGAACACGCCGAGTCGGCCATCGAAACTGGTGTCCGGATTGGTTTCGATGGGTCGGGTACCCAGATATGTCCAGGGACTGGAGTTCGAGATGAAGGCAAAATGGGCGCCCTCGAGGGGCGGGGCGTCGGGGATGGTGACGGTCAACGTGGGCTTGCTTCGTGCTGCACCGATGAACGTCCGCACCGCAGTCCACAGGTAACGCGTGGAGGTCGCACGCCGTCCGGCGTTGCGCTGCTCCTCGATGGACTTCACCACCCGGGCATCGACACCGAGTCCGGCGTTGAACAGGAACCACCGATTGTCCGTGTGCCCCAAGCTGACTCGACGGCGCTGCCCGGTCGAGAGAAGGTCGACGAGCTGTCCGGTCGCCTTGAGCGGATCTGCGTCGATGCCCAGTGCGCGCGCGAATACGTTGGCGCTACCGCCGGGGACCACCGCAAGTGCCGGGGAGGGATTGCCACTCTCGGGCGCCGACGGGGGATCGAGCAGCCCGTTGACCACTTCGTTGACGCTGCCGTCACCGCCGTGAACCACCACCACGTCGTATCGCTCGGCACGGGCCTGCGCGGCGAGTTCCCCGGCATGACCGCGGTGGGTGGTGTGTTCGACCCGCACATCGAAATACTCCGGCCAACCTCCGCTGCGCTGCGTCTCCGCGGCCTCCGGTCGACCTCCGCTGCGCTGCGTCTCCGCTGTCGAACTGCGGCCATCTTCGGGGCGGCGCAGCGATGCGGCGAGGGTATGCAGCAGCGCGTCCCGGCCGGCCTCGGTGGTCGAGGTGGCAAAGGGATTGACGATCAGCATCGCGCGCACGAGAACTGAGCCTAATGCCAGAAGGGCGGATCTGGCCCTTTGCGCCGGTCACGGCGTCCGGAAAGGACCTGGCAGCACCTCGGCGCGAACGACCATTAGGCTGGCCGGGTGTCTGAATCCACTCCACCGATCAATGTTCGTCGAGCCGGCGCGATAGTCGCACTCGAGGGCGCTCTGGGCGTCGCGGCCGCGATCTACATGGTTGTCCGGGAGTTGATGGGTCATGAAGACGGCGATTTCATCAGCGGCTACGGCACCGCGGCCTGGTTCGCGATCCTCGGTGGTGGTGTCATGGCAGGCGGCATCGCGCTGCTGACCGGTCGCCGCTGGGGCCGGGCGATCGCGGTGATGACCCAGGTGCTGTTGGTGCCTGTGGCGTTTGCCTTGATAACGGACAGCGAGCTTCCGATCATCGGTACGCCGGTGCTGGTCATCCTGGTGATCGCACTGTACTTCCTGTTCAGCCCCTCTTCGATGAAGTGGTTTGCGCAGGCCTATGAGATCAACCCGGGTGAGGAAGACGAAGCGGACGTCGAAGCCAAGCCCGTCGCGAAGACCTTCGAACGGCGCCGGAAAAAGCGTCGCTGAGGCGCTGTTCGCGGTAGCTACGCCCGGGCACCTGCGGCGACGAACCGGTCGCCCCACTCGGCGACCGGAGTCAGCAGATCGTTGAGTTCGTTACCTCGGGCGCTGAGTGCGTAGTCGACCCGCAGCGGAAAGCCTTCACCAGCGGTCCGTATCACCAGTCCGGCGCTTTCCAACTCGCGTAGTTGGGCCGCCAATACCTTCTCGGAGATCCCGCCGATCGCGCGACGCAACTCGGCAAAGCGATGGTCTCCCTCGCTCAGCAGCCACATGATGGTGGGTTTCCACTTCGAACCGATGAGTTCGAACACAACGTTGACACCGCACTGCTCGTTCGACCGATCTGCCATGATCACTCCTCACCGACAAGTTCGTACGCACAAAATTGTACGTACTGGACCGTGGACAGACGGTCGCGCAGCATGGTTGGCATGAACAAAAACCATTCTCCTGCAACCATTTCAGTCCTCGGTCTCGGCGCGATGGGGGCGGCTATAGCCCGTGCCGCGGTGCCGGCCGGTCACAGCGTGGTCGCCTGGAACAGGACCATGCGAACGAGAGAAGAACTCGATTTCACCGGCGAGATCACGATTGCCGATTCCCTCGCCGCTGCGATCACCGGCTCCGACATCGTGGTGATCTGCGTACGAAATCACGACGCCAGCGGCAGCGTGATCGAACAGATCGCGCCCGAACTCGCCGGTCGGGTGGTGGTGAACCTCTCCACCGCGACCCCGGCGCAGGCGCAGGCATCCGCGGCGCGGGCCGCGGCGCTGGGCATCCGATACGTCACCGGCGCGATCATGGTTCCCACCCCGATGGTCGGGAGTGCACAAGCGATGGTGATCTACGCGGGGGCCGCCGAAGATCTGGCCACCCTCGGGCCGCTGTACGACTCTTTTGGCGGAACCAGCGATGTCGTGGGAACCGATCACGCCGTCCCGCCTGCCCTCGACCTGGCGATGCTCGACATCTACTTCGCCGGTATGTACGCCCACTCGCATGCCACTGCGCTCGCCGCTGCGTACAACATCGATCCGGGCCGCTTCCTGCCCTACGCGCAGGGCATCGTCGAAACGCTCGGCGCCTCGCTACCCGGCCTTTCGGCGTCGTGGGAACGACGCCGGTATGACGGCGGCCAAGCGCGTCTGGACATGTGCCTGGGATTTCTGGAGCACATCGTCGAATCGAGTCGTGAATCCGGAATCAACCCGGGGATAAGCGAATTGGTGCGCGATGCCTCCGCACGGGCGATGGAACATCGGTCACCTGACACCGACTGGGATGTCGTCGCCGAGGACTTCCTGGCTTCGGCCGAGGCGCCGATCTCGTAACCCAGGACGCAGAACCGACGCCGGTATCAGTGCCCCGTGCGTACGTGGGCGGGCCGGCCGGCGTCGACGTAGTCGGCGCTGCGATATCCGGTGATGCCCAGAGATTGGATCTGCCGGGTCTCGCCGTCGAAACCGAGGACGGCGATCGAGGCCGGCAACATCGCAAAATGAGCGCCGACATGTATGGGTGCGCCGATCCAGCGCGCCAGCAACGACCTCGACAGGTGCCCGTGCCCGATGAGGACAACCGATCGGGTGCGCAGATCATCGAGTAGATCGGCGATCACCGCGTCGATCCGGTCGCTCATCTGCTCGGGTGATTCGCCGCCGCGCCCGCCGCGGGACCACACCGTCCAGCCCGGTTCGGTCTCGCGGATCTGCGGCGTGGTCAGGCCCTCGTAGATGCCGTAGTCCCATTCGGCGAACTTCTCGTCGGTGTGCGAGATGCGTAATCCGGCCAGTTCGGCCGTGTGGATGGCCCGTATTCGCGGTGACGACAGCACCAGGGGATCGGTCAGCAGCAGGTCGTCGAGCGGTTCGCGCAGGCTCGCCGCCTGCTTCTCGCCGAAGGGCGTAAGCGGGATATCGCTGGTTCCGGTGTGCATTCCCACCTTCGACCACTCGGTTTCGCCGTGACGGATGAGAATAAATCGGTGGATTGCCGAGTTCGTGGTGCTCACCCCAGACATTCTGCACTGCCTGCGCATAGGGTCAAGGCAAGCAAACTGCGGCTGAGCGTTCGACATGCTCGACCTGGAGGGAGTCAGCAATGAGCAAAGTTCTTGCAGTGGCCAATCAAAAGGGGGGCGTCGCGAAGACGACGACGGTCGTCTCGCTGGGCGCGGCGTTGGCAAACAAGGGGTTGTCGGTTCTGGTTGTGGATCTCGATCCGCAAGGCTGCCTTACCTTTTCGATGGGTCACGACCCGGACAAGCTCACGATCTCGATACACGATGTACTGCTGGGGGAGGGAACCCTCGCCGAAGTCCTGCTCGACACCGATGACAATGTGACGCTGCTTCCGGCCACCATCGACCTCGCAGGCGCCGAGGCGTTGCTACTCATGCGTCCGGGCCGCGAGTACGCGCTCAAACGCGCTCTCAAGACTGTTGAAGAGGACTACGACGTCATCATCATCGACTGCCCGCCCTCGCTCGGGGTTCTCACGCTCAACGGGCTGACTGCTGCTGACGAGGTGATCGTGCCGTTGCAGTGCGAAACGCTGGCCCATCGAGGTGTGGGGCAGTTGCTGCGCACGGTCACGGAGGTGCAGCAGATCACCAACCCCGATCTGAAGTTGCTCGGCGCCCTGCCCACCCTCTACGACGCCAGGACAACCCATAGTCGCGACGTCATCGCCGATGTTTCGGACCGCTACGATCTGCCCGTTCTGGCACCTCCGATCCCACGCACGGTCCGTTTCGCGGAGGCATCGGCTTCGGGTGTCAGTCTGCTCGCCGGGCGAAAGAGCAAGGGTGCGCAGGCATATCGAGATCTGGCCGACAATCTCTGGAATCACTGGAGCGAAGACATAGAGCTGAAGACCTTCGAAGCGATCTGAGCGCGGGCGTCGTCACGCCTAAGTCGGGATGATGCCGCGGGTCAGGCTGTCGGTGCGAGCACGGACACGGTCGAGCCCCATTGCTGCACGAGGTGATCGCCGATTTCGGCGAGCGTGATGATCCCGCCGGTGTATCCGTTGCGCTGCACCGGAATCGAACCGATCGGCTGGCCGTCGGTGAGGTTGTGTTCGCTGATGCCGGTGACGCTAGGTAGCAACAGCGACCCGGCCATGACAACGCCGGGGCCCAGTGTTTCGGGTACCTGGAACCGCGCTGCGAGGGTGTCGGGATCGATCACCACCGTCGCCTTGCCCGTCCAGAATGTGATCACGTCACCGCTGACGATGGGCTTGCTCTCGATGCCGACCGCATCGCCGAGCACGGTGGTGCGGTTCTTGATCGTCCCGTCGATTCCATAGGTTTCGAGCATGGGACTCGGTGACGACAAATAGATGGCCACGCCGGTCTGATTCACGGCGACAATTCGTGGCGGAGTGCCGAGTTCGCCCGTGATGATCGTCGACGCGAACTCCTCGAGCTTCTCCTCGCTGTCGAGGGTTGCGCCGAGAATGGTCAGGCGATAGCCGGGTTCGATGCCGCAGCGTTCGATGACCGCCAGGCGTGAGGCGCCGATCCCGCTGGAGACGAACTCGCAACCTGATCGGGGTTGCGTTTCGGGGTTCACCGGGGCGTCGACACGGCCGTACTCGATTGTGCGGACAAGGTCGGTGCGCCAAACCTCCAGGCGCGTATCACCTTGTGCGACAACATAATCGCGGTCGACGCTGACGTCGACGGAACTGTCCGCGTCGCTGCTCCGCGCCGAGGCGCGCTTGCCGGTGGCCGCATCGAGTGCGGTCACCTCGCTGCAGCCGCGGTCGTTGCGATAGATCGCGAGGGCGTAGTTGCGGCCCCCCGCGTCCCACCCGACGACCGTGCACAGCGGGAGGTCGCGGGTATAGGACCAGAGCGCAGAGCCGGTGGAAGGGTCGTGACCGACCACAGCTCCGCCGTCTCCGGTCACCACCACCCCGCCGATCGCAACCGGCGTGGGGGTGGCCGAACTGGTGGCGCGCCAGGCCTCGGTGAACTGGCTCGGTACCGCGGTGGCCTCCGCAACCGGAGGCGCGGCCACCGCGGCCGGATCCGATTCGGTGTTCTTTGCCGAACTGGTTGCCCAGATGGCCACGGCCGAAACCGCGACCACCACAACCAGCACAACAACCACCACGATGTCGAGCGGTGTTCGCCGCTCAGGCCTGAGCACCGCCAGCTACTCCGAAGCGGTACCCGCGGTGTCGCCTGCGTCGGCGCCGCTGCCCGCACCCGACCGGCGACGACGTCGACGACGGGGACGATCGCTGGTCTCTGCACCACCGGCAGGCGTGGCCGCCGGGGAGGACTCTGCAGCAACAGTCGCGGTCGCGTCGGCGGCAACAGTCGTGGTCGCGTCGGCGGCAACGGCTCCGGTCGAGTCGACAGCCGCGCCGTCGCCCTCTCCCGCGCGGGTGCGACGACGCTGGCGAGACGGGCGCTTGGGCGCGTCCCGTCGTCCTGCGACCTCACGCTTCTCGTCGTCAGATGAACGTCCACCCGAACGCGGCGCGCGTTCTTCACGGGCGGGTTTGGCCGAACCGACACGTCCGGTCTTTGACTCAGAGATGCCCAGCTGCTCGCGCAGATGCGGTGAGCTGGAGTAGGTTTCGGCCGGCTCGTCCATGCCGAGATCGAGCGCCTTGCTGATCATCTCCCAGCGATGGAGCTCGTCCCAATCGACCAGGGTGATCGCGATGCCGGTGCGTCCGGCGCGGCCGGTACGTCCGATCCGGTGCACGTAGGTCTTCTCGTCATCGGGGCACTGGTAGTTGATGACGTGGGTGACGTCATCGATGTCGATGCCGCGGGCGGCGACATCGGTGGCGACCAGGACGTCGACGCGGCCTTCACGGAACGCGGTCAAGGCCTTCTCGCGGGCCACCTGGCCGAGATCACCGTGGACGGCGCCGACGGCGAATCCGCGCTCGGCGAGATCGTCGGCGACCTTCTGTGCGGTCCGCTTGGTCCGCGTGAAAATCATTGTGGCGCCGCGACCTTCGGCCTGCAGGATGCGGGCGACAAGTTCGGCCTTGTCCATCGCGTGGGCCCGGTAGACGTACTGGGCGGTGCGATCGTGGATGGCCGAGTCGTTCGCGTGCTCGGCCCGGATGTGGGTCGGCTTCGTGAGGAACGTGCGGGCCAGGGTGACGATCGGTCCGGGCATGGTTGCCGAGAACAGCATGGTCTGGCGGGCATCGGGCAGCGAACTCATGAGGCGTTCGATGTCGGGCAAGAAGCCGAGGTCGAGCATCTCGTCGGCTTCGTCGAGGACGAGTATCTGCACCTTGCCCAGGATCAGATGGCCCTGGCGGGCGAGGTCGAGCAGGCGGCCGGGGGTGCCGACAACGACGTCGATGCCGATCTTCAGCTCGCTGATCTGATGTTCGAACGGGCGCCCACCGAAGATCGAGAGAAGTCGGATCGGCCGGTTCTGACCGTCGACGGTGTCGACGTGCAGACCTTTGGCCGCGATTTCGAGGTCATCGGTGACCTGGATGCAGAGTTCGCGTGTCGGCACGATGATCAGTGCCCGGGGGGTGCCGTCGAGCTTCCAGATCCCGGGTTCGCCGACCTCTGCCTTGGCCTGCGAGACGCGCTGCAGCAGCGGTACGCCGAAGCCGAGGGTCTTGCCCATGCCGGTTCGGGCCTGGCCGATCAGATCGTCGCCGGCCATCGCCAGCGGCAAGGTCAGTTCCTGGATCGCGAACGTGTTTACTTTTCCGTCGGCGGCAAGTGCGTCGACGATCTCCTTGCGGACGCCGAGTTCGGCGAACGTGGGGGAGATGTGGTCCTCCGCGACGATGACGTGCTCTTCTTCAGCGACGTCGAGTACGGGGTTCTGGGTGTCATTTTCGATGTTCAGTTGATTGCCTTTCGCAATGTGCTCTCGCGCGCACTGCAAGGGTTCAACCAAACAGGTCAGCATTCCGGCCTCGAACAACCGAGGACTCTGCAACCGGTATCTGGCTAAATCGGGCCCGATCGACATCGGGCCGCCGTCGGTGCGCGCACAAATTCGGTGCAAGTCAGCGTTGAGCATGACTCACCTCTGGCAGTGTACGTGTCGTTTGACAGTCTCGAAGAATCGACTCTCTCGGGGAATGCTCCGGCGAAACGCCGGTGGGCGCGCGCACTACACTCGACCGCATGTCTTCTGGTTCACAAACCGAACCGACCGCGGCCGCGGTCTCGACCTCGGTTTCGGTCGATCATCCCGGAATCACCGAGCTCTTCGGGGTGCTGGCGTGCGGCGAATTGGCCGCGTTCTATCGCCTCACGTCCGAGGCCCTGATGGCTCCGGGTGCCCGGGGCCGGGTGGCCATGGCGAGTATGGCCGCGGCGGAGATGTCGCACTTCGAAACGCTCCAGGCCGAGCTCGAGCGCCGCGGGGCCGACGTCTATCGATTGATCGCCGCGTACGAGGAGGTGCTCGACCGCTATCACGCCTCGACGGTGCCGAGTACGTGGGAGGAATCGCTGGTCAAGGTCTATGTCGGCGACGGGTTGGCGGCTGATTTCTACCTCGAGATCGCCGGTACGTTGCCGCCCGAGGCCGAGGCTGTCGTCCGGGCGGTGATGGCGGAGACCGGGCATTCGGACTTTGCCGTGGACGCGATCCGCGACGCCGTTGCCGCCGACCCGAATCTGAAATCGCCGCTCACGTTGTGGGGACGCCGGCTGCTCGGTGAAGCGATCACCCAGACGCAGTACGTTCTCGCCGGGCAAGAGGACCTGACAGAGCTGCTCTTCTCCGTCGAGACCGACCTCAACGGAATCGCCGGCTTCTTCGACTCGATCCAGGAGCGTCATGCGCGCCGGATGGCGGACATGGGCCTGGCATGAGAATCGGACCCGGCTTCGGCCGGACCCGTGGCTTGGGCTGGACGTAGCTCGCCTCGCGGTCGTCGGCCTGAATGCCGGTCCGGCCGGGTTGCGGGATAGATTCACACCTGTAGGAAGTACACCGCCTGAGATCTATGGAGGATATCTGTGGCCGTTGATGTGAAGATCGGTATCACCGACAGCGCGCGAGAGCTGGTTGTGCACATCGACCAGAGCAGCGACGAAGCCCATGCCGCGGTCGAGGCCGCACTGTCGGGAAGCGATCAGCTCCTGCGCCTGCAGGACGACAAGGGTGCGCGGTACCTGATCCCGGTCACCAAGATCGCCTATATCGAGGTCGGCACCTCCGAATCCCGCAAGGTCGGGTTCGGCGCCATCTAGTCAGGCCTGTTTCAGGCCTCTGGGTCCAGTTCGGAGTCGTTCGCGTGCTGCATCGGCACGCGGGCGAGTCCGCCCCACAACATGGTGACGGTGATGTCGATGGCTTCTTCTTTGGTCATCGGCCGCTTGGCATCGAGCCAGTGGCGGGCATTGACCTGACTCAGGCCCACCAGTCCCGCCGCGAGCATCCGGGATCGGTGCGGATCGAGTCCCGAATCGTGCATCACCAGTCCGTATACGGCGTCGACGCAGGCCTCGGTCGCACCTTCGACGCGACGGATCGCGGCCGGATCAAGCGCATCCGACTGGAAGATCAGCCGATATCCCTGGTTGTCCTCGTCGATGAAGTCGAAAAATGCCTCCACTGCGGATCGGACACGATGCCGGTTGTTCGTGGAGGTCAGCAGTGCTGCGGTGACCCGGTTGACCATGGACTCGGCGTGCAGATCCAGGACCGCGAGATAGAGGTCCAGTTTGCTCGGGAAGTGTTGGTAGAGAACGGGTTTGCTGACCCCGGCGTGTACTGCGATCTCGTCCATGCCTGCCGAGTGGTAGCCGCGTTCGACAAAGATCTCGCTGGCGGCATCCATCAACTGCAGTCTGCGTGCGCTGCGTGGCATGCGGACGCTCCGGCGTCCAGCATTGGCGGAGCTCGCCTTCACTCCTGTGCCCGCTGCGACCGATTCATCCATGGATCGAGGGTATATCTGTCTTGGCAGGCCGCCACCGGTGGTTGCCTACAGCTGATTCGGGGATGCTTATGAGAAGGTTGAGCGGTGACTGATGCGGGAGGCTCGGGGACCAGAGGGACGCGGCGTTCGCCGCGGGTGACCTCGGACCGCTCCGGCCGGGGTGACGAGGCCGCGGGTCGTCGATCGTCCGGCCGTCGCACGGCAGTCTCGGACGGAGACGACCACTCCGATCAGGCGCGACGCGCTGCCGAGAGGGCCCGCCGGCTTGCCCGCGCAGAGGCCGAGGCAGACGCGCGGCTGGCGAACCAGCGCACAGACATCCATCCTCCGGTGTCATCGGGACGTCCCGCCCCGGATCAGCCGCTCCGGGCCCGCTGGGATCCGACCGGTGATCCCGGCCGGCAGCGCGCCGAACGTGACACAGATCGTAAGAAGCAGAGCGCGGTGGGACGCTTTGTCACCACATACGGCTGGCGCGCGTACGCGATCCCGGTTCTGGTGGTGCTCACGATTGTGATGATCGTGCTCACCGTGCAGTCGGAGCAGGGCGACTCGCCGGTCACCACCGCAGCCGATTCCGATCCCGATGCGGCCCGCAACACCGACGTCAAGAGCGTGACCACCGCCATCGGCGCGCCACCGGCCGAGGTCCAGGCCGACCAACTCCCCGCAGGCACGCTCCCGGAAGGCGGCCCCTTCACCGAGAGCGGCGACCGCACCTATCGAATCGTCCGTGGGACCACGCCGCTGATCGGTACCGGCGGCCAGGAGTACACGTACACCATCGAGGTGGAGAACGGACTCAACTCCAGCGACTACGGGGGCGACCCGACGTACGCCAAATTGGTCGACGCCACGCTGGCCAATCCGAAGAGCTGGATCGGCGACGGGCAGTTCACGTTCCGGCGGATCGACGAGGGCACGCCGGACTTCCGGGTCACGCTGACCTCGCCTGCGACCACACGAGAGCTGTGCGGCTACGAGATCAAACTCGAATCGTCCTGCTACTACCCACCGGAGGGCCGGGTGACCCTCAACGAGGCCCGCTGGGTTCGTGGTGCGTTGTCGTATCAGGGCGATGATCTCGGTTACCGGCAGTACCTGATCAACCACGAGATCGGCCACGCGATCGGGTTCGTCGGCCACGAGCCGTGCAAGGTCAACGGCGGACTTGCCCCGGTGATGATGCAGCAGACCTTCGGAACGGCCAACAGCGAGATCATGGCCCTGGACCCGGAGATGAAGGCCGACCGGAGCTACGTCTGTCGGCCCAACCCCTGGCCCTTCCCCGGGCGGTGACCCGAGTGATCCGCGGTGAATGGGCCGCGGTGGAATCTTCGCCCCCGTTCGCTCGTTACAGATAGAGCAACAGGGCAGGTGGCCGCTGCGAGGCCATCGCGTGTTGCGTTGATCGTGAGGAGAGCTCGTGTCACAGTTGCCACCGTTGGTTGAGCCCGCCGCAGAGCTGACCCGCGAAGAGGTGGCCCGCTACAGCAGGCACCTGATCATTCCCGATATCGGTGTCGATGGACAGAAACGCCTCAAGAACGCGAAGGTGCTGGTCATCGGAGCCGGTGGTCTGGGATCGCCCACATTGCTGTATCTGGCGGCCGCCGGAGTCGGCACCATCGGGATCGTCGAGTTCGATGAGGTCGACGAATCCAACCTGCAGCGTCAGGTCATCCACGGGCAGTCCGATGTGGGTCGGCCCAAGGCCGATTCGGCAAAGGACTCGATCCTCGAGATCAATCCCTACGTCACGGTGCACACCCACAAGTTCCGGCTCGACAACAGCAACGCCGTGGAACTCTTCGAGCAGTACGACCTGATCCTCGACGGCACCGACAACTTCGCCACCCGCTACCTCGTCAACGACGCCGCGGTGCTCGCGCACAAGCCGTACGTCTGGGGCTCGATCTATCGCTTCGAAGGCCAGGCATCGGTGTTCTGGGAGGACGCGCCCGACGGGCTCGGCCTCAACTATCGCGACCTGTACCCGGAGCCACCGCCGCCGGGGATGGTGCCCTCGTGCGCCGAAGGTGGTGTGTTGGGCATCCTCTGTGCCTCGATCGGTTCGATCATGGGTACCGAGGCGATCAAGTTGATCACCGGTATCGGCGAAACCCTGCTCGGCCGACTGATGGTCTACGACGCACTCGACATGCGTTATCGCACCATCAATCTGCGCAAAGATCCCGAGGCGCCGAAGATCACCGAGCTGATCGACTACGACGCGTTCTGCGGTGTGGTCTCGGACGATGGGGTTTCGGCGGCCAAGGGCTCGACCCTGACCGCTGTCGAACTCAAGCAGCGTCTGGATTCGGGCGAGAAGATCGCCCTGATCGATGTCCGTGAACCGGTGGAGTGGGAGATCGTCAAGATCGAAGGGGCCACCCTGATCCCGAAGGGCGACATCGAATCTGGTGAGGGCCTGGCCAAGCTGCCGCAGGATCGGCCCGCGGTCCTGTACTGCAAAACCGGGATCCGGTCCGCCGAGGCGCTGGCCGCGGTCAAGAAGGCCGGTTTCGCCGACGCCACACATTTGCAGGGTGGGATCACCGCCTGGGCCAAGCAGGTCGACACGGCCCTGCCCGTTTATTGACCTCTGGAACTCATCTGCTGAGTTCAGACCGTCTGCCGAGGTGTCGTCGCGCTCGGGCGCGACGACACCCGGGCGTCCTACGGTGATTCTCGCGGTCACGCCGGTAACGTTGGCACCGTGATCTCTGACTTGACCTCCGTCGAGCCGCCCGAGCATGTCCTCAAGACCTTCGGGTTGACGGAGCAGCCCGTGGTGGCATTGGGCGACGGTTGGGAAGGTGGCTGGCGGATCGGTGAGACGGTCCTGTCGCTGGTGCCCGATCACGCCAGGGCCGCCTGGTCCGCGAAGGTCCGGGAGACCCTCTACGTCGATGGTGTTCGGATAGCCCGACCGGTTCGTTCATCCGACGGTCGCTATGTCGTCTCGGGGTGGCGGGCCGATACCTATATCGCCGGAACACCCGAGCCCCGCTTCGACGAGGTCGTCTCGCTGGCCGACCGTCTTCACGAGGCCACCGCAGAATTGGAGCGTCCCCGCTTCCTCATGCAGCCGCCTGCGCCGCCGTTCAGCGACGTCGACGTGTTCACCGCCGCCGATCGGGCTGCCTGGGATGACGTCCCGATGCGTTCGGCCCGGGCCGCCGGGATGGGGGATCCGACCTCGCCCGATGGCGTGACCAGCCTCGCGATGCTCCAGACCCTGTCCACACTTCGCAAGAGAGTGGAATCGCCGTCGCAACTCGTGCACGGCGACCTGTTCGGCACGGTCCTGTTCGCAGGCGCCGCCGCACCGGGTATCACCGACATCACTCCGTACTGGCGACCTGCGGCATGGGCTTCGGCAGTCGTTGTGGTCGACGCCCTGGCATGGGGTGGCGCCGATGACGGCCTCGTCGAACGCTGGGCGGATACGCCCGAATGGCCGCAGATGATGTTGCGTGCGGTCATGTTCAGACTGGCCGTTCACGCACTGCACCCACGGTCGACCTCTGGCGCACTGCCGGGTCTGAAGCGGGTCTCCGACATGGTCAGATTCCTCGTTTAGTACCGCTGATCAGGCTTTTCGACATAGTCAAAGGCCCTTTTCTGTTCTGCCGTTGAACACTTCTCACGTGCTGGTGGGGTGAGTTGTGAGAACACTGTGACTGTTCGGTCACTGGTGGCAAACCTGCGGCAACACCAATTTTCTACGGTCTCTTCAAGTCATCCGGTAACTCACCCGGACATACGAGGAGGGGCTCGACGTGACTGCCAAGGCCACCAAACGAAAGCACTACATCACCGACTGGGATCCAGAGGACGTGCAGGCGTGGGACAAAGGCAACGCCGCCATCGCCAAACGGAACCTTGTCTGGTCCATCATCTGTGAGCACGTCGGCTTCTCGATCTGGTCGATGTTCTCCGCCCTCGCCCTGCTGATGGGTCCCGAGTACGGCATCTCCCTCGACCAGAAGTTCGTCATCGGCGCCACCGCCACGTTTGTCGGTTCGTGCCTGCGCATCCCGTACACCCAGGCAACCGCCATCTTCGGCGGCCGTAACTGGGCGATCTTCTCGGCGTTCGTCCTGATGATCCCCACCGGCCTCACATTGATGTTGATGATGAACCCCGGTGACTTCGGATTCGGCTGGTTCCTCTTCGTGGCCGCACTCACCGGCTTCGGTGGCGGTAACTTCGCGTCCTCCATGACCAACATCAACGCCTTCTACCCGCAACGACTCAAGGGCTGGGCGCTCGGCCTCAACGCAGGTGGCGGCAACATCGGTGTGCCTGCCATCCAACTCGTCGGTCTCTTGGTGATCTGGCTCGCCGCGGACAATCCCGAGATCGTCTGTGCGATCTACCTGGTGCTGCTGGCGGTCGCCGGTATCGGTGCCGCGATCTACATGGACAACCTCGACCACCAGACCTCCAGCGGCAAGGCGATGCTGGAAACCCTGAAATACCGTGATACGTGGATCATTTCGATCCTGTACGTCGGCACCTTCGGCTCGTTCATCGGCTTCGGATTCGCTTTCAGCCAGATCCTCAACATCTCGTTCACCTCCTCAGGTGCTGCCAAGCCCGCGCTCGCCGCAGCCCAGATCGCCTGGATCGGTCCGCTGCTGGGTTCGATCAGCCGGCCCTACGGGGGAAAGCTCGCCGACAAGATCGGTGGCGGCAAGATCACCATGTACTGCTTCGCCGCGATGGTTGCCGCGTCGTCGATCCTGGTCGCCGCGAGTGCGCTGTCGGACGCCAACGACAAGAAGATCACCGGCGGAACCCTGACCGCGTTCGTGGTCGGATTCGTGCTGCTGTTCATCATCTCGGGTATCGCGAATGGTTCTGTCTACAAGATCATTCCGGCGATCTGGGAGCACAAGTCCAAGATCAACCCGGGACTCAACGAGATGGGCCAGGCGAACTGGTCGCGGTCGATGTCGGGCGCGCTGATCGGTATCGCCGGTGCCTTCGGTGGTCTCGGTGGTGTGGCCATCAACCTGGTCTTGCGGGACAGCTACAAGTCCAACCAGTCCGCGACGCAGGCCTTCGTGATCTTCCTGGCGTTCTACGTCATCGCCGGCATCATGACGTACTGGTTCTACGTACGGCGTTCGATCGAGGTCCCGGGAGCCGTTGCCGCCGGGTCGATCGTCGACGAAACAGCCGCTGCGCCTGCCCCATCCGAGCAGGTGGCGCAACCGCAGCCCGGACCGGCGCCGGTCGCGCCGGTGGTGCAGCCGTGAGCACGCAGACAATCCCGCTGCACCGCAACGCCGACGGGTCGGTCGGAACCCGGACCCATTGCCCGTACTGCGGACTGCAGTGCGCGATGGCCATCACCGGAAACGACGCCTCCGACGCCGAGATCGCCCCGCGGCAGTTTCCGACCAACAAGGGCGGGCTGTGCCAAAAGGGTTGGACGGCTGCAGAAGTCCTGCGCAACCCGAACCGGCTCACCGAGCCACTCGTCCGGGTCGACGGGGAACTGATACCGACAACGTGGGACAACGCGCTGGACATCGTCGCCAATGGTTTTGCCCGGACCCGACGTGAGCACGGCGCCGATGCGGTGGGGATCTTCGGTGGCGGCGGTCTGACGAACGAAAAGGCATACCAGCTCGGCAAGTTCGCGCGGGTGGCATTGCAGACCTCGAACATCGACTACAACGGCCGGTTCTGCATGAGTTCGGCGGCCGCTGCCGGGATCAAGTCGTTCGGACTTGATCGGGGACTTCCGTTCCCGTTGGCCGACATCGGTTCTGCGGAGTGCATCGTGATGCTCGGCGGCAACGTGGCCGAGACGATGCCGCCGATGGTCAGCCACCTCATGACGGCCGCCCGAGCCGGCGGCCTGGTCGTCGCCGATCCGCGCCGGACGGCAACGGTGGAACGCGCGGTGGCCGACGGCGGTGTACACCTGCAGCTCTCGCCCGGAACAGACCTCCCGCTGGTCTTGGGCATGGTTCATATCGCGGTGACCGAGGGGTACGCCGATCTGGACTACATCGCGGACCGCACCAACGGTTTCGACGAGTTCTGGCGGATCGCCGGGCAGTGGTGGCCCGAGCGCGCCGAGCGGACCAGCGGCGTTCCGGTGAGCGCGATGCGACGTACGGTCGCGCTGTTGGCAGCGTCCCGCGACCGCGGTACCGGCGCGTATGTGCTCACCGCCCGTGGTGCCGAACAGCATTCGACCGGTACCGACACCGTCAGTGCGGTGATCGGGTTGTCCCTGGTCCTCGGGCTGTGTGGGCGCCGCGGCAGTGGCTATGGCTGCATCACGGGACAGGGCAACGGCCAGGGTGGTCGCGAGCACGGCCAGAAGGCCGACCAACTGCCGGGATACCGGAAAATCGCCGACCCGGCAGCACGCGCGCACGTTGCCGCAGTGTGGGGGATCGATCCCGACGACCTGCCCGGACCCGGCCGCAGCGCATACGAGCTGCTCGAATCCCTTGGTCAGCCCGATGGTCCGAAGATGCTGATGGTCCATGGGGCGAACCTGGCGGTGTCGGCGCCGCGGGCCGGGCATGTCGTGGAGCGGTTGCAGTCGCTGGACATGCTGGTGGTCAACGACTTCCTGATGTCGGAGACCGCGGCGATGGCCGATGTTGTTCTGCCCGTGCTGCAGTGGGCGGAAGAAGAGGGAACGATGACCTCCCTGGAAGGGCGGCTGCTGCGCAGGCGCCAGGCGGTCCCGGCTCCGGACGGTCCGCGCAGTGAACTGGAAGTGCTGTCGGAGTTGGCAATCCGCCTCGGCCAGCCCGCCGAACGGTTCAAAACCGATGCGCGCGAGGTTTTCGATGAGCTGCGACGGGCCTCTGCCGGTGGACCGGCCGACTACACGGGCATCACCTACGAGCGACTCGACAACGATGAGGCCATCCACTGGCCATGCCCGGAACTCGGTCACCCCGGGACTCCGCGGATGTTCCTGGAGCGTTTCGCCACCGACGATGGGCGGGCCAAGTTCGTGGCTGTGGACCATCACGGCCCCACCGAACCGGTGAGTCCGGACTACCCACTGATCTGCACCACCGGCCGGGTTCTGAGCCACTACCAGTCGGGAGCCCAGACCCGCCATGTGAAGGCGCTGGCCGATGCCGCCGGCCCCATGTTCGTGGAGGTGAACTCCGACACCGCCGAGCGGCTGGGAATTGCGCACGGGGATCAGGTGCGACTGACCTCGCGCCGCGGTTCCGTGGTTGCCGCGGCCCGGTGCATCGACTCGCTGCGGCCCGACACCGTGTTCCTGCCCTTCCACTATGCCGGCGACGGCCGCGCGAATCTGCTGACAAACCCCGCCCTCGACCCCACGAGCCGGATGCCCGAGTTCAAGATCTGCGCAGTGCGGATGGAACCGACGGAGTCCATATGACCAAGCGTGTGGTGATAATCGGCAACGGCATGGCCGGTGCGCGCCTGCAGGAGGAACTACACCGGCGCGACCCGGGCGGCGATCATGTCACCAGTGTCGTCATCGGCGAGGAACCGAACGCGGCATACAACCGGATCCTGATGTCGAATGTGGTGGCCGGCCGGATCAGCCCGACCGACACCATGATTCGCTCCGCGAACTGGTACAGCGAACGGAATCTGCAGACCCACGTCGGTGTGCGCGTCGAGCGTGTCGACCGTGCCGGTCAGTCGGTGCATTGCAGCGACGGGACCGTTCACCACTACGACAAGCTCGTATTCGCCACCGGTAGCCGGGCATTCATCCCCCCGATCGCCGGTGCCCTCGACGACGAAGGCAAAACGCTGCCCGGAGTGGTCACCTTCCGCAACCTGCGCGACTGTGAGGCGATCGTCTCTGCGCTCGGTGAATCGGTCTCCGGCAAGAGCATTCGGGTGGTGGTGGTCGGAGGCGGCCTACTCGGCCTCGAGGCGGCCCGCGGTGCACTCCTGCAGGGAGCCTCCGTGACGGTTGTGCATCCGCGCTCGCACCCGATGGAAAAGCAGCTCGACAGCGCGGGTGGGGCGGTTCTGACCCGGATCCTGCGTGAGATCGGGATGGACGTGGTGCTCGGCGGTCGGGTCAGCGCCGTCCGCGACGATCCACGGACCGGCCGCGAGGTGGTCCTGACCGACGGTTCCACCCTTGGCGCCGACCTGGTCATCGTGACCGCCGGTATCGCCCCCAACGTCGACGTCGCCGCCGACGCCGGGCTGTCTGTGGATCGCGGGATCGTGGTCGATGACGAACTCCGCACCAGCGACCGGTCGGTGTACGCGATCGGGGAATGCGCCCAACACCGCGACATCGTCTACGGACTGGTCCAGCCGGGCTGGGAGATGGCAGAGACCGTGGCCCAGAACCTGATCGACGACACCCAGATCGGATATGAAGGCACACAGCAGATCCTGCGCCTCAAAGCGCACGACATCGATCTGGCGTCCATGGGTGAGGTCGACACCGACCCGAACGATCTCGAGGCGGAGGTGTTGACACTGTCCGATCCCCATCGGGGTCGGTACGCCAAGGTGGTGGTGCGCAAGGACCGAGTAGCGGGGGCGGTTCTCCTGGGCAACCCGGAGGTGGTCGGAACCATCTCACAACTGTTCGACTCGGGGGCTCCGGTGCCGACCGACCGGATGCGTCTGCTGCTCGGTCACCTCACCGGAGGCGCCACCGAATCGGCGAGCCCCGCGCAGATGCCGGGCGACGCGATCATCTGCCGGTGCAACACGGTGTCGAAGAAGAACCTGACCGACGCCTGGCGAAAAGGTGCCCGGAGTACGGGTGCGATGGCAGAAGCAACCCGCGCGACAACCGGTTGTGGGAGTTGCGAATCCGTTGTCGAAGGGCTGTGCGAATGGCTCAAGACGGCAGACGCATGACAAAGACAGAAGACTTGAGAGGGAGGGCCTACGTGTCCGCTAAAACCGTTGTGGTGGTTGGTCATGGGATGGTCGGCCATCGTTTTGTGCAGGAACTGCGTCAGCGTGACGTCACAAATCAGTGGCGGGTCGTGGTCGTGTGTGAAGAACCGACCGCGGCTTACGACCGGGTGGGGTTGTCGTCCTACGTGAACAAGTGGGACCGGCAGGCGTTGGCCCTGGACGGGAACACCTACCCGGGTGACCCGCTGGTCTCCCTGCTCCTGGGCCGGTCGGTGAAACGGATCGATCGGGTCGCGCGGACCGCTGTCCTGGACGACGATTCGAGCGTTGTCTTCGACGCGCTCGTCATGGCAACGGGTTCGTATCCGTTTGTGCCACCGGTGCCCGGGTCGGATTCGGAGAACTGTTTTGTCTACCGCACGCTCACCGACCTGGATCAGATCCGGGCCGCCGCCGAGGCCGCCCCGGCCGGTGCGACGGCGGTTGTGGTCGGTGGTGGACTGCTCGGTCTGGAAGCGGCGAACGCTCTCAAACTCCTCGGTCTCAAGCCTCACGTCGTCGAGTTCGCACCGCGGTTGATGCCGCTGCAGGTTGATACCGGTGGCGGTGCGCTGCTGGCGAACCTGGTCGAAGAACTCGGGGTCACCGTGCACACGGGTGTGGGGACTTCCGCCATCGAGCAGACCGAGAGTGGTTCCCTGACCATCACGCTCTCCGATGAGAGCACCATCGATGATGCTGCGCTGCTGGTCTTTTCCGCCGGGGTGCGACCGCGCGATCAGCTCGCCCGGGACGCCGATCTCGCGGTCGGGGAGCGTGGCGGTGTCCTCGTCGACAGCAGTTGCCGCACCCACGATCCGGATATCTACGCGATCGGTGAGGTCGCGGCGGTGGACGGTCGTTGCTACGGCCTGGTCGCTCCGGGCTACAGCACGGCCGAGGTGGTCGCGGATCGGCTGCTCGGTGGCAAGTCGGAGTTCGCCGGTGCGGACCTGTCGACCAAGCTCAAGCTACTCGGGGTGGACGTCGCCAGCTTCGGTGACGCGATGGGCGCCACGCCGGGTTGCCTTGAGGTCGTCTTCAACGACCCGGTGGCCGGAACCTACTCCAAAGTTGTTGTCAGCGATGATGCGAAGACCTTGCTCGGTGGTGTGCTCGTCGGTGATGCGACCCAGTACGCCTTGCTCAAACCGATGGTCGGTGGTCCGGTTCCGGGTGATCCCGCGGCGCTGATCGCTCCGGCCGCCGGCGAAGGTGTGGGGCTGTCCGCCTTGCCCGACAGCGCCGAGATCTGCTCGTGCAACGGTGTCGACAAGGGCGCCATCTGCGGTGCGATCGCCCATGGGGCGCAAGACGTCGAAGCGGTCAAGGCCTGCACCAAGGCGGGTACGACCTGTGGTGGTTGTGTGCCGTCGATCACCCGGTTGCTTGCCGAATCGGGCGTCGCGATCTCGAAATCGCTGTGTGCGCACTTCTCGCATTCCCGTGCCGAACTCTTCGAGATCGTGCAGGCGACCGGTATCCGCACGTTCAGCGAACTCGTCGCCAAGCACGGAACCGGCCTGGGTTGTGAGATCTGCAAGCCGACGGTCGCATCGATCCTGGCATCGACCTCGAGTGATCACATCCTCTCGGATCAGCAAGTGGCACTGCAGGATACCAACGACCGGTTCCTGGCGAACATGCAGAAAAACGGCACCTACTCGGTGGTCCCGCGGATGCCGGGGGGCGAGGTGAGCGCCGATCAGCTGATCGTGATCGGCCAGGTCGCCAAGGAGTTCGACCTCTACACCAAGGTCACCGGTGGTCAGCGGATCGATCTGTTCGGAGCCCGGGTCGAGCAGCTGCCACTGATCTGGAAGCGGCTGGTCGATGCCGGCATGGAATCCGGTCATGCCTACGGGAAGAGCCTGCGGACGGTGAAGAGTTGTGTCGGCACCAGCTGGTGCCGATACGGTGTGCAGGATTCGGTGGGGATGGCCGTCGACCTCGAAAACCGTTATCGGGGACTGCGATCCCCGCACAAACTGAAGTTCGGTGTCTCCGGCTGCGCCCGGGAATGCGCCGAAGCCCGTGGCAAAGATGTCGGCATCATCGCCACCGAGCACGGCTGGAACCTCTATGTCGGCGGCAACGGCGGGCAGAGTCCGGTGCATGCACAGTTGCTGGCCGCGGGCATCGATGACGAGACACTGGTCAAGTACATCGATCGATACCTGATGTTCTACATCCGTACCGCCGACCGGCTGCAACGAACCGCGCCGTGGCTCGCGTCACTCGAAGGTGGACTCGAGCATCTCAAAGATGTTGTGTGTGAAGACAGTCTCGGCATCGCCGCCGAGCTGGAGGCGGCGATGAGTGCCCATGTCGCCGGATACAAGGACGAGTGGGCAGGTGTGCTCGAGGACGAGGACAAACTCGCCCGCTTCGTGTCCTTTGTGAATGCGCCCGAACAGCCCGATCCCACCATTGATTTCTCAGAGAGTGGCGGACGCAAGGTGCCGGTACTCTTGGGGACACCGCAGCCCGGTGCAGCGCGCCGGGGAACGGAGGAAACGCACGATGAGTCTCGTCGATGACACCCGCGTTGAAGCACTCAACGCGACCTGGACCGCAGCCTGCCCCTTTGACCGACTTGTCCCGGGTTTCGGGGTCGCGGTCCTCCTTCCGGGAGGTGCGCAAGTGGCGCTGTTCCGGTTGGTCGACGGCGCGCTCTACGCCGTTGGCAACATCGACCCGTTCGGCAATGCGGCAGTCATGTCGCGCGGACTGGTCGGTGACCGCGACGGTGAACCAACCGTCGCCTCACCCCTGCTAAAGCAGGTGTTCTCCCTGGTGGACGGACGCTGCCTCAGTGATGAGAATGTATGGTTGCCCGTCTACGAAGTACGGCAACGAGCCGGCCTGGTACAGGTTCGGCCGCGATAGCGTGACACATGGAGGCGTAGTGAGTTCGGGTGGTCGTACGCAGGGTGAAGCAGGCCCGTTGACCGGCTTCACCATCGGGATCACGGCGGCGCGCCGGGCCGATGAGTTCGCTGCTCTGCTGGAGCGTCGCGGCGCGGTGACCGAGCGGGCACCGGCGATTCAGATCATCCCACTCGCCGACGATGCGGAATTGCGGAAGGCGACGGAGGATGTCGTCGCCGATCCGCCTGAGATCGTCGTTGCCACAACAGGTATCGGGTTTCGTGGCTGGTTGGAGGCCGCGGAGGACTGGGGGATGGCCGAGTCGCTGGTCGAGGCATTGGGTCGGTCCCGGGTCCTGGCCCGTGGTCCGAAGGCCAAGGGTGCGATCCGGGCCGGTGGCCTGCGGGAGGAATGGTCGCCTCCGAGTGAATCGTCGAGCGAGGTGCTCGAGCACCTGCTCGCCGAAGGTGTCGACGGAGTCCGGGTGGGTGTTCAACTGCATGGCGCGACCACCGAGTGGGAGCCGTTGCCGGACTTCTGCGAGGTGCTCAGGGAGGCGGGGGCGCTGGTGCTCCCGATTCCGGTGTATCGGTGGCTGCCACCGCACGACCCGACGGAGTTGGACCAGATGATCTCGCAGATCATCAACTTCGACATCGATGCCGTCTCGTTCACCAGTGCGCCCGCGGTCGCCTCGATGCTCGGCCGGGCACACGACACCGGCCGTCTCGATGCGCTGCTCGAATCGTTGCGGACCGATGTCGCGGTGATGTGCGTCGGACCCGTTACAGCGGGACCACTTGCCGCACTGAAGGTTCCGACTTCACGGCCGGGTCGATTCCGGTTGGGCGCGTTGGCCCGCCACATCGCCGAAGAAATGCCGCGACGGGTTCCGAACATGCGGGTCGCGGGGCACGACATGAGCATTCGCAGTCGTGCGGTGATGGTCGACGGTGAGTTGCGGCAACTGTCGCCTGCCGGGCTGACATTGCTCAAGGCGCTGGCGCAGAATCCGGGCCGTGTGGTGTCGCGGCAGGCGCTGCTGGCCCAGTTGCCCGGCGGGGGTGGTGACACGCATGCGGTCGAGACCGCGATGGCCAGGCTGCGGGCAGGTCTTGGCGATTCGCGCATGATCCAAACCGTGGTGAAACGCGGATACCGACTGTCGGTCGATCTCGAATACGAGGAGGGCGAGAACGCATGACATTCAATCATCTTGGTGCGCAGCCCATCCTGGTTGCCCACGGAACACGTTCCGAACATGGTGTGGCGATGATCGCGGATCTGGCCGACAAGGTCTCGGCGCAGATCGGACGAACGCGGGTCGCATTCGTCGACGTCCTCGGGCCGTCGCCCTCGGAAGTGCTGTCCGCCGTCGATGGTCCGGCAGTGGTTGTCCCGGCATTCCTGGCCGAGGGCTACCACGTCCGGCAGGATCTTCCCGAACACATTGTGGCCAGCGGTCATCGGGCCACCTCGGTGTCGCGGGCCTTGGGTCCCGATCCCGAACTCGCCCGGGTGCTGGCCCAGCGCCTGACCGAATGTGGCTGGAAGCGTGGGGATTCGGTGGTGCTCGCGGCCGCGGGATCGTCGGATGCCTATGCGCTCGGCCAGGTGCGTCGAGAGGCCAACCTGCTCGGTTCGATGCTCGGTGAGCGGGTGCCGGTGGGCTATATCGCCACTGCGCAGCCGTCGATCGCCGACGTTGTCGCCGAGGCCCGGGCCAAGACCGGACGCCGGGTCTTCATCGCGTCATACCTGTTGGCCCATGGCCTTTTTCACAATCGACTGTTTGAGGCCGGGGCAGATGGTGTGAGTGCCCCACTTGGTGCCGACCCTCGCGTCGTCGACCTGGTGGTCCGCCGCATGCGCTCGGTCCGCGTCCCCGTCGCCCGGTAACCCCCCATTTTGGTGGGTTTTGGTGGACGTTTCCGCAGGTCGGCCTCGCCAGAACCCACCACGATCGGGGTCAGAGGCGGGCGAGTTTCATGTCGACGCGGCCGTCGAAGACCGGGACGCCTTCGGCCTGAAGGCGTTCGAGTTGACTGGTCCGTAGATGGGGTGCCGGCCGACCACTGACCGCGATGACGCGATGCCACGGCAGGTCGGCCGAATCGGTCCGCATGATCCAGCCGACGATCCGGGCGCTGGACAGTCCGGCCGCCGCGGCCACATCGCCGTATGTGGTCACCTTGCCGGTCGGTATCGCTGCGACGATCTCGCGCACCCGCTCGACCTGGTCTTCCGTCACCGGTGCCATATCAGTTGCGGGCCAGCGCTTTCGCGACCAGGGTGGCTGTCAGTTCGGCTCTGGCAAACGGGACCATGTGGTCGCAGTCTTCCTCGAACACCCTCAGCAGATCGCCCTGATGCTCGGCGAGCGCGGTGCGGAAGGCGTCGGTGACATAGGGCGGCTGCACACGCATCGCCTGCACCAGATCGACGGGTATGCCGCTGGGAGGGAGCACGAATGGGAGGCTCAGCTCACCCCAGGTGGTGACCACCATCGCCGGATTGATGCGCCAGTTCACCCGATCGCCGACCGGGATCAGATGGTCGGCGATCTCTCGGTCGAGGATCTCGGGCGTGAGTTCGGACCAGGACCCACCGAGCTTTTCTTCGCGGGCCGCGGCCTCGTCTGGGTAGTCGTAGTGCGACATGTAACTTGCGGCCACCTCCTCGAGCCACTGCGGATCGAGCCCGATGGCCGGATCCAGCAACACCAGCGACCGGATGCGCTCACCGAGCGACTGCGACAGATGCAGCGCCAGGGCTCCTCCGTAGGAATGGGCGACCACCACCATCGGTCCGTCGATGTACTCGTCGGCGACCTCGCGCAGCGCCGAGGTCTGTGCCTCGATCGACCACGGCGGTGTCCACGGTGAGAACCCGTGGCCGAGGAGGTCCGGTGCCACGATCCGGGCATGGGGCAGCGCGTCTGCGAGATCGATCCAGCGTTTGCCGTGTCCGGTCAGGCCGTGCAGGGCCAGAACCGGCGGACCGTCGACGGGTCCGAACAGTTCCACATTGAGTGCAGACATAGCCGCAATCTTGCCTGACGCCCCGGTGTTCTGCCTGCGGTGTCACAGCGACATTCCGGGGCGACCGCGACGTGGTTGGGCGTGAACCCGGCGACGGGGGGTGCACCGGTCCGGACCTGTCGGACGCACATGACACCATCGAACACAGTCGAGAGAAAGGATGTGTGTGTGCCCGCATTGACCACGCGATTGGTATCCGCGCCGATCGCCGCAGCGCACCCGCGCACCTGGCCGGCGCACGTACAGGCACTCATCGACGGCGACTTCACCGCGACCGGGCGGTTTCGCCCCTACCGGGTCCATGGTGGACCGGGCACCGGGAAGACGTCCCTGATCGTCGACATCGCGGTCGCGCGACTGTCCGATCCGGACACCGACCCCGAATCGATCCTGGTGCTCGCCTCCAGTCGTCGGGCGGCCACCGAACTGCGTGAACAGATCACTTCCCGTCTGCTCTCGACGGGGGTGGGGCCTGCGCGCACGCCGCGGGCCACGCGCGAGCCGATCGTCCGCACATTGCACTCCTACGCGTTTGCGGTCCTGCGTTTGCAGGCCGCGGCCCACGACAACCCGCCACCACGTCTGATCACCGGGGCCGAGCAGGATGCGGTTCTGCGTGAACTACTGGCAGGCGACATCGAAGACGGTGCCGAGTATTGGCCGGAGCGCCTGCGGCCGGCCTTGGGTACCAACGGTTTTGCCCAGGCCCTGCGCGACATGATGATGCGCGCCGCCGAACGCGGCGTCGGTCCCGAAGACCTGATCGCGCTCGGCCGCACCCATCGGCGCCCGGAATGGCAGGCAGCGGGCAAGGCCTACCGCCAGTACGAGCAGAGCGGCCTGCTGCGCGGGGCGGTCGGTCTGGAGGCCCCGCAGGCCACGGCCCCGGCGGTGGACGCGGCAGAGCTGGTCGGCTCGGCCCTGACCGCGTTTGCGACCGATCCCGAACTCCTGCGCAGCGAGCGGGCCCGGGTGCGGTACCTGTTGGTCGACGACGCCCAGCACCTCGATCCGCAGGCCGCCACGCTGATCGAGCTCGTGGGCGCCGGGACGCGGCAGGCCGTGGTCGCCGGTGACGGCGATCAGTCGATCTACGGTTTTCGCGGTGCCAGTGCGCGGTTCCTTGACGAACTCGACGATCCGGAGCGGGATATTCTGCTGGACAACAACTTTCGATCGACTTTGCCGATCAGCAATCTCGGTGGCTCCATCGCGGCCCGGCTACCGGGCCGTCGTCGCCGAAAATCGGAGGCCGATCACCCGGATGCCCCGGCCCCGGTGGTCCGCATCTACGGCTCGGCCGCCAAAGAGGCCACCGCGATCGCCGACATGATGCGTCGCGCCCACCTCTACGACGACGTGCCGTGGTCACAGATGGCGGTGATCGTCAGGTCGGTTCCCCGGGCGATGGCGCCACTGCGCCGGGCCCTGCGATCGGCCGGTGTCCCGGTCATGACCCCGGCCAGCGAGATACCGCTGGCGCTGGCGCGGTCGGTGTCGGCGATGTTGCTGGCGTTGCGTGCGGTGGAGATGCCGCTGGAGCCCGATTCGGCGCTGGAGTTGCTGTCCGGTCCGATCGGCGGCGCCGATCCGGCGGCGTTGCGGCGCCTGCGGCGTGGCGTGCGACGGGTCGAGACCGAGTCGTCCCGCGACCGCGATTCGGCCACCGTGATCGCCGAACTGGTCAGTGCCCGGCCCGCAGCGGAGGGACTCGAACCCGAGGGCAGCGAGCCCGCCATCGACGTCGAGCACTACCTCGGCGGGCTGACCGACGCCGAAAAGCAGCCGCTGGTGCGGGTGCTGACGGTCATCCGGGCGGCGCGTACTGCTGCGGCGAGCCGTCGCAGTATCGAGGAGATCCTGTGGGAGGCCTGGCAGGCGAGCGGATTGGGGCCACGCTGGTCCAATCAGGTGATGCGCCGCGACCACGGTCCCGGCGGGGCCCAGGCGGACAGAGATCTCGACGCGATGGTGGCGCTGTTCGACGCGGCCGCCAACTTCGCGGACAGCCTGCCCGCGGCCACCCTTGGCGGATTCATCGACTACCTCAGCGCCCTGCAGATCCCCACCGAATCGAGGATGGCCCAGACCTCGTCCGATTCGGTGACGGTGCTCTCGGCGCACGCCGCCGCCGGTCGGGAATGGGATGTGGTCGCGGTGGCCGGGGTGCAGGACGGGCTGTGGCCCAGTCTGCGCAGTCGCGGCAGCATCCTCGGCACCGGTCAGCTCGTCGACCTGCTCGACGGTATGTCGGCCGACGCGATCGACACCATCTCGCGGGCCGCGGTCGCACTGGCCGAGGAGCGGCGGCTACTGCTGGTCGCCTGCAGCCGGGCCCGCCGGCGGTTGATGATCAGCGCTGTGGACGACGGCAGTGGCGATGCTGCGCCGTCGCGGTTCGTCGGTGAACTGGCCGCGGTGGTCTCCGGCGCCGACGAGGAGGGCGAACCCGAACTGGAATTGCCCGTCGAACCCGGTCTGCGCCGGGTGCTTTCGCTGTCGTCGCTGGTTGCCGAACTCCGGGCTCAGGTCTGCGACAGCACCGGGCAGGACGATCCGCGGACGCGGGCGGCAGCCGACATGCTGGCCGAACTGGCCGATGCCGGAGTGCCCGGAGCGCACCCCGACGAGTGGTACGGGCTGGCCGGGCCGAGCACCACCGAGCCGCTCTGGTCCGAGGCATCGGGCCCGTTGACCTTGTCGCCGTCGAGCGTCGAATCGCTGGGTACCTGTTCGTTGCGCTGGATGCTGGAACGCTATGGCGGCCGGGACGGGGACTCGCGTCCGGCAGTGGCCGGAACGCTGGTGCACACCCTTGTGCAGGCCGTTGCGGGCAAGATCCCGCCGGAGGACGTCACGGCGTCACTTCGCCGCGTCTGGGACCAGGTCGATGTCGGTGCACCATGGTTCTCACGCCGTGAACTCGAGCGCACCGAGGAGATGCTGACCAACTTCCGGCAGTGGCTCAAGATGTCTCGCGAGGGTTTGAGCGAGGTCGCAGTCGAGATCGACGTCAATGCCCGGGTGGAACCGGCGCAGATGACCGGCGCCGATGGCGAGATCCTCGACATCCCCGAGGTACGGCTGCGTGGCCGCATCGACCGCCTCGAATCCGACAGCAAGGGCCGGCCCGTGGTCGTCGACGTCAAAACCGGCAAGAACACGATCTCGGTGGCAGCCGGCCAAGACCACGCCCAGCTCGCCACCTACCAGCTGGCGCTGACCCTGGGCGGGGTGCCGGAACTCGGCAACGTCGAACCGGGTGGCGGCGCGCTGGTGTACGTGAACAACGCCAACGGCAAGACCGGTGCGGCCCAACGCAATCAGGACCCGCTGGATGAGGAGCAGGTCGATCAGTGGCTGGCCGTGGTCCGGTCGGCGGCCTATCGCAGTATCGGGCCGACGTTCGAGGCGACGATCAACGACGGCTGCGGGCATTGCCCGCTGACGTCGAGCTGCCCCGCCCAACTCGACGGACGGATGGTCACCGATGGCTGAATCTGCGGTTCAGACAAGGATTTCCGCGCGGGTGCTGGCCGGCGCGCTTGATCAGCCGCCACCGACCGATGAGCAGGTCGAGGTCATCGAGGCGCCGCTGGAACCGGTGCTGGTGGTGGCGGGGGCCGGCGCAGGCAAGACCGAGACGATGGCTTCGCGCGTGGTCTGGCTGGTCGCCAACCGCCTGGTCGAACCCGACGCGGTCCTGGGTCTGACCTTCACGCGCAAAGCCGCACAGGAATTGGCCGCGCGGATCCGGCGACGACTGTCGATGCTGGCCGGCTCGTCGGCGATGTCGCGCTGGGATCCCGACGGCGAGCTGCGCGTCAAGTTGCGTTCGGCAGATCCGCAGGTCAGCACCTACCACGCCTATGCGGGCCGGTTGATCGCCGACTATGGATTGCTCCTGCCGGTGGAGCCGTCGGCGAGATTGCTCAGCGAGACGGAACTGTGGCAACTCGCGTTCTCTGTGGTCGGCGGCTGGTCCGAGGATCTCGATACCCCCAAAACGCCAGGGGGAGTGACGGAATCGGTTCTCAAACTGTACGGAGAGTTGGCCGAACACCTGGTGAGCCTCGAGCAGCTCGCCGCAGCGGGCGACGACCTCTATCGGCTGATCGACACACTGCCCCCGGTCGGGCGGCAGAAGCCGACACCGCCCGCGAAGCTGCGGGACATCCAGGCCGCGATCGACGAGCGTCGTGCGCTGGTACCCCTGGTGGCAGCGCTCGGTCAGGCGATGATGGACGCGAACGTGCTCGATTTCGGTAGCCAGATGTCGCTGGCGGCAAAGCTTGTCACCGCGCACCCGGAAGTGGCGCAGGCGGAGCGGGCCGCCATCGGGGCGGTGCTCCTCGACGAATACCAGGACACCGGACATTCACAGCGGGTGTTGCTCTCGCAACTGTTCGGGACGCCACGGGGCGTTCTGGCCGGTGCCGGGATCGCGGTCACCGCCGTCGGCGACCCGATCCAGTCCATCTACGGTTGGCGTGGTGCCTCGGCGGCCAACCTGCCGCGGTTCACCACCGACTTCCGGCGCAGCGACGGCACCCAGGCGCCGCGCCTGGAACTGCTCACCAGCTGGCGCAACGCGCGCTACGCCCTCGACATGGCCAACGCTGCCTCCGAGGAACTGCGCCGCAGGGGAGTTCCGGTGAGCATTCTGCGACCTCGTGACGACGCCCCTCGCGGCACCATCGACATGGCGCTCACCGACACGGTTGCCGATGAACGCACGTGGATCGTCGATCAGATCGAGCGCGAGTACAACCAGGCCGACGGCAAGCCGCCCACCGTGGCGATCCTGGTGCGGCGCAACCAGGATTCGGCGCCACTGGCCGCGCAGCTCGCCGATCGTGGAATCGCTGCCGAGGTCGTGGGTATCGGTGGGTTGCTCGGCGTGCCCGAGGTCCAGGACGTCGTCGCGATGATGCGACTGATGTCGGACCCGATGGCGGGCACCGCCGCGGTCCGGTTGCTCACCGGTCCCCGCTGGCGGATCGGTGCCAGGGATCTCGCTGCGCTGTGGGCGCGGGCGCGAGATCTGGCGGCAGGCGCCAACGCGGTCTCGGGCACCATGACCAGTCTCGAAGAACTCGACAGCGCACTCGATTCGGCGGTGCCCTCGGAGACGGTGGATCAGGCGGGGCTCGGCGATGCGCTGGCCGATCCCGGTCCGGCAGCCCGGTATTCACCGGATGGCTACCGCCGGATCAAATTGCTCGGGCACCAGCTGTCCGTGCTGCGGGCGCGTATGGGTGGGCCGCTGCCCGAATTGGTGGCCGAGGTCGAGCGCGTCACCGGTGTCGATGTCGAGGCGCAGATCCGGGCACGTGGACTGCGCGGAAACATCACCGGGCGTGAACATCTCGATGCCTTCGCCGAATATGTGGCGAACTACGCGGAGCGTTCCGCGGCCACCCTGCCCGGGTTGCTGGCGTTCCTCGCATCGGCCGCCGACATCGAGAAGGGCCTCGAGCCCGGCAAGGTCGAGATCGCCGAAGACCGGGTGCAGATCCTGACGGTGCACGCGGCCAAGGGGCTCGAGTGGGACGTCGTGGTGATCGCGCACCTGTGCACCAACATCTTCCCGGGCGGCAAGGCCGAGGGCACCTGGCTCAAGAGCGCCAGGGAGTTGCCTGCGGAATTGCGCGGCGATCTCGCGGACTCGGCTGAAGGCGAAGGCTTTCCACCGCTGGTGCTCGATGGTCTGGAGAACCGCAAGGAGCTCGAGGAGTCGATCGAAGCGCACCAGGAAGCGCTGCGGGGGCGCAAGCTCGAAGAAGACCGCCGGCTCCTCTATGTGGCGCTGACCAGAACCAAACGCGCGCTGATCATCAGTGGTCACCATTGGTCCGCCGCCGGTGACAAACCCAAGGGCCCGTCGGTGTTCCTGACCGAACTACACGAGATCGCACAGGAGTTGATCGAGACCTCGCCGGACGGCGCACCGGGGTTGACCATTGCGCAGTGGGCTGCCGAACCCGAAGAGGGGGCCGAGAATCCGCTGGCGATGCTGGCGGCCGGGGCGTCCTGGCCTGCCGATCCGCTGGGGTCGCGGCGTCCCGGAACCGAGCGCGGCGCCGACCTCGTCCGGGCGGCGTTGCGTGCGCGCGGTGAACCCGCGTTGTTCGACATGGGGGAGGAGACCGACCCCGAATCCGGCTGCGAGGTCGAGGACGGCGATCCGCAGATCCGGGAATGGGCCAACGATCTCGCGGTACTCCTGACCGAGCGATCCGAAGGCCTGGGCTCCGACATCGAAGTGACCATGCCGCAGCACCTTTCGGTGAGTCAATTGGTCGAACTCGACAAGGACGAAGATGCGTTCGCCCGACGCCTTCGCCGGCCGCTGCCGTTCAAGCCGAACCCGCTGGCGCGCCGGGGCACGGCATTCCACGCCTGGGTGGAACGCCGATACGGTGCCACCCGGCTCCTCGACATCGACGAGTTGCCGGGTGCGGCGGATGCCGAGGGCGGCTCTGATGCCGACCTCGAGGTCTTGCGAGAGGCGTTCCTGCGATCGGATTGGGCGGCCCGCAACCCGATCGAGGTCGAGGTGCCGTTCGAGACCGTCATCGCCGACACCATCATTCGTGGACGCATCGATGCGGTCTTTGCCGAACCCGACGGCGGATACACGGTGGTCGACTGGAAAACCGGTGCGAAACCGACCCCGGCACAAGAACATTCGGTCTTTGTCCAGCTGGCCGCTTATCGGGTGGCGTGGGCGGAGCTGACCGGCACCGACCTCGAGAAGGTTCGGGCGGCGTTCCACTATGTGCGGTCGAACTCGACCCTGCGCCCGCGTGACCTACCGGACCGGGCCCGCCTGGCCGCCCTGATCCGCAGGGAGAAGGGCGCATCCTGAGCAGGCGGCTCCGCAGAGAGAGGGCCTCGGCCCTGCGCGCCTCAACGTTTCGGCGCGGACTTCCAGACCCGCCACCCGGCCCATATCATCGGAAGCTGAAGTGGCAACCGGCCCCACGCGACGGCGCGCTGCGGCAACGGCTTGTTCTTGTACAGACGGACCATGTTGATGTTGCCCGGATACACGCCGACGAACAGCGCCACGGCTGCCAGTCCGCCGTACCGGCGCGTCTTGGGGGCGAGCAATGCCGCACCCACCGCGAGCTCGACCACCCCGGAGCCGTAGGTGTAAGCGCGTGCGCTGCCCGGCAACTCGGCGGGAATCAGCTGGTCGAAGGGTTTCGGGGCGGCGAAATGCAGGGTCCCCATGCCCAGCAGTGCGACACCCATGCGAGTGGCCAGCTTCTGCTCGTCCGGAAACGCCAACTGCGGCAAGCTCTGTTTGGTTGCTGTCATCCCTCCACCATGCCTCATGATGTCGCAGGGCGACGGCCTGATGATGTCCCGTCGTGTCCGTCGCCATGACCGCCCGGTGGCCGATAGGACTACAGTCCCAGTTTGTGCGTACGCAAACTCTGCAACCGGTAGGTCGCGGCGAGACAGGGGTCGGATAGATGGCTGCGGGTCGGCTACGCCGGCGGTTCAAGGACGATGAGCTGACAGATATGCCCGACCACGCCCTGGTCGGTGTGGTCCGCATCCCGGAGATGCAGTCGAGCCCGGGCCGGGCGATCAGTCGCCGCGTCATCTTTGCTCTGGCCGCATTGTTTGCCGCGGTGTTCATCGTCTATCTCGACCGGGACGGCTACCGGGATGTGCAGGACAGCCCACTGTCGTTCCTGGACTGCCTCTACTACGCGACGGTGTCCCTGTCCACGACGGGATACGGTGACATCACGCCGTACACACCGTCGGCCAGGCTGATCAACGTGCTCGTCATCACGCCGCTGCGGGTGATGTTCCTGATCGTGTTGGTCGGTACCACCCTCGAGGTCTTGACCGAACGGTCGCGGCAGGCGCTCAAGATCCAGCGATGGAGGAACAAGGTGCGGAACCATACCGTGGTCATCGGCTACGGAACCAAAGGCAAGACCGCTGTGAAGGCGATGATCGCGGACGGACAGAAGCCCGCCGAGATCGTCGTTGTCGACGGTGATCAGGCCGTGCTCGACAACGCCGCGGCCAAGGGATTGGTGACCGTGCGCGGTGATGCCACCCGATCGGATGTCCTCCGGCTGGCCGGCGCCCAGCATGCGTCGGCGATCATCGTCGCCACGAACCGTGATGACACCGCGGTATTGGCGACGTTGACCGCACGAGAACTGGCCCCGAAGGCGAAGATCGTCGCCTCCATCAGGGAAGCGGAGAACACCCACCTGATGAAACAGTCGGGCGCCGATTCGGTGGTGGTGAGTTCGGAGACCGCGGGCCGCCTGCTGGGGCTGGCGACGATCACCCCGACCGTCGTGGAAGTGATCGAAGATCTGCTCACACCCGACCAGGGATTTGCCATCGCCGAACGCGATGTGGAGCCCGACGAATACGGCGGATCGCCGAGGCACCTGCCGCAGATCGTGCTCGGTGTCGTGCGTGACGGTAAATTGCATCGCGTCGACGACAGCAAGGTCGATGCGATCGAGCAGGGCGACAGATTGCTGTATGTCCGGCAGGGCAACGCGGACTAGCTGTTCGTTCAGGGCCGGCTGCCTGGGCTGCCCGGGACAACGAAACTCGTGTCCGCGCGGTTTGCCATACCCGGGCGATATTCGATATCGGCTGGAAGACTTGGGACTTCCGAGTGCACTGTGATCCCCTCTGGCGAACCCGGGTCGAGCCCAGCGGCCTACCGGTGTCGGTATGTAACCCATCCGCTCGGGCTCTGACGCCGGCGTTCGTCCAGATGTGGTCCGCATCGTAGGGAGTTTGCGCATGCCGGCAAATGTCGCTCAGAAGTTGATCGAGTCGCATCTGGTGTCGGGGTCCACGAAGCCCGGTGAAGAGATCGCACTGCGCATCGACCAGACACTGACCCAGGACGCCACCGGAACCCTGGTGATGCAAGAACTCGAGGCACTTGGTCTCGATCGTGCGCGCACCGAGGTCAGCGTGCAGTACGTCGATCACAATCTGCTGCAGACCGACGAGAAGAACGCCGAGGACCACGAATACCTGCGGACAGCGTGCGAACGATTCGGTCTGTGGTTCTCCAAGCCCGGCAACGGTGTTTCCCACCCGACACACATGCAACGGTTCGGGGCGCCGGGCAAGACGATGGTGGGATCTGATTCGCACACGCCTGCCGCGGGTTCGCTGGGGATGCTCGCCATCGGTGTCGGTGGTCTGGAGGTCGCGTTGGCGATTGCCGGCCATCCCCTCAACATTCGGATGCCGCAGATCTGGGGTGTGCGGCTCGACGGTGAACTGCCGCCGTGGTGCTCGGCGAAGGATGTCATCCTGGAGATCCTTCGGCGCCACGACGTCAATGGTGGCGTGAACAAGATCATCGAGTACCACGGGCCGGGGCTGGAGAGTCTGACCGCGATGGATCGCCACGTCATCGCGAACATGGGTGCCGAACTCGGCGCCACCACCAGTGTTTTTCCGAGCGACGATGCTGTTCGGGAGTTCTTGCGCGCAGAGGGCAGAGCCGATGACTGGGTTGAACTGGTCGCCGACGAGAACGCCGGGTACGACGTGGAGGAGACCATTGATCTCTCGCAGATCGTGCCGTTGATCGCGAAGCCGTCCTCCCCGGGGAACGTGGTGCCGGTCCGTGAGGTCGCGGGTGAGGATATTTCGCAGGTGGTGATCGGGTCGAGCGCGAACCCGGGTCTTCGGGATTTCGCGATCGCCGCCGCGATGGTCGCAGGCAGGCAGACCGTGCCCCAGGTCAGCTTCGACATCAACCCGACATCCCGGGAGATCCTCACCGATCTGACGAAGATGGGCGCGACCACCGAACTGATCATCGCCGGCGCCCGCATCCATCAGGCCGGCTGTATGGGCTGCATCGGGATGGGACAGGCGCCGGCGACCGGAAGCAACTCCCTGCGGACGATGCCCCGCAACTTTCCCGGACGCTCGGGCACCAAGGAAGATGCGGTGTGGTTGTGTTCGCCCGAAACGGCGGCTGCCTCCGCGTTGACCGGCACCATCACCGACCCGCGCGACTGGGCCGCCGATGTCGGCATGGACTATCCGGCATTGGATCTGCCCCAACAACATTCGATCAACGTCGACATGCTGGTGCCGCCGCTCGACGCCGACGAGGCGGTACGGGTCGAACCGGTGAAGGGTCCCAACATCTCGAGTCTGCCCGAACTCGATGATCTTCCCGACGAACTCGAGGCTCCCGTCCTGTTGAAGGTCGGCGACAACATATCGACGGACGAGATCTCGCCTGCCGGGGCAAAAGCCCTCCCGTACCGCTCCAATATCCCCAAGCTGGCGATGTTCACCTTCACCCGCATCGACGAGACCTATCCCGAGCGTGCGCAGCAAGCCGGTGAGGCCGGGCACATCATCGTCGGTGGCGAGAACTACGGGCAGGGATCGTCCCGCGAGCATGCCGCCATCGCCCCTCGCTACCTTGGTGTGCGGATGGTCATCGCCAAGTCATTCGCCCGCATCCACTGGCAGAATCTGGCCAACTTCGGTGTCCTGGCAGTTGAATTCGACGATCCGGCCGACTACGAGAAGATCGACCAGGCCGATGTCCTGCGCGTCGGTGACCTGCGGAAGACGCTGGAAACCCGCGATACGTTCACCATCGACAACGTCACCAAAGGTGCCCCGATCACGGTGCGGCACCGGTTGTCCGAGCGACAGGTCGCCGATGTCCTCGCAGGCGGCCTGATCCCGCGACTGGGCCGCGAAGGGGAGTCGGATGTGCAGGAGGCGAAGGAGACCGTCCTGCAGGACAGCGGCGAGATCAGCTAGCCCGGACAGTTTCTTCATGACGGTGGCCGTCAGCGGGGTCAGCCGTGCGGGCCGGAAGGGAGATCCCATCCCGCCCCGCGGCTTACGAAACCGGGGCGCCGGAGGCTGGACATCAGGACGGAACCGCGGTGGTGGGGGTCACCGCGATACCGGCGACAAGAGCCCGGATCGCCCAAGCCATCCGGCCCGACGGGGTCCCCGACATCAGGGCATCGACATTCGCCGTGACATTAGGCGCCTCGCGGGGATCAGCCTCCCGCAGAAGGGATTCCAACACCACCAGCTTCTCCGCGCTGGAGCGCGAATCGATGTCCTCAGCGGTGGGTGGGCCGTGTTCGGCAGCGGCCGCAGTGACCAGTTGCATCAACAGGTCAACTCCCCAGGCGGCCCGTTCGGCAGCGATTCCGCCCTCGAGCATAAGTCCCAACAACCGATCCACCAACGCGATGGTGTTGCTGCCCATGGGGCGCAACACCATCGCTGAACGTGCCAGGCCGGGATAGCTGAAGAGCACCTCGCCGTATGCCTGCAGAAGCGATTCCAGACGTTGATCCCACCGACCCGGTTGATCCTCTGGCAGCGTTCCGGTGAGTTCGTCCAACACCACCGAGCGCAATTCGGCCGTGTTGGCCACATAGACGTACAGGGACGCCGGCCCGGTATCGAGGGCCTGCGCGACCCGGCGCATCGTCGCTTTCTCCAGTCCCTCATCGCGAATGATCGCGATGGTCGCGGCGACGATGGCTTCCTTCGACAACGGAGGCTTGGCGGGGCGTTCCCTACGGCTACGGGGCGAGTTGCTCATGACAGACAACAGTAACGAACACGTTCGTAGGCCGCTAATGGGTAAGTACGCAGCCGGCCCGAGGCGAACAGGACGAGCCACGTGTCATTCACGTGGCGCGTATGGACGAACACATTCGTGGCGAACATGTTCGTGATCGTATACAGTCGTTGACGAACATGTTCGTTGTTGCCTTCTTTGGGGGAATTGACGAATACCCGACTTCATCAGAAGGACCCAGACCATGACTGTCACAGCAATCACCAACGCGAAGATCTTCGACGGGGAACGGATACTCGATGCCCGCACGGTGCTGATCGAAGATGGCCTGATCACGGCCGTCGGCATCGGCATCGACGTCCCGGCCGGAGCGGATGTTATATCCGGCGACGGAGCGACACTGATCCCCGGCCTCATCGACGCCCACGTACACACCAGCAGGGAAGCGCTCGGGTTGGCGCTGCAATTCGGCATCACAACCGAACTCGAGATGCAGGGCGCCAATACTGCCGTTCGCCGCGCCGAGATCTCCGACGACGACTCGGTGGCCGACGTCCGCTCGTCCGGATTCGCGCTCACCCCTCCCGGCGGACACCCCGACGAGCTGTTCCCCGAGGACTTCCACCATGGTCCGCCTCCCGGGGCGCCGGTGCCGAGCGGTCCGCGGCCGGTACATGCCAACGTCAGCACCCCGGAGGAAGCTCGGGCGGTCGTGCCCAAACTGATCGCCGACGGTTCGGACTACATCAAATTCATGGTCGATGACGGGTCCATGGAAGGACACCCGGGCATCCCGATGCTCGATCAGGAAACACTGAACGCCGGTGTCGCGGCGGCACACGAGCGTGGCATGCTCACCATCGCTCACGCCCTCACCATCGATGCCACCCGGATGGCCATCGATGCCGGCATCGACGGTTTTGCGCATCTGTTCATGGACCGGCCCCATACCGACGAGATCATCAGCGCGATCAAGGACAGTGGCGCGTTTGTCGTCCCCTGCGTTGTTCTGAACGCCTCGCTGATCGGTATCACCGGACAGGAACTCGCCGACGACCCCCGGGTGGGCTCGCGTCTCGATACAGCATGGGACGCCACGTTGCGCTCGAGTTTCAACACCTACCCCCGAGGCAATATCGACGATGTCCTGAACTCGGTCAAGGTACTGCACGATGCCGGTGTCGACATCCTGGCCGGCACGGATGTGTCTGTGCCACTGCCGTTTCTGGGCGGACTCGCGCACGGCGCCAGTGTTCATCACGAGCTCCAGTACCTGGTGCGCGCCGGCCTCACCCCGGCCCAGGCGCTCACCGCCGCCACCGCGACCACCGCCAAGCGATTCGGCCTCACCGACCGAGGCCATATTGCCGAAGGTATGCGAGCCGACCTGTTGCTGGTCGACGGCGATCCCACCATCACCATCAGCGACACGCTCAATACGCGCGCCGTCTGGCGCAGGGGAAACCGGTTGGGCTCCTGATCCACTGCCTGCCGATGCCAGATCTTTCCGGTGATCGGCGCCTTGCTGCTCGCAGTCGTCGGTGTTGGCATCGGCGACAAGTAGTCGGCGCGGCGGGTTCAGCCGGCCGTCGAATATGCACCGCAGTCGCCGTTCGCCGGTGGTGCCCTCGAGAAGCGGATCCGGGCTTAGGGTGGGGGGTGGTCCTCGCCGGCGACCGGTGCCGACCGGTTCGCCACGTCGCTGGTCACCCAGGTGGGCGCGGTGATGACCGAACAGTGGGATTCGAGAAGGGAAACCAGTGCGGCGCTTTGAGTTCGAACAGCCCCCGATGTTGTCGCGGGCGGTATACAACCGTGCCGACGAGATCCGCGAGGACCATCAGCGTCTGAAAGACGGGTGGGCGCGGGCACTTCTGCTGCAGATCGACCCCTCGGGGCGCTATCCGGTGGGTGAGGACGGCCTCGGCTGGATCATGGCGGTCGACGTCGGCGACGAACCGCCGCCGGAAGCGGTGTTCCTCGGACTGCACCCCGAAGAGGGTCACGACATGTGGGCGATGCGGTTCGATGTCATCGACGGCCCGAAGGACGATCCCCGGCGCGGCGCCCAGCTACTCGGACCGAACGAGGCCGGGATTCTCTCGACCGCACTCGGTGTCCTCAATTGGCATGACACGGCCCGGTTCTCACCGGTCGACGGTGCGCACACGGAACCGATCAAAGGTGGTTGGGCCCGTCGCAACATCATCAGCGGCCGGGAGGAGTTCCCTCGAACCGATCCCGCGATCATCACGGTTGTCCACGACGGCGGCGATCAGATCCTGCTCGGCAGGCAGAAGCAATGGCCCGACCGGTGGTTCTCGACACTCGCCGGATTCGTCGAACCCGGGGAATCACTCGAGCAGTGTGTGCTTCGCGAGGTCCACGAAGAAGTCGGCCTCGACAGCTGGAATCCGCAGTACATCGGGTCGCAGCCCTGGCCGTTCCCGCGCTCGTTGATGGTGGGCTTCGAGGTCACCGCAGACCCGGACCAACCACTCGACTTCATCGACGGTGAGATCGCGGCAGCCGAGTGGTTCGGTCGGGCAGAGGTGATCGAAGCGATTGAGGCGCAGCAGGACTGGATGAGTCCGGACGGTGACCCGATCGTCGACAACGCGCGGTTGCGGTTGCCGGGATCGATCTCGATCGCCAGCGCACTGATCCGGGCCTGGGCCTACACGCCGGCAACCGGGGTGCGCTGAACCACTGCGTCTGGTTTCTTCAGACGCCCAGCTTCTTGCGGACGTCGGCCACCGTCGGGTTGGTGGCGGTGCTGCCGTCGGCGAACTTGACGGTGGGAACGATGTGGTTGCCGCCGTTGACGCTGCCGACGAACTCGGCGGCCGAGGGATCTTGCTCGATGTCGATCTCCACCCACTCGATACCGGCGGACTTCAGGCCCATCTTGAGGCGTTTGCAGTATCCACACCAGGTGGTGGAGTACATGGTCAGAGCAGCGTTGTCGGTAGTCACGCATACATAACATCACGAGGGCCGACGGTGTTCCCGTACCACCTCGATGTCCTCGCCGAGCCCGGTCGAGTCGGTGCGGGACCGTCCGGCCGAACCTCTGTCGGTGGCCGTTGGGATACTGATCGCCATGGATGCCTCACTTGACCCGCAGCAGCAGGCCGCTGTGCTCGCACCCCGCGGGCCCGTCTGTGTCCTGGCCGGCGCAGGCACAGGCAAGACCCGCACCATCACGCGCCGGATCGCGCATCTGGTCGGCGACGGACATGTGCGGGCCAGTCAGGTCCTGGCGGTCACCTTCACCTCACGCGCCGCCGGTGAGATGCGCACCCGACTCCGTTCGCTGGGGATCTCCGGTCAGGGAAATGCGGTGCAGGCGTTGACGTTCCACGCCGCCGCGATGCGTCAGCTGCGGTACTTCTGGCCGCAGGCAATCGGCGAAAACCAGTGGGAGCTGCTCGACAACAAGTTCCCCGTTGTCTCCCGCGCGGCGCGGGCCGTCGGAGCGCCGACCACCACCGAATCGTTGCGCGATCTCATCTCGGAGATCGAATGGGCCAAGGGTTCACTGATCGGGCCGTCGGATTACCCGGCGGCGGTGGCCAAAAGCCGTCGCGAGTCACCTATCCCGGCCGAGCAGGTGGCACTGGTGTACGAGCGCTACGAGCAGGCGAAGGTCTCTCCGGCGGGGGATCAGCTCCTCGACTTCGACGATCTGCTGCTGATGACACGGGCCATCCTCGACGATCATCCGGTGATCGCCGAGGAGTTCCGGGATCGCTATCGCTGCTTTGTCGTCGACGAGTACCAGGACGTCACCCCGGCGCAGCAGTCGCTGCTCAACGCCTGGCTCGGGCCACGCGACGATCTGACCGTGGTCGGTGACGCCAACCAGACCATCTACTCGTTCACCGGGGCCACGCCCCGCTATCTGCTGGATTTCTCGCGGCGGTTCCCCGACGCGACCGTGGTCCGCCTCGAGCGCGACTACCGGTCCACTCCGCAGGTGGTGGAGCTGGCCAACAGCGTCATCGGGGCCGCCCGCGGGCGAATCGCCGGCACACGTCTGCAGTTGATCGGGCAGCGAGACCCCGGTCCGCAGCCCGACTTCGCCGAATACGACGACGAACCGGCCGAGGCGAAAGCCGTCGCCCGTTCGATCAAAAGGTTGATGAAGTCCGGTGTGCCCGGCTCGGAGATCGCGATCCTCTACCGGATCAACGCCCAGTCCGAGGCCCATGAGCAGGCGCTGACCGCCGCCGGGATCCCGTACCAGGTGCGAGGCGGCGAGGCGTTCTTCTCGCGGTCGGAGATCAGGCAGGCGATGCGCGCGGTCAGCCAGACCGCGCAGCGCGACGATCTGCCCGCCGAAGCCGAGACTCTCACGCTCCTTCGGGCGATCCTGGTCCCGCTGGGCCTGACCGAAGAGGCGCCCGCCGGTGCGCAGGCCCGCGAACGCTGGGAGTCCCTGCGGGCGCTGGTGACGATGACCGAGGACATGCTGGCCGAGAACGCCGACCTGACCCTCACCGAGTTGTCCCGCGAACTCGCCGCGCGAGCCGAGGCGAGGCATCCACCGACGGTTCAGGGTGTGACGCTGTCGTCGCTGCACGCCGCCAAGGGCCTGGAGTGGGATGCGGTTTTCCTGGTTGGCCTCGTCGACGGTTCGATGCCGATCAGTCAGGCCATCAAGGCAGGCGAAGACGCCATCGAAGAAGAACGCCGGCTGCTGTACGTGGGTGTCACCCGTGCGCGGGAGCACCTGCAGCTGTCGTGGGCGTTGTCGCGGAACGAGGGTGGCCGGGCCTCGCGGCGTCGCTCTCGCTTTGTGATCAATCTCGTTCCCGACGACTCTCCGGCCTCGAAGATCGCCGAACCCAAACGAACGCGGTCCGGACCCAAGTGTCGTGTCTGTGGAAAGCCGTTGTTGGGCAAGACCGCAACGCTGCTGGGCCGCTGCGAGCGATGCCCCTCCGACCTCGACGAGGGATTGCTGCTCGCGCTCAAGGAGTGGCGCAGCGGACGGGCGAAGGAACAGAAGGTTCCCGCCTACGTGGTGTTCACCGACAACACGCTGATCGCGATTGCCGAACAGCAACCTGGCGATGTCTCGGCTTTGGTCGGCATTCAGGGGATCGGGCAGAAGAAGCTCGATCAGTACGGGGAGGACATCCTCACGCTTGTCCGGGGCGGGAAAACCGCAGGTCAAAAATAGGTTGTGCGTTTTCTGGGCAGCCCCTACTGTGGACAACAACATTGTGTGACACAGAGGACAAAATCATGCGCGGTTGCGCAGAGGAGCAGGAGAGGAGAGGTTCGATGATTGATTTGTACAACGCCGAGAGCGCAGTCGATCATGCCGTCACGGCATGTGCCTCATGGCATCGGCAGCCGCCCCTCGCTGCCCGTCCGAAGGCCGTTCATACTGCGCACGCCGCCGCCATCAAGCCGGAATTCCTGGCTATGACAGCAGCAATTCCGGCGTTCATGCCGCCGACGGTGGTAGCAGTCCGTCGCCGAGCCCGCCACGCGTTTCCCGTGTTCTCTCAACGAATAGGGATCTGACACAGTTCAGACTCCAGATGAGGCCACGGCGAATCGCAACAGCGAAACCGTGGCCTCTTTTGTGATCTGAGAACAATTCTTGTTCCACCACAGTCGAGGCCCGGTCCCAGATCAATCCGAGCACACATTCGACAGTGGAGGAATCCCAATGACCGAGTTACTCGAGTCATACCGTGACAACAGGTCCGGCGACAACAGTTTCGGGGCCGGCGGACTCGCACTGGATGCATCCAAAACGGAGCTTCCGTGCCAGATGGTGGACAGCGACCTGTGGTTCTCTGAGAACCCGGGTCAACTCGAGCAGGCCAAGGCGCTGTGCATCGAGTGCCCGCTGCGGCAGGAATGCCTGGCCGAGGCGCTCGAACGCGCTGAGCCGTGGGGCGTCTGGGGTGGCGAGATCTTCGATCAGGGCGCCGTCATCGCCCGCAAGCGTCCGCGTGGCCGACCTCGCAAGAACCAGACAGCGGCATGACATTTCCCTTTCGCAACCAAAAGCGGGCGGACACAACAACTCTTGTGTCCGCCCGCTCTTTGATGTGAAAGCCCTATTCGGCCAGGCCGGGAACCCACTTCTCCATGATGGCGCGGTAAGGCGCTTCGGCGTCGAGTTGTGCCGCGATGCCCACGCATCCGCCGAGCACCCGGAACACCATCACATACTCTTTGGGACAGTTCAGGTTTCGTGAGGTCTTGTAGACGTCACCGCGCGGGTCGGAGGCGGCACCCGCGGCGCGCTGCAACCATTTCCGGGTGAAGTGGAACGACTCGCTGTAGAGCGGATCGACGTACGGGCGTAGATACGCCTCGAGGTCGGCCGGGGTCACCTTGTCCTGGTGGGAACGCTGAATGAAGTTCGCGCGCACCATTTCTTCTTTGAGTTCGTCGTATTTCTTGTCGCGGCACAGACGAAGGATCTTCCCGGTGGCCGCAGGCAGCCCGTCCGGGTAGTGGCCAACGGCGCCGAAATCGAGGATCGCCATGCGGCCGTCCGCGAGGAACTGGAAGTTGCCCGGATGTGGATCGCCGTGGACCAAACCGACGCGAGTGGGTGAACTGACCTCGAACTCGGTCATCTTGGCGGCGGCGTCGTTGCGTTCGTCCACGGTGCCGTTCTTGATCACCTTCGACATCGGTGTGCCGTCGATCCACTCGGAGACAACCACTTTCGGTGCAGAGGCAACCACGCGCGGAACCACGAAGTTCGGGTCGCCTGCAAAGGCCTTGGCAAAGGCCCGCTGGTTGTTCGCCTCGAGGGTGTAGTTGAGTTCGTCCTCGGTGCGCTCGATCAGCTCATCCATCATCGACTTGACGTCGGTGCCGGGGGAGAGTCGTTTGAGCAGGCCGGTCATGCGCGACAGCGTTTTCAGGTCGGCCTTGAGCGCGTGATCCGCTCCCGGGTACTGAACCTTGACGGCCACTTCACGTCCGTCGTGCCAGATTGCCTTGTGTACCTGGCCGATCGACGCGGATGCGGCCGGTTCATCGGAGAAATCCTTGAACCGCTCACGCCATTTGGTGCCCAATTGGTTGTCCAGGACCGCGTGCACCTTCGCGGTCGGCAAGGGCGGTGCCTCGGCCTGCAGCTTGGTCAGCGCGTCGCGGAACGGCTCCCCGAACTCCTCGGGAATCGCGGCCTCCATGATGGAGAGCGCCTGCCCGACCTTCATCGCCCCGCCCTTGAGCTCGCCGAGTACTGCAAACAGCTGTTGCGCGGCCTTTTCCATCATGTCCGCGGTGATCTCGTCTTTGTCCCCACCTGCGAGCCGCTTACCGAAGCCCGATGCTGCTCGTCCCGCCACCCCTAGCGGAAGCGCGGCGAGCTTGGCGTTGCGCCGCGCCCCTCCGCGTGTGATCTCAGCCATTGAGTTTCCCCTTTCCGATGGACCCGAGCTTAGTGGACGACGGTTGGTTCATTGCGGTAGCCGACAGCCGCACAATGGATGTGGTGACCAGCCCCGGATGACCAGCGATGAGGGGTCCGCGCGGAACTCGATGGTGGCGTCGAGGCTGGTCGGCGCAGGAAGGGGTCGGGCGCCGCGCCGATCGGGACGGGTTGCCGCTGCCACGTGTTCGACCTCGGCCTGCACGATCGCGGCGGTTCCGGCGATGGTTGCCGACCCGGCCCAGCCGCTCTGACCCAGAAGCTGGGCACTGACGATCGGCCAGTCCCGGTCCCGATCGCGGCGGTGATGGTCGGCGCAGTGCAGACAGCTCGACAACCCGGGCAACACCATCGGACCGACCACCCCGGTTCCATCGCGTAGACGGACCATCAGGTGTGGGATCCGGTGCCGCATCAGACAGGACACCAGCCACGGATCGTGACTGAGGAAGTCGGTGAGGATCACCAGATCCGTGGCCCAGGTGACCATCCGGTCCTCGTGGGTGATCGGATCGACCTCGCCGTCGAACAGTCGTGGCCGCCGGACCGACTGCACAATCGAGAACTCCGGCTGGGCAAGGGCGCTCGCCGTTGCGTCGGCGAGTGGACCGGCACCATGGATCCTGATCTGCATCGGGGTGATCGAAGGTCTGCTGTGGTGGGCGGTACCGGCGTCGACCAGCGCGTCGAGTAACTCGCGGACCTCGTCGGCCGTCAGACCCGCCGCCGCTGCCCGAGCTGCGGTGTCCTCGGGTGTCTGTGGACCGGTCAGCGACCGCAACAGCGCAGCAAGCCGGTCCGGGACAACATGTGCCGGCGGATCGATGATCACTGCCCGGTCGGGGTCGTATCCGACCTGGATCCGGCCGCCGGGCCGGAGCAAGATCACCGCTCCGGCCCGGAGCAGCGGCAAAGGCGCGAGTGTCATGGCAACACCGAACCAGACCAGTGACGTCCGATGTGTCCGTCAGCGGCGGGTTATCCACAGGTCATCGACGCCTTGACCAGCGAGAACGCGGCCTGTTGATGTTTGATCGGGATCTGCGGTCGGTCAGGCGGTGGGGGTGTCGTCGCCTGCGGGTCCCTTGCCTTCTTCTTCGCGCTGGCGGGCCTCGTCGGCGAGGGTCTTCTCGAGCTGGGCCATCGGATCGTCGAACGGGTCGCTGCCGCCGCCGATCACCCGGTCGATGAACGCAGCCGGATGATCGAGATCGTCGGCATCCGGCATCAGATCGGGATGTGCCCAGACACCGTCGCGGGTCTCGACATCCGAGGACTCGGCGAGCTTGCGCCACAGGTCGGCGGCTTCACGGAGCTTGCGCGGTCGCAGCTCCAGTCCGATCAGTGTGGCAAAGGTCTCCTCGGCCGGGCCGCCGGTGGCGCGCCTGCGACGCATGGTCTCGGTCAGTGCGGCCACCGACGGGATCCGATCGGAAAGTGCCTGGGACACGACCGTTTCGACCCAGCCCTCGATAAGTGCGAGGAGCGTTTCGAGGCGGGTGAGCGCATGTTGCTGTTGTGGGGTGGTCTTCGGTTCGAACGCCGCGCCACCGGACATCAACTCTTCGAGCTTGCTCGGATCCGACAGCAGGGTGGCCGGATCGATACCGGCGGCCGCGTCCTGGATGCCGGAGAAGTCGATGCTGATCCCGCGGGCGTATTCCTCGACCGTTGCGAGAAGTCGCTGGCGCAGCCAGGGCACGTGGGAGAACAGCCGGACGTGCGCGGCTTCACGGGCGGCGAGGAAGACAAGGATCTCTTGACTGGGCTGTTCGAGTCCCTCGCTGAAGGCATTGATCGCCTCCGGCAGCAGAACCGCGGTTCCGGTGGGCGCCAACGGAAGACCGATGTCGGTGGAGGTGAGCACCTCCTGGGCGAGCTGGCCAAGGCCCTGGCCCAGCTGGGTCCCGAAGGCCATGCTGCCCATCTGGCTGACCATGCCCATCATCGGACCGGCGAACTGCTTCGCCTCGTCCGGGAGATTCGTCGACCAGCTGCCCGCGATCTGTTCGGCCACCGGATTGCACAGCGACTTCCACGTCGGCAGCGTCTTCTCGAGCCAGTCGACCGATGTCCACGCCTCGGTGGTGGTGACGCCGGCAGGAAGGGTGGTCACGTTGTCGAGCCACACCTCGGCAAGGCGCACCGAGTCGGTGATCGCCGACAGCTCACCCTGACTGACAGGAGAGTGTTTGCCGATCTGCTGGCGGGCAAGGCTCGTCGCGACCTGGTAGTTGACCGGTTCGCCGGTGCCACCCGAACCCATGCCCGCGCCCATGCCCGACAGCATCTGCCCGAGCTGCGAGAGCATCTGGCCGAGCTGGTTCGGATCGAAGTCTCCGGGCTTCTTGCCAGGATCACCATCCCCGTCGTCGCCGGACGAAGGGGAGAAACCGAAGGGCAAGTCATTCATGCCTCCACGGTACCGGCGAATCGGTCGGTACCCCGAACGTCATCGATCAGCTCTGCGCGAAACCCGGGCAGCCGGTGAACCGGGGGCCGAGTGGGGCGGGGTCCCGGGGCGCCGACCCTCTACGCTGGGCTGGTGAAACTGCAGTCCCTCAGAATCGGTCCGGGATACCGGCGGATTGTCACCCTCTTGGTCGCGCTGGCGTTCCTGATCGTGTTCGTCCTGGTCGGCACTCTCGTGAAGGTGCCCTATGTGGCGCTCGGCCCGGGTCCGACCGTCAACACCCTGGGATCCGTGGATGGCCGCGAGGTGGTGAACATCACCGGTGCCGACCTGGATCCGACCAACGGCAACCTCAACCTGACGACGGTGTCGGTGACCGACGGCCTGACCCTCTTCCAGGCGATCGGCTTGTGGGTCTCGGGCGACGACGAACTGCAGCCGCGTGATCGGGTCTATCCGCCGGGCAGATCCAACGAAGAGGTCGACAAAGAGAACCGCCAGCAGATGACGGGGTCGGAGAACTCGGCCACCATCGCCGCATTGGACTATCTCGATCGTCCCATCGACCTCGAGGTCGCCGGTGTCGCCGATGACGGCCCGTCCGTCGGCAAGCTGCAGTCCGGTGACGAGATCGTTGCGCTCAACGGCACCTCGATCGCCACGTCCGTCGCACTTCGTGAGGCACTCGCCGAGATCCCGCCGGGAACCCCGGTCACCCTCGACCTGATCCGCGACGGTCAGCCCGTGACCGAAACGGTGACGCTGCAGCCGGATCCCAAAGACGAGTCAAAGGGGATTCTGGGGATCACGTTGTCGGAACAGAACGGTGATCCCAACCTGGACATCAACTTCGATGTCGGCGACATCGGGGGACCGTCGGCCGGCCTGATGCTGACCCTGGCCATCATCGACAAGCTCAGTCCGGGTGAGCTCAACGGCGGCGAATTCATCGCGGGCACCGGCACGATCGATTCGTCGGGCGATGTCGGGGAGATCGGCGGGATCCTGCACAAGATGCGCGCCGCACGTGATGCAGGCGCCACCGCGTTCCTGGTCCCGTCCGGAAACTGTGCCGAAGCCAAAACCGACGCCCCGGACGGACTCACCCTGGTCAAGGTCGACACCCTCCCCGACGCGATCAGCGCGATGGCCGACATCGACGCAGGCAGGACCCCACCGACCTGCTGATCGATCAGTCGTCGAACGGGACGTTCTCGAGCGTCGCGGCCAATGCGGCCACCAGGTTCGGTGCCAGCTCCGGATGCTGCAGCAGTTCTATCGGACCGTCGGATTCTTCGTCGTCGTCCGGTGCCAGTTGCAGCAGACACAGAGACCGGCCGTCACGAAGGACCGCGGCAGCCAATCGGGCGGTCCGGCTGTCCGGGAGGGCTTCGGCGGCGCTCCGGGCGACGTGGTCGCCCGAATCGGGGTCGGACACCAAGGGCCCGACGGCGTCGTCGAGGTCGTGCTGCGCCTCGGGCGGCAACACGATGATCTCCTGCACCAGCGCACAACCTTCGACCTCGGAAGGCCAGCTCGTGGTGGCGAGGACGTGTTCGAGCTCGGCCATCCCGCTTTCCGGGGAGACCGGCAGAGGCTCCTGCTCGATGAGCGTCAACTCCGAGGTGTCGTGGTCGTCGACCCAATCGGGTTGGGTGTCGGCGAGCAGCGCGGTGGGCACGAGGGCGAACAACTGAGGAGGTTGTCCCCAGCCGGCGGCATCGACGAACTCGATCACCTCGCGGATCGCGCTGCCCAGCGCATCAGGGGAGAGGATGGGTGGCTGCGAGTCGGTCACAACTCCATAGTCGCATTGCCGACGGGGCTTTTATGCAATGCCTCGGGAACCGGTGTGCTGGATCGACCGTTGGCAGTGACAAGAACCACACAAACCGTCGGAAGTTCGCCGTAGAGGGCGGTCTGCGCAGGGATGGGTAGTGTTCTAAGCGAATGCACAGTACTTGCGGGCCGCCCGCTCGAGGCCCCGGCTTTCACCACCTGCCGACTGCGGCTTTTCGCTAAGTAAAGTGTTCGTCAAGGACCGGCCGCGGTGCGTCCGGCAAAAGACTGGGAGTAGTTCACGTGGGAATCCGGGGTCCGGCAGCGATGCCATCGCTGTCGCGACGTAGCAAGGCGCTCATCGCAGTCGCAGTAGCCGTACTGCTGATCTTGTTGGTGGGTCCGAGGTTCATCTCGATCTACACCGATTGGCTGTGGTTCGACGACATCGGCTATCAGTCGGTGTTCTCCAAGATCATCTGGACGCGCGTGGCCGTGTTTGGGATCAGTGCCGTCATCGCCGGCCTGCTCGTGTTCGGTGCGCTCTGGCTCGCGTACCGCAGTCGGCCGGTCTTCGTGCCGACCAGCGGGCCGGGAGATCCGATCGCGCGCTACCGCACGGTCGTGATGAGCCGGATCCGCTGGTTCGCGATCATCCCGTCGGTCTTGGTCGGTCTTCTCGCCGGTCTGGTGGCACAGGGCTCGTGGGCAACGATCCAGGTGTTCTTGCACGGTGAGTCGTTCGGGATCAAAGATCCGGAGTTCGGCCTCGATGTCGGTTTCTACGCGTTCGATCTGCCGTTCTACCGGTTTGTCCTGAACTTCCTGTTCGTCATCGTGGTGATCGCGTTCATAGTGAACCTGGTGACCCACTACATCTTTGGTGGAATCCGCTTGGCCGGACGTGGGGGATCGCTCACCAATGCGGCCCGCATCCAGCTCGCGGTCATCGCCGGAACCTTCCTGCTGCTCAAGGCGGTTGCCTACTGGCTCGACCGGTACACCTTGCTCAGCAGCACCCGAAAGCAAGAGATCTTCACCGGTGCCAGCTTCACCGATATCAACGCGGTGCTGCCGTCGAAGCTGATCCTGATGGCGATCGCGATCATCTGTGCGCTGGCCTTCTTTGCCGGTGTCGTGCTGCGGGATCTGCGTATCCCGGCACTGGCAACCGCGATGATGCTGCTCTCGGCACTGGTCATCGGTGTCGGTTGGCCCGCGGCGATGGAACAGTTCTCGGTCAAGCCGAACGCCGCAGAAAAAGAAGCCGAGTTCATCAGCCGGAACATCACGGCCACCGAGCAGGCGTACGGCATCGGTGAGGACAAGATCAATTATCAGGAGAACTGGACCGGCCAGCCGGTCAACCAGGCTCAGGTCGATGCGGACGAGCCGACCCTTTCCAACATTCGAATCCTTGATCCGAATATCGTGTCGCCGGCATTCACCCAGCTCAAGCGCCAGCAGAACTTCTACGGATTCCCCAGTCAACTGGCGCTGGACCGGTACACCGTCGACGGTCAGTTGCGCGATTTCGTGGTCGCGGCGCGAGAGCTCGATCCGAGCAAGTTCGAGGCCAACCAGCAGAACTGGCTCAACAAGCACACCGTGTACACCCACGGCAACGGATTCATCGCTGCGCCGGCAAACACCGTCAACGAAGCGGTTTCGAACGAGAACGATGTCACCAGCGGTGGCGGCGAGCCGGTGTTCTACGTCAGCGACCTGAGCAACTACGAGACCGAGGAATACAAGGACACCGCCCCGATCAAGGTCGCCCAGCCGCGGATTTACTTCGGTGAGCTCATCGCCAAGGTGAATCCCGACTACGCGATCGTCGGTTCGGACAACGGCCAGTCGCGGGAGTTCGACACCGCCGATTCGACGTACACCTACCAGGGCGATGCCGGTGTGCCACTGTCGAATTGGTTCAACCGGATGGCGTATTCGATCAAGTACACCGAACGCAACATCCTGCTGTCCGGTGCGATCAACGAGAACTCGAAGATCATCTACAACCGTGACCCCCGCGACCGGGTGAAGAAGGCGGCGCCGTGGCTCACCGTCGATTCCAAGACCTATCCCGCCGTGATGGCGGACGGTTCGGTCAAGTGGATCGTGGACGGATACACCACCCTGGATGCCTACCCCTACGCACAGAAGATGTCGCTGGACGACGCGACGTCCGATGCGCAGGAACTGAATCAAGGCCAGACGGGTCGATCACAGGTCAACAAGCAGGTGTCCTACGTACGCAACTCGGTCAAGGCGACGGTGGATGCGTATTCGGGCGAGGTCAAGCTGTATCAGTTCGACGAACAGGATCCGGTACTCAAGACCTGGATGAAGGTCTTCCCCGACTCCGTCGAGTCGCGCGCCGATTTCGACAAGAACGTCAGCTTGAGCGAGCACGTGCGGTACCCGGAGGATCTGTTCAAGATCCAGCGGTCGCTGCTGACCAAGTACCACGTGGACAGCCCACAGACCTTCTTCCAGGGCGACGCATTCTGGTCGGTGCCTGCCGATCCCACCGACAGTGCGGCCGTCACACGGGGCCTCGATCAGCCGCCGTATTACTTCGTCGCGGCGGATCCGGAGTCGAAGGAGCCGTCGTTCCAGTTGACCTCGGTGTTCAACGTCTTGAAGCAGGAGTTCCTGTCTGCATACCTGACTGTCTCGTCTGATCCCAAGAACTACGGGCAGATGACCATAAAGACATTGCCTGCGAATACTCAGCGCGAGGGACCGAAACAGGTTTTCAGTGCGATGGAGACAGACGGTCGAGTCGCCGAGAGTCGTAAGAACCTCGAGAACACCGCGAATGTCACGTTCGGCAACCTGCTGACGTTGCCGGTCGGCGACAACGGCATCTTGAGTGTGGTCCCGATGTACGCCCAGGCAAAGAGCACCGCGGGTACCTTCCCGCGACTGTTCAGGGTGATCGTTCGGTACAACAACAAGATCGGGTACGCACCGACGGTTGCCGGCGCCCTTCGAGGTGTTGGGATCGATCCTTCGTCGGTGGCCGAGATTTCCGAGGCCGACGTCGAACCGACCACTCCGCAGCCGCAGGGACAGACGTCGGCAACCCCGGAGCAGACACAGGCACCGGAAAGCACTCAGGGAGCCGTTCCGGCCTCGCCGGAGCGCGATGCGGTCATCGATCGGATGAATACGGCGATCGGGGCGATGGAAGAGGCCATGAAGTCGGGCGACTTCACCGCCTACGGCAAGGCTCAGTCTGATCTGCAGACGGCCATCGCGGACTATGAGGCATTGCCCACGAATTAGCGTTCGCGCAGTTCAGGGCAGGTGATGCGCGTTACAGGCCGGCGATTTGGAGCTGGAAGTGTCGGCCTGTAACGTTGTATTCACACCGCGGGGTGGAGCAGCTCGGTAGCTCGCTGGGCTCATAACCCAGAGGTCGCAGGTTCAAATCCTGTCCCCGCTACGAAGGTCAAGAGGCCCTCGAGACAATGTCTCGAGGGCCTTTTGCGTTGTCCGGACTTTGTGGGTCGAGGGCGATGGGTCGAGGGTTCAGAAGTCGGCTACAGATGTCGGGGCACCAAGCCCGACGATGGGTGCGACGCAGCGGTCAAGGGTTCTTTTGCCTTGGTAGATAAGGCGATTTGGTTTCAGATGCCCTCGCCTGTAATGTTGTTTTTACACCGCGGGGTGGAGCAGCTCGGTAGCTCGCTGGGCTCATAACCCAGAGGTCGCAGGTTCAAATCCTGTCCCCGCTACGAAGGTCAAGAGGCCCTCGAGACAATGTCTCGGGGGCCTTTTGCGTTGCGTTTCCAAGCGCGCATTTTTCTCATGCCTGCGAGGCCCGCGGAGCGCCCATCTGTGAGAAAGATGCGCGGCGCCGATCCTGGTGGCATCGTGGGTAGATGACCAACATTCCTGACGGCACGCCGGAAGGTTCGACCGGCGAGTACAGCCTGGACGAGGACGATCAGCTCCAGCCCGAAGACACCCTTGACTACCGGGGCGTCGACGACATCCTCGATGAGGGCTATTCGCCGCCGGAACGACCGCTGGGGACCGACAAGTTCGGTCTGACGCCGGCCGAGCAGGCCGCCGGTGAGAGTCTGGCCCAACATCTGGCCGAGGAAGAGCCTGATCCCGCCTCGACGGCGTACCAGCCGGAGAATCCGAAAGAGGACTGGCGCAGTGACGAGTTCGACTCGGATCCGGAGTTTCCCGTCGACTATGAGGTCGGCAATCGGCGCGCCGGACGGTTGGTCGCACCCGATGAAGGCACCGCGGTCCACGACATCCAGGAACGGGTGGCGACCGACGCCGGTATCGACGGCGGGGCGGCCTCGGCCGAAGAAGCCGCCGTGCACGTGATCGACGACGAGGACTGATCGAAAGACCGACAGCTGCGAGAGCAGATCATCGTCGATGAGAGCGAACATCCGCGGGTAGTCCCCGGGCCCTGGCATGCGTTTGGAGTGTCCGGGCATCCGGCCACCTCCAGGGCGGGTCGATAGGCCGGTGTGGAGCCGTAGAAGGCCAGTAGCGCCCGCACGCCTGCCGATGCAGTGGTGAGTTCGGATTCGCTGCGGCCGGCCGGCACCGCAGATCATCCGATTGCGGTGGTTTGGTTGATGTTCACGATTTGATGGTCGGTGTCCCGTACCAATCCGGACACTCTGTGCCAGGCTGTGGATATGCGCGCTTTCGACTGCCCGGAATGTGGCGGACCAGCCCCGTTCGAGGCACAGAGCTGCCCCACCTGCCAGGTACCGCTGGCGTTCCACCTGCCCTCGATGCGACTTGTTGCCATCCCCGGTGACGCGGTCACGATCGACGGCACCCGACTGTTGCGGTGTTCGAACTGGGCATGGGAGTGCAACTGGCTCGTTGCCGACGATTCCGGCAGCGGACAGTGTTTTGCCGGATCGTTCATCCGCACGCGGCCGGACGCCGATGACACCCTGGCCCTGGAAAAACTGGCGCAGACCGCGAAGTCGTTGCGCCGGTTACTTTTTCAGTTGATCGATCTGCGCCTGCCTGTCGAGCCCTACTATCGCCATGACGGTGGACTGGCCTTCGATCTGCTCTCGAGCCGAACGTCGGGTACCCCGGTGGTGATCGGGCATGCCGGTGGCGTGATCACCATCGACCTCGCTGAATCGCTTGACGCGCACCGCGAATCGTTGCGGGTGCGCCTTGGTGAACCGTATCGGACGATGCTCGGCCACTTCCGCCACGAGGTCGGCCACTACTACCAGAGCATCTTGGTGGAGAACGGTCCTATGATCGACGAATGCCGGACCCTCTTCGGGGACGAGCGAGCGAGTTATGCCGATGCGATGAACCGGCACTACAGGTTCGGGGCACCGCAGGGCTGGGAGCGCTCCTACATCTCCGAGTACGCCACGATGCATCCGTGGGAGGACTTTGCCGAGTGCTTTGCCCATTACCTGCACATCACGGACACGTTGGCGACGGCGTCCGAATCCGGGATGGTCGTGCACGCCGACCGGGTCAAGTGGAAACTGGCGGCCGATGTTCTACCGCGCACTGACTATTCGGGCGCCGGTATCGACGCGTTGCTCGGGGACTGGCACGTGCTCTCCGAGCTGTTCAACCGGGTCAACCAGTCGATGGGCAAGGGCGACCTGTACCCGTTCACGATCTCGGAACCGGTCGTGGCAAAGCTGGAGTTCGTGCACCGCGTGGTGGCCACCGCCGGAGCCAGGCGTTCGGCTCCGGCGGTGACCACTCAGGGTGCTGGTCAGGCGTAGAGGTTCTGGCCGCAGACCGGCCAGGCGCCGACACCCTGCGTGGCAAGGACGTTCTCGGCCACGCGGATCTGTTCTTCGCGACTGTTGTCGGAGGCGCTGCCGACACCGCCGTTGGCCTCCCAGGTGGACTGGGAGAACTGCAGTCCGCCGTAGTAGCCGTTGCCGGTGTTGATCGACCAGTCGCCGCCACTCTCGCACTGGGCGACAGCGTCCCAGTTGTGCGCACCCTCCGCGGACGCGTTGGCAGCGAAGGCACCCAACGGTGCCAGGGTCAGCGCGCCGGTCACAGCGGTCCGGACGGCAAGCTTACGAAAATCGGTCATTGGTTTCCTCCTCGCACCGCAGCTCCCGAATCTCGGGCAGCAGGGGATCGGTGATCTTCCGTTGACATGCCCAGGTCCCTGAGCACGTTGGCGACGGTACGGGTGGATCACGGAAAGGTCACGTCGAGGGTGTTTCAGTGCTAAAGACCAGTGCTGCTTGGGTTTTCGGTCGATGCAGGTCAGTGGGGAGAAAGCACGTCACTTCAAATGCGTGCTTGAACACCGATTGTGGCGGGGAACACAATCCGAGTGCCGGTTATGTCGGCTTTTTTCGGCGTCGAAAATCATTGGGCCACATGCAGATCCATCGGTCACGTCGACGTCTCGGAACCTGCACTCAGTAGTAAAAGTCGCGCCGCACGAGACGCGAGAACCTGCGGACCTCGCGTTCCCCCACCGTGCTCCAGAATGCGAACGCCTTTCGGCGCAGGGGCAGGTCGTAGGCGCCGATATGGTCGATGATCTCGGTGGTGAAGCCCAGCTTGAACTCTCCGACGCCGTGTAGGGGATGCGTCGGGTCGCCTGCGCGCGCCGATGGGGGAGCCCCGCACATATCGTGTTGCACGCAACCGTTCTCCTTGGCCCACTGGATGATCCCCCACTGCATCGCGTGGCCGACACCATGGGCCCCCAGGCCGCACTGTGCGGACGAGTCGGCCTGTCGCCGCACAGAAGCGCCTTCTTTGTACAGGCTGGTCTGCGCAAACTTCATCGCGAACGCCCCGGCGATGACCTCGTCCTCGCTGCGCACAAAGGCCATCTGCCCATCACCGGACGATTCGTACATTTTCCAGCAGGTGGCGTAGTACTCGAAACTTCGGATCCCGAACCGCTTCCCGGCCGTCGCTGTCAGGAGGTCGTAGAGGATACGGCAGTTGGCCTCGGACGCCCGGACCCGCTCGACGATCACGCCGTCTCGCTCGGCGCGCCGGATGGCGCGACGGGCGCGCCTACCGAATCGGGCAAGGACCTCGTCCAGTTCGCCGGAAATGTCGAGAACAACCGTTGACCCGTTGGGAGCGATAGGCCTCGCCGGCCGGAAACCTCGATCAATCAGTTGTCGGCGATCCGATTCGTCGAAACGGATTCTGGGCTCGATCTTGATCGCGAAAACACCTCGGGTGCGGGCGAATCCGGCGAATGCGTCCACGGTCTCGATCACGCCCTCCACATTGGCGCGACCCGGGCCGCCGGGTAGGAACCACAGCCTGCCGAGTGCTGGCACTCGCTTCTCGTGGACGGTCACGGCCATCCCATTGACGAGAAGATAGATGGGATGGTAGCGACCAAGTCTTTTCAGCTCGGCGTAAGCGCGACTGCGCCACAGGTCGCCGCCGTCAGGATTGGCCATGATCAGGTCGTCCCAGCGATCGATCTCGGCCGGAGTCGCAAACCTGACCGGTTCCGGATCGAACTCGACGTCATCGGTGCGGTCGCGCAGTGGTTCGCCGCGCGCAACTGGGTTCGGCACGTTTCCCCCCGGGTCATTCAGTGTGATGCAGATCACTTAAGGTGATGAGCGACACTTTATCGCGATGAAGGTCACTTCGGACCGACACGGCGGAATCTCTGGACTGAGCCAGAACGCAGAGAGTCCCGCAGGCAACCCCTCGATGCCGCGGGACTCTCTGGTGTGGGAGTGGTGAGCTCGCCGGTGGTGCCTACTTGAGTTGGGCGCTGCTCTTGCCGAGAACCCGGCGGGCGATGATCAGGTTCTGGATCTGCTGTGTGCCTTCGAAGATGTCGAGGATCTTCGAGTCGCGGGCCCACTTCTCGAGCAGGAGCCGCTCTGAATAGCCCAGGGTGCCGGCGAGTTCCACCGTTTTGGTGGTGACGTCGGTGACGGTGCGACCGGCCTTCGCCTTCGACATCGAAGCCTCTTTGGAGTTCGGCTCCTTGTTGTCGGCCATCCAGGCTGCTCGCAGCGAATGCAAGTATGCGGCTTCGTAATCCGACTCCATGCGGATGAACTCCGCGGCCGCGGCGTGCTGGTTGTTGACCGGTTTGTCGTAGTCGATCTCGACGCCGGCTTCTTCGAGCAGCCTGCGCAGCTCTTCGAGTGCGGCGCGGGTGACACCGACGGCCATCGCGGCCACCAGCGGGCGGGTGTTGTCGAAGGTCTGCATGACCCCGCCAAAGCCCTTCTTGACGTCGACTTCCGGTGAACCGAGCAGGTTTTCGGCCGGCACCCGGACGTTGTCGAAGCGCAACACGGCCGTGTCGGAAACCTTGATGCCGAGCTTGTGTTCCAGGCGCACCACCGTGAGGCCGTCGCTCTCGCGCGGCACCACAAAGCTCTTGATGGCCGCGCGACCCAGGCTCTTGTCGACCGTTGCCCAGACCACGATGTGGCTGGCGCGTGAACCGGCCGTGACAAAGATCTTTTCACCGTTGATGAGGTAGTCGTCGCCGTCGCGGGTGGCCGTGGTCGACACGGCGGCCGAATCGGATCCGAAACCGGGTTCCGTGATGGCCATCGCGGCCCACACCTTGCCGAACTTGGCGATCTGCTCATCGGTGGCCACTGCGGCGATGGCTGCGTTGCCCAGACCCTGGTAAGGGATCGTCAACATCATTCCGGCGTCGCCCCAGCAGGTTTCAAGTGCATTGAGCACCGACTGCATGTTGCCGCCGTTGACCACGGCGCCGGCGGGGAGTTCTTTGTTGCTCTTCTTCTGGCTGCGGCCGCCGTCCGCACCCGCGCCGGCAGCGCCGGCCTCGGACAGGCCGTCGTAGAGGCTGGCGAGGGTGTCGAGTTCGACCGGGTAGTCGTGCTCACGCAGGTCGTACTTGCGGGAGATGGGCCGGAAGATCTGGGCAGCGGCCTGGTGGGCCTGGTCGACCGTCGCGTTCAGCTTCCGGGGAAGCTCGAGATTGATAGCCATATCTGTCGTCTTTCAGAGAGAGTGTGACGTCGGGAACGAAGGGGGAGGCGTTGGCGATGTCCCTAGAGGACAACGATGCCTTCGCCGATGGCGGCGCCGCGTAGGTCGCGGAACCAGCGTTCGACCGGGTGCTCCTTGGTGAATCCATGTCCGCCCAGCAGCTGCACACCGTCCGAGCCGATCTGCATGCCCTTGTCGGCGGTGAGTTTGCGGGCCAGGGCGGCCTCGCGCGCAAACGACAAGCCCTGCTCGGCGCGGGCGGCCCCGCGAAGGGTCACCAGACGTATCGAGTCGAGCTCGGTTGCCATGTTGGCCACCATGAATGCCACGGCCTGGCGGTTGGAGATCGGTTCGCCGAACGCCTCGCGCTCGTTGACGTACGGGATGACGTAGTCGAGAACCGCATGTGCGGTGCCGACGGCCAGTGATGACCAACCCAGACGCGAGAGCCGGACGACGTCGCGGTAAGCGTTGTATGCGGCCTCGCCCTCTTCTTCACCGAGCAGCGCGCCGGTGGGCACGGTGACGTCGGTCAGCAGAAGCCGGCCCATTCCGGCGGCGCGGACGCCCATGCCCGGATCAGCCTCTACGACAAGGCCTTTGGTGCCGGACTCGACGATGAACAGCGAAGGGCGGCCATCGAGCTGTGCGCCGATGATGAACAGCTCCGACGAACCGGCGGCCGGGACAAAAGACTTGACGCCGTTGAGTCGGTATCCGCTCGGTACGCGAGTTGCCTTGGTCTGCAATGACATGGCGTCGAACAGTGGCCGCGGCTCGGCGATGACAACCGCCGACTGGGGCACGTTCTCACCGGCGTAGGCGGGGAGATAGGTCTTCTGCTGGGCATCGCTGCCGAACTGGGTCAATGTGGTCGCCACACCGCTCGGAGCGAGAAGCGGCAGCGCCAGGCCCATGTCGCCGTATGCCATCGCTTCGGCGACCAACGAATTGGTGACCACGCCGCGCTCACTGGCGGCGCCGTCGAATTCCTCGGGGACGTTCACCATGGTGATGCCCAATTCGGCACTGCGGGTGAGGATTGCCGCAGGAGCGGCGGCGGCGGCATCGGCGTCGTACGCGGCCGGCCGCAGGATCTCGATTGCGAACTCCTTGACGGTGTCCGCGATCATCTTCTGTTCGTCATCGGGATACAGGTTGAAGTAATCCTTGGGGGTGGTGGTCAGGCGTTTGGCCTTGCCGCCACCCTGGGCTGCCGCAAACGCGCGGTTCGCGGCGCCGATCGTCTTGAACCCGGTCTTGGTGCCCTCGTACGCAATTCGGTTGAGTGGCTCGCGAATCTTGTACTTGTCGGCGAACTCAGAGCCCGTCACCGTGGTCAGCACGCGCATGGCGGTACCGATTGCGGAGCGTCGACGGGGGTTCTTGCCAACAGCGGACGTGTCGCGGGGCTCGGTATGAGTGCTCATTCTCACCAGCTTGTCTCGTGCGTGTGTGGGCGTGACTGCTGTCCGGACGGTGCCCGGACACAGTTGATCTTACTCAACAGTAAGAACAACCTTACTCTGGAGTAAGGAGGTTTGTCACGCCCCCGGTTTTCGCCTGGTTCGCCGGCACTGGTGACGGCGGTGCTGCGGCACGCGCAGGGGCCCACCTCGTCAGATGCTCCCGAAATGTCTCGATGAGCGGGACAGCAGGGCCGACGTCACCGGCTCGCCGAGGAAGATGAAGCCATGCCCGACTTTCTTCGCGATCGCTTCGAGATCATCGACAGTCTGCACCACGTGGCCACCTTGCTCGACAGCAAAGACTGGCCGGGGTTCGCCGCGGCGCTCGCGGAGGACGCCATGGCTTACGGCCGGACCGGGGCGACCGAGGTGGTCGCCCGCGTTCGCTCCCATCTCGACGTCTGCGGTGCCACTCAACATCTGCTCGGCAACATCGAGGTCGAGATCGACGGTGACGCGGCAAGTACGCGATCGTACTTTCGGGCCTTTCACTGCGGCCTCGGAGATCTTGCCGGGGTGACGTACGAATGTCTCGGCGAGTACCGGGACGAGTGGCGACGCGGACCGTCCGGCTGGTTGCTGTCCGGGAGAGTCATCGATGTCCGTGCCGAGATCGGCGACCGGGGCGTCATCGCGCCCCGCTGAGTCCCGCGGCCGGAGGGCTCGTCGCAAGAATGAAGTGTTCTTCCTATCGTCGCTGGTCAGGCTAGTGATCCTACGGCGTCATTCAATCAATGACATTTTTCGTTTCAGGGTGTCCAACTGCACCTTCCGTGGCTTAGTGTTCCCCCATGACGCAACCTCCTCCCGGCTTTCCGCCGCCCCCGCCCCAGCCAGTGGGCGGTCCTCAGAACGACACATTCATCGTTTCGCTGTTCGGTCAGGAACAGGGCCCGATGGGCTACCAGGATCTGGCCGGGTTGGTCCGGTCCGGTCAGGTCAAGCCCGAGACCCAGATTCGTACCCAGAACAGCAGCTGGTTCCCGGTATCGCAGGTACCCGGTCTGTTCTCCTCGAAGGAGTGGCTGACCGCCCTGCTGATCTCGGTATTCGTGGGTGGTTTCGGTATCGACCGCTTCTACCTCGGATACACCGGCCTGGGAGTTGCCAAGCTCCTCACCTGTGGTGGGCTGGGCATATGGACGCTCATCGACATCGTGCTCATCGCGATGCGCAAGGTTCCCGACTCGGACGGCCTGCCGCTGAAGTGACGGCCTTGCCGACGTTGCCGACCCGACGGCGACCCGAACGAGCTGTTCGGGTCGCGGCCGGCGTCGGTGCCGCGGCGATCGTCACGGCATTCGCCGTCACCCCGGCGCTGAGTGCCTCCGGCCCCACGATGTGCCCGATGCGGCTGGTGACCGGTCTGCCCTGTCCCGGTTGTGGTCTGACCCGCAGCTGGACCGCTGCGGCACACGGACATTTCGCCGACGCCTTCTCGTACAACCTCTTCGGCCCGATCAGCTTGATCGCCGTCGCCGCGTTTGTGATCGCGGTTGCCGTGTTGCAAGTGCGAAAGCGCCCGATGACACAGGTCGTTCGGGTGCTGCGCAATCCCATCCTCATCGCCGTCGTAGCACTCTGGGTGCTCTACGGAATCGCCCGCGTGGTCGATCAACTCGCCGGTAGTGGCATCTTCCCTGATGTGGTTTAGCTGAGCGTCCCTATGTGACCGTCAGTGCATCCTCGTCCGGTAGAACGGTGAATTCTGTTGTGGGATATTTCAGATCGGTCAGCCGTTTCCGGTACAGGCCCATTCCCGCGTCGTTCAGCATGCCCTGGTGGATCGGAAAGCTCAGACGTGGGTTCACTGCGCGGACGTAGTCCACGACCTCGCTGATCTTCGCCCACAATGCCAGCGGCACGGCCAGCACGTCGACCTTCTCGTCCGGGACGAACAGGGAATCACCCGGGTGCATGAGCTGCCCCGGATTGCTGCTGTCGCCGAGCAGGTATGCGACGTTGTCGATGGTGGGCATGTCCGGATGGATCACTGCATGGGTGCCGCCGCCGACACGCGCGGTGAGCGCTTCGATGCTGACCTCGTCACCCGGGTGGGCGGCGGTCCAGGTGCCCGCGACGTCGTCGCGGTTGAGTTGTGCTGTCGTCTGCGGGTCGGCGTACAAGGCCGCGTCGGGATTGCCCGCCACCAGATCTGGCAGGGCATCGACGTCGACATGATCGGTGTGCTGGTGGGTGATCAGGATGGCGTCGAGACCGGTGACGCCGGTGTACCCGTGTGAGTAGATGCCGGGATCGAAGAGAACCTTGCTTCCGGCGAGCTCGGCGACGATGCAGGAATGCCCAAAATGTGTGATCTGCATCTCATGACGGGTACGCCGATGGATCGAGTGGGCAGCGCCCTCATCGCCGACATCGATCAGGTGAGTGTGAGCGCGTCCTCATCGGGGAGGACGATGAATTCCGTTGCCGGATCGCTCATTTCGGACAGTCGTGCATAGTGCAACTTCAGTCCGGCATTCGACAGCAGGCCCTGGTGGATCGGGAAACTCAGGCGCGGGCTCACTGCGCGGAGGTAATCAATGGCCTCGCTGATCTTCATCCACGGAGCCATCGCCGGCATCGCGAGTACATCGACCTTTTCGTCGGGGATGAACAGCGAATCGCCCGGATGCATGAGCTGTGCCGGATTCTTGTTGTCGCCCAGCAGGAATGCCACGTTGTCGATGGTGGGGATGTCCGGGTGGATCACCGCGTGGGTGCCGCCTGTGATGCGTGCGGTGAGCTTGCCGATCGTGAACTCGTCACCCGGGTGGGCGGCGGTCCAGGTACCTGCGACGTCGTCGCCGTTGAGCTGTGCGGTGGTCTGGGGATCGGCGTACAGCACCGCATCGGGGTTGCCTGCCACCAGATCCGGCAATGCCGCCACGTCGACGTGATCGGGATGCTGATGGGTGATCAAGATGGCGTCGAGGCCGGTGACACCGGTGAATCCGTGCGAGAAGTTGCCCGGATCGAACAAAACCTTCGTGCCGTCGAGATCGACGAGGATGCAGGAATGCCCAAAATGTGTGATCTGCATGAGATCAAGTATGCGCCGGAAACACGTCAGTCAGAAGTCAGCGCGGCCAGAACCTGCGACTGCAGGATCCCGTTGGAGGCCAGCGCGCTGCCCTGATGCGGGCCGTTGACGCCGTCGAGGCCGGTGAATGCGCCGCCGGCCTCACGAACCAGGATGTCGAGTGCGGCCAGGTCCCACAGTGACACCTCCGGCTCGGCGGCGATGTCCACCGCGCCTTCGGCGACCAGACAGTAGTTGTAGAAGTCGCCATAACCCCGAACCCGCCACACGGTGTCGGTGAGATCGATGAACTCGTCACGGATACCCCGGTCGCGCCAGCCCGACAGGCTCGAGAAGGCCAGGCTCGCCGAGGCGAGGTCGGACACTTGCGACACCTGGATACGCCGGACCGAACCGTCGGGGGACTGGGCGAAGGCACCGTCCCCGGCGGCGGCCCACCAGCGACGGCCGAGCGCGGGTGCGCTGACCACGCCGACCTGTGGGACCCCGTCGACGAGCAGTGAGATCAGGGTTGCCCAGACCGGAACACCGCGGACGAAGTTCTTGGTGCCGTCGATCGGATCGATCACCCATTGGCGTCCGGTCAGGGCCACATCGCCACCGAACTCTTCACCGAGGACCGCGTCATCCGGCCGAATCTGGCGGAGTTCATCGCGCAGGCTGGTCTCGACCGCCAGATCGGCATCGGAAACCGGCGTCAGATCCGGCTTGGAATCAACCTGCAGGTCGATGGCGCCGAACCGGTCGAGGGTGATGATGTCGGCGAGTTCGGCCAGCGACAACGCGAGCTCCAGGTCGCTCGAAACATTCGGCAATCCACTTGAGTCGGTCACGATTTGCCACGCTACCCGGCACTAACCTGGAACCCACCGACCCCACCACTCCAGGAGCCAACCGGCCATGTTCGAGATCATCATCATCCTCATGTTCGCGGCGATGCTCGGCGCCGTCCTGATCCAGTGGCGTCGCTCGCGGCCGGGTCAGCCGACCGGCGGCGCCCCCGGGGACCCGCGTTTCGTGAACCGTGTGCCCGGCACGCTGAAGGTGACGGGTGTGTCCGACAAACCCGTCGAAGGGGACAAGAACAACCAGGTCTTCTGCACGGTCTCGGGAACGATCACCGGCCCGGACACACCTCCGACCGACGTCTACGGCCGATTTGTGGTCACCATGGCGATGAGCTGGCCGTCGATCGGCGACGAGATCCCGGTGACCTACAAGCCGGGCAAAGCCGAGACGACGTGGGAGATCGCGGGCCCGATCGGCGACGAACCCGGCGGCGCCGGACCCAACCTGCGCAAAGACTGAGAACTGCGCAGATAGGACTCTGTCCGTTGGACCGGTAGCCTGAGTGATCGTGCATCCAGACGTTTCAGCAGACCTCGACTCCCTCGATTCGACCCTGACCACAGTGGAGAAGGTTCTCGATCTCGAGGAGCTCCGGCGACGGATCGACGAACTCGAGCATCAGGCCGCCGATCCGGAGCTGTGGAACAACCAGGATCACGCCCAGAAGGTGACCAGCGAGCTCTCGCACGCGCAGACCGAACTGCGGCGCGTCTCCGAATTGCGCCAGCGTGTCGAGGACATGCCGCTGCTCTACGAGCTGGCCGAATCCGAAGAAGGCGACTCCCGGGTCGAGGCGCTCGCCGATGCCGATGCCGAGCGTGCCTCACTGCGTGCCGATATCGAGGCGATGGAAGTCAAGACCATGCTCGCCGGTGAGTACGACCACCGTGATGCGCTCGTCAACATCCGGTCCGGCGCCGGTGGCGTGGACGCCGCCGACTGGGCCGAGATGCTGATGCGCATGTACATCCGATGGGCCGAGAAGCACGACCACAAGGTGGAGGTCTACGACACCTCCTACGCCGAAGAAGCCGGCCTCAAGTCCGCGACGTTCGCCGTGAAGGGGCCGTACATGTACGGCACACTCTCCATTGAAATGGGGACCCACCGGCTGGTGCGGATCAGCCCGTTCGACAACCAAGGACGCCGCCAGACGTCGTTCGCCGAGGTTGAGGTGCTCCCTGTGGTCGAAACCACAGATCACATCGACATCCCGGAAACCGAACTGCGCGTTGATGTTTACCGATCGTCCGGCCCCGGTGGGCAGTCTGTGAACACTACGGACTCCGCTGTACGGCTCACACACATTCCGACCGGTATCGTGGTGACTTGTCAGAACGAGAAGAGCCAATTGCAGAACAAGGCAGCCGCCATGCGCGTGCTGCAGGCAAAGCTTCTCGAACGTAAACGCAAAGAAGAGCGCGCCGAGATGGACGCTCTCAAGGGCGACGGCGGGTCCAGCTGGGGCAACCAGATGCGGTCATATGTGCTGCATCCGTACCAGATGGTCAAAGACCTGCGGACCGAATACGAGGTCAACAACCCGACCGCGGTTCTCGATGGTGACATCGACGGATTCATCGAGTCGGGTATCCGGTGGAGGATGGCGCAGAACGCGAGCGCCTGAATCTGACGGCCACCCGATCGTCGGAGATCTCGCAGCCGCCGCCGCCGCCATCACACGACCTGGAGGACCACCCGAGTGATGCATGACTTCAGCGCGCTTGTCACGGCTTCGCCGGACGGTTTGGCCGGCTCGGATCGATTGATCAAGGTGCTGTCCCTGCAGGGCCTATCGATCCTGCTCTGGGTGATCGGGGCTCTGTTGGTGACCCGGTTCATCCAGTGGATGGTCGACAAGGTCACCAGCCGGATCGACGCGGGTTTCACCGAATCCGACGCCCTGGTGCGATCGGAGGCGATCAAACACCGCCATTCCGTCGCGCAGGTGATCGCGTGGGGTGCCATCGCGATCGTCTATATCGTGGCGGGATTCAACATCATCCGCGAGTTCAATGTCCCCATCACCGGGTTCGTGGCGCCGGCAACAGTGCTTGGTGCGGCCCTCGGTTTCGGTGCGCAGCGCATCGTGCAGGACCTGCTCTCGGGATTCTTCATCATCACCGAGAAGCAGTACGGATTCGGTGACGTCGTCAGTCTGGCGATCGTGGGTTCCGCGGAACCGGCAGACGGCACCGTCGAAGATGTCACCCTGCGGATCACCAAGCTGCGCTCGGCCGACGGTGAGATGATCACGATTCCCAACGGGCAGATCGTCAAGGCCGTCAACCTGTCGAAGGACTGGGCCAGGTCGGTTGTCGACATCCCGCTACCGATCGGGGTCGACATGGGCCGCGTCAACGATCTGATCGCCCAGATCGGGCAGCAGGCGTTCAGCGACACCCGCATGGGCAAGTTGCTGCTCGACGAACCCACCGCGATGGGGGTCATCGACATCGAGGTCGACACGGTGACCGTGCGGATCGTGGCGCGAACATTGCCCGGTCGCCAGTTCGAGGTCAGTCGTGACCTGCGATCGCGGCTCGTTCGGGCGCTCAGCCGGGCCGGTATCGCGCTCGCACCCGGATCGGTCATCGAAACCAGCGCGGTGGATCCCGCCGTTGTCGAGGAGGCAAGCCGATGAGCGACCAGACACCGACCAACCCCACCGCCGCACAGCAGGCCCCGCCGAAAAAGTCGTTGTGGGAACGCATTCCGCGACGGTTGTTCCACGGGAAGGTCCGGACCACCACTGTTGCCCTGGGGTTGCTGTTCCTGGCAGCGCTGTTCCTTTACGGCGAGCGAGTGGAGCATTACCAACAGCTGGACGAGCAGAAACGCCAGGCCACGGCGGAGCAGTTGCAACAGTCGCGACCCACCACTCCGGTGACCGAGACCCCCGTGCCGGAATCGGAGTACAGCGAAACTCCGGAGTCCACACAAGAACAGTCGACCACCACGACCCCCGAGACCGATCAGACCGGGCAGAACGGTCAGACCGATCAAACCGTCGAGACGCCAGAGCAAGAGCGAAACGGCCAGCAGACCGAAACGCTGCCACCGCCGGCATCGACATCACAGTCGACGCGTGGACTGCTGCCCGGCCTGGAATTGCCGACGATGAGTATCGCCCCGTGAATCGGGTTGTCGGGAACTGCGCCCGGCCCGGCCGGGCCCGCCTGAGCGGGTTGCGACACATCCGTGGTTACACTGGCAGACCGTGATCAGCGTCAAGAATGTGACGATGCAGTACAAGGCATCGACCAGGCCCGCACTGCGGGATTTGTCCCTCGACGTCGACAAAGGCGATTTCACTTTCCTCATCGGGCCCTCCGGCTCGGGCAAGTCGACGTTCTTTCGTTTGCTCCTGAAAGAAGACAAGCCCACCACGGGTGATGTCTACGTCGGCGACTTCCACGTCAACAAGCTGCCCAGCCGCAAGGTGCCGAAGCTCCGGCAGTCCGTGGGATGTGTGTTCCAGGACTTCCGGCTGTTGCAGCAGAAGTCGGTGGCCGAGAACGTGGCGTTTGCCCTCGAGGTCATCGGAAAGCCGCGCAGCACCGTCGACAAGGTGGTGCCCGAGGTCCTCGACTACGTCGGACTGTCCGGCAAGGCCGACCGCATGCCATACGAGCTCTCCGGCGGTGAGATGCAGCGCGTGGCGATCGCCCGCGCCATCGCGAACCGGCCTCTGCTCCTGCTTGCCGACGAGCCGACCGGAAACCTCGATCCCGACACCAGTCGAGAGATCGTCGAGGTCCTCGACCGGGTGAACCGCCGTGGGACCACCGTGGTGATGGCAACCCACGACCGGGCGATCGTCGATTCGATGCGCCGCCGAGTCCTCGAGTTCAGCAACGGCCGCCTTGCCCGCGACGACGAGCACGGCGTGTACGGCCTCGGCGGCTGAGTAGCCCGTAGCCCGCCGCGGAGATGAAGCGCAGCGGTGCTCGACCCGTGTAATCAGTCAAGACGTCACTTTTTGCAGTCCCGACCGGGAGGACACCCCAACTCACATGCGTGCGAGTTTCATATTGAGCGAGGTCCTCAACGGACTGCGCCGCAATATCACCATGACCATGGCCATGATCATCACCACCGCCATCACCCTGGGCATGTTCGGTGCCGGTCTGATGGTGGTCCAGATGGCCGACAAGACCCAGGACATCTTTCTCGATCGGGTGGAGATGCAGATCTTCATCTCCGATCAGGTGACCGATGCCGATCCGAACTGCCAGAGCGCGCCGTGCCTGACGCTGCGGGAACAGATCGAGGCGGCCGACGGGGTCGACTCGGTGCAATACATCGACCGGGCCGCGGCATTCCGTGACGCCACGACCAAGACCTTCGCCAACAACCCGGACATCGCCGCGCTGGTCCGCGAGGACACGTTGCCCGCGTCGTTCAAGGTCCGCATGGCAGATCCGGACCAGTTCGGAGCCGTGCTCGACGAGTTCCGCGATGCCGAAGGCGTGGACAGCGTCCTGGACCAGCGAGAACTGGTGAGCCGGATCTTCAGCGTGCTCGACGGTGCCCGCAACGCCGCATTCACGATCGCCCTCGTCCAGGCGATCGCCGCGATCCTGTTGATCGCGAACACCGTGCAGGTGGCCGCCTACACCCGCCGAACCGAGGTGGGAATCATGCGGTTGGTGGGTGCCACCCGCTGGTACACCCAGCTGCCATTTCTGCTCGAGGCGGTGATCGCGACACTGGTGGGTTCGTTGCTGGCGATCGGTGGACTCTTCGGGGCGAAGGTGCTGTTCTTCGACAAGGCGCTCGAGGACCTGTACGGGGTCAACATTCTCGCCAAGATCGAGATCTCGGACGTGCTGTTCGTTGCGCCGTGGCTGGTCATCATCGGTGTGGTGATGTCGAGTCTGACCGCCTACGCGACGTTGCGGTTCTACGTCCGCGAATAAGGATGCGACACCCCCGCCTGCTGCTGTGTATTGTTGCGGGGCCATCGACGACGCCGCCAGGCGCCGATGTGATCGACGAACTGAGAGTAGGTGACGAGGATGAAGGAAAAGGGCCGCAAGGCAATTGCCACGAACCGTAAGGCGCGGCACAACTACGCCATCCTCGACACCTATGAAGCCGGTGTTGCACTGCTTGGCACCGAGGTGAAGAGCCTACGCGAGGGAAAAGCCTCGTTGGTGGACGCGTTCGCGACTGTCGACAACGGTGAGGTCTGGCTCCGCGGACTGCACATCCCGGAATACGGCAACGGTTCCTGGACCAACCATGCACCGCGACGCAGTCGCAAATTGTTGTTGCATCGCAAAGAGATCGACGGTCTGGTCGGCAAGATCCGGGACGGAAACCTGACCCTGGTGCCACTGTCGATGTACTTCAACGACGGCAAGGTGAAGGTCGAATTGGCGCTCGCGAGAGGCAAGCAGGCCCACGACAAGCGCCACGATCTGGCCAAACGCGACGCCGAACGCGAGGTCACCCGGGAGTTGGGCCGTCGCGTGAAGGGTATGCGCTGACCTACGGTCGAGGCCTCGGCCCTTCGCCCGATCTCAGTCCGGCACCGATTCGAACCCCGAGCACGTCTGTCGGTAGGGGATGTCGGGCAAGAGGTCTTTCCACTTGCTCTCGGTCATCCCGCCTGCCGTGGCCTGACAGAGCCCGGCGTCGGCCGTCACCTGATGGGTCCACCAGCGCAGCGCGCCGTTCTCACCAGCGCCTGCCAGATGTTTGCCGTCCGGGCTGAACGCGACTTTCCAGCGCACGGTGCCCGGCGGCGTCACCGTCCGGCCGATCGCGGTGGGATGGGTCATCTGGCGCAGGTCCCACATGCGCACGGTCTGGTCGTCGCTGCCCGTGGCGAGCATGGAGCCACTCGGGTCGAAGGTCACCGAACGCACTGTCGACTCGTGTCCGGTCACCTTCACCGGATTCGAATCAGGGGCGTCGAGATTCCAGAGCCGAACGGTCTGATCGTCGCTGCCGGTCGCCACCCACTGTGAGTCCGGACTGATCGCCACCGCGTTGATGGGCCCACTGTGCCCCGGGTAGACCTGCGACAGCGGGGCGCCCCTCTGCAGGTCCCACAGGTGCAGATTCTTGTCGCTGCTGGCGGCGGCCAGATAGCGCCCATCCGGTGAGAACGCCACATCATTGATCCAGCCCTGAGGCCCGGTCAGCGGCGCTCCCGCGGCGACCGGCTTGCGTCGGTCGGTCAGGTTCCAGATCTGCACGCTCTGATCATCGGAGGCGGTCGCCAACGACATCGAGTCAGGGGAGAAGGCCAGCCCGTGGGTATACCGCGCGCGGGAGTTCAGCGGCGCACCGAGCGGTCGCGGGGAGGCCGGGTCGGCGACATCCCACAGGCGTACCTGGCCGGTTCCCACGCCGGTGTACGCCAACGTGCGTCCGTCCCCGGACAATGCGATGGTCTCGACCTCCTGCGGTCCGGCCGGGTCGACCAACAGGGCTATCGGGCGCGGGGCGGTGCCCTCGGTGGTGTCCCACATTCGCACCGTGCCATCGCGCGATCCCGTTGCCATCAATGACCCGGATGCGTTGAACGCCGGTTGCGCGACGCGGCCCGTGTGGCCGAGGACGGTTCCGGCAGGCAACGTCCAGAACCGGACGGCGCCGTCCTGGCCCCCGGTGATCAAGCGGCCGCCGGGACCGCCGAACGCGACCGTGGTCAGACCGCCACTGCTACCGGTCAACGGCTGACCGAGCAGCACCGGACGGGCCGGGTCGGTCAGGCTCCAGACCTTGGCCGTGCCGTCCCAGCTGGCCGTTGCCAACAGTGAACCGTCGTGATTGAACTCGAGCGACCAGATCGCTGCGGTATGCGCTTCGGAGGGTGCGCCCATGGCCCTGGGTGCGGTTCGGTCGGACATCGACCACATCCGGATGGTCTGGTCGTCGCTCGCGGTTGCCAGCAGTGACCCGTCCGGGCTGAATCTGACCGCATGCACGGTGGCGTCGTACCCGGTCAGAGGCGCACCGAGCTGCTCGGGGGCGGCCGGATCGCTGGTGTCCCACACGATTGCGGTCCGGTCGTCGCTGCCGGTGACGAGGGTCTTGCCGTCGGGTGAGAAGTCCAGGGTGCGAAGTGCATCGCTGTGCCCGGCCAGGACTTGCGTCTGGCCGGTCTCCAGATTCCACAGGCGGGCGGTGTGGTCGTCGCCTGCGGTGGCGATCCAGCGGGTGACGCCGTCGGCTTCGGGGCGCACGGCTATCTGATAGACGGCCCCGGTGTGTCCGGTCAGGGGCGTGCCCGCGCGTAGATGAGCATTGGCCGGGTCCGTGACGTCCCAGACCTGGACGACGCCGTTGCCGTCGCCGGAGAACAGGGTGTCGCCGTCGGTGGAGTACTCGACGCTGGTGATCCACGACTGGTGTCCGGCCAGCGGCTGACCCATCGGGGTCGGCAGGCCGGTTCCCGACTCCTGCCACAGCCGGACGGTGCGGTCGTAGCTTGCCGTCGCGACCAGATTCCGGTTGTTGATGGCGACGTCGTACACGGCACCTTCGTGTCCGTCCACCACGCTTGCCAGCGCCGACGTCTGGGTTCCCATCAGCAAGGCGCTGGGCCGCGGGTCGTCGGGACGTTGCTCGGCGGCGGCCAGGGACAGGCGGGCCGAGACCGTGGGATCGACCGATTGTGTCAGCGCGGCCTGCGCCAGCAACGCGTTGAACTGGGCATCGGAGCGGTCGGCGTCGGCCTGGCGCTGCTGTTGCACCGCGACCAGCGCTGCCATTGCCGTCGTCAGCAGCAAGACCACCAGCAGCAAGACCAGGCCGCGGCGCAACCGGGAACCCCGGCGTGAGGATTCCCGGGCCGCATCGAGGAATTCGACGGTGATCGGTGAGATCGGACCGCGGGAGTCCTTCTGCCACCCGGTCGCCGATGCCAGGCGGGTGCCGCTGTAGAGCAGCGACCGGTCGTTGTCGCCCGCTCGCCATTCGCGGGCATCGGCATCAATACGCTGTCTGCGCAAGACGTCTTCGCGGTCGTCGTCGAGCCATTGCGACAGGCGCGGCCACGCCTCGATGACGGCCTCGTGGGCCAGGGTGGTCCCGCGTTCGTCGTGGACGACGATGCGGGCCTGACCGAGCGCGTCGAGGATCGCCGGGGCCTGCGGATGGCGGTTGCGCAGCTCGGCGGTCGGGACGTGGCGCCGGGTGCCGCGCCCGTCCTCTCCGATGTGGGCCATGTGCAGCAGCAGGTCGCGGGCGACTTCGCGCTGGACGTCGGTGAACTGCGACCAGCGCTCTTCGGCGCTGAGCCTGATGGCGCCGTGGACGCCACCGGTCTCGCGGTATCCGGCGAGGGTGAGGACGTCGCCGGATCTGGCTTCCCAGGTGCGGTGTAGAGCGTGCGCCATCAGGGGGAGCACGCCCGGATCGGAGGGGACCGCGGTTGCGCTCCGCGAGGTGACACCGAGGTCGGACAGGATGACGTCGACCAGTCCGTCCGCCACCGAGAGTCCCACCGCGCCCGCCGGACCGACGATGGCGGAAGTCAGATCTGCACGCGACATCCGGCCGAGCACCATCTGGTTGTGTACCAGCGAGTCGGTGAGGGCCGGGAGTTCGACACACTGCTGGTAGAAGTCCGAACGCACCGCGACGACGACACCCGCGCAGTTGCCCGGCTCGCAGTGGTCGCTGTCGGGCAGTTCGGTCAGCATGGAGATGAACTTCGAGCGCTCGAGATCGTCGCAGTTGGTGAAGACCTCTTCGAACTGGTCGACGATCAGTACCCGCGGCGTGGCGGCACTCTCCGAACCCAATGCTTCGGTGAGTGCCTGTGTGGGTCGTGAGCCCGGGGTCATCGAGGTGACCGTGTAGTCCGCGCCGATCGCCACGGCAAAGCCGGCCTGCAGGAGCGAGGATTTACCCGAACCCGACGCTCCGACCACAAATGTCAGTCGTCGGGTTCCGAGGTTGGCGGTGAATCGCTCGACGAGTATCGAGATCGCCTTGGCTCTGCCGAAGTAGAAGTCCGTATCGGAATCCGACAGTGGTGTCAGCCCGGGGAACGGACAGACGTCCAGGCGCGTGGAAGCAGGCTTCTCGATCGGTTTCGACCGGGTTTCCTTGCCCTTTTCCGGGATGGCAGGTGAGGTCAATGCCTGGTTCCACAGGTTCTGCCATTCGACGATCGAGTAGAGCCCGCGCGACGGCGGTTCCGGGCGTCGTTTCCGGGCGGCGGCGATCAGAACGCGGAGTGTGGCCGCGAGCCCGTCGAACTTGGCGGGAACATTGCGGCCGGTTCGCCAATCCGACAGCCGTTGTGGGGAGACCGCACCGGCACGGGGTGAATCTCCGGTGAGCAGCGATGCGGAGGCGCGCGAGGCGAGGGTTTTGAGGGCCGGAGATCCGGCGGTCTCGTGCAGCAAACGAAAGCGTGCGGCGAACTCGAGGCGGGCGTCGCGGGTCGCGATGCTCGGTGTCACTTCGTCCAACCTCGGTTCTGCCGATCTGTAGGAGAGCTAAATGATTGTTGATTGTGCCAATTGTTTCCACAATCAAACGAGACGTAGGTCACATGGTTCCCCGGCGGTGCAGATGGCGGCCCGGTTTGTTCAGGATCCGGACCGGATAGGGATTCATGCCCTGTGAACAGTACCTTTCAGCTCCGGAGAGTTTCCACAGGAGTCATACAGGCGATTCACATGAAGGATTAGGGCTGCCTAACTAACGAAGAACTGGCCGTGGGTCCGGTCCGACTCTGAGTTGGGGGCAATGCACAAGTCCCACGCGCACAGTCCATATGGACGTGAGCCTCAACAGGAGCATTCGAACAATGACCCGAAAACGATCTAGGGCCGGGGGTGGTGCCACGATCCAGACGGATCGTCGGCATCGTCGATGGCGCCCGGTGGTGGCGATGATGTTCGCCTCTCTCGCGGCGACCATGACAATGGGTGTGGTGCCGGCGCTGGTTCAGTCGAACGTGTCGGCACGACCGATCAGCGACTGCCCGGACCTCCATGTGGTGGCGGTCCCGGGAACACTGGATTCGAGTAAGAGTCGGGATCCGCATGATCAAAGTGGCGTTCTCGCCCCGGTGATCGCGGATGCCGAGCGGGGTGCGCCCGAAGGGTCGATGCAGACGACCTACGTGCCGTATCCCGCAGACTTCGGCTACACGTCGGACGGCACTCCCTATGCACAATCAGTGGATGCCGGTGTGGCGGCGACGGAAGCGCAGATCGCCCAGATCGAAAAGCAATGTGGATCCGACACCGAGATTGCGATTGTCGGATACAGCCAGGGTGCGGAAATCGCCGATCGGGTAGCGGCCGATATCGGTGCAGGCAACGGACCCGTACCCGCATCGCAGGTGCGTGGTGTCTACCTGATCTCCGACCCCAACCGGGGTGCGGGTGCAGATCTGGTTCCGGGTGCGCCAGGATTGTCGGCGCCGTTGAACGGTGCGCGGACCGCTGCGTCGAGTTCGGACGCCGCACTCGGCGCCGGGATGGGATCGGGACGTGGTTCCGGGTTCGGTGAGCTGACCGGGCGCGTTGTGTCCCTGTGTATGACCGGCGATTTCGCCTGTGCGATCCCCGAGAATGCTCAGGTGGTCCGGATCGGTGCCAATGTGGCCGAACAGATCCACATCGACCCGACCGATCCAGGACAGATCACGATGGATCTGGGGTCAGTTGCACTGCGGTCGGCGTTGCTGACCGGACTCCACGTGGTGACAACGCCGCATTGGATGTTGTCGTCGGAGACGTTGGGCGATGTGGTCGCCGCGACGACCGATCCGTACTACACCGTGCCGGACTACAAGGACCCGTTGGTTGTCTTGCGGTCCGTTTACGGTGTGGCGACATTTGCAACAGAGGTGTCGGACGCCTGGGAAGCGAAAGTGGCGCAAGAGTTGGTCCTTGGTGTCCACAACAACGTCGGGGTGCTGCTCATGGCGGCGCACCCGGAGTACTGGTACCCGGGAATCTCGCACACCAGCTACTTCAACGATCCTGACCAGACAGGTCTCACCGGCACGAACTACGTGAGTTCGTGGCTTCGGGAGTCTGCGGTCAGCAGCGCACCGTCGGGAAGTGTCGAAGCTGTTTCGGCTCCGGCGGAGGCAACATCGTCGACGATCGATCCGGTCGCCAACGGTGTGACCACCGGAGTTGCGGTTGCACAGGTGAACGCGGCAGTTGTTCGGCAACTGCCCAAGGTTGCCGACGCGCTCACCGACGAGGTCGACAACCTTGCTCGGGGCACCGCGGTCGAGACCCAGGTCACCGATGTGACCGGGGCAGTCGATCAGAGTGCTGCCGTGGTGGACCAGGTGTTCGACGGTATTGACCGGACCGTTGCTCGGGCCGAGCAACGCCTCGACACGATCAAGCAGACGGTGACCGATACCGTCGCGCCGATCATCGAGAAGGTCCAACCTGTCATCGACACCGTCGAGAAGGTCGTCGACACCGTTGACAAGGTCACCGAGGTCGTGGACGCGGCGCAGCAGGGACCCGCTGGGCTTCTGCAGCTCGCCGATGCGACGTCGCACAGCGATACCGCTGACGCGGTGTCGCAGACCGGGACGGTTGTGGTCGACAACTGAAAGCAGAGATTGATCGAGGTAGTCGCTCGATGAACTCTTGAGAGGGCCTCATCCCCGCCGGCAGGTGGAGGTGAGGCCCTTTTCGTGTGGTCGGCCTGCCACGCCCGACGTTGTCGGCCGACAAAAGGAATGACAAGGGCGACAGGCTTGTTACAATGGTTTGTCCGGTCGCTGCCAGCGGCTGGATCCTACTGAAGATGCACCTCTAGGGGCTGAACGGTTTCGACTTGGTTTGTTGAGGTAGGGGAAGCGTGTCGGTGCAGGCTAGAGACCACCGTAAGCGTCGTAGCAACCAATTAAGCGCCGACAAAAATCAGCGCGACTACGCCCTCGCTGCCTAAGCGATTGCGTGTCTGTCGGCCCGGGTGTGTTCCCGCCCCGGGTACCGGCATCATTTAGGGAACTCACTGCTGTGGCCGGTCGCGGACCACGGCAGGACAACCAACAGCGACTGGGATCGTCATCTCGGCTTGTTCGCGTGACCGAGAGATCCGAGTAGAGGCTTAGCGAACTGCACACGGAGAAGCCCTACTGACACGGCGAAGGACCCGGGTTCGATTCCCGGCAGCTCCACCGTCTCGCAGAAGCGGGGAGAGGACCAGAAAAGGTTCTCTCCCCGCTTTTGTGTTCAGGGCTCCGATCAACAGTGGATTGGACGACGATGACCCAGGTTCCGAACATCACACTCAACAACGGAAACACCATCCCGCAGCTCGGGTTCGGCGTGTTCCAGATCAAGCCGGAAGACACCGCAGACGCGGTGCGGACTGCACTCGAGGTCGGCTACCGCCACATCGACACCGCGGAGATGTACGGCAACGAGAAAGAGGTCGGCGAAGGGATCCGCGCGTCCGGCATCGCCCGTGACGAGATCTTCGTGACCAGCAAGCTCAACAACACGTTCCACGAGCCCCATGCGGCCCGTAAGGCCTTCGACACCACGCTCAAAGACCTCGGACTCGAGCAGATCGACCTGTTCCTGATCCACTGGCCGCTGCCGACCCAGTACGGCGGCGACTACGTGTCGACCTGGAAGACCCTCATCGAGTTCGCCAAGGACGGCCGCTCGAAGTCTGTTGGTGTCTCGAACTTCCAACCGGATCATCTCGACCGGTTGGCCGCCGAGACGTCGCTGGTGCCCGCGGTCAACCAGATCGAGGTGCATCCGTACTTCACCAACGAGGTCGCCCGGCAGTACGGCAAAGATCACGGCATCGCGACCGAGGCCTGGTCACCCATCGCCCAGGGCAAGGTTCTCGACGATCCGGTGATCACCGAGATCGCGAACAAGATCGGGAAGTCGACCGCACAGGTGGTCCTGCGATGGCACATCCAGCGCGGCGACATCATCTTCCCGAAGTCGGTCACGGCAAAGCGCGTCGAAGAGAACTTCGCGATCTTCGATTTCGAACTCGACAACGACGCCATCAGCGCAATCACCGCACTCGACAAGGGTGAGGATGGCCGAAACGGCCCCAACCCCGACACGTTCGATTACATCGGCTGACCCATCGGCTGACCCCGCTCGCTGCGGAAATTCGCGCCGCTTACCTCGAAACGCGCCGGTTGCAACCGGCGCGTTTCGCTGTGGGTGGCGCGAATTCGCGGCTAGAGGAAGCTGCGGACGAATCGGACGGCCGTGGACTGCCAGGTCCAGACATGGTCGAGGAGGGCATGGCCGCCGCCCTCGATCGGCACATAGGTCGCATCCACGCCGCGTTCCTGCAGTTCGGCGATACCCTTGGCGGTGCGGCTCGGATACGTTCGGATGTCCGCGGTTCCGTGTAGCGCAAGCACTTTCGCGTCGATGTTGATGTAGCGCCAATCGGCGTGCTGCCACCACGGTGCCAGCGCGAGTACTCCGGCCACCCGTTTGTCGGCGGCCAGTCGAGCGGCCACCCGGCCACCCATCGAATGCCCGACGACGATCACCGGGGCGTCGGGTGCGGCCTGCAGCAGACGGTCGAGTGCCTGCTGGGCCCTGGCCATGGGGCTGTTCTCGTCGCCGTTCCAGCCGTACACCTCGTACACGGCTTGGCGGACGGCCACATCCGGCAGCGCGGTGAGCGACAACGTGAACGGGTACATGCGCAACGCCGCAGGTTGTTTGCGGCTGTACGGCTCGTGGGACGAGTCGGTGCCGCCCGGCAGCACCAGGACCGACGCCTTCGGTTTTCGGCCGGGGATCAGCACGTGCTCGGTGCGGGCGCGCCCGTCAGTCGATCGTTGATGAACGCCAACGCAAACGGCACACCCGTTGCGATGGTCGACCCGTGGTCGCCGGGCAGGATGAGCGTCTGCACCCGGGTGCCCTGGCCACACCACTTCGCGGCGGTGGCGAGAACCTGTGAGGTGGGGGTGAGTTGGTCGTCGGCGCCTTGATACAGCAGCACGGGGATCCGCGGCGCCTCGGGCGACACCTGCAAGCTGTTCTGGTTCAGGGCGGCGGTGCCTGCCGGGTCATCGGACAGGCGACCGCCGGTCACGACGTCGGAGATCCTGAGGTTGGCGCCGGCGTCGATGATCTGCTGCGTGCAGGCATTGCGGATCTGGTCGGCCAATGCCACACCCCGTCCGTTCAGTTGTCGGGACAGGGGGAGTTCTGCCGGGTATTCGCGTTCCAGGCCGACCGATGCGGCAAAACCCAGCCCGAACAGGGGGTTGGCGGTGATGCCGAGGGTTCGGGCGATGGAGTCGAGGTTGACCGGGGTCCCGCCGGCGGAGAGTCCGACGAGGTTCAGTTCGGGGGCGTAGGTCGGCGCCAGGGCCGCGGCGAACCCGCTGGCCATCGCGCCACCGGAATATCCGGCGAGCACCGCCGGGGTCCTGCCGACGCGGACTCGGGCGTCGGACTGCACCGCGCGGATGGAATCGAGAGTGATGGTGCCGCCGAGCCTCGCCGCACCGTACGCGCTGGTGGGACCCAGGTGGTCGGGCACGTTGACCGCAACACCCCGGGCCAGGGCCAGAGCGATCAGCGGTTGTTCTTGCAGCCCGCCGGAGAACAGCTGGTGCGACGGGGCGCATTGGAGGCCGAGGGAGTTGGTGAACGGCTGGTAGGAGAGCAGGTCGTGGCGACTGCCGCCGTCGGGGACGAGGATCGTCGTCACCGCGGCGATCGGGTCACCGGCGGAGTTGGTGGTCCGGAACTGGATCTTCTGGGCGGTGGACCCAGGGAACGGACTGCTCAGGTTCTGCACCTTGAGTACCTGTCCGTTGGCCGCCGAGTTCAGATTGCCGGGCGCGGCATAGAACGGGTCGCTGTTGGGGGCGGGCATGAAGGGTGCCGCGCCGGCCGGAGCCACGGAGAAGCCGACGACTGCCGTGGTGGTGAGTGCAACGGCGGCAAAGCTCCGCAGGATTCGCCGTCTCACCGGTTTCCGAACACGCACGATGCTCCCTCCGTCCCCCAACCGAGGTTTCGTCGGTTCCAGGTTCTACGGAGCGCGACATTTCTACGGTGGAGTGTAGCCCGCTCGTCGGGCCCCGAAGGACGATCGGTGGCAGAATTCAGGACGTCCAGTCGAAGTCGCCAGGACGCAGCAGACGGTTCGCCGGCCCGCTGCAGCACAACCGGAAGGAAGACCAATGGCTCATCCGCGCGCGGGAACCGTGGCGTTGCCGGAAGATCTGATCGATGTGTCGGCTGTGATCGATGCCTACTATTCCGGCAAACCAGATCCTGAAAACCCTTTGCAGCAAGTGGTTTTCGGCACCTCCGGCCATCGAGGATCGAGTTTGGACAACGCGTTCAACGAAGATCACATCGTGGCGACCACGCAGGCCATCGTCGAGTACCGGGCCGGCGCCGGCATCACCGGGCCACTGTTCATCGGCCGCGACACCCACGCCCTCTCACTCCCTGCCTGGCAGAGCGCGATCGAGGTCCTGGTTGCCGCCGGTGTCCGGGTCCTGGTCGACAGCCGAGACGGCTTCACTCCGACGCCCGCGGTGAGCCACGCGATCCTGACCCACAATCGGGGCAGTGGCCCGCAGGCCGACGGCATCGTCGTCACCCCGTCGCACAATCCGCCCCGTGACGGCGGCTTCAAATACAACCCACCCAACGGTGGCCCGGCGGACACCGACATCACCAGCGTGGTCGCTGCCCGCGCCAACGAGCTGCTCCGCAGCGGATTGTCCGGTGTGAAACGGATCCCCTTCGAGGCCGCCCAGAAATCGGAGTTCTTCGGGACCTATGACTTCCTGGCCGCGTACGTCGACGACCTCGCGTCGGTGATCGACATGGCGGCCATCCGGAGCGCAGGTGTCCGGATCGGTGCCGACCCACTCGGCGGCGCCTCGGTCGGGTACTGGGGGGAGATCGGCCAACGCTACTCGCTGACGAACCTGACCGTGGTCAATCCCTCTGTGGATCCGGCATTTTCATTCATGACCCTCGATACCGACGGCAAGATCCGGATGGATTGCAGCTCACCGAACGCGATGGCCTCGCTGATCGGTGCGCGCGATCAGTACGACATCGCCACCGGTAACGATGCCGACTCCGACCGGCACGGCATCGTGACCCCGGACGGTGGGCTGATGAATCCGAATCACTTCCTGGCCGTTGCCATCGACTACCTGTTCACCCACCGCGGTGGGTGGTCGCCGAGTGCGGCGGTTGGCAAGACGCTGGTGTCATCATCGATGATCGACCGCGTCGTTGCCGGTATCGGACGGAACCTGATCGAGGTGCCGGTCGGATTCAAGTGGTTTGTGCCCGGACTCCTCGACGGCTCGGTCGGTTTCGGTGGTGAGGAGAGTGCCGGGGCATCGTTCCTGCGCACCGACGGCACCGTCTGGACCACCGACAAAGACGGCATCATCTTGGCCCTGCTGGCCTCGGAGATCCTTGCGGTGACCGGTAAGACGCCCTCGCAGCGTTACGCGGAATTGGCGCAGCAGCATGGTGGTTCGCCGTCCTATGCGCGCATCGATGCTCCGGCCGACCGGCAGCAGAAGGCCACGCTGGCGAAGCTGTCGGCGGATCAGGTCACCGCGACCGAACTCGCCGGGGAGCCGATCACCGCGATCCTCACCGAGGCGCCGGGTAACGGGGCAAAGATCGGTGGGTTGAAAGTGACCACCGAGAATGCCTGGTTCGCCGCGCGGCCCTCGGGTACCGAGGACGTCTACAAGATCTATGCCGAATCATTCAACGGGCCAGAGCATTTGGCGCAAGTGCAGGCGCAGGCGCAGGAACTTGTCGATGGTGTCCTTGGCTGAGCCGGTGCCTCCGGATCAGCCGGATGCCGGGACTCCGATCAGATAGCCGACGAGATAGGTTGCAGCGGCGGCGATCACGCCGAAGGCCAGTTGTCGCAGCGCACCTTTCCAGATCGGCTGATTGGTGAACTGTGCGGCAATTCCACCCGCCAGGAGCAGTCCGATCGCGCCGACCACGAGGGCGGCGGTCAGTGACTCGAACCCCAGCAGGTAGGTGATCAGCGGGACTACCGCACCGACCGAGAACATCGCGAACGACGAGACGGCCGCGACAATCGGCGACGGCTTTTCCTCAGGGTCGACGCCGAGCTCGTGGGTCAAGTGCAGATACACGGCCCGCTCGGTGTCTTCGTGGACCTCGGTTGCGGCGGCTTGTGCGGTGTGCTCGCTCATCCCCATGTCGACAAACGTCTCGATCAGTTCGTTCAGTTCGGCTTCGGGGTGTTTGGCGAGCTCGCGGCGTTCGACCGCGACTTCGGCGTCGATCTGTTCGTTCTGGGTGGTCACCGAGGTGTATTCACCCAGCGCCATCGAGAAGGCGCCTGCCGCAAGGCCGGACACACCGCTGAGGATGATCGTGTGGCCCGAGGCTCCGGCCGCACCGACGCCCGCGACCAGGCTGATGTTGGTGACCAGGCCGTCCATCGCACCGAACGTGGCGGCGCGCAGGCGTCCGCCTGCGACGTTGGCATGGGTGTGAGTGGCCTCGCTGCGCCCGGATTGGGGCGGATGGGGTGGCTCATGCGGAGGTATACGCGGCGACACCTCGCGATCGTACGCCGGGCCATCGGCGGATCTGCTCAGATTGTTCTCAGGCATCGCTCGATACCCTGGTAGGCGATGCGCGTGTGTCGCGCGATGACTTCAGTCGGTGTGAATCGGTTCGGTGAGGACAAAGTGAGCAACAAGAAGAAGCAGTCGGTGCCCAAGGTGTCGAGCGGTAAATACCAGCCCCGTGCACAGTCGAGCACCACGACGTACATCTTGGCCGGACTGGCCGTGGTGGTCATCGCCGCCGTGGTGATCGGCGGGATCATCTGGAACAGCAATCGCGACAGCGGAACTGCGGACGTCAATGCCCTGGCCACCAGTGCCACCTTCACCGCGGGCGAGGCGACGGCGCCGACAAGCATCGATTTGTTCGAGGACTTCCAGTGCCCCGCCTGCCGCAATCTGGAGGAGTCGTCGGGTCCGGCGCTGACCGATGCGATCAACAGCGGCCAGCTGCAGGTCCGCTATCACATGCTGAATTTCCTGGACAAGCGATCCGGATCGGGTGACTACAGCTCGCGCGCCGCGGGTGCGATGAAGTGTGTGGCGGACGGTGAGGACCAGAACGTCCAGTTGGCCTTCCATTCGAAGCTCTTCCAGGAGCAGCCTGTCGAAGGTGACGTCGACCACGACAATCAGGCGTTGGCCGCTTACGCAAAGGACGTCGGCGCCAGTGAGGCAACGCAGCAGTGCATCGCAGACGGCGCTGAGGTGGCCGCTGCGCAGGCTTCTGCCAAGCAGTCGCAGGAAGAGCTGTCCGACGCACTCGGCGGCCAGGTGGGCACACCCAGCGTGCTCCGTGACGGCAAGCAGGTCACGGTCACCAGTGGACCGGAATGGGTCGAACAGCTGATCAGCTCCGACAACGGCTGAGCGGGTGAGGCCCGACCGGGTCCCGCCGACGAGCGGATTTGGTCGGGCTCACGCTGATGGTGTAATTTCGGTCGAGCAAGCAGAGCGGAGAAATTAACCGCAAAGCTTGCGAAAACCGAATACGGGGCTATGGCGCAGCTGGTAGCGCACCACACTGGCAGTGTGGGGGTCAGGGGTTCGAATCCCCTTAGCTCCACCGTTGAGGCAAGACCTACGATCCACCTACTCAAAGACGATTCGTCTGTAGGTGGATCGTTGTGTATGGGCAGGTTCTCGGCGAGAACATTGCCGGCAGTCTGGGACCGGGTGATAACACCGGTCACCTCGTCGCGCGGGGTTCGAGCGAACATTTGTGCGTTCACTCAATCGGATATCGCATTCTTGCAATACTGAGACGATGACTCGTCTCGCCGACGCCCGGGCGGCGTTGGCGTGCGAAGACTGGGTCGGTGCCCTGGCTCTGGTCGAGGGGGACGACTCGCCGGAAGCCGCTGAGCTCCTAGCGGTGGCGCATTATGGCAATGGTGAGTTCGAAGTCGCTGTGGCCGTGTGGGAATCGCTGTACGACCGGCAGCGGGCGGCGGACGACCACGAGTCCGCTGCCTGGGCCGCAGCGAATGTCGCGCTCCACCTCTTGGTCGACACCGGGCTGATGGCCCCGGTCCGCGGATGGGTGGCACGTGCCGACCACGAACTCGGCGATGCGGCCGAGTTGCCGGCGCACGCGTTGCTCGCGATGGTCCGAACCTACGAGCGGTTCATGTGCGGTGACCCCGAAGGGGCCCGGCTGCAAGCGGGTCGTGCGATGGAACTCGGTGCGCAACTGGGTGTTCCGTCGGCAACTGTTCTGGGTCAGGTCGCGACTGCACGCTTGATCATCAGCGACGGCAGAGTCGATGAGGGTCTCGCGGCGCTTGACGATGTGGCGCTACGGCTCATGTCCGGTGCCGTCGATCACTTCACCACTGGGATGCTCTACTGCGAGTTGGTGTGCGCCGCGCAGGGGTTGTTTGCCTACGATCGGGCACGCGAATGGACCGATGTCATGGAGCACTGGCGTCACGGGCATGCCTACGGCGGGCTCCATGGCCGGTGTCGTGTGCACCGCGCCGAACTCCTGCGCGTCAGTGGGCCGGGGCCTGCGGCAGAGCTCGAGGCCATGACCGCCTGTGACGAGTTGCGGCCATGGATGCGCCGTGAGTTCGGCTGGCCCCTGGTGGAACTCGGCAATATTCGGCTCCGACTGGGCGATCTCGACGGTGCGGAGGACGCGTTCATGCAAGCGCACCGGCGGGCTTGGCCGTCACTTCCAGGCATCGCTCTGTTGCGGATGGAACAGGGTGACCTGGCCACCGCGGCGAGGCTGATCGCCGACGCGGTCAGCAATCCGCCCGACCTGCCGTGGAAGGAACGTCCACCGTTCGGCGACCTGCGCCTGGTGCCACTACTCGACGCTCAGTCAGAGATCGCTGCCAGATGTGGTGACGCCGCGGCCGCCCGTGACGCCGCGGCGGATCTTCGCGGCATCGCAGCGCGATTCGCCAGTCCTGGCCTCGCGGCAGTCGCTGCTGTGGCCACTGCGCGGGCACATCTGCTGGCCGGCGACCCGGCGTCGGCCAGCACTGAGGCGACTGCGGCGGTGGTGCAATGGTGTGAGTTGGATGCGTCGTATGAGGCGGCCTCTGCCCGGGTGGTGCTGGGCTCTGCGTACGCCGCGGCCGACAACTCTGCGCGGAGTCGTCTGGACTGGCAGGCCGCACATGACGAGTTCATCTCGTTCGGCGCAGTACGCCGCGCCGCGGAGGTCGCCGCGCTCCTCGCCGACACAACTGCATCCCCGCTGCAGCCGACGTCGCTTGTCGCTTCGATGGCGCGGACGGGCGACCAGTGGCACTTCACCTTTCGCGCGATCGAGATCGTGCTGGCCGACCTCAAAGGTCTGCAGTACCTCGCAGTGCTGCTCGCCCGGCCGGGACACGAGGTGAAGGCACTCGACCTGTGCGGCGGACATGAGGTCGCCGACCCGATCCCGACCATTGATGAGCAGTCGCGCGCGGCGTATCGACGCAGACTCCACGAAGTGGATGAGGACATAGCGGAAGCGCAGGGCAACAACGACATCGCCCGTGCCGATCTCGCGAGCCGTGATCGCGAGTTCCTGCTCTCCGAACTCAGAGGTGCCGTTGGTCTCGGTGGCCGACTACGCGGCACCGGAGGTGCCGCCGAGCGTGCGCGGACCAGCGTCACCCGATCGCTGCGCTATGCGCTCGACCGACTCGCCGAGCACGATCAGGTGCTCGGGGAGCATCTCAAGCGAACCGTCCGGACGGGGAGCTGCTGCAGTTACGCTCCCGACCCGGTGGTCCCGATCACCTGGACCGTGACTCGCTGAACGGGTTGCGGGCTACGGCGTTGCACCCGTGAGCTTGGTGAGCATGTGGTCCATCACCGCACCGTGCTCGACCTGGGGACTGAACATCACCAGCTCGGTGTCCGTGACGACCCGAACGGAGTGCCCGGCCGGCCAGTGGTAGAGATCACCGCCGACACAGGTCTCGCTGGTGTTGTCGGTGAAGCTGACGACCAGCTCGCCCGAGATGATGTAGCCCCAGTGCGGGGCATGGCAGGCGTCGTTGTCCAGACCGTGCAACAGTGGCGCGATGTCGGTCCCGGCGCCGAGGCTGAAGTACTCCGCGCCGATTGCGCCGGACGTCGCTGTACCGAAGTCGGGCAACTGGCGGGCCCTGGCTCCGGGGACGTCGATCTTGACCGGGATGTCGTTTTTGGCGATGTGCATGGCGATGCTCCTGACCGTGTGGTTGATCCCTTTCACTCAGAAGGCGTGACAAGGCGTTGTCACAATGCGACAGTCCGATCGCATTTTTTGTTGTGGGCTGGGTGGTGGGCTCAGGCGGTCAGTACCACTTTCAGTGCTTTCGTCTCCGCGGCCCGGCCGAAGATGTCGTAAGCCTCGAGGATGTCGTTCAGTGCGAACGTGTGGGAGACAAACGGTGTCGCATCGAGCTTCTTCGAGGCGACCATCTTCAACAGTGTGTCGGTGGTGTTGGTGTTGACCAACCCCATCGAGATGGCGATATTCGAAATCCACAGGGTGTCGAGCGGGAGGTTCACCCCGGTGCCGTGCACGCCGACGTTGGCGACGGTGCCCGCCGGGCGCACGATGTCGAGGCACATCGTGAAGGTGGCAGGGATACCGACGGCTTCGATCGCGACGTCGACCCCGAGTCCGTCTGTGAGCGCGACGACCTGTTCTTTCCAGTCCCCGTCCGACGACACCACCCCGTCGGTTGCCCCGAACTTCTTCGCCTCGGCAACGCGATTGGCATCGAGGTCGATTGCGATGATCCGGGAGGGACCGTAGAGGCCTGCGGTGAGCATTGCAGCCAGGCCGACCGGGCCGGCGCCGACCACGGCCACCACGTCGCCGGGCTTCACCCGGCCGTACTGCACGCCGATCTCGTGGCCGGTGGGCAAGATGTCCGACAACAGCACGCCTTCGGCGGCGCTGACGCCGTCCGGCAGCTTGTACACCGAGGTCTCGGCGAACGGCACCCGGACGTATTCGGCCTGCGTTCCGTCGATGAGATGCCCGAAGATCCAGCCGATCCCCGGCGCCCCCTCGTCGGCCTGGCAGTGGGAGTACACACCGTTCTTGCAGAAGCTGCACCGTCCGCAGGCGCTCACGCACGACAGGATGACGCGGTCGCCCACGTTCAGTGTGGTCACCGCGTCGCCGATCTCGGTGATGGTGCCCACGCCTTCATGGCCGAGAATGCGTCCCTCGACGACCGCCGGCACGTCGCCCTTGAGAATGTGGAGGTCCGTGCCGCAAATCGTGGTCGTATCGATTTTCACGATGACATCGGTCGGGTGTTTGATTGTCGGGTTCGGGACGTCGTCCCACGATTTCTTGCCGGGTCCGTGATACACAAGCGCCTTCATCAGTGCCTCCTATGCGGTATCCGGTCCTCCCGTTGAGGGCTGGACACCCTTCATTGTTCGTCGGCAAAGGTGTCGTTCGCAGGGCCTTGGGAACTCTGGCAACCCGACCGGTCAGGGAAACTCGGGCGTACTCACATCGTCGAATCGAGTTGGGCGACGATCAGCCGGGCCATGTTCGACGATCCCAACGGTGTCGGGTGCCGGACCTGGGTCGCTGATCGGGGTGCGTTCCCTTCGAACCATCTCTTCGCCCCGGTGCACACGTCATGACCGACCGCTGCCGCCACGATGTCGACATGGGTCGCGGCGGCCCTCTGCGCGGCCGACGACAACACACCGTCGAATCGCTCGAAGAACCTGCCGACGAACGTCGAATCGGCGGCCGAGATGTTCGCCTGCGGCACGCACCCCCGCGGTCCGAAGTATCCGAAATAGCCGCCATGGCCAACGACGACAACGCGCGCCTTCGGCGACCGGCGGCTGATCTCGGTCAGTACTGCATCGAGCTTGGCCGGCAGCGCCGCAAGTTTCGTGTCGATCGCCGCGCCGACAGCGGCGCTCGTGCGGCAGCGTGCGTCTGCAATGGGCAACGACGGGAAACAGGATGAGATCAACCCCCACCAGTCGATGTCGTTGCCCCCGATCGACAGCGTGATGACTTTCGTGGTCTTCGACAGCGCATCGACTTGCGGCGGCAGCGGCCGAACCGCGAGCATCTGCTGCCCTTCGAGGACGTTGGCCGAGGTGGCGCCGATGCAGGCCACCGAGCGGTAAGTGAGGCCCATCACGGCGGCCACTTTCACCGGATATGCATCTGCGGTCCGGCCGCAATGGTCGCCGATCAGAACCGACATCCACGTCGGCGCGGCGGCGCGCGAGTCGCCGAGCGCCACGTAGTCGGGCCCTCGGGCATCGGCGGTTGCCACCCCCGTGCCGGCGATCATGAGCAACGTTGCGAGTACTACGACCAGGATCTTCACCGGCGGAGCGTATGGGTAGCCGATCTCGGTGAGAGCGCAAATCAGCAGCGCTCATATGAACGCGTGAGTGTTGATTTCGGGCCCGTGTCTCGGCGCCGTCACCCCGGGTGCATTTCGGACACTCGCGCTCAATTCAGGCGCTGGAGTTGAGTTCAGTTCGATGAGAGTGGCCAACCGTACCGACGTCGAGAGTGGGCGCCGTACCGACGTCGAGAAGATCCGTTCGATGGTCGATCATGTGGTCGCTACCGGTTCGAAGGCGGTGTCACCCACGCCATCGCCGAGAGCTACCGGGTGGGCGCTGAGTCTGATCTGGCCGGCAGGGCAACCTCGGGTTTGGTGAATCAGGGTGTGTTGGCACCTTCGCCGGACGAGTGGACGTCGGACGCGTTCACCCTCACCCAGGTGGGGTGTTTGGCGGCGCGATTGTCGCCAGAGGACCGGCCGCGCAGCCGTCTGATCGCCCACGGCGCCAGGTGGGAACGGACGAAGCGCATGTTCTCGATGACCCGTCGCTTGTCGGCGTCGGTGGGTCGGTCGGGGATCGGGATCGTGTGGACACCGAGCGAGCGAAGGATGTGGGCGGCGACCCGTTGATGTCCGATCGGGTTCAGGTGCAGACGATCGTCGGACCAATAGACCGCGCGGCGGATCTCGCTGTCGTGGAACATGTCCACAAACGTGATGCCTTCTGCGTGGGCAAGGGCGGCGACCTCGGTGGTGAGGTACTCGCCGCGTCCGCGGATCTTCTCGCGCATCGGCAGCCCATCGGACGGGTCGGCGCCGGCGAGCAGGACGACCTCGATCCCGGCATCGCGGCACCGCCGCACTGCGGTGCGGGTCAGTTCGATGAGGCCGGGGAGGTCGCTGCCGCGGCGCAGCATGTCGTTGCCGCCGCCGTTGAACGTGAGCAGCGTCGGCAGCGGGTCCATCGACAGCGCCGCGTCGATCTGGTCGGTGGCAATGGGCGCGAGCAGGCGACCTCTGATAGCGAGATTCGCGTAGTCGACGCTGCCGTGTTCCGCGGCAAGACCCGCTGCGACGAGATCTGCCCACCCGCGCGGGTTGACGCCGTCGGGTTCGTCGCCGACTCCCTCGGTGAAACTGTCTCCGACTGCAACGTAACGCATTGTGCTCCTGTAACTCTCGACTTCCCGGTGGCATCACCGGATTGACATCTGTGCCCGATCGCCCGTCAGAACCAGTCCGGCCGGGCATCGAGGGCGGTGCGGTCGAGCGCGGCGACCAGCGACAGCTGCGCGGCGGTCTTGGGCAGCTCGTAGCGGAAGAAGTATTGCGCCGCAGCGCGTTTGCCATCGTAGAAGTCGCCGGCCTTGGTATCGACCGCGAGTAGCTGTTCGAGCCACATCCAGGCGATGACGATGTGACCGGCGGCCTCGAGGTAGGCGGTTGCGTTGGCCAGCGCGAGTGCCGGATCGCCCGACGACCAGACGGTTGTGGTTGTGGTGACCAGCTGGTCAAGGGCGGTTCGAAGGTCTGCCGCGTACACGGCGGCGGCATCGTTGTCGGTGGCACGGCTGATGGTCTCGCCGATGGTCTCGGCGAGCTGGGTGAGTCCGGCGCCACCCTGCATGACGACCTTGCGGCCGAGGAGGTCGAGCCCGTGGATGCCGTGCGCACCTTCGTGGATCGGGTTCAGCCGGTTGTCGCGGTAGTACTGCTCGACGTCGAATTCTTTGGTGTAGCCGTAGCCGCCGAGGACCTGGATTGCCAGGCTGTTCGCCTCCAGGCACCACTGGGACGGCCAGCTCTTCGCGATCGGGGTCAGGACGTCGAGAAGAAGGCCGGCGCGATCCCGGTCGTCGCCGGTGCTGGTGGTCTGCTCGTCGACCAGTTTGCTGCAGTACAGGCCAAGCGCGAGAGCGCCTTCGACATAAGACTTTTGGGCCAGCAACATCCGCTTGACGTCGGCGTGCTCGATGATCGGGACGGGCCGCGACGCCGGATCCTTCTGGTCGACCGGTCGGCCCTGTGCGCGCACCTTGGCGTATTCGAGCGAGGCGAGATAGCCGGCGTAACCCAGTGAGGTGGCGAGGAAGCCGACCCCGATCCGGGCCTCGTTCATCATTTTGAACATATACGACAGGCCGCGGTGCTCCGCGCCGACGAGATAGCCCACTGCGCCCGATTCCGGTGTGGGAGAGTGTGTTCCGTCGCCGAAGTTCAGCAGGGCGTTCGTGGTCGCGCGGTTGCCCATCTTGTGGTTGAGGCCGACGAGCGCAACGTCGTTGCGGCTGCCATCGGCCAAGTATTTGGGCACGATGAACAGGGAGATCCCCTTGACCCCTTGGCCACCGCCGGGCGCTTTGGCAAGAACCAGGTGGACGATGTTCTCGGACAATTCGTGATCGCCTGCCGAGATCCACATCTTGGTCCCGGTGATCCGGTAGGAGCCGTCGGACATCGGTTCGGCCCTGGTCGTGATGTCGGCGAGCGACGATCCGGCCTGCGGTTCGGACAGGCACATCGTGCCGAAGAATCGGCCTTCGACCATGGGTCGCACCCAGGTGTCGATCTGGTCGGGGGAGCCGTATTCGGCGATGAGGTTCGCGTTGCCGACGGTGAGGAACGTGTACGACGACATCGCTGCGTTGGCGGCCTGGAACCACGCCATCGCCGCCCTGTTGACAACAGTGGGCAGCTGCATGCCGCCCAGTGATTCATCGAACGAGCCCGTCAGCAGTCCGGCCTTGACGAACTCGTCGATGCCGGCCCCGATCCCGTCGGGGAGCACGACCTTGCCGTCGTCCCCGATGAACGGTTCGTTCTGGTCACCGAGTTTGTTGACCGGGGCAAAGCGCTTGGTGGCGAGGTTTTCGCTGAGTTCGAGGATTGCGTCGAAGGTCTCCCGGGAATGCTCTGCGAACCGGTCACGGTTTGTCAGCTTCTCGACATCGAGCCATTCGTAGAGCATGAACTCGACGTCGCGACGGGACAGTGGGGCGGCCATGGGACTCCTTCAAACCAAGCGATCGCTTATTTACTAAGCGTTCGCTTATGATGCCCTCGACGGTGCGATCGGGTCAACCGGGCACGATCGGGGGAGCGAGGTCGCCAGATGGCTGTGACGAACACACGCGGCTCGGCTGCGGCGGAACGGATCCGTCAGGCGGCCATCGCCTCGTTCGCCGAGCTGGGCTACGCCGGCACGTCGACCCGTGAGATCGCCAAGCGCCTCGGCATGAGTCCGGCGGCGATGTACCCGCACTTCGGGTCGAAAGAAGAACTGCTGTACGCGATCTCGCTGGAGGGGCACCGCGGTGTGCTGGCCGCGTTGCGCGCGGTTGACGAGCCTGTTTTGTCTGACAGTGATCGGCTCCGGGCTGTGGTGGGCGAGTTCGCGCGATGGCAGGCCGAGCACCACGAACTGGCGAAGGTGGTGCAGTACGAACTGCACGAACTCACTCGCGAGCACTATCTGACGATCACTGCCATCCGCCGCGACACCTCGGAGGTACTCGCGGCGATCGTGCGCCGTGGTGTCGACTCGGGGGAGTTCACCGTCGCTGCTGCCGGCGATGCGGTCCTGGCGTTGTCGTCGTTGTGTGTCGATGTGTGCCGATGGTTCCCGACCCGGAGTCATCGCGATCCGGTGGCGCTGGGTGAGGCGTACGGCGATCTGGCTGTGCGGATGGTGCGTTAGGCGCTGTGGTCGTTCATGGTTTATCTACCTCCAATATTGGTGCTTCGCAACGCTTTTGAGTGCTTCGATAGGAATCGCGAAGGTTGTCGATACTCGTTCGATACTGGTGCCGAACCGGTTTCGTATCGTTGTCTGTAGCGTGTGGAGACCGTAGGATCAAGGCCGTGCCAGAAACCTCGTACGCGCCCTGCGGCGATCTGAGTCTGGCTTACCAGGTGTTCGGCGATGGACCCGTCGACCTCGTCTTTGTCGGGCCTTTCGTCAGCCATATCGAGCTGTTCTGGACTCTGCCCGAATTCAAGGCCTTCTTCGACCAACTCGCCACGTTCTGTCGCGTCCTACTGTTTGACAAGGCAGGGGTTGGGCTGTCGGATCCGGTGGCGAAAGTTCGTACATTGGATGATCGGGTGACGGAGATCGAGGCCGTCATGGACGCCGCCGGCTTCGGAAAGGCCGCCGTATTCGGTATGAGCGAGGGAGGCACGGCCTCCATCCTGTTCGCGGCAAAACGGCCAGAGCGAACACGGGCGTTGATCCTCTACGGCGCTTACCCGTTCATGGCAACCGGTTGGGACGACCTCGATCGAGATCCGGCGGAGGTGCGGAAGCGCTTCGTTGTCGACGCCGGTGAGGATTTATCCGGGACCGGTGCGGACTACCTTCCGTCGACCGAGCAGATCGTCCGCCTTCAAAAAATGGGACGCGCGACCCGCTCGGAGTGGGGCACCGGTGCGGCAGCCAAGTGCATGTTCCCGTCAGTCCGGTCGATACGCCAGCTCGCAATGTTCGAGCGGATGAGCGCAAGCCCCGGGATGGTGCGGGCAACGGCCGAAGCGGCTTTCCGGATCGATATCCGCACCATCCTGCCGACGATCACCGTGCCTTCCTTGGTCATTCATGCGCGCGAGGACTGTATGCCGGTGCAATGCGGCCGCTATCTCGCCGACCACATCCCGCAGGCGCGGTGGCTCGAAGTCGACGGCATGGACCACGCGCCCTGGATCACCGGTCCCGACAGGATCTTGGCCGCGATCGAGGAGTTCCTCACCGGTAGCCATGCCGCGCCTGCTCAATCCCATCGCGCGCTGCGCACCGTGTTGTTCACCGACATGGTTGCCTCGACCCGACACGCAGCGGCAGCGGGTGACGAGCGGTGGCGGGCGGTGCTGGCGCGCTTTGGTGAGATCACCGCCGCGGTCACCCAACGTTTCGGCGGCACGCTGGTCAAGAACACCGGCGACGGGCACCTCGCCACGTTCGACGGTCCAACGCAGGCAATTCGGTGTGCCGAGGCATTGCGTTCTGACGCCGAGACGCTGGGCATCGAGATCCGCGCGGGAATCCACACCGGCGAGTGCGAACTGCTCGACAACGACATCGGGGGACTCGCCGTACACATCGCGGCGCGGATCCTCGGCCAGGCCGGTGCCGGGGACATCCTCGTCTCGGGCACCGTCCGCGACCTGGTCGTCGGCTCGGGCACAGGCTTCGAGGACCGCGGCAGCGTCGAGTTGCGTGGCGTGCCCGGCATGTGGCAACTCCTGGCGGTCGATCGGCATGATGCGCGGAAGAGATCGGCCGAGGCCGCACTCGCGTCCGCCTCGACCCCCGGCCCTCGTCTCGCGATGCGCCGAACGGACCTGGCCGTGGGGATGATGGCGAGGCGGACACCGTGGATCCTTCGTGGGATGGCCCGCCTCGCCCCGACCACCCGTCGCAGCTGAACGCTTCCGAAGTCAGCGCGGTCGCAGGGATTCGCACACCGAGAAGTAGCGCAACGGCGCGGCCGTTGTTGCGGCCGGCGGGGCGGCATTTCGACATCCGGTGGGCGGTGTGGTCGGGGAGGTACTTGACAAGCCGGTGTGATTGGTCGCACAGTGTGAGTACGCAATGCGATCCAGACGTACGCAATGCGTACACACAAAGTCTGCGACCTGGGAGACCCTCATGACAACCACCGATTTCAACAGCCCGTCCGCGGTCGGTTCCGGCACCGCCGCCACCGACAAGTTCAAGAACGAGCGGGTCAGTGCCGACACCTCACCCGAGCGGGTTGCCGCGATCGCCAAGGATGCGCTGTCGGCCCTGCACAAAGTCATCCTCGACCACAACGTCACCTATCCCGAGTACCGCGTGCTCAAGCAATGGCTGATCGATGTCGGTGAGGGCGGCGAATGGCCCCTGTTCCTCGACGTCTTCATCGAGCACGCCGTCGAGGAGGTGCTGGCCCGCAGCCGCAAGGGCACCAAGGGCAGCATCGAGGGTCCCTACTACGTCGCGGATGCTCCGGAACTGCCCTCGGTCTGCACCCTGCCGATGCGTGATGTGGACCGCGAGCAGACGCTCCTGGTGTTCGGCGGTCAGGTCACTGATCTCGATGGCAAGGGCATCGACGGCGCGATCATCGAACTCTGGCACGCCGACGCAGACGGCTACTATTCGCAGTTCGCCGATCACCTGCCGCAGTGGAATCTGCGCGGCAAGATCATCACCGACGCCGAAGGACGCTACGAGATCACCACGATTCAGCCTGCGCCGTACCAGATTCCGACCGATGGGCCGACCGGTGCATTCGTCCTGGCCCAGAATGGTCACCCGTGGCGTCCGGCGCACCTGCACCTGATCGTCTCGGCCCCGGGCAAAGAGTCCGTCACCACCCAGCTCTACTTCGACGGCGGAGAATGGATCGACAGCGACGTCGCATCGGCCACCAAGCCCGAGTTGATCCTGTCGCCGACCCTCGGTGACGACGGCAAGAACCACGTCGACTACGACTTTGCGCTCGATCCGGCGGGAAAGTAGCGCCCAGTGCCTGATCTGAAGATTGTCGAGGTCGCAACCCGGATCATCGACGTCCCCCTGGTCCGCAGTCACAAATTCGCGACCACCTCGATGGACGCCCAGCCGATCCTGCTGGTGTCGATCAAGACCGACGGCGGTGTGGTCGGCCACGGCGAAGGTGTTGTCCCGGGCGGTCCGTGGTGGGGCGGTGAATCGGTCGAGACCATGCAGGTCATCGTCGAGAAGTACATCACCCCGATTCTGTTGGGCCGCACCGTCGATGACCTGACCAAGATCATGCTCGACATCGAGCGGGTGGTGGCGAATGCACGGTTCGCCAAAGCCTCGGTCGAGATCGCGTTGCACGATGCATGGGCGCGGTGTCTCGGGGTTCCGGTCCACACACTGCTCGGCGGTGCCTTCCGCAACAGTGTCGACGTGACCTGGGCGCTCGGTGCCGCGCCCGTCGCCGAGATCGTCGAGGAGGCCACGGAAAAGCTCGACACCCGAATGCATTTCAGCTTCAAGTTGAAAATGGGCGCACTCGAACCAGAGGTCGACACCCGGCGGATCCTCGACATCGTCGACGGGCTCGGCGGACGAGCCGGCGTGCGCGTCGACGTGAACGCTCGCTGGGATCGGTTCACCGCCTTGAAGTATCTGCCGCGCCTGGCCGACGGCGGTGTCGAACTCATCGAGCAGCCGACGCCGGGGGAGCAGATCGACGTGCTCGCCGAACTGAATCATCTTCTGCCGATACCGATCATGGCCGACGAGAGCGTCAGTACGCCGCATGACGCACTCGAAGTGGTCCGGCTCGGTGCCGCCGACGTCATCGCCATCAAGACCACCAAGTGTGGAGGCCTGGCGCGCAGCCGCGAAATCGCTGCCATCGCCAAGGCTGCCGGCATCGCCTGCCACGGGGCGACGTCAATCGAAGGACCGATCGGAACCGCGGCATCGATCCACTTCGCCTGCAGTGAGCCAGGCATCAACTTCGGGACCGAACTTTTCGGGCCGTTGCTCTTCGCCGTTGACATCCTGCAGGAACCGTTGCGATACGGCGACGGCCAGGTCCGGTTGCCGGAAGGCCCGGGGCTCGGTGTGGAACTCGATATGGACATGGTCGACAAACTGACCAGGGACTGATCAGCAAAAATCCGAAAGGTACACAGCAATGGCACTTTTCCATGTACGCATGGACGTCGACATCCCCCGCGACCTCGATCCCGAGGTCCGGGCGCAGACACTCGCCAAAGAGAAGGCGTACTCGCAGGATCTGCAGCGTCAGGGCAAGTGGGTACACATCTGGCGGATCGCCGGAAAGTACAGCAACGTCAGCATCTTTGACGTCGAGACCCCGGACGAACTCCACGACCTGCTGTGGAACCTTCCGCTGTTCCCATACATGACCGTCGACGTCACGGCACTCGCCAAACATCCGTCGTCGATCAAATAAACTGCGCCACAAACCCACCCATTCCAGCCATTTCCACACGTTGCAACGTGTGGAAATGGCTGGAATGGGTGGATTTGTTCGTCAGATGACGTCGGCGATGGTGAGTATCTTGCGGATCCGGGCCCGCAGCTGCTCAGGGTTCCGGAAGTCATCCCACACCCACCGGATGACCAGCAGGCCTTCCTCCCGTAGCCGGTCCTCGCGGCGCTTCTCCCTGATCACCGCATCCGCCACCGATTCGCCGGGGCGTCTGTGTTTCTCGTACTTGACACGCCCGTCGAACTCTCCGACCACCTTTCCGTCCCAGTCGAAGTCGACGCGGGCGACCAACCGTCCCTCGGCGTCTCGATACTCGGTCTGCAGAGCTGGAACCGGTATCTCACACCACTCGATCATCAGTGCCCGACTCAGGGATTCGCCCACCGACTCGGCATCCCCATCCGCAACCTCGAGCGAGCGCCGAAGTGTCGCGATCCCTGTCGTCTTCCCCGCTCGGTCGGCGATCGACCGCAACTCGGCATGGGAGACACCAAGGCGTAATGCGTGATCAAGGACGACTACCGCCTGGGCAAAGGTGCCCTGGCGAGCTATGTCGCAGGCAGTCAGTGCAAGCTTGGTCAGGAGCACGCCGTCGACCACTGTGACGTCCGAGAGTGTCAGCGGTCCTTCGTGGAGGTGCAGTTGCCGCGTGCGGCGTCCACCCGCCTTCACATAGAAGTGAACACGATCTTGTTCAGGTGCAAGCACGTTCAACCTGTGAATCGCCGCCGCGGAGGTGTGGCTCACCACGCGCTCCTTCGACCGTCCGGCAATTGCGATGACGAGTTGGCGATACTTCTCGTCATACGACGAGTTCGCCGCGTCGGTAGCGATGGTTGTCGGGCGGTAGACACCGCGGGTGATGCGCTCCAGTGAGCCATGCCGGTGTGCGCGCCGAAGTTCGGGATCGCCACGATCTCCGGTACGGACCTGATCGCTGCGTCGGATCAAGCCGTCCGGGCTGGGTGTGAAGTCCATGTGTGGATCTTCGGCAACGGCGACAGTGCGACGCACGCCGAGAATCGTCTTAGCGCAGCGTCTGTGGATGGATGAGCCAACTGTGGACCACCCACAAACCCACCCGCTCCAGTCATTTCCACACGTTGCAACGTGTGGAAATGACTGGAGCGGGTGGGTTTGTGGGTGCATAGGTCAGGCGGGGACGTCGGCGTCGACGAGGATGGTCGTGCCGGTTTTTGCCTGGAGTTCGTCGTAGGTCACGTCGGGGGCGAGTTCGACCAGGCGCAAACCGGCATTGGTGACGTCCAGGACCGCGAGATCGGTGATGATCCTTTGGACGCAGGCTTTTCCGGTCAGGGGTAGGTCGCAGGTGTCGAGGATCTTCGGGGCACCTTTGCGCGTGAGGTGGTCCATCATCACGATGACCTTGCGGGCTCCATGGACCAGATCCATCGCGCCGCCCATCCCTTTGACCATTTGTCCGGGGACCATCCAGTTCGCCAGATCGCCACCGGCGCTGACCTGCATGGCGCCGAGGACCGCGACATCGACGTGTCCGCCGCGGATCATCGCGAACGAATCGGCCGAGTCGAAGTAGGAGGCGCCGGGGTTCACGGTGATGGTCTCTTTGCCTGCGTTGATCAGTTCGGGGTCGACCTCTTCTTCGGTGGGATACGGTCCGACGCCGAGAACCCCGTTTTCTGAATGCAATTCGACGGAGATGTCCGGCGGGAGATAGCTCGGGACGAGGGTGGGCATACCGATGCCGAGATTGACGTATTGACCGTCTTCGAGTTCAGCGGCCACGCGGGCGGCCATCTGTGGGCGTGTCCAGCTCATGCTCGTACCGTCCTGTTCTCTATGCCCACCTCGACCTTGCCGACGTGCACCACGCGTTGGACGTGGATACCCGGGACATGTACCTGATCTGGGTCGATGTCCCCGGGCTCGACAAGCTCTTCGACCTGGGCGATGGTGATTCGCCCGGCGGTCGCGGCAGGCGGATTGAAGTTGCGTGCGCTGCGACGGAAGACGAGATTGCCGTGGCGATCGCCCTTCCATGCGTGCACAAGTGCGTAGTCGGTGACGATGCCCCGCTCGAGGACGTAGGTTTCACCGTCGAAGACGCGGGTTTCCTTGGGTGGACTGGCCAGGAGGACGCCCCCCGATCCGTCGTACCGCAATGGCAGTCCGCCTTCGGCGACCGCAGTGCCGACACCGGCCGGGGTGAAGAACGCGGAGATGCCCGCACCGCCGGCGCGCAGGCGCTCGGCAAGCGTGCCCTGCGGGGTCAGTTCGACCTCGAGTTCGCCGGACAGATATTGCCGGGCGAACTCCTCGTTGGACCCGACGTAGGACGAGATCGTTCGCCGGATGCGGTGGTCATTGAGGAGTAGGCCGAGTCCGAATCCGTTGGTGCCGCAGTTGTTGCTCACCGTTTCGAGGTTGGTTGCGCCCTGTTCGAGCAGGGCTTTGATGAGGACCTCGGGCACACCTACCAGGCCGAAGCCGCCGACGGCGAGTGATGCGCCGTCGGGGATGTCGCTGACTGCTTGGGCTGGGGTGCTGATGACTTTGTCGAGCATATGGACACCGTAGCGCTTGTACGCATATAGTACAAGTGTACGAATAGCGTACAACGAAAGGATGATGATGCCTGTTCGGTTAGGTCATGTCGTGAGCGGTACCGGCGACGCAGAGCAGACGGTTGTATTACTGGGTTCCCTCGGTTCGAACAGGTCGATGTGGGATCCGCAGCGAGAGGCCTTGGCGGGTGCCGGGTGTCGGGCCATCGCCCTCGATCACCGTGGACACGGAACCTCGCCGACGCCGACGGGACCGTACCGCGTCTCCGACCTGGCCGATGACGTGATCGCCACCCTGGACGAACTGGGTGTCAACGACTTTCACGCCGTGGGACTCTCGCTAGGCGGTGCCGTTGCGCAACAACTCGCCATTTCCTATCGGGCCCGCGTGAAGACTTTGGCGTTGCTCTGCACCGCGGCCAAGTTCGGTGAGTCCGACGCCTGGTTCGAGCGCGCGGCGACCGTCCGTGCACAGGGCGCCGCATCCATCGCCGAGGCCGTTGTCGGGCGTTGGTTCACGAGTGATCTGGCAGCCGCTGATCCCGCGCTGGTACAGATGGCACTGAAGATGGTGCAGGGCACCGACAGTGAGGGCTATGCGGCCTGCTGCGAGGCGTTGGCGCACTGGGATTCTCGCGATGAACTCACAGAGATCACCGCGCCGACGCTGGCGATCGCCGGAGCCCAGGATCCCTCGACACCACCGGCGACACTTCAGATTCTGGTCGACGGGATCGAAGGATCCCGGCTCGAAATCCTCGATCCCGGAGCGCATCTGGTGAATCGAGAGCAGCCCGCCGCGGTATCGGCGCTTCTTCGCGACCACATTTTGCGATCATGACTGCCGGCTCCGGTGATCATGTCCAGTCACTTGCCCGCGGGCTGGCGGTGATCCGTGCGTTCGATGCCGAGCATCCCCGGCAAAGCGTCAGCGAGGTCGCGGCGTCCACCGGGCTGTCGCGGCCAGCTGCCCGACGGTTCCTTCTGACCCTTGCCGATCTCGGGTACGTGCGGTCTGACGGCACTGCTTTCTGGCTCACCCCGCGCGTACTGGACCTCGGTTACAGCTATTTGTCCAGCCTGTCGCTGCCGGAGGTCGCCGGACCCCATCTCGAAGCGCTGACCGCCGCGGTGCACGAATCGGCATCGGTGTCGATACTCGACGGCGACGACATCGTCTACGTCGCGCGTGTGCCGGTGAGCCGGATCATGGCGGTGTCCATCACGATCGGTACCCGATTCCCGGCATACGCGACGTCGATGGGGCGGGTTCTGCTCGCGGGTCTGGAACCGTCGGACCTCGACGATTACCTCGAGCGGGTGTCGCCGGTCGCCCTGACCGAACGCACCAAGCTCACGACCACCGAACTGCGGGACGAGATCGAGCGGGTCCGGCACGACGGGTTCTGCATCGTCGACGAGGAACTCGAATTGGGTCTGCGTTCGCTGGCGGCACCGATTCATGGGCGTGACGGCTCGGTGATCGCTGCGGTGAACATGTCCACCCAGTCCGCGCGGTACAGCCTCGACGCTGTGCGCGACGACCTGCTTCCCGAACTGCTGAAGACCGCGGCGGCCATCACGGCCGACGTGGCCCGTGCAGCATCCGCACGCTGATCGACAACAGGCGAATCCGCCACCTGACGGCCCACAGTCTGCCCGCAATGCGTACGGTGGATCCCGCGGACAACCAGGAGGGACACCTGTGACCGAGATCGGTGTGGACAGAGATCGGGACTACATCCAGAGCATCGAGCGCGGCTTTGCCGTGCTCCTGGCTTTCGATGCCGATCGGCCGAACCCGACCCTGGCCGAATTGGCCACTGCCACCGAGCTTTCCCGGCCTGCGGTGCGCAGAATCCTGCTGACCCTGCAGCGCCTGGGTTACGTCGCCGGAAGCGGCGGGCGGTGGTCCCTGACCCCCCGCGTGCTGAGCATCGGGCAGCATTACACCGCATCGCACTCGCTCGCGGACACCGCGATGCCCCACCTGCTGCGAATCGCGGAGACAACCCATGAGTCGGCATCGTTGGGTGTGCTCGACGGTCTCGACGTGGTTTACGCGGCGCGTGTCCCGGTCCGTCGGATCATGAGCATCAATGTGTCGGTCGGGACGCGAATCCCGGCGTACGCCACGTCCATGGGCCGGGTTCTGCTGGCCTGGGCATCGCCTGCCGCTGTGGAGGCCCTCATCGAACAGATCGATTTCGGGCAACGGTTGACGGAGTCGACGATCGCTTCCGGCGCCGACCTCGAACGCGAGCTCGACAACGTCCGGACGCGCGGATACGCGCTGACCGAGCAGGAACTCGAAGTGGGGTTGATCTCGCTCGCGGCACCGGTGCGAGATGCCGGCGGAACGGTGGTCGGTGCGCTGGCCTGTTCGACGTCATCGGCGCGATCGACTGCCGAATCCTTTGCGGCACAGACTGCTGACTTCCTCGTCGAGGTCGCGGCCGATCTGAGTGCGGATCTGGGCAGCAGGCAGCGCTGAGGGTTAGTGGTACCGATTGGCGAGCTCGACGCGCGACCGCAGGCCGAGCTTCGAGTAGATGCGGGTGAGATGGTATTGCACCGTCTTGGGTGAGACGTAGAGCTCTGCAGCCACTTCTTTGTTCGTAAGCCCTTGGGAAACAAGCTTTATGACCGCGTCTTCCTGGGGTGTCAGGTCGGCGTCCGCGCGCGAGAGGGTGGCGTTCACGCCCCCGGCCCGCAGTTCCCGGTCGCAGCGTTCGGAGTATGTTGTTGCACCCAATGAGGCGTAGATGTCGCGCGCTGCGGACAGGAGTGGGTCGGCTGACCGTCGCTTACCTGCCCGGCGCAAGGTCTGGCCGTAGGCAAAATTGACGCGCGCCAAGTCATAGCGCAGCGGTAGGCCGTCCAGCAACGACAATGCCTTCTCGAACGACCGCCGGGCCCCTGGCAGATCGCCCGACGCTCCGAGAAGTCGCCCGCGTGCGTATCCGAGTCGGGCCAGTGTCGACCGGTGACCGGTCTTGCCTGCGAGTTCTTCCTGTGTGTCCAACAGGAATTGGGCGGCGGCGAGTTGTCCGTCTATCACCAGGGCGTTGGCCAGAACATCGGCCCACGGCCAGAAGCCGGGCTGTTCGAGCGCGGTTCCCGGCGCCATGGCACGGACCGGATCCAGTGCGCGGATCACGGCTACGTAGTCGGCGGTCGCCTCGGCGATCTGGGCCCGGGCGATCAGGGCCGGTGCCCGCATGATCTCGTAATCCCGCGTGACGGACTCGGCGGCGTGCAGGGCATCGTGCGCGTGGTCCCAGGATCCTCGCAACACATGGACCTGGACCGCGGTCCATTCCAGAAGCGGTGTGGCCAGAACGATTCCGCTCGTATCAGCCAACCGGCGACCATCGGCAACGGTGCTCAGCGCCTGGTCCCAATCGCCGGTGAGGAACTGCAACCGGGCCAACCAGCCGTAGGCCCACATCGAGATTCGCGCGGAACCGCCCATATGGGCGGTGGCAACGGCGGTTTCGAGATTGGTACGGGCGCCGTCGATGTCGTCGTTGGCAAGTTGGAGCCAGCCTCGGCCGAGACTGACACGCTGCGCCTGGACGCCGGGGTGCACGCGCCGTGCCAGGCCGCGATAGGCATCGTTGGCCAGATCAGGCCGGCCTGCCGACGCGAGACCCAGGCCGCGGATCGCTTCCGCCTCGATGGCGGCGGGGGAGTCGGGCTGCGCCAAAGCCAGTGCCCGGTCGACCCATTCGACCACGTCATGACCACGGCAGCGACTCAACGAATGCAGGACGTGGCGCTGGGCGATGAGTGCTGCCGCCTCGGGGTCGGTGCTGCTGTCGACGATGTCCCACGCCCGCTGCATCCGGATTTCGGCTTCGGCGGCGCGGCCGCGAACGATCGCGAGATAGGCGAGCACCGCATTGCCCAGTGCTGTCTCGGGCATTGCCTCGATCTCGGGGACCAGCGAGAGTGCTGCCGCGGTATGGCCCGCTGCCACCAGCGAATCCGCGGTGCGGGTCAGACGGTCTTCGCGCGACGACTTGTCGGTCGAGAGGCGACTGGCCGCCCGGAAGAGCTCGGCAGCTTCCGACCAGGCGCCCGCCGTGCCGCGTTGGCGAGCCAAGACCTCGGCCTCCGCGGCCAGCTCCTGATCGGTGGTGGCGGTGGCGGTGACGCGGTGGATCAGGCTGCGGACCGGATCGTCGATGATGTCGGCGGCCCGCAGGTGGGTGCGTCCCCCCGAGGCGGCACCCATGATGTCGAGGACCGCGACCCGGGTGAGCCGATCTCGGAGCACGGCGCCATAGGAATGCCGGATTTCGGGTGCGTCGACGAGCAGTCCCGCGGCTTTGCCCTCGTCGATGGCGGTCAACGGTGAGGGCGAATCGGCACGTGTCACAGCCTCGGTGAACGAACCGGAATCCCCGAGGATGGCCAATGCCTCGATCAGCGACCGCCCCTCCGGCCCGCACCGGCCGAGCTGTGCACGCACACGCGACACCACGCGCGCCGGTGCGGGTAGCGCTGTGCCCGGATGGGTCCAGACCCCCGCCGGGAGTTCATCGAGCAGCTCCGAGACATGCCGTGGGTTGCCACCGGTGTGCTCGGTCAGCTCCGTGAGCATCGCCGGATGGATCTCTGTGGCCCGGCGACGCGCGAGCTCATCGACGGCGGCGGCGTCGAGGCCGTCGAGCACCACGATGTCGGAGGCGAGCGCGGCCGCCTGCGATGCCGGGTCGGTGATGGTCAGGACCACCAGCAGCGGGATGCTGCGATGATGGCGAACCGCAGTTGCCAAGGCCTGCAAAGACAGTGCATCGGATTGCTCGGCGTCATCGATGATCACCAGGCGTGGTCCGGTGGAATCAGTTGCAGCCGAGGCGTACTCGGCGATCCGCGCGGCGGCGTCGAGAGCGTTGCCTGGCAGGTCTTGCCGGAAGAGTTGGTGGAGAACTGCGCCGGCGCTTGCGGACTCCCACGGCGCGGTGGCGGCCGACCACACCGATCCGTCGTGTGCGTCGGCAAGGGCTTGCACGAATGTGGTCTTCCCGATGCCTTCTTCTCCACACACTGCGACGATCCACGCGCCGTCGGTGGCGGTCGCTGCGAGTCGTGCAGCGATCGCCCCGAGTTCACGGTCCCGCCCGACACAGACCGTCGTAGACCTCATCGATCCATTCTAGGACCGGGTCGACCTATGTCCGGGGAGATTCACCCACGGTCTCCGCCCGCGACCGGGAGGATCGTCCCGGTGATGTACGACGCCTCGTCGGAGGCCAGGAAGCAGATGGCCGCGGACTGTTCCTCGAGGGTGCCGTACCGCTTCATGAGCGATGATCCGATCGTCTGATCAACATGAGCTTGTTGCCATGCGCGTTGGGTCTCATCCACCGGCAGCGGTGTGCCCCGCGAGATGCGCCGCGGGGGAGCCTCGGTGCCACCGGGTGCGGTCGCCACCACGCGGATACCGGCGTCGGCGTACTCCATCGCCAGGGAGGCGGTGATGGCATTGATCCCGCCTTTGGCCGCCGAATACGGGATGCGGTTGATACCGCGCGTGGCGGCGGAGGAGACGTTGACGATGACGCCACTGCCGCGGTCGACCATCGTCGGCAGGGCTGCGCGGCATGTGTACAGGGTGGTGAGCAGCGAGCGGTCGATCTCGGCGCGGATCTCGGCGTCGGTGAACTCGATGAACGGTTTGAAGTTGATGGCGCCGCCGACATTGTTGATCAGGACGTCGACCTGGCCGAACGCCGACAGGGCCTGGTGGACAACGCTGTCCGCACCTTCCCAGTGCTCCAGATCCGCGGTGACCGCGATGGCGGTGGTCCCGCCCGCGGTCAACTCGTCGGCGAGGTCTTTGACGAGTTCGGACCGGTCGACGAGGACGAGTTCACCGCCCTCGGCACTGATGCGGCGTGCGGTGTGCTCGCCGATACCCTGCGCGGCGCCGGTGACGACCACAACCTTCCCGGTGAATCTGCCGGGCGTGACGAAGCGTGGCGCGCGGGCCGCTCGGGTATCGGCCATGGCTCTGCGCATCGTCTGCTTGGATCTGTCGGCATGGGCGATGATCAGCGATCGTGCGGTGTCGCGGTCGCCGGTCTCGAAGGCGGCAACGATGTCCATGTGGTCCTGAGCGCACAGTGGATGGCACCAGGTTGCGTTGCGCAAGACCTCGCTCATCCGGCCTTTGACCCCCAGCGCCGTGTAGGCCTGCAGCAGGTGTTCGTTACCTGTCAGGGTGAACAGATAGTCGTGAAACGCGGCGTTGGTCTCGGTGTATTCGGCCGCGTCGACGAAGTGATCATCTGCCACGTGCAGCAGTGTGGACTCGGCGAGCAACCGGTACCCGGCCAGCTGCCTGGTGCTCAAGCGGCCCAAGGTGACCTCGAGCGCGCCGAGTTCCAGAGCCGAACGCGCCTCGAAGATCGCATCGGACTCGTATACGGCCGGATGATCCTCGCCGATCTGGTACCCGCCGGTGCCCACGGTGACCGGGCTCGTCACCGGCACACGCGGGGCCGTCGTGACCGCCGCCCGGACGGATTCGGGCTCGGCCGCGTCCGTACCGAAGACCGGGGTGTGGGGTTCGGTCACGGGTTCGGCGGGGAACATGATCTGCGCGGCGATCTGCCGCGGCGCGGTGCCCTCGTCGATCACCTCGACCGGCGTCGGCCAGGGTTCGATCTGCGCGGCAGGCAACATCGTCTGTGCGGCGATGGCACGTGCCTCCGGTGCCGGGATCAGTTCCTCATCGGAGTTCGGTTCCTCGGCCGGTGATTCAGTGGCCGCGGGTGTGGTGGCGGCCGGTACCGCGAGTGCGAACTTCTCGTAGTAGAAGCCGGTCGGTTCGATCCCGGCGTCCTTGACGTGGACTCGCACCGACTCGACCATCGGCGGTGGACCGCAGAGGTAGAGCGCGACATCTCCGTCGTAGAGATGTTGCGGTGCAATGAGACTCGTGACGTACCCCTTGTTGGGCGCGGCGCTGGTCGGATCGGTCACGCAGTGGTCCCAGGTGAATCCATCGAGCCGGGTGGCCAGTGCGTCGAGTGACGCGGTCTCCACCAGGTCGTTGTCGGTGCCGACACCGTAGATCAGGTGAATCTTGCGGGTGCTGCCCTCGGTGTCGAGCTTGCGCAGCATGGACAGGATCGGTGCCAGTCCGGTACCGCCGGCCAGAAGTAGTACGGGACGGTCGCTTTCGCGGAGGAAGAACGAACCGTGAGGCCCGGTGAAGGTGAGGGTGTCGCCGATTGCCGCCCGGTCGGCGAGGTAGTCCGACATCGCGCCGCCAGGGTTGAGTTTGACCAGGAAGCTCAGCCGCTCATCGCCAGGGTCGTTGCTGAATGAGTAACTGCGAGTGACGTCGGTGCCGGGCACCGAGATGTTGACGTACTGCCCGGGCAGGAAGGCCAGTGCGGGCCGATTGGCGATCTCCACCGCGAACCGCACCGTGGTCGGTGAGAGGTGTTCGAGTTCGACGAGTGTGCCGGTGTAGGTCGCCGCCTCGGTCTTGGCGATCGCGGAGGTGGCGGCGATCTGGAGCACCAGGTTCGACCGTGGTTTCATGCTGCACGGCAGTGCGTACCCGGCTGCGGCTTCGTCTTGCGACAGGGCGTCGTCGATGTAGGTTCCACCGTCGTAGTCGCCGGACTCGCAGAGCGCCTTGCACGTGCCGCAGGCCCCGTCGCGGCAGTCCAGCGGAATGTTGATGCGCTGACGGTACGAGGCGTCGGCCACCGTCTGGTCTTCCCGGCAGGTGATGAAACGGGTGACGCCGTCCTCGAACGACAGCGCGATCTGGTGGTCGAGCTCAGGGGCGGCCGCCGAAGTGGGCGCCTGTTCGGTGGTTGTCATATCCGGATCCTCTAGAAGTGGTAGACGTCGACGACGTGGTGGATGTAGTCGTTCTTCAGCACCACGGTCTTGCGCCGGATCAGGGGTTGCTCTCGGGAGAAGTCGATCGTGTAGAACGAGGTGCCGTAGTACGGATCGACGGTCTTGTACCGGAAATACATGGTGTGCCAATTGAATCGAACATCAACCAGATCCCCGCGCCGTTCGATGACCTCGACGTTGCTGATGTTGTGGCTGGTTCGGGGTTCGGGAAGCGATGTGGCAGAGGAACGTTCGGTTCTGATGCGGAACACCCGATCCTCGAGACCGCCCTTGTTGCCGTAGTAGATCAGCGAGATGTCGCGCTGTGGATCCTCCACCAGACGATCGTTGTCGTCCCAGGCGGGCATCCAGTAGACGACGTCGTCGGCATAGCAGTCCAGCCACTTCTCGAACTCGCGGTCGTCGAGGTATCGCGCTTCTCGATAGAGGAACTGCTCGATGATGTTCTGCGTGATCAGGGCAGTGCCGGTTTCGGTTGTGGTCATCGGTTCGCTCCGGTCTCGGTCTGCTCTTCTGCGGTCAATGCCGTGCGCATGGTGTCGAGCCAGTACCCGTGCTGGACCGGGTAGAGGCCTTCGTCCTCGTTCTTGACACCCGCCGAGATGATGTTCTCCATCCCGAGGGAGATGGCGACGTCGTCGGGACCGGTACGCCAATGCTGTGCACCGCGGCTCATGTCGTTCCAGGGAGCGGCCTGTGCCCGGAACGTGAGCTGGCAGGACCGGAACTCTTCGAGGTCGTCTGGGGTTGCCATGCCAGAGGCGTTGAAGAAGTCTTCGTATTGCCGGATCCGGTGTGCACGGGCCTCATCGCTTTCGCCCTTGGGCGCGATGCAGTAGATCGTGACCTCGGTCTTGTCCGGAGCGATCGGCCGGAAGTGGCGGATCTGCGTGGAGAACTGGTCCATCAGATACACGTTCGGATAGAGGCACAGGTTGCGTGAACCCTTGACCATGAACTCGCCCTTGGCATCTCCGAACTCTTCCTTGAGCTCATCGAGCTTGTCCCAGAGCGGTCGGTCCTGCGGATTGCCTGCCCAGGTCCACAGGCACAGATGGCCGTTCGGATACGACCAGTATCCGCCGCCGGTCTTACCCCAACTGCCGGCGTCCAGTGCCTTGGTGTCGTTCTTCGACTCGCCGGTTCCGCGGCGCGATGTGGTCGCGGCGTAATTCCAGTGGGTCGCGGTCACGTGATAACCGTCGGCGCCGTTCTCCGCCTGCACCTTCCAGTTGCCGTCGTAGGTGTACGTCGAGCTACCCCTCAATACCTCGAGACCCTGTGGGGACTGGTCGACGAGCATGTCGATGACGGTCGTGGTGTCACCGAGATGCTCACGGAGCGGCAGCACGTCGGCGCTCAGACTGCCGAACAGGAATCCCCGGTAGCTGTCGAACCGGGCGACCCGGGTCATGTTGTGAGAACCGTTGACGTTGAACGACTCCGGATATCCGGCTCCTTCGGGATCCTTGACCTTGAGCAGTGTTCCGTCGTTGCGGAACGTCCAACCGTGGAACGGGCAGGTCAAGGTGGTTCGGTTGTCGGTCTTGCGCCGACAGATCATGGCACCGCGGTGGGCGCAGGCGTTCACCAGGCAGTGCAACTCACCCTGCTTGTCCCGGGTGATGACCACCGGTTGTCGACCGATGTTCGTCGTGAAATAGTCACCGGGATTCGCGACCTGACTCTCGTGGGCCAGATAGATCCAGTTGCCCTCGAAGATGTGCTTCATCTCGAGTTCGAAGATGTCCTCGTCGGTGAAGATGCGTCGATTGGTACGGAATATCCCGGCGTCGGGATCGTCGATCACCGCATTGGCGAGGACATCCGCCACGTGGCCGTGTTCGTTGGTTGTCGGTGCGCTCATCAGTGCCTCCAGGTGTGAGTTCTCCTGACACCGTCACACGAAGTGGCCTACATCACACTAGGCAAATGCCTAGTGATTACCAAGGCGGGGGGGTGATCAGCGAGCGTGGTCGGCGAGACGAGCCATGATCCGTGACATCAACTCCCGATCAGCACGCGGACCGCCGGGAGTCTCGGCGCCGTATCGCTCGATCTCGGCGTCGAGGTCGAGGGCGCGGGTCGGCGCCACGCCGGGCACGATCTCTTCGTCGAGTCGGGAATCGGGTACCAGCCAGGTGACCTCGAATTCGAGGCCGTCGGGGTCCCGGCCGTACAGGGCCTTGGTTCCGGCATGGTTCGACGCTCCATTCAGTGCGCCGGCAGCCTGGAGTCGATCGCGGGTCTGCGCGAGTTCACCAAGGGTCTCCACTTCCCAGGCGAGGTGGTAAAGACCGACCGAACCGTCGGCGGCACGAGGGCCGGTGGCCTGAAACAGGCCGAGATCGTGGTCGTTGGCCGAACCGGCGCCGCGGAGGAATGCGCCGCCGGGGAAATCGATCGGGAGTCGTTCAAATCCCAATACGTCGCAATAGAACACCGCGCTGCGCGTGACGTCCGAGACGAACAGGACAGCGTGATTCAAGCTGCGGATCGACATCTGAATTCCTTCGGTTGGCTCGGGTGGGGGCGGGCTCGACGCGCACGAAGTGATTGGGCTTCAGCCTATGTTCGGTGCGCGGGCGAAGCGCCACTGTGATCCGGTACATATTGTTTGATGTGACCTACGCGACCGCGTGCGCTGATGAACCCGAGAGAGTCTGGCTACTTCATGCAACTGAAAGACAACACCTTCCTCGTCACGGGCGGAGCCTCCGGTCTAGGTGCCGCGACCGCTGCCGCCATCGTCGAAGGAGGTGGGCGAGTGGTGATCACAGACTTGGCAACATCAGACGGCACGACAACCGCCAAGAGCCTCGGCGACGCGGCGCTGTTCGTGCCCGCAGACATCACCGACGAGGTGTCGCTCACCGAAGCGCTCGATGCAGCCGAAGTCCACGGGCCCCTACGCGGAGCCGTGCACTGCGCCGGTCGCGGCGGAGACCGGATGCGGATCCTGGACCGGGACAAGAACCCGGCTCCGCTCGACAGTTTCAGGAATGTCATCGAGGTCAACCTCGTCGGTACGTACAACGTGCTGAGGTTGGCGGCGTCCCGCATCGCGCGCAATGAACCGATCGACGGTGAACGGGGCGCAATTGTGCTGACTGCCTCGGTAGCGGCATTCGATGGGCAGATCGGGCAAACGTCATATACCGCATCCAAGGCCGCGGTCCACGGCATCACCCTCGTATCGGCCCGAGACCTCGCCAGTGTGGGTATTCGGGTGAACACCATCGCCCCGGGTGTATTCGACACACCGATGCTTGCTCGCCTCCGCGAGGACATCCGGGAAGGGCTCGCCGCCGACGTTCCGTTCCCCAAGCGGCTCGGCGACCCCGAAGACTACGCGGGGATGGCACTTACGTTGCTACAGAACGGATATGTCAACGGCGAGACCGTCCGCCTCGACGGTGCGATTCGGATGGCTCCACGCTGAAACCTCATGGTGCGACACTCCTGATCACAGCGAGGCGCTCAATCAGACCATCGTCTTGAGGCGATCGTTGTCCATGGAGCTGGGTCTGACCTATTGCTTGCCGCATCCCGGGGAAGTCGGACTCCGAACGCTGATACGTTGTTAAGCGATGATTTGCCAGAGAAAACATTGACTGATTTTGGTTTGACCCCGACGCAGTTTCGGACAACCACTTGAGGACGCGATATGGCCATTTCTACCGATAACCCACAGAGTTCCGCCCCATCTGAAGGCTCTGACGCATCGACCAAATCGCCGCAAAAGGTCTCCGTGAACTGGCCGGTTTTCATCGGTTCCAGTGTCGGGATCATCGGGATCATCGTCTGGGCGCTGATCGATCAGGAGGGCGCCGACGACGTTATCGGCACGGCGGTGAGCTGGGTCGCCACCAATCTCGGCTGGTTCTACATCCTGCTGGTCACGGTCGTCCTCGCGTTCGTGGTGTGGGCCGCGCTGTCAGCGGTGGGCCGGGTCAAACTCGGGCCCGACCACTCGAAACCGGTCTACAACCTGTTCTCCTGGACGGCCATGTTGTTTGCCGCCGGAATCGGTATCGACCTCATGTTCTTCTCGGTCGCCGAACCCGTCACGCAGTACCTCGCGCCACCGGAGGGCGAGGGTCAGACAACCGAAGCAGCTCGACAGGCGTTGACGTGGACGCTGTTTCACTACGGGATCATCGGCTGGGCCCTGTACGCGCTGATCGGTATGGCGCTGGGCTACTTCGCCTACCGGCACAATCTTCCGTTGAGTATCCGATCGGCCCTGTATCCGATCTTCGGGAAGCGGGTCGAGGGTGGCCTCGGCAATTTTGTCGACATAGCGGCCCTGCTCGGCGCGATCTTCGGTTTGGCGACCAGCCTGGGAATCGGTGTGGCGCAACTCAATGTGGGCCTCGACGAACTCTTCGGCATCGAACGAGGCACCTGGGCGCAGGCCGGGCTCATCGCGATCGCGGTTCTGATCGCCACCGTGTCGGCGGTGTCCGGCCTCGACAAGGGTGTGCGCCGACTGTCCGAACTCAACGTGATCGTTGCCGTGTGCCTGATGCTCTTCATCCTCATCGCGGGATCCACCGCGTACCTGTTCGACGGCATCGTGCAGAACACCGGCGACTTCATCAGCCGGTTCCCCGGGATGACTCTCGATACGTTTGCCTACGATCGACCCGATGAATGGCTGTCGTCGTGGACGCTGTTCTTCTGGGCCTGGTGGATCGCCTGGGCGCCGTTTGTCGGCTTGTTCCTGGCCCGGATCTCCCGTGGACGAACGATCCGCCAATTCGTGCTCGGCACCTTGACGGTTCCGTTCATGTTCATCCTGCTGTGGATCTCGATCTTCGGAAACAGTGCGATCGAGCTGGTCCGAGGCGGTAACACAGAGTTCGGCGACACCGCGGTGAATGTGCCGGAGGAGGGCTTCTACGGCCTGCTCAAGGAGTACCCGGCCGCACCATTCCTGATTGTCGTCGCCACCTTCACCGGGTTGCTGTTCTACGTGACCAGCGCAGATTCTGGGGCACTGGTGATGTCGCATTTCAGTTCACGGATGCCGGACAACGACTCCGACGGCCCGGCCTGGGTGCGCATCTTCTGGGCCGTGGCCACCGGCGTGCTGACCTTTTCGATGTTGTTGATCGGCGGCATCGCCACGTTGCAGAATGCAACGATCATCATGGGTGTTCCGTTCGCCATCGTGATCGTCTTCATCATGCTGGGCTTGTTCAAAGCGCTTCAGGTGGAGCAACACTGGGTCGAATCGGCGCGTCTGTCGATTCCGAAGGTGCTCTCGAGCCGGACGGCAGGCGGGACAGAGCTGCACTGGCGTCAGCGCATCGCGCGTTCGGTGCGATACCCCGATGCCGCCGCGGCCGAGCGTTACGCCAAGACCGTTGTCGGTCCGGCACTGCGCGAGGTCGCTGACGAATTGACCTCTGCCGGAAGGGAAGCGACGGTTGGTGAACAATTGGTCGAATCGTATGGCATCCACGCCTATCACATCGACGTCCTGTACGCGGGGGAGCGGGGTTTCCACTACCAGGTCTATCCGACCGAACATCTGATCCCGCAATACGGAAGGCTGCCGAAGAGTCCGGGCAAGTTCTTCCGGCTCGAGGTCTTCACCGCCTCCGGTAGCAGCGGGTTCGACGTATTCGGATTCTCCAAGGACCAGCTAATCAGCAATGTGCTCGATCACTATGAACGCCACCTCGAGTTCTTGCGCCGCTCGGTCGGTGGCGATTCGACCACCGTCGACGCCGCACCGGTCATCGACTGGTCCACCGACTTCGAGTCGACGCGCGAAGACGCAGATGACGCCGACGGAACGGAAGGCGCGACACCCACCACCAAAGAGGAGCCATGACCGCACAAACCCTGTTCATCAACGGCACGTGGGAATCCGCGGTTGACGGGGGCACCCGCGACATCGAGTGTCCCGCAACGCGCGAGCTGGTCGGCACGGTCAGCGAGGCCGGCCCGGCCGACACCGAGCGGGCCATCGCAGCAGCCCGCCAGGCATTCGATGACGCCCGGTGGTCGTCGGTGCCCGCAGCCGATCGTGGTGCCTTCCTGCTCCGGGTGGCCGCGACGCTGCGGGAACGAAAATCGGAGTTCGCCCGGGCGGAAACCCTCGACACCGGCAAGCGCCTCGTCGAGTCCGAGATCGACATGGACGACATCACAGCCTGTTTCGAATACTTCGGGCGTGCTGCGGCGCAGGATGCCGGTCGCCTGGTGGATGCAGGCAGCAACGAGGTCGTCAGCCGGGTCCAGTACGAACCGGTGGGGGTCTGCGGGATGATCACGCCGTGGAACTATCCACTGTTGCAAGCGGCATGGAAGATGGCGCCTGCCCTGGCGGCCGGCTGCACGTTCATCCTCAAACCTGCTGAACTGACGCCACATACCGCGATCTTGATGATGCGGGTCTTCGACGATCTGGGTCTACCTCCGGGTGTGGCCAACCTGGTCACCGGCACCGGACCCCAGGCAGGCGCAGCCCTGTCGGAGCATCCCGACATCGATATGGTCTCGTTCACCGGTGGCCTGGTCACCGGTCGGGTCATCGCCGCCGCCGCTGCGGCAACGGTGAAGAAGGTCGCGCTCGAGTTGGGTGGCAAGAATCCGAATGTGATCTTCGCCGATGCCGATTTTGACGCCGCCGTCGACAACGCGCTCAACGGGGCGTTTGTGCACTCGGGGCAGGTCTGCTCGGCGGGTGCGCGAATCGTGGTGCAGGACAGCATTGCCGAGAAGTTCACCGATGCGCTGGTCGCCCGGGCGAAGCAGATCCGGCTCGGCGGTCCATTCGACGATGCGGCCGAGACCGGTCCGCTGATCTCGGCGGCGCACCGGGACAAGGTCGACGCGTACATACGCAAGGGTGTCGCGGAAGGTGCGCGGTTGCGTTGTGGTGGTGAATACGGCACCGGCACATCGGGCGAATCTGATCTCGATGCCGGCTATTACTACCTGCCGACGGTCCTGGATCAGGTACGCCGGGGCATGTCCGTTGTGGTCGACGAGGCCTTCGGCCCGGTGGTCACCATCGAGACCTTCACCGACGAAGACGACGCCGTGGCGATCGCCAACGACACCGTCTACGGCCTGGCGGGCGCGGTCTGGACTCAGGACGCGGGCAAAGCGCAGCGGGTGGCAAATCGGTTGCGGCACGGAACGATCTGGATCAACGATTATCATCCGTATCTCCCGCAGGCGGAGTGGGGCGGCTTCGGTCAATCAGGCGTCGGACGCGAGTTGGGGCCCATGGGTCTCGGTGAGTACCGCGAGGCCAAGCACGTCTACCAGAACATCGCGCCGGCAGTGACCGGCTGGTTCGAGGATACGAGTTCGGAGAACAGCAAATGAGCACAGAGCGGGTTTTCGACTATGTGGTCGTCGGTGGGGGATCGGCCGGTTGTGCGGTGGCGGCACGACTGTCGGAGGATCCGTCGATCAGTGTTGCGCTGATCGAGGCCGGCCCGGACGATCACGGCATTCCTGAAGTGCTGCAACTGGATCGCTGGATGGAGCTGCTCGAGTCCGGTTACGACTGGGACTATGTGGTGGAGCCGCAGGAGAACGGCAACTCGTTCCTGCGTCACGCCCGGGCGCGGGTGATGGGCGGATGCTCGTCACACAACTCGTGTATCGCATTCTGGCCACCCGCCGAGGACATCGACGAATGGGAATCGAAATACGGCGCCACGGGGTGGAACAAGGAGTCGGTGTGGCCGTTGATCAAGCGGCTCGAGACCAACGAAGATGCCGGCCCGGAGTATCCGCACCACGGTGCGGACGGCCCGGTCCACCTGATGAATGTCCCGCCCGCCGATCCCTGCGGTGTGGCACTGCTCGAAGCCTGCGCCGAAGCCGGTATCCCGACCGAGAAGTTCAACACCGGACCCACGGTTGTCCACGGCGCCAACTTCTTTCAGATCAATCGCCGCGCCGACGGGACCCGCTCGTCGTCGTCGGTGTCGTACATCCATCCGATCGGTGATCGCTCCAACTTCACCCTGCTGACCGGGCTGCGGGCCAAGAAGCTCGTCTTCGACGGGACCCGTTGCGTGGGTGTCGATGTGGTCGACAACCAGTTCGGCCACACCCGGACGATCCGGGCGAACTCCGAAGTGGTGTTGTCGGCCGGTGCCGTGGATTCACCGAAGTTGTTGATGCTGTCGGGAATCGGTCCGGCAGATCACCTGCGGGAGTTCGACATCGATGTGCTGGTCGACTCACCAGGTGTCGGATCGCATCTGCAGGATCACCCCGAAGGTGTGATCTCTTGGGAGGCGAAGCAGCCCATGCCAACCGAGTCGACGCAGTGGTGGGAAATCGGCATCTTCGACACCATCGACGATGGTCTCGATCGTCCGGACCTGATGATGCATTACGGATCTGTGCCCTTCGACATGCACACCGTTCGGCAGGGGTATCCGACGTCGGAAAACGTCTTCGTACTCACCCCGAATGTGACACATGCCCACTCGCGTGGATCGATCCGGCTACGGACCCGCGATTTTCGGGACAAGCCGCTGGTCGATCCGCGCTACTTCACCGACCCCGACGGCTACGACATGCGAATCATGATCGCCGGGATCCGACGCGCCCGCGAGATCGTTGCGCAACCGGCGATGGAGCCGTGGGCGGGGACCGAGCTGTTCCCGGGCATCGACGTCCAGTCAGACGAGGATCTCGCCGACTACATCCGCCGTACGCACAACACCGTCTATCACCTGGCGGGCAGTGTCCGGATGGGCGCCATCGACGACATCGACTCGCCCCTCGATCCCGAACTCCGCGTCAAAGGCGTCCAGGGTCTGCGGGTGGCTGACGCCTCGGTCTTCCCCGAACACACCACCGTGAACCCCAACATCACCGTGATGATGGTCGGTGAGCGTTGCGCGGACCTGATTCGCGCCGTCCGGACCTAGTCCCGGTGGGCCGGGGTGATCTCAGCTCAGCCCGGAGGCTTGTGCTCGGGGCACTCCGTGTTGGTGCATGCCGGGTCTGATTTCGTTTTGTGGATATCGCCCCCGAACGTGCGGAACTCGTGCACCTCGACCTCCATGTGCCGGCCGCAGGTGGGGCAGTGGTGGACGACCTGCTTTCTGTATGTCTTGGTAGCCATACCCCACCGTAAAACTGTGACTCCTGTCACGTCCAGTGGTTCGGGGCGCCGCTGCCGAACCGGTGCCGAAACGTGCTGATCATCGGGATCTTGCGGTGCGGAACTCCGTTCTCGATTACGAGAAGTGCACTCTTGGTCGTGTTACGTTGAGTGACCCGACACACACTCAGGAGTCCCATGACGACGTCGCATGCAGAGCCCGTCTACCGCGTGATCCAGTGGGCCACCGGAAAGGTCGGCCGCCAGGCGATACGACATTTCGTGGAAAATCCTGCGTTCGAACTGGTCGGAGTCGTTGTCACCGACCCCGACAAGGTCGGGAAGGATGCCGGTGAACTCGCGGATCTGCCGGCTACCGGTGTGATCGCCACGGACGACGTCGATGCCATCGTCGCGTTGGACGCCGATTGTGTGCACTTTGCACCCCGCGGAACGCTGCCGGACCTCGACATGGTCTGTCGGCTGCTGCGATCCGGCAAGAACGTCGTCACCCCGATGGGCCCGTTCTTCCGCACAGAGCGCACGAGTGAGTTCCTCGACACGGTCGAGGCCGCCTGCCGAGCCGGCGGCACCTCATTCCATGGGTCCGGCCTGCATCCGGGATTCGCGAGCGATCTTCTGCCACTGACCTTGCTACGCCTGATGAGCCGGATCGACCGAATCCACGTGTACGAGACCGCGGACTTCCTCGCACATCCCTCCAACTACATTCCGGCCCTTGGCTTCGGGCGCGCTCCCGACGAGGTGCTCGCCAACCCGAGCCGCTCTCCCGACACCCATCACATCTATGCGCAGTCGATGGAGATGATCGCCCAGACCCTGGGCGCGACGATCACCGACATCACCACGACGCTGGAGTTGGCCACCGCCACCAAGGACATCGCGTATCCCGGTGGCGTTGTCGAGGCCGGAACAGTTGCCGGCCAGCACTACGAATGGACAGCGTGGGCCGACGGCGCGCCGCTGATCACGTTCCACGGATTCTGGGTCATGGGCGACGACATCGAACCTCGTTTCGATTGCGGGGACGACACCAACTACCGGGTGGTCATCGAGGGCGAACCCGGCCTGGACCTGAGCCTGTCCCGCGGCGTCCGCGTCAACGATGAGGACGGCAACGGTGCTCTGCCGTGGACGGGCTATATCGGCGCCAACGCCATCCCCGATGTCTGCGATGCGCAACCCGGAGTGATCACGCATCTCGAACTCGGCATCGTCCGTCCGCGCGGGCTGGTGCGGCCCGCCTCGGCGCCGGCCGCCGTGCGCTGACCACAGGGCGTCGGATGGTTTGCGGCGTCACCGGCGCGGGTAGGTGAAAGAACATGGCACACGAACTCGACGGACAGCAGATCGCGTTTCTCGTGGCACCCGAAGGTGCCGAACAGGTGGAGCTGACACAGCCCTGGGAAGCGGTTCGCAGCGCCGGTGGCACGCCGCATCTGGTGTCAACGGAGGCCGGCAAGATCCAGGCCTACAACCACCTCGACAAGGCCGACACGTTTGCGGTCGACGCCGTGGTCTCGGAGGTTCCATCGGCCGATTTCGATGCCCTGGTGTTGCCCGGTGGTGTCGCCAACCCGGACAACCTGCGAACCGACCCCGACGCGGTGCAGTTCATCGCGTCGTTCTTCACCGAGGGCAAACCGGTGGCCGCGATCTGTCACGCACCGTGGACGCTGGTGGAGGCCGGCGTACTCGGTGGGCGCACCCTGACGTCGTACCCGAGCGTGCGTACCGACATCACCAACGCCGGAGGCCAGTGGGTCGACCGCGAGGTCATGGTCTGCACCGCAGGGCCCAACGTGCTGATCACGAGCCGCAATCCCGACGACCTACCGGCATTCGATGACGCCCTGGTGCGGGAGTTCGCGGCCGCCAAGTCCTGACCCTCGGTTCGACCTCTGTCCGATCGTCGCCGCGGGTGTGTAAGGGTGGGCAGTCATGACGACAGCCCGGCGCCTCGGCGCGCACCTGGCCCGCTTCGGCCTCGCCCGTCCGCATTCGCTCGGCGCCACCTTCATGGCCGGAACATCCGCGCCGATCCGTGATTCCGCGATCGTGATCACGGGTGCGTCGTCAGGAGTTGGTGAGGCCGCCGCACTGGCACTGGGCAAACAGGGCGCCGAACTGATCCTGGTTGCGCGCGGCGCGGAGGGATTGAAAGCCGTTCGGGACCGCATCGTGGCCGACGGCGGTGTTGCGCATTGCCATCCCGCGGACCTGGCCGACGAGGCGGACGTCCGGCGGCTCGTCGATGAGATCCTCGAGGAACACGGGACGCCAGATGTGTTGGTCAACAACGCCGGACGGTCCATCCGGCGTACCGCCATCGACTCGGTGGACCGGCTGCACGACTATCGCCGCACCATGGCGGTCAACTACTTCGGTCCGGTGGGCCTGATGCTGGGATTCCTGCCCGGCATGAAAGTGCGTGGGAGCGGGCACATCATCAACATCTCGACGTGGGGCGTGCCCGCCGGATCGATGCCGAAGTTCTCGGCCTACGCAGGGTCGAAAGCGGCTCTGAGCATCGTCGGCAGGAGCATCGGAACAGAACTCGCCGGTGACGGAATCGCGGTCACCACGGTCTATTTCCCCCTCATCCGGACCCCGATGATCGCACCCACCGCCGAATACGACGGGCTGCCCGCGCTGACGGCGGACGAGGCTGCATCGTGGATCACCCATGCCGTCCGTCATCAACCCGTCGAGGTGATGCCGCGGTATGCGCGGGTGTTGCAGCGGGTATCGGCGATTCGTGCCGCCGGAACGGACCGGCTGCTGGGCCGTGGCCTGACATGAGCACTTCTGACCAGATCGGCCGGTCGGGCTGTGCCGGGGCGAGTTCGCCAGGCATGCTTGAGAGATGACCGCACACCCGATGTTCCCGCTGGGAATCGCGTTGCTGCCCGGCGAAACGCTGAGTCTGCAGGTATTCGAGCACCGATACCGGCAGATGGTGGCCGACTGCACGGCGATCGACGGAACGAACAGCTTTGGTGTCGTGCTGATCTCGCGCGGCAGTGAGGTCGGTGGCGGTGAAGAACGAGTCGACGTCGGGACACTTGCACAGATCGAAGAATGCACCGCCCAACCCGATGGGCGCTATCACCTCACGTGCGTCGGTACCGACCGATTCCGGGTCCGATCGTGGCTGCCCGACAACCCTTATCCGATGGCAGACATCACGATGTGGCCGAGCACCGATCCCATCGCGTATCCGGCAGATCTGGAGCCCCTTCGGGAGAGACTCGACGGACTGTCGTCGGTGCTGTCCCGCGTGCGCGGAATCGTTGTCGAAGATCGGTTGGTCGAGCCGCTGAGCGGCGATGGACCGGTCGATGCCAAGGTCTACGACACCGCGGTCCGCCTGGGTCTGGGGCCTGCGGACCGGTTGAAGGTTCTGTCGGCGCCGGGCACGGTGGAGCGGATCATCGAGTTGTGTCAGGCCATCGACGATCTGATAGCGGTCATCGAATTCTCTGGTCTGCCAGAGGATTAGTCAGCGGAAACGAGTTGGGGGATTGCGACGTGGGTTTGGCGACAGCAGCGGTATTCGTGTGGATCGGCATGGTGTTCGCGATCTCGTTCATCGAGGCGCCCCTGAAGTTCCGGGCGCCGGAGGTGACGCTGCGCATCGGACTGGGCATCGGCCGACTCGTGTTCCGCGCGTTGAACATTGCCGAGGCGGTGCTTGCCGCCGCCCTGGTGGCCGGGCTCATCATCGGATCACCGACAACGGCCACCGTGGCGGCGGCCGCTGTTGCCATCGGCGCGCTGGTCGTCCAGATCGTGGGTGTGCGGCCGGCGCTGGCCCGTCGTTCGGATCGCGTGCTGGCCGGTGACGAGAGCGGTGCGGGTTCGCGAGCGCACCTGGTCTACATCGGTTTCGAGGTGGTCAAGTTCGCCGCACTGATCGCCTGCGGTGTGCTGCTGCTGTCCTGACGATCAGTTCGACGACGCCCCGGCCGCGATCAGCAGGATCACGAACAGTGCGATGCCGATCGTCCACAGCGCGACCGCGACCCATCCGATGATGCGTCCGGCCTGGGCCATCCCCAGGCCGTCCTGGGTGCCGCCCGATGCATTGATCTCGTCAATTGCCTTGTTGCCGAAAATGATCGCCGGGATGGCGCCGAGCCCGCAGATCACGAAGGCGGCAATACCGCAGACAAGCGCGATTATGGCGTTCGAGTTGGTCTCCCGATTGACGGGATACCCGTAGCCACCGGGGACAGGGTAGCCGGGCTGCTGGTACCCCGGCTGTTGATAACCCGGCTGTTGATAACCCGGCTGTTGATAACCGATGCCCGGTTGCTCGTAATTGGGAGGGGAGTAGTTCGGCCGCTGGTACCCGGGGGCCTGGTATCCCGGTTGTTGATACCCGGGTTGCTGGTAGCCGGGCTGTTGGTATTCGTCACCCGGGGTCGGGGTACTGCCTTGGGTATCGGAACTGTCGTCGCGCTTGCGCAGCGGGTCGTTGTTCGGGTCGTACGGCGGGGGATAGGTCATGACCTTCACCTTTCACGGACGTCAACTTCGCCTCCGGCCGAGGCCACATGTGATGCGTTGAAGTCTATAGCCGTTTCTTCTCAACCGGCCGGGGTGGCGATCGGCTCGCCAGGCGCCGGGATCTCGGTCAGCGCCGCAGGTGCCGGATCGGCCCCGGAAATTGCCCGATATGCACCGTCCCGGACGGCAAAACCGTTGTCTGACCTGGTATTCAGGCAGTACAACCCGGTGGGGGTTGCCAGACATTGGAAGTTCCCGACCGAGATCGTCGAACCGGACAGCAGCGGTTCGCTGCGGACCCATACCCACGGTGTGTCGGTGCAGGTGCCCTGGGTGGACGTCTCTGTCAGGACCACGTAGCCGCCTTCCCAGGTGCAGGCCGCCGGAGTCGAGTTGGGTTCGGGCCGCGCGTCCTCGCCCGCCACGTCACACGCCAGGGTGGCGGCGTCGCGGTCCACGGTCGAGCAGTGGACTTCGCCGTCGGTGGTACTGAAATGGAACTCGGAGGTGTCCTGCACCGCCTCACCCGCGGCGGGGGCCGCCTCGTGGAAATCGGTGTTGTCGACCCGTGGTGCGATGCTGATCACCTCGCCGATCGTCAGGGCGCCGGATCGGGTGGTGGTGGTCGACGTACCGCGAGAGGTCGTGGTGCTGGTGGACGTCGGCCGCTCGGTGGACAACTCGTCGGTGGGCGGTAGCTCCTTGGTACTCGGCCCGTCCTCGGCCAAACATCCCCCGAGGGTGACGATCGCCGCGGCGCACACCAGCACCATCCCGATCGTTGATTTCCCCATGTCAGTACCCTTACCTGTGTGTCGACACCCAAGATTGTGCTTTTTTATGTCTTCACGCCGATCGCCGACCCCGAGGCAATACGGCTTTGGCAGCACACATTATGCGAAGCAGTCGGGGTCACGGGCCGGATCATCATCTCCGAGCACGGAATCAACAGCACGGTCGGCGGCGACATCGGTGCGGTCAAGCGTTATGTACGCGGAACGCGGGCCTACCCGGCGTTCAAGAACGCCGACATCAAGTGGTCCGACGGGCTCGGCGACGACTTCCCTCGCCTGAGCGTGAAGGTGCGCCCCGAGATCGTCACGTTCGGTACGCCCGGTGAAGTACAGGTCGACGAGTCCGGAGTGGTCGGCGGCGGCACCCACCTGAGCCCCGAAGGCGTCCACAAACTGGTCGACGAACGGGGCGACGACGTGGTCTTCTTCGACGGCCGCAACCACCTCGAGGCCCAGATCGGCCGGTTCCGCGATGCGGTCGTACCGCCGACCGAGACCACCCGCGACTTCATCGACCTCATCGAGCGCGGCGAGTATGACCACCTCAAGGACAAACCGGTTGTCACCTATTGCACCGGCGGCGTGCGCTGCGAGGTGTTGTCGGTGCTGATGCGCAACCGTGGCTTCAACGAGGTGTACCAACTCGACGGTGGCATCGTCCGCTATGGCGAGAAGTACGGAGACGACGGTCTGTGGGACGGCTCGCTGTATGTGTTCGACAAACGGATGAGCCTGGACTTCTCCGACCACGCGAAGGTCATCGGGGCCTGCACCCGCTGTGGCGCGGAGACGAAGAACGTCGCGAACTACCCCGATCCCGGCGGCCGGGAACTGGTGGTGGTCTGCGAGCAGTGTGCGGCCGACGCCCAGGTATGAGGGACGCGTGAGGAGGATTCCGGTTCTGCTGGTTGCCGGATTTCTCGGTGCCGGGAAGACAACGCTCCTCAACAATCTGCTGCGCACCCGTTCGGGGTTGCGAATCGGTGTGGTGGTCAATGACTTCGGGTCCGTGAACATCGATGCGATGCTGGTGGCCGGTCAGGTGGACGGCGCCGTCGCGCTGGGGAACGGCTGCATGTGTTGCACCGTCGACGACGACGGACTCGATGCGACCTTCGAGGCGTTGACGGCGCCGAAGGCCGGCTTGGACCTGATCGTCGTCGAGGCCAGCGGGCTCGCGGAGCCGCGCAATCTGGTCCGAATGGTGGTGGGCAGCACCAATTCTCGCGTCGAATACGGCGGCTTGGTGTACCTGGTGGACACCGCGAATTATGCTGACACCCGCGCTCAGCACGCCCGGATCGATCAGCATCTGGCACTTGCCGACCTGATCGTGCTCAACAAGGTCGACCTCGCTGGGCAAGAGGTGATCGACACAGCATGTGCGGTCGCCCGGACACACAATCCGACTGCTCCGATCATCGAAACCCGCGACTCCGCAGTCGATCTGGGATTGTTGACCGACCTGACGCCCCGCCAGGTGCCCGACGACGGCCCGCGCCAGCTGGGCCTGGACGAGTTGCTGATGGAGGCAGACGACGCAGACGACCACTGTGCGCACCTGCATCACGACTATCAGGCGGTCACCTTCACCGAGTCGGGTCCGATGGATCCGCGCGCGCTTGCCGCATTCCTGGAACGACCGCCTGCCGGAGTTTTTCGAATCAAGGGGTTTGTGCATTTCGATGTCGCGGGACACCGGCGCAAGTATCTCGTCCACACCGTCGGCAACTACGTCAGCGTGCATGCACAGAAGTGGGAACCGGGGGAGTCGCGTCGCACCGAGCTGGTGATCATCGGCGCGGGAATCGATGAGGCACAGGTTCTTTCGGGGCTCGATGGATGCCGCACCGCACGTGGCGTCGACGAGCAGTCGATGCTCAGCATCACCCGCTACCTGCGCTAGGCCGATCCGGTGCGCAGTATCACGGCACCAGCACGATCCGTCCGAACACCTCGCCGGCATCCATGAGCCGGTGCGCATCGACGGCAGAACTCAACGGCAGGACGTCGTGGACCACGGCGTGGATGTCGCCCCGAAACGCCGCGTCGAACTGCTCTGCGCGAACGCGGGCGAGTTCGTTCCGTGGCACCGTGTCCAGACTCAGCGTGCCGAATGAGATCGATTTCCGGAATGCGCCGAGGAGCGCGGTACCGAAGTCTGCCGGTGGAAACCCGCCGACGACACCTACGGCGATCAGCCTGCCGTTCGGGGCGAGTCTGTCGATGAAAGACGGCAGGGCCGGGCCGCCGACGATGTCGAGGATCACGTCGAACTCGGTGGGCGCGGCCGCATCGCTGTTTCCGGCTCGATCGAGGACATGGGTGGCCCCGAACGAGCGCAGTCGATTTCCGCGTTTGGTGGACGACGTGGTGACCGCGACCGCCCCGGCGCCGGCCCGGGCCGCGAGTTCCACGGCTGCGATGCCGATGCTGCCCGCCGCCCCGCGCACCAGCACGGTCTCGTCTTTGGCCAGGTGTGCGCGGCCGAGACCGAAATGTGCGACGGGCGCGGCGCTTCCGAGGGTCACGGCGTCGACAGAAGTGAGCTCGGACGGCAGCGGCACGATGTCGTCAAGGGCGGCCACCGCCTGCTCGACGTATCCACCGGTGGTGCCCGTGAACGCCCAGACGCGGCGGCCGATCCACGACGAGTCGACACCGTCGCCGACCGCGGTCACGATGCCTGCGACCTCACTGCCCGCGATCATGCCTTCGGCGAAGTCGGGTCCGCCGAGCGTGCCTCGCCGGATCATGACGTCGACACCGCCGACCCCGATCGCTTCGGTACGGATCAGAACTTCGCCGGTGGCGGGAGTCGGTTCCGGCAGATCGACGATCTCCATGCCGTCCGGGTCGCCGAAGGTTCGAATGGTCACTGCGCGCATTGGGTTGCTCCTCAACTGATTCCGCGAATTGTCGGGGGAATGCCCCCGGATCGAAAGTTAGTGGACGCAGGCGTCCACATCGTTAAAGTGAGAGAGATGGACGAGACATTGCCTCAGGTGCTTCGCGTAGACGCACAAGAGAACCGGGATCGCGTCCTGTCCGCGGCGCGCGAGCTGTTCGCCCGCGATGGACTCGAGGTCACGATGCGTCAGATCGCACGCCACGCCCAAGTCGGTCCGGCGACGCTCTACCGGCGATTTCCGACCAAGCACGCGCTCATGGTCGAGGCCTTCATGGACGAGCTCGATGCCTGTCGAGGAATCGTTCGCGATGCGGTAGATGATCCCGATCCATGGCGGGCATTTTGCACAGTCATCGAGCGCCTCGCTGTCCTCAACGCACAGAACCAGGGCTTCACGGACGCGTTCATGTCGGCCCAGCCGGCGGCGATCGATCTCGCGGCGCATCGCCGCGAGGTGTTGCGCGAACTGTCCGGTATCGCCCGTCGAGCCAAGGATGCCGGCGCGCTTCGCGCAGATTTTGTCGTAGACGATTTTGTCCTCGTCCTGCTCGCCGGGCGGGGACTGGCCACAGCGCGACTGGAGGGGCGGACCACTGCCGCCCGACGATTCGCCGCCCTCGCGATCGACGGATTTCGAGCCACCGACTCGAACAGCCCGCCGGCCGAGGCGGCGCAGGCTACCCGGTGATAACTGCGTCGTCATCGGCTGCGACCGAACGATTGAGCATCGGCCGGGTCACGACCTGACAACGGTTTCGGACGTAGCGGACACCCATTTCCCAAAAGTCTCAAGGACTGGTTCACTGTTACAGAAGTGAATTCTGTGACTGAAGTTGCGTAAGTGGCGTCCGAGTCGAGTCCTGGCCGGCCACACCATCAACCGATCGGTCCGAAGGCCGCGCCGGCCCTTTTCGGCGCACGCGAAAGGAACACCGTGACCAAGAAGAACATGCGCGTCGCCGGGCTCACCACCTTGGCCCTCGCCGCTTCACTGATCGCGATGCCGGCGACGGCGTCAGCCGAGCCCGCCCCGGCACAGGGTGATTCGCTTGTCGGAAAGACCATCTTCATCGATCCCGGACATCAGGGTTCGTCCGCGGGTCAGGACCTGAACAAGCCGGTACCCGACGGCCGAGGCGGAACCAAGGACTGTCAGACCACCGGCGCCACCAGCGCGAATGGTGTGGCCGAACACAAGGTCAACTGGGACATCTCCCAGCTCGTGAAGGCAGGCCTGGAAAGCCAGGGCGCCAAGGTGGTCCTGAGCCGTCAGGACGACACCGGCTGGGGCGGGTGCATCGACGAGCGGATCAACGCGGCCAACGCCTCGAATGCCGATATGGCAGTCAATGTTCACGCCGACTCGACCTCTCCCGGAGTTGACGAGAGCAAGAGTGGCTTCCACATCATCGTTCCCCAGCTCCCGGTCCCTGATGCCACGGTGCAGCAGGTGCAGTCCGGTCCCGGCCTCAATGCCGCCGGACTGATGCGTGATGCGTTCAAGGACGCCGGGCTGGCGCCCGCGAACTACGCCGGTGCGCAGGACGGCCTGCAGACCAGGGCGGATATCGCCGCGGCCAACCTCACCAAGGTGCCCAACGTCTTCGTCGAGCTGGGCAATCTGTCCAATCCCGCCGACGCCGCGGCACTCACCGGTCCCGATGGCCAGATCAAGTACGCCATCGGTCTGATCGACGGAATGATCAGGTTCTTGCTGACGGGGGATACGGCCACCACGCCGGCACCGACCGCAGCAACCCCGACGACTGCCGCACCGACCGCGGTGGCACCGACGACAGCAGCCCCGACGACGGCAGCGCCGGCCTCACCAGCTCCGGTCACCGCTGCACCGACCCCTGCGGCACCGGCTGCACCGGCACCGGCCACCGCTGCCCCGACAACCGCTGCCCCGACAACGGCAGCGCGGACCACGGCCGCACCGACGAGCGCAGCGCCGAAGACCACTGCACCCAAGTCCGCAACACCCAAGTCCGCAACACCGACACGCACGGTCGCTCCGGGTATGGGCCTGCCGAGCCAGCCGCTCGGCAGTGAGAACGGAACGAGCGCACCGTCGACGGTGCCGGGGTCCGGGACAGAGTCCGAAGGTATTGACCTGACCGGTCTGCAGTCGCTTCTGCCGCTGATCAGTTCGCTGCTCGAAGCCGAGGATTCCGAAGGAATCGAGGGGTTGTTGGCAACGCAGGGCAACGATGTGGCGTCGCAGGTCCTGGAGGCGATGCTCTCGGTCGTCTACGAGATCTTTGGCGGCAAACTCCCCATCTGAGAACAGATATGACCCGTAGGGTTGAGGTATGAGCGTCAAAGACCTACTGGTGATGAAACCTCCTGTGAAAGACCTGCGAGCCAAGCGGGTACTGATCACCGGTGCCGGAAGCGGGATCGGCAGGGCCACCGCGTTGGCGGCGGCCAGGGAAGGTGCGGCACTGGTCCTCACCGACATCAATGTGGCGAACCTCGACGAGACGGCTGCGCAGGTGCGTCGCGCCGACGGCAAGGTGGTCTTCCACCGCGCCGGCGACGTCTCCGATTACGAGTGGGTCAAGCGGTTCGCCCAGCAGGTCGATGCCGAGGTCGGCGTGATGGACGTAGTGATGAACATCGCGGGCGTATCAGCATGGGGCACAGTGGAAAACCTCGAACATCGCCATTGGAAGCAGATGGTCGATGTCAATCTCATGGGACCGATCCACATCATCGAGTGTTTTGTCCCGCAGATCATCCGGCGGGGTCGCGGGGGCCATCTGGTCAACGTGTCATCGGCGGCGGGCCTGTTGGCACTGCCGTGGCACGCTGCCTACAGTGCCGGCAAGTTCGGGATCCGCGGTGTGTCCGAGGTTCTACGAATGGACCTGCGGCGACACAAGATCGGCGTCTCGCTCGTCTGTCCGGGTGGGGTCGACACCCCGTTGGTCAACACCGTGGAGATCGCGGGGGTCGACCGTGACAACCCGGTCATCGCGCGGCAGATCGGGCGATTCCACAAGGTTGCGGTGACCCCAGAGCAGGCGGCAGACGCCATCCTCAAGGGTGTACGCAAAAACCGGTTCATGGTGTACACCTCGTTCGACATCCGGTTCGGGTACTGGATGTCCCGGAAGTTCGCGTTGCCCTACGAGATCGTCATGCGGATCGCGAACAACCAGTTCGATCACATCGCCCGGGTCAGTGCGCGAAGTCTCGAAGCATCTGCCGCTGCGTCGGATTCGGGTGCTAGCTCTTCCACCAGTCGTCAAAAGGGGTGACCGGGACGGTGCGCTTGTGCGCCGAGCGCAGGAACAACGATTCGATGCGTTCGGCGACCTCGGCATCGACCTCCAGGCCCTCGAGATAGTCGTCGATCTGGCTGTACGTCACGCCGAGCACCTCTTCGTCGGGCAGTGCCGGGCGGTCGTCCTCGAGGTCGGCGGTCGGGACCTTGGTTGTGACCGAATCGGGGGCACCCAGATGCCAGAGGATTTGGGCGCCTTGACGTTTCGTGAGACCTGTCAACGGCGTGACGTCGACTCCGCCGTCGCCGTATTTCGTGAAGAATCCGCTGACCGCCTCGGCGGCGTGGTCGGTTCCGACAACCAGGAGGTTCTCCTGCCCGGCAACTGCGTATTGCAGGATCATTCGCTCGCGGGCCTTGATGTTGCCGCGCACCAGGTCTCGGAGCGGCTCACCGAGCGTCTGCACAACCACTTCGGCGGTGGCGTCGGAGCCGGGTTTGACGTTGTAGACCTCTGAGCGGTCGGGGTCGATGAACTTCAGTGCGATCTGGGCGTCCTCTTCGTCGGCCTGTTCGCCGTAGGGCAGCCGCACCGCGACAAACGTCGCGTTGCCACCCTCGGCACGCACGGATTCCACGGCCAATTGACAGAGTCGGCCGGTCAGGCAGGAGTCTTGCCCGCCACTGATACCGAGGATGAACCCGCTGGTGCCGGTGCTCAGGAGGTATTGCTTGAGGAAGTCCACCCGACGGTCCACCTCCTGCTGGGGGTCGATGGTCGCGGAGACGTCGAGTTCGGCAATGATTCGCTCTTGCAGGCTGGCCATGCACAAATGGTAGTGGGACCGGTCCCGTTCCGGCACGCTGGAGCGGTGACCTCACGCGAATTCCGTAAACATCGATCCGACGCTCCTCGCGACTTCTTCGCCGCCGAGGCAGCGGGCCTCCGGTGGCTTGCCGATGCCGGGGCACCGGTTCCGGAGGTACTCGACGTCGGGGACGACCACATCACACTGCGCCGACTGACCACTGCGGCACCGACCCGACGACATGCGCAGGAGTTCGGCGCGATGCTGGCCCGGATGCACGGGTGTGGTGCCGATGCTTTCGGTAGTGCTCCGGCCGGATTCTCCGGTCAGATCTTCATCGGGAACCGGCCCATGCCATCGACCCCGACCGCGCACTGGGGTGAGTTCTACGCCCAGCAACGCGTACTCGCGTTTGTCGATGATGCCGTGGCCGCCGGGAACCTGCGGCGCGCCGACGAATCGGACACCCGGGAGGCCTGCGAGCTCATCGCATCCGGGGTGTTCGATGATGGGCAGCCGCCGGCCCGCATCCACGGTGATCTGTGGAACGGCAACGTGATGTGGACACCCGATGGCGTGGTGATGATCGATCCGGCCGCCCATGGTGGGCATCGTGAGACCGACCTGGCGATGCTCGCGCTCTTCGGTTGCCCGGCCCTCGATGCGGTCATCGCGGGCTATGAAGAGGAGTACCAGCTGGTCGACGGCTGGCCCGAACGCATCGCTCTGCACCAGCTACACCCGCTGGCGGTACATGCGGTCGGCCACGGTCCGGGTTACGGCGTCGAGCTGGGGCGGGCGGCTCGGCAGACCCTCGAACTGGCGGTCTGACCTGACTGGACGGGCGGGCTACGCGTTCAGCGCAGGTCGCGGTCGCGGATCCGGGGTGGTGGCGCGTAGATGATTTCTTCGGGCGCGCGGTAGGCCCGTGCGCCGGGTGGCTGCGGCGGCTGCCGGTCGTCGTAGGGTGCTGCGCGGCGCGTCCGGGCCTCGGGCACTTCCGGGGCCGCACGTCGGCGTCGCGGCGGGCCGCCCAGATCATCTCCGCGTTCGGGGATTCGAGATTCGGGGATTCTGGGTTCGGTTGCCCGGGACCGGGGATCAGTGGTGCGGATAGGCGGCCGTGGGTTCTGGGACACGCGGGGCCTGGGGACCGCCGTGGACGCCGGGCCGTCGCTGTCGGCCACTGCCGGGCGGGGTTGCGGTCGGGGCGCCTTCGCGGCACTGCTTCGGGTCTTGTCGGTCCGGGTCTTGTCTGCCGAGCGTGCCGCCGACGTGCCTGCGCTCTTCTTCGGCGACTTGGACGCGGAGGTCTTGCGGTCGCCGGTCTTGACGACCTTCCCGGCGTTCGTGGGATGTGTCAGCCAGATCCGCGCGGCGGCGATGGCCAGAACGATGAGGAACGTCCACCCCATCACCGGGAACAGTTTCGCTATCGGCAAGGCCACATTGAAGACGAGCTTCTTCAGCCCCGAATCGGTGGCCGACACCAAGAAGTAAAGCGTGATCACTGCCACACCGAACAGAACCAGCGGTGGCTGTGCGACGGCAGTGAACAGTGCGCGGCGCCGGACGGCGAGTACCGCAGCGATGCAGCCGATCATGTAGAGCGCCTTGAATGCAAAGCCGAGTGCTTCGTCATCGCCTGCGACAACGATCACTGCTCCGACCGAGGTCAGGCCGACTGCCAGCAGCACAGCGCCCCACCATGGCACACCTGGTGCGGTGGGAAGTGCGGATTGCTCATCGAGGGGAACCCCCGAGCGCGAGCGTGGCCCAGAAATCACATACCGACCGTACCGGTAAATCCTGAGAAATCCGGTACTGAACGCGCGTGATGCCGTGGGTCACTTCACTGCCGGTTCCGTCCGGACGGGACGTGCGGCTCCGGCGGCCCGGCTGAAAGAGGGGGTGGAAACCCCGCTGATGTTCAGCTTCGGTGACGAACCCACGCGGCACGCCGAGGCCGTGATCCGCGAGATCCCCGCCCCGCTGTGGACGTGGGTCGACCGAGAGGTCATTTCGCGGTTGCTGACCCGCCGCACGCTTCCGGTGGTGGAGGTCGTCGCGTGTGTGCCGCAGGTTCCCCTGGGGGCAATGGACGTGGTGGGCGTTTCCGGGGGCGGTGCAAGGGTGCCGTCGAGGCCGGTCTCGGCGATGCGTGGCGAGGTCCTGCGTGCGGCCGACAGACTCTGGTCGAAGGACGCATTCGTGTGGCTCACCAGGACGGCGTCGGGTCCGTCGCGCAAGGTGTCGCCGGTGGTGAACGCAAATGCCGCGACGGCGGCCATGGTGAGGAGCCATCCTCCGACAACAACACTGCCCGAGCAGGTGCTGGCCGTGACATCGGACCGACGATCGTGGCTGACATACATGTGAACGACTCCAGGGGTGAAGGGCGACTGGAATCAGGTTGGCCTGAACCGCTTGGAGTGGGCTTGAAGTTCACTAGGAAAATCGGATCCGTGCATCCAAGTTGCTCAGTCAAGTGGCTAGCGCACGACGAAATCCGCAGCCGATCGGGTCAGCTGAGGCCGATTCCGGTACGTCGGGGCTGTGCGTCGATGGCCACCGGGGGCTCGAGGTCCTCGAGATCGGAGAAGGCGTCGAGGTCGGAGAGCTTGCGCGCGGTGACCGTTACACGCGAATCGATGGTGCCGATGGCGCTGTTGTACGACTCCACAGCTTTCGTGAGCGATCCGCCGAGTTTGTCCATGTGCCTGCTCACCATGCCGATGCGCTGGTAGAGCTCTTTGCCGAGTTGATGGATCTGCTGGGCGTCGCGGGTCAGCGCCTCGTGCCGCCAGCCGAGGGCAATCGTGCGAAGAAGCGCCACCAGACTGGTGGGGGTGGCGATCACCACGTTGTTGGTGAAGCCGTAGTCGATCAGTTCGGGATCCGAGCGGCAGGCCATTTCGAGGATCGCCTCACCAGGGACAAAGAGGACCACGAACTCCGGCGAGCTCTGCAGCGCTTCCCAGTACGACTTGGAGGAGAGCTGCTGGATGTGGGTGCGCAACGCTTTGGCGTGTGCGCGGTAGGCCTGCGTGCGGAAGGCGGGGTCAGTGCTGTCGGCGGCTTCGAGGTACGCCGACAGTGGGACCTTCGCATCGATCACCACGTCGCGTCCGCCCGCGAGGTGCACCACCAGATCCGGCCGCACCTTCGAGGAGTCGGAGGTGGTGCCGCTGACCTGTGTGGTGAAGTCGCAATGGCGCTGCAGCCCCGCCGCCTCGATCACCCGCTCGAGGTGGAGTTCGCCCCATCGCCCGCGGGCCTGAGGTGAGCGCATCGCGCCTGCCAGTTGTTGCGCTTGATGTCCGAGATGCTCGGAGGTCTCGCGCATACCGCTGACCTGCTCGGTCAGCCCCGCATACGCGGCGATCCGGTTGCGTTCGGTGCGCCGGAGCTCCCCGGCCAGCGAATCGAGCGTCTCGCGCAGCGGTCCGACGATGTGGGAGACCTGCTGCCCGATCGCTCCCGACTGCCGGCGTGCGGCATCTTCGCTGGCGGCAGACAGTGATCGGACCAGCAGGTCGTGGTTGGCGTGGGCGGCATCGGCTTCGGCGCGGGCGACAGCCACCTCGGACCCGGACTTGTTGGCTTGCACCAGCCAACCCAAGGCGAACCCGGCCGCCAGTCCGACGATCAGCAGTATGACTGCGGTGATACTCATGGTGTTGATGGTGCATCAGAGGTCTGACACAACCGGTTGCGGCTGGTGCGAGATCTCAGGGGCGAAGAGATCTACTCGGCCGATGCCCTCACAACTGCGGACTCGGCGTGTCAGGTCCCTCGTGAGCCAACAACCAGGACTTGATGGGGAGGCCGTAGCGGAACCCGCCCAGCGACCGGTCCGAGCGCAGTACGCGATGACAGGGCACGAACAGGGCCGCCGCATTGCGGGCGCACGCACTCGCGGCCCCTCGGATCGCGGCCGGGCGACCGCTGAGGGCGGCGTATTCGGTGTAGCTGACCGGCGACCCGGCCGGGATCGTTCGCAGCACCTCCCAGGCGTGCTCGAGGAATTCGCCCGACCGTTGCCGCACGGGAATGCTGTCGATGGCGGTCACCTCGCCCTGGTGGTATCGCTCGGCGGCAGTGGTCACCGCGCCCAGGTCGGGTTTGTTGACGAGCGTCAATGGGCGAATTGACTTGTGTATCAGGACATTGAGGTAGTCGGCATCGTCGGACCAGCCCGACGCGAGGACTTCGGCGTCGTCGTTGATGATCATCGTGAACGGACCGGTGGGGGTGGCGATGGTGGACCAGGCTGCGGTGCTCATGAGACCTGCTTTCGTGGTGAGACGGATGTCGAGCCGTTGGACAGGAGGGGAGAGCTGCGGGCGATGACGTTGTGCCACAAGTGCATCGACACGTAGGAGCGCCAGGGCGACCAGTGCTGTGTTCTGCTGAGGTCGATGCCGAGGTCGGCTGCCGACCGTCGGACCACTAGGTCGGTGTGCAACAGGACGTCCGGATCGTTCAGCAGGCGCATCGCGACGTAGTCGGCTGTCCAGATACCGATTCCGCGTTGTGCGACGAGTTGGGCGCGCACGTCGGCGGCGGGCATGCCGGCATGCATCACCAGGGCTCCGTCGGCGATCTGGCGGGCCACGCCGCTCACGGCAGTGGTCCGCGCGGTGGGGCCGGTCAGGACCTCGCTTCCGTGTTCGGCGATCGCCGCGGCGGTGGGGAACAGGTGGGTGATGTCGCCGAGGGGATTTTCCAGCGGCTCACCGAGTGCGGCGACGAGCTTTCCGGTGTGGGTGCGTGCGGCAGGCAACGAGATCTGCTGGCCGATCATGGTGCGGATCAACAGCTCTGTCGGATCGGTGCTTCCGGGCACGCGGATGCCGCGCATGCGCTCGATCAAGGGGATCAGCGAGAGGTCGGCGCAGAGTGCTTCGTTGGCCGCCGCCACGTCGGCGTCGAGATCGAGGAGTTTGCGGATCCGGTACACAGCGACCCCGAGATCCCGCATGTCGTGTAGTGCGATGTCGGCCCGGACGTGATCAGGGTTGATCTGCAAGGCGACCACACCCGGTCCGTGGGGCAGGGGCATCGAACGCCGGTAGAACTCACCGTCCCAGCTCTCGATGCCCGGCACCGCATGCGCGGAAAGGAACCAGTGCAACCAGGGCGGCGAAAAGGGTTGCCGAACAGCAAGCTTGAGGGTCACCGCGGCGCCGGTGGCGGCCGCTTGACGCGGTGCGCCCTTGGCGCGCAACTGGGTGGGCGTCTGCGCGAAGACCTCGCGAATGGTGTCGTTGAACTGGCGGATGCTGGCGAATCCGGCGGCAAAGGCGATGTCCGACATCGACATGGTTGTGCACTGGATCAGCATCCGGGCGGTCGTCGCGCGATAGGCGCGAGCCAATGCGAGGGGACCGGCCCCGATCTGTTCGCCCAGCACCCGGCCCAGTTGACGCGGCGAATAACCCAGGTGGTCGGCCAGGCCGGTCACACCGGTGCGGTCGACCAGGCCGTCCTCGATGAGGCGCATCGCGCGCGATGCCAGGTCCGAATTGACGTTCCAGCGCGGCGATCCGGGCACCGCGTCCGGAAGGCAGCGCCGGCAGGCCCGGTACCCCTGTTGCTGGGCGACCGCCGCGGTCAGGACAAACGAGACGTTCGTGGGCTTGGGAGTTATGGCCGGACACGAGGGCCGGCAATAGATGCCGGTGGTTCGGACTGCAACAAAGAACTGACCGTCGAATCGTGCATCCCTGGCCTGGAGGGCACGAAAACAGGAATCGAAATCAAGCTGTCTCGGATTCGTCGCGGTTTCGGTGGGCATGGGAACCACTGTCCCAGTCTTCGGGGTGCAGGACTAGCGGAAATCGGACGCGACAATTCGAGCGTCTGGAGGCTGGACAGCACCCGGAAATTATGCTGTGGCACAGATCACACTGCGTATCGAGTCCAGTCTGGGACCAACGTCCCGGATTTAGACTCTTTCCGCAGGAAAACGGGGACAAGGCAGGGATGAGCGTGCCAGGGTGGTCACATGTACGTAACACGATGGGGACGCAAAGAAGCGCCGTTGTCGCAATTCCCCGGTTGGGGTGTGGAGATCATGATGGGTCTCTACGGCGAACAGTCGGTGCGATCGGCGATCGAAGCGGAAAAGGGTCTGTCCACTGCGCCGGCGATGACCGGTGAGGTGTGCGATCAGGCCGGGGATCCGAGTGCGCTGCAACGCGATGACGTTGCCGTCGGCGGAAAGCTTCGCTGGCTGCAACGCCGCCGCGGCTGAGGCAACTACCGGGACTTGACCGCGCCGAGTGTCGCGCCGCGGAAACTCGGCGAGGCGCTGCGAGCACTGTTCCTCGGATGCGTAGAGCCCATCGCGCGCCGTCGGGTCCGGAATCCTGCACGCCGTGGTCGAGGATGGCGCAGTCAGGCGTAACGCATCTGATGGCGACTCGGCAGGTCGAAGTGTGTCCGGACGAGCGGCATGTGAACATCAACGCATGGCAACAACACCTGCGGGCGAACCGGGCGAGAAGCGGCCCGAGAATGAGAAGACGATTGTGTCCGGCGCGCAGGACACGACGAAAAAGAATCGCGGCAAGATCATCGGGGAGGGCGGCCAGTGGCTGGCAAAGCACGCCCTCCGTCTGATCCTGATCGCGGGCGGCGCATGGGTGCTGGCGTGGATCATCGGCGAGGCCTGGGTCGTCTTGTTGCCGACGGTGCTGGCGATCATCGTCTGCACGGTCCTGTGGCCACCGGTGCGCTGGCTCCGAAAAAAGGGCGTCGGCCCGGCGACGTCTTCGCTGCTGGTGCTCTTGCTGGCCATTGGGGTGGTGGCAGGCATCATCAGCGCGATCGCACCCTCGATTGTCGACCAGTCCGGTGATCTGGCGTCACAGGCCATCGACGGCGTCGAAGAGATCGAGGAATGGTTGCAGGGACCACCGTTCCGGGTCAGTGACGAGCAGCTGAACACAGCGGTCGACGCGATAACCGACCGAATCCAAAAGTCCAGCACCACCATCGCCTCCGGCGTCTTCACCGGCGTCACCACCGCGACGTCGGTGCTCATCACGTTGTTCACGGTCCTGTTCCTGACGTTCTTCTTCCTCAAGGACGGACCGAAGTTCCTGCCCTGGTTGCGCCGGACCAGTGGCGCGCCGGCTTCTGAGCACATCGCAGAGGTGCTGTCCCGGATCTGGGCGACGCTGGGCGGCTTCATCCGTACACAGGCCCTGGTGAGCATGATCGACGCGGTACTCATCGGCGCCGGCCTGGTGATCCTCGGGGTGCCGCTGGCCTACGCGTTGGCGATCATCACGTTCTTCGGTGGTTTCATCCCGATCGTCGGTGCGTTCGTCGCCGGTGCGCTCGCGGTGCTGGTGGCGCTGGTCGGCAACGGCCCGTGGACCGCCTTGATCGTGCTCGGCATCATCGTCGCGGTGCAGCAGCTCGAGGGCAATGTGCTCCAGCCGTGGTTGCAGTCGAAGTCGATGAATCTGCACGCGGCGATCGTGCTGTTGTCGGTGACGGCCGGTGGCACGCTCTTCGGCATCATCGGTGCCTTCCTTGCCGTCCCGGTGGCTGCGGTGGTGGCAGTCGTGTTGCGGTACCTGAACGAACAGATCGGGATCAGGGCAGGCGAAACAGTGGTCGCCAACGGCAAGGATGCCAAACTCGTCCTTCCCGATGGCAACGGCAACGCAGAACCCGAGACGAGCTAGCGGCGCCGACCAGCGGCCCCCAATCGGGCCGCTGGTCGTACGGCCCGCGGGTGACTTGCGGCGGCGAACTAGACTGGCTGCTCGTGAGCCTTACCCTCGGAATCGTCGGATTGCCCAACGTCGGCAAATCCACCCTGTTCAACGCACTGACCAACAACGATGTGCTGGCTGCGAACTACCCGTTCGCCACCATCGAGCCCAATGTCGGTGTGGTTGAGCTGCCCGATTCGCGGCTGAACCGCCTGGCCGAGATCTTCTCTAGCGAGAAGATCCTGCCTGCGACCGTGTCGTTCGTCGACATCGCCGGCATCGTCAAGGGTGCGTCAGTTGGTGAAGGCATGGGCAACCAGTTCCTGGCCAACATTCGTGAGGCCGACGCCATCTGTCAGGTGGTCCGGGTGTTCTCCGACGACGACGTGGTGCACGTCGACGGTCGCGTCGACCCGGTCTCCGACATCGAGGTGATCGAAACCGAGCTCATCCTCGCCGATATGCAGACGCTGGAGAAGGCGCTGCCGCGGCTGGAGAAGGAATCGCGGAAGAACAAGGAACTCGTCGAGGTCCTCAACGCGGCTCAGGAAGCTCAGAAGGTTCTCGACTCGGGCAAGACGCTGTTCTCGCAGAAGGATTCGCTGGACTTCGCGAAGCTGCGTGAGCTGCACCTGATGACCACCAAGCCGTTCCTTTACGTGTTCAACGCCGACGAGTCGGTGCTGACCGATCCCGAGCGCATCGCAAAGCTCAAAGAGCTTGTGGCGCCTGCGGATGCGGTGTTCCTCGACGCCAAGGTGGAGAGTGAACTGCTCGAGCTCGACCCCGAAGATGCCCAGGAACTCCTGGACTCGATCGGCCAGGACGAGCCCGGCCTGCATGCCCTGGCACGCGCCGGCTTCCACACCCTTGGTCTGCAGACCTACCTGACCGCCGGACCAAAAGAGTCCCGCGCCTGGACAATCCACAAGGGCGACACCGCTCCCAAGGCTGCAGGCGTCATCCACACCGACTTCGAAAAAGGCTTCATCAAAGCCGAGATCGTCTCCTTCGCCGACCTCGACGCCGCCGGTTCGATGGCTGCTGCCAAAGCGGCGGGCAAGGTCCGGATCGAAGGCAAGGACTACGTGATGGCCGACGGCGACGTGGTCGAGTTCAGGTTCAATGTCTGACGTTCTTCCTCCGTGTCCGGAGTGTGCGAATGAGTTCGCGTACGAGTCCGGCGCGTTGCTCGTCTGTTCCATGTGCGGTCACGAGTGGGCGCCCGGTGCGGACGATGCTGCTGATGTTGGTGGCGTCGTCACCGATGCTGTCGGGAACGTCCTCGCCGATGGCGACACCGTGACCATCGTCAAAAGCCTGAAGGTCAAAGGTGCCGGCGGTGGGGTGGTCAAGATCGGCACCAAGGTGCGCAGCATTCGGCTGATCTCCGATGGAGTGGGCGACCACGACATCGACGCGAAGGTGCCGGGCTTCGGGCAGATGCAGTTGAAGTCGAGTGTGGTGAAGAAGGTTCTCTGAGGAGGGCTTTCCGTTACCGTGGCCCCATGGGCGACGATTGGCGGGTATCCCGGGTCGACGAGGTGAGGTCATTGATCAGGCAGGCCGAGCCCGACGTCGTCGAAGAAGCAAAGTGGCGCAAGGCCTCGAATCCCGATGGCGTGCCGACGTTCTCGCTCGACGGCCTCATCTGCACAGTCGAGACCTACAAGGACAAGATCAAGGTGACCTTTGCCAAGGGCGCCTCCCTGCCGGACACGGCGAAGCTGTTCAACGCGAGTCTCGATGCGGGGGTCCGGCGCGCGATTGACATCGGCGAGGCGGATGCACTCGACGCCGATGCTTTCGAGGCGTTGGTCCAGGCCGCAGTCTCGCTCAATCGGGGTTAGCGAACTGTCTGAGCGCGTCAGTGCTCCGGGATGGGCGCTTCGCTCAACGTCCGGCGGGTGATGAAGCGTCGTGGCTCACCCAACAGGGGATCGGTGAATTCCAGTTCCCGTGCGAGCAGTTGCATGGGCAGGGCATGGTCATCCGGTTCCTCTGTCATCAGGTCGGGATACCAAGTGTCGCCGAGGATTCCGATGTCGAGTGCGGCCAGGTGTGCCCGCAGTTGGTGCTTGCGGCCGGTGTGCGGACGCAGGATCGTGTGCAGCACAGCGCGTCCGGAGGCGCTGACGCCGTGGCCCCGCACCTCGACCACTGTCTCGGCGTTGGGCTCGAGGAGGTCATCGATGGTGACCCGTAGTTCGCCGCGCCGCGCCGCGATGTGGTTGCGGTAGACGACAGGAACTGTGCGCCCGGCGATTGTCGGTGCGTCCGGGTCCCACCCCGGCGGCAGCGCCGAGACCGCCTCGTAGACCTTCACGACACGCCGCTTCTCGAAGAGCGACTGGTAGGCGCCACGCGTGGCGGGGCGGGCGGAGAACATCAAGAGGCCGGCGGTCGCCCGGTCGAGGCGATGGATCGGCGTCAGGTCCGGATTGTCGAGGCGCGTCCGCAATCGGACGAGCGCAGACTCCCGCAGATACCGCCCGCCCGGGGTGGTCGGCAGGAAGTGCGGCTTGTCGATCACGACGAGGTCGTTGTCGACGTGCAGGATCTCTTCCCGGAACGGCACCGGTTCCTCCGCCGGTAGATCGCGGTAGTACCAGACGAAGGGGTCCGCGCCGCCCAGCGCCGTGCCGCGACCAATCGGACTGCCGTCGGTGCCGACGATCTCGCCGTCATCGAACCGGCGGTACAGATCGACGGGGTCCAGGTGGTCGAACGTCGCGACCATGAACTCGGCGACCGTCGTCCACGGCCCGGACGTGGGGATACGCAGCCTCGTCGGTCCGACGCCGTTCTTGACGGGTAGGGGTGCGGGCATCGGCATGTGTGCCATCATCGCACCGACCTCCGCAGCAGGCCCATGAACATGGGTCTGCTGCGGTCGTCTGCGCCTGACGACATCACCTGGCGGGCAGGATGCCGGACTCCCGATAGCGTCTGACCTTGTCGGCAAAGCTCTCTACCGTGGAACGGAAGCCGAGGAACCCGGCCTGCTTGCTCTTGTTCATGTCTGTCAGGCACTCGATGTCGCGACCGAGGTCACTGTCTGTATGCCACCACGACGCGAGCCGTCCCACGTCCGGCTCGGCAAGGCCGTACCGCTGCGCGATCTTGGCCCATACCTCCGGCGCATCGCCCATTCTGTCGTCGAGCGGTCGCGGCGACTGTTCGAACCCGACGGGCTCCACTCCGAACATCTCGGCCACCTGAGGCCACAGCCAGCGCCACCGGAACACGTCGCCGTTGGCGATGTTGAAGGCCTCGTCCTTGCCGTTGGGATCTGTTGCAGCCCAGAGCATCTGTTCACCCAGAAGATCCGCGTCAGTCACATCGGTCAACCCGTCCCACTGCGTTTTCGAACCGGGGAACACGAACGGTGCCCCGGTTTCGCGGCAGATCTCGGCGTACACGGACAGGGTCAGCACCATGTTCATGGCGTTGCCAACGGCATAGCCGAAGACGGTGTGGGCCCGGTGCACACTCCAGCCGAAACCGTATCGCTCGGCGGCGGCAAAGAGCTCGTCTTCCTGGGCGTAATAGAAGTTCGGAGTGTTCAGCCGCGGCTCGTACTCGTGAAAAGGAGTATCGGCCATGACGCCGGTCGCATAGTCGTCGAACGATCCGAGGTAGTGCTTGAGTCCGGTCAGGAGTGCAACGTGGCGTACCGAGTCCTTGTCTCCCAGTACACCCAGGACGTTTCGAACCGTAGCGCTGTTGACCTCGATGTTCTTTTCCTCGGAGTCCTGCTTCATCCACGCGGTGAGGAAGACAATGTCCGGTCTGACATCGGCCAGCGCCTCCGTCAGTGATCCGGGATCAAGGAGATCCGCGGCAACCGGAATGACGCCATCCACCGGGTTACGCGGTCCCCGCGCCAAACCGTAAGTTGTCCAGCCATTGTCAACCAGCGCAGCGCTGATGGTCTGCCCGGCGATTCCGGTTGCGCCTACGACGAGGGCAATACCGGGCGTGCTGTTAGAAGTCATTTGATCGATCCAATCCGAGATCTGCCGCCCACGAGGACCCGACCGACTCGACGAACATTGAACTCAGCGTTCTCGGATGCGGTTTTACGCGTCTGGCTCACTGCGGAACCCGTAGACGAGCATTAAGGCGTGCTGGCTGAGAAGATCCCAACAGATCCACTGTACATGCGAACGCGCCGGACTGATTTGGCACACATGGCGTACCCGTATTGTGCACCACTTCTACTTCGCTGCAACAGGTTTGGGGATAGTGCCGAGACCATCCCTGCAATTCGCTCCGCTGACCCGCATGTGCTCCTGGAGTATCTGGACCCAAGCGGAGCGGATTGCCATCGGAATGAACGCGGTCGTGAACAGGAGCCGGATGGTGTTAGGGGAGAAGGGAATTGGTTCTGCGCCGCGGCTCCCGGGGGAACCGCGGCGCAGCGTTGTCGATCGCCTCAGGCAGTGACTACCGTTTTTGCAGTGGTCGAGTCGTCGGTCTTGTCCCAGCGGTCGTCTCCGTCGTCGACCATGGACAACTCGTCGAAGGGATCCTTGCCGGAGAGGACATTGCCGACCTTCTCCATGTCGACGGTCTTCGTCCAGGAGCCGACGAGAATCGTTGCGACGGCATTGCCGGAGAAGTTGGTGACCGCACGGGCCTCGGACATGAACCGGTCGATGCCGACGATCAGACCCACTCCGTCGAGGAGTTCGGGACGGTGGCTCTGCAGGCCACCGGCGAGGGTGGCCAGTCCGGCGCCACTGACCCCGGCTGCGCCCTTGGAGGCGACGATCATGAACACCAGCAGCGAGATCTGCTCACCGAGGGCGAGCGGGTCACCCATGGCTTCGGCGACGAACAGCGATGCCATCGTCAGGTAGATCGCGGTGCCGTCGAGGTTGAACGAGTATCCGGTCGGGACAACCACGCCGACGGTGGTGCGCTGGACACCCAGATGTTCCATCTTGGCGATCAACCGCGGCAGGGCCGACTCGGACGACGAGGTGGCGAAGATCAACAGGTATTCGCGGGCCAGGTAACGGACCAGCTGGAAGATCGAGACTCCTGAAACCAGACGCAGCAGCAGGCCGAGGATCACGAAGACGAAGATCGCGCAGGTCACGTAGAAGCCGAGCATCAGGGTCAACAGCTCGGTGATCGCGCTCCAACCGGTTTGGCCGACCACGTTGGCGATGGCGCCGAATGCGCCGATCGGGGCGAGCCACAGGATCATGCCGAGCACCTTGAACACGACCTTCTGGATCAACTCGATCGCCCGCAGGATCGGGTCGCCGTTGCGGGTGGGCAGAGCCTGGATCGCGAAGCCGACGAGCAGAGCGATGAAGAGGGTCTGCAGGACGCTGCCCTCGGTCAATGCCGACAGCATCGAGGTCGGGATGATCGACTGGATGAAATCCATGGTGCCGCCGGCTTCGTGGGCCTTGTCGGCGAGTTCTGCGCCGGTGCCCATCTTGGATGGATCGATCGTGAGCCCGCTGCCGGGGCTGAGCAGATTGCCAACCACGAGCCCGATGGCCAGCGCCACCGTCGACATCAGCAGGAAGTAACCGAACGCCAGGCCACCCACTTTGCCGACCGTTGCTGCCGCCCGCACCGAGCCGATGCCCAGGACGATGGTGCAGAAGATGACCGGGCTGATCATCATCTTGATCAGGCTCACGAACATGGTGCCCAGAACACCGAGGTCCTCGCCTACACCCGGGGCGACCAGTCCGACGATCACACCTGCGAACACCGCGATGATCACCGCGATGTACAACCAATGCGTCCGGTCACGCCGCTTTGGAGCCGGTGGCTGCTCTTGTGTCGGACGGTCTTCTGTCGTTGTCATGATCGACTTCCTTTGTGAAGCAGCGAGGAACGGGTTTGAAAGAATGGTGTTCGCCAAAGTGAGCGAGGTCACGGTTAAGTTCATTTCGTTCAGGCGGAGAGGTCGATGACGAGATTGGTGCCACGCTCTCTGGCAGGTCAGGCCATCGTGTTGCAACTCGTGGTTGTCGCGGTGATCGTGCTAGCGGGGAGTGCACTGGCTTTGCTCGACGCCCGCCGAGACAGCGACTCGGCAGCGCGCCAACAGGTCCTCGGTATCGCCAGTACCCTGGCCCAGTCGAACTCGACGGCAGCGGCAATCGCATCGGGTACCGCGCCGCAGATCCTCCAACCGGTGACCGGGCGCATTCGCGAGGACACCGGGATCGGATTCATCACGATCATGGCGCCCGATCGGACCCGCTTCACTCACACCAACCCGGCCCTCATCGGCCAGGACTACCTGGGCACCATCGGACCGGCGCTGGAAGGCCGAACCTTCACCGAGGTCTACACCGGGACTCTCGGGCCCTCCGTCAGGGCGGTGGCCCCGGTCCGTTCGTCGTCGGGGGAAATCATCGGCCTGGTGTCGGCGGGTATCACCCAGCAGACTCTCGGGCAGCGCTGGCGGGACGAGCTTCCGCAGATCATCCTGGTCGCGCTCGCCGCATTGGGGGTGTCACTGATCGGGATCTGGGCGATCGGGCGACGGTTGCTCCGGCAGACACACGGCCTCGGACCGACCGAACTCCAAGTGATGTACGAGCACCACGACGCGATCCTGCACTCGGTCTCGGAGGGACTGATCGTGCGCGACCGCCGCGGTGTCGCGTTGGCGAACGACGAGGCGCGGCGCTTGCTGTCCCTGCCGTCGGGCGAGATCGACAATGAGTCTCTGCCGCTCTTCTTGCGCTCCTACTCTCCCGGTGCGCGCGACGAGGTCCACGTCACCGGCGACCGGGTGCTCGTGGTGAACCGTTCTCACGTAGCCGGTGAGCGGTCTCCCGACACCGAGGTCGTGACCATCCGGGACCGCACCGAATTGCAGGGCGCGCTGGGTGAACTCGACTCGATGAAGGTGTTTGCCGAATCGCTACGCTCCCAGGCCCACGAATCCGCGAACCGGTTGCACACCATAGTGACGCTCGTCGAGATGGGCCGCGCCGATGAGGCCGTGAAGTTCGCAACCACCGAGTTGGAACTGTCCCAACGTCTGGTCGACCGTCTGTCGGAAGCCGTCGGTGAACCCGCGCTCGCGGCGCTGTTGCTCGGCAAGAGCGCCCAGGCCGACGAGCGGGGTATCGGCTTCACCATCACCGATGACACCGAATTGTCCTCGGACGCAGAAGAAGTGCTGCTGTCAGGGCCAGAGCTGGTCACCGTCGTCGGCAATTTGATCGACAACGCTTTCGACGCCTGCGATCGGGACGATCCGTGGGTGGAGGTCACGGTCCGTCTGGACGGGGACGACCTGCTGATCCAGGTCGCTGACAGCGGCCACGGCATGGACCCCGCGGAGTTCTCAAAGGCGATGCAGCGCGGCTATTCGACGAAGGGCGGGAGTGAGCACGGGCGGCGTGGACTGGGTCTCGCACTGGTCGCCCAGGTCGTCGATCGGCACCGCGGCACGCTCACCGCGGAGATGACATACGGGTCGGTCGTGACGGTGCGCATCGGTAAGGCGGCGTGATGATCAACGTGCTCATCGTCGAAGACGAACCATTGATCGCCGAGGCTCACAGCACCTATCTAGGGAGAATCCCCGGATTCACCGCGGCTGCGCTGGTCCATACCGCCCGGGATGCAATGCAGGCCGCCGTCGCGGCATCGGCCAGTGGAGCCCCGATCGACCTGGTGCTCCTCGACATCGGCTTGCCCGACGCCACCGGCATCGACCTCGCGTCTGCGTTGTCCGGGCTACGCCCCGCGCCGGACATCATCGCGATCACGTCGGAACGCGATCTGCAGATCGTGCGCGCCGCAGTCGCCAACGGGGCGCTGGCCTATCTGCTGAAGCCGTTCACCTTCGCGGCCTTTCGCGATCGGCTCGAGCGTTATCAGCGCTACCGCGCGGCCCTCCCGGCCGGTACCGACGCCGCCAGTCAAGCCGAGGTGGACCGCGCCTTCGCCGAATTGCGCACCGGCGCGGACCGATCCGCCGCACCGAAGGGTGCTGCGCCGGGAACCGCAGACGAGGTGGCAAAGGTTGTCCGCGACACCGTCGGTGGCATCACTGCCGCCGACGCGGCCAAGATCGTCGGGGTGTCGCGGGTGACGGCATGGCGTTACCTCGAACGGCTCGCCGAAGAGGGAACGTTGGTACGCCACACCGACTACGGCCACGCCGGGCGGCCGAAGATCCGGTATCAGTGGCGTCGTTGATCCGGCCATTCGAATAGCCGATGCTGCTGCAGCTGAACCCATTCCGGGTATTGGGCCTTCGATGATCTGAATGGGCGGTGGTTCGAGTTGCTTCGGCAAACTACCTAAATATGTTGGTGGTCAACAGGTTTCGCTAAAGACTCCCTTGCGAACATGCGTTCGAGCCGGTACAGTGGAGTCATCGACCACAAGCATCACGTATCTGACGCCTTCCCCGCAGAGACACCCTGGTCGATGACCCCGGTTTTGCTCTCCTTGGAAGGTGCTGTGCCATGCGACTTCTCGAGATGGTCGACGACATTGTCGACCTAGAGATTCCCGATGACGCGAACGATGCGCTGGGGGTGGTGAAGGATCTGATCACTCTGCGCAACGTGGCCGAGCATCAGCTTGCGGTGTGTGCGGCGGTGATCGACGAGTTGGGGATGGCCCGTAAGGCCGGTTCGACTACATCAAAGTTGTTGCAGTCCAACGGTGCAGCGCCGGTGTCGGCGTATCGGTGGTTACGTATCGGTCCGGGTCTGGTCGGTTTGGATCGTACCGCCGGGTATTCGAAGGATGGGTTTCTCTCGTCTGAGCACGTCGATGCGGTGGTCAAAGGTGTCGGGCATGTTGTCGGGCGGTCCGAAGAAGTTGTCACGGCCGAGCAGCGGATCGGGTTCGAGCGGAAACTGTTGAGCCACGCCATCTCCGGAGCGCCACCATCAGAGATCAATGCCGCCGCCCGCGCGCTGGGTAACGAGATTGCCAAAGACACCGGTGGGCCGCCGCCGGCCGAAGACCGGTCACTGAACAGCCTCGAATACAAAGTCCGTGAGGGTCGCTGTGTCGGGACGTTCGATGTGGATGCGGTGATCGGTGAAAAGTTGTTCTCCGCGTTGGACTTCTGGTCCAGAGCACGTCCCGAACCGGATGGTTCCGATGATCCGCGTTCTCCGACGCAGCGCCGGGCTGATGCCCTGCATCAACTGTTGGATTGCGGTGGGGGTGGGCAAACTCTGGTGTCGGCGCCGCGGACCGAGGTGAATGTGACTGTTCCTGCTGATCATCCCGATGCTGCGTCGTTGCCGTGGATGGGTCCGGTTACCGAGGCGACTGCTGCGATGTTGGCGTGTGATTCGTCGATCACCTCGATCACCCTCGACGGGCAGGAAGTCCCGGTCGATTTGAGTCCGCCGAAACGGTTGTTCAAGGGGTTGGTCCGTAAAGCGATCATCATCCGCGACACCTGCTGTGTGAAATGCGGGGGACATGCGAGTTGGTCTGACTGCCACCACATCGTCCACTTCGTTGACGGTGGTCTCACCACGCTCGAGAACGGGTGCTTGTTGTGCCGCACCTGCCATATGGCGGTCCACAACACCGATTGGGACGTGATCATGGGATCGGATGGGCACCCGTGGTTGATCCCACCGGCCGACGTCGATCCGCAGCGAAAACCGTTACCGGCCTACAACCGCCGAACCCTGACCCTCGCGGCCTGATCCTCGCCGCCTGACTCAACCGACTCTCCACTCCCGCGCACCCGAGATCTTTCGGGACCGCGCATGCATCCTTGACAACTCCATAGTGTGAAAAACACGGTGCTGCCGTCCAGGCAGCTGGGCGGCAGCACCGGTTGCAACGTGGTCAGACTTCAGCGGCGCTTCGGGCACGAGTTTGGTGGGGTCGAGCAGGTCGACGTTTCTGGGAGGTGATCGGCGGTACGGCGCCGGATTCGGTCCAAATTTTCCTGCGATGCGTGACCGAAGGCCCTCCACAACGACTCCTGTCAGGGGTACACAGGGCTGATGGACCCAACACATGGGGACGGCGGCAGTGACCAGGGCGCCGAGGCGGCCGTCGATCACCCCGGCCATCACCCTGACAATTCAGTCCACGACGACGGTTCTGCCATGCATCCGGCCGGGCACGCCGATCACGGCGGTCCAGGTGGGCATGCTCATCACGTTGCGCAGTTCCGTCGCCTGTTCTGGATCATGTTGATCCTCGCCGTCCCGGTGGTGCTCTGCTCTCCGATGTTCGCCTCGCTGCTCGATTACGATCTGCCCGACTCCGAGGCGCTCGAATGGGTCTCTCCGGTGTTGGGCACGGTCATGTACGTCTGGGGTGGGCGCCCGTTTCTCACCGGTGGCGTCAGTGAGGTGCGTGCGCGCGCCCCCGGCATGATGCTGCTCATCGCGCTGGCCATCACGGTCGCATTTGTCTCTTCCTGGGCCGCGAGTATCGGAATCGTTGATCACGAGCTCGATTTCTGGTGGGAACTGGCGTTACTGATCGTGATCATGCTGCTCGGGCACTGGATCGAGATGCGTTCGTTGGCACAGACCACCTCGGCTCTCGATTCGCTCGCTGCGCTGCTCCCCGATGAGGCCGAAAGGGTCGACGGCGACACGACCGTCGTCGTGGCGCCGTCCGACCTGCAGGTCGGCGATGTGGTCCTGGTGCGGCCCGGGGCCTCCGTGCCCGCTGACGGAAAGGTGGTCGACGGTACGGCCGAGATGGATGAATCGATGGTCACCGGCGAATCGCGCACCGTTGCGCGCGGCGTGGGGGATACGGTGGTCGCCGGCACGGTGGCCACGGATTCCGGTCTGCGGGTGGAAGTTACGGCGATCGGGCAGGACACCGCACTGGCTGGGATCGGGCGGTTGGTCTCTGAGGCGCAGAACTCATCATCGCGCGCGCAGCGTCTTGCCGACAGGGCCGCGGGCTGGTTGTTCTGGTACGCACTCGGTGCTGCGGTGATCACCGCGGCGATCTGGACGGGTCTGGACAAGACCGACGACGCGGTTGTCCGCACCATCACGGTGCTGGTCATCGCCTGCCCGCACGCGCTGGGTCTGGCGATCCCGCTGGTCGTCGCGATCGCGACCGAGCGTGCCGCCCGCGGCGGGGTGTTGGTGAAAGACCGACTCGCGCTGGAGAGTATGCGGTCCGTCGACATGGTGCTTTTCGACAAGACCGGGACACTGACCAAAGGTGAGCCCACTGTGATCGGCCTGCACTCGGTCGGCGCGCACTCGGACAACGACGTGCTCACCCTCGCGGCGGCCGCCGAGGCCGGCAGTGAACATCCACTCGGCAAGGCGATCGTGCGCGCTGCACAGGAGCGCGGCTTACCCATCCCGCCCGCGAAGGATTTCACTTCGGCTCCAGCAGTGGGTGTTTCGGCGACGGTAGACGGACGTCAGATCCATGTCGGAGGCCCCCGTCTGCTGGAGAACCACGGGCGCGCCGAAGTCGACGTGGCGGCCGCATGGCGAGCGGACGGATCAATCATCCTGCACGTTCTGGCCGACGACGAACTGATCGGAGCAGTCCGCCTCGCCGACGAGATCCGTCCGGAATCCCGGCAAGCGGTCGGCGCGCTGCACGACCTCGGCGTGAAGGTGGTCATGATCACCGGGGATGCCGAGGCGGTCGCACGGTCGGTGGCGCAGGCGCTCGGTATCGATCGGTACTTCGCCGGTGTCCGGCCGGAGGACAAAGCATCCACGGTGCAGGAATTACAGCATGAGGGTCACGTCACGGCGATGGTCGGTGACGGCGTCAACGATGCACCCGCACTGGCGCAGGCCGATGTCGGGATCGCGATCGGTGCCGGCACGGACGTCGCGATCGGCTCTGCGGGAGTGATCCTGGCGAGCGACGACCCGCGGTCGGTCATCTCGGTGATCCGGCTGTCCAAGGCCACCTATCGCAAGATGGAACAGAACCTTTGGTGGGCAGCGGGATACAACCTCATCTCGGTTCCGTTGGCAGCCGGTGTCCTGGCACCGATCGGATTCGTCCTGCCGATGTCGGTGGGCGCCATCCTGATGTCGGTGTCGACTGTTGTGGTCGCTCTGAACGCTCAGCTCTTGCGCCGTCTCGATCTGCGCCCGGAGGTGAGTGTCGGTACCGAATTGCGTGGCCACATGTACGAGTCGCCCTTGGACAGGACGGTCCGATCTGACGCCTGACAGCGCCCAGCGACCGTCGAGCGGTTTCGGTACGTAGAACGGACAGCGAGCAGGGGACCCCATGGCATAGTGCTCGCATGCCCTGTTCTTTGGTCCGCCGCATCAACCTTCGATTCGCCGGGGCCGTTGTCGCGCTCGTGACAGTCGTCGGCACGGGCACCGCCATCGCATCGCCCTCTGCCATCGCCGGACCGGCGGGGTGTGTTCCGTTCGGGACTGCGCAACTGCCGCCGGGAGCGCCGTCCACCGGTGATCGCACCGGGTTGAACACCTTCGCCACGTACCGCGGTGCAAATGCCCCTACTCGTGTCGATCTGCGCACCGAGCGCACGCAGTTCAACCACTATTGGGAGTTCGCCCTCGTCGACGGGGAACTGCTCACGCGACCACGGGATGCGGGCGCTCCCTGGCGGATTGTTCGGCTGCCGTCGTGTCTGAACGGCGCGATCACCGCCATCTCACTCGATGACGACGAGCTCGTCGGCATTGATCGTGACGGCTGGATCTACACCATGGACAACGTCACCCAGTCACCGTTGCTGTGGAATTGGACGTCGGGGTGGGGCGCGCTGCTGTGGCTGGGACCGGGTCGTACGCTGCCGGACACGCGGACCGGCGGGTGGGCGCTCAGCGTCACGTCGCCGACCGCGAACCGCGAGTACGCCGACATCGCCGGCCGCGTGCATCCCAGCGGTCAGGCCAAGATGACGATGATTCCAGCGCTCACCGGCGACGGTAGCCGCATCACCTACGCCGATCCGTGGCTACCCAACGACAACAGCTATGAGATCGGTAGCCCGCTGGGTGGACGCTTCCAATCGGTGTCGCTGTCGGCGGCGGCGTCCACCACCTTCGTGATGAACCGCTACGGCGACATGTACACGCGGACTTTCGATTTCGATTCCTCCGGGTCGGACTCGGTGTTCTTCCGCTACAGCTGGGAGCCGCAGACCGGTAAGCCGAGTGCGACGGACCTCAACCAGGAGACCTGGGATCGTTCGACGGCGGCGGTGCAGTTGCCCGCGCCGGATTGGACTCAACAACCGAAGGTTCCGGGTGAGATCACGTCCAGCATCACCGTGATCTCCACCGGACCAGGCGTCGAAAAGCGTGAGCTGCGAGTCGAAGGCCGCGACAACGGTCGTACCGGCTTCTGGCGTAAAGACATTCATGCCTCGTCATGGACGTTCGTGCCCACCGATTCGCCGCTGCAGGGCAGCCCACTCGAGAACTCCGCGGCCGATCGTTCCGCCGATACATTGGCCCCGCTCAAGCCGTGGAACCTGTCGGCGTCGCTGCCGTCGCGCGACGCCGCCGTCGATGGTCAGACACTGATCGACATCGGCCTGCCCTACAGCGTGGTCGACCCGCGGTTGCTCGACCAGGTGGGATTGCACGCCGGACCGTCTGGGTACCGGTTGGAGGTCGCGAACTTCGACCCCGCGGTGACCACGCGCGATGCGGTGGTCGTGACCGGGACAGGTGCCCGAATGCCGGTGCAATTGCACACCGCGGACGGCATGCGGATGACGCCGGGACACGTGGGTCTGACTTCGACGCCGCGCCATCTCATCGGTGCGATCGAGATCCCGCACGCGGCCTACACGCAGCGTGCCGACGACCCCGAGCTGGCGCAGTTCGTGAGCACGTGGATGCGCGGAAAGTCGATCGCACCGATCACCCTGAGTGCCACAACCTCTGATCTGGTGATTCGCTGACGATCCCTGTTCCTTGGGGGCGCACGCGTTGGGCGCAGCCGCTTACGCGGCGAAGGCTGTTTCACTCGCGAACCGATCACAATGGCCAACGCCGAGATTGCTGCGATCTGTCGAGCACATGCCGCAACGTGTGCAACTCGGAACACCAAGGACTTCGCTCACACTGGGGTCGAGCTGGTGAACCCATGGATTGCCTGACCACTCCAGTCGGCGACGCAGGGGAAATATTTCCTAACCGCCGTGACGCGGTTGAATTCCGTTGTGCGCCATAGCCGGGCCTGTCTTCGCCTTGCCACGCACTCATCGCTCCACCGGATCCAAGCAAGAAACTATCGCCACTATGCGCCGAACTTGTGGCCCATCACGCGCTCATATTCACGTTCCCAGATCTGGACGCGGCGTCCGCAATAGATGCACCAACTGGCCATCGCCAGCAGCACACCTAGGAAGCACAACATCACCACGATATTGGTTGTGGAGTTATTGGCTGCGTAGACGTATGCCAATGCTCCGATCAGCATGACGAAGAGCACGATGAACACGGTCAAGCCGTAGAGCCCGCGAGAGCTGTAGATCACCCGCCCGGTGCGGCGGAAAGGAAATGGGGGTGGAGTGGGTGGGTTGGGCATCGTGCTCAAGCGTATGTCGCCGCACCAGACCCGAGTTACGCGGCTCGGATGGAGCCGTCAGAATCTGAGATCGAGAAACTGTCGCTGCCGTAGTCAAGATGCTGAGGCTCAGGATTTCGAGGAGAACCGGCGGAAGAGCCCCTCACACCAGGGAGGGCAGCCGGCGTGTGGCATCGGCGACGTGGGTCACGAATCGCTCTACCCCCGACCGCACATGCTCGTCGCCCATCCGCTCGACGAGCCCGCGCATCAGATTGAGGCGACTGCCGTCGATCCAGTGCTGGATGTCTGATTCGCTCTGCCAGATGCGGGCGCCGGCCCAGGTGCGGGTGAGCATGTTCGCCATGTCGGCCGGGGTGCTCGGGAACGGATTCGGCCGGGCCAGCCGGTTCTTCTCGGCATCGTCGTCGCGGTGCGCCTCGATGAAGCCGAGCAGTGCTGCGTTGAACGTGGGGGAGTTGTGGCGCACCTGCTGCAGCCGGATCGTGTCGCCGTCGAAGATCGGCGCCGCAGGCGAGGACGCGAGACCACGTGCGGAGCAGTCGACGAGGAGCGTGTCCGGCTCGGTTGGGATCTCGCCATCATCGAGCCGGATGTGGCTCGGGCCCACGGCGCGCACGTGCCCGCGCCGAACCACGTCCTCGATGCCTCGCAGCTCATCCAGCTCCCGCCGACTCAGCATCGTGCCCCGGTACATGGTCGGCTCCACGTCGGGATCGAGTCGCATCAGCCGGCCGACGTCCTCGAGCCGGCGGCACAGGTCGATGAGGTCGTGCGCCTGGGCGCCTGCCTCGGCCTCATCGGCCAAACCGTGCATGAGTGCACCGACCTGATCGAGCGGCTGCAGCCCGGCCCGGTCGTTGAACCACATGTCGCGCGGCCTGATCCAGCGGATCCGGTCGGCAGCGATGCCGTGATCGAGCAGCCAGAGGCCGGCATCCGCCGCCGTCTTGCCGCCGCCGATGACTGTGAACCGGCGATGGTCACCAGCCCGCTCCGGCAGCAGCCCGATCGGAACGAATCGAGCATCCGGCTCGACGCTGAATGACGGCGTGTGCGTCGCCGGCACGGAGGCCTCTTGATAGCGCGCGTCGACGACCCGTCGGCGCACCGTGACATCGGTGACGGCTCCGGTCACCGTGTCGCGGAGGTGTGCCACACCGTCGTTGCTGCCCACGAAGTCGTGTCGTCCCAAGAACGCGACCCGTCCGGACGGTGCGAGCCCTTCAGAGAGGACCCGCGCGAAGTAGTCCTGGATCTCGGGGCCGGACGCCTGCTCGTAGAATCCGCTGTTGCGGCCGGACTCGATGATCCGGTCTTTCCCGAGTGGTCTGGAACCGACACCGTAGTACGCCGACGGCGAATGCAGCTGTACGAACGGGTAGGTGTCGCGCCAGTGCCCGCCCACCTCCGTGCGTCGGTCGACGAGCAGCATCTCGGCATCCGATTCGTTCAGCAGGGAATCGGTGAACGCGAGCCCGCTGGCGCCAGCCCCCACGACCAGATAATCGGTGGTATTCACAGGACACCTCCTGCTCGGATTCTCCCACTGCCGGGCTACGGAGATGACGAAAATGTGCGCACAGGCGGATGGGCTCCGGCGTGGTCGACAGTTGGCGCGCGCGATCCTGGGCGAACTTCTCGCCGCCACTTGCTGACGGCGAGCGAGATTGCCGACGCCGCGACCAATGTGAACATGGTTGTTGCCAGGACGATTTCGAAGACTTCGACGCTCATGATTGACAGTGTGCAGGCGGCAAGATGCCGACACCATTGGCTGAAATGACAACATTCGAAAAGATTCAGCCACGGGTCTGTGGCCGCTGATCAGATTCTGTTGAAGCCGAGAATCGCCGCAGGTCCGCAGGTAGCCTCCGCCGTGTGGAAGACACTGGTGCACCGGGTGTGCACGCGGGTATCACCAGGCGACAGGCGATTGCGGGAATTGGTCTCACCGCAGCGGCGGGGGCTCTATCGGTATCGGGTGGCGCGGCCGCTGCCGACGCGATTGATCTGGTGGACGACGGCCAAGGTCTGATCACCGTTGGCAATGTTCGGCTGACCGTCATCACGCCGGGTCTGGTCCGGTACGAATACTCGCCGAACAGGCAGTTCGAGGATCGTCCGACGATGCTGGGCCATCACCGCGCCGCGCGGACGCCGGAGTATCGGGTGCTGCAGTCGGGAGATTCCGTCCGACTCGAGACCGACGCGATGGCGACGAGTTGTCCGGTGTCCCGGTTCGATGCCGGTGCGCCAGAGGTCGATCTGGCGCATTCGGGCGCGACAGTTTCTCCCGTATGGCTTTCGGATCAGTATGCGCCGGAAGTGACGGGCACCGTTTTTCTCGCCAATCTCGAAGTCTGGACCGCGTCGATCCCGCCGTTGCCGCCGGACAACTTCGGCGGCTGGCTGCGCTGCCTCGACTCGGTTCGTGGTGAGACGTCGCTGCAACCCGGACTGCTCTCGCGTGCCGGATGGTTCTTCATCGACGACACCCGGTCCGTCCTCGTTCCCGACGACGCGGACGTGTATGTCCCTCGCCGCAGCGCCTCGGGATACCGCGATGGATACATCTTCGCCTATGGCGACGACTACAAACAGGCACTTGCGGATTACCGAACCCTCTCCGGGGCAACGCCTCTGCTGCCGCGACAGGCATTCGGGAATTGGTTCTCGCGGTATGCGCCCTACGACGAGCGCTACTACCGCGCCGAACTGGTGCCGAAGTACAGGTCGGTGGGAGCATCGCTGGACGTGCTGATCATCGACACGGACTTCAAAGAACCCAACTCGTGGAACGGGTGGGGCTGGAATCGCAGGCTGTTCGCCGACCCGCAGCGGTTCCTGGCCTGGGCGCACCAGGTGAAGATGGCGGTCGGGCTGAACATCCATCCCAGTATCGCCGGCAACGACAGTCGTTTCGGTGACGCGTCGAGTCGGGCGGGCGGCACACTGCAGCCGGCACTGACCCCCGCGTCCCGGTTCTTCTCCGCGCTGGAACTCGACGTTGCCGGAGCATCGGGTCCCTCGTATGTCTGGGACCTGGGCAAGCGTGGCCATATTGATTCCTTTATGCGGCTGCATGATTCGTTCGAGACCGAAGGTGTCGACTTCTGGTGGCTGGACTGGATCATCGACGAGTCGTGTGTCGGAGCGGGTCCGGCAGAAATCGCTGACGATGTGTGGATCGCGCGGGCGTATGGCCGACGACCGAAAGCGTTGACAAACCGATGGCTACTCCTGGCCCGCAACGGTGCATCGTACTGGGACATGGTGGGTACCCGGCCGGGACCATGGGGCGGGCACCGGCACACAATCCACTTCACCGGTGACACCTATTCGACGTGGGAGACCCTCGCCTTCGAAGTGGTCTTCACCCACGCCGAAGGCAACATCGGTATGGGGTACGTGTCGCACGATATCGGCGGTTTCAAAGGCGACACCGATCCCGAGAGATACGTTCGCTGGATGCAATTCGGCGCATTCTCGCCGATCATGCGAATCCATTCCCAGAACATCGGCACCCCACGCCTGCCGTGGGAGTTCGCGCAACCCTTCAACGATGCCGCCGCCGAGACCTTGCGGATAAGGTCGGCATTCGTGCCGTATCTCTACACCGCGGCCCGGGTGATGCACGACACCGGATTGCCGATGGCCCGTGGCATGTACCTCGACTGGCCAAAAGAGCAGCAGGCGTACGAGTTCCGCCATCAGTACATGCTCGGTGATGATCTGCTCGTGGCCCCGGTGGTGCGGCCGCGCAGTGCCGGTGGCGGGGTAAAACGTATCTGGTTCCCGGAGGGTAAGTGGGTCAACATCTTCGATGGTGCAGTGTTCGAAGGTCCAGCAATTCGAGATGTTGCTGTCACGCTGTTCGACATCCCGGTGTATGCGCGGGCCGGGGCCACCATCCCGACACTGGCCGGTGCGGCGGCCCCGGCTGCCGACAGTGCGGAACCGTTGTCGCTGAAGGTGTTCGCTGGTGCCAATGCTTCATCGCGCCTGTATCAAGACGACGGCCACTCGAACGAGCATCTCGTGGAGGGGTACTCCTGGACAATGTTCAGCTGGGACGATGCCACCCGTGAACTCACCGTCGAGACGTCGTCGCCTGGGTCCGGCACCCGGACGCCCAGGCCGCCGATCCGCCGCATCGAACTGATCGGCGTCGACGCTGCGCCGACGGGTGTGCGGGTCAACGGAGTTGCGGTGGCGAACGGGCGGTGGCGCCACTTGCCAGAGAGACGGACCGCCATTGCCGAGGTGGGCATTCCGGACACTGCCGATCTCAGATCTGTGCTGTAGACGCCTTCGCTTCACAGCGACTGCTGCGGCCGGTTTCTCAAATCTTGCTTTCCGAAGTGTGGTTCGGTCGTAGGGTTGTTTCACGGGGTCTGTGTGGTAGCAACGCCGCTGCCGACGGCGCCCGGGTGTGAACCCGTAGTCGGGCAAACAGGGAAGGACCATCCCATGGCCATCCACGACGACATCGCGATCGATCCGGCGCTACAGGACCTGTACAAGGATATCCATAGCCACCCAGAACTCGGTTTCCAGGAGCAGCGCACCTCCGGGATCGTGTCGGATCGGCTCAGCGCCCTGGGCTTTGAGGTCACCACCGGGATCGGCGGGACCGGGGTCGTCGGGGTGCTGAAGAATGGGTCAGGCCCGGTGGCATTGCTCCGAGCCGACATGGACGCTCTTCCGGTGAAAGAGGATACCGGGCTCGACTACGCGAGCACTGTCACCGCGACCGATGAGAACGGCAAAACCGTTCCGGTTGCGCATGCCTGCGGGCATGATCTGCACACCACGTGTCTGCTGGGCGCGGCGCAGGTCTTGTCGACCGGAACCGACACGTGGCGAGGCACATTGGTACTCGTCTTCCAGCCGGCCGAAGAATTGGGTGCCGGCGCGCAGGCCATGGTCGATGATGGGTTGTTCGACAAGATCCCGAAACCGGATGTCGTTCTCGGCCAGCATGTCGCCCCGTTGCCCGCAGGGAAGATAGCCGGTCATGCCGGGGCCTCGTACGCCGGATCGGATTCGCTCCGAGTCCATCTCATCGGCAAAGGCGCGCATGGGTCGATGCCGGAGGCCTCCGTCGATCCGGTGGTCCTGGCCGCCGCAACGGTGCTTCGGTTGCAGACGATCATCTCCAGGGAGATCCCGAGCACCGCCACCGCTGTGCTGACGGTCGGCTCCATTCACTCCGGTGACGCTGCGAACGTCATCCCCGGCGACGCCGAATTGCAGCTGAACATTCGGTCCTACGCCGAACCGGTGCGGCAACGCGTGCTCGACAGTGTCGACCGTATCGTCAAAGGTGAGGCTGCGGCCGCCGGGGCACCGAAGGAACCGACGATCACGGAGATCGAACGGTTCCCCGTTGTCACCAACGATGCGGTTGCATTGGGTAGGACCCTGGACGTGTTCGCCGGTTGGCTGGGAGCGAGCAACATTCTCGATCCGGGAGCCGGTGCGGGCAGCGAGGATGTGGGAATCTTCGCCACGAGTTCAGGTGCGCCGCTGTCCTATTGGCTACTCGGCGGGTCCGACCCGTCGTTGTTCACGACGGGCGACATGACGGATCCCGCGCTGCTCAAAGTGCCGTCCAACCACTCACCGCACTATGCTCCCGTCATCGATCCGACGTTGTCGATCGGGGTCAAGGCGCTGGTTGTGGCCGCTCGTACCTGGTTGCCGGCCGCGGCGTAGGCGTAGATAAGGGACCGCGATGGGCAACGTGAATCTGAGCAAGCAGCACCCGGACGCGTATGCGCTTGTCGCCGAACTCGATAAGACCGCCGTCGGGGCGGCAGCCGCGGCAGACCTTGACCCGCTGCTGATCGAACTGGTGAAAATCCGTGTCTCGCAACTCAACGGGTGCGCGTTCTGCCTGCGGATGCACACCCGGGATGCACTCGCGAAAGGTGAAACCGCCGATCGCCTCGCGGTCATCGCGGCATGGTGGGAGTCGCAGTACTTCAACGACCGGGAGAAGGCGGCGCTGGGTCTGGCCGAGGAAGTGACCAGGCTGTCTGTTCCGGCGCGCGATGATTGGGACAACGGGGCGTTGACCGACGAGCAGGTCTCCGCCGTCAGCTGGCTGGCAATCGCGATGAATGCGTGGAACCGCATCGCAATTCGAAGCCACTATCCGGTGAAGCCCTGACGCCGTTTCAAGCCCGACATTGTTCAAGCCTGACATTCTTCTTGCCGCACGCCGTGCGGCCCTGACCGCCGCCTGTCAGGTGCGGTCGACCCAGCGCAGCAGGGCGTACAGGAACCGTGTCGAACCCGGCATGAAGTTGTTGCCGTGGTGGTAGGTCGGATCCAACGTGGTGGCGATGATGCGGCCGCGGGTGGAGGTGGTGTCCTCGAAGAGCATCATTCCCGCATCATGCGGATTGCCGACTGAATCCGGTTCTTCTGAAACCAGTAACGGCACCACATCGGCATCGGTGTGCAGCAATCCGTGGTGGTGCCAGATCACCGCCTTGGTGGTCAGGAACTTCCACGCCTCGTGGTTGTGGCTGCGGGTGCGGATCAGCGGATCTTCGCCCGTGCGCCACCACCAGAAGTTGGTGGGGCGTGGACTCCACGAGACACCGGGCAGCCATGTGTGTGCGGCATTCTCGCCGAGGACCACCAGGGTTCCGCCACGTTGCGCGATGGCCAAGAACTCGTCGGCATGCGCGCGAAGAAGTTCCGGATGCAGACGGTCGGCCAGGATCAGCGTGGTGACACCGTCGAGGTCGCCCGGCTTGATGTCCGGTAGATAATGGAATTCCGGCTGAAATGCCTTGACCGCCGGGTCTTTGATGGTCTGCAGGTGGAAATGCGAGCCGCCGTGGACGATCGCCAGCGTGCCGGTCGACAGGGGAGCACGGTCCGTGCGGTTGAAGGGCTCGATGGTGGTCATCGGTTGTCCTTTCCATCGAGTTGGGCGAGCCAGCTCAGCAGTTGTGGGAACACACGCGACGATGTGTTCGGATCATCCTGGTAGACAGCGAGATCGATGCCGCCGTGGACGAGAACCTCACCGCGGCCGAGTGGGTACACGTAGTCGATCGGAAGGAGATGCCTGCCGATGAAGTTCGTGACGATCGCACCTTCCGGCAGCTTCTGGCTGTATCCGCGACCGTAGAATCCGGACACCTCTCGCCGGAAGCTCAGGTCGGCAGTGTCCACACCTGCCCACACCGGATGGGGGGTACCGGCGTGGATCGCAAGGTCTTTCGGGCCGGAATATTCGAACTTGCGCCACTGCCCGAGTCCGGGAAGGAAGTCGGTGAGCGGATGGCCCATCACGGCAACGCGGCCGCCGGCGGCGACGAAGTCGGTCAGGACATCCCGCTCGCGTTCGAGGAAGACCTGGTCGCAGTTGCCGTTGATGATCAGTCCGCGTACCGAACCCAGGTCGACCGACCCCAGTGAGTAGATGTCGATGTTGGAGGTCGGTCCGGAGGTGGTGGGTCCCCCCGACATCCCGGTATTGGACCCCATCACCAGATGGAGGACGGGTGTGGTGGTCAGGGCGTCGGAATCGGCTGAAACCTCAGGGGCAGTAAGACTTTCGGCTGTCATTGCAATGCACTTTCCTTGGTGCGGTGGCCATTGTCGGCCACCGCGATGTTGTCGTAGCGGGTGTACACCACCGTCCGCGGGTCGCCCCGGTCGATGATGGTCTCGGTCGCGACGTCGATGTCGTAGAGTCGCGAGAGGTTTTCGCCGGTCACCAGATCTTCCACGGCGCCGAGCTCGATCTCTTCGGCGCTGTACATCACGATGGCATCACCGCTCAGGTGCAGTGCATGGTCGGGATGATGGGTGGTGAGCAGAACGCCCATCCCTTCTCTCGCGAGTTCGCGAAGCAGTCGCAGAACCCGGGCCTGGTTCTTCAGATCCAGCGCCGAGACCGGTTCGTCGAGGATCATGAAGGTGCACCTGGTGGTCAGGGCGCGTGCGATGAGTACCAACTGTCGTTGTCCGCCAGACAATTCGGCGAAGCTCGAGTCGGCGAGGTGCTCGATCCCAACACGCTGCAGGGACTGGCCGGTCAGCGTCAGATCAGCCTTGCTAGGCGTGCCGAACACCGATACCTTCTTGGCGCATCCCATCAACACCATGTCGAAAACCGTGTATCCGACGTTCGACAGCGTCGCCTGCGGGACGTATCCGATGTTCGCGTCACGGACCACGCGGCCCTCCTGCGGGCGGGCGAGACCGGCGATGCACCGGAGCAGCGTGGTCTTTCCCTTGCCGTTGGGGCCCAGGATCGAGGTGATCGAACCGGACGCGATGGTCAGATCGGTGTGACGGAACACCCAATCTTGTTGGGGGTAATGGAATCCGAGATCTTTTAGCTCAAGCACTGATGAATGCCTGCCTGTTCGATTTGCGGAGGAGGACAACAAAGACCGGCGCACCGATGACCGCGGTGAGGATCCCCAGCGGGATCTCGCTGGGGCTGATGGTGCGTGAGAGTGTGTCGATGATCGTCAGGTACGCGGCGCCGAGCACAAAGGTTGTCGGCATGGAGATCCGGTGATCGGGTCCGACCCAGAGCCGGGCCAGGTGTGGGATGACCAGTCCGACCCAGCCGATGACGCCCGAGACCGCAACCGCGCCCGCGGTCATCAGGGCAACCATGACCAGCAGCAGCATGCGCATGCGGTGTGGATTGACCCCGAGTGTTTCGGCGTCGTCGTCGCCGAGCGAGAGCACGTTGACCCGCCAGCGCAGGCCGAGGATGACCGCACTGCCCAGCAGGATCGAGATGGCCGCGATGACCACCTTGCCCATATCGGCGGTGGCCAATGATCCCATGAGCCAGAACACAATCGACGGCAGCGTGCTGTAGGGGTCGGCGAGGTAGGTGATCAGTGAGACGAGCGCGGCGAAGAACGCGCTGGTCACCACACCGCCGAGCACGACCATGAGGACTGAACTGCCCGTGCGGGTTTTCCCGATCGCCATGACCATCATCAGGGCGGCCAAACCGAACAGGAATGCGCCACCGACGAGGAACACCGAACCCAGGCCGAGCATGATCACCAGGACGCCGCCGAATGATGCACCCGACGAGACGCCGAGTACCTGCGGACTGACCAGGGGATTGCGGAACACGGCTTGTAGTGCTGAACCACCCAGTGCCAGTCCGCCACCGACCAGCATCCCCAGCAGTAGACGCGGGAAACGAACGCCCAGGACAACCTGTTCCTCGACCGCGGTCCATGTCCGTTCCAGGGGGAAGACCTCGTTGATCAGGATGCGCGCGACCTCATTGACCGGAATGGTGTAGCGGCCCAGCGCAAGTGCGGCCAGTGCCACACCGATGAGGCCGACGGTCAGGACAACCGGAACCAGGAAAGTGTTGAGATTGCGCGCCTTGACCGGTATGGATTCACGGGCCTGGATGTCAAGCGCGGAACGTGTCATAGCCCGTGCTCACCGAGTTCTTCTCCAGATGCAGGATGCCGTCGATCTGGGTGTCGGACACGTCGAATGCATAGAGCGACTTGTATGTTTCGCGAATGCGCGCGCGGAGATCGAGGTCGAGATCGGCGTCGGGGTAGAAGACCTGAGCCACCCACAGCCACATCAGGTTCGACTCGTTGCATGGCGGATCCCACGAGAAGCCACCGATGGGTGCCTTGTAGACGCGCTTGTTCCTGACTGCCGTCAGCGACGCCCAGGTGGCATCGTTGTAGATGTCTCGGGGAGTCGTGGGGTCGAAGTTGCCGAGGACGATGATCTCCGGATCCCAGGTCAGGATCTGTTCCTTGGTGACGGCGACGCTGGTGCCCTTGCCGGCTCCGAGGGCGACGTTCTTTCCGCCGGCCAGGGTGATCCAGAAGTCCATGTAGGTGTTGTCTGCCGACACCTTGGTCTCGGGTGTGTTGTAGAAGTACATGACGCGAGGTGCTTTGGCGGTGTTCGCAGCGGCGATCGACTCGACAGCCTTACGGTCGGTGGCCATGGCCGCAAGAATCGCCTGGGCCTGCGGCTTCTTGTCGAGCAGGTCGCCGAAGATGTTGATCCAGGCCTCGAGGTCTTCCTGGGTGCCGTATTTGAGCAGGATGACCTTGAGTCCGGCATTGCGCAGCGGCGCCACGATGTCGTCGCCCTTGTCGCCCCACTGGATCACCACGTCGGGGCCCAGTGAGAGCACCTGCTCGACGTTGGGAACGAAGTCGGGGCCGGAAACCACTGGTGTGTCGAGGAATCCAGGGAACATGGTGGCGAGCATGCCGTTCTTGGCCAACGCGATCGCGCTCGAGTTCACACCCACGTTGCGGGCGATCGACTGATCGGAACCGGCGATCATGGACGGCACCGGGATGATGATCGAGACGATGCGTCCGACCGGGGTGTCGAAGGCGATGGTGTTCTGGTACTGATCGACCACTGTGAAGGGTGTGTAGGGTCCGCCCGCGCCACCCGAGGCCGCAGCCTCGTTGACCGGTGTCCGATTGGAGCATGCCGCCGTGGCGCCGAAGGCCGCAAGTGCGGTCGCCGCCACACCCAGCGATTTGATCATCTGGCGACGCGACACGCTACTTGGTGGGGGCCGCAGGGACAACTGGGGGTTTGACGCCGTGGGTCCGGTACCGGGTTTGGAATCGTTTTTCTGGCATATGCGCCGCGGCTACCTGCGAGACTCAAGAGGTCAATACCGGGTCGACGAGGACAGGACCGGAACATGACCGAAGCCAAGAGTGCGGACGCGGACGCGACCACGGGTGAACTCGACAAGCGGAAGATCTACGCGATCTTCGGTGGACTCATGTTGGCGATGCTCTTGGCGGCACTCGATCAGACAATCGTGTCGACCGCGCTGCCGACAATCGTCAATGATCTCGGTGGAGCCGACCACCTCACCTGGGTCGTGACCGCGTACATGCTCGCCACCACCGTGACCACACCGCTGTGGGGCAAGCTCGGAGACCTGCTCGGACGCAAGCCACTGTTCATCCTCTGTGTGGTGATCTTCCTGGTCGGTTCGGCTCTGTGTGGTCTCGCCGGCTCCATGTGGCAGCTGATCGGCTTCCGGGCATTGCAGGGTGTCGGCGGCGGCGGCCTTATCGTGCTGGCGCAGGCCATCATTGGTGATGTGGTGTCCGCGCGTGAACGTGGCCGCTATCAGGGCATGTTCGGCGCTGTCTTCGGATTGGCCAGTGTCGCTGGACCATTGCTCGGCGGCTTTTTCGTCGACAGTCTCAGCTGGCGCTGGGTCTTCTACGTCAACCTGCCGATCGGCGCGATCGCTCTGGTGGCGGTCTTCTTCGTCCTGCCGAACACGACAGCGCAGGTCAAACCGAAGATCGATTATCTCGGGGTGTTCCTGCTCGCTGCTGCCGCGACCTCCATCGTGCTGGTGACCAGTTTCGGTGATCGCTGGGGTTGGACATCGGCGCTGATACTGGGGCTCAGCGCACTCGGAGTGGTGTGTATTGCGGCGTTTGCGTACGTCGAGAAGTACGCGACGGAGCCGGTGATCCCACTGCGGCTGTTCGCCAACCGGGTGTTCGCGGTGGCGTCGTCGGTCAGCTTTGTGGTCGGGTTCGCGATGTTCGGTGCCATCACGTTCATGCCGTTGTTCCTGCAGACCGTGCGCGGCGAATCGCCGACCGAATCGGGTCTGAACATGATCCCGATGATGATCGGCTTGTTGATCACCTCGATCGGCAGCGGTCAGATCATCAGTAGGACGGGACGCTACAAGTTGTTCCCGATCCTCGGCACCGCCGTCTTCACCGTTGGTCTGTACCTGCTGTCCACGATGGAGCGGTCGTCATCGGATATCGCGATCGCGCTGTACCTGTTCGTGCTCGGTCTCGGGCTCGGCATGGTGATGCAGGTCTTGATCCTCGCAGTTCAGAACGGGATCGAATATCGAGATCTCGGGACCGGGACCAGCGGCGCGACGTTCTTTCGCACGATCGGCGCAGCGGTCGGTGTTGCCGTTTTCGGCGCGGTCTTCAACTCCCGATTGAGTTCGGAGCTGTCCGGCAGCCCGCCCGAAGGTGCCGTCGGCCGATGTTCGGGGGAGGTTCTGGAAGCATCGTCGTCGGCGCTGCGCAGTTGTCCACCAGACGTTCAGAATTGGTTCCTCGATGGCTACACCGACGCGTTCGGGGTCGTGTTCATCGTGGCCGTTCCGATCGGCGCACTGGCTTTCGCGCTTTCCTGGCTGTTGCCCGAGGTTCCACTGCGTGAGGTCACCAAGATGCCGGATGCCGGGACATCGTTTGGCATGTCCGGCGAGAGATCATCTCTGGAGGAGTTGCGGCTTCAGATCTGGCGCACACTCGCCCGTGAGGACAAACTGCGGGCGTGGGAGGTGGTGGTCGATGCCGCGAACAGCCCGTTGTCGCGCGGCGAGGCGTGGATGGTCAGCAGGGTCGCCGAGGAAGGTACCCGCGACATCCGTTCGATGTCCGAGGTCTCGCAGACCCCGCTGCCCAAGGTCGAGGAGACAGCGCGTCAGCTCGAGGAACGCGGACTGATCACCGTTGGCCATGGCCTGGCGGTGATCACCCCGGCCGGGGTGAAGGAAGCCGAAAGACTCTTGGCCGCACAGCGACAACGACTTGCGGAGTACGTTGCCGACTATCCGGGTGGCGAGAACGCCGACGTCGACGAGTTGCTCGACTCGATCGCCCGGCGCCTGCATGCCGAGGCACCTGAACCTGAGCATGCCCCCGCCTGAGCCGCGCCGTCAGGCGAGGGAGGAGTTCGTCCCGCCCGGGTTCGGGGGCAGGGCCTGTCCGTCCTTCACCAGGGTGATCGTCCCCATCTCCGCAGGTGCCTCGACGGTCGGGCCTGCAAAGCCGAACACGCCGTAGATGCCGCCGGGGGACTCCGCAGGCACCGTGTAGGAGACGGCCCTTTCGATCGTCTGGCCGGCCGGCACGTCGACGGCCTCGGGTCCGAGAATTGTTGTGGCAGTGGTGCCGCCCGGCGTCAGGACGTTGACCCAGATCTGCCCCGTGTAGGCCTGGTCGGCGGGTGCGGTGATCATCAGCTTGGCGTTGACCGGACCGCCGGCCTCGGGCAGTCTGGTGGGGGTTTCCGGCGTGAGTGTCACGCGGACAGGAAGTTTGACGTCGGGCGATGCCGGCCCGGTGGAGTTCGGCGAACCGTCGCCGACCTCGGGCCATCCGTTCGCCCACACGACGCGGTCGATCATGCCCTCGCGCCGCTGAGCGCCACTGGGCAGTTCCAGATCCGCGCGTGGAACCGCGTGGTAGATCATCCAATCGGTTCCGCCATCGTCGGTGACAACGGTGTTGTGCCCGGGTCCGGCCCAGGCCTGGTTGCCTGCGAGCAGGAGAGCGCCGCCGCCGGTGTTGAGGTCGTCGCCCTTGCGGTCGAGAAAGGGACCCACCAGTGATTGGGACCGGCCGGCCAGGACCCGGTATGCGGTGTCCGCGCCGTTGCAGCAGTTGCCTGCCGAGACGAAGAGGTAGTAGTAGCCATCGCGGAAGACGATCTCGGGACCTTCGAAGCGCTCGTCGGCGACCTTGATCGGGGTACCTGACGGTGCGGTTCCGTCGGCCGTCAGCGGGACACCGTAGATGCCCTGGAAGTTTCCGACAAACAACGTCTTCGACGTTCCGTCATCCCATAGGAAGGGGTCGATGGTGCCTTTGATGCCAACATCATTCGCGCAGAACACGGGTCGGCCGAGATCGGCCCATGGCCCGATCGGGGATTCGGAGGTGGCCATACCGATGCACGGATTGGTCACGTCATACAGCGAGTAATACAGGGTGTAGGTGCTGCCTGACTTGTGGATCGACGGAGCCCAGCCCAGATTGCCGGGGGGATGCCATGAGGGAGCGGTTGGAAAGACGTCGCCGACGTAGGCCCAGTCGACGAGGTCGAACGAGGTGAACATCGTCATGTTGTGTGCGCCTTCACCGTCGCCCCAGTCATCGGCGGTTGCGTACATGTAGTACCGACCGTCGTCGGCGCGGATCACACTCGGATCGGCGGCAACCGGTTGGACGATGGATTGTGCGCTTGCCGGGGAGACCGGCATCAATACCAGGGCGACAAAGGCTGCGATCGCCACCACAACGACTTGCCGAGCGCGAATCGCGATACCTACGTGCCCGGACTTGTGCATGGTGCTCCTCTTCAGCGCGCGATGCGCAGGTCCCGGCAAACATATAAGTCTGAACCCGAACTTGAGAGTTTGCGACGCCCGATGAGGCCGGGCTGTGATCAAAACGTGCGAAATCCGAGATATCCCGGCGTTTTGCTGGCCCCCTTCACTGTGCGGGTGACAAGATGGCACACTTTGGTAAAGAATGCAGCGCATAGCTAATGCATCTGAGGGATCGCCAACCGCCGGAGGATGGTCACGAATGTTCGAAGGGGATGGCCCCCAAGGCTTTGATGCGCTGACGCGTATCGAGGGCAATGGGGGTGATAGGTGGCGGCCGGAATCGGTGGACCTGCGCGGGGGCGAATTGCGGACGAGAGCGCTCGTATCGGTCATTCGCCGCCTGGCGTCACCGGCGGTCGATCAGCTCGCATTCCTCGAGCGTCTGGATGTCGGCGTCGATGAACTCGCCCTGCAGTTCACCGAACTGACCACCTCGATGCCGTGGGGGCTCAGCGAGGCCTGTCGTCGCGATCTGGCGTCCCTTGATCGACTCCTGGCGGAGATCTCCTCGCCGGAAAACTCTCACCTGGTGGCCTTCGACGCGCTCGCGTCGGCCCCGGAGTGGACGCGGGTGCGCACGCTCGCCGACAACTTCCTGGCCGACCTGGCGCTTGCAGCGGCCGCGGACCGCTCGTGATCAGCTGATCCGGCGCAGGTCTACCGGCATGCCGTCGGTCGGATACGGCAGTGAAAGCCAGCTCAGCTGTGCGGGCCTGTCCGCGGGCACTGTCCACCGGAAGTTGAGTAGGTAGTGGTGCAGCACCGACCGCACCTCGAGATCCGAGAACACCTGTCCGAGGCATCGATGTGCGCCACCGCCGAACGGGTTCCACGCGAACTTGTGCGCCTTGTCCTCGTGACGCTCATCTGAAAAGCGTTCGGGATCAAAGCGTTCCGGATCGGTCCACAGTTCGGGTAGGTGATGGTTGTGGTGCAAACCGAGCGCGACCGGCGTCCCCTTGGGGATGTGATGGCCCGCGATGGTGGTGTCCGTGCGCGCTCGTCGCACGATGACCGGGACCGGGGTGATCAACCGTTGACACTCTTTGATCACGAGGGTCGCCGCATGCAGTTCGCCGAGCTGGTCCGGGTTGGGGGAGTTGGTCTGCAGCGCCATCGATTCCTGGCGGCAGCGTTCCTGCCATTCCGGATGCTTTCCGAGTTCGAAGAGGACCGTGCTCAGGGTGCTGGTAGAGGTGTCGTGGGCGGCCATCATCAGGAAGATCATGTGATTGATGACGTCGCGCTCCGACAGCCGCTCACCGTCGGCCTCGACCCGGCACAACACACTGAACACGTCGTCGCCCAGGCCTTCTCGGCGTGACGGCAGATACCGCGCGAAGAACTCCTCGAGCGTTGCCCGGCCGCGGACGCCGCGGCGCCAGCGGGTGAAGGGGAGTGGATAGCGCACGATCGAGGTCGCGGCCTGGACGCAGTCGATGAACGACCGGTTGACGCGATCGATTTCCCCGGGTTGCAGGCCCTCTGCGCCGCCCATGAAAAGCTCTGTCGCGATGTCGAGGGTGAGTTCCTTGAGTGTCGGGTACGCGAGGTGGTGCTCCGACGCAGACAGGGTGCGTACGTGTTCGGCGATCGTCGGCTGCATCAGTTCGGTGTAGGCCGCCAATCGCTCCCGCGTGAACGCCTTCGCCAGGATGCGCCGGTGGCTGCGATGTTCGTCGCCGTCGAGCAACATGAGGCCGCGATCGAAGAACGGGCCGATCAGGGTGCGCCAACCGGCACCGTTGACCAGCGCGCCGTCGCGGTTGATCATGGCTTCCCCGAGGGCGTCGGGACCGAGCACCAGCGCCCACTTCTGGCCCAAAAACGACAGCTCCGACACCGGACCGCCGGTCCGGTATTGCTTGTCCATCAACTCCAGTGGCCGACGGAAGTAGGCATAGGCGTGTCCCAGAAATGGCACGCTGCGACTACCGGTGATGGGTTTGGTGCCGACCGGCGCGGGCGATGTTCTGTGGGTCATATGGATCACTTTCCTATCTGACAGACGTGCCTTCCTGATTGTGTAGCGTGCATCACATGGGTGTTGGGTGTCAACATGGTGCGGTGGCGGTCTCGGAGCGGAAGTACGGTGGCGCAAGCGCGCATGAGCGGGTGAGCCGTCGGCGTAGGCAATTGCTCGATGCCGCATTGGAGGTCGTCTCGTCCGTGGGAGCGGAGCGGGCGACGATGACTGCGGTCTGTCGGTCGGCGGGGCTGAGCGAGCGGTACTTCTACGAGAGCTTCGGTGGACTCGATGCGTTGATGAGCGATCTGCTCGACGAGCTCGCCGCCGAGGTCCGGGCCGCGGTCCTGGAGGCCTTGTCTGGCGACCCGGGTGCCGCACCCGAACAGCAGATACGTTCGGCGATAAGCGCTTTCATCGCCATCATGACCGAAGATCAGCGCAAGGGGCGGGTGGTGCTCACCGAGTCTCTCGGTCTGGCCGCCACCCGCGAACATCGCCGCGCCATCGTCAACGAGTTCGCGGGCCTGCTCGCGGCCAGGATTCCGGAGATTTTCGGCGACGACGCGGTACCGGTCGAGGATCGCCGACCCTTGGCGCTGTTGCTGGTCGGCGGGATCGCGGAACTGACCGCCGAGTGGGTCTCGGGGGGCTTGAACGCGACACCGGACCGGATCGTCGACGTGGTCACCCGCCAACTCGCGCTGAACCGGGTTGGCTGAACGTACCCGCACTGCACCAATGCGTAATTGACGTCAATGCGCCAGTTTGAGACCGATCACCGCGCCGACGATGACCACGATCAGTGCGATCTTGAGGATCGAGGTGGTCTCGCTGCCGCTGATCATCGCGTATGCGACCGTCAGGGCGGCGCCGATGCCGACCCAGATCGCATATGAGGTGCCGATGGGAAGCGTTCGCAGTGCGTACGCCAGCCCGGCCATCGAGGCAACCAACGCAACACCGAAGACGATGCTCGGTTGCAGGCGCGTGAAGCCTTCAGATCTTCCGAGAGCGGTGGCCCAGACCGCCTCGAGTACCCCGGATACAACCAGTACGAACCATGCCATGACTTTTCGGCCCTCCTTGAGGAAGTACCGTCTTGTCGGTCTCCGGGTACGGTTCCGATCGTCCGGATCGATCGTTGTTGATCTCGCTCGACCTTACCGACACGGGCGACACCCCGCCAGGATCGGCAAATCGCGACTTTGCCGGTGACAACTTTCGCACGGGTTACATTCGAAGTGCACCGGATAGTTCATCGGACGTCTGGAGGTGCACCGATGGCTGACAGGTACTTCCAATGGAATCTGCAAGCGATGCCGGATCAGAGTGGACGGCGGGTGATCATCACGGGTGCCAGCAGCGGACTCGGTGCGATCATGGCCCGGGAGTTCGCGAAACGCGGCGCTGAGGTGGTCCTGGCGGTGCGCGACGTCGCAAAAGGTCGGCGGGTGGTGGACAAGATCCGGGCGGCGCGGTCGGACGCCCGTGTTCGGGTCGGGGAGATAGAGTTGACCGACTTGCATTCGGTGCGCGCCTTCGCCGAACGAATGGCCGTTTTGGACGAGCCGGTAGACGGCCTGATCCTCAATGCGGGGGTCGGCAATCAGCCGCATCTGCTGACTGCGGACGGTATCGAGAGCACCTTCGCGGCCGACGTCGTCGGACATTTTGAGCTGACCGGCAGACTGTTGCCACTTCTCGAACGGGCAAGCGCGGGGCGGGTGGTCAGCGTCGGCTCCAACCTCTACCGGCGGGTCAAGATGGAAGTCGACTTCAGTGACCTGACCTTCGAGCATGATCATTCGCCACACGGTGCCTACGTCCGAGCGAAGGTGGCAACGGTGTTGTTCGCTGTAGAACTCGAGCGGCGACTACGCGAAAGTGGTTCGTCGGTAAGGAGTTTCGTCGCACACCCGGGGTTCACCAAGACGCCCATGCACAACACGGTGACCGGTGTTCTGCCAAGGGCGGCGATGGCGATGGCACATGCGACGGTGGCGCGTGAGCCGGAGGAAGGTGTCCTGCCGCTCCTCTTTGCCGCGACCAGCGAGCACGCCGAAACCGACAGGTTCATCGGCTGGCACCTGAAACGGGGTGACAAGCGGATCTGGAGCGACGAGATCAGGGGCGTGGGCCTCGATCGTGAACTGGCGCAACAGATGTGGGATGCGATCGAGGCGGTGACCGCGGGCCCGGCCCAGAATGGATGACGTGCCGGACGGGGTTGATGTCCGCCATGTTCAGAGTTCGTCGCTGACGTTCGGGGCCCGGCGGGGACGGTTTAGGCGCGTAGCCCTTTGACGAGCACCTGGACGTAGTTGTCCAGCGAGTCGCGACCGGCGGTCCGGACCGCAAACGCGGTGCCGCAGACCAGATGCTTGATGTCGGCGGCGTCGAGTGTGGCCGATATGACACCCTCTTGCACGCCGCGCGTGAGAACCTGCGAAATCAGTTGTCCCAGTTCGCCGAACAGCTCCTTGGTGTCCGGGCAGGCGGGGGTTTTGGATGCCAGCACCGCGGCCAGGCCGGGGTCGTCGAGCTGGAACTCGATCGCGGATCCGATCAGTTGCGCCAGGGCGTGCACGGTGTCGGGGTCTTCCGCGATTTCGCGTGCGATCAAGACCAGCTTGTCGAAGGAGTCGACGGCCAGGGCCTCGAGGAGCACCTGCCGGTTGGGGAAATGTCGGTAAGCCGTCCCGACCCCGACTCCGGCGTCTTTGGCCAATGCGTTCATCGCCAGGGTGTCGTCGCCGCATGCGAGGCAGTGACGGGCGGCGGCCAGCAACGCGTCGCGATTGCGCACCGCATCGGCGCGGAGGCCCTCGCCTCGATGTGCGTGCTGGATGTCGTCCACAGGGGCGAGTGTAGCGGAGGGGAAATCCATTCGGATGATCTATCCGCTTCTGCTACCTTTGTCGAAGCGGATCAGTTATCCGAATCAGTTCGATCTCGATTCCACGACCAGGAGAAGCGATGAGCGAGAACACCACCCACTGGACGTTGAATCAGATGCCCGACCAGACCGGCAGGCGAGTGATCGTCACCGGAGCCAGTAGCGGTCTGGGCGCGATCGTGGCCCGGGAGTTCGCGGCACGCGGCGCCGAGGTGGTGTTGGCGGTCCGTGATCTCGACAAAGGGGAGCGGTTGGCAGAAGCGATACGCCTTGAGCACCCGGAAGCGCGCTGCCGGGTCGACGAACTGGATCTGGCCGACCTCGCCTCAGTGGACGCGTTTGCTGCCCGGATGCTGGATGACGACATCCCGCTGGACGTCCTCGTCCTCAATGCGGGCATCGCAAACCAGCCGCATGTGGTCACCGTCGACGGGATCGAGAGCACCTTCGCCACCAACGTTGTCGGACACTTTGTACTCACCGACCGGCTGTTGCCGCTGCTCGAACGCGGTGATGATGCCCGCGTGGTCAGCGTGGGTTCCAACCTCTATCGCAGGTTCCGGGCCGACCTCGAGTTCGGGGACCTGACGTTCGGTCATGACCACTCACCCAACGGTGCGTACGTGCGCTCGAAAGTTGCGACTCTGCTCTTCGCCGCCGAACTCGAGCGGCGATTGCGTGGGATGGGGTCGTCGGTCCGCAGTTTCATCGCACATCCCGGCATGAGCACCACGCCCATGCACGACGCGGCAACCGGCATCCTGCAGAAGACGGTCATGGCGCTCGCGCACGCGACCATCTCCCGAGATGCCGACGAGGGCGCCCTCCCGATCCTGTACGCCGCGACGAGTGATGAAGCACACGTCGGACGTCTCATCGGGTGGCATCTGCGCCGGTCAGACAAGCGGATCTGGAGCGATGAGTTCGTCGGCGCCGGCCTGGATGTGTCACTCGCACAGCAACTGTGGACCCGGCTGTCGGCCGTCGGAATCGATGACGACTCCCGATCGTTGTGGAGCGTATGACTCTTCCCGCGCTCTTCACGCCGATCACACTTCGCGAACTGACGATCGCCAACCGGGTGTGGCTGGCGCCGATGTGTCAGTACAGCTGCTTCGCCGAGGACGGTCTGCCCACCGACTGGCATCTGGTCCACCTGGGCAGCCGGGCGACCGGTGGGTTCGGCCTCATCATGACCGAGGCATCGGCCGTGACCGCAGACGGACGGATCAGCCCGCAAGACGCCGGGATGTGGAGCAATCGGCACACCGAGGCGTGGCGACGGATCGTCGACTTCGTCCACGATCAGGGATCAACGATCGGGATGCAGCTCGCACACGCCGGACGCAAGGCGTCGACCTACGCGCCGTTCGCCGAGGCCAGTGGGTCGATCTCGCCTGCGGACGGAGGGTGGGTGACCAGCGCCCCATCGGCGATCGCGTTCGACGGATACAACACCCCGGAGGCCTTGAGCCACAAGGGGATCGATGGCCTGGTCCAGGCGTTCGTCGCTGCAGCCCGCCGCGCCGACGAGGCCGGGTTCGACGTCATCGAACTCCATGCGGCCCACGGGTATTTGATCCACCAGTTCCTCTCACCGCTGTCCAACAAGCGCGACGACATGTACGGCGGCGATTTCGCCGGTCGCACACGTTTTCTGATCGAGGTCGTCGAGGCGGTACGCGCGGTGTGGCCGCCGGACAAGCCGTTGTTCGTCCGGCTCTCGGCCACCGATTGGACCGAGGGCGGCTGGACACCCGAGGACAGTGCGGAACTTGCGAGCATTCTCGAGACCCGGGGCGTGGACCTCATCGATACGTCGACGGGCGGCAACGTCGCGGCGCAGATCCCGGTGGGTCCGGACTACCAGGTGCCGTTTGCCCGGACCATTCGTGAGCAGTCGGGGGTGCCGACTGCCGCGGTCGGTCTGATCACCGAGCCAGGACAGGCCGAGAAGATCCTCGCCTCCGAAGCCGCCGACGCGGTCCTGCTGGGCCGCGCCGCCCTGCGCGAGCCGGCCTGGCCCCTGCGCGCCGCGCACGAACTCGGCCTCGATACGGCCCAGGCGCCATACGCACCCCAGTACGTCCGGGGTGCGTGGCGGTGACCTCGGCCGGACAGCAACGCCGGCCCTGAGTTAGTCGGCGGCGCACCGTTAATATGGCGTAGTGAACGCACCGAAACCCATGACTGCACCGCGAATTGGCGGGCGACAACTTTCCTACATTGCCTTCGCGGTCGTCGTCATCGTGTACCTGGTGATCATCCAGCTCGGTGGCCGACTCATCGCGGGTTGGGGTGGCGAGGACGACACCCTGACCACCCGCGGGGTCGTCTTCACGATGGTGATCCCACTCGGGCTCGCCCTGGTGTTCACGTATGCCGTTGTCGCAGCGCTGGGTTGGTGGCGACCGGTGATCAAGGACGACCGCCCGGTCAACCGCTGGGTGTGGGCGGTGCCCATTGTTCTGCTTGGCGCCATCCTGATCGGCATCGACTACAGTGCGCTCGCCGACAAGGGGTGGCTGTTCATCGTTGTGCTGCTCGTTGCGACCCAGTTCGTCGGGTGGGGCGAGGAAGGTATGTTCCGCGGTATCGGTGTGACCATGCTGCGCAACCATGGCCTGCGAGAGAGCCGGGTTGCGTTGTGGTCCAGCCTGATCTTCGGTGCAGTCCACCTGACAAACGTCTTCGGCAATGGGGCTTCCGCGATCCCGCAGGCGATCATGGTCAGCTTCGCCGGATACTTCTTCTATCTCACCCGACGGGTCTCGGGCAGCAACGCCCTCAATTCGGTACTGCACGGACTCTTCGACTTCGCACTGCTCAGCGGCTCGGCGATTCTCTTGGACCAAAGCTACGTCGGGGCCTTCGCCCCGATCCTGGTGTACCCGATCCTGGCCATCATCTTGTTCGTCAAACGGCACGACATCGAACCGTCACGCCGCGACGGTGCCGCGGTCACGTCTGCTGCGTAGCAGGCGTTCTCGCGGTCGCCGGCGATCAGCAGCAGCGGCCTTGCGGATTGTTGTCCTGCGCGGCGTAGCGATGTCGCCAGTAGTCACGCTCGGTCAACGGCGCCGTGTCCGGATGTCGTGAGCGGTGGTGTGCGACGTAGCGCTGATAGTCGTTGTCGCCCATCACCGACCCGATGTACCAGCGCACGGCCCCGATGACGCGCCTGGTCATCGAGACAGCGGAGTTGGCTTCTTCTTGAGGTACTCGTCCCATTCTCGCTGCACCTCCTTTTCTGTCGGCGTTGCGATCATGCCGCTGGGTGCGAAGATCCTGGACTCGCTCGGTTCGTCCTCGGTGGTGGGGAGACCGCGATTGCGAATCGCATTGACGGACACGAATACTGCCGCGATGACGACGATCAGGACGAGCACCGCAAACACGATCGACAACGTGCCCTGGATGAACGTATTGCGGATCACGGCATCGATCTCTCCGGACGTCTTCGCGTTTTTGAAGACGGTCAGGCCTGAATCCTTCGCATCGACAAAATCTTGATGCTGCTGCCAATAGCCGATGGCGGGATTGTTCGAAAAGATCTTCTCCCACGATGCGGTCATGGTCACGACCAGGTCCCAGACCAGCGGAACACCGGGTATCCACGCCCATTTGAACAGTCCGCGTTTGAGCACGATCACCAGCACCACGGTCAACGCGATCGCGGCCAGCAACTGGTTGGCGATGCCGAAGAGCGGGAACAGGGTGTTGATGCCACCGAGGGGATCGGTCACACCCATCAGCAGGATCGATCCCCACAGGCCCACCACGATCAGGGTGCACAACCAGGCGCCGGGCCGCCACGAAGGATCTTTGAAACGCTTGCCGCCCTTCACGTTGCTGAGCCCGTCCGAGAGCATGAACCGGGCGACACGGGTCCCGGCGTCCACGGTTGTCAGGATGAACAATGCCTCGAACATGATCGCGAAGTGATACCAGAAGGACCGCAACGATTCTCCGCCGAACGCACTCTGCATGGTGTCGGCCATGCCCATCGCCAGTGTTGGTGCACCACCGGTCTTGGAGATGATCGACTCTTCGCCGACTGCTCTGGCCGCGTCCTCCAATTGCGCGGCGGTGGCCGGTTCACCCCGCAGGCCCGGGAGGCCGTTGACGTATTCCGCAGCGGTTTCCGGGGTTCCGCCGGTAACCGCCGCCGGTGCGTTCATCGCGAAGTACAGATGCTGATTGAGGATGCAGGCGGTGATCAACGCCATGATCGCCACAAACGACTCGGTCAGCATGCCGCCGTATCCGATGATCCTGGCCTGACTTTCCTTCTCGAGCATCTTCGGTGTCGTCCCCGAGGCGATCAGCGCATGGAAGCCCGAGAGCGCGCCACACGCGATGGTGATGAAGAGGAACGGGAACAATGCTCCGGCAAAGGCCGGACCCTCACCGTTGCTCGCGAATTCGCTGACCGCCGGTGCCTGCATCACCGGCCGGGCGATCACGATGCCCAGTGCCAGCAGCACGATCGTGCCGACCTTCATGAAGGTGGACAGGTAGTCGCGCGGTGCCAGCAGCAGCCAGACGGGCAACACCGCAGCGGCGAATCCGTAGATGATGATGCACCAGCTCAGAACCACGGGCGAAAGACTGAACAAGTCTCGGCCCCAGCCTGATTCACCGACCCAGCGTCCTGAGATGATCGCCAGTATCAGCAGTGCGAAGCCGATCAGCGAGACCTCTGACACCCGGCCTGGCCGCAGAACGCGTAGATACACACCCATGAACAGCGCGATGGGGATGGTCATGGCGATCGAGAAGACACCCCAGGGACTTTCGGCCAACGCGTTGACAACCACCAGGGCCAGCACCGCGATCAAGATGATCATGATGGCGAAAACAGCGATCAACGCCGCGAATCCACCGACATCTCCGAGTTCGTCGCGGGCCATCTGCCCGAGGCTTCTGCCTCGTCGCCGCACCGAGATCGAGAGCACCAGGTAATCCTGGACGCACCCGGCGAACACCGCGCCGATGATGATCCAGATGGTGCCGGGCAGGTAGCCCATCTGTGACGCCAGCACCGGTCCCACCAGCGGCCCGGCGCCGGCGATGGCCGCGAAGTGGTGGCCGAACAACACCCGTCGATCGGTGGGCATGTAATCCTGGGCGTTGTCGAGGACCTCGGCCGGGGTGGCGTGATCATCGCGCGGACGGACGATCTTCATCTCGATCAGCCGCGCGTAGAACCGGTATCCGATGATGTACGTGCAGATCGCGGCGATGACAAACCAGACGGCGTTGACGGACTCGCCACGCACCAACGCGATGATCGCCCAGGCGCACGCGCCGATGATGGCGATCACCGCGAAGATGACCCGTTTTCCGACTGTCATCGGACTGCGATCGATGATCGCCACCGGCGGTAGATCGGGGTCGGTGCGGATCAGGTCGACGTGTGGATCCGGTCGGCGTTCCTGGGTGTCGGTCACCGTGACTCCTGGGTGCGTTGTGGGCGGTAGGAGGCTACCTCCCCATTGTGACGCGCATCACACTACGCCCGGTCCAGATCAGTGATCTTCACCCTTCCGATCGATGGTCGCTGCGCTCATCGGGTGATGGTGCTCTTGCCGAGCGCCAGTCCGGCGAAGGCGACCACCAGCCAGGCGCCGCCGACAACACCCGGGAATCCGGGTAGCCCGAATGCCGCGACGGTACCGATCACCGGCAGCAGCGCGAGAATGCTGATCACGCCGATCCAGCGGGAGATCAGGCGCTCGCGCAGGGCCATCCAGGCGATGGCCCCGGCCGCGATGGTCACACCCAGATAGCCGATGAACGAGCCGAAGTCGTTGAGGACGTAGAGGACATAGAGTCCGTCCTTGTCGAAGGTGCCGTCCTCGTTGCCGCCGTTGTACAGACCCATCGCACCTTTCCATCCGTAGCCAAGGGACAGGGCGCCTGCCGAGGCGGTGAAGGCCAGCGGAACCACCCGCGCGGCGGTGCTGCCGGGGGTACGCGGCTCGACATGGCGGCGCCAGGCTGCGGCGAGCACCAGGAGCAGCGCGACGGTCAGGTAACCGGCAATGATCGAACCATGGGCCTTGCCGCTACTGATGTCGTCGACAATGTCCGCGTTGTAGGCCTTGTCCTCGTCCCACTCCGGATGTAGGTCGAAGGCCAGCGTGCCGGCCAATGCTCCGATTCCGGCAGCCACGCCCAGCCAGGGCCATCGGCTCTTCGACGTGTTCGGATCGTTCTCGGTCTCCGAAACCTGGGTGCTCGGTGTGGTCATCGCAATTCTCCTGTGGTCGGGGGCGGTCGCTGTCGTCGGTTGACATGGGAGAACTGTGGGGCGGGAGCCGTCCCGGGCAACAGGGACACCTGCCCCGGATCACCGGGAATCTTCGCCCGAGCAGCGACTTCAACGGATTCGGCATGCCACGATGAGCGGGTGAGATCTCCTGTCCGCGCGGTCGGTAACCGGTTCGGCGACACTGCCGCCCGGTTGCGTGACAGGGCCGACGGGTTGGGCGATTCCGCGCTGCGGCGACTTGCTCTGGGCTGCGCGCTGACCGCGGTCGCCTGTGCGGTCGGGGCGGTGCTGCTCCATCATGAATTGACCGGCCGCGCCGACACCGAACCGATGTTCGTCGGCGACGTGGTGCTCGGTTCGGTGTGGCCGCTGGCCGGGGTCGCGGTGCTGTGGCATCAGCCGCGCAACCGTTGTGGCTGGTTGCTGGTCGGCACCGGGTTGATCAGTGTGTATCTGCTTCTCGGCCAGTACAGCGTGTGGGACAAGAAGGTGACGCCGCTGCCGCTGGCGGGGTTCACCGACTGGATCTCGATGTTCGGCTTTGTCGTCTACTTCTTTGTTCTGCCGTTGCTGCCACTGATCTTTCCCGATGGACGCTTCGGCTCGCGGTTCGAGCGGACCCTCGGGCTGACGGTGATCGCCCTTGCCTGTTCGGCCACCGTGGCCCGGCTGCTGGTGCCGGAGCGGGCCGATGTCGATGCGGCGGTGCGTAATCCGATTCAGATCGACGCGTTGTATGCGCTCAACTATGTGACCCTCATCTGCTCATTCCTCTGTCTGGGTGTGGCCACGCCGCTCGCTGTTGTGGCGGTCATCAGACGTACCCGCCGCGCTGTCGGGGTGCAGCGGGCACAGTTGCAGTGGTTCATGGTCGGCGGGATCGTGCTTGCCGGTGGCTTGCTGGTGGCCATTCTCTTCGGTGAGTCCGACCTCGGCAGCACCGCTTTCGTGATCGCGTTGTTGGCTCCACCAGTCGCGGTGGTCGCGGCCGTCATGCGATATCGATTGCGGGACGCCGAGTTTGCGCTCAGTCGCTCCATCGTCCTGGTGGTGGTCGTCGGTGTGGTCGCCGCGGGCGGTGGGCTGCTGTTGTGGCAGATCGATCCGGAGCTGGCAGGTTCGAGGGCGGGCGTCGCGCTGGTCGTGGTCTGTGTGCTCGGCGCCTTCGCGGTTCGGGCCGGTTTGCAACGGCTCATCGACGATTGGTGGTTTCCCCAGCTGCGGGGTTCGAGGGCGCTGGCTCCGAAGATCTCGGCCGCGGTGTCGTTGTCGTCGGAGCCCCGCGCGGCATTGGCCGATCTGATCCTGGCCTTGCGAACCGAATTACGGTTGCCCTATGTGGCTTTCGAGGGTGTGGTCCGGGTCGGTGAGGGGCAGCGGCCCGAACGTGTGATCGCCATCGAGGCAGTTGCCCTTGGCCGCCGGGTCGGTCAGCTCGAGGTGGCGCCGCGCCGGGCCGGTGAAGGATTCACCGGCGACGAACGGGAGCTGTTGGAACAGTCCGCAGCGCATGCGGCGATGATGGCCTACGCCGCTGCGCTGGTCACCGAAACCGAGAACAGTCGAGCCCGCATCGTTGCCGCGCGGGAAGAGGAGCGGCGGCGGTTGCGCAATGATCTGCATGACGGCGTGGGACCTGCCCTGGCTGGGATCGCCCTGCAGATGGATGCGCTGGCGGTGTCACTGCGCAAGAGCGGTGACGAGGCGGATGCGCAGACGGCCAAAGGAATCCGTGATCGAGTCCGCGAGACCGTGGTGCAGGTGCGGGCGGTCTCACATGGGTTGCGTCCACCGGTCCTCGATCAGCTCGGCCTGGCGCTGGCCCTGCGGCAACTGGTGGACGGGCTCGGCGTCATCGAAGGGTCGGTGCAATGCGACGATGTCGCCGACCTGTCCGCAGCAGCAGAGGTGGCCACCTATGCGATTGCGGCCGAAGCGGTCACCAACGTTGTCCGGCACAGTGCTGCGTCGCGTGTGCGAATCGACGTCGAACGCGACGATCTCCATCTCGAACTCCGCGTCAGCGACAACGGTCGCGGTATGCCGGTGCGTCCAGCGCCGGGCGTCGGACTGACCAGCATGCGGCAACGCGCAGCCGAGGTCGGTGGCCGCGTCGAGCATCTGGGCGCCGCCGGGGGCGGCACCGTGGTACGGCTGACGCTCCCGATGAATACCGTTCCGGCACAAGGAGAGGTTGTCAATCTGTGACCACCGTATTGGTTGTCGATGACCACGCCCTGTTCCGGGCCGGGATGCTTGCGGTGCTCGCCGCGATGGATGACGTCGTGGTGGTCGGTGAAGCATCGGACGGCGAAAGTGCGTTGGTGGCCATCGGCGAACTGCGTCCGCAGGTGGTGCTGATGGATCTGCGGATGCCGGGTATCGGCGGGCTGTCGGCCACGGCCCGCGTGGCCGAGCTGTACCCCGATGTCGCGGTCATCGTGTTGACCATGAGTGAGGATTCGGACTCGGTTTTTGCGGCATTGCGCGCCGGTGCCCGCGGCTACCTCCTCAAGGAAGCAGAGGCCGATGATGTGCAGCGCACCATCGCTGCCGTCGCCAGGGGGGATGCCGTCTTCGGTCCGCGCGTCGCCGAACAGGTGGTCGGCTTTTTCGCCGCCAACGGGCATCGGACGTCGGGGCCGCAGGCCTTTCCCGAGCTCACCGGTCGCGAACGTGAAGTGCTGGACCTGATGGCGACCGGACTCGACAATGCCGCCATCGCACGACGACTGTTCTTGTCGGAGAAGACGGTCCGGAACCGGGTCAGTGAGATCCTCGCCAAGATGCGGGCCCGGACCAGGGCAGAAGCGGTGGCCCGTGCCCGCGACGCCGGTATCGGTGGGTCCCGGGACTGAGCCCACGGGACGGATCGTTTCACGTGGAGCGGATTCTCGGGCGGCCGGATCTGGGAGCGCGTGCCTTCGCGAGCGCTTGCGTCCAGGCGAGCTTGGTCAATGCGGACAGATGCGCGGGGTTGATCGTCTCCCTGGCGAGCAGGCTCATGGCGAGCGCCCGGGCGGAAGTCGATGCCTTGCTGAAATGCCCGGCATCAAAAGGTGGCTGCGGATCGTATTCGATCGCCAGTTGAATCGCCTCGGCCCGCGTTGTCCCGCTGACCTTTTCCGCTATGGAGAATGCCAGATCGATCCCCGCCGAGACGCCCGCGCTGGAGACCACCCGCTCGGTGAACACAATGCGTTGATCCGCGACCGGTGTCACACCGAACAAGCGGAGCGAGGGCAGCGCCTGCCAATGACTGGTGGCACGCTGACCCTTCAAGATCCCGGCCGCCGCCAGGATTACGGAACCGGCACAGACCGAGGCCGTCCACGTCGTGGATTCATGTGCCCGCCCGAGCCATTCGAGCAGCACTCCATCCCCAGCGTGGATTCCCACCGACGAACTACCGCCCGGCACCACAACGATGTCAGGCGAGGGTGTTTCGTCCAAGGTGTGGGTGGCGCCGAGGATCGCGATTCCGGAGTCGGCCGCGATGGGCCCCGTTTCGTGCCACACGAACCTGATGTCGGCAGCGGGCAGGAATCGGAGCACCTCGTAGGGCCCGATCACGTCGAGTGCGGTGAATCCGGGGTACAGGACGATTGCAATCTGGGTCATGTCAGCCCTTCGGTGGGTTCAGGTCGTGCGCAGTCGATTCCGGGGCATGCGAGAAGGATTGGCGATACGTTTCGGGTGGTATGCCGAGGTTTCGCAGAAATGCACGCCGCATCACCTCGGCGGAACGGAAGCCACATCGTGCGGCGATGGAAGCGTGGGTGTCGCCCGACGCTTCGAGATGCGTTCGGGCGACGTCCACGCGAATCTTCTCGACGTACCGGCCCGGTGGAGTGCCTACCTCGGAAGTGAACAACCGGGTGAAGTGCCGCTCGCTCATCCCGGCGCGTTGGGCGAGGTCGGGCACACCCCACGACTGGGAGGGATCGGCCTCAATGCACTCCTGCGTGTTGCGAATAGGTGTTGATCGTGCCCGCGGCGTCCACACCGGTGGCGCGAATTGCGATTGAAACCCGGATCTGCGGCGGTACAACACGAGCCACTGGGCCACCGACTGTGCGATGTCCTGGCCGTGGTCGTCTTCCACCAGCGCAAGCGAGAGATCGATACCCGATGTCACACCGGCTGAGGTCCAGATCCGGTCCGAGCTGCGACGAAAGATCGCCGCGGGATCGACCGTGACGTTCGGATATCGCAGCCCCAGTTCGTCGGCCATTGCCCAGTGCGTGGTGGCTACCAGTCCGTCGAGCAGACCTGCTTCGGCTGCGAGGAAGGCCCCGGTGCACACAGTGGCGACACGTGTCGACCCAAAGCGTCTGTCGCGCAGCCATTTCGCGCAGGCTGGTCCGGTACTGTGGTCAATGGCCCCGATCCCGCCGGGGATGATCAGCGTGTGAATGTGAGGACCCGGTTCCGGTAGCGGCACGGTGTGAAACGTGAGCGATCCGCCGGTCCGAATCGGTCGGCCGGTCGGGGAGGCCACGACGACGTCATACCCTTCGGATGCCGGGAGCAGGAGTGTGGCGGTGTCGAAGACCTCTGCAGGGCCGACCAGGTCGAGTGCTTGGACACCCTCATACGCGAGCACGACGACTGTTCTGGTCACCGGTACAGCATCTTCCAACGTGCTGTCGGCGTCCAGGACGTGGAGCCCACGATTTCAGACAAGTCCGCAACGCGGCGGCACCGAATATGTTCCGAACAAATGGTCAAGGAAAGGTCCGATGTGCGAGTTATGTTCGGCCTGAGCCTTAATCTTGTTCACCATGCCCGGCCGCGAGATGGTTGCCTGACAACCCCGTGCGGGGAAAATCTCGGGTTAGGACATCTGTGAGCATCGAGTGGTTGGAACCGGAAGCAACTGTGCGTGGTTCGGTGATCGTCATCGCCGGACGCGGTGAACATGCCGGGGTGTACGGACGTTTTGCTCGACGTATCGCAATCGACGGGTACCGGGTATCAGTGGTGGACGGCGACCTCGACGCGAGCTTTCGCGCGACTGCCGACGCGGATACTTCGTTACCGATTGTCGTGGTGGGATCCGACTCCGGCGCCACAGAGGCTCTGGCAGTCGCAGCAGCAACACCCGGCGTCACCGGTGTGGTTGTTGCCGGACTTCTTGTGGACTCGGCAGTGACACCGTCCGTGGACTGGGCGGAGGAACTCGAGATCAGGACGGCATGCCCGGTCCATCGAGGCGTACTCGGCTCGGCCGACGGTCTCGATCGGGGAGCTCTTGAAGACGTGGCGACGATCGTGACGCACGAGTCTCTTTCCGCAACATCGGTTCCTGTCTTGATCGTGCACGGCTCTGCCGATGTGATCAGTCCGGCTGATGAGGTACAACGGTTGGCCCAGTCCCTGCCCAACGCGCGCCTGGTGATCGTCAACGACGGCCGGCACGACATCCTCAACGACGTTGCCCACCGATCTGTGGCGGCCGAGATCGTGCAGTTCCTCGAACGGCTCCGCCTGCCTGGTGCGCCTGACATCATCGATCGCGTTCGGGCCGGTGTGCTCGCCGGATAGCCGTGGTCGTCCGAGCTGCAGCGCAGCAATCGAAGGGAACGGCGATGCCGGCGGCGCTTGAATCCGAAGTGATTGCTGCAGAATGGCTGAGCGGCCGAATCTCTGGTCGCACGAACAACCTCGCCGATGCGATTGCCGATCTGATCAGGTCGGGCGAGATCTCGGTCGGAGACCGTCTACCAACGGTCCGCTCGCTTGCGAAGACGACCGAGTTGACCGTCGGCGCTATCGTCCAGGCGTGGGCGCAACTGCAAGACCAGGGATTTGTGCAGACCCGCCGGCGTGGGGGGACCGTGGTCCTCCCGCCGCGAGACAGCGTGCCCGAGAGGGGAATCGCCGACTGGCGCGGAGTCGATCTCGCGCAGAACGCACCCGACCTGGCCCTACAGCCGTCGTTGGCGGATGCGCTGATGTCCAGTCTCGGGGCGGAGACCCTGAATGTGTTCGGCCGCGAACTGATGACCCGACGGTTGCAACGGGCGGTCGAGCAAAGCTGGCCGTTCGAACCGCAGTCATGGGCGACTGCGGGCGGTGGTACCGAGGCGTTGTTACTCGCGCTCGAGGCAGCGGCCCCGCCCGGGTCGACGATTGCCGTGGACGAACCGCTCGGACCCGGCGTGCTGGACACGATTCGGGATCTGGGTCTGCATGCGATCGGTGTCGGTGCGGACGCAGACGGTCCGTGTCCCGATCAACTGGATGCGGCCTTGGCGGCCGGCGCAGTGGCATTTGTCTTCCAGCCGGGCGCCCCGTTTGCCGTCGATCACGTCGTCACGAACGAACGCACCGAGGAACTCGCGCAGGTTCTTGCTGCCCACCCCAGGGCCTGGGTTATCGAGGATGATTCGATAGGACCGCTGAGGTCGGGTGAGCTGCCGACGATGGGCGCTGCGCTACCGGACCGGGTCGTGCGGATTCGCAGCTACTGCAAGGCCTACGGAATCGACGTTCGCACTTCGGTTTTGGGGGGATCTCGAGAACTGATCGAGGCGGCGATGAGGCTGCGCAGCCACGGCGTCGGATCGAACAGTCGCATTCTGCAGGACACACTGGCGTATCTGATCGACAGCGACGACGCCGAACGCGCTGTCCGCGTGGCCCAGGAGAGATACGCCGCGCGCCGCGCCGCGCTGATCGCCCAGCTGGTGGCCCGTGGCATCGACGCGCGTGCGGGAACGCACGGTCTGGTTGTGTGGGTGACGGTGTCGGATGAGACTGCTGCGCTGGTTGCCCTTGCGCGCCAAGGAATCTCGGTCGGGGCAGGATCACGCTCGTTCGTCGAATCAGCAAACCGCGAACTGCTGCGGATCTCGGCGACCCAATTGCCTGACGACGCCGAGGGAATCGGCCAGCTCGCAGGCCTCGTCGCCAGCGCGGTTGTCGAGTCGACACGCGAGTTCTTTGACTGACGAACTATGTTCTGGCGCTGCGCCGCAACATAGAAATATGTTTCGAACCTCGGAGAATCTAAACCTCTGCATCCGTTCTTTTGTTTCATACACTTCGAGACAACACGGGCGAGCTACTCCGCCAACGGCATTCACATAAGGAGTATTTCATGACCAAGCGGCAACTCAAGCTGGGGGCGGTACTGACCCCGACCGGTGGTCCAGGTCATCCTTATTCATGGCTCGACCCGGAGATCCCCGGCGACGCAAGTGTCGATATCGACTGGTACATCAAATATGCGCGCATCGCCGAGGACGCAAAGTTCGATCTCGTATTCATCGTCGACAGCCAGTACATCACCCCGGATTCGCCTCCGCACTACCTCAACCGGCTGGAGCCGCTGACCCTTTTGTCGGCACTGGCGGTGGCAACAAAGAACATCGGCCTCGTCGGAACGCTGACAACCTCATTCAATCAGCCTTTCAACGTTGCCCGTCGTTTCGCGTCGCTTGACCTCATCAGTCGAGGTCGGGCCGGCTGGAACGTCGTCACGAGCGGGGATGCGGGAACCGCCGGAAACTACAGCCTCGAAGAGCATTACGACTACGCCACGAGATACGGTCGCGGACTGGAGCATGTCGAGGTCGTCAAGGCGCTGTGGGATTCCTACGAGGACGATGCGTTCCCGCGTGACAAGGAGTCCAGGCAATTCCTCGATCCGAGCAAGCTGCACACCCTGGATCATCGTGGTGAGTACTTCTCTGTCGTCGGTCCGCTCAACATCGAGCGTTCCAGGCAGGGGCAACCGGTGATCTTCCAGGCGGGGGACTCCGAGCAGGGCCGTGATCTGGGCGCGCGGATCGCAGATGGAATCTTCACGCATGCGCCGAGTTTCGAAGCCGGCGCCGCGTTCTACGCGGACATCAAAGGCCGGGCCACGGCATTGGGACGTTCAGCCGACGACATCGTGATCCTGCCCGGCGTATCGGTGACCGTCGGTGACACCGATGAGGATGCGCGTGAGATCGAACGCGCGGAGCAATTGGCGGACAACAACTTCGACAAGTCGCTCAACGAGCTCGGCCGGCCATTCGGATGGCACGACTTCCGCCAGTATGACCTCGATGCTCCGTTCCCCACCGAAGCGCTGAAGTTTGCCGAGCGCAGCTTCTACACCAACGCCAAGAAGATCACCGACCTGGCCGTCGAGCGTGGACTGACGTTGCGACAGACAGTTGAGGCACTGAGTTCACCGAAGCTCTCACCCTTCACCGGCAGCGCCGAGACCATCGCGAACGAATTGCAACGGTGGCTTGATGGCAGGGCACTCGACGGCATCAACATCCACATCGGGCATCCCGCGCAGTTCCGCCGGTTCGTCGACGAGGTACTGCCGATCCTGCGAGAGCGCGGTGTCGTCCGGGAGGAATACGAAGGAAAAACGTTGCGCGACAACCTCGGTTTGCGCTTCGTCGAGAATCGTCACACCACAGCTGCGCGTGACGGGATTGCTCCCGCACCACTTCCCGGTGTTTTCTCCGCCAGCCTCTGACACATCCCACCCAATTTCTTCAACAGGAGTATCCAGTGAGCAGGAAGAGTCGGCGCAGTGCCGGCACCGCAGTACTCGGGTTGATCGTCGCGCTGATAGCGACCGCCTGCGGTGGTGGAACCAGCGCCAGCACAGGCAGTTCCGAGGTCAAATGGGCGTTCAGCCTCCCTACGTCGTGGGATCCGGTGACGAGCCGAACCGGTAACGACATCAACACCATCAGCCTCGCCTACGCATCGCTGACGCGCGTGGACAAAGACGGGAAGGTGGAGCCGTCGCTGGCGCAGAGCTGGAAGTATGACGACACCGGAACCGCGGTGACGTTCACGCTTCGGGACGGACTGACATTCACCGATGGCACTGCGCTGGACGCCACTGCTGTCAAGGCATTCTTCGACCGCGGTAAGACACAGGAGGATTCGTTCCTCAAAGATCAGCTCGCCGGCGTCACCGAGGTGGTTGCCGACAGCCCGACCGAAGTGACCCTGAAGCTGTCACAGCCCGACTACCAGATCCCTTACCTCGTGGCGGGCCGCACGGGGGCGATCTCGAGTCCCGCGGCGGCGTCTGACACACAGAAACTGAGCGTCTGGCCGGTCGGTGCAGGCCCGTTCAAGATCACCGACTTCGTGGCCGAAGATCACGCGTACTTCGAGAAGAACCCCGACTACTGGGACGCCGAGAACATCCACATCGACAACTTCCAGCTCAGTGTCGCCCCCGACCCGGCGACACTCGTCGCGGCCGTTCAGTCGGGCTCGATCGACTTCGCGACATTGCCTGCGCTGCAGGCCAAGCAGGCGGAGGCATCCGGCCTCACCGTAACCGTAGAGCCGTCACTGGCCGCGAACAATGCGTCGATCAACCTGAACAAGGCGCCGTTCGACAATCCGAAGGTCGTAGAGGCTTTTCGGTACGCGTTCGACCGGCAGGCCTTTGTCGACGTGATCACCGCCGGGCTCGGTAGCGTCACCAGTCAGCCGTTCCCCGAGGGCAATCCGGCTTTCAATCCCGAGGTCGAAAAGCTGTGGAGCTACGATCCCGAACGCACCAAGCGGCTCCTGCAGGAAGCCGGTTACGGCCCGGGTGAGTTGTCGCTGACCATCACCGCCCAGTCGGTTGCCACCAACCGTGCGGAACTCGCTCAGGCGCAGCTGAAGAAGGTCGGTGTGGAATCAACCATCGCGGTGGTACCCCCGGGCTCCTCCACGTGGCAGAGCGAGGTCTACATCGCCAAGAATCCACAGTTGGCAACCGACGGCACGATCGGTCGTGAATCGCCGGTTCAGAACCTGCTCGCAACGTACGGCAGCGAGGGAATCATGAACCTGAGTGGACCGCATGCGTCACCGGAGTTCGTCGCAGCCCTCGATGCCGTGCGTGCGACACCGATCGAAGATCCTCAGTACCAGGCACGTCTGTGGGCTGCGGTGAAGGCCGGCGTGCTGCAGTCGCCGAGTAACTACCTGTTCAGCAACCCCTGGATCATCGTCTCGGATCCGGCGCTGAAGAACCTCAACATCCTTCCGTCTCAGATTCGTTGGGAAGGCGTCACGGTCTCATGACCTCGACCGCGATCGGATCCGGCCACACCGGGAGCGCCTTCGCCCTCCCGGGGTGGCCGGGCGCGGTGCGTTCGGTGCTGCGAGTGGTGTTCGGCACGGTGTTGATCGTCGTCCCGGTCTTTTTGTTCTCGACTCTCATCACGTTCTTGCTCGGTGCCGCCAGCGACATGAACCCGGCTGCCGGAATCGCGGGTGACGCAGCCACACCCGAGACCATCGCCAGGATCAACGCGGAGTTCGGCTTGGACAAACCGCTCTGGCAGCAGTACGTCGACTGGATGTCGAGCATGCTCACCGGAGATCTGGGCGTGTCGTGGTTCAACAAGATCCCCGTCAGTGAGTTGATCGGGCAGAGGCTGGCCGTCAGCGCATCGATCGCCGGTCTGGCGTTGGTGATCGGCCTCGTATTCGGGATCGGCCTGGGTCTGCTCGCCGCGGTGTATCGGGGGAGCGTTTTCGATCGTCTGGTCACCGCGTACACCTCGGTGGTCTCGACCCTCCCACCGTTCGTCATCTCGATCGGTCTGATCTTGGTCTTCAGCGTCTGGCTGGGCTGGTTGCCATCCGCCGGATACGTTCCACTGGAGGAAGATCCCGGCCGCTGGCTGATGTTGATCACCATGCCTGCGGTGGCGCTGAGCATGGACGTGGTCGCCGATATCGCTCGGCAACTGCGCACCGGACTGGTCGCGGAGCTGGAGCAGGATTACGTCGTCGGGGCTGTGGTGCGTGGAATCAGTCCGACGCGCATTCTCTTTGTTCACGCTCTGCGCAACGGCGCAGGCCCGGCCCTGGCCATCCTGGGAATGAAGATCCCCACACTCATCGGCGGCGCGGTCGTGATGGAGACCATGTTCTCGATGCCCGGATTCGGGCGGCTGGCAGCAGATTCTGCACTACGGGGTGACGTACCGATCGTGCAGGGTGCGCTCGTCGTCGCCATCGTCTTCGTCCTGGTGTGCAACCTCGTTGTCAACATCGTGCTGGGCACCCTTGCTCCGGCAGCCAAGCGACGGGAGTGAAAACGTCATGTTCACACTGATTTTGCGGTATCGGTCTGCGCAGTTGGCGATGGCAGTCCTCGGAGTCATCGTGCTGCTTGCGGTCTTCGGTCCCATGCTGGCCCCGTTCGATCCGCTGGAGCAAGAGAGCAGCGCCATTCTCGCCGGCCCGAGTTCGCAGCACTGGCTCGGTACGGACAGTGTCGGTCGCGACGTTTTCAGCCGAGTGCTCGCCGGATCGACTGTCTCCGTGCTGTCTGCCCTGCAGTCCGTTCTCGTAGGGTTCCTCCTCGGGGTGATCCCCGGGATTCTCTCCGTGTACCTCGGCCGTGGCGTGGAATGGTTCACCCTTCGGCTGATGGATGCACTCATCACGTTGCCCTTCCTGGTCTTTGCAGTGGCGATGACAGCGCTGCTCGGGAACGGTCTGACACAGGCAATGTTCGCTGTCGGCATCCTGATCGCGCCGGCGTTCTACCGCGTCACGCGAGCGGCGGCGCTGACGGTCGCGAACTCTCAGTACGTCGAGGCGGCCGCGTTGATGGGGGCGACCACTCGATGGATCGTGCTGCGCCATGCGGTGAAGAAAGTGCTACCGGCAGTGGGCGTTACGTTCGCAACGATGACCGGCACCAGCCTTGTGATCGTCGCGTCACTGACCTTTCTCGGCATCGGGGTGGTGCCGCCGGATCCCACCTGGGGAGGACTGCTCGCAGACGGCCTGCAGTACCTGTACCAGTCACCTTGGGCTCCGGTGGTCCCGGCGCTGTTGATCGTCGTGACGGTCTGGGCACTCAACGCCATCGCCGATGTTCTACGCGACGCGACCAGCACGTCGCGTCGGCGACGTACCAACGACAAGCAGGAGTTGACCTCAGATGTCTTCTGAAACAATAGATGTCGCCAAAACCCGTGCGACCACCCCGAGTGGGCCGGTGCTGACGGTGACCGATCTGCATATCGCGCTGGGAGACGGCACCGAGCTGGTCCGCGGGGTCGACTTCGTGTTGAACCGCGGCGGCGCCCTCGGCATCGTCGGGGAGTCGGGAAGCGGAAAGTCGTTGACCTGCAGGGCGATTCTCGGAATCCTGCCCAACGGGGTCGAGGCCACAACGGGTTCGATCGAATTCGACGGTATCGAACTCAGCACCCTTGGTGCCAAGGCCTGGCGACCGCTGCGAGGTACCCGGATCTCGGCGGTGTTCCAGGACCCGGCGGCGTACCTGAATCCGTCCATTCGAGTCGGGGAACAACTGGCCGAAGCACTGCGGTCCACGGTGGGATTCTCGCGCGCCGCGGCCAAGGCCCGTGCGGTGGAACTGTTCGCAAAGATGGGGTTGCGCGATCCGGCCTCGGTGTACCGCCAGTACCCGTACGAACTGTCGGGCGGGATGCTGCAACGGGTGGTGATCGCCATCGCGGTCTCCGCGGAACCGGAACTGCTCATCGCCGACGAAGCGACCACGGCCCTCGACGTCACCGTGCAGGCCGTCGTTCTGGACCTGGTCGACGACCTGCGCCTCGAGCTGGGTCTGGCTCTGGTCCTGGTGTCACACGACCTCGCCGTCGTGGCGCAGGTCTGCGATGACGTGATCGTCATGCGAGATGGCTTGGTCGTGGAAGCCGGACCGGCGGAACGACTGCTGAAAGAGCCTCGGCACGATTACACCAGGCAGCTCGTCGAAAACCACCGCGACTACGGTCTCGAAGCGATTCTGGAGAAGGAGATTGCCGGTGTCGGATAACGCGCCGCTGCTGCGGCTGCAGGATGTTCACGTCGAGCGGGGGAGCCGGAGAGCGCGAAAGCAGATTCTCCACGGTGTCGATCTGCATATCGATGCGGGCGAGAAAGTCGGATTGATCGGCGAAAGCGGTTCCGGCAAAACCACATTGGCGCGCACCGTCCTCGGTCTGATCACGCCGACCACCGGGTCGATCGAACTCGACGGCAGGCGCATCGACGGACTGGGCAAAGCCGACCTGCGGATACACCGGCTGGGCGGTGCCGTGCAGTACGTGTTCCAGGACCCGCTGCTCAGCCTCGATCCCGAGATCGAAGTGGGCGTTTCCATCGGTGAAGGACTGGCGGTTCGCGGCACCTATGACCGCACCGAGATCAGCAAGCGCGTCGACGAGGTACTGGACAGCGTCGGCCTCGATCGGAGCTTTGCGACGCGGGTACCGGCGGAACTGTCGGGCGGGCAACGCCAACGTGTCGCGATCGCGCGGGCGATCATCCTCGACCCATCGCTGCTGCTGCTCGACGAACCGGTCAGCGCTTTGGACTCGGTGCACCGGATCCAGATACTGAAGCTCCTCGACGAACTGGGGCGGGCCCGTAACCTCGCGCAACTCTTCATCTCTCACGACCTCGGAGCGGTCGCGGCGCTCGTCGACCGGATTGCCGTCATGTACCAGGGCAGGATCGTCGAACTCGGCGAGACCGCACGGGTGATCAAGGATCCCCGGCACCCGTATACCGCGTTGCTGATCGGTTCGGCACCGACGTTGTCCGGCGGAACCGTCAGTCGTGAGCGCCGTCGCGAACTCCGTCGCGCACTGGCCGAGGAGACCGCTGCATGACAGACCGTCATCTGGTACTCGGTGCCGTCCTGATCGGCGCGGGCGACGCAGGCGCGCAATTGTGGCGGCATCCCGACGTCCCGACCACGGCGAGTATCGACATCGACTGGTACGTCAAGCAGGCAAGGGAGGCCGAGGACGCGCATTTCGACTTCGTTTTCGTGGTCGACAGCCAGTACATCGACGCCGGCTTCCCGCCACACCACCTCAATCGGCTGGAACCGCTCACTCTGCTGTCTGCCGTTGCGATCTCCACTGAGCGAATCGGACTGGTCGCCACGGTCAGCACCACCTACAGCGAGCCGTGGGACATCGCCCGACGCGTGGCGTCGCTTGATCTGATCAGCCGTGGCCGGGCAGCGTGGAATATCGTCACCAGCCAAGATCCCGGGACCGCAGGCAACTTCAGTCGAACTGAGCACGGGGACTACGCGACCCGGTATCGGCGTGCAGGCGAGAGTGTCGAAGTGGTGAAGGGCCTGTGGGACTCCTACGAGGATCACGCGTTCTCAACCGACAAATCAGCTGAGCGGTTTCTGGAACCGGACAAGCAGCACAGGCTCGATCACGTAGGTGAGTTCTTCTCGGTGACCGGCCCGCTGAACATCCAGCGCTCGAGTCAGGGCCAACCAGTCCTCATTCAGGCGGGCACCTCTGATGACGGCAGGAATCTCAGTGCCGAGGTGGCCGAGATCGTATTCAGTTTCGAACCGAGCGAAGACGCGGCGGCACAACTCAAGTCCGACATCCTCACGCGGTCCGAGAAGTACGGAAGAGATCCGGACGACCTGTTGTTCGTGCCAGGGCTCAGTGTCATCATTCGCGACACAGACGAGCAAGCACGGCACGCTCTCGCCGCCGCGCACGACAGTTACCCGATCGAACGGCTCCTGTCCCAGGTCAAGCGGATCTTCGGTGGCCGTGGTTTCGCGGACTACGACCTGGATGAGCCGTTCCCGGATGTCGACCCCACCACGCCCGAATCCTTGGCCGGGGCGGTGTCGTTGGCCCAGCGGGCCCGCGACAATGGTTGGACGTTGCGGCAGACCCTGCGCAGCCTGATCGACCACTGGGCACGATTCGTCGGGTCACCCGTGACCGTGGCAGGCGAAATAGAGCGCTGGTATCGCAGTGGTGCCGTCGACGGATTCAATCTGTTCGTGCAGGATCCGCTGGACTGGTACCGATTTCGGACCGAGGTCGTACCGATTCTTGTCGAGCGTGGTGTTGCCCGTGGAGCCTATTCCGCCGACACACTCCGGGGTCATCTGGGACTCAAGGTCCCGGACAATCGGCACACCCGCTGATGGCATCGGTTTGTCAGGTCTCCGGACCGGGGAGCGCGGAACCTCGTGTGCGTGCCTCACGGCTTGGGTAGGTTCTCTTCATGGAGCGAATGGCGCCGGTCGACGCCCAGATGTACTGGATGTCGGACAAGATCCCCAACGACCAGTTCCTGCTCTATGCCTTTGATGGTGTGCCGCGCCGGATCGATGTCGCGATCGACGGTGTCCTCGACCGCGCGCGGGCGACAACCGATCTGGGTCTGCGGATTGCCGACGTCGACTGCGCTCTCGACTACCCGTACTGGATCCGCCGCGGCGTCGACCGCGACCAGATCGTGGTGCACAGCGAAGGGTCCACCGAGTGGTCCGATTGTCTGCGTGTCGTGGCGGGACTGGCCGATGACCAGCTCGACGCACGGGAGTGCACCTGGCGGCTGCATCTGTTCGAGGCCGTCGAAAGGGTGCCGAACTGTGGTCTCGCGGCCACTGTGGCTGTGCTGCAGGTGAGCCACGCGCTGGCCGACGGCCGACGCTCATCGGACCTGGCCCGCGCGGTCTTTGCGCCGCAGGATCCCGGCGAATCGGTCACCGCCGAGGTGGATTCGCCCTATTCGGTGGTGCATGCTGCCGCACTGGCGGCCGTGCGCCTACCCCAACAGATCGGGGTGCTGGGCCTGCGGGCGGTGGAGGCCACCCGCACCCATCGCCGACTGGTCGACGACGTCGCCGCCGGGGTGGTGCCTGCGCCATCGGAAGGTCGACCGCTGCTGTCGACCAACACCCGTCCGGACGGCGACCGGACGATCCGCACCCTGGTACTGCGCCGCGACGACTTCCCGGGGCCGACGGTGACCATCAGTGCGCTTACCGCGATCTCGCTGGCGCTGTCCGATCACCTGCGTTCGATCGGGGAGGATCCGACCACCCTCGGTGCCGAGGTGACGATGGAGAAGTTCGGGAAACCGATGGCACGTAACCACTTTCGCAACGTCGGTATCGGATTGTTCTCGGGGACGGCCGCGCTGGATGATCGTACGGCGCATATTGCGCAGGCGCTGGGGGAGCGGCAACTGCGCAACAGCCATCCGGCGCTGCGGGCCTCCGACGAGGCCTTCGCGGCGATCCCGGCACCCCTACTACGTTGGGGTGTGGCGCAATTCGATCCGACCGTAATTCCGAAAACGGTCAATGGCAACACCGTGGTGTCGAGTGTGAATCGGGGCGGCGCCGACCTGAGATTCGGGGAGAGACCGGTCGCGTTCACCGCGGGCTACCCGGCCCTCTCGCCGGTGATGAGTGTGACGCACGGTGTGCACGGCATCGGCGACGCAGTTGCGATCAGCGTCCATGCCGCTGCGTCGGCGATGGACGACATCGACAGCTACATGGATATGTTGCAGGCCTCGATCGCCTGGAACCAGATCGTCAGGGCTTCTGGCCGCTAGTGCCGCGTGTCGCGCTCTTCATGGCCGTTCTTGCTGCGCACCAACCGTTTCGGCAACCGTCCGACGAGTTCTCCGAGCGGTGCGACGGCCTCGTTGAGCGCCTCGGCGGCAGTATTGAGTTCGAGCACCGTCTCCTGGAGGCTCGCGATACTCGGGGGCAGCTGCGCCAGCATCTCGACGAGTTCGGACAGGCGGTCGATGGGGCCGCCCGGTGCGATCGCCCGTTCCAGGGCGCCGCCTTCGCCGACGAGTTGTTCCAGCAGGCCCTCTTCGACGGTCAGCCGATCGAGGAAACCTTCGTCCTCGGAGATCCGGTCGAGTAGACCGCCCTCTTTGGTGAGTTTGGCGAGCACTCCGTCCTCGGACAGCAGGCGATCCACCGGACCGCCCCGGGACAGCAACCGGTCGAGTGGGCCACCGGCCTCGGTCATCTGATCGAGCACTCCATCGTCGGCGAGGACGCGTTCGACCAGGCCGTCCTCGGCGAGCAGTCGGTCGAGTGGGCCGCCGCGCGAGAGTATTCGTCCGAGTGAGCGGTCTTCTTCGAGTAGTTCACCGAGTTGGTTGAGCAGCTGCAACGGACTGCGAAACGCAGGTGTGGCCCGCATGCCCATCGTGACGGCGATTTCGTGGTGTGCGTTCTCCACGGCGATCCGGCTGAGCGCAACGGTGGCTTCGACGGCGCTGAGCGCGGCGCCTGCCACCGCAAACCCCAACCGCGTCGGGATCTCGATCACCAATCTGGCATCCATGACTTCACCCTAGGGGGTTGGCGTAACTCGCGGACACATTCACCGCCTTGGCCCGGCTCAGCCGGTCTTGGCAGCCTTCGCTGCAGCTTTCGCCTGCTTCTTGAACTCCCGGACTTCCTGCAGGCTCACATTGTCGACGACGTCGGCTACCGATCGGCGTTCGCCGTCGTTGCCGTAATCCCCGGCAGCTTGGCGCCAGCCCTCCGGTTGCACACCCACCTGCTTACCGAGCAGTGCCAGGAAGATGCGGGCTTTCATGTCGCCCCAGCCAGGTAGGGATTTGAGGCGTTTGAGCACCGTCTTGCCGTCCGGATCACCCTCTGTCCAGATGGCCGAAGGGTTGCCGTCGTAGTTGTCGACGATGAAAACCGCGAGATCATGGATGCGCTTCGCCATCGAACCGGGGAAGCGGTGGATGGCCGGGGTCTGCGAGCACAGAGCCACGAACTCATCCGGATCGGAGGCGGCGATCTTCTGCAGATCGAAGCCGTCCATCCGCTCGGCGATTTTCTGCGGGCCCTTGAATGCCGCTTCCATCGGGAACTGCTGATCCAGGGTCATACCGACAACCAGCGCGAAGTCGTCGACGGACAGGAGCTTGTCGGCTTCTGGTTCTTGCGCGATACAGATGTGGCGGGTCATGCGGACCTCCGGTGGCCGGGAAAATACTGCCGGTCCAGCTTATCGGCAGTGCCGCGAGGGGCCCAGAGCGTCCCGGCGAACTGGTTGAATGCAGAAGAGTCAGGTCAATCCGCAGTGCTCGGTCGTGCTCCGGACCGGCGACCCTCTGACACTCGGGTCGTCGGTCGGTGGTGATCGAGCCAGAGATGGATTGTCTTCTACCGACTTACGGACTCGTAGTGGAGTGAGGGCGTAACGTCAGCTGGTGGCGAAACCTGTCAGGGCTGACAGCCTCCGCCCGGAAGGTAGGTGTAATTCCTATGTCCACTGGTGCTGCGAAGGACCCCACGTCGGCGGCGGCCGGAGAAGCCCACGTGGCCAAGGTCATCGGGGTCACCGTGGCCGCTGCAGTGGGTGGTTTTCTTTTCGGCTTCGACAGCTCTGTGGTCAACGGCGCCGTCAACTCCATCCGCGATCAGTTCGAGCTGAATCACTTCATGCAGGGTTTCGCGGTCGCGATCGCGCTGCTCGGATGTGCCCTCGGTGCCTGGTTCGCGGGTCGGCTGGCAGACATCTGGGGTCGCAAGAAAGTGATGTTGCTTGGCTCGGCGTTGTTCATCGCGTCGGCGATCGGCACCGGTCTGGCGTTTGCGGTCCTAGACCTGTTGTTCTGGCGTGTGATCGGCGGCCTCGGGATCGGTATCGCGTCGGTGATCGCCCCGGCGTATATCGCGGAGATCGCCCCGGCCCGTTACCGCGGTGCACTCGGATCACTGCAGCAGTTGGCCATCACCATGGGCATTTTTGTTGCCCTGCTCTCGGACGCACTGATCGCCGACAGCGCAGGCAATGCCTCCAACGATTTCTGGTTGGGTCTCGAGGCCTGGCGATGGATGTTCATCGTCGGCGTGATCCCGGCACTGGTCTACGGGCTGCTGGCGCTCCTCATCCCGGAGTCACCGCGCTATCTGGTGGGTAGCAATCTCGATGAAGAGGCCGCGCGCATTTTGACCGAAGTGACGGGGGAGGCCGATCCACTGGCCCGAGTCAAAGAGATCCGGTTGACCCTCAAACGCGAATCTGCGGTGTCCATCAAGGACATTCGTGGCCCGTCGTTCGGCCTGCATCCGCTGGTGTGGGTGGGTATCTGGATTGCTGTGCTGCAGCAGTTCGTCGGGATCAACGCAATCTTCTATTACTCCACCACGCTGTGGCAGTCGGTCGGATTCAGCGAAAGCGAATCGTTCCGGACCTCGGTCATCACGGCCGTGATCAACGTGGTGATGACCTTCGTTGCGATCATGTTCGTCGACCGGATCGGCAGGCGACAGCTGTTGCTGATCGGCTCTGTGGGCATGTTCATCGGACTCGTGATGGCGTGTGTCGCGTTCACGCAGCAGGTCGGGTCCGGTGACGACATCTCGCTGCCTGACCCGTGGGGTGTGGTCGCACTCATCGGTGCCAACCTGTTTGTGGTCGCATTCGCGGCCACCTGGGGCCCGGTGATGTGGGTGATGCTCGGAGAGATGTTCCCCAACCGCATCCGCGGGGTGGCATTGGGTGTGTGCACGGGCGTGAACTGGCTTGCCAACTTCACCATCTCGCTGCTCTTCCCCGAACTCAACAGCGTGCTGGGACTGGCATGGATCTACGGATTCTTTGCATTCTGCGCGTTCGCTTCTTGGTTCTATGTGCACAGCAAGGTGCCCGAGACCAAGGGTATGGAGCTCGAAGACATGGATTCACTCGGAGAGGTGGAGGCGGCTATCAAGAGGCAGAAGAAGGCACATTAGCGCGCCCCGGCGTGAGTTCACCTGGCGGCGTGGGCGCGTCGGCTGACGCTGTCCAGGCCGTCCAGAAGCAACATCTGCGCCACGAAGTATGTCGAGAGAACCAAGGCCTCACCGGCCGCGCGGAGACCGTCCCTGTTGCGCAGCAGGTATCGACGATTCATCAGGATCGCATCGGAAGCCATGAACGTGATTCCGCCGACGACCAGTCGGCGGGTGGGGTCATTCGAGTCCCCGCCGGTGAGTACCGGATCGCCTGCGGTCGCCGCCATGGTCGCCAACGTCGCGCCGTATGTTCCCAAGACCGGGAGCAGGCGGGGGGAGTTGAGCACCAGCAGTGCGGTGACCTCGTTCATCAGCCCGAAGCGCGCGAGCAGTCGACGTTTGCCCGGCCGGGCTCCGTGCCGCGTCAGCACACCGAGATAGGACAGATGCGCGAGCCCGAACATCGTTGCACCGGTTTGGATCTGTCGATCCTTCTCGGGGCCGGTGGCGAACTCCTCGCGGTACATGAAGTAGTCGCCCGCAGCGGACGCGGCGATGGCCGCGGTCAACAGTGCATTGTCGACTCCGGACCGTTCACGCGCACCGCGCGCGATACCGACGGCCAGCGCGGCCAGGGCGGCGGGCTTGGCGACGGCCACACCGGGCCGCCACCGCGCGGCGCCGGCGGCCGAAACCGCCAGCGTCGCAGCGACGAACACTTTTCGCTCGGGGAACTCCCAAGCCGGTAGGCGCATCTGCTTGTCTACCGGGCGAACAGTGAGGTCACAAAAGCGGAAGCGTCAGGCAATGCTGCCGCGGCCGTACCCTGTCCGTCCACCGGGTAGGTACGGATGGTTGTCGACTGGCTAGACGTCTCGACCCGGCCCAGGAATTCCAGGGTGTACGGCAGGATCACCTGGGTATCGAGCAGGCCCTGGCCGAAGAACACCGGCTTGACGTACCCGGTGTCGGGCACTCCGAGGTAGGCCTCGACGATGGGACGAAGATTCGGGACCGACAGCACCGGCCGGCTGAACAGCTCATTCAAACTTGTTGCTGCAACAGCCCGTTGCAACTCGGCCGAGCACATCGTCACAGCTTTGTCGGCCAGCGACTTGCCCTCTGCGGTCAGGTACGAGTCGAGGTTCAGCTCGGGATGCGACCCGCGGATACCGGCGATGGCATACAGCACCTCGGCGGTCAGGTCGGAAGGCAGTGGCACCGGGATGAATTCGGGGCCTGCGTTGAGCACGAGCTCGCCGAGGTTGGCCGGAACACTGGTGACCGTTGCGCCGCGGAAGTCCAGTTCCGGGCCCTGGATCTGCGTTGCGCTGCGGGCCGTGGCCAGCGCAGCTGTTGCGCCGCTGCCGTTCCCGTTCACAACCCACTGATCCGAGAGGTCTTCGGTGATGTCATGGGCAGCCTCCACAGCATCAACGATGTTGTGGGCCTTGATGGTTGTCTGCAGGTCGGGGAGTGCACCCTCGACGCCGAGACCGGCGTAGTCGGAGGCGACAACCGCATAGCCCTTCTGCAGCCACGGCGTGATGTCGTTCCAATTTGCGGCCGATTCGGTTTTGCCCGACCACGACGGTGCGCACTTGTCGGCCAATCCGACGGTGTCATGGGCCCAGGCCACCACCGGCCAGCCGCCGTCGGGTGCTTCTCCGCGGGGGAGATAGACAGCGGCACTGCTCAGCTCGGTGCGGTCGGTGGCGGCATTCGTCCAATAGGTGAAGCGGTCGGCGGATCCCGCGCCGGTCACCCAACGATCGTCGGGCAGGCCGATGTTGGCAAACACCTTGCCTGCGGTTCCGCCCGTCGGGACCGGGGCTGCGGTGGCGACACCGGCGGCTCCCAGGCCGCCAGCGACCACCGCGGCAAGTGCGGTGGCGGTGAGGCTGCGGGTACCGATCCGGCGTAGTGCTTGCTTGTGAACACTCTTCATGACTACTTCTCCTACCAAGGTCCGCGTACGCGGACTAAACCTGCGTGATCCCGATCATCGGGAGGAAGAAACAACTGCGGCCACCGTTCTGCACGGTGCCGAATACGGCGGAAAGCACGGTGCCGTTGCCGGTCTGGACCGGTGCCAGCCGCGACCCGGGCAGGCTCATGGCCTTTGCCGCAGGGTTGATGACTGCGCGGACCGTTGCTTCTTCGCCGGGGGTCAGGCTGCGGACCTTCTTCACCTGTTCGATCAGTTTGTCGACGATCGTGGTGCCCACCGGGGCCATGTCCTCGAACCCACCCTGGAGCGTGTTGACGTTGAACCAGGCGACCTGCATGCCGGTGGCTTCGCCGTCGGCGGTGATCCCGGACGGGAAGAAGCCGAACAGCGTTTCACCGTCGTCGACGATGTTGGGTGAGAAGGTCGCGGGAAGCAGGTTTTTGAACAGGTCCGGGATCTTCACTCCGGGGATGACATACGGGCCGGGTGCGGCGCCGCCGACGGCAGGCACCAGTCCGAATGGGTTGTCCTCGGTCGCCTCGACACAGTTGAAGGCGACGGTCGGGTTGATGAAGGATTGGATGCCCAGTTTGCGCAAAGCCTCGTCAGCCGCTGCCAGTGAGCCGACGAGGTCGGTGGCGTCTGCGGCCGGCGTCGCTGTGATCTCGGCAGCCGGTGTGGACTCGATCTGCGCGGTGCCTCCCAAGAGTGCCTTTGCGGCAGCCAGGGCGGCGGGATCGCCCGCAGCTTTTCCGAGCTCGGCGATCGCGGCCTTCAATGCGTCGTCGCCAGGGGCCTGCTTTGGTGCGGTCAGCGTCACCGAGTCGGGTGCGACCGGTTCCGCGATGGCAATGGCCGGGGACAGCAGGGCGGCAGAGGCCACCACCGCCAGTGTGGCGGCGCTGCGGCGGATCATCGTTGAGCTGGGCATGGATCTCCTTGGACAGACGCGGGGTCGCACCTGTTACGTCTGTGACAGGTGTGACCAATGGTGCTCTTGTTACACAAGACCACGGTGTGGGAGCTCTGTGCAAGTTGCGAGTTCAACCTGTGACTCAACCGCGACCGTTCCGGTGTTCGGCTGTGCATCAACAGATCTGGGGTGGCAGGCTGAGTGTGGCGGGCCACAAAAACAGGCGCCGACCCGAAGGTCGACGCCTGCTGTGGAGTTCTCGGGTGGCTAAATGACTGCCAGTCCGACTGTGGGGACGATCGTGCAGCTCACGGTCTTGTCCTCGGTCTTGGTGGTCACGTTGCCGTAGATTGCCGAAATCACGCGGCCCTGACCGGTTTTCACGATCGTGGTGAAGGTGCCGGGGCCGTCTGCGGCATTGATCCGGTCATTGCGGCGCAGATTCTGCTGACCGGTCTGACCGGTGTCGATGTTGATCCACGCAACGGTCAGTGGAGCGGCGTCGTTGTTCAAGGCCGGGCCGGTGCCGAGGCTGGTGTAGACGTATCCGGCCTCGCCCTTCTTGGGGCCTGGGGCCGGTGCCTGCTGCGGTCCGGCGGTCACAAGTGCGGAACCGATGGAGTTGCCGCCGGGGATGCAACCCTGGCCGATGGTCGGGTAGAGGAACTGCTGGATGACCGGTGCGCCAGGGCCGGACGGGATGTCCGGGCCGCCGCCGCCCGAGCCGTCGAGGAAGCTGACGACCTTGTCCCAGATGACGGCGAGTTCCGGCGGCAGCGCCGGATCGGCTGCGAGCACCTTGGCGTTGGAGAGCAGGCTGGCGTCGACCTTGCCGTCGGCGCCGGGGGTGGCGGCCGAACCGATGATCGCCGGCACGAACGCGCCGAGCGACTGCAAGGTGGCCTCGTCGATCTCGAGGTTGGCGGGTATCGGCGGGAAGGCGGCTTCGTCAGCGGATGCGACAGCGGGCAGTGTCAACGCCGCGGTGGCGGCGATGGCCACGGCCGTGACCGCGCGGCGGACGTTCAGGCCTGTGGAGGCCTTGTGGAAGCGCCCGCGGCTGCGGTCTGCCTGCTGGTTCAAAAGCACTGTTCGTGGTGTCCCATCTCGCGTTGAGCCCGACTGATCACGGCTCGACAAGTCTATCGCCGTGCTGACGGTAACCGTTTCATTCCTCTGCCGCCAGTAGCCCTAGTCGGCAGGCGGACCGGTTCTCGTCGCCCTGGGACCATACCGTGTGACTGGAGTTACCAGTGGTGCCGGTGATGCAATTGTGATGTCACATTGAGGGCACGAAAGTGAGGGTCGGCCCGATCCGAAGTCGCTGATGGCGCATCAGATGTGATCGTCACGCTCCGACTCCAGGCAACCTTCCCGGGCCTGCTTAGATTCACGATGACGGGACGAACACGCGGTGTGCGGAACCAACCTGCTGTTCTCGCTGACCAAAAACCCAATTGGAGGGTCGATGCTTCGACGAAACCAGCTCGCCGCAGCGCTCGTTGCACTCGCGGTCGGGGCCGGTGCCCTGACCGCATGTGGCGATTCCGGTTCCTCGGACGAAGTGGTCCTGCTGACGCACGACTCCTTCGAGCTGCCGGACGAACTGCTGGCCTCGTTCGAGGACGAGACGGGGCTGACCCTCAAGGTGGTCCGAGAGGCAGACGCCGGACAGTTGTCGTCGTCGATCGCGCTCATCGCAGGCTCGCCCCAAGGTGATGTGGTCTACGGCATCGACAACACCTTTGCCTCCCGGGTTCTCGACGCCGACGCGATCGAGCCCTATACGAGCCCGGACAACAACCTCGGACCGCAGGAATATGCGCTCGGCGAACCCAATCGGCTGACCGCGATCGACCGCGGCGACGTGTGTGTCAACGTCGACACCGAATGGTTCACCGAACGCGACGTCGCACCGCCCGCGAACCTCGATGATCTGACCGACTCCCGATACAAGGGTCTGACCGTCGTGATGGACCCGGCCACCTCGTCGCCCGGCATGGCATTTCTGCTCGCCACGATCGCCGCCCATCCGGCCGACGGTGAATGGGAAGGGTATTGGGAGCGCCTGCGCGCCAACGACGTGAGTGTGGCCCCCGGCTGGACCGAGGCGTACAACCAGGAGTTCACCGCAGGGGAGGGACAGGGCAGCAAGCCCATCGTGGTCTCGTATGCGTCGTCGCCTGCCTTCCTGCCGACCACCAAGGCCCTGTTGAACACGTGCTTCGCGCAAATCGAGTACGCAGGCGTCCTGCGTGGCGCGGAGAACGTCGACGGCGCCCAACAGGTGGTCGATTTCTTGCTCAGCGAACCGGTCCAGGCCGCTCTGCCCGAATCCATGTACGTGTACCCCGTCCGTACCGGAACGCCGCTGCCTGCCGACTGGGCGCAATTCGCACCCCAGCCCGAGTCTGCTGTCACGATGCCGCTCGAGGTCATCGCCGAGAACCGCGAAGCCTGGCAGCAGGAGTGGCGCACCGCCATGGGTCGCTGACCGCGGTGGCCCTTCGCGCAACCATTCGGCGCCCACCCTCGGCGTGGGGGTCTGGAACAGGCGTCGTGGCCGTCGCGGGCGCGCTTCCGCTGTTGTTCGTGGGGGTGATGTTCGGGTGGCCGCTGGTCGCTCTGGCCGTTCGTGCATTCGGCGATCACTCGGGCATCGACCTCGTCGGGTTGCTCGACGATGCCAATGCCGCGCATCTGTTGTGGTTCACCGTTGCCCAGGCCGCGGCGAGCACCGTGCTCACCCTGATCGTCGGCCTACCGGTGGCATGGGTACTGGCCAACTTCGAGCTGCGGGGAGCGCTGGCGCTACGGGTCATCGTCACGATTCCCTTTGTGCTGCCCACCGTGGTGGTGGGTATCGCGTTCACGGCACTACTCGGCGAGCGTGGCCCGCTGGGATGGCTCGACATCGGATCGTCGGTGTGGGCGATCCTGTTGGCGCACACGTTCTTCAACATCGCGGTTGTGGTGCGTACCGTGGGTTCGGTCTGGGGCCAACTCGATCCGCGTGCCGAACAGGCCGCTCGGACGCTGGGCGCCGACCGCTGGCGCGTGCTGCGAACGGTCACCCTGCCGGCCCTCGCCCCGGCGATCGCCTCGGCGGCGTCGGTGGTGTTCCTGTTCTGTGCCACCAGCTTTGGTGTGGTCCTCATCCTCGGTGGCGGCCGGTACAACACCCTCGAGACCGAGATTTACCGGCAGGCGATCGGGTTCTTCAAACTGCCTGCCGCCGTGGCCCTGTCGATGATCCAGATCCTCGTGGTCGCCGTGGTGGTCGCGATCAGCGCGGTGTTGAGCCGCCGAGTGCGGGGAGCCGGTGCGCCCCGGCGTCGCCGCCGACCGCAAGGGGCGCAGCGTGTGGTGGTCGGTGCCATCGTCACGTTCGTCCTGGTCGTACTGCTGGCCCCGCTTGCCGTCCTGGTCTGGCGTTCGGTCCGGCCCACGGTCGGTGGAAGCTGGAATCTGGACGGCTACCGGGCGCTGACGGAACCGATCAACGGTGAAACGCCTTGGGAGACCATGCAGTACTCCCTGATCAGCGCGCTCTGGGCGACCCTGATCGCGCTGGTCCTCGGTCTACTCGGTGCCCTGGCTCTCTCCCGTGCCCGTGGCGTGTTCGGAGGGGTCGCGACGGGGGTTGCGATGCTCCCGCTGGGCGTCAGCGCCGTGACGGTCGGTCTCGGCTATCTGGTGATCCTGAGCTCGATGCCTCGTGAGGTCGCGACGTCGCCCGCTGTGGTCCCGGCCGTGCAGGCGCTGATCGCGACGCCACTCGTGATCCGCATCCTGGTGCCGGCGATGGGTCTGGTCGACCTGAGGCTTCGGCAGGCGGCGGCAACCCTCGGTGCCGGGCCCCTGCGGGTCTGGTGCACCGTTGATCTCCCGATCATCTCCAGAGCGCTCTGTGCTGCGACCGGTTTCGCGTTTGTGATCGCGATCGGTGAGTTCGGCGCAACCAGCTTTGTGGCGCGCCCCGACACCACCACCGTGCCGGTGCTGATCGGCAAGTCACTGTCGCGGCCCGGTGCGGGTAACTTCGGCACTGCCATGGCCTGTTCGGTGATGATGCTGGTGGTGACCGTGGTGGTGGTGGCCCTCATCGAGGTTGTCCGCCGGGACGAGGGAGGTGAGTTCTAGGTGCTCGAATTGTCCTCTGTGACAGTGGGTTATGGGTCCGAAGTGGTCATCTCCGATCTGGATCTGGCGATCGGGACCGGGGGTGCGACCATCACGGCGTTGCTGGGGCCGTCAGGATGTGGCAAGTCGACGCTGATCCGTGCCATCGCTGGACTGGAGCCGTTGTCCGGGGGGACGATCACGTTCGACGGGATCGACCTCGCGCCGACCCCGACCCACCGTCGCGACTTCGGAGTGGTGTTCCAGGACGGTCAGCTGCTGCCCGGTCGCAGCGTCGCCGACAATGTCGATTACGGACTGCGGGTCCGGCGCTGGCGCAAGCCCGACATCACCCGCCGCGTGGCCGACCTGCTCGAGCTGGTCGACCTGCCCGGCCTCGGCGGCCGGAAGGTGGCCGAGCTGTCCGGTGGTCAGCAACAGCGGGTGGCGCTGGCCCGGGCGCTGGCCCCACGACCCCGGCTGCTCCTCCTGGACGAGCCGCTCTCTGCGCTCGACCGGCAGTTGCGGGATCGCCTCGCACTGCAGATCGCCGAGATCATCGGTGCCACCGGCACTCCGACCATCATGGTGACCCACGACCATTCCGAGGCCGCGATGATGGCCGATCGTATCGCGGTGATGGACGATGGTCGGATCGTTCAGGACGATCATCCCGAAAAGCTTTGGCGTGCACCGCGGACCGAACGGATCGCACAGTTCATCGGCTGCACGACGATCTGCGAAGCAAACATCTCCGCGGGTGTTCTACACAGCCCGCTCGGTCGGGTTGCGGTCGATCTGCCCGACGGTGCCGTTCGGGTCGGACTGCGCCCCGAGGCGGTCCTGGCCGCACCGATCGTCGACGGGGCAGGCGGCGCCCGCGGCGTCGTCCGGCATGTCGCATCACTGCCCGAGGGGACCCGGGTGCGGGTGACGGTCGCCGGTCTGGAAGTCGATGCCGTCGCCGATCCCCGGCTCGCGGTCGATGATCAGGTCTCGGTGGCGCTCGACCGCAACCGGATCGCGATCATCTCCGGCCCGCCCGCCGGGTCACTCACCAAGTCGGAGACCGAGGAACAGGGAACAGCGGGCCGCAATGCGTGAGGTCGTGGCAGGCGCGGTCATCGGCGAAGGCCGGTTGCTACTTGCCCAGCGCACGTATCCGACCGAGGTGGCCGGGTTGTGGGAACTGCCAGGAGGCAAGCTCGAGGTAGGGGAGACCCGGGCCCAGGCGCTCGAACGTGAACTCGCCGAAGAGCTTGGGATCACGGTCGCGGTCGCCGACCAGATCGGGGAGCCCGTACCGCTGGGCCCGGATCTGGTTCTGGTCGCGATGGCCGCGACACTGCTCGCCGGCGAGCCGCATCCGCACGAACACTCTGCGGTCGGCTGGGTGGATGCCGATAACCTCCGGCGGATGGCAGACGCCGGGGAACTGGTACCTGCCGATGCGGTGTGGCTCGACGACCTCATCGCGCTGCTGCGCTGATCCGGGCCGCGGCGGTGGTGACGCTCAGGCGGCGCGCGTTCGAACTTTTTTGAGGGCTTTGGTCAGCTCTTTGTTCGATAGGCCCGCAGAGGAGTATTTTTGCATCTTGTGGATGACCACGGGGCAGCGAAGACAGCGGGTTGAACTGCGGCAGCACTTCTTTTTCGGCTTCATATCGCAGACGTCTGCCGCCTTCTTCTTGCCCATGTATCCGCCTTCCAAAGGTCCCGCACCTAGTGGAAAGTTAGGTTAGCACCACCTTAATTTGAGGGCTTCAGTGGTTGTGACGCCGCTCTCATTGCGGGACCACGTATCCTTGAGTGGTTTGAGCACCAGGCTCGACTGTTTTGACATGCCCACTTCACGTCCGGAGAACTTCAGTGACTTCTGCCCCCAATTTCCGCAACGTTGCGATCGTTGCGCACGTCGACCACGGGAAAACGACCCTGGTTGATGCGATGCTGCGGCAATCGGGAGTGTTCGAGGAACGCGCGGAACTCGTCGACCGGGTCATGGACTCGGGCGACCTCGAGCGCGAGAAGGGCATCACCATTCTCGCGAAGAACACCGCGGTGCACCGTCGGCAGCCTGACGGCACCGAGGTTGTCATCAACGTGATCGACACCCCCGGCCACGCCGACTTCGGTGGTGAGGTCGAGCGCGGCCTGTCGATGGTCGATGGCGTTGTGCTGCTGGTCGACGCTTCCGAGGGTCCGCTGCCGCAGACGCGTTTCGTGCTGCGCAAGGCCCTGGCCGCGTCGCTGCCCGTCATCCTGGTGGTCAACAAGACCGACCGTCCCGACGCCCGCATCGCCGAGGTCGTCGAGGAGAGTCACGACCTGCTGCTCGACCTGGCATCGGATGTCGACGACGAGGCCGCCGCGGCCGCCGAGCTCGCACTCGATCTGCCGGTCCTCTACGCCTCGGGGCGTGCGGGTGTCGCCAGCACGGTCGCTCCTGAGAACGGTCAGGTCCCGGATGCCGAGAACCTCGACGCACTGTTCGATGTGCTGCTGTCGTACGTGCCCGCCCCCAAGGGTGATCTCGACGCACCGCTGCAGGCCCACGTCACCAACCTCGACGCCTCGGCGTTCCTTGGCCGTCTCGCGCTGGTCCGCCTGTACGCAGGCACCTTGAGGAAGGGCCAGACCGTGGCCTGGCTGCGCGAGGTCAACGGCGAGCCCGTCACCGAGCGCGCCAAGATCACCGAGCTCCTGATCACCGTCGGCGTCGCGCGGACGCCCGCCGAGACCGCCGTCGCCGGCGACATCGTCGCCGTTGCCGGTATGCCGGACATCATGATCGGCGACACCCTCACCGACGTCGACCACCCGGTCGCCCTGCCGAGGATCACGGTCGACGAGCCTGCCATCTCGGTGACGATCGGCACCAACACCTCGCCGCTGGTCGGCCGCGTCAAGGGCCACAAGCTCACCTCGCGCATGGTCAAGGACCGCCTCGACAGCGAGCTGATCGGTAACGTCTCGCTGCGCGTCCTCGACATCGGTCGTCCGGATGCCTGGGAGGTCCAGGGTCGTGGTGAGCTCGCGCTGGCCATCCTCGTCGAGCAGATGCGTCGCGAAGGCTTCGAGCTGACCGTCGGCAAGCCCCAAGTGGTCACCAAGCAGGTCGACGGCAAGCTGCACGAACCGTTCGAGCACCTGACCATCGACGTCCCCGAGGAGTACCTCGGCGCGGTCACGCAGCTGCTGGCCGCCCGCAAGGGCCGCATGGGCGACATGGCCAACCACGGCAGTGGCTGGGTCCGCATGGAGTTCGTCGTCCCCTCGCGTGGCCTGATCGGTTTCCGTACCGACTTCCTCACCGAAACCCGCGGAACCGGTATCGCCAACGCCGTGTTCGAGGGCTACGGCCCGTGGGCCGGCGAGATCCGTGCCCGTCACACCGGTTCGCTGGTCTCCGACCGAGCGGGAACGGTCACCCCGTTCGCGATGATCCAGCTCGCCGATCGCGGAACGTTCTTCGTCGAGCCGGGCGCCGACACCTACGAGGGCATGGTCGTGGGTATCAACCCGCGTATGGAAGACCTCGACATCAACGTCACCAAGGAGAAGAAGCTGACCAATATGCGTCAGTCCTCCGCCGACGTGATGGAGACGCTCGCCAAGCCCATCAAGCTCGAACTCGAAGCTGCGATGGAGTTCTGTACCGACGACGAGTGCGTCGAGGTCACCCCTGAGGTGGTCCGGGTGCGCAAGGTCAATCTCGACTCCAACACCCGCGCCCGCGAGCGGTCCAAGGCGAAGTCTCGTAACCAGAGCGTGAGCTAGCAGGGACGCCATCGGCGGTCGAGTACCGACCGCCGATGGCCGACTGATCTTGACCGGCGGACAGAGGAATCGAGTTTTGGGTAGACGACGGACAACAGCGACTTCGATGGCCGCGGTCGCGCTGTCCTGCCTGCTGTTTCTGACAGCTTGTGTCGCCGATCCGCCGCCGCCGGTTCAGCAGACGAACTCGGTGCCACCGGAGCCCGCGGAGCCTTCGGGCCGGGTGCTGTACGTGGCCACCGACTCGATCGGCAACGGGTTCAACCCGCATCTGGCCGCCGATCAGTCGGCGGTCACCACGGCGGTGGCGGCGATGACCCTGCCGAGTTCGTTCCGGCCGACAGCGCAGGACGGCCGGGTCGAATGGCTGATGGACGAGGCGTTGCTGACCAGCGCCGAGGTCACCGGTACCGACCCGTTCGCGGTCACCTACAAAATCCACGAGGACGCGCAGTGGTCGGATGGATTGCCGATCACCGCAGAGGATTTCATCTATCTCTGGCAGCAGATGTCCCGGCAACCCAACGTGAGCGCACCGGCCGGCTACCGCATGATCACCGACGTCCGCAGCTCGGCGGGCGGCAAAGAGGTCACCGCGACCTTCGCGGCGCCGTACCCGGCCTGGCGTGAACTGTTCAACGACCTGCTGCCCTCGCACGTCCTCAAAGGCGCACCCGGTGGTTTCCAGACCGGCATGGACAGCGGTTTCCCGGCCTCCGGAGGGCCCTTCACGATCAGCGGCATCGATCACAGCCGTGACGAGGTCCGGCTGATCCGCAACGACAGGTTCTGGCTGACACCGGCCGGTGTCGACCGGATGACATTGCGCCGCGCGGGCACCACCAGCCAACTGGCTGATTCGATGCGCTCCGGCGACACCCGGGTCGTGGCGGTCAGCGCAGGCGAGGCACTCGGGGCCACTCTCGGCAGTATCGGTGGCGTACTCACCGGCCGCGTCGCGCAATCCCGGACCCTGGGCATCACACTCAACACCCGCACGGAGTCGATGGCGAACATCGACCTGCGCCGTGCGGTTCTGGGAACCATCGACACGGCCCTGGTGACCTTCGCCGCCGCCGACGACACCGAGGTGCTCCCGGACACCAACTCCGTCTACGCGCCGTCCGACCCGGGTTACTACCCGGTGCCGCGCCCGGTGGTTGCCCCCGAGCAGATCGAAGGATGGCTGGCCGCCGCGGGATACCGGCGCGGCCCGGCGACGCCGGAACCCGATCCGCCCACATCTTCGGGCGCACCGAGCACCAGTGCAGCCCCCACGACCACGACGACCACCACCGAGGTGACATCGACGACCGCGCCGAGCGATCTGCCGACACTGCCTGCCGGCACACAGCCGGTCGAGCAGGAGGACGGGCAGCCGCTGGTGGTCCGGGTCGGATCGGTCACCGGAGATCCTCGGACGGGCGCTGCGGCAGCCAACATCGTCGACCAGCTGAACCGTGCGGGAATTCGCGCCACGACTATCGCGATGTCGACCGCCGAGTTGTACAGCTCGAGCCTGACCGGCGGAGATGTCGATCTGGTGGTTGGCTGGAGCCGGGCCGGTGAATCACCGGCCACCGCGCTCGCGTCGAACACCGAATGTCTGAGCACCGAAGAATCCGCCGAGACGAGTGCATCGCCGGACTCGGGCGACGAGCCGTCGAACACGTCGGCCGCGGAGCCATCCGCCACCTCTTCGCAGGCCCCCACATCGAAGACCGAAGAGGCCGAACGCAGCGAACCGCGTTACACGAGCAATGTCTCGGGCCTGTGTGACCCCGAATTGCAGGTGATCGCGACCCGCGCCATCTCGGCGGAAGATCCGGCCGAGGACCTGCGAACCGCTCAGCGCCTGCTCGATGAACGCTCCGTGTATCTGCCGGTGTACCAAGATGTTCTGACCACCGCCGTCTCTCCTCTTGTCGCCGGCGTCCCGGTCACGGGTCCGGTGCAGACCGGCATCTACGGTGACTCCGCCCTCTGGCGCCAGCAGACCGGTAACTGAAAGCGAACCCGAAATCCCATGAATCGTCTGTTGCTCATTCATGCCCACCCGGATGACGAGACCATCACCACCGGCGGCACCATCGCCACGTATCTCGACGCCGGCGCCGAGGTCACCGTCGTCACCTGCACGCTGGGGGAGGAGGGCGAGGTGATCGGTGACCGGTGGAGTGGACTGGTCGCCGACGGCGGTGCCGATCAGCTCGGTGGCTACCGGATCATGGAGCTGACCGACGCGTTGGCCGAACTGAGCCCCGATCCGTTCGCCCCGGTGGAACCGAAGTTCCTCGGTGGTGCCGGTCGCTGGCGCGACTCCGGGATGTCGGGCGCACCATCGAACGAGCACGAGCGTGCCTTCATCGCCGCGGGCGCCGAGAAGCCGGCGCAGGTGCTGGCCGACCTGATCCGCGAGCTGCGTCCACAGGTGGTCGTCGGATACGACCCCGTTGGCAGTTACGGTCATCCCGACCACATCCAGGTCCATGCCATCGCTCACGCGGCCGTCGAACTAGCGGCCACCGGTGAGCAGGGCTGGTCGGTGTCGAAGCTCTACTGGACCGTCACCGAGAAGTCCGCACTCGAGGAGGGCCTGGCAGCGGCGGTGGCGCGGGTGCCGAAGGGTTGGCGGATGCCGGAGCCGGGGGAGCTGCCCAGTCACCCGGATGCGGAGATCACCACCGCCATCGACGTCCGCGAGGTCTACGATCGCAAGGTGCGGGCGCTGAGCGCCCATGCAACGCAGGTGACCGTATCCGCGTCGGGCACCGAATATGCGCTGTCGAACAACATCATCCAGCCGATTTTTGCCGAGGAACACTTCATGCTGGTCGCCGGGGAGCAGGGACCGACCGATGAGTCCGGGCGGGAAACAGATCTCTTCGGTGGTCTGTGATGGCCTCGACGTGGTGGCGCTGGGCCCTGCTGGGTCTGCTGTGGGTCGACGGCTTCTTGGTCGGAGTTCTGGCCCTCGCGTTTCTGCCGCTACACATCGGGTCGGTTCCGTTCCCCATCAGCGCGGTGCTCGCGGCGATCGCCAACTACATCCTGTTGTGGTGCAGCGCCACCCTGGTTGAAGGGTTCGCCCGCTTCGGCGCACTGATCGCCTTCATGATCGCGTTCTTTGTGTTGGCCGCAGGAGGTCCCGGAGGGGACATCGTGGTGCCGCAGGATCTGACGGTGTTCTTGCTACTCGGCCTGGGTCTGGTGGTGCCGGTGTTCGCCGCGTTTGCCGGCATGCTGCCCGACCCCGAGTCGGACGCCACGGCCACTCCGAAGCCGGTGGTGAAGGGGTCGGGGGAATGATCCGGCGCCGATGACGCATTATCTAAAGGGTGACCTCCAAGATCCCCGAAGCTCTCGCTGCCACACCGGATCGGACGCTGCTGCCTGATCCGGCCATGCCGCCGCGCGTCACCGGAGCCACGGAGGAGGTGCGCCCTGATGGCGATGCGATCCGACAGGTGCTCGCCCAGGTGGGCGAGGGCATCGAACTCGATGTCGACCGGGCTGCGACCCTGCTCGCGGCCCGCGGGGACGAACTCTCCGCACTCTGCGCGATCGCGGCGGATATCCGTGACGCCGGGCTGATCGCCGAAGGCCGCGAGCGTCAGATCAGCTACTCGCGCAAGGTGTTCATCCCGCTCACCCGCCTGTGTCGGGACCGGTGCCACTACTGCACGTTCGTCACGGTGCCGGGCAAGCTCGCCCGCGACGGCCACGGCATGTACCTGGAGATCGAGGAAGTACTCGAGATCGCCCGCAGCGGTGCCGAGATGGGTTGCAAAGAAGCGTTGTTCACACTCGGTGACCGTCCGGAGGAGCGCTGGCCGGAAGCCCGGCAATGGCTCACCGAGCGCGGGTACACCTCGACGCTCGACTATGTGCGGGCCGCCTCGATCCGGGTGCTCGAGGAGACGGGGCTGCTGCCGCATCTCAATCCCGGTGTGATGAGTGCCGACGAAATGGCGCTCCTCAAACCGGTTGCACCCTCGATGGGCATGATGCTCGAGACCACCGCGCGCCGACTCTTCACCGACAAGGGCAACGCGCACTACGGCAGCCCCGACAAAGACCCCGAGGTCCGCAAGCAGGTGCTCATCGACGCGGGCCGGCTCTCGGTCCCGTTCACCACGGGAATCCTCGTCGGCATCGGGGAGAACCTCACCGAACGTGCTGATTCTCTGATCGAGTTGCACAAGGTGCAGAACACTTTTGGCAACATCCAGGAAGTGATCGTCCAGAATTTCCGGGCCAAACCCGATACCGCGATGCGCGGCGTCGCCGATGCCGAGTTCGACGAGTTCCTGGCAGCGGTCGCGGTGGCCCGGATCATCCTGGGCCCAGGAATGCGGATTCAGGCCCCTCCGAATCTGGTGTCGCCTGCCGAATGTGCGGCGCTGGTCGGCGCCGGCGTGGACGATTGGGGTGGGGTGTCACCACTGACCCCCGACCACGTCAATCCCGAACGGCCCTGGCCCCATCTGGATTCGCTGGCAAAGATGACCGCCGAGACCGGTTATGTCCTGACCGAACGTGTTGCGGCCCAACCGAGATACGTCTTGGCAGGCGCCCCATGGATCGACGAGCGGATCAGCGGTCACGTGTGGGCACTGGCCGACCCGGTGACCGGGTTGGCTGCCGATGTACTCCCGACCGGTCGTCCCTGGAGCGAATCGGGCGACGACCGGGAGCCGGTCGGCGAAGGTCTGCATACCGCATGAAACTTCCGCTGCCGCCCGTGAAAGCACTCTCGGACAACGATGTTGCGCGCATGCTCTACCAGACCACCGGAGTGGTCGATCTACTCCTCGATGTGGTCGACAGTGATCCGTTCGGCATCAAAGGGCGAACGTTCGATGGTGCGCAGCGGCAGTCGGAGGAATCAGACCGGGCGCTGGTCGCCAAGGCCATCGGCACCATCGACGGACCACTGGTGTGGGCAGCCGATGCCACCGGATTGCCGGGTACCGCGAAGTGGTCCGACTGGACGCCGGACCAGCGTCGCGATTGGTGGATCGGCCGGGTCGGGGCCATCACAACGGCCGGAGTCGCGTACCCGGGTGTCTTCGGTGCGCTGGTGAACCGCTTGCCGATTCAGACCGTGCTCGGATTCGGCCACCAGGCGATCCTGCTGTGTGCGGTCGCCCGCGCCTACGGCGTCGACGACCGGTATCGGCAGACCGACCTGCTGGCCGAAGTTCTGTGCCGTCGGACCCTTAACTCGCGGACGCTGCTGACCGGCGAGACCGAAGAACTCGATCGCAGCGCCGAAAACGATGCGCTCGTGAAGGAGCTGTGGACCGGTCTCGAGAAATCGCGTGCGGTGCTCGGTGAACTGGAGCGGCGGCCGTCGTCGAAACAGCCATGGCGACTGCTGTCCGGACTTCCGCTGGTCGGTGCGGTCGCCAGCTATATCGGGGAGTCCGGCGCTCTCCGGCGGGCATCGGATGCCGTTGTCCGCGAGGTCGTTTGACGTTCGATCGCTAGATTCCGTCGATACCCGCGGCGACCAGCGCCTCGTACCCACCGATCACGTCGGTGGCGCGGTGCAGTCCGAGTAGTTGCAACGACGCCGCGGCCAGACTCGACGTATAACCCTGCGAACAGATCACGACCCACGGGACGTCGTGGTCGACGGCTTCGGGGATCCGCGCATCGGAGGCCGGGTCGAGACGCCATTCCAGGACGTTGCGCTCGATCACCAGTGCACCGTCGAACTCACCTTCGGCGGCCCGCTGCGCAGCCGGCCGGATGTCGACGACCAGTGCGCCGCCGGAGAGTGCCGCCGGTAGATCCGGGGCGCTGATCCGGTCGAGACCGGCGCGGGCCCGGAGGAGGAGATCGTCGATGGTGGTCACAGAGCTCATGCTGCCCCACCGTCGGTGAGAGCGGTCTTCGTGCGGCGAAGTGACTGCACACTCATGCCGCGCCGCCGTCGGTGAGAACCGTCTTGGTCCGGCGAAGTGACTGGGCGTCGGTGACCTCGTAGTAGGACATCGCGGTCAGCGGCGGGGAGTACGCGTGGACGCTCAGGGTGGGTTCGCTGGTGACCGGGAGGTTCGGATTGCGGACCACGTCGTGCACCCAGCCGAGCGGGAATGAGGCCTGATCACCCTCGTCGAGTGTGCGGGCCCGCAGTTGGTTCCCGGTCCAGCGGTACTCGGTCAGCGCGCCCGAGAGCACGGTCAGCGCGCCGAGTGAGCCGGCATGGTCGTGCAGATCCGTCGACTCGTCAGGGGTCCAGCTGATCAACCAGACGTCGACGTCGTCGTCGTAGTGCAGTCGCGTGGCCCAGCGGTTCTCGCGATCCCAGCGTTTCGGCAAGAGGTGGTCGTAGGTGCCGTCGAGCACGTCGGAGGCACTTTGATCTGTCAGACGGAGCAGATCAGCCGGTCGCAGTCGCGTCGGCAGGTGGTGGTTGGGCAATCCGGCAGCAGACGGCCGGGACAAGGTGGAAGTCATGCGGTGTTGGACTCCTGGACGTGGTTCGAATGAGGGGAGGAGAGGTTGCGGTCAGCAACAACACATTCGGTTCCACTGGAGATTCGGTCGCACGGTCACGCTCACCACAGTGCCTTTTGAACGTGTTTCGGTCCAGATTTAGGCCCCCTCTGATTTGAACCGACGCCCGTCGACGGGTGGCGAACACCGTCGCCCCGGTACAGAGGCGGTGGGGCCGGTTTTGACTTGGAATCGGCGACCCGGATACTGGAAGGCGACAAGCGGGCAGCCGTCGTCCTTCGAGTCGCCAGGCATGCCCGCTTTTGAGCGCGTACAGCCCACGCGCACCGAACTGAATGATGAGGAGGGGTTGTCGGTGACATACATCATCGCTGAGCCTTGCGTTGACGTCCTGGACAAGGCCTGCGTGGAGGAATGCCCCGTCGACTGCATCTACGAGGGTGAACGGATGCTCTACATCCAGCCCGACGAGTGCGTCGACTGTGGTGCCTGCGAACCGGTGTGCCCGGTCGAGGCGATCTTCTACGAAGACGATGTGCCCGACGAGTGGGAGCCGTACGTGAACGCCAACGTCGATTTCTTCGACGATCTCGGTTCCCCGGGTGGTGCCAGCAAACTGGGCAAGGTCGCGTACGACTCGCCGTTTGTGAAGGCACTGCCACCCATGAACACCGAGGAATGACACCACCGATGACGTCGATGCGGGGGCGGACCCCGGTGTCGTCGCGGTTGCCCGTGTTTCCGTGGGACACCCTCGCCGACGCCAAGGAGCGTGCCGGCAGGCATCCCGGCGGCATTGTCGATCTGTCGGTCGGTACCCCGGTCGATCCGGTGGACCCGCTGATTCGCGACGCGCTGTACGCGGCATCGGATTTCCCCGGCTACCCGGTCACCATCGGTACCGCCAGGGTCCGGACCGCGGCCTGCGAATCGTTGGCGCGACGGCACGGCGTCACCGGGCTCGACAACTCGATGATCCTGCCGGTGATCGGCACCAAAGAGGTCATCGCCGGTTTGCCCGCCACGCTGGGTATCGGTGCCGGTGACGACGTGGTCATCCCGGAAATCGCCTATCCGACATACGAGGTCGGCGCGTTGCTGGCAGGCGCTCGACCGGTTCGGGCCGATTCCCTGACCCAGCTCGGACCGAGCACGCCCGCGCTCATCTATCTGAACTCGCCGTCCAATCCCACCGGCAAGGTGCTGCCCGTCGAGCATCTGCGCAAGGTGGTGCAGTGGGCGCGCGAACGCGGCACGATCGTCGTCTCCGACGAGTGCTACCTGGGCCTGGCCTGGGATGCAGAGCCGGTGTCGATCCTCGATCCACGGGTCACCGACGGCGATTTCACCGGGTTGCTGGCCGTTCACTCGCTGTCGAAGACCTCGAACCTGGCGAGCTACCGGGCCGGTTTCCTTGCCGGAGACCCGGCGCTGATCGGTGAACTGCTCGCAGTCCGCAAGCATGCGGGCCTGATCGTGCCGTTCCCCGTGCAGGGTGCGATGGCTGCGGCACTGGACGACGACACCCACACCGCAGCGCAGCGTGAGCGTTACCGGGCCCGACGCGAGATCCTGCGCGCGGCCGTACTCGGTGCCGGACTGCGCATCGACGAATCGGCGGCAGGCCTGTATCTCTGGGCCACCCGCGATGAAGACAGTCGCGCCACGGTCGACTGGCTGGCCGATCGGGGCATCCTGGCGGCGCCGGGTGACTTCTACGGACCGCGTGGCACCAAACACGTCCGGTTGGCGCTCACCGCGACCGACGAACGGATCGCTGCGGCGGCCGAGCGACTGTCCGCCTGACCTGCGTAGTTCCCACTTGTTACGAATCTGAGGCCATTCCGTCACCCCGGAACGCCAACTTTCGGAGAAGCTGTGTCAACGGCTGATGGAGCTTCGAAATTGTCAGCGGTACAACGGATTTGAAAGTGGCCGCCGCTGTCCACTCCCTACGGGTGGGAGGCGGGGTCATGGCCACACAGATCGCCGGTTCGTCGATTGCCTGGCGCGCTCCGATAGCCGCGACACTGGGCGGTCTGGCAGCGTCGGGAACGCTCCATTTCACCGAGGTCGTCGCTGAGAACGTGAGACCCGGCGCCCTGCCCGAATCGCTGCTCGCCCTGCGTGATCAGGGTGTTGTGGTCATTCCGCACGGTGTGGGTCTCGGCCTCGCAGGTGCCGACCTCCCCGATGCCGGCCGGCTGGCCCGGCTGCGTGATCTGGCCCGCGAACTCGGTGCGCCGCTGGTCAGCGAACACATCGCCTTTGTGCGGGCCGCCGATACCCCCGACCCGGTGCACGGCGACGTCCTCGAAGCCGGTCACCTCCTGCCGGCGCCGCGCACTCGCGGCGCACTGACCGTGCTGTGCGACAACATTTCCCGCGCACAAGATGTCCTGGGCGTGCCCCTCGCACTGGAGAACATCGCCGCTCTGATCAGTTGGCCGGAAGACGAATTCGACGAGCCGGAGTACCTGACAGAAGTCGTGCGACGGACCGGGGCGTCCCTCGTCCTCGACGTGGCGAACCTGTTTGCCTGCGCGGTTGCCTTTCGCAGCGATCCGGCCGCGCAACTCGACCGATTTCCGTTGGCGGCCATCGCCTATGTGCACGCCGCCGGTGGTTGCTACCGGGAGGGCAGATACATCGACACGCATGCTGATCACATGGTGGATGACGTGGTCGACCTGCTCTCGGCATTTATCGACGGTTGCCGGCTGCGGGGTTTGTCGGTACCGGGCATCCTGCTTGAACGCGACGGTGCGGTAACGGAATCGGCAGTGATGGCCGACCTGGAAGTGATCAACCGAGTTCTCGAGAAGGGTCGGGTCGATGCACACACAATCCGCGCTTGAGGAGGCCAGGGCATCGCTCGCGAAGCGCCAGCGCGAGGTCGTCGGCGATCTATTGGCGGGGCGGGTACCGAGTGGATTCGACTCGGTCGGGTCTGCACTCACCAGCGATATCCTCACCGGCAAACGCGCCTCGTCGGCGCTGCGGGCCGGACCGCAACTCGCGGAACTGCATATGTGGCGCACCTGGTTTCGGCGTTATTCGCATGAGTCTCCCGTCCGTGGGTGTGCGCACGACGACGTCGCCGCCTTCACGCGCTGGCTGGAAGCCTGCAGCGACCTCGACCGGCGCACGCGTGATTGGCTCGCGGTGGAACGGGTCTACAACAGCACCCGCCGTTGGGCCTGGGTCCGTCACCGCGGTCGACGTGAACTGATCGTCGGAATCGGTTCGAGAACAAGGGTTTTTGCTGTTACACAACCAAGAGAAGGTGATAGGGAGGGATTGTCATGACCGCATTGGTGATTGTCCTGGCGCTGCTGGGTCTGATCGGTTTGTTCATCAGGTCAGTTGTCGCGACCGCGCAGAATAGCGGGCAGCCACAACGACGCCGACGTACCAGGGCGTCCGGCAGCAGTGATTCCTTCGGCGGCGACAGTGGGGCGTCGGGGAGCAGTTGTGGTGGTGGCAGCAGTTGCGGCGGCGGCAGTTGTGGTGGTGGCGGGGGATGCGGAGGCGGAGGTGGTGGCTGCTGACTCCCGCGTCGTCCGGTCGGCCGCCGAGACACCCGAGTTCACTCCGCCCACCGGCAATTGCCGGTGGGCGGAGTGGATTCCGAGCGGATATTCGTTCGCAGCGATCAGTTGGCGTGCAGGATGGCGTTGAGCTCGATGCCGTCGCCCTTCCACGGCACGACCTCGACGGCACCGGTGGTGCTGTTGCGGCGGAACAGCAGGTTGCTCTTGCCGGAGAGGTCACGCGCCTTGATGACGGTGCCGTCCGGGCCGGTGACCTTGCTGCCCGCGGTGACGTAGAGGCCGGCCTCGATGACGCAGTCGTCGCCGAGTGCGATGCCACAGCCGGAGTTGGCGCCGAGCAGGCAGCGCTTGCCCAGGGAGATGATCTCTTTTCCGCCGCCGGACAGGGTGCCCATCGTCGAGGCGCCGCCACCGACATCGGAGCCGTCGCCGACGATGACACCGGCCGAGATGCGGCCCTCGATCATCGACGCACCCAGGGTGCCGGCGTTGAAGTTCACAAAGCCCTCATGCATGACGGTGGTGCCCTCGGCGAGATGTGCTCCGAGGCGCACCCGGCCGGCGTCGGCGATCCGAACTCCGCTCGGCACAACGTAATCGACCATGCGCGGGAACTTGTCGATACCGTTGACGGTCACCTGGCCGCGGGCCTTGAGCTTGGCCCGGGTCACCTCGAACCCTTCGACGGCGCACGGACCGAAATTGGTCCACACGACGTTCGACAGTTTCCCGAAGACACCATCCATGTTGAGGCCGTGGGGGATGACCAGCCGGTGCGAGAGCAGGTGCAGACGCAGGTACGCATCGTGGGCGTCGGCCGGGGCGTCGGCGAGCACGATGGACGTGCGGACGGCAACGGTCCGCACACCGCGGTCGGCGTCGGTGCCCACCAGCGAGGTCAGTTCGGCGGGGGTCTCGTCGGCGGCGAGCTCGGTGGTCCCGGACGCGGACTGCTCACCCAGCTCGGGTGAGGGGTACCAGGTGTCGAGCACTGCGCCCGAGTCGGTGATGGTGGCGATGCCGATTGCGGAGGCTCCAGATGCATTGGTCACGCGCAGGAGTTTACGCGTGGCATCTGGTGGCGGGATACTGGAGAGCATGTCGGCGGAGACGCAGCGGAGCGGAGCTCGACCGGTGGTTGCCGTTTCCGTAGTGACCTACGAGGAATGGCGATCGACGCTGGTCCCGGCGACGGTGTGGTCGCGGACCGGTGGATCCGAGGTGGCGGAGATCTTGCGGACGGCTGCATGGACCTGATCTGGACACCCGGTGGGTTGCTCGTCGCCGGCCCGGATACGTCTCCGATGGCCGCGTCCGGCGCCGATGAGATGGTGGCGCTGCGTTTTGATCCCGGAATCGCGCCGCTTGTTCTCGGTTGCGCCGCAGATGAATTGGTGAACAGGCGGATCGCGCTGGCCGACCTTGTCGGAGCCGGTCCGGCCCGCCGCCTGCACCAGCGGGTGGCGGATTCCGCCGATCGGGCCGCCGAATTGCAACGTCATGCGGCCGCCGAACTCGATGTGAGGCCACCGCCACGCTGGTTGCAACCGGCCACGGCGCTGTTGGTGGCGGGCGCCCCGGTCACGCAGGTGGCGCAGCGGATCGACGCCAGTCCCCGCCAGCTGCAACGCTGGTCGCGACATCACTACGGTTTCGGCGCCAAGTCGTTGCAGCGGATCCTGCGGGTCAACGTTGCGATGGCGCGGATTCGCGGCGGCCACGCTCTCTCAGACACCGCACACCACTGCGGATACGCGGATTATGCCCACATGTTCCGCGAGTTCCGGGCGGTGACGCACCGATCACCGACGGAGTTCGGTGATCAGCCGAGTGCGGCGTAGAAGTCGACGCCGTTGCCGTTCGGGTCCTGGACGGACGCATACCGCTGACCCCAGAAAGCGTCGAATGGTTCGAGTTCTCCGGTATGACCGGCTGCGGTCAACGCTGCGTATCTGGCGTCGACCTCCGACGGGCCGGAGCACTCGAAGGCCAGGGATATGCGCTGGCCGCCGGCAGCAGCCGACCAGCCCGGATTGAACGTGGCCACACTGGCCGCGGTGTCGAAGAGGATCCGGAACCCGCCGGCGGCAGTGGTCTCGGCGTGCGGGGCGGCGTCGGCGTCGGCGGGGAAGTCGAGGCCGCAAGCGCGGTAGAACGCCAGTGTCGCGGCCATGTCGTCGACAACGATCGAGATCGCGTTGAGGGTCGGCACAGGTGATGTGGAAGACGTCATGGCATCGACGTTATCTGTGGCTGCGGTGACGAGTCATGAACATTTCGGACATCAGGGGACTCGTGACCGCCATGGGTCGGCGACTACGGTGTTCACCGTGACCACCCCAGCCCTGGACCTGCATGCCGATCCGATCGACCTGACGGCAGCGCTTGTCGACATCGCCAGCGAGAGCCACGACGAGGCCGCGATCGCCGATGCGGTCGAGGCGGCGCTGCGGGAGCAGACCAAGGGTTTTGAGGTGCTCCGCCACGGCAACCGCGTTCTGGCGCGAACGAACCGCGGTCTCGATCGGCGCGTGGTGCTCGCCGGACACCTCGACACAGTCCCCATCGCCGACAACGTGCCGAGTCGGCGCGAGCACAACAGCCCCGAAGGCGATGTGCTCCATGGCTGCGGAACGGTCGACATGAAATCCGGCAACGCGGTCTTCCTGCATCTGGCGGCCACGCTCGATGAACCGACCGCCGACCTCACCTTGATCTTCTACGACTGCGAGGAGATCGCGGCCAAGTACAACGGCCTGGGATTCATCGAACGCGAGCTGCCCGACTGGCTCGTGGGCGACGTCGCGATCCTCGGTGAGCCGACGGCCGGTCAGATCGAGGCCGGCTGCCAGGGCACCCTGAGGGCGCGCCTGACCGCATCGGGCACCCGCGCGCATTCGGCCCGTTCGTGGTTGGGGGACAACGCCATCCACAAACTCGGTTCGGTATTGCAGACGATGGCCGACTACTCGCCGCGCTGGGTCGACATCGACGGATGCGAGTATCGCGAGGGCCTGTCCGCGGTCCGCATCGACGGCGGGGTCGCAGGCAACGTGGTGCCCGACGCGGCGAGCGTGGACGTCAATTTCCGGTTCGCGCCGGACCGCTCGGTGGAACAGGCCACGGCGCACGTTCGTGAAGTCTTCGCCGCCGCAATCGATTCAGGTGCCGTCACCTTTGAGATCACCGACGCGGCCGGCGGTGCGCTTCCGGGGTTGTCGAATCCGGCGGCCGCGAAGCTGGTTGCCGCGGCAGGCGGCCGGTTCCGCGCGAAGTACGGATGGACCGATGTCTCGCGGTTCTCTGCGCTGGGTATCCCGGCGGTCAATCTCGGGCCCGGTGACCCGAACCTTGCGCACAAGCGCGACGAGCGGGTGCCCACCGCGCAGATCACCGAGGTGACCGACATCTTGCGGCGGTACCTGCTCGGCTGAGGTCGGCTGCGCCGAGCTTGCCTGTCGGACGCGACGCATTGCACATTGCTAGCGTCTTTGTCATGGCACCTCCTGATCGCGACACCCGGCTGAGTTATCGCGGAGCAGCGCGGATCCGCGAAGATCCGTCCTCCCCAACCCAGACCACCGATCAGCGTTTGCTGAGGTCGGCGGACTCTGCGCGTGATCCCTGGCGGGTGCTGCGCATCCAGTCCGAGTTCGTCGAGGGTTTCGACAACATGTCGACGGTGCCGCCTGCCGTCACGGTGTTCGGGTCGGCCAGGACCGCGCGCGACACCCCGTACTACAACCTGGGCCGTGAACTCGGTGCCGCGCTGGCCGAGGCCGGATATCCGGTGATCACCGGCGGTGGACCGGGCCTGATGGAGGCGGTCAACCGGGGTGCCTGCGAGAACGAGGGACTGTCCATCGGTTTGGGCATCGAGCTCCCGTTCGAGCAGGTGCTGAACGAGTGGGTCGATCTCGGGGTCAACTTCCGATATTTCTTCGTCCGCAAGACGATGTTCGTGAAGTATGCGAAGGCCTTCGTCTGTCTGCCGGGCGGCTTCGGCACGCTCGACGAGCTGTTCGAGGCGCTCACGCTGGTACAGACCCGCAAGGTCACCCAGTTCCCGATCGTGTTGCTGGGCACCGAGTTCTGGGGACCACTGCTCGACTGGATCAAGGGAACGCTGACCGAACAGGGGTTTGTGTCAGTGGCGGACGTCGAGTTGCTGCAGGTGACCGACTCCGTCGCCGAAGCGGTGGAAATCGTCAAGGCGTCGCGGCAGCGGGAGCACGAGGTGCAGAAGCAGACCGGCACACCGGAGGACCAGGCATGAGCGCGATCTGCGTGTATTGCGCATCCGGCCCGGTCGCCGACCACCATCTGGCGTTGGCCACCGAACTGGGCACCGCACTCGGTGCGGGCGGGCACACGCTGGTCTCCGGTGGTGGCAACGTCTCGATGATGGGTGCGGTCGCCCACGCCACCCGCGCGGCCGGTGGACACACCATCGGAATCATCCCAATGGCGTTGGTGGAGAGGGAAGTAGCAGATGTCGACGCCGACGAGTTGGTGGTCACCGACACGATGCGCCAGCGCAAGCAGTTGATGGAGGACAAGGCCGACGCCTTCATCACGCTGCCCGGTGGCATCGGCACCCTGGAAGAGCTGTTCGAAACCTGGACCGCCGGATACCTCGGGATGCACACCAAACCGGTGGTACTGCTCGATCCCGACGGTCACTATGCGCCGCTGCTCGACTGGCTGGAGACCCTGATCGAATCGGGTTTCGTCTCGAGATCAGCGCTGGACCGATTGGTGCGGACCAAGACGGTGGCCGAGGCCCTGGCAGGTTGTGCGGTTCCTCTCTGATTATCTGTAACCTTCATCACCGGGGGCTTTACCGTGATAGTTCAGCGAGCACCCCGATAGTTGGGCCAGGACAAATCACGAGCATCGGAGCTTATGTGGTCAGCGAGAACCGGACCAGTGTTGGACTAGTCGACGTGGCCAGGGGCGCCGTTGCGATGGTCCCGGATCTTCCCGGGGTCATCCGGCATGCGCCTGGACTCGTTCTGCGACGGCCGAAGGCGCAGGGCACCATCGGCTCGGTCTTCAACAAAGTGGTCGCCAAGCACCCGGATCGTCCCTTCGTCCGGTTCGAGGGCGAGTCGATCACTTACCGTGAGGCAAACCGTCAGATCAATCGGTACGCAGACTTCCTCTCGGGCAAAGGTGTCGGTGTCGGCGATGTGGTCGGGGTCCTGGCCAAGAACCATCCGCAGACATTGATGGTGATGCTGGCGACGGTGAAACTCGGTGCGGTGGCCGGGATGCTCAACTACAACCAGCGTGGGCAGGTCCTGTCCCACAGCGTGGGGATCCTGGATGCGGTCGTGCTGGTGGTCGACCCGCAGGTGTCCGACGTGCTCGAATCCGTCGACAAGTCGGAACTACCCTCCGTCACAGTCGACTTCACCGAACTCGATGCGCAAGCAGAGGGTTTGAGCGAGAGCAATCCCGAGGTCACGGCCGAGCTCCCGGCGTCGACCAAGGCCTTCTACATCTTCACCTCCGGCACAACGGGTTTGCCGAAGGCCAGCATCATGTCGCACTACCGTTGGATGACGAGCATGGACGGTATCGGCGGGATGGGCGTGCGCCTCCGGCACACCGACACGATGTATTCGCCGCTGCCGCTCTATCACAACAATGCGCTGACGGTCGCGCTGTCATCGGTGCTGGCCTCTGGTGCCTGCCTGGCCATCGGCAAGTCGTTTTCGGCCTCGGGCTTCTGGGACGACGTCGAACTCAACGGGGCGACCGCGTTCTGCTATATCGGCGAGTTGTGCCGTTACCTGCTGGCGCAGCCGGAGAAGCCCACCGACGCCACCAACGGGATCAAGACCATTGTCGGCAACGGCATGCGTGCGGAGATCTGGGACGACTTCGCCAGGCGTTTCGGGATCGAACGGGTGGTTGAGTTCTACGGTGCCTCAGAGCTGAACCTGGCCTTCATCAATGTCTTCAACATCGACCGGACTGCCGGGTTCTGCCCGCTGCCGTTCAAGATCGTCGAATACGACCACGAGACCGGTGAACCCGCGCGGGACGCACAGGGCCGGCTGGCCAAGGTTGCCAAAGGTGAAGCGGGCCTGCTGATCTCGGAGATCTCGTCGAAGGTTCCGTTCGATGGGTACACCGACTCCGACGCGTCGAACAAGAAGATCATCACTGATGCCTTCAAATCCGGCGACCGCTGGTTCAACTCCGGTGATCTGGTCCGCGACCTCGGGATGAATCACATCGCATTCGTCGACCGTCTCGGCGACACCTTCCGCTGGAAGGGTGAGAACGTGGCAACCACCGAGATCGAGGCCGCGCTGGGTGGGGTCAGCTCGATCGACCATGTGGTGGTCTACGGCGTCGAGGTCCCCGGCTGCGACGGCAAAGCCGGGATGGCGGCCATCACCCTGCGCGACGGCGCGGAACTCGACCCGAAGGAATTGGGCACCTATCTGTACGAGCAGTTGCCGTCGTATGCGATTCCGCTGTTCGTCCGGGTCGTGCCGGAACTCGAACAGACGTCGACCTTCAAGAACCGAAAGGTCGAGCTTCGTGAACAGGGTTTCACCGATGTGGGCGATGACGATCTCTATGTTTTGACCGGACGTGCCGAAGGGTATGTCAAGTTCTACGATGACTATCCAAATGATGTCGCCGGAGCGAAAGTACCCAGAGGCTAGCTTGCGTCCCAGTGCTGCCGGGGCGGGTTCCGGCCCGCCCGGGACACCGACAACGGGGGCGCCGCTGCCGGAGGTCGCGGTGTCACCCACTCTGTGTGGCCGTCCGGTTGCCACTGATCGTGCGCTGGTCATGGCCATCGTCAACCGCACTCCGGATTCTTTCTATGACCGTGGCGCGAGCTTCACCGACGATGCCGCCAAGTCGCGGGTCGATCAGGTGGTCGCCGAGGGCGCCGACATCGTCGACATCGGGGGTGTCAAAGCCGGTCCGGGCGACCTCGTGGACGCTGCTGAAGAGATTCGGCGTGTGCTGCCGATGATCGCCTGGATCCGCGACGCGCACCCCGGCCTCATCATCAGCGTCGACACGTGGCGGGCCGATGTGGCCCGCGAGGCGGTTGCGGCGGGGGCGGACCTGATCAACGACACGTGGGCCGGAGCCGATCCCGACCTGGTGTCGGTGGCGGCAGAGCTGTCCGTCGGGATCGTCTGCTCGCATACCGGGGGTGCGGTCCCGCGTACCCGCCCGCACCGCGTGCGGTACCCCGATGTGGTCTCCGACGTCCTCGCCGAGGTGACCGGTGCCGCCGATCGAGCCCTCGCGGCGGGCGTGAATCGCGACTCAATTGTGATCGATCCGACTCACGATTTCGGCAAAAATACTCATCACGGGCTGACTTTGTTACGTCACGTGAACGTTCTCGTTAATACCGGTTGGCCTGTCCTGATGGCGCTCAGCAACAAGGATTTTGTAGGGGAGACTCTGGGTGTAGGCCTGGAAGATCGGTTGGAGGGGACTCTGGCCGCGACGGCACTGGCAGCCTCCTCGGGGGCCCGGGTGTTTCGCGTCCACGAGGTAGCCGCCACACGAAGGGTGGTCGACATGGTGGCCGCGATAGTGGGCACCAGGCCACCTGCCCGAACAGTAAGGGGTTTGGCATGACCGCTGGGAAGCAAGTCACCGGAAAAACCGAACGTGCATGGGCGCCGATCGCATCGGCACCGCAGGACTCACCTTCGGCCCGCTGGGCCGCCGACCACAGTTGGGACCGTCCTGACTGGACCGTCGAGGAACTTGTCGCGGCCAAGAACGGCCGCACCGTGTCGGTTGTACTGCCGGCATTGAACGAAGAAGACACCGTCGCGGACGTGATCGCCTCGATTCGCCCGCTGCTCGGCACCCTCGTCGACGAACTGATCGTGCTCGACTCCGGATCCACCGATGCCACCGCGGAGCGGGCGACCGCAGCGGGTGCTCGCGTTGTCAGCCGAGAAGAGGCTGTCCCGGAGATCGAACCCGTGCGTGGCAAGGGCGAGGTGCTCTGGCGTTCGCTGGCTGCGGCCACCGGCGACCTGATCGCATTTGTCGACTCCGATCTGATCGATCCCGATCCGATGTTCGTACCCAAGCTGCTCGGCCCACTTCTCATCAACCCCGAGATCCAGTTGGTGAAGGGGTTCTACCGTCGTCCGTTGCGCACCGGAGCGGGCGAGGACGCCAATGGGGGTGGCCGGGTCACCGAACTCGTCGCCCGCCCGCTGCTGGCCTCGTTCAAACCCGAACTGACCGCGGTGCTGCAGCCGCTGGGCGGGGAGTACGCAGGCACTCGCGAGTTGTTGTGTGCGGTGCCGTTCGCGCCCGGTTACGGCGTGGAGATCGGCCTGCTGGTCGACACCTATGACCGTTACGGCATGGCGGGCATCGGCCAGGTGAACCTGGGCGTTCGGACACACCGCAATCGTCCGCTGGTGGAGCTCGGAGTGATGAGCCGTCAGATCGTCGGCACGTTGATGGGTCGCTGCGGGATAGTCGATTCCGGCGTGGGCCTCACACAGTTCAAGATCCAGCCCGATGGCACCTTCATCCCGAAGACCACCGAAGTCCACCTGACCGATCGGCCGGCGATGAACACGCTGCGCCCACCGGTCCCTGTCCGTGGTCGCCGGGCTTCATAGCGCCCCAAAGACGAGCCGGTACCACGAAGGCGAGCCGCATTCATGCGGCTCGTCTTCGTGTATGTGGCGCGTATGCGGGCTTTGCGAGCTACCGTAGTTAGAACATGTTCTAGTTCTACGGGGAGTGGGTCGATGTCGGATTCAATGGTGGGTAAGTCAGTTCTGGTCACCGGTGGTGGCAGCGGGATCGGGGAGGGGATCGCGGCACTGCTCTATGAGCGCGGCGCGCAGGTCACCATCGTCGGCCGCGGAGCCGAGAGACTCGAGAGGGTGGCCGCCACGCTCAACGCGGGCGCCGGAAACGGCGCTGTGTTCGCGCACCCCGCGGACATCACGTCCGAGGAGCAGGTCGCCGGGGCGGTGGCCGCGGCAACGCAGCGTACCGGCCGCCTCGACGGGATCGTCGCCTGTGCCGGTGGCAGCGAAACCATCGGGCCGATCACCCAGATGGACACCGAGGCGTGGAAGCGAACCGTCGACCTCAATCTGAACGGCACGATGTTCACGATCAAACACGGTGCGCGCGAACTGGTTCGGGGCGGTGGCGGTTCCATCGTCGCGATCTCGTCGATCGCTGCGAGCAATACGCACCGATGGTTCGGTGCCTACGGGGTCACCAAGTCCGGGGTCGATCATCTGGTCGCGTTGGCCGCAGACGAATTGGGCGCGAGCAATGTTCGCGTCAACGGCATCCGCCCCGGACTGACGCGGACCGAGCTGGTCGGGCTCGTCACACAGGATCCCGCACTCAGTGAGGACTACCGGATCAGTACTCCGCTGCAGCGGGTGGGTGAGGTCGAGGATGTCGCTGGTCTGGCTCTGTTCTTGCTCGGCGCCGAATCGACCTGGATCACCGGGCAGGTGATCAATGTCGACGGCGGCCAGATGTTGCGTCGTGGGCCGGACTTCAGTTCGATGCTCGAACCACTCTTCGGCACTGAAGGATTGCGTGGCGTCGTCGACACCTCGACCATTTCAACAGATGCGGTGACCTCGTGACGTCCTATGAGGTGCTCGGTACCGAGGTCCAGATGCCGGTCCGGATCCGTCATGCGAGCTGTTTTGTGGCCGGGTTCACAGCTTCTGCCGTTGCGGCACAGGCGATGATCGACGACACCGGCCTCCGGGTGATGCAGGTCAGGCCGGGTAGGACGATGTGCATGCTGGTGTTCGTCGACTACGTGGACGGAGATCTCGGCCCGTACAACGAGTTTGGGGTGTGCATGCTGCTCGAAGATCCCGACACGCCCGGGAAGTCGACGATTTTGGGAAATCTCCGGGCGCTGGCGACCGGGCAGGCTCGCGCCCTGGTGCATCGTCTCCCGGTCGACGGTGACTTCACACTCGCCGCAGGCCGTGCGATCTGGGGTTTTCCGAAAACGTTGGCAGACTTCGACGTCGACCATTCGTCGGCAACTAAGAGGGGTGCCGTGAGCGAAGCGGGAAAATTGATTGTCGCGCTCACGGTCCGGCCGGGGTTCAAGGTTCCGGATTCTGATGCGACCGCGGTGCTTCGCGCGTACTCGCACATCGGCGGTGTCACGCGTGAGACGCCCTGGGTGCTCAATCGGACCGCAGAGACGCGAACCCGGCTCGGGGGTGCGCGGTTGCAACTCGGGTCACATCCGATCGCAGACGAGCTACGGCAACTGCAGCTGGGTCGGCATGCGCTGATGACCTCGTCGGTCGGTCACATCGAGATGACCTTCGAAAATGCCGAGGAGCGTAGCGGTCCGCAACACCACTCCGGCTGACCTGGAATAGTGGATGACGTGCTGACACTTCTGCTGTACCTGCTGATCATGGTCGTCGTGATCGGTGTGGTGTTCGCCGTCGTCTGGTTGGTCTTCGGTCGTTCAGAGGATCTTCCCCCGCTGGAGCGGGGGACCACTCTGACCCGTCTACCCCGGGCCGGAATCACCGGTGAGGACGTGCGGTCACTGCGCTTTGCACAGGTGACCCGTGGCTACAAAACCGGTGAGGTCGACTGGGCGCTCGAGAAACTCGCCCGCGAACTCGACGAGCTTCGGAACGCACTGCACGATCTTCAAGCTCGTGAAGAGGCCGAAAGCCCTGCGCAACGGGAAGAATAACGGCTCCGCGGTCCGTAGTATGGAGCGCGACCACGCAGCACCGAACGTGCGGTGTCAGCAAACACTGGTATCGACCTAATAAGATCAGACTTCGACGCCGACTGCGGCAGCGAACCTGAAGGGAGCAGAAATGGCGGCGATGAAGCCACGGACCGGGGACGGTCCCCTTGAAGCAACCAAGGAGGGGCGAGGAATCGTTGTTCGCATCCCCATCGAGGGCGGTGGCCGACTGGTTGTCGAGCTGACCTCGGACGAGGCGGCAGCACTGGGGGAAGAATTGCGCGGGGTGACCGCCTGATTGCCACGCCGTAAAGGCAACTGAAGGAGACGATCGAACGCGTGTTGACCGCTGTGGTCGATCTGTTGAGTTGCCCGGTGTGCCGAGGATCGCTTGAACTCGCCGACCGCACCCTGTGGTGCCCGGCGGGCCATAGCTTCGACCTCGCTCGACAGGGGTACGTCACTCTGTTGGGCGGGGCCGGTAGCAATTTTCGCTCAGACACCACCGACATGCTCGCCGCGCGAACCCGATTCCTCGACAAAGGATTCTTCGATCCGATCATGTCGGCGGTCGCGCGGCAATGCCCTCCTGCGGCAACAATTCTCGATGTCGGTGCCGGCACCGGACACTATCTCGCCGCCGCCGTCAAGGCTTGCCGCGGACGCGGTGTGGGACTTGATCTTTCCAAGTCGGCTGCGCGTCAGCTGAGTCGTCTATCCGATTCCATCGGAGCCGTGGTGGCCGACGGATGGCAGCGGTTTCCGATCGCCGATGACGCGATCGACGTTGCGTTGTCGATCTTTTCGCCTCGGAACGTCTCCGAGTTCGCGCGGGTACTGCGCCCGGGCGGAATGTTGGTGGTTGTGTCCCCGACGCCGCGGCACCTGGGTGAGTTGGTGTCGGAGGTCGGGATGATCGGCGTCGACAAGGACAAGTCAGAACGCATCGGCAACAGCATGTCCGGGCATTTCGTCCGCACCGACCGAGCACTGGTGGAATACCAGATCGAACTCACGCACGACGACGTCGCGGACGTGGTGCTGATGGGCCCGTCGGCGTTTCATCTCACCAGGGCCGAGGTCGATACGAAACTGTCCACGTTGCCTGATCCGGTGACCGTCACCGCGTCGGTGACCGTCGCGGTGTATCAGGCGGTCTTGCAGACGGATTCGTAGATCCGCAGGGTGTGCTCGGCAATCGAATCCCAGGAGAAGTCGGCAATCGCCCGCGCTCGGCCTGCCTCACCCATCGCCCGGGCCAATTCCGGATCGGCGATCACCCGGTTGACGGCGTGGGCGAGATCGTGTTCGAAGTCGCGGGTTTTGTCTTCGTCGTAGTGAACCAGCAGGCCGGTGACCTCATCGCGCACCACCTCGGGAATCCCGCCGACATCTGAGGCGACCACCGCCGTCCCGCAGGCCATGGCCTCCAGGTTCACGATGCCCAGTGGTTCATAGATCGAGGGGCAGACAAAAACCGTTGCCGCAGATAGTATTTCGCGAATCTTGTTGGTGGGCAGCATCTCCCGGACCCAGAACACCCCCGAGCGCGTCTGGGAGAGTTCGTCGACGGCCGCGGCGATCTCGGCTCCGATCTCGGGGGTGTCGGGTGCGCCTGCGCACAGGACGAGCTGCAGATCGGGATCCATGTGGTGGGCGGCCGCGACCAGATGGCGTACACCCTTCTGTCGCGTGATCCGGCCGACGAACGCAGCAATCGGACGGTGTGGATCCACACCGAGTGCGGTCAGTGTGGCATCCGACTCCGCCGGATCCGCCGGGTGCCAGATCTGGGTGTCGATGCCGTTTCGAACCACGTGTACTTTTTCCGGATCCAGGCGGGGATAGGCGTCGCAGACATCGATCCGCATACCCGAACTCACCGCGATCACGGCGTCGGCGTACTCGATGGCGTTCTTCTCGACCCAACTCGACACCCGGTAGCCGCCGCCGAGCTGTTCGGCTTTCCATGGCCGGCGTGGTTCCAGTGAATGTGCCGTCAGTACATGGGGTATGCCGTGCAATTGCGCGGCGAGATGTCCGGCCAGGCCCGTGTACCAGGTGTGGGAGTGCGCGACCTGAGCGCCTTCGGCGGCAACCGCCATCCGCAGATCCGACGACAGTGTGGTGATGGCCGGATTGGCGCCGATCAGCGCCGGATCGACGCCGTGGACTTCGGCGCCGGGGCGCTGTGCACCCATGCAATGCACGTCAACGGTGGCCAATGTGCGCAGGTGCCGGACCAGTTCGGTGACGTGAACCCCGGCCCCGCCGTATACCTCTGGCGGATATTCCCTGGTCATCATTGCCACGCGCATGACCTTGACGCTAGCCGGGTGGACAGCGGTACGCCAATGGTGGCAGGAAAGATCACAGAGCCCGGGGACGGCAGGTGTAATCGGGTGGGGCCAAACGATTTCGAAAAGATCTGCACCTCTCTATGGCCGCACAGTCGGTTGGCGGATAGGTTGAGAGGGTGATTTCACAGCGCCACGTCCTTGGGATCGTTCTTGCGGGCGGCGAGGGCAAACGGCTCTTTCCCCTGACACTGGACCGCGCCAAGCCAGCCGTCCCATTCGGTGGCGGATACCGTCTGATCGATTTCGTGCTCAGCAACCTCGTCAACGCCGGGTACTCGCGCCTGTGCGTGCTCACCCAGTACAAATCCCATTCACTCGACCGGCACATCTCCCAGACGTGGCGGCCGTCCGGTTTCAACGGTGAATACATCACGCCGGTCCCGGCCCAGCAACGGCTCGGTCCGCGGTGGTACACCGGTAGCGCCGACGCGATCTTCCAGTCGTTGAACCTGGTCTACGACGAGCAGCCCGACTACATCGTGGTCTTCGGTGCCGACCACGTCTACCGGATGGACCCGGAGCAGATGGTGGAGGCGCACATCGCCTCAGGTGCCGAATGCACGGTGGCCGGGATCCGCGTCCCGCGCAGTGAGGCCACCGCCTTCGGCTGCATCGATGCCGATGACAGCGGCAGGATCACCCAGTTCCTCGAGAAGCCCGCCGATCCGCCCGGCACCCCCGACGACCCCGATGCCACCTTCGCGTCGATGGGCAACTACGTCTTCACCGCCGATGCCCTCGTGCGGGCGATCAAACTCGACGCCGACAACAGCGACTCCGACCACGACATGGGCGGCGACATCATCCCGGCGTTCGTCGAGCGGGGCGAGGCGTTCGTCTACGACTTCAAGGACAACCAGGTTCCCGGCGCCACCGACCGCGACCGCGGTTACTGGCGTGATGTCGGCACGTTGGACGCCTTCTACGACGCCCACATGGATCTGGTTTCGGTGCACCCGATCTTCAACCTGTACAACCGGCGCTGGCCCATCCACGGCTCGGCCGACTACCTCGTGGCGCCGGCCAAGTTCGTCAAAGGCGGACTCGCGCAGGAGTCGATGGTGGGGGCGGGCAGCATCATCTCCGCGGCCACCGTCCGCAACTCGGTGGTCAGTTCCAACGTGATCATCGAGGACGGTGCCACCGTCGAAGGCAGTGTGCTGATGCCCGGTGTCCGGGTCGGTAAGGGTGCAGTGGTCCGTAAAGCCATCCTGGACAAGAACGTTGTGGTCACGGACGGCGAGATCGTCGGCGTCGACGAAACCCGCGACCGCGAACGGTTCGCGTTCAGCGCAGGCGGTGTGGTCGCGATCGGAAAAGGTATCCGGGTCTGATCCGCGGGGCCCGGGGGCCTGCGGTCAGAACCGGTTGAGGGCGGCGGTGATCAGGTCCGGTATCGCCGGGTGTTCGGTGTTGTCGGGCAGTGCGTCGATCGGCGACCACGCCAGGTCGACGGACTCGTCGCTCTGAACGAACTCGGGCAGTGAGCCGTCCGGGAGATCGTCGGCGAAGGCGGCGAATCGCAGGTCGAGATGCCGGGTCGGGACCCCGAGCGAACAGGTGATCGGATGGGTGTGGATCTGGACGAGTTCGTCGACGATCCGCAGGTCGGTGATACCGGACTCTTCCTGGGCCTCGCGGGTGGCCGCGTCGGTGATCGTGGTGTCGCCCTCTTCGCAATGGCCACCGAGCTGGATCCATTTGCCGACCCGCGGATGCAGCGTCAGCAGCACATGGGTGCGCGCCGAGTTGAAGACGATCGTCGATGCGGTGATGTGGCCCGCAGCGCATTCACGCAGGCATCCGCGGGGCGCGGCTGCCAAGAACGCCAAGACCGTGTGCCGCAGCGAATCCTGGTGTGGATCAGTGGTTTGCCACCGGGTGAGGAGGTCGGTGGCCGATGCGTGCAGGGTCTTTCCGCTCACAGTTCCACCACCAGTGAATCGATGGCCGCGGCCGGGCGGGGCCGGTCGGTGGGGTCGGTGGGATAGCCGATCGCCACGGCACCCAGCGGCTCCCAGTCGGCAGGCAGGTCGAGTTCGCTGCGGACGAGTTCGGGAGCGAAGATCGTCGACCCCACCCAGCAGCTACCCACCGACCGCGTTGCGAGCGCGACCAGCAGACCCTGGACCGCGGCGCCGCCTGCCACGGTGAACATGGTGTGCTCGGCGGCCGTGCGCTCATCGTCGGGGTAGTCGTGACGGCCATCGCCGGTCAGGACCGGGATCACCACTTCGGGTGCGGTGTACAGCAATTGACCGCGGGCCACACGCTTGCCGATCGACACCTCGGTTTTGCCGTCGTCGGTCAGATGCTCACGCCAGCGTCGGGCCATCGCATCGAGCAGTGCGGTGCGGCGAGTGTCGTCTCGTAGCCAGATGAACCGCACCGGGTGGCTGTGGTGCGGAGCCGGAGCGGTCAGCGCCTCGGCAAAAGCGGCCCGCATGATCTGTTCCGGTACCCGCTCGTCGGTGTACGTGCGCACCGACCGTCGCATCAGCAATGCCTGCCTGCGGCCGAGTTCGAGTGCCTCGGCAGTACCGAGCCAGAACAGGTCTTCCTCGCCGGGGCGTACGAGATCCCTTGCCGTGGTTCCATTTTCGCGCGGATCGAGCCCGCGGACGACGGCCACCGGAATCTCACCGAGCTTGCCCTTGACCAGGTCGGCGGCGGCGGCCAGTTCATCGGCGACAGCGATCTCGCTGACGACGAGCGGGTTCCCGTACTCGTCGACCGACCCCTCGTAGGGGTGCGTGACGGCGATTCCTGCGGCCCCGATTGCGGCATCGGTCTGTCCGATGCGCCACGCGCGTCCCATCGTGTCAGTGATCAACACAGCCACGTTTACGCTGAGACGCTCACGCAGCGATGCCCGCAGGGCGGCCGCGCTGGCATCGGGATCGACAGGGAGCAACGCCAATTCGTCGCTGCCGACATTCGATCCGTCGACACCGGAAGCCGCCTGGATGATCCCCAGTTTGTTCTCGGTGATCAACGTGCGGTTCTTGCGCGCGACCACCCGGACGGCCTCGGAGTCGACCAGAGCGCGGCGCGCGGCGTCCCGCTCGTCCGGATCGGTGGGCGCCGGGACCATGCGGCCCTCGATCTTCGAGATGATCTTGCTCGTGACGACAAGGATGTCGCCGTCACGGATCCATCCGGCGGCCTCGGCCAGCGCCGCGGCGAGATCGTCGCCTGGGTTGAAGCGGGGCAGACCCGGGATCGGGATGATCTCGATGCTGCCCGGGGCGGCATGGTCCTGAGGGGCGTGAGGCCCGGGCCCGGACTCATTCATCGACGCGGACTCACTCATAGGACACACCCACCAGATCGCAGGCGTCGCGGACCATCTGCGCGGTGGTTGCGGGATCGGTCATCAACAGTGGCACTGAGGCGACTTTCACGCCGGGGACGTCGGCGGAGTCGCCGGGCGCGATGAGCCAGCCGTCGAGCACACCGTTGGCGCTGCGGGCGCCATAGTGTCTGCCGACGGCTTCGGCGGTCGTCTCGACGTCGATCACCGACAGGCATTCATCGGCCATGCCGCGCAGCGGGCTGTTGCCGATGATGGGGGAGATGCCGACCACCGGTGCCGATGCGGTGCGCAGGGCTCCGCGGATGCCTGGCACCGAGAGGATGGCGCCGACGCTGACCACGGGATTCGACGGGGCGAACAGGATGATGTCGGCCTCGGCGATCGCCTCGAGCACCCCGGGAGCAGCCTTGGCGTCGTCGGAACCCACCTGCGCGAAGCCGTGCGTCGGGATCTGGGCGCGGTGGCGAACCCACCATTCTTGAAAGTGGATCGCCACCTTCTCTTCCGAAACCTCGGTCCCGATCGAACTGGTTCGCGTGACCACCACATGGGTCTCGTGCCGGTCATCGGTGGCAGGCAGCAGACGTACCCCCGGATCCCACCGCTTGCTCAGGGCTGCGGTGATGTCGCTGAGCCGGTATCCGGCGTCGAGCATCTGAGTGCGGATGAGATGGGTGGCCAGGTCGCGGTCACCGAGCCCGAACCAGTCGGGGTCGGCGCCGTAGGCGGACAGTTCTTCTTTTGCATGCCACGTCTCGCCGCGGCGGCCCCACCCGCGATCGGTGTCGATGCCGCCGCCGAGGGTGTACATACAGGTGTCGAGGTCCGGGCAGATGCGCACGCCGTGCATCCAGGCGTCGTCGCCGACGTTGACCACCGCCGTCACTTCATGTTCAGAGGGAGGTCGCCCCTCCGCCAGGACGTCGGGGAACGACGTGTGTCCAAGGAGTTCACGAACACCCTGCAAAAATCGGGCGCCACCGACGCCACCAACAAGAACGGTCACCTTCACAAGGAACCACCCTAGTGCCGCCCGCCGGGGACTCGGATTGCCCGCTGCTTTCGCTCCCGCATCGCCACTGCGGGCACGTAACATCGGGTGGGTCGCGCCCCAGTCGGCGATTGCGCGGTGTTCGAACTGTTCGAATCGTGACGAGTGTCTTTTTGGCCATCAACGCCGTGTCGAGACTCTGGAATCACCCGATGGGGTGGTAAAGCAATTTCGCTCGCGGCTTGACCTGGACCCCCGAAACCGTGTCTAATCACATCAGTGTCATTCCCAGTTTTGACAACGAGAATTGTTGCGGGGCATAGGAATCGATCACTTGTTCGAATATGACTGACCAACTGCACAATTCGAAGTCCAGATGAGGAGGCGGGGCGATGGCTCTGGAACACATGGCTACCAACAGCCTTGAACCGCAAGTCGATTCGCAATTGAACGCACCCGAGGACCGTCAGAACGAACGTCCCAGACTGAGCTTGGTCACCACTGCATTCGACGAGATGTTCGACATCGTCGAAGATCAGTGGCAGGACCGGGCGCTCTGTGCCCAAACCGATCCCGAAGCATTCTTCCCTGAGAAGGGTGGCTCGACCCGCGAGGCAAAGCGGATCTGCCAGGGATGCGAGGTACGCGCGGAGTGTCTCGAGTATGCGCTGCACAAGGATGAGCGGTTCGGCATCTGGGGCGGCTTGTCGGAGCGCGAGCGCCGGCGCATCAAGCGCGGCATCGTCTAGTTCGGCGGGGTTCGGTCACCGATCGTCGGTGATGTTCACGGGGTGGTATCGGGGGATGGCCGCGCAGTTTTAACTGTTGCGGCACAATGCTTTTCGGCACAAACCAATTGGCTTTTCGGCACAAACCAATTGCAAGATAATTTCTGCACACCGCGACTCCTGGTCACGGTTATGGCACATGGCGACCCGTCTGTCCCTATTGGGGCGGCGGGTCGATTGTGTCTTCGTCGACGCCCAGGTGGGCGGCAACCTGCTGTACGAGTACCTCGTGGACGAGGTCCAACAGGTCTGCGCCCTTCTTGGCGCGACTCTCCAGTGGTCGCCGGAACAGCAAGATGCGGGCCTTGGTCGCCCGGCCGTCCGCGTCCATGCCCGGCGGGATCAGTCGGGCCAGCGGGATCGGGCCGTCGGCGGTGACCTCGGCAGGCCACTGCACGGTGTCGGGATCCCGGGGAAGCATCCGCGGCACCTCGTCGACCGCGATGTCCAGTCCGGTGAGCCGGTCGTGCCAGCGGGCATCGATCTCGGCAAAGGCTTCCAGAACCACCGCGTCGAACGACTGTGAGCGGCTCGTCCAGGCCGGCACGTGGACCGGGAGCAGGGATGATCGCAGGCCACGACCACGACGATCGCGGACCCGGGGAACACCTCGAACCGATCGTCGACGCCGTGGTCGGACCAGCGGAGGACGAATGGGTGCCATAAGTCGCAAGTCTAGGCAGGTCTGTGCGGTGTGTCCTACTTCGACCCGCCAGGGGATAGGGATAATCTTCCACCCGTGAGGCTTCCACGTCAGTGTTCCAGGCCCGGCTGCGCCAACCCGGCGGTCGCAACGCTGACTTTTGTGTATTCAGATTCGACCGCGGTGGTCGGGCCGTTGGCGACCTCTCCCGAACCGCACTCGTGGGATCTGTGCGACACCCACGCAACCCGCATCACCGTTCCGCGTGGCTGGGAGATGCTGCGCAGCGCGGGTGGATTCGCCGCGCCTGGACGTGATGAGGACGATCTGACGGCGCTGGCCGAGGCCGTTCGCGAAGCCTCCGGTGGCTCCTTGGTCTCGCACGTCTCCGCCGTCCCCAGCGCCGACTCTGCGCCTCATCTGAGTCGGGCGCAGACCCCGGTCAACGGTCCCGACCCGCTTCCGCGCCCGCGACCGGGTCGACGTGGACACCTTCGAGTGTTGCCTGATCCGGTGGACTGAGTTCCACCCTCGCAGGTTCGGCCGCCGCGGATGCGGTGGTGCTCACCGGATCGCGCCCTTTCCGCTTGTACCAGGCTTTTTCGCCGTAGTGGCAGATCACCATCACAAATGCGGCCAGACCCCACCCGAGGATCAGGTCGATCACGTAGTGCTCGGCCGAATACACCAGGGTGAACGCCATCACCATCGCGTAGCCGGTGTAGACGGTGCGCCCGAACGCTCTCGTCCGGCCCCACATGAACATGGCGAGCAACGCGGTGACCCCGGCGTGCAGGGACGGGATCGCGGCGACCTGATTGGACTTGTCCTGTCCGACCTCGATCACGTCCCGCACCGGACCGATGTGCAGCACCTCCCAGCCGCGGCTGGAGATCCGCTCGATGTAGGGGGCAGCACCTTCGTGTTCGGGCTCCACTTGACCGAGGATGTTGTCGGGCACGATCTGCTCGGGTGTGGTGATGCACGACGGGAAGGCCGGCCCGCCGACCAGTTCGGCCGAGGTGCATTTGGCGGCCGCCCATGGAGGAGCCGCGGGAACCAGGACGTAGCCGATGAGTCCGAGGAAGAAAATAGTGATGAGCCGCAACACGAACCGGCGCCACTGCACCCGGTCGCGGAGCCACAGGAAGCCGGCGACCGCGTAGGGGACGATGAAGTAGGACATGTACACAAAACTCGTGAACACTTCCCACCACTGGGCGTCAGCCATCTTGAGATGCTCTTGCAGCCACACGGTCGGCACCACATGGAACATCCACCGGTCGGCGTCGACCGCGAGATGCCACTGGGTGGGCATACCGAGGAATGCGGCCAGACCGCGCGTGGAGTCGTACACCGCGAGCAGTACGCCGAACGGCAGCCAGTCACGGATCACCGACAGTATGTTGCGTCGGCCGATAGACGCGGCGGCCAGGCCGATTGCCAGCGCGACAAGCACGTAGGACCGGCCGAACGACATGGTCCGGGTGGCCAGCAAGACGAGCAGCGTCAGCGCCCAGATCGTCACGGTCACGCGCCGGATGAGCGTCAAGTTCAATCTCTCCGCACCGAGGCGGGCAGCTTTGAACTCAGCGAATCGGAGCCGGGAGTACCAAGATGTTGGAGGGGTGTCGGTTTTCGGGGTCTGTAGGTCGGTCATGATTGGGTGCTGACCCCGCTGTCGACCGACCCGGCCGATGGCACGTTTCGAGCTCCATGGAACGGCCGCGCCGGCGACTGTGTGTATGCAAGATCGTGATGCTGTACCGACATAGAAGGAGCCAATCCGTGGATCGTCCCGCGCAACTCTTCAGCCGTGAGCTGGTGAGTGCCGTCATCAAGGCCTACGACGTTCGAGGGCTTGTCGGAGAGCAGATCGATGTCCATTTCGTCCGCGCTGTGGGTGGTTCGTTCGCACGTCTGATGAACAGTGAAGGCCAATCGGCGCTGGTGGTCGGACACGACATGCGCGAGTCGTCCCCCGAACTGGCTGCGGCGTTTGCCGACGGCGCCCTGGACGAGGGACTCGACGTGACCCTCATCGGGCTGGCCTCCACCGACCAGCTCTACTTCGCTTCCGGAGATCTCGACCGGCCGGGCGCGATGTTCACCGCAAGCCACAATCCGGCGAGCTACAACGGCATCAAGATGTGCCGGGCCGGCGCAAAACCGGTTGGCCAGGACAGTGGGCTGGCGACCATCTCGCGTGAACTGGTCGAAGGACCCGGTGATGCAAGTACGCCCGTCGCGAGAGGATCGCTGGACGAGCGCGACGTGTTGAAGGACTATGCGGCGTTTCTGCACAAGCTCGTCGATCTTTCCGGTCTGCGGCACTTGACAGTCGCCGTGGATGCGGGCAATGGCATGGGTGGTCACACAGTTCCGGTGGTCCTGGGTGGTTCCGAGGAGTTCACCGTGCGTTCACTGTACTTCGAGCTCGATGGAACATTCCCCAACCATGAGGCCAATCCGCTCGATCCCAAGAATCTGGTGGACCTGCAGGCCTATGTGAAGGAGACCGGCGCCGACATCGGCCTGGCCTTCGACGGAGACGCCGACCGCTGCTTTGTGGTCGATGAACTGGGAGACCCGGTGTCTCCGTCCGCAGTCACCGCGTTGGTGGCCGAGCGTGAACTCGCGAAGCACCCCGGCAGCATCGTGATCCACAACCTGATCACCTCCCGGGCGGTCCCGGAACTCGTCCGCGAACTGGGTGGTGTGCCACTGGAGACCAGAGTTGGTCATTCGTTCATCAAGGCGCAGATGGCGGAAACCGGAGCGGTTTTCGGTGGCGAGCATTCGGCCCACTATTACTTCCGCGACTTCTGGGGTGCTGATTCGGGCCTGCTCGCGGCGATGCATGTGCTCGCGGCCCTCGGGGCGTCGGATCAGCCGTTGTCGAAGATGATGGCCCGGTACGAGCGCTACGCCAGTTCCGGTGAGATCAACTCGACCGTCGACGATCAGGCAGCGCGTACGGCAGCGGTGCTGGCCGATTTCGCCGACGAGATCGCCGGTACGACGCAGATGGACGGTGTGACGGTCGATCTCGCCGATGGTTCGTGGTTCAACCTGAGGGCGTCGAACACCGAACCGCTACTGCGGCTCAATGTCGAGGCCGCGACCACCGAACGGGTGAATGAGCTGACCGAACGGATCCTGGGGGTCGTTCGGGGCTGATGGGCACTACTGCCGCGAGTCGAAAGTCCTTTTGCTGTCTCCGGCGTTCGATCTGCGACACCGGATACCCGCAAGAAACTTTCGACTCACGGCACTAGGCTGGAGCCATGTTGACCGGAGCGCCTGAAATCGACGACGTCGCCGCGTTGCTCGACGCCGATGTCGAAGGCCTGCTGCCGGCTTCGGCCCTGGCCGGCGCCCAGTGTCGCGCGATGGCCGCGGCCCGGTCCGAAGGTGTGCTCGAGCCGCTCGAACGATTGCTGCCCCGCGCGGTGGTCGTGGTCTGCGGTGACGGCACCTCCGGGCGGGCCGTCGATCTCGTGATGGCATTGGCCGGCCCGCACATCGATGTCCCGCTCATCAAGTGCGGAGCCGTGCCGTCCTGGATCGGGCCGCTGGACGTGGTGGTGATCGCCGGGGACGACGCCGGGGACCCGCGTCTTGCGGATGCGGCGGCCAGGGCCGGCCGCCGCCGCGCCGAGGTCGTCGTCGCCGGACCGGTCGAGGGACCGTTACGCGAGGCGATTTCCGGTCCGGTGGTGGATCTGTCACCGCGCGTACATGTCCCCGCGCCGTATCGGTTCGCGCACTATGTGGCGGCGATGTTCGCGGTGCTGGACGGATTGCGTGCGGTGCGGTTCGAAGGCCGACATCCGGATCTGTCGGCCATGGCCGACGAGTTGGATTCGGAAGCTGCCGGAAACCATCCCGGACATGAGCTGTTTCACAACGCGGCAAAGGAACTGGCGGTTCGTGTTGCGGATCGTAGAACGGTCTGGACAGGGGATACGGCAGCCGGGATGGTCGTCGCGATCCACGCGTCGCGGACGGTTTTCGCAGGTGCCGGAGTGGTCAGTACCGCAACGGATCTCGGCGAAGTCCTCGCTGCGGGCGCATTGCTGGCGAGGTACGGTGGCACCATGCCGGCTGACTACGATCCGATATTTCATGACGCTGCGATCGACGGTCCGATACCGAGCGAGCCTGTGCGTGTGCAGTTGCTGACCACCCCGGATCGGGAATGGCTGGCCCGTCAGCGCACCGCATCGCTGGCCGATGTCGACATCCGGACGAGCGGGCCCGCCGAGCAGCCCAGCGCCGAACCCACGGGCCGGGCTGCAGGTATGGAAGACCTTGTGCCTCTGATGATTCTCGCGTTACGCGCCGATATGGCCGGTGCGTACCTGCGGCTGGTCGGCAGCCACTGATGCACTTGCTCGACGGTGTGATCAGGCCATACGCCTGGGGTTCGCGAACTGCGCTGGCGGAGCTGCGTGGATTGCCCACTCCGAGCCCGCATCCGGAGGCCGAACTCTGGTTCGGTGCACATCCGGCGGCTCCGGCACCGGTCGGCGGTGGGGCAGAGGGTCAGACCCTGCTCGACGTCGTCGAAGCGGATCCGCGGGGTCAGCTCGGTGCGGCGTGCTCCGAGAGGTATCAGGGGCGCCTGCCGTTCCTGATGAAAATCCTTGCGGCAGATGAGCCCTTGTCGTTGCAGGCGCATCCCAGTCTGGAACAGGCAAAAGACGGATTCGCCCGGGAGAATGCCCAGGGGATCGAGGTCGGTGCGCCGCACCGCAATTACCGGGATGACAACCACAAGCCCGAATTGGTCGTGGCCATCACCGAGTTCGAAGCGCTCGCGGGTTTCCGTGATGTCGGTGAAACGGTCGACCTGCTGCGTGCACTACAGGTGCCCGAGCTCGACGCCTACCTGGGAATGCTGGCGGGACAACCTGATTCGCAAGGATTGCGAGCGTTGTTCACCACCTGGATCACGCTTCCGGAATCGGCGCTGACAACTCTGATCCCCGCGGTACTCGACGGAGCCATCCGATATCTGGCGGACGGCAACGGCCACTTCGGGGCCGCGGTCCGAACATTCCTGGAGATCGGCGAGAGTTACCCGGCCGACTCCGGCGTGCTGGCGGTGTTGCTGCTCAACCGGATTTCGCTGCGTCCGGGCGAGGGTCTGTTCCTGCCTGCGGGCAATCTGCACGCCTACCTGGGCGGCACGGCTGTCGAGGTGATGGCCAACTCCGACAACGTCCTGCGCGGTGGGCTGACCCCCAAGCACGTGGACGTGCCCGAATTGCTCCGGGTGCTCGATTTCACCCCGGTTGCCGCGTCCGACGTCACCCCGACGCTGCGCACCCTCAATGCCGAATTGATCTATCAGACACCGATCTCGGAGTTCCGGCTGTCGATGGTGGAGCTCGACGGCACCGGTATCCACAAGCCGTCATCGATTCTGTTCGACGTGCCCGGACCGCAGATCCTGCTGTGTACGTCCGGTGCGATCGAGTTGAGGGGGACTGGCACCAGTCTGTTGGTCCCGCAAGGACACGCAGTCTGGCTTGCGGACTGTGATCCCGACGTCGTGGTCCATGCGGCCAGTGCGCGGAGCGTTTTCTTCCGCGCCCTGGTCCCTGGTCAATAGACCGGGGAGGCCCCGGCAACTGCATGCCGGCCGGGTACCGGGGCGCCGGTGGTCGAGGGCAGGCTGTTGCCGATGAAACTGATCTCATCCCCGGTCGCGACCATGGTGACCATCGCCGAGCCACCGGGTGTCGAGATCCAGATGTCCTGGGGTGCAGCATGATTCTGGACAAGCCTGACGTCGGCGGCTTCGGTGTGCGTTCCGGGAGGTGTCAACGAGATGATCGTCGATGCATCGACAGTGGTCGGGGCCAGACCGTCGAACATCGCCACGGTGAAATGCCCCGGGAAGACCCGTCCGCCTGCCAATGCCACGAGTCCGGGATCGCCTATCGCCGTGATGAACTGCTGCCAGTCGACGGGGCGGTCGCTGTAGATCAGTACCCGGGCGCCGACACCGATCGCGCGTAGCAGTACCTGCTGGGCCAGGTGCAACCCACCGGCGATCGAGACCTGATGCGGTCGGCCACCGAGTAGGTCGACCGCCACGGCGCGTCCACTGTGGTCGGCGCCGATGAGCTGGCCACATCCGGCCGCGGCCAGAAAGACCTGCGCCAGATCGTCACCGGAGATGGTGTGTTCGGCGATCGGGGGCAGGCGGTCGGCGGCACCGACGGGCAAGCTGGCGGCGAGGGCGGCGCGCTGGCGGCCATGGAGGGGGAGCAGTCCGGCGATCTCGGGATGCCCGGCGCGCTTGTCTTGTTCGGGGGCCAGGGTGTTGAACCTGACCAGGGTGCGTAGCGAGATTTCTCCGTCTGGTGTCGAACGAAGTCGTGACGTGACGGTCGTCGACACCGACTGGACAGCCCACACCGCGTCGAGAGTGGGGGCAAGGTGTTCGGGCGAGACCGCATATGTCGACATCTGCAATCGACCGACCGACACCGAATCCCAGCTCTCGGACACCTCTGCGCCACCGGCGCCATGGGCGAGTTGGGTTGTCGCCGCGGTGATCTCCGCCGCGGTCAACGCGGTTGCGGACAGTCCGCGACCACCGATCCGGTTGGCGACCCGACGGGTGGCGACGATCGCGGTGCGCAGCGCGCCTTCGGATCCGCCGCCGCGGCGGGCGACCGCCTCCGGGCACCGGGAGGGATCGAGCCGAAGGACCACGAGGACCGACCGGTAGGCCGTGGCCGGGAGCGGGCCCAGTGTGCGCAGGTAGACCTGCGCCACGCGGCCGGTGCCGTGCGAGCGGATGCCGTGGCTGATGACGTCGATCGATTCGAGTTCGATGTCGAACTGGCGAACGCTCTCGGCGAGTGCAGAGAGCGGGACACCGGGGATTCCGGTACATCCACGGGGGTCGAGTAGTCCGATCGCCGGAGGCGGTGTGTCGATCCGGAGGACCGTGACCAGGGACGTGCCGTCCCATCGGGCGCCGATGGGAGACTCGTCGGGAACCGGGATGTCGAACGGTGCCTGATCCGGCTTCGATCCGTCTGGTTCGGAACCACGCAGCAAACGGCGACGCCAGAGTCCGAGCCGCAACATCAACAACCGCGCCACTGACGCCCGGCCGGGCAACGCGACCAACAGCGCTGACAAGACAACGGCGCCGACCAGCGCAATCCACCAGAGCGCGCCGTTGTCATATGACAGCACGAGCGCGCCGCCGATCAACAGCTCGATCGCGACCACAACAATCATGAATCCCCCCACAGCCATCGGCCCCGATCCAATGGTCGAACTCCGGGCGTACCCCGGAGCTCAATGCTGCTATACGCTACACGGCGGGAGGATGGGGGGGAATATTTTGCCTGCTCAATTGACGACGAAAGCTCAGGTCAACGGCTATCGCTTTCTGCTACGCCGACTCGAGCACGCGCTGATTCGGCGCGACGTGAGGATGTTGCACGACCCGATGCGGTCACAAGCCCGTTCACTGCTGGTCGGGTTGGTTCTCGCGCTGCTGGTGTTGGCCGGATTCGGCGTGTACGGACTCATCAAACCACAAGGCACCGTGGGTGATTCGAAGATCATCGTGAGCAAGAAGGCCGGCGCGATGTATGTCGTGGTCGACGACAGGTTGCATCCGGTTCTCAACCTCGCCTCTGCGCGGTTGATCAGCGGCAGCGACGAATCACCGAAGTCGATCGCCGAGAAGAAGCTCACCGGATATCCGCGGGGCCCGTTGCTCGGGATACCCGGTGCACCGGTGGCGTTGCCGGGACCGCGGTCGGCCGACGTCTCGCAGTGGACGGTGTGCGACACGGTGGCCGGTGATGATGTCGTCACCACGGTCGTCGCCGGCGAACCAGCACTAGGCGATCGGATCCGGGAGGCAACGGCAGGTGATGCCTCCCTGGTCACCGTCGGCGATGACACCTATCTCGTCTTCGAGGGGAAGCGGGCCCGGATCGATACCGACAGCGTTCCGGTGCGGCGCGCGCTGGGCATCGACGGGGCGCCGGTGCGGATGGTGAGCCCCGGTCTGCTCAACGCCATCCCGGAAGTCGAACCCGTTGTGGTTCCGACGATCTCCGGTGCGGGTGCACCATCGGCGCTGGGGAGCGCCATACCCGTCGGATCGGTGATCAAGGTGACCGGTTTGTCCGGTGGGACAACCTATTACGTAGCGCTGACGAAGGGTGTTCAACAGATCGGCGAGGTCGCCGCCGAGGTGATCAGGCAGGCCGACACCGCCGGTGGTGGCAGTGTCCCGACGGTGGGCCCAGGTGCTCTGACCGGAGTCGACACCATCGAGGAGCTACCGGTCACCGACTTCCCGGCGGTCACACCGGTCCTGACCGATGTGGATGCGGACCCGGTGTTGTGTAGCGCGTGGTCGCGCACCAAGGACGATCATCAGGCGGTCCGCGGGGTCCTGCTCGGATCGACGTTGCCGCTCGGTTCGAAATCAGAGCCGGTGTTGCTCGCCGGCGCCGACGGACCCGGGCCCGGACTTGATGCGGTGTTCGTCGAACCGGGCCGCGGGCATTACATCCGGGTCACCGGCTCCGAGCCGGACAGTACCCGGGCCGAATCGCTGTTCTACGTGAGTGATTCGGGCGTTCGGTTCGGTATCCCGGATCAGAACACTGCGATTGCACTGGGACTGGGGGAGAGTCCGGTGCCTGCCCCCTGGTCGATCATCTCACTGCTGGCCGCGGGCCCGACTCTCTCGCAGAGCAATGCGCTGGTCTCGCACGACGGGATGTCGCCGGATCTCGCCGGAACCCGGATCGGCGCACCCGAGAACTGAACCGTCCGAGTCCGGTCAGGTCTTCGGGGGCTTGAGCGACCGAACCAGTGATTCCCACTGGTCTGCGATCTGGTCGAAGGACAGGTGCCTGTGGTTGTGCAGATGATGGATCGCCGGTGCGTCGAGCGGAGCGAGTACCGCGATGCACATCAACTCGAGGTCGCCTGAAAACCCCATGGCCTCGAGCAGCGTTCGGGTGTGGATGACCGATACGGTGCGGGTGGGATGTAGAAATCGCTGTGGTCCACTGTCTTCGGCTTCGAGCAGAACGTCGAGGTGCGCGGCAGTGGTGGCCAGTCGAGCGCGACCGTAGGCGATCAGTCGGTCGAGTGGGTCGACCTCGTCTCCGGGTCCGAGCGGCGGTGGTCCACTCATGAAGGCCTGCTGTAGCGCGGACTCCGAATGATCGAGCAGCGCGATCATGAGGCCGGACCGATTGCCGAAGCGGCGGAAAACGGTGCCCTTGCCGACCCCGGCCTCGCGAGCCACGGCGTCCATCGTGACCGCGGATGCTCCGTGGCGGTCGATGAGTCGGGTGGCGGCCTCCAACAAGAGTTGACGGTTGCGGGCGGCGTCCGCGCGTTCGGACTCGGCAGGCGCGACGAGTGACATCGGCGCAGGGTGAGCCGGTCGTGCCGCGGTGGATGTGGTCAGGAGGGGTATTGCGGCGTCAGATGTGCCGGTTCGCGACTGGTCTGCACTCGGAGCCGAGTGCGCAGGGGGCTTGGGCACAGCCATGACTGTAACGGTAGCCACTTCGGGAATACGTTCGGACCAGGGTCCGGTTGAATGAACTGGACTTAGCAATTAGTAATGCGAAACAACGAGGAGTGACCTTGACCGGTACAGCTACTGGCACGAACGAGGCGTCTGGCGCCACCGCGAAGATTCTTGTCTTGGTAGGAAGCCTTCGGCGCGATTCCGTCAACCGGGTTCTCGCCGAAGTGGCGGCCGACAACGCACCGCAGGGTGTTGACGTCGCGGTGTACAGCGGTCTCGAGAAGCTGCCCTTCTACAACGAAGACCTCGACATCGATGAGGTCGACGAGTCCGTGACGCAGCTGCGCGCGGCGGTCTCCGATGCCGATGCGCTTCTCATCGCCACGCCCGAATACAACGGCACCATCCCCGCCGTCCTCAAGAATGCGATCGACTGGCTCTCGCGTCCCTACGGCTCCGGCGCGATCAGCGGCAAGCCTGTGGGCGTGCTCGGTGCGGCGCTCGCGCAGTACGGCGGCAAGTGGTCGCACGCCGATACCGCCCGCGCGGTCGGTATCGCCGGCGGCAAGGTCGTCGAAGAGGTGGATCTGCATCTGGCGATCGGCAGCCTCGACGGCAAGCACATCGCCGACGTCCCCGAGGTTGTCGAGATCCTGCGTGCGGCCGTTGCCGTGCTGGTCGATCGCTCGGCCTCCGTCGACGCCTGAGTCCTACAAGATCTAAATCTCGGCAAAGGCACACGTTCCAGTCATAACCACACGTCGCAACGTGTGGTTATGACCGGAACGTGTGCCTTTGCCGTGGGTCGGTCCTATCGGAGGCCGCGCAAGAATCGGTCCACTGTGCGGGTCATCGTGTCCCGGCGTCCGGTTTCGTCGCGTCTGCCGGTGATGCCGTCGAACACCAGGCCTTCGCAGAGGCTGATCAGATCGGCGGCGTCCGACTCCGGTTCGGATGATCCGATCGCCCGCATCAGCGTCAGCGAATCCTGTTCGGAAAACAGGCAATCACGCAGCGTTCGTACCCGATCCGGGTCGCCCGCGACCTCGGCGAGCAGTGCGTATCGTGCCCGTGCATCCGCGTCCCGGTGCATCAGTAGGTCGTCGAGGTAATCGGCGACGGTCTGTGCGGCATCCCTACCGTCTGGCTTTGGTGCCGCTTGCGTAAACGCCGAGCGCGCGCGCCGGGTGATGGCTTCGATGGCGCTGTCGATCAGGGCAGTCCGGGTGCGGAAGTAATAGGACACCGATCCGTTCGGGAGTTCGAGTCGCCGATCGATCGCGCGATGGCTCAGTCCGTGGATACCGGCCTCGGCGATGAGCCGGACGGCTGCGTCTGCGATGAGCTCGCGTCGATCGTTTGTCTGGCCCGTCACACGATCATTGTCCTCTACTTCCGTAGAGATATGGTCATCACATGTCTGGTGGCTCTACGTATGTAGAGGATGAACTCGATCCCGAGCAACGCGTCGTCGATGCGCAGCTGGGGCGTCTGCTTGCAGAACTGCGCGAACCGCCACACCGTTTTCTGCATCGTCGACCACGGAAGGTTGCGGGCCTCTATCTGTGGGGTGCGCCTGGCCGCGGCAAGACGATGCTGGTAGATCGGATGATCGGTCAGGTGGGGGCGACTGAACTGGTGCGATGGCATTTTCACGAGTTCTTCGACGATCTGCAGCGCGCCGTCACCATGCATTCGGGACGCCGGGGCGCGATCGAGCTCGCCTGCCGCCGGGTGATCGGCGACGGCGTTCAGGTCGTGGTGTTCGACGAGTTCCATGTGCACGACCCCGGGACCGCGACGCTGCTCATCCGGTTGCTACGTGAGCTGCGGGCGCGCGGCATCGTCCTGGTGGCGACATCGAACCTGGTGCCAGAGGAGCTACTGCCCGATCCGTTGTTTCGACCGGTGTTCGCACCTGGTGTTGCGCTCCTGCGTGAGATGGCCGAGGTGGTCGAACTCGCCGGAGATCGTGACTATCGGACGGGCGACGCCGGGCGACTTGCCGGGGGCTTCGTCGAGATCCCTTCGGTCGATGCCCGTGCCTTCGATCAGGTGTGTGGGCAGCCGCTGTCGGCGCGCGACTATCTGTTCCAGGCGGATCGGATGACCGACCGTTGTTCCGTGGCCGGCTGGCATATCCGTGACATCCCGCTGCTCGACCGATGTGCGCCGGATTGGTCGGTGCGTTTCACCCACCTGGTGGATGTGGCGGCCGACCGCTCGATTTCGTTGTGGCTGACGACCCCGCACCCGGTCACCGAACTGCTGGCATCGTGCTCTGGTGTGCGTGACGGCGCGCGACTGCGGAGCCGATTGTCGGGGTTGCGGTGTGCAATGAGGGTGCCCGGTGCCGCGCAGTGACGGATGTGACTTGTGGGGACACGCCCGGCGCGTCGAGACACGCCGAAATTCATGCTGGTGCAGATCCCGTGACCTGGGACTTTCATGAATGTCATTCGCAACGTGTTGTGTCGGTACCGTTTGTCAGACACTAGGTGTAGTGTTTGGAACACCGAACGGCACTACGGTGTTGGAACGAAAGCGCAGCCAAGTTCTCCACTGCAGAGCCGCCGGGATAACTATTTGAAAGTCAAGTCTTGCCGCTATCTGGTGCTGGTGTGGGTAGCAATCATCGGTTCCGTCACAAAGGAGTTCTGGGGAATTATGACTACTGCGACAACCGCCACGATCACCGTCTATACAAAGCCTGCTTGCGTTCAGTGCAACGCCACGTACAAGGCCCTCGACAAGAACGGTCTCGACTACGACATCGTCGACATCACCGAGGACTCCGAGGCCCGCGACTACGTCATGGCGCTCGGTTACCTGCAGGCTCCGGTTGTCGTCACCGGTGACAGCCACTGGTCGGGATTCCGTCCGGACCGCATCAAGGCTCTGGTCGCAGCGGCTGCCTGATCTGCCCGGACCCCGTCCGCGAGGCGGTCCGTAGTTCTAGTTGGTTCAAGTATCACCTGTCAGCAATTTCGTGGAGGTCGGGACATGGGGAAGGTTCCCGAACATGCCGCCGCGGCTGAGTTCGCTGTTGCTGAGTTCTCCGAGACCCCGCTGATCGTCTACTTCTCGAGCGTCTCGGAGAACACGCACCGATTTGTCGAAAAGCTCGGGATGCGGGCACGGCGAATTCCACTCATCGATCACGACGGATCCTTCACCGTCGACGAGCCGTACATTCTGATCAGTCCCACCTATGGTGGCGGCAAGGCATCGGATGGCGGGGAAGTCGGCCAGCCGGGGCGCAACTCAGGGTTTGTGCCGAAGCAGGTCATCAAGTTCCTCAACCACAAACACAATCGTTCGCTGATCCGCGGCGTCATCGCCGCCGGCAACACCAATTTCGGTGAAGAGTTCTGTTTCGCCGGCAACATCATCTCAACTAAATGCCAGGTGCCCTATCTGTATCGGTTCGAACTGATGGGTGACGCCGACGACGTCGACCGGGTCCGCTCCGGTCTCCACGAATTTGCGCAATCACAGGAGTTTTCACAGTGTCGCCAACCGCAACCCCAGTAACCGACTCAAGGTCAGGGACCTCGGCCAGCAAGTCGGGCGTCCACGCAGATCCGTCCGGCCACCAGCCGGAGGAGATGGACTTCCACTCGCTCAACGCGATGCTGAACCTGTACGACGCCGACAACAAGATCCAGTTCGAGAAGGATCGCGAAGCGGCCAACCAGTACTTCCTCCAGCACGTCAACCAGAACACGGTCTTCTTCCACAACCTGGACGAGAAGCTCGACTACCTGGTGAAGGAAAACTATTACGAGGCAGAGGTTCTCGACAAATACGACCGCGGGTTCGTGAAGGGTCTGTTCGACCACGCGTACAGCAAGAAGTTCCGGTTCCCGACCTTCCTGGGTGCGTTCAAGTACTACACCTCGTACACGCTCAAGACATTTGACGGCAAGCGATACCTCGAGCGTTTCGAGGATCGGGTCTCGATGGTCGCGCTCACGCTGGCCGACGGCGACACCATCCTGGCGCGGGCCCTGGTCGACGAGATCATCGACGGACGGTTCCAGCCGGCCACCCCGACCTTCCTCAACTCGGGCAAGAAGCAGCGCGGCGAGCCGGTGTCGTGCTTCCTGCTGCGTATCGAGGACAACATGGAGTCGATCGGCCGTTCCATCAACTCCGCGCTGCAGCTGTCCAAGCGCGGCGGCGGTGTTGCGTTGCTGCTGACCAACATTCGCGAACACGGTGCGCCGATCAAGAAGATCGAGAACCAGAGTTCCGGTGTCATCCCGATCATGAAGCTGCTCGAGGATTCGTTCAGCTACGCCAACCAGCTCGGTGCCCGTCAGGGTGCAGGCGCGGTGTACCTGCACGCTCACCACCCCGACATCTACCGCTTCCTCGACACCAAGCGTGAGAACGCGGATGAGAAGATCCGCATCAAGACCCTCTCGCTGGGTGTGGTCATCCCGGACATCACGTTCGAGCTGGCCAAGAAGAACGACGACATGTACCTGTTCAGTCCGTACGACGTCGAGCGCATCTATGGTGTGCCGTTCGCCGATATCAACGTGACCGAGAAGTACCACGAGATGGTCGACGACCGCCGGATCCGCAAGACCAAGATCAAGGCGCGTGAGTTCTTCCAGACCCTCGCCGAGCTGCAGTTCGAGTCGGGCTACCCGTACATCATGTTCGAGGACACGGTGAACAACGCCAACCCGATCGACGGCAAGATCACCCACTCCAACCTGTGCTCGGAGATCCTGCAGGTCTCGACTGCATCGACGTTCAACGACGACCTCTCGTACGAGCACATCGGTAAAGACATCTCGTGCAACCTGGGTTCGCTCAACATCGCCAAGACGATGGATTCGCCGGACATCGCGCAGACCATCGAGACCGCGATCCGCGGACTCACCGCGGTGTCGGATCAGACCGCCATCACCTCGGTGCCCTCGATTCAGAAGGGCAACGACGACTCGCATGCGATCGGTCTCGGGCAGATGAACCTGCACGGGTACCTGGCGCGTGAGCGCGTCTACTACGGGTCCGAAGAGGGCATCGACTTCACGAACATCTACTTCTACACGGTGCTGTTCTACGCGCTGCGCGCATCGAACCGGATCGCCAAGGAGCGGGGCAAGGCGTTCGGCGGCTTCGAGCGGTCGAAGTACGCGACCGGTGAGTTCTTCGACAAGTACACCGAGAAGGTGTGGGAGCCGGAGACCGCCAAGGTCCGAGAGTTGTTCGCGCAGTCCGGAATCACGATTCCGACGCAGGCCGACTGGGTCGAGTTGAAGGCGAGCGTGCAGGAGCACGGCATCTACAACCAGAACCTGCAGGCCGTCCCGCCGACCGGTTCGATCAGCTACATCAACCACTCGACGAGCTCGATCCACCCGGTTGCGGCGAAGATCGAGATCCGTAAAGAGGGCAAGATCGGCCGCGTCTACTACCCGGCGCCCTTCATGGACAACGACAACCTGGAGTACTACCAGGACGCGTATGAGATCGGCTACGAGAAGATCATCGACACCTACGCCGCGGCGACGCAGCACGTCGATCAGGGCCTGAGCCTGACCCTGTTCTTCAAGGACACCGCTTCCACCCGCGATGTGAACAAGGCGCAGATCTACGCATGGCGCAAGGGCATCAAGACGCTGTACTACATCCGTTTGCGTCAGATGGCCCTCGAGGGGACCGAGGTCGAGAATTGCGTCTCTTGCATGTTGTGAGGACTTGAAAAGTGTGAGGGGTCGGACACTGCAATGTCCGACCCCTCTAGTTCCGACAACTCGGAACTTCCCACTGGGGGAGTCCCAAGAGTATACGAGTTGTCCTTCGCCAATACAGGCGAGGCTCGCGTCGGAACGCAACCTCCATCGGAGGTGATGTCTCGTGTCGAAGCGTGTTCATCGAAGTGCAGGAACTGGGAAGTTCGTCAGCAAGGCGGCCGCAGCGCGATGGCCTGCCAAGACGACAACTGAACGAGTTGGTTCCGGAACTGCAAATAGCAAAGCCGTCAATCGATCAGCTTCAACGGGTCGATTCGTGACGGACGCGACCGTCAAACGAAATCCCGGCGGCACGATTACGCAGCAGGTTTAGTCAGCGAAACATAGCAAATGGCGGCGAGTAACCTCGCCGCCATTTGTTGTGTCACAGCAACTTTCGCCAGTTTGATACCCGGGCAACATGCCGCGAGGGTATTGGATAATTACATGCTTGTCGTTTACGCTCCTGGTACCCCAAAAAACGTAATCAATCGTTGCGTACAGCTCATTTGAGCGTGGTCGCCTACTCTCGATTTCGATTGACAGTCTAGTTTTGGGTAATGGCACGTTTCACAGACCACATCCAGGGGATGCCGCTATGACAGTTGCAAAAGGGACCCATTCGCCCGCCGACGGAGCGCCGATCAAGCTGGTCAGCCGCGTCTCGGCGATCAACTGGAACCGGGTGCCCGATGAGAAGGACGCCGAGGTCTGGGATCGCCTGACCGGTAACTTCTGGCTGCCCGAGAAGGTGCCGGTGTCCAACGACATCCCGTCGTGGGGCACCCTCACCGAGCTGGAAAAGCAGCTCACCATGCGCGTGTTCACCGGTCTGACGCTCCTCGACACCATCCAGGGCACGGTCGGCGCTGTCAGCCTTATCCCCGATGCGAGCACCCCGCATGAAGAAGCTGTGCTGACGAACATCGCGTTCATGGAGTCGGTGCACGCCAAGAGCTACAGCTCGATCTTCTCCACGTTGTGCTCCACCAAGGAGATCGACGAGGCGTTCCGCTGGTCGGAGGAGAACGAACAGCTCCAGGCCAAGGCTCGGATCGTCATGGACTACTACCGTGGCGACGACCCGCTCAAGCGCAAGATCGCCTCGACCCTGCTCGAGTCGTTCCTCTTCTACAGCGGCTTCTATCTGCCGATGTACTGGTCATCTCGGGCAAAGCTCACCAACACCGCGGACCTGATCCGGCTGATCATCCGCGACGAGGCCGTGCACGGTTACTACATCGGGTACAAGTACCAGCGGGCGCTGGAGACGGAGACACCCGAACGTCGGCAGGAGCTCAAGGATTACACCTTCGAGCTGCTGTTCGAGCTCTACGACAACGAAATCGATTACACCGAAGCGCTTTACGACGACGTCGGCCTGACCGAAGACGTGAAGAAGTTCTTGCGGTACAACGCGAACAAGGCCCTGATGAACCTGGGTTACGAAGCGATGTTCCCGCGGGACGAGACCGATGTGAACCCGGCGATCCTGTCGGCACTCTCACCCAATGCCGACGAGAACCACGACTTCTTCTCGGGGTCGGGTAGCTCGTACGTCATCGGCAAGGCCGTCAACACCGAAGACGACGACTGGGACTTCTGACCGTCCGGGTCTTGTAAGACAAACAACCTCCGTACCGACACCTCGGTACGGAGGTTGTCTCTTTCCATCGAGTGGGCCCACGATCAGTCGTATGGTGGTGAGCGGAGGTGGTCACGATGGCGACCATGATGCGGCAGTACCTGATGTCGGAGCTCGGGAGTCTGCGATATGAGCCCACGGCCAAGATGGTGACGGTGTCGTCGGCCGATCACGGCATCGCGCGCACCGATCAGGCCATCCTGGTCTGGGAACCGCAGCGCATCGTTCCCTCGTATGCCGTCCCGGTCGCGGACCTGCGAACGCCGCTGGAAGAAATCCGTCCGTTCAGCGTCGGGGAGATGCCCACCGGGATGCTCGATCCGAGCAACGGCTTTGCGCAGCACACCTGTGCGGGTCGCACCGCAGTTGTTCGGGGTGAGGCCGGCCCGGGTGGTGCGTTCCTGCCCGACGATCTCGACGGGTATGCCGTGCTCGACTTCAATCCCTTCGATTGGTTCGAAGAGGACGAGCGGATCTTCGGGCATCCTCGAGATCCGTTCTCACGCATAGATATCCGGCACAGCGCCCGCGTGGTCCACGTGATTTCCGGTGGTGACATCCTGGCCGAATCGGGGCATCCACTGATGTTGTTTGAAACCCACCTGCCGCCGCGGTTCTATCTCTCACCCGGTGACGTTTTGGCAGATCTGGTGCGCAGCAACACGTCGACAACATGTGCGTACAAGGGGGAGGCCACCCACTGGTCCGCGCCCAGCCTCGGCGACGCCGGCATCGATATCGCGTGGAGCTATGAGAATCCGCCGCCGGAGATGCATCAGATCACCGGGCGGATCTGCTTTTATCAGGAGAAAGTCGACTTCGTCGTCGACGGTGTCCGGGGTCAGCGGCCGGTGACGCCGTGGTCGCAGTGAGTTCGCCTGCAATAATTCCGGAGTGACGACCACCACCAGCGCGGCAACCGGCCCTGCCGCCCAAGACAATGCGGGAAACATTCTCTGGCAGGGCGGTGGCGGCACTCTGATCGGCCGTGCCCGGGTTCCGGAGCATCGCGGTGCCGGACGCGCCTCGCGCAAACTCGTCCCGCGGCGGTCGCTGGGGGAGTGGAACCCGGCAACGCGAGGACACGACCCGCTCGAGACCATCTTGGCGCAGAATACGATCCGCGCCGACGACCTGTTGCCGATCCGGCACGGACGGATGAGTCATTCGCCGTGGACGTACTACCGGGGCGCGGCGGCGGTGATGGCGGCGGACCTCGCCTCGACGCCCGATACCGGTATCACCGTGCAACTGTGCGGAGATGCGCACGTCCTCAACTTCGGACTGTGGAATACCCCTGAACGCAATCTCGTCTTCGATCTGCGCGACTTCGACGAGACCCTTCCTGGGCCGTTCGAATGGGATGTGAAGCGTTTTGTGGCCAGCCTCGTGGTGTTGGCGCGGAGCAACAACGTCTCGAAATCCGACGCCAAGCTGGCCGTGTCAGAGGCGTACCGCGGTTATCGCGAATGGATTGGGCTCTACGCGCAGATGCCGGAGATCGACGTCTGGTACGACCGGGTCGACGTCGAGCAGCTCATCGAATACACCGCGCAGGACGACGAAGGCCGCCTCGACGCGATGATCGACAAGCAGGCCCGCAAACGATCAAGTCGCGGTGCGTCGAAAAAGCTCACGAATGTGGTTGACGGACAACGGATGATCAGTGAGGATCCACCATTTCGGACCCACGCGCTCGCCGAGCATGCGGCGATGCTCGATCAGATCATCGGGAAGTATCAGAGTTCGGTCCCCGACCATGTCTCGAGCCTGCTGTCGCGTTTCGATGTTGTCGACGCGGTCCGTCAGGTGGTGGGTGTGGGCAGCGTCGGAATGCGGGTGTTCTTGACGCTGATCGAGGAACGCCGGACCAGGGATCCGCTCTTCCTGCAGATCAAGCAGGCCGGTCCGTCGGTATATGAACAATTCCTGCCCGCGAGCCACTACGGCAATCACGGTGAACGGGTTGTGCATGGCCAGCGCATGATTCAGAGCGCCACCGACTCCTTCGTCGGCTGGACGACCATCAACGACATGGACTTCTACGTTCGGCAGTTCCGTGACGGCAAGGTGATTCCCAAGGGTGAGGTCATCGCCTCCCGGTTACCGCAGTTCGCCTCGGCCTGCGGGCATGTACTCGCCCGGGCACATGCCCGCAGCGGTGATGCCGCCGCGATCGCCGACTACCTCGGAACATCGGACAAGGTCGAAGAGGCGTTTGTGTCATACGCCTTTGCCTACGCCGACCAGAACGATCGCGACCACGCGCAACTGGTGAAGGCCATCGACACCGGTCGGGTGGAGGCGGTCGAGGGCTGGTCGGAATGAGTGGACTGAACGGCCACGCACGAGTGGTGCGCCATGTTCAGGGTGGTTGTGTAAACCCGCGCGCCGTCAGCGATGCGCTTGAGTGTTCCAGTAGACGGCGATGTCGGCGGTTTGTTTGATCACCTCGTCGTCGGCGAGGGGACTGGGCCAGATGGTGATGCGATATTCGTCGATGTATTCACCGACGTCGGCGTCGCTGGCCGCATCCATGTTGTTGGCGCAGTAGCGAAGCCGGTAGGTCCCGCGGGAGATGGGTAGTTCAATGCCGGGTTCCCCGCCGTCCCAGTCGTTGAGCACGAGCGGTGAATCGACTGTCAGTGGTGCTTCCACGATCTCGTCCCAGGCCGAAGTGTCCGGGTCAGGACGTGTGTCGGTGATTTCCACGGTGACGGAGATGGTTCCGGTGTGTAGTCCGCTGACCAATACCACTTGCTCGCGGCACCGGGTACCGACCAGACCGTTGTTCTGGCCGGCGAACGCAGCCATGTAATCACCGTCCCAGACATCCTGAGACTGAAGGTAATACTGCGAATAGCTGACGTGAACCGGACCGGCATACACAACTCCGGTCTCGGCGGTCGTGCCCGGGGTGGTCAGGGCCTGTTGGTGGTCGGCCCGAGCGGTATCGATCTCGGCCACGATCTCGGCGGCCGGTCGCGGTGGCGTGACGGGTGGTATCGACGCGAGGATCCGGTGCGCGTCAGTGTCGGTCATTGTCCCCGACGAGTAGCGCAGTTCATGAGTCCAGGTCTCGCCGACGTCGCGGACCGCCTCGCCGTAGTGGGAGGCGAGGAAGGACTCCGGCGGGTCGTCGGTGCCGGTGAGCCACCTGCGCACCGTCCAGTAGGGCCCGCTGACAGACATGCTCAGATCCACGGCTCCGGTGGCGGGGTCACCGTCGGTCACCGACACATCGACGGCACTCGGAAACCACGTCGGTGCAGGACGTGGAATGTCCTCGAGGAGACGCTGTTTCGCCGCGTGCTCGGCTTGCATCGTGGACATTTCTTCGGCCTCTTCGATGACCTCGCCGGTCCACGTGAACAGGGATGGGTCGAATACCTCGTCCAGCACGTACGAGATCAACTCGATCTGGTCGGTGCCGCTGTACCAGGCAATCGCCAATCCGGTCTCGGCGTCGACGACGAATGTTTGCGCACCACGGTGTTCGGACTCGGGGAACTCGACGCGCCAACCGTGCCGTCCGTGCACGTTCGTTTCACTGATGTGCGTGGGGTCGGGAAGAGTGCCGAAATCATGGCCACCGGGTAGGGGCCAGCTGCGATGGGCGTCCAGTAGGAGTTTGACGTGCGCTCCGAGCACGGACATGAAACGCATGGTGCCATCGTTCAACGCGGTGTGGACCATGCCATTGGGGGAACGGCGGTATTCGTCAGTGTCGGTCGTGATCATCGTGATGGCGCCGCGGGTATCGGTGCGCCAGAACGAAGGTGGGTCGAACCAGAACTCTTCGGTGTGCCCGGGATCCGAATACTGTGCCACCCCATGCACTGTCCGGCCGACTGTCCCGTAGTTCAGTGCTCGTATCTGCCGCCAGTGCCGCAGAATCTCACCAGCTGTGGTCATCGGCGTGGATCAGGGTGCGACGAGGCAGGCCGGGCCCACTGGCGTGGCGGGTTGGACCAGGACGGTCTCGACGGGTCCACCGGCTGACGTCTGGTAGGCCATGATGGCGTGTTGCCCGGGTGCGGTCGGGGTCCACAGCGTGAGGGCGTGGTCGAAGATCACCGGGGTGACGTAGTAGGGGTTGACCGACTCGAAGATGAGGTCCTGGGGAAGGAAGATCGAAGCCCGGTTGTAGTCGATGAACGAGACCTCGGCGGTACTCGGAGTGCCGGGGGAGTCCGCGGTTCTGGCGATCACGAGATACGTGCAGCCGGCGCCGTAAGCGGTGGTGGAACCGGTGCTGAGGCCGGGTACCACGGTGACATCAACGACTTCGGCGGCGGCCGCGGGCGCCATCGCGGCTACCGCTGCCATACACAATGCGGCGAGACACGGCGAAATGCGGACCATTCGGGAGAGCTTCATGTCTTCGTGTCGTAATCAAAGCAAGTGATGTTACTGATTCGGCGTATTGAGTCCGAAGGTTTGTTCACCAGGTCGGCGTGCATTGTTGTTGCCGGGCGGAACTGTGGAATATGTTGATACACCGCGACAATCGAGCGCCGCGTCCTTCGAAGGAATGAACATTCCGGTTGTGGATACCACATTTGTTTCGATACTGATGTGTGCGATAGTGGGCCGATTAATGGGGAGACAAACGAGGGGCTTGATTGTGCCGTATCTGGGTTTGATTGTGCTTGTGATCATGATTGCGGCGTTGGTCGACATCATCGGAAGCGACGACGCCGGAGTGCGGGGACTGCCGCGGTGGGGGTGGTTGCTGCTGGTGATCGTGCTGCCCATGGTCGGCTCGATCGTGTGGTTCTTCGCGGGCAGGCCCGTTGGGACGTCGCACGGACGATTGAGCGGTTCGGGCCGGGCCACCGCCTTGGGGTATCCCGAATACGACGAGCCCGGCCGCTTCGAACCGCAAGACCCGAAGGCCGACGAGGAGTTCCTCCGGCAAGTTCGGGAACGCGCGCAACAGCAACGGCGGCAGGCTGAAATCGACCGCCGGCGCAGGGAGAGTGGCGAGTGAGTCCGCACTGATGACGGCAGAATGTCTCTGCACCAGCCTGTTTCGGATCGCCGTATGAGTTGAGGTCGCTCCCGAGGGGTTTTCGTCAGACTGTGGCAGCACTGCCCTCGATGGCAGAGACAACGAGGTTGCTCTTGGGCAATTCGGTGCCGGCCACTACTGCGTCGGTCCACCCGGCGGTGGTGCCGACTGCGGCAAAGTTGGAGTGCAACAGCACCATGAGGGTGTTGTGCAGGTTCTCGGCCGACACCTTGCCCACCTCGTTTGCCAGGTTGATCGCGCCGCTGGCATCGGACAGGATCTCCGCGGCAAAGCCCAGGCCTTCTGCCTCCACTGCTGATGCCAGGTCGCAGTTGTTTGTCATGAACCCGACCAGGGTGATGGTATCGATGTTGTTGTCCCGCAACCATGTTGCGAGGTCTGTGCCCGCGAAAACGCTGCCGTACTGCTTGTGGACCGCTTTTCGGGGACCGCTACCTGCAGCTTCGATGTCCGGATGAAGCGACCATCCGGGCGTCCCTTCGACAAAGACCGGGGCACCCTCGGGCATGTGGTGCGACACGATGACCACCGGGATCCCGTGTGCATCGGCGACCTCGATGGCGCCGACGATGTTCGCCAGCGACTCCTCGCGTGGCGGGTACTGGATCTGGAGCGGTCCGTCGAAGTACTCCTGCTGGACATCGACAACTACAAGGGCGCGGCGCGGTGCGGTCATGATGACTCCTGGATGGCGGTGCAATTCACGGATCGGAACCCGGTGAAAGGTGGACGCCTTAGATTGTTCCGTCGATTCAGCACCGCCTGCCAGTGGCATAGATGCATAATTTCGATGAGATCAGGCCAACTTGGGAGTGCGCATGCGGATCGCGATCTACGCCTTCGACGGCATCACGATGTTCCATCTCGCAGCGCCGCTGATGGTCTTCGGTGAACTGGGGCGTCTCGGGTTGGCGTCGGATTGGGAAACGAGATTGTGGTCCGACCAGCCCGGGTCGGTGCGGACGGCCGAGGGCTATTCGGTTGGCGACGTGGCGGATCCGAGCGCGGTCGGGTGGGCCGACGTCGTGATCATTCCGTCATGGCCGCTTCCGCTCAAACCGCTCACGGCCACCTTCCGAAGCGAGCTTGTGGGTGCACACGAGCGCGGGGCGCTGATTGCCGGCTTGTGCCTCGGAGCGTTTGCGGTCGCCGATGCCGGTGTACTCGAGGGTCGTTCGGCGGTGACGCACTGGGAGATGATGCCGGAGATGGCGCAGCGCAGTCCCGGTAGTCAGATCGACGCCTCGGTGCTCTACATCGATCATGGCGACGTGATGACGTCTGCGGGCACCGCGTCGTCGATCGATGCCTGCCTGCACCTCGTACGCAGGTATCTCGGATCGGCGGTGGCAACGCGGGTCGCCCGCAGTCTGGTTGTCGCACCGCACCGCGACGGCGGGCAGGCGCAGTACATCGAGCGCCCCCTCGCCCGGCCCGCCGAGGACACGGCGATATCGGTGGTGCAGGAGTGGGCGCTGGGACGGCTCGACGAGACCCTGTCGGTCGACCGGCTCGCAGAGCAGGCCCGGATGAGCAGGCGGAGTTTCGTGCGGCAGTTCCATCAGGCGACCGGAACCACTCCGGCGCGCTGGGTGCTCGAGCAACGGCTCAATGAGGCTCGCGTGCTCCTCGAGACAACCGATTGGGGCATCGATGAGATCGCATCGGCGTGTGGATTCGGTAGCGGTGTCACTTTTCGGCAGAACTTCGGATCCGCTTACAACACAACACCAACGGCCTACCGTCGGCAGTTCGCGACTATCGGCCGGTGATCCCCCGCAAAGCGACTCAAATTTTTGATCATCCGAGCGCCCCGGGTGGGTCTGGAGTCTTTCCGATATTGACGGCCTCTGGCTGCAATACTTGGCAGTGACCCAGGTGCAGCGAGGTGCAGAAATGACGATTGCTTCGGTTTCCCAAGACTCACAGGTTGGCCGCGACTCCCGGACGCGTGTTTCCCGGCGCGAGCTGGGGCAGTGGGACCCCGCCAAACGGGGGCATGATGCGCTGGCAACGATCTTGGCGCAGAGCGACATTCGCGCCCCCGATCTGCTGCCGATCCGACATGGGCGGATGAGCCACTCGCCATGGACCTACTATCGGGGCGCTGCTGCGGTGATGGCTGCCGATCTCGCGTCCACACCGCACACCGGGATCATGGTTCAGATGTGCGGCGACGCCCACATCCTCAACTACGGGATGTGGATCTCGCCCGAGCGGCATCTGGTCTTCGACCTCCGCGATTTCGACGAGACCCTGCCAGGACCGTTCGAATGGGATCTCAAGCGCTACCTCGCCAGTGTGATCGTGTTGGCACGGGACAACGGGTTGACGGAATCGGCTGGGCAAGAGGCGGTTCGACACGCCTATCGCAGTTATCGCAAGAACATCAAGCACTACTCCGAGATGCCGCAGATCGATGTCTGGTATGACCGGATCGAGGTCGAGCAGCTACTCCAGTATGCGAAAAAGGAAAACGAGGAGGCCCTCGACGAATTGATCGAGAGCCGGGCGCGCAAGCGCACCAGTCGGGGTGCGTCGAAGAAGCTCCTCACGACGGTCGAAGGCCGGCGAAGGATCACCGAAGACCCGCCGTACCGCACCCACCGCTTCGGCGATGCCGCCGAGCAGATTCTGCGGAGCGTGCTCGCCGAATATCACAAGTCGGTCCCGGACCATCTCGAAAGCCTCCTCGCCCGATATGACGCCGTCGACGCGGTGCGGCAGGTGGTCGGTGTCGGCAGCGTGGGGATGCGGGTGTTCTTGACCCTCCTCGAAGAGCAGCGCACCGGGGACCCGTTGTTCCTCCAGATCAAACAAGCCGGACCATCGGTCTACGAACAGTTCCTCGGCAAGAGCAAGTACGACAATCACGGTGCCCGAGTTGTGCAGGGGCAACACCTGATTCAAAGTGCAACCGACATGTTCGTGGGATGGACGTCGTTTCAGTATCCCGAGCTGAACTTGGATCTCGACTTCTACGTCCGGCAGTACCGGGACGGGAAGGTGATACCGAAAGGCGAGGGTGTTGCCCCGGTCCTGCCACGATTCGCCGCTGCCTGCGGACATGTTCTGGCGCGTGCGCATGCGCGGAGCGGGGATGCGGCGGCGATCGCGAACTACCTGGGTCACAGCCACAAGGCCGAAGATGCGCTTGTCGCCTTCGCCAGCGCCTACGCCGACCAGAATGCCGCCGACCATGCCCAGTTGGCCCGGGCGGTCGAGAACGGCGACATTCCGTCGGAGAAGGGCTGGCCGGACGTCCCGTGAAGGTGCGTCGGCGTCAGCGCGTGACTTCGCCCAGTTTGCCGGTGGCGACATCGAAGACGAAGCCGCGCAACGACGTCGTCTTGGTGATGAACGGCGAGTTCTCGATCCGGGTGAGTGACTGCTTGACGTCCTCGTCCAGGTCGGGGAAGGACTCGGCCGACCACGGCGGCTTGACGCCGATCTCGTCCTGGATGCCGCGTTTGAACTCGTCGTCGGTGAACGTCAGCATTCCGCAGTCGGTGTGGTGGATCAGGATGATCTCGGTGGTCCCGAGCAGTCGCTGGCTGATGGCCAGGGATCGGATCTCGTCATCGGTGACCACGCCGCCTGCGTTGCGGATGACATGGGCTTCGCCTGCGCCGAGTCCGAGGATGCGGTAGACGTCGAGCCGGGCATCCATGCAGGCGAGCACCGCGACGTGACGACTCGGCGGCAGTGGTAGTGGTCCGGAAAAGGTCTCCGCGTATGCGCGGTTGTTCTCCAGGTATTCGTCGGTAACAGTCATGCACTCATGCTGATCCCCGCATGCGCCGGGCACAAGGTTGCCCTCACCGTGATCGCAATTCGTTTCGTGGCGCTGACCTGCATGAACCCGGTTTTAGGGGAGTTTCAGAGGGAGCCGCGGAGGTTGAGCAGGACGATGTTGGCAGCACAGAGTCCACCGCTACCGAACCAGACCTGATCTTCGACGATCCGCGAGCGACCCCAGGCGGGCGCGCCCATGTCGAGCCAGCGATCGGTCTCCAGAACCGACGTGCCGTAGTCCTGGCCTTCGGGGCCGTCGAAGCCGATGTAGATGATGTCGCCGTCGGCGATCTCGAAGTTCTTGTCATCGAGCACTGTTGGTTCGGGTTCACGCTGACCCGGGGGACGTTGTGCGCCGACGTCGGTCAAGACCCGCGCGGCAAACGTGTCGGTGCCCATGACGATGGTGGAATCTGCGGTGAACTGCACCAGGGACACCTGGGTGAATCGAGCTCCGTTGCGTTTCCCGATGGTCGCGGCGGTGTCGAGATATCCCTGTAGCCGTTCGTCTCCGGCCTCGGTCCGTCCGACCGCGGCCGAGACCGCGACAAACCGTTGCTTCCAGTCCGCTCTCGGATCGACTGTTGCGTCCGGGACATCGCCGAGTGCGGCGGTGAGAGGGGAGTTCCCGACCGTCAGCACCAGATCGGGGTCGGTGGAGGCAGCCTTGGCGGTATCGGGGTCTGCGACGTCGCCGATGGTGGGCAACGAATGCACCGTATCGCCCATATAGGTCGGCAGCGTGCCGTCGGTAGTTGTCGTCGCGACCACACGCTCCTGGAGCCCGAGCGCGCACAACGCGTCGAGCAGGCTCGGGTCGGCCACCAGGATCCGCAGCGGATCGGGTGCGCCGGGGTCGAGCGGGGCAGTCGGCTGACAGGTCGTGTCGGCATCCCGATCTGGGTCGACCAGATCGACCGCGGCAACGCGGGAGGTGGTCCTTTCGACCGAACCCTCGCCACCGGGCACCGTCGAGTCGATACAACCGGTCACGCCGACACTGACCAACGCTGCCAATGCCAACACCGCCATGCCGCGCCGAGGGCGGATCACATCGCTCACTGCCACTCTTTCGATGTTGTCTGGAGGTGGTCGAATTCCCGACCAAACTAGCACTGACCCCTTTGGCAAAGGTTGCCCTCGGTACGCCGGATCGAGAGCACCGCATCGAAATACGACAGTTCGTAGGAGCCCGCGCAGCTGCTTCGCAAGGGAGGGTTTACCATCTTCACAGCGCACATTCATCGCCGTGCCCTCATGTCGTGAGCGGAAGATTTTTCGCCGCGACGGACCGGAGTGGCCACGCAGGTAGGAGGATCAGTGACCGCGGTAGACCAGCCCACCAAGCAGGTGGTTCCGGTGAGGCCTTACCCCGAGCGCACGGGGCCAAAGGGGTCGTTCATCTACAAGATGCTGACGACAACTGATCACAAGATGCTCGGCATCATGTACTTGGTTGTGTGTTTCGCATTCTTCCTCATCGGTGGCCTGATGGCCCTGCTGATGCGAAGCGAGCTCGCCGCTCCCGGCCTGCAGTTCTTGTCGACAGAGCAGTTCAACCAGTTGTTCACGATGCATGGCACCGTGATGCTTCTGATGTATGCGACCCCGATCGTGATCGGCTTCGCCAATGTCGTTCTTCCGCTGCAGATCGGTGCTCCGGACGTTGCGTTCCCGCGACTGAATGCGTTCAGTTTCTGGCTGTTCCTGTTCGGCTCCACCGTTGCGCTGCTCGGCTTCATCACCCCCGGTGGTGCAGCTGACTTCGGTTGGACGGCTTACACGCCGCTGACCGACGCAGTGCATTCGCCCGGCGCCGGCGCCGACCTGTGGATTCTCGGACTCGGCGTGTCCGGTCTTGGCACCATCCTCGGCGCGGTCAACATGATCACCACCGTGGTCTGCCTCCGCGCACCCGGTATGACCATGTTCCGCATGCCGATCTTCACCTGGAACATCCTGGTGACCAGCGTCCTGATCCTGCTCGCGTTCCCGCTGCTGACCGCAGCTCTGATGGGTCTGGAAGTCGACCGTCAGTTCGGTGCGAACCTGTATGACCCGGCCAATGGTGGTGTGATCTTGTGGCAGCACCTGTTCTGGTTCTTCGGGCACCCCGAGGTGTACATCATCGCGCTGCCGTTCTTCGGCATCGTCTCGGAGATCTTCCCGGTCTTCAGCCGTAAGCCGATCTTCGGTTACAGCGGTCTGGTCTATGCCACGCTCTCTATCGCGGCACTGTCTGTCGCGGTCTGGGCGCACCACATGTACGCCACGGGTGCGGTGTTGCTGCCGTTCTTCTCGTTCATGACGTTCCTCATCGCAGTGCCAACCGGTGTGAAGTTCTTCAACTGGATAGGCACGATGTGGAAGGGGCATTTGACCTTCGAGACGCCGATGCTGTTCTCGGTCGGCTTCATCATCACGTTCTTGTTCGGTGGTCTGACCGGTGTGCTGCTCGCCAGCCCGCCGCTCGACTTCCACCTCTCGGACAGCTACTTCGTGGTCGCACACTTCCACTACGTGCTCTTCGGCACCATCGTGTTTGCCACTTACGCCGGCATCTACTTCTGGTTCCCGAAGATGACCGGACGCATGCTCGACGAGCGTTTGGGCAAGATCCACTTCTGGTTGACCATGATCGGCTTCCACATGACCTTCCTCGTCCAGCACTGGCTGGGCAACGAGGGCATGCCTCGCCGCTACGCGGACTATCTGAGTACCGACGGATTCACCATGCTCAACGTGGTCTCGACGATCGGTGCCTTCATCCTCGGAGCCTCGACCCTGCCGTTCCTGTGGAACGTCTTCCGTAGCTACCGCTACGGCGAGGTTGTCACCGTCGATGATCCGTGGGGCTTTGGCAACTCGCTCGAATGGGCCACCAGCTGCCCGCCGCCGCGGCACAACTTCACCGAGCTTCCCCGGATTCGTTCGGAGCGGCCTGCGTTCGAGCTGCACTACCCGCACATGATCGATCGCATGCGCGACGAGGCTCATGTCGGACCCGGCCACGGGAAGAGCAGCGACCACGCAGAGAAGGCGCGTCGCGAACCGCTGACTGTCGGCAGCCACGAGGCGTCTTCGGATCCGGATCCGAGTTGACCTCAGGTCTCTAACAGGCTGACCCCAGGTCTTTGACAAACTGAAACCGGTCATCTCCTACAGTTCGTAGGAGATGGCCGGTTTCTGTTGTCGTTTGGGTTTACGATCAGATCCAAGAATCGTGCCGAGCTCGTGAGTCGCGGTCACTGATCGAGAATGGGTCAGATCGCGTCCGACCTGTGCAGGTAGGGGGAACCCCATGACTGCGGTAGACAAGCCCACGACCTTGGTTGTGCCGGTGCGGCCTTACCCCCAGCGCACGGGGCTCAAGGGGACGTTCCTCTACAAAATGTTGACGACCACCGATCACAAGTTGATCGGCATCATGTATCTGGTCGCCTGTTTTGCGTTTTTTCTCATCGGCGGTTTGATGGCGCTGTTGATGCGCGCCGAGCTCACTGTTCCCGGTCTGCAGTTCTTGTCGACCGAGCAGTACAACCAGCTTTTCACCATGCATGGCACCGTGATGTTGCTGATGTATGCGACTCCGATCGTCATCGGTTTTGCCAATGTTGTGCTTCCGCTGCAGATCGGTGCTCCGGACGTTGCGTTCCCGCGACTGAATGCGTTCAGTTTTTGGCTGTTCCTGTTCGGCTCGACCGTTGCGCTGCTCGGCTTCATCACCCCTGGTGGTGCGGCTGACTTCGGTTGGACTGCCTACACGCCCTTGACTGATTCGATCCATTCGCCCGGACCGGGCGGCGACCTGTGGATCATGGGGCTGGGTGTGTCGGGGCTGGGCACCATTCTCGGTGCGGTCAACATGGTGACCACGGTGGCCTGCTTGCGTGCGCCGGGTATGACGATGTTTCGGATGCCGATCTTCACCTGGAACATTTTGGTGACCAGTGTCCTGATTTTGATGGCGTTTCCGCTGCTGACCGCAGCTCTGATGGGACTCGAGGTCGACCGCCAGTTCGATGCGGTTCTGTACGACCCGGCCAATGGTGGGGTGATCTTGTGGCAGCACCTGTTCTGGTTCTTCGGCCATCCCGAGGTGTATATCGTGGCGCTGCCGTTTTTCGGCATCGTCTCGGAGATCTTCCCGGTCTTCAGCCGCAAGCCGATCTTCGGCTACTCCACGCTCATCTACGCGACCCTTGCGATCGCGGCGCTGTCGGTGGCGGTGTGGGCGCACCACATGTACGCCACCGGTGCGGTGCTGTTGCCGTTCTTCTCGTTCATGACGTTTGTGATCGCGGTGCCGACCGGCGTGAAGTTCTTCAACTGGATCGGCACGATGTGGAAGGGTCATCTGACTTTTGAGACGCCGATGATGTTTGCGGTCGGCTTCATCGTCACGTTCTTGTTCGGTGGTCTGACCGGTGTGATCCTGGCGAGTCCACCGCTCGACTTCCAACTCACCGACAGCTACTTCGTGGTCGCGCATTTCCATTACGTGCTGTTCGGGACGATCGTGTTCGCCACCTACGCGGGCATCTACTTCTGGTTCCCGAAGATGACCGGACGGTTACTCGACGAGCGTTTGGGCAAGATCCACTTCTGGTTGACATTCATCGGTTTTCATATGACGTTCCTGGTGCAGCACTGGCTCGGCGGTGAGGGTATGCCGCGTCGTTACGCGGACTATCTGAGTACCGACGGATTCACCGAATTGAATGTGGTCTCGACGATCGGTGCGTTCATCCTCGGTGTCTCGACGTTGCCGTTCCTGTGGAATGTGTTCCGTAGTTACCGTTACGGCGAGGTTGTCACCGTCGATGACCCGTGGGGCTTCGGCAACTCGCTCGAATGGGCTACTACGTGTCCGCCGCCGCGGCACAACTTCACCGAGCTTCCGCGCATCAGGTCGGAGCGGCCTGCATTCGAATTGCACTACCCGCATATGGTTGGACGTATGCGCGACGAAGCCCATGTGGGTCACACCAGTGAGAAAGCCGAAGCGGCCAAGCACGGGCCGCTCGAGGTCGGTAGCCACGAATCCTCCACAGAATCCGATCAGAACTGACGTGACCAGCAACATCAACCCCGGTGCCAATGCGTCCGCGGGTACCGAAGGAACCACTGTCCTCATCACTGTCACCGGACACGACAAACCGGGCGTCAGCTCAGTGCTGTTCGGAGCATTGTCTAACCGGCAGGTCAGCATTCTCGATGTCGAACAGGTCGTGATCCGGGCGCGCCTGACGCTGGGTGTCCTGGTGAAATGCTTCGGCGACAGCGAAGAACTCCAAGAGGTCGTCGAGCAGGCGATGGATTCGGTGGGCATCGACGTCACCGTCGAGGTCGGCGCCGACAACGCAACCCGGCGGCTCTCGACCCATGCGGTGGTTGTTCTCGGAAGTCCGGTCAGTGCAAAGGGTTTCAGTGCACTCGCCGGGGAGTTGGCCCGCCAGGGCTGCAACATCGACTCGATCCGCGGCATCGCCGACTATCCGGTCACCGGGCTCGAACTCCTGATCAGCGTCGACCGCGACAGTGTCGCCGCCGACGCCGCGCTCCGCAAGGGCCTGGCCGGTATCGCGAGTCAGTACGGCATCGACGTGGCCGTCGAGCGCGGTGGCCTGGCCCGACGCGCAAAACGACTCATTGTTTTCGATGTCGACTCGACGTTGATCCAGGGTGAGGTCATCGAGATGCTCGCTGCCCGGGCCGGGCGTGAGGCCGAGGTCGCCGCCGTGACCGAGGCCGCGATGCGCGGTGAACTCGACTTCGCCGAGTCGCTGCATCAGCGCGTCAAGGCGCTCGCGGGTCTGGACGTGTCCGTCCTCGACGAGGTCGCGAACGAACTCGAGCTGACGCCGGGTGCCCGCACGACCATTCGCACATTGCACCGGATGGGTTACCACTGTGGCGTGGTCTCGGGTGGTTTCCGTCAGGTCATCGAACCGCTGGCGCACGAACTCGAACTGGATTTCGTGAAGGCGAACACCCTGGAGATCGGCCCGGACAACAAACTCACCGGCCGGGTGACCGGCGAGATCGTCGACCGGGCCGGCAAGGCCACGGCGCTGCGGGCCTTCGCCGACAGCGTGGGCGTCCCGATGGAGCAGACGATCGCCGTGGGTGATGGTGCCAACGACATCGACATGCTGACGGTCGCCGGATTGGGGATCGCGTTCAACGCCAAACCGGCTCTGAAGGAAGTTGCCGACGCGGCGCTGTCCCATCCGTTCCTCGACGCGGTGCTCTTCATCCTCGGCGTCACGCGCGACGAGATCGAAGCAGCAGACGCCATCGATGGTGTCTTGCGTCGCGTTCCGCTCCGTTGACGATGGGACACGAAGTTCCGGAGGATCCGGACGCCGTCGAGCGCCCGGACACGTTCGGGCAGCGCTACCAACGCCTGGTCGGATACGTTGGCGGACACAGCGATCCGGACGATCCCGGACAGGTGTTGGCGATGCAGATGGTGTTGCACATCCCGAAGTCGGAGCCGGTTGACCGGATCGACCTGCTCACCGCCGCCGCATCCGCGGTGGCGCTGCTATGTCTCGATGAGCGCAGCGGGCCGGGTGGTCCGTGGGCGGCGGCGATGGACAACTGGTGCGATGCCCGGATCCGGAAGATCGCCCGCCGTGCCCGCGGCGCGCATTGGGAAGCGGCTCAGGATGTTCAGGGGGTCACCGCCACGTACGGGTCGGCGCAGGCCAGAGCGATCGTGCCGGGCCCGGTGGGTCAGACCGATCGCCGGATCGCGCGACTACAGATCGGTGGTACCGAGGTCGACGATCGCGGCGAAGACCCGCCATCCGATGTCGACGCTGATGCCCGCCGTCCGACCCTGTGGGTCAACCCGACCCTGGAAATGTCGGTGGGCAAGCTGGCGGCACAGGTCGGTCATGCGTCGATGCTGGCGGTCAAACTGATGGATCTCGGTCAAGCAGCGCAATGGTTTTCTGACGGGTGCCCGGTTCGCGTCCGGATGTCGTCGAAATCGCGGTGGGAACAGTTGCTGTCGGCCGATGCCGGCGGAACGGCAGTCGCGGTCCGCGATGCCGGATTCACCGAGATCGCACCGGGTTCGGTGACCGTGATCGCCGCGCTATGAGGTCTGCGACGGCCGCCGCGGGTGACTAGGCTCGAATCCATGACCGAACTTCCGGACTGGGCTGTGAACCTCGATCTGTCTCCACACCCGGAAGGTGGGTTCTACCGCCAGACCTGGATCAGTGATCTGACCATCCCGAAATCGGTGCTACCGCAGGGATATCCTGCCGGCCGGCCGGGCGCCACTGCGATCCTCTTCCTGCTCATGCCCGGACAACAATCGGCGTGGCATACCGTGCGCGGGTCCGAGATCTGGCTGCATCACCGGGGTGCTCCGGTGGCGTTGGGCCTGGGAGGTCTTGGCGCCGCGCCGGCGGATGAACACACGGTGTACGTCGGATCGGACGTGCTCGCCGGTCACCATCCCCAATTTGTGGTGATACCCGGTCAATGGCAGCGCGCTTCGCCGCACGGCGATGAGGCGTCGTTGGTGAGTTGTATTGTGGTGCCCGGCTTCGATTTTGCCGATTTCTCGATGGTCGAACCCGATTTCGGGCAGAACTGATTTTCGTTTCGTTTCCCGACACTCCAACCTGGGCGCCGTGTGAGGCAATGCCGTGCGGCACGATAGGGGGGTGCGTGAAACGGATCCAGACCTGCTGATCGACTTTGAAGATGTGGTGCTGCGACGTGAGGGAAACAACCTCGTCGGGCCCATCACCTGGAAGGTGGAACTCGACGAACGGTGGGTGATCCTGGGACCCAACGGCGCGGGCAAGACCTCGCTGATGCGGATGGCTTCCGCCGAGACCCATCCGAGCAGCGGAAGTGCGTTTCTGCTCGGGGAGCCGGTCGGGCGCACCGAGGTGCGGGAGCTGACCGCGCGGATCGGCGTGACGTCGGCGATGCTCGCCGATCGCATCCCCTCCGACGAGGTGGTCAGTGATCTGGTGGTCTCGGCCGGTTACGCGGTCCTGGGGCGTTGGAAAGAGGTCTACGACCAGGTCGATCGCGATCAGGCGCTGGAGATGCTCGAGTCCATGGGCGCCGAGCATCTGGCCAACCGGAAGTTCGGCACGCTGTCCGAAGGCGAGCGCAAGCGAGTGCTGGTGGCGCGCGCGCTGATGATCAATCCCGAACTGCTCCTGCTCGATGAACCGGCGGCCGGACTCGACCTCGGTGGTCGTGAAGAACTGGTGGCGCGCCTGGAGGTGCTGGCCGCCGATCCCGATGCTCCCGCGACCGTTCTCGTGACACATCACGTGGAAGAGATCCCCAACGGGTTCACACACGCGATGCTGCTGAAGGAGGGCGTGGTGGTGGCGCAGGGACTCATGGAAGACGTCGTGACGTCGGCGAACCTGTCGGCGGCCTTCAGCCAGTCGATCGTCCTGACCAGGTCGGGCGGCCGTTACTTCGCCAGGCGATCGCGCCGCGCGGGCGGGCATCGGCGGCGTGCAGAATGAGTAGGTTCACCTTCGCGGAGGATCCGGAATCGGTCCCGATCCGCGGTGCCGCGACCGTGGTGCTGATTCGCGAGAATCAGCAACCCGAGACCCCGATCGACGTATTTCTGATGCGCCGGGTCAAAGCCATGGACTTCGCAGGCGGCGTGACCGTCTTTCCCGGCGGCGGCGTTGACTCTCGCGATGCCGAGGCCGACCTCGCCTGGGTCGGTCCGGATGAGCACTGGTGGGCAGATCAGTTCCACACCGATCCGGCGACCGCACAAGAGTTGGTGTGCGCGGTGGTCCGCGAGCTGTTCGAAGAATGCGGTGTATTGCTGGCCGCCGACGCCGACGGGACATTTCCCGACACCTCGGCCCTGAGCGCAGAGCGTGCGGCGCTGGTCGACAAGTCGCTGTCGTTCGCCCAGTTCCTCCGCGACCAGAAGTTGCTGTTGCGGGCCGATCTGCTGCGTCCGATGGCACACTGGATAACCCCGCTGGGGGAGCGCCGCCGCTACGACACCCGGTTCTTCCTTGCGGTACTTCCGCAGGGGCAGCACGCCGACGGTGAGACCACCGAGGCCTCCGAGAGTGGCTGGAGCACACCGGCGGCCGCGCTCGCGGACTGGGAGGCGGGCAACACGCTGCTCCTGCCGCCGACCTGGGCGCAACTGCGCGACCTGACCGAATGCGGCAGCGTCGACGAAGCACTCAGCCGTGAGCGGACCATCGAGGCCATCGAGCCCACCCTCGTCTCGACCGGCGAACACGTCCGGATCGTGTTCGACGAAGAAGATGTCTACGGCGTCGAGCGCACGTTCCTGAAGTGACCTGACCCGTCGAGTGGGCCGAAACCGACGCGATCGTCGGTCATTCGGGATCGGGTGTGGGTTCGGCGCCGTCACGCTCGTCACGGTCGGCCCACTCGAGCAGCGTGTCCAGGCGATAGGCCTTGTCGTCGATCTCGGCATGTAGATCGCCGAGGTCGGCATAGCGGGCCGGGACGGTGGCGATCGTGAACGCCGCAGGCTCGACGTCGTCGATCTCGTCCCAGGTGATCGGTGTCGAGACCGTGCCTTCGGGGTTGCCGCGTACCGAATAGGCGCTGGCGATGGTGTGGTCGCGGGTGTTCTGGTTGTAGTCGACGAAAACGGTTGTCGGGTCGCGGTCTTTGCGCCACCACGTCGTGGTGACCTCGGAAGGTGCGCGGCGTTCGACCTCACGGGCAAACGCGTGCGCCGCCCGCCGGACATCGGCAAAACCCCATTCGGGTTCGATGCGGACGTAGATGTGCAATCCGGAACCGCCCGAGGTCTTGGGGAACCCGCGCATGCCGAGGTCATCGAGCACCTCATGGGCGACGTGTGCGCTGCGGCGGACCCGGTCGAATGAACAGTCCGGCATCGGATCGAGGTCGATCCGCCACTCGTCGGGCTTCTCGGTGTCGAAGCGGCGGGAGTTCCACGGATGGAATTCGACGGTCGACATCTGCACGGCCCAGATCACGCTGCCCAGTTCGGTCACACAGACTTCGTCGGCGGTCCTGCCGTATCGGGGGAAGTAGATGTTGACGGTTTCGAGCCAGTCGGGAGCTCCGGCGGGGATCCGCTTCTGATGGACTTTCTGGCCGGCCACCCCCTTTGGATACCGGTGCAACATGCATGGTCGATCCCGCAATGCGCGCACGATGCCGTCGCCGACCGAAAGGTAATAGTGGACGAGGTCGAGCTTGGTTTCACCGCGCGCCGGGAAGTACACGCGCTGCGGACTCGAGACGCGGACGAGGCGCTCACCGACCTGGACCTCAACCGGCTCGCCGTGCGAGCTTGTTGCCATTACCCGACAGTAGGGTATCGGCGGTGGACCCGGTAGCCTGCCAGGCATGCCTGAGTTCGTATCGTTGCAGACCTCTGAGGACTTTCCCGGGGTCGGAACCATCCTTCTGAATCGCCCGCCGATGAACGCGCTGAGCCGTCAGGTCCAGACCGAACTGGCGCAGGCCGCCCGCGAGGCGACCCTGCGCGATGACATCAAATCCGTGGTTGTCTACGGCGGACCCAAGGTCCTTGCGGCCGGTGCCGACATCAAAGAGATGAACGACATGGATTACGCCGAGATGCGCAAGGTGGCCGGTCGGCTGCAGAGCGACATCGGTTCGATCTCGACCATCCCGAAGCCCACGGTCGCGGCCATCACCGGCTACGCGCTCGGCGGCGGACTCGAAGTGGTCCTCGGCGCAGACCGCCGGATCGCCGGCGACAACGCGAAGCTCGGCGTACCCGAGGTCCTGCTCGGCCTGATCCCCGGTGGCGGTGGCACACAGCGTCTCGCGCGTCTGATCGGACCGGCCAAGGCCAAGGACCTCGTCTTCACCGGACGTTTCGTCGGTGCCGCCGAAGCCCTCGAGATCGGTCTGGTCGATGAGGTCGTCGCACCCGATGAGGTGTACAACGCCGCCCTCAAGTGGGCCTCGCAGTTCAGCGGTGCGGCCAGTGTGGCGATCGCGGCCGCCAAGGCTGCCATCGACGAAGGCCTGGACACCGACCTGACCACCGGCCTGAAGATCGAAGAGCACGTCTTTGCGGCGCTGTTCGCCACCGAGGACCGCAAGATCGGTATGGCCTCGTTCATCGAGAACGGTCCAGGCAAAGCCAAGTTCGTCGGCAAATAAGCACCTCGGTAAATAAGCACATCGATGCGAAAGTGGTTGTAGAGCGTATGACTTCGTCTCCCAACGATCCCGCACCCAATCCGCACGCAACCGCGGACGAGGTGCAGGCAGCACTGCACGACAGCAAGCTCGCCCAGGTGCTCTATCACGACTGGGAAGCCGAGTCGTATGACGACAAATGGTCGATCAGCTACGACGAGCGCTGCATCGACTATGCGCGTGGCCGTTTCGACGCGGTGGCCGGCGACGAGCCGTTGCCGTACGAGCATGCCCTCGAATTGGGTTGTGGCACCGGTTTCTTCCTGCTGAACCTGATGCAGGGCGGCATCGCCAAGAAGGGGTCGGTCACCGACCTGTCTCCGGGCATGGTCAAGGTGGCGTTGCGTAACGCCGAGCACCTGGGTCTGGACGTCGACGGCCGCGTCGCGGACGCCGAGACGATCCCGTACGACGACAACACGTTTGATCTGGTGGTCGGGCACGCTGTGCTGCACCACATTCCGGACGTCGAGAAGTCGCTGCGCGAGGTCATCCGGGTGCTCAAGCCGGGCGGCCGGTTCATCTTCGCCGGCGAACCGTCGACCATCGGTGACTTCTACGCACGCTGGTTGTCCCGGGCCACCTGGGCTGCCACCACCACCGTCACCAAGTTCGGTCCGCTGCAGAGCTGGCGCCGACCGCAGGCGGAGCTCGATGAGTCGTCCCGGGCCGCAGCGCTCGAAGCGGTTGTCGACATCCACACGTTCGATCCGAGTGACCTCGAGCAGATGTCGCGCTCGGCCGGTGCGGTGAATGTGAGGACCGCAACCGAAGAGTTCGCGGCAGCGATGCTCGGATGGCCGGTGCGCACCTTCGAGGCAGCGGTTCCGCCCGGCAAGCTCGGTTGGGGCTGGGCGCGTTTCGCCTTCGGCGGCTGGAAGAACCTCACCTGGCTGGACGAGAACGTCCTCCGCAAGGTCGTCCCCCCGAAGTTCTTCTACAACGTCATCATCACGGGCACCAAGCCCGAGTAAAAACCGGAAGTGGTGGGTTCTGGCGAGTAAATGCGCAGGTCGCGCTCACCAGAACCCACCAACTTCGGTCAGCAGGTGGTCAGGATCTGGGTCATCGCTTCCTTTTCGGCAGCGGTGACCCAGATGTCGTAACGGGCCTTCACATCGATCTGGCGGGCCACGTAGGTGCACCGGTAGGCCTTGCTCGGCGGTAGCCAGGTGGCGGCGTCACCGGCGCCCTTGCGTGAATTGGTGGGTCCGTCGGTGGCCTGAAGGTTCATCGGATCGTTGGCGAGATCGGTGCGCTGCTCGGGAGTCAGTTGCTGCGCACCTTTCTGCCAGGCATCTGACAATGCGACAACATGATCGATCTGCACTGCGGTAGAGGTCTTTTCGCCGCGGACGAAGTCGATGGTCTTGCCCGTGTACGGATCGACGAGCACTCCGGTCAGGATCACACACTCCCGGGTGCCTGGCCTGGCGGTGACCTCGGCGAGGTCGCGGCGCAGGATGTCATTGCGGGTGTCACATCCGTTGTGACCGAATTCCACATTCACGTCGTCGGTCCAGGATTGTCCGAACTCGTCACGGGCGTAACCGGTTTTGGGTGCGCGGCCCTTGACCGCCAGCATCTCCAATTGGGTACGGGCAGCGTCGAAATCACTTGATACCGGTGCGGCAGCTTCTATTGGGTTGGTGAGCTGCGGTGTGGCCGATGGCGGGGCTGAAACGAGGGTGTCGCCGGATATTTCCGTACAGGCGACTCCTCCGATCACGGCCGCGATCACAACTGCCAGGATTCCCGCGCCCCGAGATTTACTACTCACGATCTTCTCGAATTCGACATCGTTACAGTTATACCCGTGGGCTACGACTTCTCGATCGACGACGTTGCATATCTGCGTTCCGATGCCGGACGCAGCGCCCTGGCGTTTGCTGATTCGCTTGTGCTGCAACCCGACACGATGCTCGGTGACATCGAGAAACTTGCACGGAGGTTCTCGCCACACCAGGCCGCGCTGGTCGAGACGGTCACGTTGCGGCGCAAGGCGATTGGCAAACTTCGTGATCCCGAGCGACTGCTGCTGACCGCGGATGCGTTGCAGCAGGCGACCGCCTATCCAGTGGCCGATCACCGGGCGATCGAACTGGCAGCCCGCTATCCGGGGGCCAGGGTTCACGACGTCACCTGTTCCATCGGCGCGGACCTCGCCGCACTGGCTCGGCAGGACGGCCTCGGCGATGTGATCGGCAGCGACCTCGACGAGGTGCGATTGGCGATGGCCGAGAACAACGTCCCCGCAGCGACACTGCGCCGGGCAGATGCGTTGGTGCCCAGCAGTGATGCCGACGTGTTCATCGCCGACCCGGCCCGGCGTAGCGGTGGCCGTCGCAGCTTCCGGATCGAGGACACCGAACCGCCGCTGCTCGACGTCCTCGACGTCTATGCCGGCAAGCCACTGGTGGTGAAGTCGGCACCCGGTCTGGACTACGACCTGTTGCGGGAGCGCCATGGGTTCACCGGTGAGGTGCAGGTGGTTTCGCTCGACGGAGGAGTCCGTGAGGCCTGCCTGTGGACCGAGCCGACACCTGGGGTGACGCGCCGTGCCACGGTGATCCGGACCGGTACAGGTACGACATTCGAGATCACCGACGCCGCCGACGACAGTGCCGGTGTTGATGAGGCAGGCACCTGGATCATGGATCCCGACGGCGCAGTGATCCGTGCGGGTCTGGTCCGGCACTACGCCAAAGCCCACGACCTGTGGCAGCTCGACCCCCAGATCGCATACCTCAGTGGCGACGAACTACCGGTCGGGGAGCGGGGCTGGCGGGTGCTGGAACAGCTTTCCTACTCCGAGAAACAGCTCAAACGCCGACTGGCCGAACTCGACTGCGGCGCACTGGAGATCCTGGTGCGCGGCATCGACGTCGACCCCGATGCCCTTCGGAAGCGGCTGAAGCTCAAGGGTTCACGATCGCTGGCAGTGGTGATCACCCGCATCGGCCGTCGCGGGGTCATGTTCATCTGCGAGGCCGGGGTTCGCCGCACGTAGTCGGCGCAGCGGTGTCAGTTCTTGGGAGAGTCGAAAAAGAAGACCTCGCCGAGATGGGTGGCCACGGCCACCTGGCCCGACGCGGATACGGCAACACCGGTGGTGAAACCGACAGCGCGCGGAAGCTCGAGGGTGCGTTTGGTGGTGCCGTCACCGGAGTCCAGCTCGGTCAGGGTGAGGTTGTCTTCGCCGGGTTCTCGAACCACGGTCCACGCGGTGCCCGAGTTGGTCAGCGTTGCCAGGCTGACCGATTGCAGATCGGTGCGCTCCCACACCGGAACGGCCTTATCGCCTTCGTCGCGGAACGCCCGGACCGGGGAATTGAGCGGTCCGGTCGGGATGAACAGGCCGTCCGGGGCCACCGTCATCGTGGCGAAGCCGAAGTTACCGACGAAGTAGTCCCATTTCGGCTCACCGGTCTGCGCGTCCAGCGCGTAGATGCTGCCGAGGCGGTTGAACACGTACAGCGTGGAGCGGTCGATCGAGAGGGTCGGTGGCCCGATCACGCCACCGGGGATCTCTGCGCTCCAGGCTTCGCGGATGGAGCGGCTGCCGTCCTGCTCGCCGTAGTCGAATGCGCGGACGCCAGAGGCGATCTCGCCTTTCGGCCAGAAGTTGAGGTAGAAGCGATCGCGGTTATCGTCGACCGCAGGTGGTGCCTGAACGGGGCACGCCGGCCCGCCCGTGATGCAGTCTCCGAGACCCTCGAGTGGTTTGGTGGGGTCGACGCCGGGCACCAATGCGATCCCGGGGGCCTGCAATTTGCCGGTCTGGGAGTCGAACAGCAGGACCTGTCCGAGGTGACTGACCATCAGTACCGAACCGGGGTTTGCGAACTTGGCCGACAACGGGACCCCGACGACACCGAACTGCCACCTGGTGTCGCCGCTACCGGTGAGACCGAAGAACGTCCCGGCCCGCCCGATGTAGATGTTCTCGTATTGGTCGACGAGCATCGAGTTCAGATCGACACCGTCTCCGAGATATTTGCAGAAGTTCTTGCGACCGGCACGCTGGTCGAACTGGAAGGTGTTGCACCCGCCGTCGGTGGTGGCGGTGACGTTGACATTGGAACGCCCCGAGATCGTCAGGGGAGCACTGATCTGGCCACCGACCGGCCGCGACCACGACAGCGTCAGGTCGCTCCGGATCTCGGGGTAGGCGAAGTTGGAGTTCTGCGCGTTGCCGCCGTAGCTCGACCAGCCCGCGCTGGCCACGGACCGGACATCGTCCACACCGTCCGAACAGGAGCTCAGGAGTACGGCGAGAATCGGCACCAACACCGCGGCCGCCCGCGCACTCACCCGGCGCCCGGACCGTTTGGTGGTCGAGCTCGGCCGCGTCTCCATCATCCTCATCGTGATTCTTGCGTCCCTTCGCCTTGATCGGGCCTGAGCCTATCGCGCGGGACCCACGACCTCGGGTATCGGCGTCCCCCGTTAGTCTTCGTAGCCATGACGAGCATGTGGAATGCGCCACTGCGTCGCCGGTGGCGTGCAGGTCTGCGACGCGATGACGGGCAGGCCCGCTTCCTGACCCGGGATTCGCTGCGCTGGGTGGTGCAGAACAGGGCCTATACCCCCTGGTACCTGGTCCGGTACTTCCGGTTGCTTCGGTTCAAGATGGCCAATCCGCACATCATCCTGCGGGGCATGGTGTTCCTCGGCAAGAACGTCGAGATCCATTCGACCCCTGAGCTCGCCCGCATGGAGATCGGTCGCTGGGTTCATATCGGCGACGGCAATTCCATCCGCTGTCACGAGGGTTCGTTGCGGATCGGCGACAAGGTCGTCTTCGGTCAGAACAACGTCGTGAACGCCTACCTCGACATCGAGATCGGCGCCTCCACGCTGGTTGCCGACTGGGTGTACATCTGCGACTTCGACCACAAGATGGACGACATCACCGTGGCGATCAAGGATCAGGGCATCGTGAAGGGCCCCGTGCGGGTCGGCCCGGACACCTGGATCGCGACCAAGGTTTCCGTGCTGCGCAACACGATCGTCGGACGCGGGTGCGTCCTGGGAGCCCATGCGGTGGTGAAGGGCACGATCCCGGACTTCTCCATCGCCGTCGGATCACCGGCCCGCGTGGTCAAGAACCGCAAGGATGACTGGGCATCGAACGCGCAGGAGCGTGCCGAACTCGAGCGTGCCCTGGCCGATATCGAACGTAAGAAGGCTGCCGCGCAGGCATCACGGAAGCACTAGCCGGACACGGGGCCTGCGCTCGTTGTTGTCAGTCGGCGGGAAGCGCGGCGACCACCGGCACCGCCGGGTCACGTTCGGGCAGTGGACGTTCGACGATGTCGGGCCGGCCCAGTGGGCGCCGGATGCGGCGCTTCGCAGCGAGATAGACCCCGGCGGTACGTTCGGCGACCTGGTTCCAGGCAAAACCGTCGGCCACCCGGGCGCGGGCGGCGATGGCACGTTGCTGAGCGGCATCTGGATCGCCGAGGACCCCGCGGATCGCAGCCGTCAGACCCGCCACGTCGGCGGGTGCGAAACTCATCCCGGTGACACCGTCGGTGACCGCCTCACCGAGCCCACCGGCGGTGGACGTCACCAGAGGGATGCCGGTGGCGGCCGCCTCGAGGGCGATCAGTCCGAACGGTTCGTATCGGCTGGGTAGGACGATCGCGTCACAGTCGTGCATCAGCGTGGTCAGGCCGATCCGGTCGACACTGCCGACCCACCTGATGGCCCGTGACACACGATGTTTGCGCGCGACCTCCTGCAGCCAGTCGAGCTGCGTGCCGTCGCCCGCGACGGTCAGTGTGGTGCCGGGAAACGACCGGCGGATGCGGGCCAGTGCGGCAATCGCGTCCTGCAAACCCTTTTCGTACTCGAGGCGGCCGGCGTAGAGCAGCCTCGGCGGCCCACCGTGGGCGACGCGCTGAGCAAAAGGCCAGGCCTGTACGTCGATGCCGTTGTTGATGGTGTGGATCTCGGCGAGTTCGGGGCCGAACAGCCGGTTCACCTCGTCGTGCATGGATTGCGAGCAGGCGATCAGCGCGTCGGATTCGGCGGCGAGCCACCATTCGACCGAGTGGACTTGCCGGTTCACCCGACCGCTGACCCAACCACTGTGGCGGCCGGCCTCGGTGGCGTGGATGGTGCTGACCAGCGGGACATCGAAGTGCTCGGCAAGCGCGATCGCCGGGTGGGCGACCAGCCAGTCGTGGGCGTGGACCACGTCGGGAATCCACGGGCCTTCGGCGGCAAGGTTTTTCGAGTCACCCAACTTGAGCCCGGCACGCAGGAGTGAATGCCCCATCGCGAGAGTCCAGGCCATCATGTCTTCGCCGAAGACGAAGTGCGGCGGATCCTCGGCCGCGGCGATCACGCGAACACCCTCGTTTTCGGCATCTGTGCCGGGATTGGTCAATCCGTCGCTGCCGCCGGGTTGCCGCGACAGCACCACCACATCGTGCCCGGCGCGGGCGAGTTCGACTGCGAGATGGTGCACGTGCCTGCCCAGGCCCCCGACCACCACGGGTGGGTACTCCCACGACACGATCAAAACCTTCATGCTGCCCCCGCCATCCGAATCTCGTGCAACCTCATGGTGTTTCCCGCCCCGCAAAATTCAATCGACGTGCATCGAGTCCGGCAAACAGGTTGTCGGCCCGGTTCCATTGCGACGACAGTTGTGCCGCAACCGATTCCCGCCCTCGGTCGGCGGCATCGCAGATCTCCCGTGTCGCGTGGGCATGGGTGTAGAGACGATTACGGGCGTAGTCGGCCGCGGTCTGTTTGGACACCATGAACGGCCAGTCCGATGACAGCGTCATCAGTGTCTCGCGCAGGATCTGATCGCTGACGTGATCCCGCATGGGCTGCTGATCGCGGCGCTTCTGGACGGTGGCGAGCGCCGCCGACACCACTTCGGCATTGATCCGCACCAGATCCTCGACGACCGGACCGTTCCAGACCCGCCAGTCCTTTCCGGAACCCCAGGATGACTCGCTCAGCTCCACGGGCGCCCCGACATAGCCCTCATCACGTGCGGTTTTCAGTGTGCCCACGGTGATCCCGGCCTCGGGCAGGGCGCGCAGGACGGCTTCGAGCCACTGCGGTCCCTCGTGCCACCAGTGACCGAACAGTTCGGTGTCGAACGCGGCGACCACATGCGCCGGACGACCGATGCGCCGGCTCTCGCTGATCAATCGTTCGCGGACACAGGTGACGAAGTCGTCGACGTGACGGCGCAGTGCGGCCTGTGCGCGGGCCGGTTCGTAGGGCTTCTTGTCCGGCCCCGCGACGGTCCGTCCGGTGACCCGCGCCGGTTTGAGGCCGAATTGATGGTCGTACGTATGGAAGTCGCGGTAGGCGCTGTTGCCCGGGTAGCCCGATTTCGGTGACCACACCCGATAGGACACCTGCAGGTCGCGGCCGAAGGCGACCACATTACTGTCGCCAACCGTGCGGCCAAGGCTGGTGTCGCCGTGCAGAGCCGGGCCGTCGACCATGAAGTGCCGGACACCGGCGGCCTGGTAGTCGGCCTCCATACCCGGCGCGTAGGCGCATTCCGGTGCCCAGATCCCCTCGGGGCGGGTGTTGAACCGTTGCTGCGCGTCGTACAGACCCTCGCGGAGCGAGAAGTCGCGCAGTCGGGGATCGAGGAGTGGCGCAAACGGGTGGGCCAGTGGTCCGCCGAGCAACTCGATGGTGCCGGAGTCGACAACGGAGCGGATCAGCGCGGAACCGCCATGGCGCCAATGTGTTTCGAAGTCGTCCAATGCAGCTGCGGCACTGCGGTATTCACGAGTACCGAGCTCGTTGATCGATGCGGTGGGACGTGCGGTGCTACCGGTGTCGGCGCGGGAGATCGCGGCCTCGGCGCCACGGAGCTGCCAATCGGCGAGCCACTCGTACATCGAGCTCAGGCAGTGAGGATCGTCGAGCTGGGCGGCCAGGACCGGCGTGATGCCCAGCGTCAGCTGGTCGGTGAAGCCATCGGCGGCGAGTCGTCGGAGCGCGGCGAACACCGGCTGGTACGACGCGGCCCACGATTGATAGAGCCATTCTTCGCCGACCGGCCAGCGACCGTGATTGGCCAGCCAGGGCAGATGGGAATGCAGCACCAGACTGAACATGCCCGGTGCCGGGCTCGCCTTGTCGGGCAAGGCGTTGTCCCTCAAGGCTTCACCGCGATGAACAGCAGGTCGAGGCTCGCATCGAGGTCGGTGTCGCTGATGTCGAAGTCGCAGGTCCCGACCCCGGCGACGTCATCGGTCAGCTCCTGCGGCCAGGGCTGCCCGGACAGGGCGCGTTCGATCTGGGCGTCGATGAACGAACCACCCCACTTGCTGTCGAGGGTGCGCATGCCGGCGCCGTGGAACACCCCGAGTGTTTCGGTGACCGTGAAACCGGCGTCTTCGAGGAGCTCGCGCAGTTCGGCGGGATTCAGTTCGCGCGTATGAAAAGGATTGAGGGGGGTGTCGCGACCGGGGGAGAAGGTGATCCGGTTGGGGGTCGAGATCAGGAGTTCGCCCCCACGGCGTAGGACGCGCAGACATTCGGCAACGAATGCGGGCTGATCCCAGAGGTGTTCGATCACCTGGAAGTTCACGACCGTGTCCACCGATTCGGCGGCGATGGGCAGGTCGATCAGGTTGGCCTGATGGATGGTGAGCTGCGGATAGCGGGCGCGGGTGTGCTGCACCGCGGACAGGTCGTAGTCGACACAGGTGACACCGCCGGCCACGGTCGAGATCTGATCGGCGCCATAGCCCTCGCCGGATCCGGCTTCGAGCACGTCTTTGCCGCTGCAACGTTGCAGTACGTATTCATAGGCCACCTCGTGACGGCGGAACCAGTAGTTCTCCTCGGCGATGCCGGGAACCGTTCGTTCGCCGGTGAGGGCAAGCGCGGGCGGCACCGATTCACCCGTGTCGGGCTGGGTGACGGTGTCCTGCGATCCACGCGTGCGGTTGGCCATTTAGGGGAGCCTAGTGGTCGCGGAGTCGGACCTGAAGGGCGACTTGGAACCGGAGTTCAGATCTTCGTCGCCGAGCGTTCACGACCGTAGGAATGTGACGGAGGTCATTGTGACAGAATCGGGTGGTCGACCTCCTCTTAGTGCGCGCTAAGGTGGTACAGAACAAGGCGTACTTACCGACGGGTAAGTTGTCCAGAACCCTACGCAGGAGGTCGACGTAGACCCATGACAAATATTGTCGTTCTGATCAAGCAGGTCCCTGACACGTACTCCGAGCGGAAGCTCAGCGACGGTGACTACACCCTCGATCGCGAAGCTGCCGACGCTGTGCTCGACGAGATCAACGAGAAGGCCGTCGAAGAGGCCCTGCAGATCAAAGAAGCCAACGGTGGCGAGGTGACCGTGCTGGCCGTGGGCCCCGCCCGGACCACCGATGCGATCCGTAAGGCGCTGTCGATGGGTGCTGACAAGGCCATCCACGTCCAAGATGACGCAATGCACGGCAGCGACGCCATCCAGACCGCGTGGGTTCTCGCCCGTGCGCTGGGTACCGTCGAAGGTGTCGAGCTGGTCATCGCAGGTAACGAGGCCACCGACGGCCGCGTCGGCGCCGTGCCCGCGATCATCGCCGAGTACCTCGAACTGCCGCACCTGACCCACTTGCGCAAGCTGACCGTCGACGGCGAGAAGCTGACCGGTGAGCGTGAGACCGACGAGGGTATCTTCCACCTCGAATCGGCTCTGCCCGCGATCGTCAGCGTCGGCGAGAAGATCAACGAACCCCGCTTCCCGTCCTTCAAGGGCATCATGGCAGCAAAGAAAAAAGAGGTTCAGATCCTTTCGCTCGCGGATATCGGCGTCGAACCCGAAGAGGTCGGTCTGGCCAACGCCGGATCGACGGTCACCGCCTCAACCCCGAAGCCTGCGAAGACCGCAGGCGAAAAGGTCGTCGATGAGGGTGACGGCGGCACGAAGGTCGCCGAGTTCCTGGTCGGCCAGAAGATCATCTGATCTTCTCCGCCACACACCACCACATCGACCACCATCCAAGGAGTAAAAGCCATGGCTGAAGTACTTGTCCTCGCTGAGCTGGACGCCGAAGGGGCCCTGAAGAAGGTCACCTCTGAGCTCATCACCGCTGCCCGCGCCCTGGGCAGCCCGTCGGTGGTTGTCGCCGGCAAGCCCGGAACCGCCGACGCCATCATCGACGGCTTGAAAGAAGCCGGCGCTGAAAAGGTCTACGTCGCAGAGTCCGACGCAGTCGACGGCTACCTCGTCACCCCCAAGGTCGACATCCTCGGCACCCTCGTCGAGCAGGCCGCTCCGGCCGGCGTGATCGTGGCTGCCACGGTCGACGGCAAGGAAATCGCGGGCCGTCTCGCTGCCCGTCTCGGTTCGGGTGTCCTCGCCGACGTCATCGACGTGAAAGAGGGCGGCATCGGCGTCCACTCGATCTTCGGTGGCGCGTACACCGTCGAGGCTCAGGCCGGCGGCGATGTCCCCGTGTTCTCGATCCGCCCCGGTGGCGTCGAGGCCGCTCCCGCGCCCGGTGCCGGTGAGCGTGTCGACATCGAGGTTCCCGAGGTTCCCGAGAACGCCGTCAAGATCACCAAGATCGAGCCGAACATCGGTGGCGATCGCCCCGAGCTGACCGAGGCCACCATCGTGGTCTCCGGTGGCCGCGGCGTCGGCAGTGCCGAGAAGTTCTCCGTCGTCGAAGAACTCGCCGATTCGCTGGGTGCCGCTGTCGGCGCTTCGCGTGCGGCCGTCGACTCCGGTTACTACCCGGGACAGTTCCAGGTCGGTCAGACCGGCAAGACCGTGTCGCCCCAGCTCTATGTGGCACTCGGCATCTCCGGTGCCATCCAGCACCGGGCCGGTATGCAGACCTCGAAGACGATCGTCGCTGTCAACAAGGACGAAGAGGCACCCATCTTCGAGATCGCCGACTTCGGCATCGTCGGCGACCTGTTCAACGTCGCCCCGCAGCTGACCGAGGCCGTCAAGGCGCGCAAGTGAGCGCCTAGCTCCTCCGCGCTTCGCAGGCAATCGAACGACCCTTCACCCGAATCGGGTGGAGGGTCGTTTGCCGTTCATCCACCCTGCCTGTTCACCCAATTGGCACCGACACCTAACGTCTGCGCAGTCGCCCGGTACGGCGCGGTCGATACACCTATGCCCATGAGGACATATGCCGCACAGCGCGACACCGCACTCGTCTCCGGCCCTACCTACAGCCTGTATCTGAGCAACGACCTCTCCGACATCGACACCATCGCCCGGCTGCGTTACCGCGTCTTCGCCGGCGAGCCGGGCTTCACCGCGCCGGCATCGGCCTCCGCGGATCAACGCGACACCGATCGCTTCGACGAACATTGCGATCATCTGGTGGTCCGACACAATCTGAGCGGAGACGTGGTCGGCAGCTACCGCCTGCTGCCGCCGCCAGGCGCGATTGCCGCGGGCGGACCATATCTCGCAACCGAATTCGACATCACCGAACTCGACGGCATCGCACCACAAACGATCGAGATGGGACGAGCATGCGTCGACGCAGCACACCGATCCGGCGCGGTGCTGGCACTGATGTGGTCGGGCATCTTGGCCTACCTCGAGCGCAGCGGATACCGCTACCTCATGGGTGCCACCTCGGTACCCATCTCCGGCGATCCGTCGCGTGACCGTCCCGGCGCACAGGTCCGCGGGATCCGCGATCACGTGCGTAACCGGCACGCCGGACCGTGGCAGGCCTTTCCGCACCGCCGCGTCGAAATCGACGGAGTGCATCTCGATGACATCGACCCGTCACCGAGGCTGCGGATGCCGCCTCTGCTCACCGGCTACCTCCGAATGGGCGCGTGGATCTGCGGGGAGCCCGCACACGACCCGGACTTCGGTGTCGCCGATTTCGTAACGGTCCTCGACGGCCGGCTCGCCAACCGCAGATATCTGGACCGCCTACGCCAGGCGACGTCCGGAGCGGGGCGATGACCACCGCGAGTACAGCCATCGTGGCCGCGCCCCCAGAGGCTGCGTCCAGTGTCTCCGATCTCGCCGTCTCCGATCCCGCTGTGACCGGATCGCCGCGGCACGGCTGGTTCCCGGTCAGTGGCTGCGACAACAGCTGCATCCGCCCGGGCGAGCACCGGGCCGGACGGATTCGGCAGGCCCGGCGGATCGTGGCGTTGCCACTGACCATCGCCGCGGTTCTGGTGGTCGGTGTGATCGTGGCCTTCCTGCCCAGAGCGCTACGCACCCCGTACCTGCGGTTTGCCGCCCGCCGGTTGCTCGCCGCACTCGGGCTGGCCTTGGACATCGACAATCCGGCCGACGAGGCGGCGGGAAGGATTTCCGGTGGCGGCCTCATCGTGGCCAACCACGTTTCGTTCCTCGACATCCTGGCGCTGGCCGCGGTCAGCCCGGCACATTTTGTAGCCAAGTCCGAGGTGACCGGGTGGCCGGTGATCGGATGGCTGACCCGGGGTATCGGTGTCATCGGGCTGAGGCGTGAATCCCTGCGGGAATTGCCGACAGTGGTCGACGAGGTGCGGGCCGAACTCGTGGCCGGTGACAGCGTCGGGGTGTTCCCCGAGGGAACCACCTGGTGTGGTCGCGGCGGTGGCCGCTTCCGGCCGGCGTTCTTCCAGGCCGCGATCGATGCGCAGGTGCCGGTACGTCCGATGGTGGTGAGTTTCCACACATCGGCAGGCCAGGTCAGCACCGCACCCTGCTACATCGGCGATGACACCATTGCCGACACCCTGCGTCGGGTGTTGCTCGCAAAAGGACTGACGGTGCGGGTCCGACTCTGTGAACTGCAGTTTTCCGGCTGTGATCGCCGTGAACTCGCGGCCCGCTGTGAGCGCATCGTGTTCGGGTTGCCGAATCTGAACGAGCGCGCCGACGGCGGCTCGGACGCTGGAAATAACAAGGGCGATGATGCGGTTATCCTTGGTTGGTTATGTTCTCCGCTGATCGCACGCCCATCTACCTCGACCACGCCGCGTCGACCATCATGGTCCCCGCCGCCGTCGTGGCGATGAATGAGCTCTTGGGGATCGCGGGCAATGCTTCGTCGCTGCACGGATCCGGTCGCCGGGCCCGTCGTCGCCTGGAGGAATCACGCGAATCGATCGCGGCCTCCCTGGGCGCACGGCCCTCCGAGGTGATCTTCACCGGTGGTGGCACCGAGAGCGACAACCTCGCCATCAAGGGCATCTTCTGGGCGCGCAACAAGAATCCGGAGACTCCGCGCAAGCGGATCATCGCTTCGTCGATCGAACATCACGCGATCCTCGATCCGGTGCTGTGGCTCGTTGATTCCGAGGGTGCCGACGTGACCTGGCTCCCGGTCGATGCCCAGGGACTCGTCGATCCTGCCGTCCTTCGCGCCGAGCTGTCGGCCCATGCCGAGCAGACCGCACTGGTCAGCGTGATGTGGGCCAACAACGAAATCGGTGCCATCGAACCCATTGCGGAGCTGGCCGAGATCTGTCGCGAGTTCGGGGTGCCGATGCACTCCGATGCGATCCAGGCCGCCGGGCATCTGCCCATCGACTTCGGTGCCAGCGGACTGTCGGCAATGAGTGTCACCGGACACAAGTTCGGTGGACCCTACGGCGTCGGTGCACTACTGCTCGGCCGCGACGTCGATTGTGTCCCGCTGCTGCACGGTGGCGGACACGAGCGCGACGTTCGCTCTGGCACCCCCGACGTACCGGCTGCGGTGGGTATGGCTGTGGCGCTGGACGTTTCGGTGCGAGAACTCGATGTCACGATGCCCGCGGTCGCGGCGCTGCGTGATCGACTGTTCGAGGTGCTCGCCGAATCGAGCTCCGGATGTGTCATCAACGGCCCGATCGGACCGCAGCGACTTCCCGGAAATGTACATGTTTCTTTCCCCGGCTGTGAAGGTGATTCGCTGTTGATGTTGCTCGACGCCAACGGTATTGAATGTTCGACCGGCTCGGCCTGCACGGCCGGTGTGGCGCGTGCGAGCCACGTGCTGACCGCGATGGGTGTGTCCACCGCCGATGCCCGTAGCTCCCTTCGCTTTTCGCTGGCACCGTCCACCACGGTCGACGAGATCGAGGCGGTCGGTGCGGTGATCGGTGAGGTCGTCGCCCGCGCACAGGCTGCCGGTATGGCCACCGCGATGGCGGGTGATCGCTGATGCGGGTACTCGCTGCCATGAGCGGTGGTGTCGACTCGGCAGTTGCCGCGGCCCGCGCCGTCGAGGCCGGACACGAGGTCGTCGGGGTGCACCTGGCGTTGTCGACCGCACCCGGCGCACTACGTACCGGTTCTCGCGGATGCTGTTCGCGTGAGGACGCCGACGATGCGCGCCGCGCTGCCGACGTGCTCGGGATCCCGTTCTACGTCTGGGACTTCGCCGATCGGTTCAAGGACGACGTCATCGACGAGTTCGTTGCCGCCTACGCTGCCGGGCAGACACCCAATCCCTGCTTGACCTGCAACGAGAAGATCAAGTTCTCCGCGTTGTCCGAGCGGGCGATCGCATTGGGATTCGACGCGGTGGCCACGGGCCACTACGCCCGGCTCGAGAACGGGCAACTGCGGCGAGCCGTCGACGACGACAAAGACCAGTCCTACGTGCTGGCGGTGCTGACCGCGGAGCAGCTTTCGCATGCGATGTTCCCGGTGGGCGACACCCCGAAGGATCAGATCCGCGCCGAGGCCGCCGCGAAAGACCTGTCCGTGGCCGACAAGCCGGACTCACACGACATCTGCTTCATCCCCACCGGAGATACCCGGGCCTTCCTCGGCGCCACCATCGGTGTGCGGCCGGGCAAGGTTGTCGACGCCGATTCGGGCGCCGAGCTCGCCGACCACGAGGGCGTCCACGGATTCACCATCGGTCAGCGCAAGGGCCTCGGGATCGAGGCCCCGGCAACCGACGGCAAGCCCCGGTACGTCACCGAGATCGACCCGGATTCGGGCACGGTGACGGTTGGTTCTTCTGAGCACCTCCAGGTGTGGAGTATCACCGCGGGCCGCGCGATCTGGACCTCCGGTGAGACGCCGACCGGGCCGTTCGAGGCGATGGTTCAGGTGCGGGCTCACGGTGGCCTGGCACCTGCGACGGTCGAGGCGATCGATGACGGTACCGACGGTGTCGAAGGTCCGGGAATCCGGATTCGACTGCAGGCCCCACTAACCGGTGTGGCCCGAGGGCAGGCAGCGGTTGTTTATCTACCGGATTCTGTCAACGGCGACCTGGTGGTCGGCAGTGGTCGCATCGTGGTGACCGGTTCGGTCCCCGGCGACCTGGTCAGCAGCTCCGGCGCGTGAGCATCCTGCCAGTCGGATCGGGCACAGGGGTCGGCTCGATGCCGGGCACCGATCCGCGGGTTGCCGCCGAGATCAGTGTCGGTGAAACAGAGTTCGCGTTCCTCCCGGAATTGCCCGCCCGCGGACTGGGCGCCGACATGGTCGGCCGGGCCGCGGTGCTCCTGGTTGACATGCCGATGGACGTCGCACCTTCGGGCTATCGACTCTCGGGACGCCCATCGGGTTTGAGTCGCCGGGCCCGGGACTTCCTGGCCGCCGATCTGGATGCCTTCGAAGAAGCCTGGGAGCGGGCAGGTTTGACCGGTACCGACCGCACCGTCAAAGTGCAGGCGTGCGGGCCGTTCACACTGGCCGCATCGGTGGAACTCGCCGGTGGTCACAAGATCCTCCGCGACGAGGGCGCGTGGTCCGATCTGGTCGAATCGATGGCCGAAGGCCTCCGGGTACACGCCAACGACGTCAGTAGGCGTACGGGCGCAAAGGTTGTCGTCCAGGTGGACGAACCGCTCATCGGCCGCGTGGTCGAGGGTTCGATCGAGCCGTTGACCCGGTTCAACATCATCAACCCGATCCCGGTGCAGACGGTCGCCGAGCACTACGACAACTTCATCACCGTGGTGAACCGCCCGGTGATCATGCACGACTGCTCGTCCGATGTGCAGTGGGATCTGCTGGCGCGGAGCCGCTTTGCCGCGATCAGCGTTGATCTTGCGCAGATCCGGACAGCAGACCTCGATGGGATCGGGCTGCTGCTCGACGAGGGCCGCGAGGTGGTGCTTGGCGCCGTACCGTCCACCGCGCCTGCCAAAGAACTCGCTGCCGAGCAGGTGGCCGCCAACTGCGCAGAGCTGATCGACCGAATCGGGTTGTCCCGCAAGGTGTTGGCCGAGCAGATCGTCATCAGTCCCGGATGTGGTCTGGCCGGGGCCGACGCGGAATGGGCGAAGACCGCGCTCGCGTTGTGCGGCAAGGCAGCTCAAGGCCTACACGCCGATCCCACATCTGTCTGACCCGTGCTCTGGAAACGTTCGGGAACATTTCACGTCCCGCACGGCTCTGATCTACATGAGCAATCACTACGCAAGGGTGTGTGAGCACCCCACGCGCAGCAACCGACGCAGGCGCAGATCAGGCAGTGCGCTTACGCGCCCACAACTGCCATCCGGCGGTCACGATCACGGCGCCGACCAGCGAGCCGATGATGCCGCTGATGTGGAATTGGATCCCGTGGCCCGTGACCAGGCTGATCAGCAGTCCGCCGACGAATGATCCGAGCAGGCCGGCGATGATCGCCAGGGTCCAGTCGATGCCACCGGAGGGCTTGCCGAGGATGAGCTGGGCTGCGGCGCCGATGAGCATGCCGAAGAGGATGATTCCGATGAGAAGCATGTGCGGAGTATATGCAGTGAGGTGACCCAGATCGCACATTGGACGTGATTTGGTCCTCGCGTCCGGGTCAACCGACGCCCGGGTATCAGCCCAGTTCGGCCGGTCGTTCTCCGTCGTCGAGGCGCGTGATGAGTTTCTTCGGCGCGATCATGCGGTAACTGGCGTCGAGCAATTCGGCCACCTCTGTCCAATCGGGCTTCTTCGACAGATCGAGACCAAGCCAACCGTAGGGCCCCACGTAGGCCGGATAGAAGAACCGGGGATCTTGTTCCAGGGCACTACGTTCGGATTCGTCGACCTTGAAGAGGATCGACGCGTCGAACCTCGGCCCGCCCTTGACGCCACCGCCGTACATGCCGAACATCTTTCCGCCACGAAATGTGGGCCTGCCGTGTGCGACGACCTCGGTGGCATCGGGAAACGCCAGGGCGACACTGCGCAACCGATTCAGGACCGGGTCATCGTCGGAGAACATGATCGGGTGCGACATGGTGACAAGGGTAGAACGAGCAGGTGGGGCGTTTCGACTATTCGGCCGTAGCCGGATTGGTCTGTCGGCACCCTCGACTATCTTCAACAGTGTGTCCGACAGTGCAGATATCGAAGAGCCGACGCCCGCGGAGCCCACCCCCTCGGATGTGCGCGAGCAGTGGGCGAGGCTGGCCGAAGAGGTGCGTGACCACCAGTTTCGCTACTACGTCAAAGACGCGCCGATCATCACCGACGGTGATTTCGATGCCCTTCTCCAGAAGCTGCAGCACCTGGAGGAGCAGTATCCCGAGCTCGCGGTGGCCGACTCGCCGACCAAGCTCGTCGGCGGTGGATTCGCAACCGAGTTCAAGGCGGTTGATCACCTCGAACGCATGATGTCGCTCGACAACGTCTTCGACGCCGAGGAGATGCGGGCCTGGGTCGGTCGCGTCGAGGCCGATGCCGGCGCCGGCCTGGAATACCTGTGCGAGCTGAAGATCGACGGCGTGGCGTTGAGCCTGGTCTATGAGAAGGGTGTGCTCGTTCGAGGCACCACCCGAGGCGACGGCCGCACAGGTGAAGATGTCACCCTCAACGCGAAAACCATCAACGACGTCCCGCATCGGCTGACCGAATCGGAGAAGTACCCGATTCCGGATCTGCTGGAGGTCCGCGGTGAGGTGTTCTTCCGGGTCAAAGACTTTCAAGCGCTCAATGCGTCGTTGGTCGAGGCCGGTAAGGCGCCGTTCGCCAACCCGCGCAACTCCGCGGCCGGTTCGCTGCGCCAGAAGAATCCACAGATCACCGCACGCCGTCGGCTGGGCATGATCTGCCACGGGCTCGGCCGGGTCGAGGGAGCCACATTCAAGACCCTCCACGACGCTTATCTGGCGCTGGGGGAGTGGGGCCTTCCGGTTTCTAAGCACACCACCAAACTTGTTGGCGCCGAATCGATCCTGGAGAGGATCGATTATTGGGGCGTGCATCGCCACGATGTCGAACACGAGATCGACGGCATCGTGGTGAAGGTCGACGACTTAGGATTGCAGCGTCGTCTCGGCTCCACCTCCCGCGCGCCGCGCTGGGCCATCGCATACAAGTACCCGCCTGAAGAGGTGACGACGAAGCTGCTCGACATCAAGGTGGGCGTCGGTAGAACGGGTCGAGTCACGCCGTATGCCTTCATGAAGCCGGTCACTGTCGCTGGTTCGACTGTGTCGCGGGCGACGCTGCACAATGCGTCGGAGGTGAAGCGCAAGGGCGTGTGGATCGGTGACACCGTCACCATCCGCAAGGCCGGTGACGTGATACCCGAGGTTCTCGGTCCGGTCGTCGATCTACGCGACGGCACAGAGCGTGAGTTCGTGATGCCCACGCACTGTCCCGAATGCGGAACGGAACTGAAATACGAGAAAGACGGCGACGCGGACATTCGCTGCCCCAACAGTGAGCTGTGTCCCGCGCAGTTACGTGAGCGTCTTTTTCATTTGGCCGGCCGGGGAGCGTTCGACATCGAGGCCCTCGGCTACGAGGCTGCCGGAGCGTTGCTGTCATCTGGCGTTCTGCGCAACGAGGCCGACCTGTTCTCGTTGACCGCCGATGATCTGGCGCGAGTTGAACTATTCAACAATAAAGACGGTGGATTGTCGGCCAACGGCGCCTGGTTGCTCACCAATCTCGAGAAGGCCAAGAAGGTGCCGCTGTGGCGGGTACTGGTAGGGCTGTCGATCAGGCATGTCGGGCCCAGCGCGGCGCGTGCGCTGGCCACGGAGTTCGGCTCGCTCGAAGCCATCGAGTCGGCTTCGGTTGAGCAACTCGCCGATGTCGAAGGTATGGGAAACACGTTGGCGCAGAGCGTCGTCGACTGGTTCGCCGTCGACTGGCATCGTGAGATCGTCGACAAGTGGCGGGCCGCAGGCGTCCAGATGGAGGACGAGCGCGACGAGTCGATCCCGCGCAACCTCGAGGGCCTGAGCATCGTGGTCACCGGTTCCCTGCAGGACTTCTCCCGCGACGGTGCCAAGGAAGCGATCCTGGTCCGCGGCGGCAAGGCGTCGGGGTCGGTGTCGAAGAAGACCGCGTTTGTGGTGATCGGTGACGCCCCGGGGACGAAAGCGGCCAAAGCAGAACAACTCGGTGTCCCCATCCTCGACGAGGACGGTTTCAAAAAACTCTTGGCTGAGGGACCGCCGGCAACAGACGACAGCGAAAACGCGGTCGATGCCGGTCCGAGCGAGGAGGAGCCAGCGGACCCGAAATAGCCACCCCGCAAGGTTCAAGTTCGGCGGCAGCTACTCCTGCCCGCGTGCATCGGTGCAGACGGTGACACGTGCGTCATGCTCACGAAGTTCACGCAGAACGTCCCTCGGTGCGCCGGGATCGGTGATCACCTGCTCGAAATCAGCCAGGGGCGCAGCCCAATGCAACGCGGTTCGGCCAAGTTTGCTGTGATCGGCGAGAGCAATCCGTCGGCCCGACGACGCGAGCATGGCCTGCTTGCACGCGACGACGTCCTGCTCTTGGTGGTACATCCCACCGGCATCGATTCCGGAAAACGAGAAGAACCCGATATCGGCGCGGACCCGCCTCGCCGCAGCCTGGCAATCGACGCCGAGGAGCGAGGCGAGCCGACTGTTGTACTCGCCTCCGAGTACAACCAGGACCACGTCCGACCACTGCGACGCAGTGGTGATGATCGGGACGAAGTTGGTGATCAGGGTCAGCGGACGGGTCTCCTCGAGGAGTTCCAGTAAGTGGAGATTGGTCGTCGAATTATCCAGTAGCACTGACATTCCTGGCTCGACGTACTGCGCGGCCAACCGGGCAATCGACCGCTTCTCTTCCAGTGCATGGCTCATCCTGAACTCGACACTGCTCTCGAACACACTGGAAGGTTGCGCGGTGACGCCGCCGTGGAACTTCCGGACGACGCGCTTTCTCGCCAGCGCATCCAGATCTCGATGCATGGTCACCAGGCTCACACCGAACAGTTCCGCGAGTTCTTGTGCGGTGGACGTGTTGTGTGCGAACAGGTGATCGGCAATGGCTTGCTGGCGTCGTGCCGGCGGGGCCGCTCTGCTCGAGCTCACTGACGGTCTCCTCGATCTGGGCACAGGGGATGGATTGGGGATACGCCGGGCCGATCTCCATGACCGTAGCATTGTTCGACGTCCGTCCATGGATGCTCATCTACCCGATGACGACCGCAATGTGACTGCAGTACAGCCGCTTTCGTGTCGATGTGCGCGAAGGAGTCCGGTAGCCAGACGCCCGAAGTCCGTTAGCGTAACTAATGGTTAAATCTTCATGATTTGGTGAAAACTACCCATTTTCGTGCGACATACTGGGACTGCGGACCACGGTGTCCGCCTCTCGCTGGTCTGCTCAAGGCCCAATTCATCCCCTAAAAGAGGAGTGGCATCCGCAATGCGCGGTCTCGTTCGTTCACGTTCAAAAGTAGTGAAATATGCTGGGGCGCTTGCAGTTATCGCCATGATGTCGACCGCTGGATGTTCCAGTGCGGTGGGAGGCGGTGGCAGCGATGCAGCCGCAGGCACGGTGGTCCAGTACAACAGTCCGGACGAGTGGGCGAATTACAAGGACGTCCGAGCGGCATTCGCCGAGCAGACGGACATCACCGTTCCCGCCGATGTCAAGAACAGCGGGCAGACTCTCTCCGCACTGGCAGAGCAGAAGGACCATCCGCAGGCCGATGTGGCCTACTGGGGACCAACCTTCGGTGTCTCTGCTGATCAGCAGGGTCTCTTGGAACCCTATGTGCCGGCCGGGGCCGACGAGATCTCGAACGATTTGAAGGCCGCCGATGGTTCATGGAACGTCGCGCACTACGGCGTGGTGTCGTTCCTGGTCAACAAGAAGGCGCTCGGCGGGCTTCCCGTGCCGCAGAGTTGGGACGATCTGCTCAAGCCCGAGTACAAGGACATGGTGTTCTACGCCGATCCGGCAAAGGCGGCGATCGGGTACTACACGGCGGCGGCGGTCAATCTTGCTCGCGGCGGGTCGATGACCGACTGGTCCCCGGCCCTCGACTACTTCGCGAAGTTGAAGGCGAACGGTGGTCAGGCGCCTGTCAACACCACGCCCAGCAAGGCGGCTTCGGGTGAGTATCCGATCCTCGTCGACGCTGACTTCAACGGCTACGCACAGAAGTACAACCAGAATGCCGACATCGAGGTCGTCCTTCCCTCCGACGGAACCGTCAAGGTCGCCTACGCTTTGAGCCTGGTCAAGAACGGGCCGAATCCGGACGGCGCGAAGAAGTGGATCGACTTCCAGTTCTCGGATGAGGGGCAGAAGCTCTTCGCTGAGTTCTACGTGCATCCCGTTCGCGGTGAAATGCCTGCCGACATCGCGGCGAAGATCGCTCCGAGTGAGGCGTACGACGCGGCGCAGTCGCTTGACATGACCGAACTCGCTGCGGCACAGGCTGATTTCGTCGCCGATTACACCGCTGCAATCTCGGGCTGACCATGCTCATGACCGGCCCGAGCACCAAACGCACCGGCCGGCCGAGGCCGCGCGTCCCGCGCGGCCTCGGCGTGATGGTGTGTTCGATTCCCGCAGTCGCCTTCCTGGTGTTGTTCATGGTGGCTCCACTCACATCCTTTCTGGTCCGAAGCGTCACGGGATCCGGTGGGGGATTCACCTGGCAGTACTACACAGAGATCTTCACGGTGGCGAATTACCGTACCGCCCTGATCAATTCACTGTGGCTTGCGATCGCCTCCACCGTGGTCACCCTGATCGTCGCCCTTCCGGCCGCGCTTCATCTGGCCCGACTCACCAGTGGCCGGGCGGCGGGCTTCGACGCGATCCTGACCTTCCCGCTCTCGCTACCCGGGCTGGTGATCGGATTCTTCGTCATCGTGCTGTTCGGCCGCGCCGGGCTGGCGCAGGCCGCCGGGACCGCGTTGACCGGACAGCCGATGCTGGTCATCGCCTACTCGATGCCCGGTCTGCTGATTGCTTATCTCTACTTTCAGCTGCCTCGTACCCTGGGCATTCTCCGCGGTGCGGCCAGCGGCCTCGATGCAGATCTGAGTGCGGTCGCCCGCACCCTGGGTGCGTCCCCGGTGCGGATATTCGCAACGGTGGTCTTGCCTGCGTTGTGGCCTGCCATCCTGTCCGCGGCCGGGCTTGCGGTCGCAAGTTCGCTGGGCGCCTACGGAACCGTGGCCGCGCTCTCCGAGGGTTTCCGGGTCTTGCCGCTGGAAATCGCGGAGCAGGGAACAGCTCTGCAGAACACTGCGTTGGCCGGCGCGATGTCCATCACGCTGGCGGCAGTCGCCCTCGTCTTCACGCTCCTCAACACTGTGGGCGAGCGTCTCATCGCGAAATCGGAGCGTGCAAGATGAGTATGCGTACAACTCTGACGGCGCCGGTCGACCCCGTAGGTTCGACTACTCGATCCGATCGCCGATCACCCCGACCGGCTCCACGCCGAGCGCAGCGTTCCCGGCGCCGTTGGGTCACCGGCTCCGCCGCCTGGTTCTGCGTCGTCTTCTCGATCTTGCCGATCGTGGTAACCGTTCTCGTCGCATTCACCGACAATTGGAACAACGGTCCGCTCAGCGGGGGTCTCACCACCAAGTGGGTCGACGAGGCGCTGACGACATTCGTTCCGGCACTGTCGATCAGCCTGCAGGTGGCGCTCTACACGCTGGTGATCGGCATACCACTCGGGATTCCGCTGGCGCTGCTCTTTGCCCGCAGTCGGCTCCCCGGCATCGGGATCGTCAGATGGGTGACAAGTCTCCCGTTGGCCGTTCCCGGAATTGCGGTCGGGTTGGCCCTGAGCGCCATGTATCCCCAGATGCAGCGGTCGGGGTGGTTGCTGATCTGCGGTCACGTGGTCGTCACGATGCCTTTCCTGGTCGCCGCCCTCACCCCGGTCCTACGGGACCCAGACCTGCGTGAGCTCGAACAGACCGCGGCGACGCTGGGGGCAGGGGTGCTACGCCGACTGCGTACCGTGACGCTGCCGCACATCCGGCCGTCGTTGCTGGCGGCGGCGCTGATGGTGCTCACATTGAGTTTTGGTGAGTTCAACCTGACGTACTTCCTCGTCAATCCAGCACAGCAGACACTGCCGGTCGTGCTGTTCAGCTCCTTCGTCTACGGCCAAACCTCCGCTGGTGCGGCGTTGACGCTCTGGTACTGCGCTGCGGTGATTCCGATGGCGATCGCCCTTCACATTCTCGGCACACTGACGGTTAGGAGATCGAAATGACCTCAAGGACAGAAGGATCCGAAGCCTCGGTACCCGCCGTCGAGGCCACCGCGCTGGTCCGGCGCTATCCCAAATCGGATCGAGACGCAGTCAGCGGCGTGAGCTTCGATGTCTCCTCCGGAGAGGTACTGGCGTTGGTCGGACCCTCGGGCTGCGGCAAGTCCACCACTCTGCGAATGATTGCCGGACTGGAGCCACTGGACGGCGGTACGTTGTCGCTCGACGGTACCGATGCCACCGGAACCCGTCCGGAAGGCCGTCGAATCGGCTGGGTTCCACAGAGTTACGGATTGTTTCCGCACATGAGTGTGGCTGCCAACGTCGGCTATGGACTCAGCGCGCGGCGCGTCTCCAAGGACGAACGCGTCGCTGCCGTCGCCGAGGCCCTGAGGTTGGCCCGTGTCTCGGAGTTGGCCGAGCGGTCCCCGCGGCAGCTGTCCGGCGGTCAGCGCCAACGGGTTGCACTGGCGCGAGCCCTCGCCACCGATCCTCGAGTGCTACTTCTCGACGAACCCCTCGCCGCGCTGGACCCGCAACTTCGCGATGAATTGCGCCTCGAACTTGCCACGATCCTGCGTGCTTCGGGGCGCGCGACGATCCTGGTCACACACGATCAGCAAGAAGCGCTGGCCCTCGCTGATCGCATCGCAGTCATGCGCGATGGCCGAATGGAGCAGTGCGCCACGGCACGAGAACTCTGGCAGCAGCCGGCCAATGCATTCGTCGCGGCCTTCCTCGGGCGCGCCGCACTGGTGAGCGGCAGCGTCACGGCGAACCGGACAATAGCGGTCAACGGTGGTTGGGAGATCCCCGTCGACCAGATTGCCTCCAGCGGCCTGGTCGCCGGTCAGAACTGCGAACTCGTCCTCCGGACACGCAGTTTCGCTCATTGCACCGAGCCCGGGGCCGGCTTGCCGCTGCGCGTTGTCCAGAGTGAGTACCTCGGGGATCTCGTGCGGGTGCACGGCCGGATCGGTCTCTCCGACACTGCGCTGACAGTGGAGTTGCCGTCATCGATTGCTGTCACCGACTGGATCGGACTCGTGCCTGTTCCCGGATCGATCACAGTCAATTCTGTTGCTGACGAAAGGGTTTCATCATTACTGCCACACTAGAGGCGCAGGGCGGCCGGGAGACGCTGATCCTGTGGGACCTCGACCGTACGCTGCTTGACGTAGCGGGCGTCGACCGCGAGGTCTGGTTCGAACTGTGTTCCGAAATAGTGGGCCGGCCCATCGCCGACGCGAAGGTCATCGAGGGAAGCACCATCCGTGGGTTGCTGCGCTCGATACTGCAACAGTTCGACGTCCCCGAATCCGAGGCCGACCAACTGTTGCCGCGGGCGTTGGCCCGAGAGGTCGAACTCCTGCGGGAACGCCGTGCGTTGCTGGTGCAACGAGGCCGCGCATTGCCCGGCGCCAAGTCGGCGATCGAGGACTTTTCGCGCTACTCGCACATATATCAATCCGCACTCACCGGAAATCAGATCGAAGTGGCCGAAATCAAATTGGCGGCGTACGGACTGCTCGACGGACTCGACCTCCAGCAGGGAGCCTTTGGCAAGGACACGATGAAACGACCTGACTTGGTTCCCATTGCCATCGCCAACGCGGAACGTCGACTGGGTCGGCGCGTCGACCCTGCTGACGTGCTCTTGATCGGCGACACCGTACTCGACGTCGAGGCGGCTCGACGGAACGGTGCCCGGGTCGTGGCCGTGAGTACCGGAACCGCTGATGCGGAATCGTTGTCCGCCGCCGGAGCGGATCTGGTCGTCTCCAGCCTGGAGGATCTCTGCAACACCGTTCGCAACACACCGACACTGAATGGAATTCTGTAATGGCATACGACAATTGCTACGAATTGGTTCAGATCAGCGACACCCATCTGGTCGCTTCGGGCGAATTGCTCGAAGGGCTCGACACGCAGGCCCACCTCGAACTTGCCTGCGAAGCGATCCGCGCCGCTGACACCACGTTCGACGCGATCCTACTGACCGGCGATCTGGTGGATGGGGGCGGACGCGAAGCCTACCAACGACTCTCGTCCCTCATCGGTGATCTGAGTGCGGACTTGGGTGTACCCGCGATTTACCTGTCCGGCAATCATGATGATCCCACCCTGTTCGCCGAAGAGCTGGGAACGCCGGTTTCTGCTCAGGGAACACTCGACTTCACCACGCACGTCCGGGATCTGCGAGTGATCGGATTGGACAGCAACGTGCTGGGCGCCGGACACGGGGAGATCCGTCCCCACCAGTTCGAATGGCTGGCAGAAACGTTGAGCACCAAGGCTGCCGACGGTACGGTGCTGATCATCCATCACCCGCCGATGCCGGCCACTTCGCCGTATCTCGAGGACTACATCCTCGATCCCGACGATCGGGAACAGCTTGGCGATCTTGTTCGCGACTCGGATGTGCGAATGATCGTCTCCGGTCATTACCACCAGCCGGTCGGCGCCGTGCTCGCCGGAATCCCGCTCTGGGCAGGTGGCGCAGTGTCGTACACCGGTAGCGCCTTTGCTCCGAGCGGACTGCATCAGGGGCTACGCATGCCGATGATTTCGAAGATTCAACTGCATTCGGAGACCGCTTTCGGACTCGCTCATCCGTTGTTGACGGAGGCGCCGGTCTACACGATGTCGAGCGAGTAGGGGACAACCTCTCGCGCGCGTTTGGCAGTCAGGGCGGGCAGTCGACGGCGGTCAGGGCGGGCGTTCGATCATGAATCGATTCTGGGCGGACACCAGGCCCGCAACGTTCGATGTTGGCGAGGAAATCGCGGCTGGTGGTCACCCGTTTCGGGTGATGCGCGCGGCGCCACTGCTGCCGATGCTGGTAGTCGGGCGCGTTCTGGGCGTCAGGGCATACCAACCGATTCGGGGGTTTGGCGATCGATATCCGCGGCTCGGTGTGTGATCGGCGAGCGGCTGTCGTGTGGTGCCGGGGCGCGCAGTCATGAGCGACCACCAGGAGACCATCCATTCGGCGGTTCCGTTGGTGCTCGTTGGTTCGGTGTTCGTCTACTCGATCGTGTCGGCGCGACTGGATCGGGCGCGGGTGAGTGCGCCGATGGTGTTCGTGGCGATCGGGGTGCTGATCGGGGCCTCCGGTCTCGGGCTCGTGCGGGTGGATCCGGGCGGCCACTGGTTGCTGACGGTCGCCGAGTTGACCCTTGCCCTGCTGCTCTTCTCGGATGCATCGCACTTGCGGTTGCGTGACGTCGAGGGCGATTCGGGACCGCCGACCCGGTTGCTGCTGATCGGGTTGCCGCTCACTCTGCTCGCGGGCACCCTGCTCGCATTCTGGATGTTCCCCGATCGCGGATGGGTGGTGGCCGCCCTGATCGCCGCACTCCTCGCCCCGACCGACGCCGCGCTCGGTGCCGTGGTGGTCAGCGACACCCGGATCCCCGCCCGGATACGCCGGATGCTGAATGTCGAAAGTGGACTCAACGACGGCATGGCCACGCCGGTGGTGATGGTGCTGATCACGGTGGTCGCGTCGGAGGCCGAAAAGCTCGGTTCTCTCGATTGGGTCCTGGATGCCGCCTGGGCGATGTCGGTTGCCGTGGTGGTCGCGATTGTTGTCGGCGGTGGTGGCGGCTGGGTGCTGCGCTGGTGTCGCGGCCGCGGGTGGACATCGCCGTTGTCGGAGCAGGTAGCCGTCCTGATGATGGCGCTGCTGTGTTATCTCGCCGCGACCGAGATCGACGGCAACGGGTTTGTCGCGGCGTTCGTGGGCGGGATGCTCTTCGGATTCGCGACGCCGCCGTCGCTGCGCGTGCGGTCCGAGTTCACCGAGACGATGGGGTTGTTGGCGTCTTATGTGGTGTGGATGGCGTTCGGCGCCACCATGGTCGGGACGGCGCTCGAGCATGCCACCGTGCGGACCGTGGTGGTCGCGGTCGGTGCGTTGACGGTGGTTCGGATGGTTCCGGTGGCCATCGCGATGGCCCGCGGCCGGTGGGGATGGCAGACGATCCTGTTCGTCGGATGGTTTGGTCCGCGGGGCCTGGCGACGGTGATCTTCGTGATGATCGCGGCGCAGGAACTGGGGACGTCCGCGGTCTCCGATCACCTGATCGAGGTCGCCTCGCTGACGGTGGTGTTCTCGATCCTGGCGCACGGCCTCAGTGCGTTCCCGCTGGCGGGACGCTACGGGCGGTGGGCGGCGTCCCTGCCCGACGATGCTCCTGAGCGGGTGGCGGTGACCGCGGTGTCGACCCGGCGGGTGATGCTGCACATCGGACCGCGCGGCGCCGAACACGAGTCACCCCCCGATCGGTCGTGAAGTGCACCGGGTTGCTGCTCCGGATGACCGGCGTGGCCAAGCCGAAATAATTTGATACTGATCATGTCAATTGCTGAACACAAACACCCTACGAATGTTGCGATGGAGGCACGAAAAGACAACAAAGACATTCCAGGACGGTGAAGTGTATGAAATCGTTACAAAGAGGGTTCGCGGTTGTGGCCGCGACCGTGACAGCGCTGACCGGCGCGCTTCTGGTGCCTCCGGCCATCGCGCCGCCGGTTGTCCACGCGGAGCCGGAAGCCTCGCCCGACGCATTTCTCGCGGGCGATCCGATCGGCCGTTACATCGTGGTTCTCGGTGCACGCATCGAGGCCCGAGGAACCCCGCCTCCGATACTCGTGCAGCGCCTGGACCGAGCTGCAGCGCTGTCATACGTGAATCCGTTCAACAGGATCATCGTCACCGGTGGAAACACCGGGGTGGTGCCGATATCCGAGGCCACCTTCATGCATCGTGAACTCGTCGAACGCGGCATTGCGCCCTGGCTGGTCATCGACGAACACACAGCCATGAGTACCAACGACAACGCGATCCGGGCGGTTGCGATGCTCAAGGGTCTCGGCGCCACCGGCGCCGTCATCGTCACCAACGACTTTCATATGCCCCGTGCCATGAAGCTGTTCCGCGCACAAGCGGCCGAACAGCGGGTGAACCTCACGTTTGTACCCGGATACGCCTGACGGGGGACACGCCCCGGCGCTCGCCGTCAGCTCTGCGAGAGCACGGTGGTGACGATTTTCGCCAGGTAGCCGATGCGGGCGATCTCGGACGGCCGGAAGTCCGGGCCACCTGGTCGTCCGAGCAACAGCGCCTTGCCGGGCGTACCGATTGGAGCGGCGGCCAGCCGGATGTCCATGTCGCGCCATGACTGGGGGACCCAGGGCGCTTCGGGATTGAGCTCGGCGGTCTCGGCGATGGGCAGCCAGCTGGCATCGGTCAGCTGGGTCTCGGGAGCACTCGAGCTGCCGAACAACTGGATTGCGCCGCCGCCACCGCCTGTGGTGATGATGGTCGCCCAGTCGACCCGGAGAACTCGGGGTGCGGAATCGACCAGCACCTGCAGACGATCGCGGCCTGCGCGGGCGATGTCGTTGACCAGTTCGAGTTCGCGATGGGTTTCGAGCAGACCGGTGTAGGGCCGGATCGAGTCGACGCGGACCCCGTCCACCTTCTCCGCCGCCGTGATCAACGTGTCGGGCAGTGCACCGCGGGGGACCTCGACCACGATGTCGTCGACCGCGTAGCCCTCACCGCGCTCGACGACGTCCAACGAGAGGATGTCGGCGCCGACGGAACCGAGTGACACGGCCAGTAGACCGAGTGAGCCGGGACGATCTTGCAGGTAGACGCGCAACAGGTAGGACACGCCGGTCATTGTCCCACCGGAGCTGGTCCGGCGCTGTTCAGGCGCCGCTCAGCGGAGATCCAGGACCGCGTGATACGAGGTGGTCAGCTCTGAGGGGGATTCCCGGCGAGCGGTTCGACGACGACTGCGGTGCCGTATGCGCAGACCTCGATGCCGGTGCCTGCGTACTCGGTGGTCTCGAATCGGAAGGCCACCACGGCATTGGCTCCCCGATTTTGAGCTTCGGTGGCCAGACGTGACAGTGCCTCTTGCCTGCAGTCGTGCAGCAATTGGGTGATGCCCTTGAGTTCTCCGCCCACCATCGACTTGAACCCGGCGCCGATGTTCGATCCGAGGTGGCGTGAACGAACTGTCAGGCCGAAACACTCGCCGATCGTGTGGGCGACCCGGTAACCCGGGATGTCATTGGATGTGACGATGATCATGCGCAACCCTAACTGAATCGCGTTGTGGCGGGTGGCCTCAGAACGCAGGCGTGTGATCGTCGGTGGAGGGACCGGACGGCCATGCCTGCCGTCGGTCGGCGGCCGACTACTCTGGCCGAAGGGTTCGGCCCACAGTTCGTGAGCTGCCCACACCGACAAGAAAGGGTGCATCTGCGTGTCTGCCATCTCGCGTGATGAAGTAGCGCATCTGGCCCGGCTGTCCCGGCTGGCGCTGACCGACGACGAACTCGACCACTACGCTGGTCAGCTCGATTCGATCCTGTCGCACGTCGCGAACATCTCCGAGGTCGCCGCTGCTGACGTCCCCGGCACTGCACATCCCGCCGACCTGGCCAATGTGCTGCGTCCGGATGTTGTCGTGCCCGGGCTGACCCCCGATGAAGCCCTGTCCGGTGCGCCCGCAGTGGAGCAACAGCGGTTCGCCGTCCCCCAGATCCTCGGAGAAGAAGCGTGAGCGCCCCCACCAGAGAGTCCGGTGCCATCACCGGACAGTCCGCTGCCGACCTCGCCGCCAAGATTCACGCCGGTGAGCTGTCCGCGGTCGAGGTCACCCAGGCCCACCTCGATCGGATCGAGGCGGTCGACGGTGAGCTGAACGCCTTCCTCCACGTCGGTGCCGAGCAGGCGCTGGCGACCGCGGCAGAGGTCGACAAGGCCGTCGCCGCCGGTCAGGCCCCCGCCTCTCCGCTGGCCGGAGTTCCGCTGGCGCTCAAGGACGTGTTCACTACGACTGACGCCCCGACGACGTGCGGCTCGAAGATCCTCGAAGGCTGGGTTTCGCCGTACGACGCCACCGTCACCGCCAAGCTGCGCGCGGCAGGCATTCCGATTCTGGGCAAGACCAACATGGACGAGTTCGCGATGGGTTCGTCCACCGAGAACTCCGCTTACGGCGTGACCCGCAATCCGTGGGACACCACCAAGATTCCCGGTGGCTCGGGTGGCGGCAGTGCAGCCGCGCTGGCGTCGTTCCAGGCCCCGCTCGCCATCGGTACCGACACCGGTGGTTCGGTGCGGCAGCCGGCTTCGGTCACCGGCACCGTCGGCGTCAAGCCGACGTACGGCACGGTGTCGCGGTATGGGTTGGTCGCTTGCGCCTCCTCACTTGATCAGGGTGGGCCATGTGCCCGAACGGTTCTGGACACCGCTCTGCTGCATCAGGTGATCGCCGGCCACGACCCCCGCGATTCGACGTCGATCAACAAGCCCATCGCGGACATGGTTGCCGCTGCCAAAGCCGGTGCTGCCGAAGATCTTTCGGGTGTCCGGATCGGCGTCGTCACCGAGCTCCAGGGTGATGGCTACCAGGCGGGTGTGCTCGAATCGTTCAACGCAGCCGTGACAACTCTGAAAGAGCGCGGCGCCGAGATCGTCGAGGTCTCCTGCCCGCACTTCACCTACGCGCTGGGTGCGTACTACCTGATCCTGCCGTCGGAGGTGTCGAGCAACCTCGCCCGCTTCGACGCGATGCGATACGGATTGCGCGTCGGCGACGACGGCACCAACAGCGCCGACCAGGTGATGGCGATGACCCGTGACGCCGGTTTCGGTGCTGAGGTCAAGCGCCGCATCATGATCGGTACCTACGCCCTGTCGTCGGGCTACTACGACGCGTATTACGGCCAGGCACAGAAGGTTCGGACGCTCATCGCCCGCGACTTCGCCAAGGCCTACGAATCGGTGGATGTACTCATCTCGCCGACGACACCGACCACCGCGTTCGCGATCGGCGAGAAGGTCGACGATCCGCTGGCCATGTACCTGTTCGACCTGTGCACCCTGCCGGTCAACCTGGCGGGCAACTGCGCGATGTCGGTGCCGTCGGGACTGTCGGTGGACGACGGACTGCCCGTCGGACTGCAGATCATGGCGCCATCGATGGCCGATGAACGTCTCTACCGCGTCGGTGCCGCCTACGAAGCCGCTCGAGGCCCCATCGTCTGACCCGATCCTGTGCCCTTTTGGCGAACAGAACCCCAGGTGGGGGTCGCCAAAAGGGCACATCATCGGTGGCACGCGGGCGCCAGTAAACCCTGCTCGGTGCCATATTGATGGCCGAATCCGGCCGGGAATGACAGTGCTCCGATGAGGTCGACGCTGGCCTGAAGGAAACCGGCGATCGGTATCCATGGTGCCTGTGGCATGTCGGAACGCAGATCGGTCGGTAGCTGCGGCGGTTGCCAGAGCAGTCGCGGCGACCATCGGATGACCGGGTCGGAACTGTTGGCCAGCACCGTTGTGTCGGGTGCGGCGACAGTGGCCGAGCCTTCCGGTGCGCCCGCGAGAATCGTGTGGCAGATCGCGTCGGGTTCGGCATCGAGAAGTTGGCGCCGAGCGGCGTCGGCACCGATCGCGCCCAGACTCTGGCCGTAGAGGTAGATCTCGGGGCGCTCATCCGTCGGGGATTGTTCGACGGCCGACACCACCGCCTCTGTCAGCGCCACGGCACTGTCCCGGGCCGGTTGCGGGGACGAGACAAAAGCCTGCCACGACGGAATGTCGCTGTACTGCAACGTGATCACGCTGACGTCACCGCCGAAGCGGGTTTCGAATCCGGTGACCGCGTCGGAATCCACCCAGCCCGATCCGGTGGGAACCGCGATCACCACCGTCCGCCGCTGCAATCCGCCGGACTCCTGCCAGTGCCGTACGGTCTCGGTCGCCCGGACCTGCACATCACGGTCGTCGAGTTCACCGTAGATCCGCAGGGACGATGCGGTGGCATCCGTGCTGACGAACTTCTGCGCCGGACTGGGGTTAGGTCCGGCCGCGCCGGCGGGCGACGGTATCAGCGGCAGTACCGCCACCGCGGCCAGTGCGGCGACGACCGCCCGCGTCCGGGGGCGGGCGTGACAGGCGGCTGCGATCAGCGCCGACGGAGCCAGTGTGCCGAGGATCCACCGGATGTCGATGGGAGCCATCTCCAGGTGTGTACGTAATCCGTTCTGCCACCAGATCATGTGGCCGAACAGGCCGGTGAACAGTCCGGCGCAGATCCATCCGATATACCTCCTGGACCGGAGGTTCCCTGGCCGCCGTCGGCCCGCGACTCGGCCGAACAACGCGCCCAGTCCGCCGAATACGGCCAGGACCAGTCCTGCCACCAACGCCCCGCGTGGCAGCGATGCCGGCGCGAGCGCCAGTGCAGCACCGGTCATTGCCCCGATGCTGGTCAGTGGACGGGGCCAACTCGGTGCTCTGCGCTGTCGCGTACTCATGCCAGACCCACCAGCGAGGCGAGCGATTCGCCGCCGCGCTGAACCGAGGTCACCACGATCGATGACAATGATTCCTTGCTCACGGGCGCGCCGGCATGCTGGCGCCAGGTGTTGAACGCCAAACCGATTCGTGCCAGGTCCGCAGCCCAGTGGCAGGCCGGGTTGCTGCAGGAGTCGTGCATCGACTCGATCAACATGTGGTCCAACGAATTTCGTGCCCAGGGGCCCAACGGTTCACCGTGGCGCTGTGCGTAGCGCAAGAGGTCGTAACCGAAGTCATGGGCCTTGCAGAGATCTTCGAATCGCTCGGGGAGAGGGATGGGCGACGAACATGCCCCGTCCGGGTTGCTGGGCACTCCGTGCGTCATCTGCGGCTGGTAACCGAGCGACGCCGCGAAATCGTCCGGCAGCGATTGCATCGCCTGCTGCGGGTCGCGTCCGGCCAAGGCGGTCACGACAATTCCGGCCGGGCTCTGACGTTCGGCCATCTCGATTGCCGACATACCCACCGGCGCCGAGGCGGCGTTCGCTGCGGCGGGCCACATACCCACCGCTACGACTGTGCTGATCACCATGCTGGACAGGAAGATTCGACTCGCGGCAGCTCGCATGAGATCAACCTAGAAATCGCAGGCGCTACGGCACATCGGTCGACCGGGGTGTATGCGTCCGACGTATCCGGGTGAGTTGCGCCGCCGTCCACTACGGCGGGGGCGTCTTGATCTCACTCTCAGGTATGAGGACCAACCAGGAAAGGGGAGCTAGCGTGGCAGAGGTGAAACTGTGGACAGCACCTGCCGACTACGTGGTCGGCGAGGTCAAGAAATTGCCGATCGCAGCCGACCCTGCGGTCGCTCGATTCTTGGGGCATCGGATCAACATCTTCCTCACGCTGGTCGCGTTGATCATGTATTCGATCGCCTGGCCGACGCTGTCGCAGACACACGATGTGCGGCCTGCCGTCATGCCGATCGTGGCGGCGTTTGCCGCGTTCCCGATCATGCTCGGCTGGTCCAATCCGACCCTGGGTTGGGCAATCTCGGTGGTCTCGGCACAGCTCATCGGATTGACCATCGATCCGGTCAACGACTGGAACCACACGATTTCGGTGGTGCACCTGATCGAGATCCTGGTCCTGACCGTGTTGGCGTATCTGCGGGCGCCGCTGCGATTGCTGCCGGTCTTCTGGGCGGTGTCCAGCTTTGTGATGTATCAGGCGACACCGCCGGAAGCCCAGGCCGGCTGGGTCGTAGGGCTGACCATTGCGGCCGTCATCTGCATCCTGATCCGGATCATCGTGCGGTCGCGGGTTGCGCTGGCACAACAAACGGTGTTGAAAGACACCGAAAAGTCCAAGAATGCAGTGCTTTCCGAACGAACCCGCATCGCCCGCGACCTCCATGACGTTGTTGCGCATCGGATGTCGGTGGTGGTGGTGCAGGCACAGACCGCGAAGTATCGGGTGGACGGAGTGGGGGAGGAGGCGGCAGCAGAGTTCGATGCCATCGCCGATGTCGCCCGCGAAGCCCTCGACGAGGTGAGGATGATGTTGGGAGTGCTCCGACTGGAGGACGATTCGCCGGGCGCCGAGGCATATGCGCGCAACCCCAATCCCGGGATCGAACAGATCGACGGGATCGTCGCGGCGACCCGCGGTGCCGGGGTCGATGTCACGTACCACCCGTTGTCGACCGGTGAGCAAGTCGGTGATGCCAGTGCGCTGGTTGCCTACCGCATCGTGCAGGAGTCATTGGCCAACACCACTCGTTATGCAGTCGGTGCCCAGGTCACCGTCGAATTGTCGGTACTCGGTGATGATGTGAACATCACGGTTGCCAACACCGCATCCACCGGGCAGTCGATCAATCTGGAGTCGTCAGGTGGGCAAGGGATTCCGGGGATGATCGAGCGGGCAAAGGCGGTCGGTGGGGTGTTGTCGGCAGCGCCGCAGCCAGGTGGTGGGTTTGTGGTCCGTGCGCGCCTGCCGCTCCGAGCGGTCGGTGTGCCCGAACTCCCCGGGTCGACCACCGACTGATCCCCCGAGTGAAAGTAGGGTTGGCCGGGTGTCGATCACGGTGTTCATCGCAGACGATCAGGCAATGGTGCGTCAGGGTTTTGGTGCGCTGTTGGCCGCGCAGCCCGATATCTCGGTGGTGGGTGACGCCGCTGACGGTCAGGCTGCGGTGAAAGGTGTCCGCGAGTTGCATCCCGATGTGGTGCTGATGGATGTCCGCATGCCGATCCTCGACGGGTTGGCCGCGGCCGAACAACTGCTCACCGGGTCGCTGCGGGTGCCGAGCAAGATCCTGATGCTCACCACATTCGACATCGACGACTACGTCTACCAGGCACTGCGGATCGGGGCGTCCGGATTCATGCTCAAAGACGCACCCGCCGATGAGTTGGTGCGTGCGGTACGGGTGGTTGCTGCCGGTGAGGCGCTGTTGGCGCCGTCGGTCACGCGCCGTCTCATCGCGGAGGTGAACAGCCGACATCGGCCGCGCAAGGCCGCACCGGGGGAGTTGGCGGCTCTGACACCCCGCGAGCGCGAGGTGCTCGAGCAGGTTGCCGAGGGCAAGTCGAATGCCGAGATCGCCGGACACCTGTTCGTCGCGGAACAGACGGTCAAGACCCATGTCAGCAACGTGCTCTCGAAGCTCCATCTGCGCGACCGGGCGCAGGCCGTTGTCTACGCCTTCGAAAACGGAGTGCGCTGACCTCCCCGGATGACGTGGTGCAACCGTAGTTCAGCCAGACTCGGAGATCGGTAGCACAATTGACAACGGCGGGACGAACGCCCGCCGTTGTGACAAACGTCAGACGAGGAGCAGGACACCTGATGCGCATTGGAGTGCTTACCGGTGGCGGCGACTGCCCGGGATTGAACGCAGTCATCCGTGCCGTGGTCCGAACCAGCGAGGTCCGATACGGTTCGGCGGTGGTCGGATTTCTCGACGGCTGGCGTGGACTACTCGAAGACCGGCGGATCCATCTGGCCGCCGATGACCGCAACGATCGGTTGCTGGCCAAGGGTGGCACCATGCTCGGTACCGCCCGAACCCACCCCGACAAGTTGCGCGCAGGACTCGATCAGATCCGGCAGACGTTGGACGACAACGGAATCGACGTACTCATCCCGATCGGTGGCGAGGGCACGCTGACCGCGGCGAGTTGGTTGTCCAACGAAGGGGTGCCGGTGGTCGGTGTCCCGAAAACCATCGACAACGACATCAATTGCACCGACGTCACTTTCGGTTTCGATACCGCACTGACCGTGGCCACCGACGCCATCGACCGCCTGCACAGCACCGCGGAGTCGCACCAGCGGGTGATGCTCGTCGAGGTGATGGGCCGTCATGCCGGGTGGATCGCGCTGCATTCCGGTATCGCGTCCGGTGCGCACATGATCCTCATCCCCGAACAGCCCTTTGACGTCGAAGAGGTCTGCCGTCTGGTGAAGCGCAGATTCCAGCGTGGTGACTCGCATTTCATCTGTGTGGTCGCGGAAGGCGCCAAACCCCGGGAGGGGGACTCGTTCGAGGTGGTCAAGGGTGGCACAGACGAGTTCGGCCATGAACGTTTCACCGGGGTCGCACAGCAGTTGGCCGTGGAGATCGAGCGCCGGATCAACAAAGAGGTCCGGACAACGGTGCTCGGCCATGTGCAACGCGGCGGCAAGCCGACCCCCTTCGACCGGGTCCTGGCCACCCGTTTCGGGGTCAACGCCTCCGACGCCGCGCACAACGGCGACACCGGGCAGATGGTGAGCCTGCAGGGCCAGAACATCGGGCTCGTGCCCCTCGACGACGCGGTCAAAGAACTCAAACTCGTCCCCCAGAACCGCTATGAGGACGCCGCCGCTTTCTTCGGCTGACCCCCAACTCCGATTCTGTGCCCTTTTGGCGAACAAAACCCCAGGTGGGCGTCGCCAAAAGGGCACACTTTCGGGTTAGACGCGGGGTTCGAAGAGTCTCGCATCGCTGTTGAAACGGACTGTCGGAGAGTCGAATTCGGTAGCGATCGTGCCGTCTTCGACCAGTTGATCGGCGGTGGCGGCCACCAGGTTGCCGTCGCGGCGGGCAAGCCAGACCGGTCCGACGATCCGCAGTGCAACCTCGACGTCGTGGGTCGACATCACCACCACGATTCCGGTCTCGGCGGCCAGTTTTCGCAGTACCAACAGCAATTCGGTGCGGGCGGCGACATCGAGGAAGGAACTCGGTTCGTCGAGGATCAGCAGCTGTGGTTCCTGGGCCAGCGCACGGGCGATCAGCACCCGCTGGCGTTGGCCGTCGGACAGTTCACCGATCCGGCGTTCGGCGAACGCCGAGGCTCCCATCCGGGCGAGGGCTTCGTCGACGATGGGTGCGACTTGTGACGATCGGCCCGGAATCCAGGAGTGATAGGGCGTGCGGCCGAGTTCGACGAGGGCGCGGGCGGTCAGCAGCCCGCTGTCGTCGACGCGGTCGGTGAGCACCACCGCAACCTCGCGGGCGCGGGACGCCGGGCTCATCGTCAGCAGGTGGTGGCCGCCCAGGTCTGCCGTGCCACCCAGGGCCGGCTGCAGTCCGGCGAGGGTCCGCAGCAACGTCGACTTGCCGGTGCCGTTGGCGCCGATCACCGCGGTCACCACACCCGGTTGGGCAGTGATGTCGGCCGCCTGCAGAATCTGGTTGTCGTCGCCGCCGAAACGGTGTCGGCGATATCCGACCCGCAGCTTCGACAGTTCGAGCGAGGTCATCGGGTTGCCCCCGATCGCAATGACCGGATCAGCACCAGGACCACGATCGGTGCGCCGAAGAATGCGGTCAGCACGTTGATCGGCAGGATGCCGTCGCGGCCCGGCATGGTGGTCAGCGCGGCGCAGATCAGAGCGATGACGATGCCCACCAGCGCGGCAACCGGCAGCACCACCCGATGGTCGGACTTGCCGAGCGCGATCCGGGCGACATGTGGCGCCGCGATACCGATGAATGCGATGGGTCCGCAGTAGGCGGTGACCGAACCCGCCAACAGCGCGGTGGCGACCACTGCGCCCACCCGCGTCAGGTTCATCCGGATGCCCATGGTCCTGGCGTAGGCCTCGCCGAGTAGGAGCGCGTTCAACGCCGGGATCATGGCGATCGTGACGACGGCGCCGACGGCCACCACCGGGGCCAGGATCTGCAGGTCTTCCCACAGCACACCGGAGAACGATCCCAGTCCCCACATCACGAACTCACGGATGTCGCCGGGGCTGGCGTAGGCGAGCATGAACGACACGATCGAACTGACCACAGATCCCAACATGACGCCGGTGATCAGCAGCCACGACGACGACGTGATCCATTGGGAGAGAATCACAACCACGCCCATCACCGCGGCCGCTCCGAGTGCGGCCGCGACTGTCACCGAGGTCTGATGATCATCGGCGACCGTGAGGAAGGCGCCACCGGCACCGAGCGTCACCACCGCGACACCGAAGCTCGCGCCTGCCGAGACACCGAGAATGTAGGGCTCGGCAAGGGGATTGGCGAAGATCGCCTGCATCAGCAGGCCGGCCAGAGCCATCGCCAGACCGGCCAGGATCGCGGTGACGATCCGCGGCATCCGGAACTCGTGCAGCAGCGTGGTGTACTCGGTGGCGCCGGCATCCCCGGTGAACAGATACTGAAAACAGTTGCCGATCGGGATGATCGTCGACCCGACCGACATCGCCGCGATCAGCGCGGCGACCACCGCCAGCAGCAGGCCGGCGATGGTCCAGGAGGTCCGGCTCAACTCAGCTTCTTGTAGAAGGTGAACGTGTGGTCGGGCATCTGTTCGGGGTGCGCGATCGCGATCAGGTCGGCGAGCGTCAGATCCGGCCGGATGGCGCCGAGTTCGAAGTAGTTGTTGGCGCCGGCGTCGTTGACCTGTGCGGACGCGGACCAGGCGTTGTTGTCTCGGTAGGCCGCGAACTGTGCAATCCGTGGATCGGTGGCGATGGCATCGGCCAGTGTCGCGGTGCTCTCACTGCTCAGGGCCAGCGGCGCAGTGCCTGCGCGCGAGTACACGGTGTCGATGTCTTCGGAGACGCTGCCGGTCGAGGGATTGTCGGCCCAGGCGTAGGTGATTCCGGCCGCCTTCATCAGCGTCGCGCCGTAGCTACCACCACCGGGGATGTACCAGGTGCCCTGGTACGGCAGTCCGAGCGCGGCCTCCACCGGTGTCGAGCCCCCGACCCTTGCCTTGGTGTCGTTGTAATTCTGGGCGACCCCGTCGAAGAACTGGTTGGCGGCTTCTTCGGTATTGGTCAGTGCCGCATACAGTTTGATCCACTCCGCACGGCCCAGCGGATCGACCTCGAGCCAGTCGCTGTTGATCATCACCGGCACCCCGGCCTTTTCGATCTGTGCCAGCGATCGATCGGTCGGATAGTCGGTGATCAACAGCTGCGGTTTGGCCGAGACCACCATTTCCGGGTCGATCTCACCGGTCGGCGCGTACTGCGGCAGTGAGGCAACCGCTTTGGTCTCCGCCTCGCCGTAGACGTAGTCACTGTTGGCGAAACCGGTCACCACATCGAGTTGATCGAGCTCTGCCAAAGCGGCGAGCTGCGTGGTCGACCCGAGGAACAGGCTGGACGCGGGGGAGTCGATGACCGTGGCGCCTGCGAGGTCTTCGGTCAGCTCGGGTGTGGGCGCGCCGCACTTGGTGAACACGAACGTGTCCTTTTGATCCGGGCTCGTCCCGTTGACGGTCGCCACGATGTACGAGTCGCGGTAGTCCAGATCGAAGTTGTCGGCGTATTCGATCGACAACTTCTCCGGGTAGTAGTCGGTGTCGGCGTCGAAGTCGACGATGCAATCGCGGTTGTCGACGGCCTGATCGTCATCGCTGCCACCGTCCGAGCAGGCGGTGAGCAGCGTCGCGACGAGTGCGGTGACACCGATGAGGGCTTGCGAAGCCTTGCGGGCACGGCCGCTGCGCGCAGACGATGAAATGGATCGGAATGGCGATGGCACGGGCACGGCGTCTCCTCTGCGGGATATACGCGTCCCGCACTCGATGGATATCTACCGTGCTGCGGTGTTCTGACTCATCACCTCTCGGTGATCTCACAGTGGCGCGACCGTCCCGGATTGAAACCGGATTTCCCACTCGCACGGCGAACCGACTATAACCTGCAGGTTCGAGCCGGTTTAAACTACGTGTCATGACTGCTGTGACCACCGAACTGCTCGACTACGACGACGTCATCGCCGACTTCGACCCGGTGATGGGTATGGAGGTGCACGTCGAGCTGGGCACCGAGACCAAGATGTTCTGTGGTTGCCCCACAACCTTCGGCGCCGAACCGAACACGCAGGTCTGCCCGGTGTGCATCGGACTGCCGGGCTCACTGCCCGTCGTCAACGAGAAAGCCATCGAATCGGCTATCCGGATCGGGCTGGCCCTCAACTGCTCCATCCGGCCATCGAGCACCTTCGCCCGGAAGAACTACTTCTACCCGGATCAGCCGAAGAACTACCAGATCTCGCAGTACGACGACCCGATCGCCTATGAGGGTTACCTCGATGTGGTGCTCGACGACGGCACCACCTGGCGAGTCGAGATCGAGCGCGCCCACATGGAAGAGGACACCGGCAAATCGCTGCACGTCGGCGGAACCGGACGTATCTCCGGTGCCAGTCACTCACTGCTCGACTACAACCGGGCCGGGGTGCCGCTGATCGAGGTCGTGTCCAAGACCATCGAAGGCGCAGGCGCCCGTGCACCCGAGGTGGCCCGCGCCTACGTCACGGCCCTGCGTGACCTACTCAAGTCGCTCAACGTCTCCGACGTCCGGATGGACCAGGGCTCGATGCGCTGCGATGCGAACCTGTCGTTGATGCCCAAGGGCGCCACCGAGTTCGGAACCCGCACCGAGACCAAGAACGTCAACTCGCTCAAGAGTGTCGAGGTGGCGGTGCGCTACGAGATGCGCCGTCAGGCCGCGTTGCTCAAGGCCGGTGTCGAGATCATCCAGGAGACCCGGCACTTCCAGGAGACCGACGGGTCGACGTCGGCCGGTCGCCGCAAGGAGACCGCCGAGGACTACCGCTACTTCCCGGAGCCGGATCTGCCTCCGGTACAACCGGATTCCGCGTGGATCGAGGAGATCCGGGCAACATTGCCGGAGCTTCCGTGGCTGCGCCGGGCGCGGATCCAGGAGGAGTGGGGCGTCTCCGACGCGGTGATGCGTGATCTCGTCAATGTCGGTGCCGTGGACCTGATCATCGCGACCGTCGACGCCGGTGCACCGGTCGACGCAGCCCGCAGCTGGTGGGTGTCGTTCCTGGCGCAGCAGGCCAACTCCCGCGGTACCGACCTGGCGGATCTGTCGATCACCCCGGCGCAGGTCGCAACCGTCATCAAGCTCGTCGAGGACGGCAAGCTGACCAACAAGTTGGCCCAGCAGGTGTTGACGGCGGTTCTCGACGGTGAAGGCGAGCCCGAACAGATCGTCGCCGATCGCGGCCTCGAGGTCGTCCGGGACGATTCGGCGTTGCAGAAGGCGGTCGACGAGGCACTGGCCAACAACCCCGACATCGCCGACAAGATTCGCAGCGGCAAGGTTGCGGCCGCCGGAAAGATCGTCGGTGACGTCATGAAGGCCACCCGTGGCCAGGCCGATGCCGGCCGGGTCAAAGAACTGGTGCTTGCTGCCTGCCAGTAGGTCTGACGGTCACAAACGTGAACGGGCCCGGCCCGGGGCATTGAAACCCCGGTCCGGGCCCGTTTCACATATCGGCGCCTGCCCTACATGTTGGTATTTGCGCTGCCTGCCGGTAGCGGAACGATCACGACGCGGTCATCGGTCGGGCCGGCCGTACCGGTTTGCTTGTTCACGGTTCCGACCTGGAGTAGTCCGGCCGGGACCGCGGTGAGACGACCGAGGGCGCCGTACTTCTTGTCCAGGAACGTCGTCGGCGCCTCGATGCCCGGCTTTTCCTCGGTCGGCGCGTTCAAGAACTGCAACGCCTGAGTTCGGGTCTGCGACACCACGATCATCCCGCCGACGGCTGCGCAGCCCGCGGTCTCCGGCTTGTCCGGCCAGGTCCACAGCGTGCGTCCGACCCCGGTGGGGCTGATGAGCTGCAGTCGGTCCTCGGCGGGTGCGCGGTCGGTGAGATACAGCGCACCGGTGACGACGTCGGGGCACAGCGCCGGGTTGGCGCCGAGCCCGGAAGTCAGCACACGCGGCGGCGTGGTGCCACCCGACGAGAGGTCGGTGACCGACAGTAGTTTCCCGGCAAGCGAATCCGGGTCGGCTGCGGACTGCGGATCGCCGGCGTCACCGGTCGCGACGAGCAGTTCGGTCGGGCTCTTGAAGTAGATCGTGCCCATATTTCCGGTGGTGCCCTTGGGAATACCGACCACGATCGGTTTGGGGACATCGCCCTCGGCGATCCGGACGACCCGGTTGTCGGTGGCGGTGGTGATGTAGGCGTAGACCAATTGATCTTGCGCGTAATCGGGGGAGGGCGCGAAGTCGAGCAGACCGCCGTCGCCGGAGGCATCGACATCCAACGATGCGATCTCCGTCGTCGGGCCGCCACGTTTGGTGCGCACGATCCTGCCGGTGACCCGCTCGGCGACCACGGTCGAGGTGGCGTCGGCGCTGGCCGCGAGGACCCCGCTGGTGGCACCGAGACAGGTTGCGATGACCGCCGGGTCGGGATCCGGGCACGGGCCGGGGTCGGCTCCGGGGTCGGTCGACGGAACACTGGGTTGGGTTTGGGAGGGCTGTTGCATCTGCGGATTCTGATTTGCAGAGAAATCCCCGGCTTCCCGGTTGCGGTCCTGCTCGGCAAAACCATCGCTGCAGCCGGTCACCACCAGGGCCGCCGCCGCCAGCGAGACCACGAGGCGGGCAAGCGCAGGCCGGTGGCGCAATGTCATGGCGTCCACCCTACTGATCGCCCTGAACTGGTTGACCCCCGAACTGGTCGACCGCGATGGGCCCGGTGATCGCAACCATCCTCGACACAACCTCTAAGGTCATCGTGTGACCGAACGAGATCCCGACGGCCAAGGGTCGAGCCCATACGACGAGCCCACCGAACAGATCGAGTTGCCCCTGACGCGGGCACACGACCCGCGCAGGGCGCAGGACGAGGGGGATACCGGCACGTACGGCTACGAGCCGTACCGATCCGCCGGGTTCTCCGACGGTGAGGCCGAGCTCGAGGAAACCGAGCAGATACCCACCATGCGTAAGCGTCAGACGAATGAGCCGGTCCCGGCCGACATCGCCGACCAGGACACCGACGTGGTGATGGCCCCGGCTGCCGATGCGCCACCGTCGAACGCGACGACGCGCATCCCGGTCGCAGCGATCGACCGGGACGACTTCCACCGTGAGCACGGCCCGCAACCCCGCTACGACGACGATGACGACTTCGCGTCCGGGGGCCCGGCCGAACCAGAACCCGTGGCACCACTGGTGACCGAGCTTCCGGCCCGTCGCGGCACGCTCGATCTCGGACTGCTGCTGCTCCGGCTCGGTGTCGGCCTGATCGCGATGGCGCACGGTAGCCAGAAGCTGTTCGGGTGGTGGAACGGGCCGCGCCTGTCCGGGTTCGAGGACTACCTGATCAATGCACCGGATACGGCGATCGGTTTCAACTCCGACGCCGCCAAACCCCTTGCGGTCCTCGGGGCGCTCTCCGAGACCATCGGTGGCCTGATGCTGGTGCTCGGTCTGCTGACGCCGGTCGCGGGCTCTGCGGTGCTGGGCGTGATGCTGGTGGCGTCGGCCTACAAGGCAACACTTGCCGGCGGCGTGTGGTTCTTCGCCTCCGACCCGGATTACGCCGGCGGCGGTATCGAGTTCGAGTTGTTCCTGGCACTGGCCGCTGCGGCGATCATCCTGACCGGACCCGGCCGTATCTCCCTCGACTTCGGGCGAGGTTGGGCCACCCGGCCATTCATCGGTTCGGTGGCGTGGTTGGTGGTCGGCATCGCCGCGCCGATCGCCATTTGGTTCTTCTTCAACGGAACCAACCCGTTCGAATCCCCGGGCAACCCCGTCCCCTGATCTCTGGCCCCACCACAAACGCTCCACCTATACGAGGACGCTCCACAAATATGTGGAGCGTCCTCGTATAGGTGGAGCATTTGTGGTGCGGGGGTCAGTCGACCTTGCGGACGGCACCCTTGTCGGCCGACGTCGCGAGCTTGGCGTAGGCGCGCAGTGCGGTGGTGACCTTGCGCTCGCGGACCTCACGTGGCTGCCACGGACGCTCGGAGGCATCCATCTTCGCGCGACGCACAGCCAGGGTCTCGTCGTCGACGAGGACCTCGATCTTGCGGGTCTTGACGTCGATGAGGATCTGATCGCCGTCTTCGATGAGTCCGATCACGCCACCGGAGGCGGCCTCGGGTGAGATGTGCCCGATCGACAGGCCCGAGGAACCACCGGAGAATCGCCCGTCGGTGATCAGTGCGCACTTCTTGCCCATGCCGGTGCCCTTCATGAAGGCCGTCGGATGGAGCATCTCCTGCATTCCGGGACCGCCTGCGGGACCTTCGTAGCGGACCACCAGGACGTCACCGGCCTGAATGGTCTTGCTCAGGATGGCCTGTACGGCGTCTTCCTGGGACTCGACGACGCGCGCCGGGCCCTGGAAGTGCCAGAGGTCTTCGTCGATGCCCGCGGTTTTGAGGATGGCGCCGTCCTCGGCGAGGTTGCCCCGCAGGACGCAGAGCCCACCCTCGACGGTGTAGGCGTTCGCGAGGTCGCGGATGCAACCGCCAGCCTCATCGGTGTCGAGTGAGCTCCACCGGTTGGCCGTCGAGAACGGAGTGGTGGTGCGCACGCCACCGGGGGCGGCGTGGAACAGTTCGAAGGCTTCGTCGATCGCCTTGCCGCCGCGGATGTCCCAGTCGTCGAGGAAGGTCCCGATGGTCGGGGAGTGGACCGTGCTCGCGGTGTCGTCGATGAGTCCGGCACGGCGCAGTTCGCCCAGGATCGCGGCGATTCCGCCTGCCCGGTGCACGTCTTCCATGTGGTAATCCGAGTTGGGGGAAACCTTCGACAGGCAGGGAACCTTGCGGCTGATCTCGTCGATGACGGTGAGGTCGAAGCCGTCGACCTCACCTTCCTGCGCGGCGGCCAGCACGTGCAGGACCGTGTTGGTGGATCCGCCCATGGCGACATCGAGGGCCATCGCGTTGCGGAATGCGGTGGGGGTGGCGATATTTCGCGGCAACACCGATTCGTCTTCTTCGTGGTAGTACCGCTTGGCGGCTTCGACGACGACGGTTCCGGCGCGGGTGAACAGTGCGTGCCGTGCCTCGTGTGTGGCCAGCGTCGAGCCGTTGCCGGGCAGCGCCAGACCCAACGCCTCGGTCAGGCAGTTCATCGAGTTGGCGGTGAACATGCCCGAGCACGAACCACAGGTCGGGCAGGCGGCCAGCTCGACCTCGCGCAGTGCATCGTCGTCGACGGAGTCGTTGGCGGAAGCGGAGATCGAGGTGATCAGATCGGACGACGGATGAACCGTATCGCCGACCACGACGGCCTTGCCTGCCTCCATCGGTCCGCCGGAGACAAACACGGTGGGGATGTTCAGGCGCATCGCGGCGTTGAGCATCCCGGGAGTGATCTTGTCGCAGTTCGAGATACACACGAGTGCGTCGGCGGTGTGCGCGTTGACCATGTATTCGACGGAGTCGGCGATGATCTCGCGGCTCGGCAGGGAATAGAGCATGCCGTCGTGGCCCATCGCGATCCCGTCATCGACGGCGATCGTGTGGAACTCGCGGGGCACTCCACCGGCAGCGCGGACCGCGGCGGCGACGATTTCGCCGACGTCCTTCAGGTGTACGTGGCCGGGGACGAACTGGGTATACGAATTGGCAATGGCGACAATCGGTTTACCGAAGTCGTCATCGGTCATGCCGGTGGCGCGCCAAAGTGAGCGTGCGCCCGAGGCGTTGCGTCCGATGGTGGTTTTTCGTGACCTCAACTGCGGCATGACTATTGGTTCCTCGCCTATCGACCAGCTCCGACCGGGGCTGCGGTGCGGAGAGTTGCGCGGTTTACGCTACTCCGCTATGCGGCGTGGTTTCAAAACGGTGGTCAAGAGGCCTTTTCGTCTGAGCTGCTCTGGGACTCGGCGTCCGAGGCGGCGTACGGGTCGGGGATGCGGCCCTTGCTGGCGGCAGACAGTCGGGGCAGGTCCCGGAAGCTGATCGCGGGGAGGGTCAACGTCGAGTCGTCCTGCAGCACCGCCCGCACCGCGCCCCAACGCGGGAATTGCAGCCCGGTGATCTGATCCCACGTCGCGCTGTGCTGACCACGCAGTGTCCGGGTGGTGAGTCCTTCTTCGGTGACAGTGGTGCGAAGACGGTGTACCCACACCGCGACGACCACGGGTACGGCGAGTGTCCAGCCCAGGTAGGTCAATGAAACCCCGGCCAGCACGAGTGCGGACACCACCATCATGAAGACGGCGAAATAAGAGATGGGATGGATGCGGAACTCCGCGGGCAACTCGATTGCTTCTGGCTCAGACACCCCTACATTGTTCCATCCCTTGGGAGTGGCCTTCGACGGTCCGGTCGCCGGGACAATCGGTGGCCTGCTGATTGAGCCGGAGATCCCATGATGTGGGATCGATATGGCATGAGTTTGACTCCTTGAACCTGCAGTTCTAGCCTCTTTAATTGTGATGCAGAAACAGATTCTCGTACTCGGCCGGCGCGTCTCCGCCTGACCGGGTACACGAAGTACTCACAAAGCATCGACGCGCCACCCTCGCACAGCACCGCTGTCGGGGGTTTTTTGTTGTCCACCTACGTTGCGGCCCTCGGGCCGAGCGTCTGAGTAGAGGGAAAGTGCAGTGAGCGCACCAACAGCACGCACCCAGCCGGGGCCAGGCCCCCGCGGAACGGGATCGCGCAACACGGGCAACGGCGCCCCGGCCGTACCGGCGTCGCAGCAGCGACGCACGGTCGCGCCTGAGCGTGTCAGTGGGGCGCAGGCAGTAGTGCGCTCGCTCGAAGAACTCGGCGTCACGTCGGTCTTCGGCATCCCCGGTGGAGCCGTCCTCCCCGTGTACGACCCGCTGTTCGATTCGAAGCAGGTCCGGCACATTCTCGTTCGTCACGAACAGGGCGCAGGCCACGCCGCCACCGGATACGCACAGGCCACCGGCCGTGTCGGTGTCTGCATCGCGACCTCAGGTCCCGGTGCCACCAACCTGGTGACCCCGCTGGCCGACGCCCAGATGGACTCGGTCCCGATCGTCGCCATCACCGGACAGGTCGGCCGCGCGCTGATCGGTACCGATGCATTTCAGGAAGCCGACATCTCCGGCATCACCATGCCGGTCACGAAGCACAACTTCCTGGTCAGCAATGGCGCCGAGATCGCGAAGGTGATGGCCGAAGCCTTCTACATCGCCGAGAGCGGCCGTCCGGGCGCAGTCCTGGTCGATATCCCCAAGGACATCCTGCAGGCGCAAACCACCTTCTCGTGGCCCCCGCAGATCGACCTGCCCGGCTACCGTCCGGTGACCAAGCCGCACGGCAAGCAGGTCCGTGAGGCCGCGCGGATGATCGCCACGGCCCAGGCGCCGGTGCTGTATGTCGGCGGCGGTGTCATCAAGGCCAACGCCTCTGCCGAACTGCTCGAATTGGCAGAACTCACCGGTATTCCCGTGGTCACCACCCTCATGGCCCGCGGCGCCTTCCCGGACAGCCACAAGCAACACCTGGGAATGCCCGGAATGCACGGCACCGTCGCGGCGGTTGCCGGTTTGCAGCGCAGCGATCTGCTGATCACCCTCGGCGCTCGCTTCGATGACCGGGTCACCGGCATGCTCGACTCGTTTGCGCCGGACGCCAAGGTGATCCACGCCGACATCGACCCCGCCGAGATCGGCAAGAACCGTCATGCCGACGTCCCCATCGTGGGCGACTGCAAGGCGGTCATCACCGAACTGATCGAGGCGGTGCGCGATGAGCGTGCCACCACGACCGAGGCGCCGGATCTGAGCACGTGGTGGACCTACCTCGACGGGGTTCGTCGCACGTACCCGCTGAGCTACGACCGTCCCTCGGACGGCTCGATGTCGCCCGAGTTCGTGATCTCGGCGATCGGCAAGACCGCCGGACCCGACGCGATCTACTGCGCAGGCGTCGGCCAGCACCAGATGTGGGCGGCACAGTTCATCTCGTACGAGAACCCGCGTACCTGGCTGAACTCGGGTGGTCTCGGCACGATGGGTTACGCCGTTCCGGCTGCCATGGGTGCCAAGATGGGCATGCCCGACTCCGAGGTGTGGGCCATCGACGGCGACGGTTGCTTCCAGATGACCAATCAGGAACTGGCCACGTGTGCCATCGAGGGCATCCCCATCAAGGTGGCCGTGATCAACAACGGCAACCTGGGCATGGTGCGGCAGTGGCAGACCCTCTTCTACGAGGAGCGGTACTCCAACACCAACCTGTCGACGCACAACGCCGATCCGTCGCAGCGCATCCCGGACTTCGTCAAACTGGCGGACGCCCTCGGTTGTGTCGGACTCCGTTGTGAGCGTGAGGAAGACGTCGACGCCGTGCTGGCCCAGGCGCGTGCGATCAACGACCGGCCGGTCGTGATCGACTTCATCGTCGGCGCCGACGCGCAGGTGTGGCCGATGGTCGCTGCCGGCACCGGCAACGACCAGATCATGGCGGCCCGGGGCATTCGTCCACTGTTCGACGACGACGAGGCCGCGTCCACCCATCCCGATGAGATCCACAAGGCGATGACCCGCAGCGTCGAGAAGGGCGAGCAGAAGTGACCACCCACCACACGCTCAGCGTGCTTGTCGAAGATCGTCCCGGCGTTCTGGCCCGGGTGGCGTCGCTGTTCTCGCGTCGCGGTTTCAACATCGAGTCGCTGGCCGTCGGTGCCACCGAACTCAAGGGTGTCTCGCGGATGACCATCATGGTCTCCGTCGAGGACTTCCCGCTGGAGCAGGTGACCAAGCAGCTCAACAAGCTGATCAACGTCATCAAGATCGTCGAGCAGGACCCCGACACCTCGGTGGCCCGTGAGCTCCTGATGGTCAAGGTGCGCGCCGATGCATCCGCACGCGGAGAGGTGATCGAAGTGGTCAACCTGTTCCGCGCCAAGGTGATCGACGTTTCACCCGACTCGATCACCGTCGAGGCGACCGGTACGCAAGACAAGCTCGACGCGCTGTTGAAGATGCTCGATCCCTACGGCATCAGGGAGATCGCCCAATCGGGCATCGTCGCCCTTGGCCGTGGCCCGAAGAGCATGTCAGCGGCTCGCTGACACAATCTAGACAAACTCAAACTGATCCCTGGCCAATGATGGCCAGGAGATTCACCAAAGAAGGGAAGTCAAGTGGCAGTCGAGATGTTCTACGACGACGATGCCGACCTGTCGATCATCCAAGGCCGCAAGGTTGCGGTCATCGGATACGGCAGCCAGGGTCACGCGCACTCATTGAGCCTGCGCGACTCGGGCGTCGAGGTCCGCATCGGCCTCAAAGAAGGTTCGAAGTCTCGTGCCAAGGCAGAGGAAGCCGGCCTGACCGTCGGTACGCCTGCAGAGGTTTCCGAGTGGGCGGACGTCATCATGGTGCTCGCACCGGATACCGCTCAGGCAAGCATCTTCACCAATGACATCGAGCCCAACCTCAAGGACGGCGACGCGCTGTTCTTCGGTCACGGCCTGAACATCCACTTCGACCTGATCAAGGCTCCGGAGTTCGTCACCGTCGGCATGGTCGCACCGAAGGGCCCCGGCCACCTCGTGCGTCGTCAGTTCGTCGACGGCAAGGGCGTTCCCGCGCTCATCGCGGTCGATCAGGATCCCAAGGGTGAGGGCCAGGCTCTCGCGCTGTCCTACGCCAAGGGCATCGGCGGTACCCGCGCGGGCGTCATCAAGACGACCTTCAAGGAAGAGACCGAGACGGACCTCTTCGGCGAGCAGGCCGTGCTCTGCGGCGGCACCGAAGAACTCGTCAAGGTCGGCTTCGAGGTCATGGTCGAGGCCGGTTACGCGCCCGAGATGGCGTACTTCGAGGTGCTGCACGAGCTCAAGCTCATCGTCGACCTCATGTACGAGGGTGGCATCGCCCGCATGAACTACTCGGTGTCCGACACCGCTGAGTTCGGTGGCTACGTGTCGGGCCCGCGGGTCATCGACTCGGGGACCAAAGAGCGCATGCAGGCCATCCTCAAGGACATCCAGGACGGCACGTTCGTCAAGCGTCTGGTTGCCAACGTCGAGGGTGGCAACAAGGAGCTCGAAGGTCTGCGTAAGCAGAACGCCGAGCATCCGATCGAGGTCACCGGCCAGAAGCTGCGCGACCTGATGAGCTGGGTTGATCGCCCGATCACCGAAACCGCCTGATACTCAAGCGAATTCATAGAAAGGCCCCGAACCATTGGTTCGGGGCCTTTCTGTTGTTCGGCTCAGGCCAGGCGGATCCGGTGACCACATCGGTGCGCAGAGCGGGGGCGCATACGAGCGAGCGGGTCAGTAAACCTTGAACCCGTTGACCCCGCGCAAAGGCAGGTCGTCCAGGATCGGCTTGATGTTGGTGCCTGTCTCGGGTCCGATGCAGCCGACGTAGTAGTAGGCGTTCACCATGCCGATGAGTCGGTCGCCGATGACCACCGGGCTGCCCGAGTCGCCCTCGAGGACGCAGATCTGACTGATGTGCTCGACACCGTCGGCAAACCAGGTCACACCACAGGTGTTGCCGCTGGTGCGGCCTTCCTTGCAGGCGATGTCCGGGAACTGCGGGGGAGTCGTCTGCACGCTGCGGATGGTCACGTTCCCGACCGTGCGGGTGGGTGCGACCTTCTCCGGATCGAACGCGATGATCGCGTAGTCGAGTTTGTGATTGGAGAACGTGATCCGGCCCAGAACGCCGCGATCCTGATTTTGCTCGGCGGCGACCCGCTGTCCGCCTTCACCGCAGTGGCCTGCGGTCAATCCGTAGAGCGCGCCGGTGTTGTCGGTGCCGATGGTGGTCAGCGTGCACGCCGAGGCGCTGTTGCCGCCCTTGAGGATCAGGATGCCCGAACCGCCGCCCAGTGCCACCTTCGCCGGAGCCGCGACCGCAGCTCCGCCCCCGGTCACAAGTAGTACCGCGGATGCCAGCGCCATGCAGGCCACAAGCAATTTCTTCAGCATCGGATTCCCCAATCATCGGCTGTGGTCCATCCCGGTGTATCTCCCCCAAAGCCGGAATATCCTCCTTGAAAGATAGTCGCAATCGATCTTCGCGGCGGCATTTCCCTGGTCATCGGGCCGTCTGATCCGATTCGTGCAGGTCCGCGCGGGGTTCGTCGATGTACCCGGGAACGGATCGCTGTGGGCGGCCACTAAGCTGATCGCTGGAGTTGCCACTTTCGCTGGCTCCCGGTAAGCGCCGGGCGCTACCCGACCCCAGGAGAAATTTACTGTGAGCCCCACCGGCCGCCCAGTCGTCTTGATCGCCGACAAACTGGCACAGTCCACGGTTGCTGCCCTCGGCGAAGATGTCGAGGTGCGCTGGGTCGATGGCCCCGACCGCCCGAAGTTGCTCGAGGCAGTCAAGGATGCCGACGCCATTCTCGTGCGTTCGGCCACTCAAGTTGATGCCGAGGTCCTCGCCGCCGGACCCAACCTGAAGATCATCGCCCGCGCCGGCGTCGGACTCGACAATGTCGATGTCGCGGCCGCAACCGAGCGGGGCGTGATGGTGGTCAATGCACCGACGTCCAACATCCACACCGCCGCCGAGCACGCCGTCAGCCTGTTGCTGTCCGCGGCCCGCCAGATCCCGGCCGCCGATGCCACCCTGCGCGAGCACGAGTGGAAGCGTTCGAAGTTCAATGGTGTCGAGATCTTCGGCAAGACCGTCGGTGTTGTCGGACTCGGCCGGATCGGACAGCTGTTCGCACAGCGCCTGGCCGCCTTCGAGACCAACATCATCGCGTACGACCCCTACGTGTCGCCGGCTCGCGCCGCCCAGCTCGGTATCGAGCTGGTCACCCTGGACGAGCTGCTCGAGCGCGCAGACATGTTCTCGGTGCACCTGCCCAAGACCCCGGAGACCCTCGGCCTCATCGGCGCCGACGAACTGGCCCGCACCAAGAAGGGCGTCATCGTCGTCAACGCCGCTCGCGGTGGGCTGATCGATGAGCAGGCCCTGGCCGACGCCATCAAGACCGGTCATGTGTTCGCCGCAGGCCTCGACGTCTACGCCACCGAGCCGTGCACCGATTCGCCGCTGTTCGAACTCCCACAGGTTGTCGTGACCCCGCACCTGGGTGCCTCCACCTCGGAGGCGCAGGATCGCGCAGGCACCGACGTCGCCAAGAGTGTGCGTCTGGCCCTGGCCGGACACTTCGTCCCCGATGCCGTGAACATCACCGGTGGCGCAGTCGATGACGAGGTCGCCCCGTGGCTCGAACTCGTCCGCAAGCTCGGTGTCCTGGTGGGCGCCCTGTCGGGTCAGGTTCCGGCCAACCTCAGCGTTGACGTCCGCGGTGAGATCGCGTCGCGCAATGTCGACGTCCTCGGACTGTCCGCGCTGCGTGGTCTGTTCTCCGCTGTCATCGAGGATCCGGTCACCTTCGTGAACGCTCCCGCGTTGGCCGCCGAGCGGGGTGTCACCTCCGAGGTGACCACCGCGCCGGAGAGCCCGAATCACCGCAACCTGGTGGATCTGCGTGCGGTCTTCGGCGACGGAACCGTCCTCAATGTCGGTGGCACCCTGTCGGGCCCTGCCGAGGTCGAGAAGATCGTGAACATCAACGGCCGCAACTTCGACCTGCGTGCCGAAGGTCTGAATCTTGTTGTCTCCTATGGAGATCAGCCGGGTTCGCTGGGCAAGATCGGCACCCTGCTCGGCAACGCCGGCATCGACATCCAGGCCGCCGGACTGTCACAGGACGCCGAGGGTGAAGGCGCGACCATCCTGCTGCGCGTGAGCCAGCAGATCCCCGAGGCCGTCCTGACGGCCATCGGTGAGGCAGTTGGCGCGACGCTCATCAAGCAGGTCGACCTGTCATGAAACTCGCTGTCATAGCCGGCGACGGAATCGGACCCGAGGTCATCTCCGAAGCCCTGGCGGTACTGGACCACGTCCTTCCGGGCGTCGAGACCACCGAGTTCGATCTCGGTGCCGATCGCTACCACCGCACCGGTGAACTGCTGACCGATGAGGACCTGGCCGCGATTCGCGGGCACGACGCGATCCTGCTGGGCGCGATCGGTGATCCGTCGGTCACCCCGGGCATCCTCGAGCGTGGTTTGCTGCTGAACATGCGCTTTGCGCTCGATCACCATGTGAACCTGCGTCCGAGCAAGCTCTACCCTGGCGTCACCTCGCCGCTGGCGGGCAACCCCGACATCGACTTCGTGGTGGTCCGTGAAGGCACGGAAGGCCCATACACCGGCAACGGTGGTGCCATCCGCGTCGGCACCCCGAACGAGGTCGCCACCGAGGTCAGCGTCAACACCCGGTTCGGGATCGAACGTGTTGTCCGCGATGCCTTCAAGCGTGCCCAGGCCCGTCGCAAGCACCTCACGCTGATCCACAAGACAAACGTGCTCACGTTTGCCGGATCGATGTGGAAGCGCACGGTCGACGAGCTTGCGGTGGAGTACCCCGAGGTCACCGTGGATTACAACCACATCGATGCGGCGACCATCTACATGGTCACCAACCCGGGTCGTTACGACGTCATCGTCACCGACAACCTGTTCGGCGACATCATCACCGACATCGCAGGTGCGGTCAGCGGTGGCATCGGCCTGGCGGCATCGGGCAACATCGATGCGACCGGCACCAACCCGTCGATGTTCGAGCCGGTCCACGGAAGTGCTCCGGATATCGCCGGGAAGGGCATCGCCGATCCCACGGCTGCCATCTTGTCGGTGGAACTCCTGCTGCGTCATCTCGGCTACGACGCCGAGGCCGACCGGATCTCGCAGGCAGTCGCCGCCGACCTGGCAAGCCGCGGAGAACTTCCGGTCGACACCAAGGAGATCGGTACCCGGATCCGGGCAGCCCTGGGCTGACCCGCAGGCCGGGCACACTCACAAACCCCACCCGTTCCAGTCATTTCCACACGTTGCACCATGTGGTTTTGACTGAAACGGGTGGGGTTTGTCGTTGTGGCCACCGGTGATCAGGTCGGAGTGGTCACCAACGCGTTGCGCTTTTCGTCGGGTGGCACAAGTCCGATGGACGCGGCCGGGGCAACCGCGGCGATCAGAAACGCCGCCGGATAGCCGAAGGCGCCGATGGCCATGCCAAACAGTGGTGTGGACGCGGCCATCCACAGGTATTGGCCGGTGTTCTGGACAGCCAGTGCGCGACCGCTCCACTGTGGTCCGGAGAACTCGGCAATTGCGGTGAACGCCAATCCGTTGTCGGCCACCGTGATCACGCTCGCGATCACCATGACGGCCGCCGCGACGGGACTGTTGCACCAGTCGGTGAACGCGAGCAGGCCCATCGACGCGGTGGCGCCGATCGAGATCAACCGGATCGGTTTGGTGCGTGAGCCCCAGACATCGGACCATCGGCCGGCGCCGATGCGCCCGGCGGCGCCGAGGATCTGACTCATCGTCACCAGGATGCCCGCGGCCATCGGTGACCAATTGTGCTGAACGATCAGCCAGGCCGGCACAAACGTCCACAGCATGCCCTGGGGGACACACAGCAGGATGCTGACGCCATGGACGCGTGGCAGGAACTGGCTTCCGCGATACGGATTCGACGACATGGCGGTCTGGGTGGCCGATGTCGATGGTCGTTGCGGGTCGGCTACCACAACCAAGACGAACACTGTCGCGATCACCGTGACCACCAGGGGGACCACCAGACCGGTTGTGACACCGAACTTTTCGGACAGAACCGGGATCGTCAGGGCGCAGACACCGATGCCTAGCGGTTGCGCCGTCTGCCGGACACCCATCGCGGTGCCGCGTTTCTCGGGCGAGAACCACCCGACGACGATGCGGCCACCGGCCCCGTTGGTGGCGGCTGAGGTGACGCCTGCCACCAACAGTGCCAGGCCAAGGACGGCCTTGGGTGCGTCCCACATGTTGGCCAGACATGCCGTGCTCATGGTGACGATGGTCGAGCCCAATGACAGCAGCAGGATTCGGCGTTCACCGAACCGGTCGAGTGCGATACCCCAGGCATAGGTCGACAGCAACAGACCGAACGTGGGTGCGGCTGCCAGCGTTGACGCCTCGGTCAGTGACATCCCTTCTGAGCGGTGCAGTTCGGGGATGAGAAAGGCGACACCGCTGACGACGCAGGTGGTGGCCATCGCGGACAGCAGGGAGGCCGCGAGCATCGCCCAGCGGCGGGCTTCGGTTGGCATGGGGCGAGCCTCCTCGGTGGCTTCATGACACTCGGACTGAGTCTCAATATATGGAATGAAGTGTCCATATACTAAAACAGTGGTGGTTGAGGTGCCAAGCGCGGCTCCCGACAGTTGGGACGGTCCGGGTGCGATAGTCTGGCGACCATGCGACTAGGTCGAATTGCCAGCCCTGACGGGGTTGCTTTTGTCAGTATCGAAGGCGACGGCGACGCCGCCACAGCACGCGAAATTGCCGAACACCCTTTCGGTACGCCCACGTTCACCGGCCGGAGCTGGCCGTTGGCAGACACCCGACTGCTCGCGCCGATCCTGGCCAGCAAGGTGATTTGTATTGGTAAGAACTACGCGGCTCATGCCGCGGAGATGGGCGGCGAGGCACCGGAGAATCCGGTGATTTTCATTAAGCCGAACACCTCGATCATCGGCCCCCAGGTGCCGATCCTGCGGCCGAAATCGTCGGACCGCGTGGACTTCGAGGGTGAACTCGCGATCGTGATCGGCCGCCCCTGCCGCGATGTGAAGGCAGCAGCGGCAAAGGATGTGATCCTCGGTTACACGATCGGCAACGACGTCACCGCCCGCGATCAGCAGAAGGCCGATGGGCAGTGGACGCGCGGCAAGGGCCACGACACCTTCTGTCCGCTCGGGCCGTGGATCGAAACCGAACTCGACCCCGGTGATCTCGAGATCCGCACCGAGCTCAACGGTGAGGTCAAGCAGCGCAGCCGCACCAGCCTGATGCTGCACGACGTCGGCGAGATCGTCGAATGGATCAGCGCCGTGATGACGCTGCTGCCCGGCGACGTGATTCTCACCGGCACACCGGAAGGCATCGGTCCGATGGTCGCCGGCGACACGGTCAGTGTCACCATCGAAGGCCTCGGCACGCTGACCAACCCGGTCGCCGATCGGGGATAGCAGATGCGTCCGCAGCCGAAAACAGCTCAGGTCAACGGAATCTCGCTCAGCTACGAGGACACCGGATCGGGTCCACTGGTTGTCATGGTGATGGGCAGTGGCAGTCCGGGCCGGGTCTGGAAAGCGCACCAGCAGCCGGCGTTGGTCAAGGCGGGCTATCGCGTCGTCACCTTCGACAATCGCGGCATCGCACCGTCGAGTGAATGCCCCGAAGGCTTCACCATCGCCGACATGGTGGCCGATACGGCCGCTCTGATCGAGTTTCTCGGCGGTGAGCCGGCGGCTGTGATCGGAACCTCGCTCGGCGCGAAGGTGACCCAGGAGTTGGCGTTGGCGCGACCGGACCTGGTCCGGTGCGCCGTCATGATCGCGACGTACGGTCGCAGTGGGCCACTGCAGCAATGGATCTCAGAGGGGGAGAGGGCGCTCTACGACCAGAAGATCACGTTGCCTCCTCGCTTCCACGCGGCGATCACCGCGCACCTCAATCTGTCTCGGCACACCCTCGACAACGACACCGCGGTGCGGGACTGGCTGGATGTGATCGATTTCTCGGGGCAGGCGGTGACACCGGGGATGCGCGCGCAGCTCGGTCTGCATGACGGAGAGAGTGATCGTCTGGCCGCATATGCCGGGATCAGCAGGCCGTCGCTGGTGATCGGTTTCGCCGACGACCGTACGTTGCCACCACATCTGGCTCGTGAGGTCGCCGACGCGATACCCGGTGCGCGATACGAGGAAGTGTCCAAGGCCGGTCACTACGGTTACCTCGAACAGCCGGACGAGGTCAACGCGCTCCTGATCGAATTCTTGGGGCAGCAGACCGCCTGAGGATGCCAGGGGGCAGTGACACTGTTACGCCCGCGTAATCTGGGCGCATGAGTGAATCGCAGGTCCGCGTCCGTTTTTGTCCATCTCCGACCGGCACACCACATGTCGGGTTGGTGCGTACCGCGTTGTTCAACTACGCCTACGCCCGGCACAACGGTGGTGCGTTCGTGTTCCGGATCGAGGACACCGACGCCGCACGCGACACCGAGGAGTCGTACGCCGCGATCCTCGACGCGCTGCGCTGGCTCGGACTGAACTGGGATGAGGGCCCGGAGGTCGGTGGCCCGCACGAGCCGTACCGCCAGTCGCAACGCAAACCGCTGCATCTCGATGCGGTCGCCAAACTCCTCGACGCCGGTGAGGCCTATGAGGCGTTCTCGACGGCAGAAGAGGTCGAGGCACGGCACAAGGCGGCCGGCCGTGATCCCAAGCTCGGCTACGACAATTTCGACCGCGACCTCACCGAGGAGCAGCGGCAGGCTTTCCGCGACGAGGGCCGCCCGGCCGTTGTCCGGCTCAAGATGCCCGCTCGCGACATCTCGTGGGACGACCTGGTGCGCGGCACCACCACCATCCCGGCCGGGACGGTGCCGGACTTCGCGCTGACACGCGGCAACGGAGATCCGTTGTACACCTTGGTCAATCCCGTCGACGACGCGTTGATGGAGATCACCCACGTCCTGCGCGGTGAGGATCTGCTGTCGTCGACACCGCGGCAGATCGCGCTCTACGAGGCTCTCATCCGAGTCGGAATCGCAAGCCAGACACCAAAGTTCGGCCATCTCCCGTTCGTGATGGGGGAGGGCAACAAGAAGCTGTCGAAGCGCGACCCACAGTCGAGCCTGTTCCACCACCGCGACCGCGGGTTCATCCCCGAAGGCCTGCTGAACTATCTGGCGCTCCTGGGATGGGGCATCGCGGACGATCACGACATCTTCACGCTCGACGAGATGATCGCCGCGTTCGACATCTCGAAGGTGAACTCCAACCCTGCCCGTTTCGACCAGAAGAAGGCCGACTCGATCAACGCCGAGCACATTCGCCGGCTCACCCCGGAGGACTTTGCCGGGCGGTTGCGGGACTTCCTCGTCAAGGCGGGCAAGTTGACCGAACCGGTCGACGAAGCCCAGTGGACGGTTGTCGCGGATCTGGTCCAGACCCGCATCCAGGTCCTCGGGGACGCGTGGGGACTCATCGCATTCCTGTACGTGTCGGACGACGATTTTGCGATCGATGAAGCGGCGGCCCGTAAGAACCTCGGAGCCGACGCGGCGCCCGTTTTGGACGCGACCATCGAATCGCTGTCGGCATTGCCTCAGTGGACGACTGAGGCCATCGAAAGCGCCCTCAAGGAAGCTTTGGTGGAGCGGCTCGAGCTCAAACCGCGTAAGGCGTTCGGTCCGGTTCGTGTTGCGGTGACGGGGTCGCACATCAGCCCGCCGCTGTTCGAGTCCTTGGAGCTCCTCGGGGCTCAGCGCAGCCTCGCCCGACTGCGCGCTGCTCGCGCAACGATCGTGTAAAAAGTGCCTCTGACCTGGCGATTACAGGTTAGGGCGCAGGGTTTGATAATCTCTTTCTCGTTGCTTTTCCAGCCGCCACAAGCGACTGGGAGAGCAGCGAATGGGGTATGGTGTAATTGGCAACACAGCGGTTTCTGGTACCGCCATTCTAGGTTCGAGTCCTGGTACCCCAGCGACAACAGCGTAATACTGTGTCAGTTCTGGCCCCGTCGTCTAGCGGCCTAGGACGCCGCCCTCTCAAGGCGGTAGCGCGGGTTCGAATCCCGTCGGGGCTACAACAAGATCAACCCTTCTCCTGCCATGCAGGGGGAGGGTTTTTCTCTGTCCGGACCAAGGCGGTCGGCTTCCACACAGCAGCGAAGGCCCCCGCTGGAACTTGATGTCCGGTCAGGGGCCTTCGAGTCTTGTTGGGAGCTATAGGCCAATCGCTGCGAGGGCGGCGGCGAGATACACCCCGAGCAACTGGATTCCACTACCCAAGATTCCGAAAGCAAGTCCGACAAAATCGGCTGAACCCACTGTTGATACTCCTTTGGTGAACCCTCCACCTGGTTTGCGCGGGGGGACCCGCTGTGGCCGGCAAAAGAGGGATTCTTGGAGCTGTGCCGCGGCGGACGCCTGAGTGTGTCATGAATCACAAGAAGCGAATGCTGCTTACGCCTGATTTGAGTTCGGCATCCGCCGATCGCGCCTATCAGATCGAAGGTCGAGCTTCTGGCCCCCGCGACGTAGAACCCCCACATCGAATTGATGTGGAGGCCGCCGCGGGTGTGTCTACTACTTCACGAACTCCGCCGTGGTTCCGGCGAGCGGTACTTCGGGGAGTCCGAGCTTGCGGTGGTCCCAGCTGCGGACGCGGTCGGTCTTGATCCGGATCGCCACCCGCTTGTTCATCATCTGATCGACGTAGGGGCGCATCTCGTCGGTGTACGGGCCGTTGTAGCGTTCCCACACGCTGATGCCGCACTTCAGGATCGAGTCGGGGTCGTCGAGGATCTCGGCGGTCCCGTCGATCGATACGCCGCGCAACTCGTTGTAGGTGAGGCCGGCCTCGATCATCACGGTGCAGATCGGATTGCGGCGAATATTCACGGCCTTCTGTGATTTCGCCTTTGTCTCGAACCAGATCTCGCCGTCGATGACGCCGTACCACATGGCGACCAGGTGGGGACGGCCCGTGGCGGACACCGTTGCCATCGTTGCAGTGCGGCTGCGGACGATGAACTCGTCGATCTCGTCGTCGCCCATCACGATCTTGCCGCGCTCGTTCGTTCCCATCGGGTGTCCTTTCGCTTTCCTGCCGGCTCTACGGACGCCGGTCAGGTCACTGTCGTTCGATGATGTGACTTTCGATACCCCACCCTAGAGTCGTTTGTTGATTGCATCCGCCGCGGCCAGTAAGTCGGCGGCCCAGCGTGATCCCGGACGCCGTCCCATCCGGTCGATCGGGCCGGAGACCGAAATCGCGGCGATCACCTCGCCTGCGTTGTCGCGTACCGGAGCCGAGATGCTGGCCACGCCGGGTTCGCGCTCGCCGATGCTCTGCGCCCATCCCCGGCGGCGGACCTCGAGCAGGGTCCGTTCACTGAAACCGTTCTCACCCAGTAGGAGCCGGGCGGTGGCGGGATCGGCCCAGGCGAGCAGGACCTTGGCCCCGGAGCCGGCGTTCATCGGCAGCCGGGCTCCGACGGGGACGGTGTCGCGCAGTCCGGATGGCGGCTCGATGGCAGCGACACAGATCCGGTCGGCGCCCTCTCTACGGTAGAGCTGCACGCTCTCGCCGGTGATCTCCCGCAGTCTGGGCAGAATCAGCGCGGCTGCCTCGCGCACGGTGTCGGTGGCTCCGGCGGCGAGTTCGCCGAGTGCGGGCCCAGGGCACCACAGTCCGGAAGTATTGCGCGCCAACAGACGGTGGGTTTCGAGGCCGACGGCGAGCCGGTGCGCGGTCGCACGCGGCAATCCGGTGCGCGTACACAGCTGATTCAAGTTGCACGGCCCTTCGGAGACGGCGTGCAGAACGGCGACGGATTTGTCCAGAACACCGATCCCACTGGCCACTGCCGATGCGGTATCATTTCTCACAAGCCGATACTATGCTCTCGCATACTGAGATGCCAGCCCATCTCGTCAGAAGAAGAAACTTGGTGATCATGATGACCGAACGTCCGATGACCTTGGCCGAAAAGGTTTGGGAAGAACATGTTGTGGTGCGTGGTGAAGGAGAGGGATCCGGACGCAAGCCCGACCTGATCTACATCGATCTGCATCTCGTCCACGAGGTGACGAGCCCGCAGGCATTCGACGGCCTGCGCCTGGCGGATCGTCCGGTGCGACGACCCGACCTGACGATTGCGACCGAAGACCACAACGTGCCGACGATGGATATCGACAAGGTGATCGCCGATCCCATCTCGCGTCTGCAGGTCGACACCCTCCGCAGTAACTGCGAAGAATTCGGAATCCGGTTGCATTCCATGGGTGATGCCAATCAGGGCATCGTCCACATCATCGGACCGGAACTCGGTCTGACATTGCCGGGCATGACCGTCGTCTGTGGTGACAGTCATACCGCCACGCATGGTGCTTTCGGCTCTATTGCCATGGGCATCGGTACTTCCGAGGTCGAGCATGTGCTGGCGACGCAGACACTTTCGTTGCGTCCGTTCAAGACGATGGCGATCAATGTTGACGGCGAATTGCCGCCCGGCGTCACCGCCAAAGACCTCATCCTGGCGGTCATCGCGCAGATCGGAACCGGCGGCGGCCAGGGCTATGTGCTCGAGTATCGCGGCCCGGCCATCGAGAAGCTCTCGATGGAGGCCCGAATGACCGTGTGCAACATGTCGATTGAGGCCGGTGCTCGCGCCGGACTTATTGCACCCGATGACATAACCTTCGAATACGTCAAGGGTCGTCCGCACACACCGGCCGGCGCCGACTGGGATGCCGCGGTGCAGAACTGGCGTCAGCTCCGCACCGACGACGGCGCGGTCTTCGACGCAGAGGTCCATATCGATGCGACCAAGCTGACCCCGTTTGTCACCTGGGGAACCAACCCGGGGCAGGGGTTGCCTCTGGGTGCTTCGGTGCCCGACCCCGCCAAGATCGCCGACGCAGCGGAGGCCGAGGCAACCGAGAAGGCACTGCGGTACATGGATTTGACGCCCGGCATGCCGCTGCGCGAGATCGAGGTCGACACCGTGTTCGTCGGCTCGTGCACCAACGGGCGTATCGAGGATCTGCGTGCGGTGGCCGAGGTCTTGTCCGGTCATCACGTGGCCGAGGGCATTCGGATGCTGATCGTTCCCGGTTCGGGGCGGGTGCGCCTACAGGCCGAAGCGGAGGGACTTGGCGACATCTTCGAGGAAGCCGGCGCGGAGTGGCGGCAGCCGGGTTGTTCGATGTGCCTGGGAATGAACCCGGATCAGCTCGCACCCGGTGGACGATCCGCATCGACCTCGAACCGCAATTTCGAAGGGCGGCAGGGCAAGGGAGGCCGAACTCACCTCGTGTCCCCAGCTGTGGCTGCTGCCACTGCAATTCGCGGACGCCTCAGTGCCCCGACCGACCTGACCGATTCAGTTCCCGCGGTCTGAGCGCGGACGAGAAGGAGAATTGACGATGGAACCGATCAGCATTCACACCGGAATCGGCGTGCCGCTTCGCCAGGGCAATGTCGACACCGACCAGATCATCCCGGCGGAGTTCCTGAAGCGGGTGACTCGCACCGGATTTGAGGACGGGTTGTTCGCCGGCTGGCGCGCGGACCCGGGCTTCATTCTCAATGTGGAGCCTTACAACCACGGATCTGTCCTGGTGGCCGGTCCTGATTTCGGCACCGGATCGTCCCGAGAGCATGCGGTCTGGGCGTTATCTGACTTCGGTTTTCGGGTCGTGATCTCGTCGCGCTTCGCCGACATCTTCCGCGGCAATGCCGGAAAAGCCGGGTTGGTGGCCGCGCAGGTGGACCAGTCGGACGTCGAGTTGATCTGGAAGCGGCTCGAGGAGCAGCCCGGGTTGGAATTGACGGTGAGCCTTGAAGATCAGACGGTCACAGCAGCGGACCTAGTGGTGCCCTTTGCAATTGATGAGTACACCCGGTGGCGTCTGATGGAGGGTCTGGACGACATCGGATTGACATTGCGGCAGGTCGAAGCCATTTCTGAGTATGAAAAGGCAAGGCCCGTATGGAAACCGAAGACCCTGCCGGAGCCCGCTTCGGGGAGCGCAACGAGGGCGCGGCCGTAACCTGTTAGACGGCATACCTTTCGCCACGCCGAGCGAATTTGGCGTGGATCGTGGACGTTTTGCGATTTGACGTTTACCGTGTTCATTTAGATGGCCCAAAGTGGGTCAACAGTTTGCGGAGGTTGAATCCATGAACAAGGCAGAGCTCATCGAAGAACTAACAAAGAAGTTGGGGACCGATCGCCGTACGGCTACTGACGCCGTCGAGCACATCGTCGACACAATCGTGCGGGCGGTGAACAAGGGTGAGAGCGTGACGATCACCGGTTTCGGTGTCTTCGAAAAGCGGCGTCGCGCTGCTCGGGTTGCTCGCAACCCGCGCACCGGCGAAACCGTCAAGGTGAAACCGACTTGGGTGCCGGCATTCCGTCCGGGCGCACAGTTCAAACTTGTTGTGTCCGGCAAGCAGAAGCTGAGCGCATCGGGCCCGGCCGTCAAGCGTGGCAGTGCAACTGTCGCAGCGGCACCGGCCAAGAAGACCGCAGCCAAGAAGGCCGCTCCCGCCAAGAAGGTTGCAGCCAAGAAGGCGGCTCCGGCCAAGAAGGCCGCTCCCGCCAAGAAGGTTGCAGCCAAGAAGGTAGCACCGGCCAAGAAGGCCGCTCCCGCCAAGAAGGTTGCAGCCAAGAAGGCAGCTCCGGCCAAGAAGGCCGCACCTGCCAAGAAGGTTGCAGCCAAGAAGGCAGCTCCGGCCAAGAAGGCCGCACCTGCCAAGAAGGCTCCGGCGAAGAAGGCTCCGGCCAAGAAGCGCTGACGCACACAAACAAAACCCCGGTGGACCTTCCCTCCACCGGGGTTTGTTTTGCGTTCAAGGCATTTCGGTTACCGGCGGCTAACCCATCGGGCTGTCGACGTGGTGCGCGGCAACGAGCTTTCCGTCGTGCAGCGAGAGCACCCAGAAACTTCCCTTGCGGTTTCGTGACGCCGGGAGCTTCAGTTCGTCCTGAGCAGCCCACCATTTGAGTAGCGGGGGGATCACCTTGCCCTGACTGCACACGACGTGAATCCCGGATGATTGCGCGATCTCTCGAATCCGGCGGCGCCCGGCCTTCGGGTCGTCGGCGTATGACTCTTCTGACAGTGATGGTTCGGCCACGACGTCGACGCCGAGTTCGTCGGCCAGCGGTGCCACCGTCTGCACGCAACGCACGCGATCTGCCGAATGAACGTCTGTGGGGCCGAACAACAGCAGTTGCGACACCAGTGCCTCGGCTTGAGCCTGGCCCACCTTCTCCAGGGGACGGAGCCGATCGTCGCCTTTGTAGCGGGACTTGCGGCCGGCCTTGGCGTGGCGTACCAAAAGCAGGACATCAAGCTTTGCCGGTAGGGCCCGAAAGGACTTCAGGACTTTCCGGTCCAGATGATACGAGATCGCAGACTCTGCCGATTCCACTGAGAGCCAACGTAATTCGTCAACCTCGTCGTTGGGCGTGAACTCGCCTGCGACGAGCTCGGCTGACCAATAGTGAACATGCTTGCGGCCGGGACCACGAAGGTCGTAGCTGACCATCCGCACATGCCTGCCGAGCCGAACGTGGTAGCCCGTCTCCTCGGCGATCTCACGGACCGCTGCACTGAGGAAGGTTTCCCCGGGTTCGACCTTGCCCTTGGGCAGGGTCCAGTCGTCGTAGCGGGGACGGTGGACGATGGCGACCTCGATCTCCCCGGCCGAATTCTCGCGCCAGAGCACGCCACCGGCCGCGTAGACCACCGCGCCGTTGCCGCTTGCCGATTTGCTCACTGGCTCAGGTCGGCCCGACGACGGTTGCGCCGCATCATCTGACGCTGATGATCGCGCACCTCTTCACCCGCAGCGGGTGAGGCCGTCCAGCTTCCGTTCTGCTCGAGTGTCCAGCAACGGGTGGTCGGATCCATCGCGGAGGCGAACACGTCGTCGAGTTCGCGCGTCAGTCGCGGGTCGCGAACCTGAGCCATCACCTCGACCCGTCGATCGAGGTTGCGGTGCATCATGTCTGCGCTGCCGAACCAGAACTCGTTGATCGACTGGAAATGAAAGACCCGCGAATGTTCCAGGAACTGACCGAGGATCGACCGCACCGTGATGTTCTCGCTGAGACCGGGAACCCCCGGCCTCAGAGCGCAGATACCGCGGACCACCACATCGACCGGGACACCGGCCTGGGATGCCCGATACAGCGCATCGATCACCTGCTCGTCGACGAGCGCATTGGCCTTCAATCGAATTCGGGCATCAGAGTGTCCACTTTGCGCCCGCTCGATCTCTGCGCGGATGCGATCGATGATTCCCGCGCGCACACCGTGCGGTGCGACGAGCAGGTTGCGGTACTCGACCTTTCGCGAGTAACCGGTGAGCGTGTTGAACAGGTCGGTCAGGTCGGCACCGATATCCGGCGCCGCGGTGAACAAACCGATGTCTTCGTAGAGGCGCGCGGTCTTGGGGTTGTAGTTACCCGTGCCGATGTGGCAGTAGCGCCTGATGGTCGAGCCCTCACGCCGGACCACCAGACAGGTTTTGCAATGTGTCTTCAGTCCGACGAGCCCGTAGACCACGTGTACGCCGGCCTGCTCGAGCTGCCTGGCCCACTTGATGTTTGCGTGCTCATCGAAGCGTGCCTTGATCTCGACGAGCGCCACCACCTGTTTGCCCGCCGCGGCAGCATCGATGAGGGCGTTGACGATCGGGGAGTCGCCGGAGGTCCGATAGAGGGTCTGTTTGATCGCGAGGACATCGGGGTCGGCGGCTGCCTGTTCGATGAATCGTTGCACGCTGGTGGAGAAGGAGTCGTATGGGTGATGCACCAGCACATCTCCCTCACGCAGCGTGGAGAAGATGCTCTTGGGGGTTTCTCGTTCGCCGAAAGCCGGGTGGGTGGCCGGGACGAAGGGTGGGTCCTTGAGTGCGGGCCGGTCGATCGCGGCGACCTGGAACAGGCTCGACAGGTCGAGCAAACCGGGCACCTCGATCACGTCGGCCGGATCGACATCGAGTTCGCGCAGCAGCAGTTCGAGCATGTGCTCGGTCATGTCGCCGGCGATCTCCAACCGGACCGGTGAACCGAAACGCCGACGGGCGAGTTCACGTTCGAGTGCCTGGAGCAGATCTTCGTCGCGGTCTTCCTCCACCTCGAAGTCGGCATTGCGGGTGATCCGGAAGGCGTGGTGCTCAACGATCTCCATGCCCGGGAACAGATGGTCGAGTTGTGCGGAGATCAGATACTCCAGCGGGAGGAGGATCGATTTTGCCGGTGCGGTATCGGTTTTCGTGTACAGATGCCGGAACTCGGCGGGCATCAGGCGGTCGACTTGGACAAAACGGTCGACGTTGTCAGGGACCTTCACGCGCGCGAAGTGCTCGCCACCCTTGCCGACATCTTTCACCGTCACGGCCAGATTCAGGCTCAGGCCCGAGATGTACGGGAACGGATGAGCCGGGTCGACGGCCAGCGGCGTGAGCACCGGGAAGACGACTTCATGGAAGTACTCGCTCATCCGGCGGCGCTCGTCGTCCGACAGCGCCTCCCAGGTGACGATGTGAATGTTGTTGTCTGCCAGAGCCGGTTGTACCGAGTCGAGGAACACGCGAGCGTGCCTGTCGGCCAATACCTGGGTGCGCTGGGCGATCAGGGCCAGCTGTTCACGCGGTGACAGGCCGTCGGCGGAGCGGACCGATAGTCCCGTCTCGTGACGGCGTTTGAGCCCGGCCACCCGGACCATGAAGAACTCATCGAGATTGGAAGCGAAGATGGCCAGGAATTTGGCACGCTCGAGCAGCGGCAGTGACGTGTCCTCGGCCAGTGCCAGGACCCGGGCATTGAAGTCGAGCCAACTCAGTTCGCGGTTGAGGTAACGATCTTCGGGAAGATCCGCGGTGCTGGTGGGTAGAGCGGTCGCCGCCGGTGGTGCTGTCGGCATCAAGGGTGGGTTCGACGGCTGGTTCGTCGCGTCTGCTGTGCTCACGTGACCATCATGGCCCATCAGGCCGGGCTGTGGAATCGCGAGTTCGTGATTGTTCACCCAAATGCAGGCGAGAGACGATCGCGGACGTCGCCAGACCCAGACCGAACCGTGCGGCGGTCAACAGATCGTCGATGGTGTCGACGTCGATCCGAAGGTCCGGCCACCGGTCGGAGTCGTCGATGAGATCGATGGCGCCGTGGTCGGAATGGCGCTTCGCGGAGTCGGCCCCGAACCGCAGGAAGTCGGTTGTATGTGGACCTTCGAGGTCGAGAAACAGTGCGGTGGTGCCGGTCCCGGCGTGATCGGGGATGTACGACGACGTCAGCGATGCAGACTCCGCGACGGCCGCGATGAGACTGGCGGGGGTCGCGGCGGGCAGATCGGCCTGCAGCACCAGAATTCGGCTACCGGGCCATCGGGACAGCGCGTGATCGATCCCCATCGCAAACGCCTGGTTGAGGACGTCACCGTTGTCGACAACGGTCTCGGCTCCGAATGCACCGGCGGTGGTTGCCACGGCTTGATCCGGAGACACGACGACGATCCGATCGAGTCCGGTGCCGACCACCGCGGTGAGGGTGTCCTCGAGCATCGCCAGAACCAGGGCGCGGCGCGCATCGCGGCCGATGGCCGGAGCCAGCCGCGTCTTGGCCCCGCTCAGTTCCTTGACCGCAATGACGACTGCGATCGGCCGCGTTTCCATGGGGTCCATCATGGTCGGCGCCCTCACCGGGGTGAAAAGGTACCCCGCCTTGGCGCCGACCTCTAGGCTTGGAGCGTCGCGGAGAGACCGCACACAGTCGTGGAGACAGAGGGTGGGTGGCGTGATGCGCGCGGTCGTCATGGGCTCGGGTTCATGGGGCACAGCGATGGCCAAGGTCCTGGTGGACGCCGGCACCGAAACGATCCTGTGGTCGCGACGGGCCGAGCTGGCCGATGCGATCAATCAGACGCACACCAATCCCGACTACCTCGACGACGTAGCGCTGCCGGTGGGCCTCCGCGCCAGTGCCGATCTTGCCGAGGTGCTCGATGGCGCGGATCTGGTTGTGTGCGCGGTGCCGTCGCAGTCCCTGCGCACGAGTATGCAGACGTGGCTGCCGCACCTGAGTGACACGGCAACGCTGATGTCGCTGGCCAAAGGTGTCGAGACGGGCACCCTGCTGCGGATGAGTGAGGTCATCACCGAGGTGACCGGGGCGACCGCGGATCGGGTTGCGGTGTTGTCGGGACCGAACCTGGCGCGGGAGATCGCGATGGGACAGCCGGCGGCCACAGTGGTGGCATGCGCGAACGAGGTTCGCGCTCGAGAGATTCAAAAGGCTTGCAGCACCATGTATTTCCGTCCGTACACCAACACCGACGTGGTCGGGTGCGAGATCGGTGGGGCAGTCAAGAACGTCATCGCATTGGCCTGTGGCATGGCATCGGGCGTGGGGCTGGGCGACAACACCCGGGCCTCGATCATCACCCGCGGGCTGGCCGAGACCATTCGACTCGGTGTTGCACTGGGAGCACGCCCCGAGACGTTGGCCGGATTGGCCGGAATCGGTGACCTGGTGGCCACCTGCTCGTCGCCGCTCTCGCGCAATCGCACCTTCGGCAGCCGCCTCGGTGAAGGCAAAACACTTGCCGAGGCGCAGGAAGCGACCCACGGCCAGGTCGCCGAAGGCGTCAAGTCCTGTTCATCGGTACGTGCGCTCGCCCAGAAGCATGACGTCGATATGCCGTTGACCGATGCGGTACACCAGGTGTGTCACGAGGGTCTGACCGTCACCGAAGCCATCTACTCACTGCTGGGCCGGCGCACAAAGCCGGAGTGACTCCGTCACGCTAAACGTGACGCGAGCCCGAGTGTCGGTCGGGGGTTTCAGTTACCCAGATCGATCGGGGCTGTCGGCAGGTATTCGTCGATCAACTGTGAAAACTGTTGGATCGGACCGTTTCCCACATTCTCGGGGAGCCAGATCGCCACGTAGGGACGGTGATCGACGGCGTACCAGAGGAAGCCCGGGGCGTCGGTGGTCGCCGAGACCAGGAACCACTGCACCGGATCGACCACCTGCAGACCCGAGGTGGGGGAGAGTGACTCGGGTCGATCGACGCCGCATCGCAGCTGAACCGGTCCGGGTACCTGATCTCCAGGCGGCCAGCTGACCATGCCGTCGTCGGACACGGTCTTCTTGCCGAAACCGTCGAAGGTCTCGGGCAGCGCGGCGATGAGTGCCGCACAGTCCGGTGATGATTGCTCGGGTGCCGCCATCGATTTCAGGGGCGTGTCAGCGGAGGTGCTGTCGTCGGTCTTGACGACCGCATAGGTGATGAAGGCCACGATCACCATCACCGGAATCGTGATGATGGTTGCGATGATCGCCGGATGCAGGCGACCGGGACGGCTGGGGGTCGACTCGCTCACACCAGCCTCGGGATGCCTGTCACGACCGGGCACGTCAGCGTTCGGGTGATCCCATCGACCTGCTGAATCTTCGGAACCACCTCTTCGGTGAGGTGGGCCGCGTTCGTCGCGTCGACCCGCACGATGACGTCGTACGGTCCGCTGACCTCCTCGGACGAGGTGACGCCGGCGATATCCGAGATCGCTGCTGCGGCTACCGCAGCCTTACCGACCTCGGTCTGGATCAGTATGTAAGCCTGAACCACGGCGTTCCTTTCGTTCACGACGACGATCAGCGGAGCGGCTGACCCAAATAGACTGGCACATATTGTCACCGACAACGGTGTCGAGTGGCCAATCAAGCAGGCCGACATCCAAACGAAAGGCGCGGTGAGAACGCTGTCCACCGATCCGGTCCCCACGGTCAGTGAGGTCGGCGAGCAAGTGCTGATCGATCTGTTCACCACACCCGACGACGACGCCAGGGGTGATCACATGGTGCTGGTCGGTCCCGGCGACGACGCCGCCGTGCTCGTCGGCGGCGGCCCGGTGGTGGTCAGCACCGACGCGCTGGTCGACGGCAGGCACTTCCGAATGGACTGGAGCAGTCCAGAACAGATCGGGTTCAAGGCCGTGGTCGCGAACGCCGCCGACGTCATCTCGATGGGCGCCCGGGTCACCGGGTTTCTTGCTTCGGTGACCTGTCCGAAAGACATTCCGGTCGCCACCCTGGTGGGTCTGCGCGACGGGATGCGCGAGGCCGCCCGGCGATACGGGGCGAATGTTGTCGGCGGTGACCTGACGGCCGGCGATCAACTCGTACTCGCGGTGACGGCGATCGGTGCCATGGACACCCGCACCCCGGTCCGACTGTCGACGGCACAGGTCGGCGATGTGGTGGCTGTCTCGGGACCGCTCGGTTCGTCGGCCGCCGGTATGGAGCTGTTGTCGGCCGGTGTCAGCGATTTCGCCGGTCTGGTGCGCGCACACTGCGCGCCGGAGCCCCACCTGGAGCTGGGCGTTGCTGCTGCAGAGGCAGGTGTGCATTCGATGACCGACATCTCTGATGGGCTGATGCGCGAACTCCATACGATGTCGCGGGCCAGTGGGCTGCGGATCGAGATCGATGTTGCCGCCATCCCGGTGGTGCCTGAATTGCCGGTTGCCGCAGCCAGGCTCGGTGTGGACATGAATGTCTGGACAAGCACCGGTGGCGAAGATCACGAGCTGCTGGCCACGTTCGCTGCCGGGGAGCTTCCGGTCGGGTGGACTGCGATCGGTACGGTGCATGCCGGGCCTGCCCAGCCCCCGGTCACCGTTCACGGCATGGATACGGTTGATCCCGAGGCGGGTTGGCATACGTTCTGACGGGTGCATGTGGGATTCGGCACTACCGATACTGTGGCGTTCATGGCTATTTACGCACTCGATGATCGCGAACCCGAACTGGGCGAAGGCGCCTACGTACACCCGGACGCTGTGGTGATCGGCGCGGTGACCCTCGCGGCCGGTGCCTCCGTCTGGCCGGGCGCGGTGCTGCGGGGCGACTACGGGACCATCCACATCGGTGAGAAGACGAACATCCAGGACGGCACCGTAATCCATTGCACACCCGTGCATCCGACGGTGATCGGTGCGCGTTGTGTCGTCGGGCACAACGCGCACATCGAAGGTGCGACCATCGGCGACAGCTGCCTGATCGCATCAGGTTCGGTGGTACTCAACGGTTCTCGGATCGGGGCCGGATCAATCGTCGGTGCGGGCGCGGTGGTCGCGTACGGCTTCGAACTTCCCGAACGCTCGATGGCCCTGGGTGTTCCGGCGAAGGTCCGGCAGGGCTACGAGGTCGCCGAGGGCCATATCGAGATGAGCGTCGAGAACTACGCGGCGAACGCCGCGTACTACCGCACCGCGCTGCGTCGCCTGGATTAGACGGTCATGCCTGACACACAACCACTTTCGGCCCTGGTGGATCCGGGGTGGGCCCGCGCGCTCGCGCCGGTCGCCGACGATGTCACCCGGATGGGAACCTTTCTGCGGGCCGAGCTCGCGGAAGGCCGCACGTATCTGCCGGAAAGCAGAAACGTGCTGCGGGCCTTCTCGAATCCATTCGACCAGGTGCGCGTCCTGATCGTCGGGCAGGATCCCTACCCGACGCCGGGTCACGCCGTCGGCCTGAGCTTTTCGGTGGCGCCCGACGTGAAACCGGTACCGCGGAGCCTGGGCAACATCTATACCGAATACAGCGATGACCTCGGACTCCCGCGGCCGTCGAACGGTGACCTGACACCGTGGGCGAAACAGGGTGTGCTGCTGCTCAACAGGGTGCTCACCGTGGCGCCGGGGGCTGCGGGAAGCCATCGTGGCAAGGGTTGGGAATCGGTCACCGAGTGTGCCATCAAGGCATTGGCGGCCAGGGATCAACCGTTGGTTGCCATCCTGTGGGGCAAGGACGCCGCGTCGTTGCAGCCGTGGTTACCCGGGGTCGCGACGATCGTCTCGCCGCACCCGTCGCCGCTGTCGGCCAGGCGTGGATTCTTCGGTTCGAAGCCGTTCTCCCGAGCCAACGCCGCACTGGTGGAGCAGGGTGGCGCCGAAATCGATTGGCGCCTGCCCTGACCGGATCCGAGATCTGACAGACACCTGAATACAAAAAATGGCCACCCGCGGAAAGCAGGTGGCCATTTTCAGGTGTGAATGTGCTTCAGGTCAAGAGGACTCAGCTGTTGGCGTTGACCGACGCGTAGTCCGGCTTGGTCTTGCCGACGAACGCGTTGACTCCCTCGATACCGTCCGGCAATGCGGACAGTGCAGCGATCGACTCTGCTTCGGCGTCGAGCTGCTCGGTGAGCGAGCGGGTCGCCGATGCGTTCAGGAGCTTGCGAGTGGCCGTGAGCGTGCGCCACGGGCCTGCCGCGATCGAGGCTGCAGCAGCCTCGGCGGTGACCAGTACCTGATCGTCTTCGACCACACGCGAGATCAGGCCGAGGTCGAGTGCCTCGGCGGCGTCGACCGCGCGGTTGGTCAAGATGATGTCGCGTGCACGTGCGGCACCGACGACCCGGGGCAGCGTCCAGGTGAGGCCGCCGTCGGGGGTCAGTCCGATGCCGAGGTATGCCGGACGGAGCTTCGTCGAGGTACCGGCGATGGCAACGTCACAGTGCGTGACGATGCTCATTCCGGCACCTGCAGCCCAGCCGTGCACAGCAGCAACGATCGGTACATTCGCAGAATTCAGCGCGCGGATGAAGTCATGGAAGTCTCCGGCCAGTCCGGCCAGGAACTCGGCACGATCGTCGGCAGAAGCGAAGTCACGGACGTTGCCGCCCGCGCAGAAATTCGCTCCGGTACCGACGAGCAGCACCGCACCCGCCTTGATCTCGCCGCGGGCCAACTGACGCAGCGCAACAGCGCCACGATCGAAGTAGACCCGGTCCAGCGAGTTACCGGCCTTGTCTGAGGCGATGGCAATGCGGAGCACGCCATCGGTGAGTTGAACTGAGTCGGAATCGGTCGGAGTGGACCGCAACTCGGTCACACTCAGCCCCGAACGACTTTGCCGGCCTTTAGGCAAGAGGTGCAAACATTGATCCGCTTGCGGTTTCCGGGGGCAACCTGCGCACGCACGGACTGGATGTTGGGATTCCAGCGCCGGTTTGTACGCCGGTGTGAGTGCGAGACCGACTTACCGAAGCCGGGGCCCTTGGCGCATACGTCGCAGACGGCAGCCATCGTCGAACTCCTTCAATGAGAAATTAGGTGGTCATCGGCCCAGAGTTGTCGACACGGGTGCCGACGCCCAATGGGCAACCCTGCAAGGATAGCTGTCACCGGGCCTGTGATCCAAATGGTGGTCAAACCCCTGGCCAGAGTGGTCGCCGAACGACCGTGTCGGTCTCTCAGATTAGTCTGTGTGTCAGACCACAAGAAGGAGGTGCGGCACGTGGTGGATCCGGTCGGGGCCCCTGCAATGGACCCAGGGGTGTTGCGGGATTGGATTCACGGTGCCGTGACCAGCCTCGATCTGGTGCGTGCCGAGATCAACGACCTCAACGTCTTCCCGATTCCGGACTCCGACACCGGCAGCAACATGCTGCACACCATGAAAGCGGCCGCTGAGGCCGTCGATGCACTCGACGACGATGCCGACACCCCGACGGTTGCCCGGGCCATGGCCGAGGGCGCTGTGGCAAAGGCCCGGGGTAACTCCGGAATCATCCTGTCGCAGGTTCTGGTCGGATTGGCCGATGCCGCCGAGATCAATGCCATCGGGGGCCGGGTCTCCTTCAACAAACTGTGGGTTGCCGGCCTGAGACTGGGGTCGCTGGCCGCGACCAGGGCCGTGAGCGAACCTCGTGAGGGCACAGTGCTGACGTTGCTGCGCCGGTCGGCGGAGAACGCTGCCGAGCAAGCCGAGGCCACCCCTGCCGACCTGGCCCGCGCCATCGCCGACGGTTGTGCCGACGACCTCGAACTCACCCAAACGCAGTTGGACGTCCTGGCCCAGGCCGGAGTGGTGGATGCCGGTGGTCGGGGACTTCTGGTGATCTTCGACGAGCTCGTCAAGGTGCTGACCGGTGTGTCGACTCGGCGCCGTCGGTACCAGGGAGCGTTGGTCGGTGGTGGGGATTGGATCGGGCACCAGATCGGAGAGTCGTGCGACAGCGACGACGAGATGGACTTCGAGGTGATGTACCTGCTCAACGGTGCCGCCGCCGACCAGATCTCGACACTGCGCACCAAACTCGGCGACATCGGCGATGCCGTGGTGATCGTCGGCGACAGTGCCGACGACGGTGCGGGCGAGCGTTTTTCCATCCACGTCCACACTTGCCAGCCCGGTGCTGCGGTCGAAGCGGGCGTGGCCCTCGGCCGCGTGAGTGACATCAGGATCAGCTGTTTCCTGCTCGATGCCCACCGGGGACAAGAGGACAAGGCCTCGCGTCCACCGCGTCGCAGGCGTGCGGTCGTCGCGGTTGTCACCGGCGACGAGGCCGCGGAGCTGTTCGAGCAAGAAGGAGCCGTGGTTGTCCGGGCCGACACCGGTGGCGAGGGCGAGTTGGATGCCGAGGTGCTCGCGAAGGCGATCATCGACGTCGACAGTGCGCACGTGATCTTGATGGGTAACGGAGCGCTACCGGCCCAGGACCTGGTTGCCGTGGCTGCGGCTGCGCGCTCCCGGGAACGGTCTGTGGTGATCTTGCCCGGCGGTTCGATGGTGCAGAGCCTGGCGGCGATGGCCGTGCATGATCCCGGCGAATTGGCCGACGACGACGCGTACGCGATGGCCGATGCCGCCGCTGCCACCCGATTTGGCGCCGTGGTCACGGCCACCGAACGAACCCTGACATTTGCCGGAACCTGCGAACCCGGCGACCACCTGGGTCTCATCGGCGATGGCGTGCTCGTGATCCATCCCGAGATCATCGGCGCGGCTGCCGGTTTGATCGATCTCCTGCTGAGTACCGGTGGTGAGATGGTCAGTGTGCTCGCCGGGCGTAATCTCGATCCCGAGGTGCTCGAGCAGCTCGAGCATCATGTGAACACCGTGCACCCCGGAGTCGAGTTCGTGAGCTTTCCGGGTGGGCAGGTGGGCGAACTGCTTCAGGTGGGAGTCGAATAGCAGTGGTGGCATTGTCGGAGTCGCTCGATGTCGTATTGGGAGCGAAGGCTGCCGATCTGCTGGCCGAGCAGATCAACGTGAACACCGTCGGCGAGTTGTTGCGGTATGTGCCGGATCGCTACGTCAAACAGGGAGATCTGTCCGGCGAACGTAAACCCGAGCCGGGGGAACGTCTGACGGTGGTCGCCCGTGTCGAGGACAGCAAAACCATTCCGATCCGGAACTCGCGCCGCAAGATGACCAAACTTGTTGTCTTCGACGGGAATTTCCGTATCTCGGTGACGTTCTTCAACTCGCCGTGGATCGCGTCGAAACTCCCGAAGGGTTCCCGCGTGATGATGGCGGGCGAGGTGAAGTACTTCAACAAAGAGTTGCAGCTCACCCACCCCAACTGGCTGAAGCTGCCGGAAGACGGTACGTCGATCGAAGCAGACGACGCGGTGGGTTCCGCCCTGATGCAGGGCATCGCGAAGGCATTGGCGACCGATGCCGGTAGCGGTGAAAAAGTCGACGGCACAATCGATTTCTCCGAGTTCCTGCGCGACGTCATACCGGTGTACCGGGCCACTGCCAAGCTGCAGGCCTGGACGATCTGGCAGTGCGTGCGCGCGGTACTGGGTTATCTCGATCCGATCGAGGATTCCTTGCCCGACGACGAGCGCAAGGCCCGCGGACTGATCGGTGCCGACGAGGCGCTGCGCAAGATCCACATCCCCGAAGGGCAGAACGACATCGACCAGGCATCGGCGCGCCTGAAGTTCGACGAAGCGCTGGCCCTCCAACTGGCGCTGGCGCAGCGCAGATATGTGGATCGCGGCGCGGAAGGCCCCTCCTGCCCCCACGTGGACGGAGGGCTCGAAGACCGGTTTCTCAAACGTCTTCCGTTCACTCTCACCGACGGACAGAACGAGGTCATCGACGAGATCACCGCAGATATGGCACGTCCGGAGTCCGAGGGACTGACCAAGGTCGCGCCGATGAGTCGACTGCTGCAGGGCGAGGTCGGATCGGGTAAGACCCTGGTGGCATTGCTCAGCATGCTCCGGGTGATCGACAACGGGTACCAGTGCGCGCTGCTCGCACCTACCGAAGTTCTTGCCGCGCAGCACTTCCGGACGCTGGAAAACATGCTCGGTGGATTGGCCAAAGAGGGTCAACTCGAAGGGGAGGAGGGCGCCACCCGCATCGCTCTCATCACCGGCTCGATGAAGACCGCGGCCAAACGCACCGCACTCCTCGAGACGGTCACCGGCCAGGTGGGCATCCTCATCGGCACCCACGCCCTGCTGCAAGAGCATGTCGACTTCTTCAACCTGGGGTTTGTTGTCGTCGACGAACAGCACAGATTTGGTGTGGAACAACGGGATACGCTCCGATCGCGGGGCCGCGACCACATCGTTCCGCATCTGTTGGTGATGACCGCGACCCCGATTCCGCGCACGGTCGCGATGACCGTGTTCGGTGATCTCGAGACCTCCACGCTGAGGGAACTGCCGCGGGGTCGTCAGCCGATCACCACCAGCGTGGTGCCCAAGGGCAACCCGAAGTGGGTACAGCGGGCGTGGGAACGTGTCGACGAGGAAGTGCAGGCCGGCCGCCAGGTCTATGTGGTGTGTGCGCGGATCGGCGATGACGGGACCGCCGCCGGCCAGAAGTCGGCGCAGAAATCGAGTGAGGCGGGTGGCGAGCCGGCCATCGCAGCGGTCGACATGTTCAACACGTTGTCGACGGGTCCACTGGGCAAGTATCGAATCGAATTGCTGCACGGGCGGCTTCACGCCGATGACAAAGCTCAGGTGATGGCCGACTTCACGGCAGGCAATATCGACATCCTGGTCTCGACCACCGTGATCGAAGTCGGTGTCGACGTCCCCAACGCCACCACCATGGTGATCGTCGATGCCGAACGGTTCGGCGTGAGCCAGCTGCATCAGCTCCGTGGTCGTGTCGGTCGTGGTGGGTTGCCCGGCCTGTGTCTGTTGATGACCGGTGCGGCAGATATGTCGCCGGCCATGGAACGTTTGCGTGCTGTCGCGGCGTCCAATGACGGGTTCGAATTGTCGCTCGTGGATCTGGCTCAGCGAAGGGAAGGTGATCTGCTTGGCTCGCTCCAGTCCGGTCAGACCTCCTCGCTCCGCTTCCTCTCGCTCCTCACCGACGGTGACCTCATCGATGACACGAGGGCCCTGGCCGACGAGGTGGTCAGCTCGGACCTCACCCTGGTCGAGCACAAACCGATGGCAGCGCTTGTCGATTCGATTCTGGGGCCGGTCCGGCTGGCGTTTTTGGACAAGTCCTAGCGGAGGGCAACTCTCGGCCCGGGTGTGGGCGTTACTGATTGTTTTCGCTGCCTCGGCTGTTGTGGTCGCCGGTGTCGGGATTGCGATCAACCGCCCGCCCGCCATCTCACCCGACGCGCAGCGGCTGCTCGGTGAGCTGACGCTGATTCCGGCACTCGCCGCCCGGCCGGATGCGCCGGACTACGACCGCAGCGCCTTTGGTACCGCTTGGACGGACGACACCGATGCGGGTGGTTCACGCAACGGATGCGACACCCGCAACGACATCCTCGACCGTGATCTTCAGGACAAGACCTTCGCAGTGTTGACCAGCTGCGCACGGGCGGTGGCCACAGGTGAGTTCCGTAGCCCCTACAGCGGTCGGTGGGTGGTCTTCCGGCGTGGGCAGGGGACCGGCGCCAAGGTTCAGATCGACCACATCGTCCCGCTGTCTTTTGCTTGGGATATGGGTGCCCGGAACTGGAGTTCGCGAGTGCGGCAACGCTTTGCCAATGATCCGGCGAATCTGGTCGCGGTCGATGGCGACGCGAATCAGGACAAGAGTGACAAACAGCCGTCGCGGTGGATGCCGGAGAACGAGTCTTTTCACTGTCAATACGCGGCACAGTTCGTGGTGGTGATGCGGACCTACGGGCTGTATCTCGATGCCCTGTCCGTGCCGGTGTTGAAGTCGGCACTGCGTCGTTGCTGACGTGGTGTCGTGATCGGGCGGGGCCGATTTATTGCATCGCTATAGATGAATTGCAGAATGCAATCGGTAGGAAATTGTCTATCGCCGACAGATTGTTTCATTGGAACAAAAGAGAAATGTGCTTTACTCTTCCGGAAACAACCGTTCAGGAGAAGACAATGGCGCAGTCGTACACATTCGTGCTGGTACATGGGGCGTGGCATACCGGAAAACATTGGGCCCCAGTGGTGGAGTTTCTGGAGAAGGCCGGGCATCGGGTGCATACTCCGACAGTCGCCGGTTTCGGCGAGGAGAAATCGACTGCTTCGCACGCAGATGGCGTTGATTCGGTGCTGCAGTACATCAATGATCGTGAACTAACAGATTTTGTTCTCCTCGGACACAGCTTTGGCGGCACGATCATCTCGAAGGTCGCCGAACAGATTCCCGAACGCATTCGACGTCTTGTCTATTGGAACGCTTTCGTCCTCGCGGACGGAAATAGCATCAACGATGAATCTCCGGCGCATTATGGAGAAATGACTCAAGCGTTCGCGGTGGACGGCATGTTTATGCTTCCGTGGGATGTGTGGCGGGAAGCATTCCTGAATGATGCCGATCGTGATGTCGCGTTGCGAGCCTACGAGACCATCTGCGCGACCCCTGTCAGGATGCTGGAGGACAAACTCGAGCTGAGCAAGTTCTACGAACTCATCGCGGCCGGTCAACTACGCGCCTCTTACTTGAACTGCACCGACGACACCGCCATGCCTCACGGCGAGTTCGCATGGCATCCCAGGTTCTCCAGCCGGTTGGGCCTGTGCCGGATCGTGCAGACGCCGGGGAGCCATGAACTGATGTTCACCGCCCCTGCTCGGCTTGCGGAAAAGATCGTCGAGGCGGGCCGCGACTGACCGGGCAGCCCGCCGTCGACCGTGCCGAAGTCGTCGTCGAGCGGGCCGGTCAGGTCACTCCGCCCGCGATTTTCAGCGTGACGATGCGATCCCAATCGAAGCCCAGCTCGGCGAGAATTTCGTCGGTGTGGGCGGCGAACTCGGGTCCGGGGCCGAGCTCGGGTGCAGTGACATCGAACTGCACCGGGTTGGCGGCCAGTGTCAGTTCGCCCGCCGGCAGCATATATTCATTGGCCACGACCTGCGCGTCGTTGGACACCTGCAACGAATCCTGCACCGGTGCCCACGGGCCCGCCAAGGTGGCGAAACGCTCCGTCCATTCTGCCAGGGTTCGGCCGGCGAGGACTTCACGAAGAATAGTCACTGCCACATCGGTATTGGCGGCGATCAGCGCGGCGTCGGCGAAGCGGGGATCGTCCGCGAGATCGGGACGGTCGATATGGTGGCACACATCGGCCCAGAATTTGGCAGGCTGCAACATGACGAAGGTCAGGTAGCGCCCATCGGCCGTGGCGTACAGTCCGGACAGTGGATTGGTAAGGGCGCCATGCTCACCGGGCACAGGAGCAACCATCGCTTCGCCGACGTGTGCCGACAATGCGAGCCCGTGTCCCATGGCCCAGACGCCGCTACTCAAGAGAGATACGTCGACGACGGACGTCGCACCCGTGCGTTCACGTTTGAGAAGGGCTGCGGCAACGCCGCCCGCGAGGTTTGTGCCCGAGATCGTGTCTCCGAACGCGGGCCCCGGCGGAAAGACCATCCCCTCCATATCTGGAGGTGTGAGCGTGGCGGCGACACCGGCTCTGGCCCAGAAGGCGGTCATGTCGTATCCGCCCTTGTCTGCCTCCACACCTCGCGGGCCCAGTGCGCTGCCCCGTGCGAAGACGATCTTCGGGTTCACGGAGCGCACATCGTCCACGTCGATTCCGAACCTGGCCCGGGCCTGCGGTAGGAAACTGGTGAGGAACACGTCCGAGGTGCGGATGAGCTCGTTCAGCACCTCCTTGCCTTCCGGTCGGCCCATGTCGAGGCCGATGCTGCGCTTACCTCGATTGGCATGTTCGACATTGGGGTTGGGGTCACCCTCGACCTTCATCGGTCCGATCTGACGAAGGCCACGCTGCGGATCTCCGGTGACCGCGTGTTCGACTTTGATGACCTCTGCCCCCCAGTCGGCGAGCACTGCGCCCGCTGAAGGAACGAAGCCGTACATCGCTACCTCGAGAACACGGAAACCTTCGAGTGGCTTCATTTGGTCACCGTCGCAAAGGCTTTGATCTGCAGGAATTCTTCCAGTCCGGCGGTACCCATCTCTCTGCCGATGCCGGACTGTTTGTAGCCGCCGAAAGGAACATCGGGAGAGAAGTAGCTGCCGCCGTTGACGCTGAAGGTCCCGGTCCGGATCCGGCGGCCGATGGCTATCGCCCGGTCGTCGTCGGCGCCCAAGACACCACCCGAGAGTCCGTACTTCGAATTGTTGGCAATCTGCACGGCGTGCTCGTCGTCATCGAACGGGATGACTGCGAGGACAGGGCCGAAGACCTCTTCCTGTGCGAGTTCGCTGTCCGGGTCGACATTCGCGAGCAGTGTCGGCGTGTAGAAGTATCCGGGATTGACCTGCTTGCCACCGGTCACGAGTGTCGCGCCGGCCTCGATTGCCCGCTGGACCAAGGCGTCCACCTTGTCCCGTTGGCGTTCGCTGATGAGCGGGCCCATGTAGGTCGCCGGATCGGACGGATCACCGTAGGGCACATGCTCGAGCAGACCGGCCACCCTGGCAACGATTTCGTCGTGATGGGCCCGCGGCACGAGCAGCCGGGTGGTGAGCGCGCAACCTTGTCCGGCGTTGGAACAGATTGTGAACGCCGCGAATTGTGCGACCGTGGCAAAGTCTGCGTCTTCGAGCACAATCAGCGCCGACTTGCCGCCCAGCTCCAAGAACACCTTCTTCAGACTCGCGCTCGCTGCCGCCATGATCTGAGCGCCAACGGGTGTGGACCCGGTGAAGGTGACGACATCGACATCAGGGTGCGTGGTCATCATCTGACCCACCTCCACCGCAGTCGAGGACAAGACGTTCACCACGCCTGCCGGGATATCGGTGTGCTCGGCGATCAGCTCGCCCAAGGCCAGCGTGATGAGCGGTGTGTCCGGAGCTCCCTTGAGGATCACCGTGCATCCGGCAGCGAGCGCAGGAACCACCTTGGCCAGCGCAAGCTGGTTCGGGTAGTTGTACGCGATGATCGCCGAAACGACGCCGGCGGCTTCTTTCTCGATCCAGCGGTTGTGCTTCTGTCCCTTGATCTCGACTTCGCCGAGCTCTTCGGTCAGCGGGTACGTGCGCAGCAGGTCGGCGTAGTAGCGGACGATCCCGACAGGTGTGTCGAGCTGGCTACCGAGCGTACTGAGGTGGGACGCGCCGACTTCGGCGATCGTCAATTCGCGAAATTCCTCGATGTTGTCGAGCAGTGCTCGGTGCAGCTGGTCGAGGCACGTGATGCGGAACTCGACGTCGGTGGCCCAGTTGGTGGTTTCGAACGCCTTCCGCGCCGCAGCGATGGCTTGTTCAGTCTCGTCGACACCCGCGTCCGGCGCGTGACCGAGGAGCTCGCCGGTAGCGGGATTGATCGACGCAAACGTCTGCGTGGTCGTGACGAGCTCTCCGTTGATGAGCAGGCGCCGATCGAGAGTGCCCGACTGAGGGTTGTCGGGAACTGAGATGTTCTGAGATGTCATACGTTCTCCTGGGTGGATTCGAGCATTCGGTTGATCACTGTCGAAGCTGTGTTGCAGCCGCTTCTGCGACCTCGTCGAGGAGCGGAAGTATGGTGCTCGCACCGGCTGTGGGGATGTCGATGAGTACTCTGTGAACGCCCAGTTCTCCGAGCCGGTCGATGATCTCACCGATGCTCGGCCGGATCTTCTGGAGTACGACCACCTGCAGGTCCGCGAGGTCCCGGCCGGCTCCATTCCACGCCGAATGCAGCTGGGGGAGTTGGGTTCCGAGGGTGTCGACCACATCGTTACCCATCGGGATCCAGCCGTCGCCCCATTCGGCAATGCGCCGAAAGTTGATGGGACTGGCCCGCGATCCCAGCAGTATCGGTGGATGCGGGTCTTGCAGTGGTTTGGGCCACACCCTGCTCGGCGACAACCGAACATGGTCACCCGCGTAAGTGGCTTCGTCCGCTGTCCAGAGCGTCTTCATGAGTTCGATCTTCTCGGTGACAACCGCGTACTTGGCCTCCGCAGCGAAGCCGTGATCCTCGAATTCGTCGTTGTTCCAACCAAACCCGACACCCATCACGAATCGGCCCCCCGACATCACATCCAGCGTGGCGATCGCCTTGGCATAGGAGATCGGATCATGGCCTCCGGGAAGCGCGACGCAGGTGCCGATGACGAGATTTGTTGTCGCGGCCACCTGCGCGAGTCCGACCAGCGGATCCCACAAACGAAAGTAACGCTCCGGCATTTCTCCGCCACCGGGGAACGGTGACCGGCGCGCACTGGGAATGTGTGAGTGTTCAGGCAAGAACAGGGAATCGAACCCGCGCTCCTCGGCGGCCAGGGCCAGATCGACAAGAGGCATCGACTGGTCGGTGCCACCGTAGTGCAGTCCGACCGCAGGCCGGAAAGCGTCAGTTCCGTTGCTTCGCCGACCGGACCTGCTGCCGTCGTGTGACGCGCGGGCAGCGCTGTTCATCGCAGTACCTTCCTGTCTGGGCTCCGGCGAAGCGGCTGCGTGTGCCGGATTCGGTTGTGGGCTCGAAACACGCTGTCCTGGTGGAGGATCGACTTCATTAAAGCTGGTTTGTTGCTTCGGCACTTGTGCGTATGGTGTCCATCCGGCTCTCGATGGTGTCGAGGTAATGCGGGTGAGTGATGATGTAGGGCAGATTCTGCGCTATGCCTCGGGCCACATGGTCGCCCGCTGTTGCCGGATCCATGGCGCTGTTCCCAGTTCCCTTGTTGTGACCGACATCCGTGACATGGCCACCCAAGCTTGCCGTGTTCTGATCGAGGTTCGACACCACCAAACCAGGGCACAGCACGGATACCCCGATACCGTGCGGCGCCATTTCGGTACGCAGAGCCTCGGATAAGGCAATGACAGCGCTCTTCGCCGCGCTGTACGCGCCCCGGCCCGGGGCGCCCGAGAGCAACCCCATCACCGACGCTGTGTTGACGATGTGTGCGCGCCCGCGTGCGCGCATGTCCGGGCCGAATGTTGCGACGCCGTTGAACACTCCGGTCAGATCGATGGCGATGAGCATGTCGAAAGTCTCCGGGTCCATGTCGATCACATCGCACCCATTGAAACCGATTCCAGCGTTGTTGACCAGGATGTCGACTGGTCCGAAGGCAGCTTCGGATTTGGACTTGGCCACCGCCCATGCCGCGCGATCGCGTACGTCGAGCGCAACTCCCTGGAACCCGGACCCACGCGATCCGATAGCCGTTTCCAGCGATTTCCGGTTGATGTCGGCAATGGTGATCGAGATGCCGCGATCGGCCAGTGCACCGGCGATTCCGAGGCCGATACCGCTTGCGCCACCGGTTATGAATGCGTGACGCGCAGAGGATAGATCCATGCTTTGAACTCCGTTCGAGATGTCCATCGGTGTCATGAAAACTACTGGGAATCTGATGGATTGGACATGCTGTTCGATCGCCACGAAGGCTTCGTGGTGCTCTCCGGAACTCGGCTACTCCCACGTCGAGTGTCAATGCGCGGGAGTAACCGAGTTGGATGTCGTGGCGAGCGGTCGGTGCCGCGTTGGGCGCTAGTTTGTCATCCAGATCTTTTCGGGCAGTGGTGAACCCAGGGTGTACAGCTGAACTCCGTGCACGTTTTTGGCGTACATCACCGAAGGCGCCGCCTTGATGTACCACGATGCCGGCACCAATGTGGTGAGACGCTCCTGAACGGTTTCGTACGCCGCCTTGCGCTCGTCTGTCCCTTCAGCAAGGCGACCGGCATCGAGGGCGTCGTTGAGTTCCGGGTCATCGAGGCCGGAGAAGTTCCCGGGGGAGTCGCCGTGGAAGGCGGTCCACAACGCGTAATCCGGATCTTGGGTGACCGCGGACGAGACGATCATGTCGAAGTCGCGGGCGCCGGCCCGTGCGGTGACAGCACCGTAGTCGCCGACCTCGACCTCGACGTTGACATTGTCGAACTCGCTCAGTTGGGCCTGCACTGATTCGCCGGCCCCTTTCGTTTCCGTTGTGGGGTACGCGAGGAACGAGAAGGAGACCGGGTTTCCCTCTGCTGCAAGCTCATTGAACAGCTCCTGGGCAACTTTTTTGTTCTGCTCATTGAGTGGGATATCAGCGTAATAGGGGGATCCTTCAGGGAACAGTGTCTGAGGAACCTGGCCGGTACCGAAGTAGACGGTTGAGTTGATCACTTCCGGATCGAGGGCGAGTGCGACTGCCCGGCGAGCCCGTTCATCTTGGAACGGCGCGCGAGCAGAGTTCATGACGAGGAGCTGACCGCCACCGGCGGACACGATCTCGGTGGAGATTCCGGCGGCTTCGGCCTTGTCCAGGGTGGACCAGCTGGCCTCCATGCTGAGATCGGTGCCGCCTGTCGATATCGCGTTGAAACGCTGCTCGGTGTCGGCCACGGTGCGGATGTTGATCTTGTCGAGATAGGGCCTGGGTGCATCCCAGTAGTCGGGATTCTTCTCGAGTTCGATCTGGTTTTGGCGGCTCCAGCTGGTCAGGGTGAATGGGCCTGCACCGACTGGGTTTTCGTCGAAGGCCTTCCGACCCTTCTGCAGAGCCGCCGGCGAGGCGATCCAGTTCATCGCGGTCGTCAAGATGCCCTGCGCGAAATGTGGATTGCGTGCTGCCAATGTCACTTTCAGTGTGGTGGGGTCGACCACCTCGGAGTTGCTGACCTGTGCCGCCTGTCGGACGGCGGTGGAGCCCAGGTTGGGGTCGCGCAGTCGGTCCCAGTTGAACTTGACGGCCGCGGCGTCGAGCGGAGTGCCGTCGGTGAAGGTGAGTCCGGGCTGCAGCGTGAGGTTGAAAGTGTTGCCGCCATCGGTGGTGGCGAAGCCCGTTGCCATGTTGTATTCGACCTCGAGTGTCTCGAGATTGTTGATCATCAGCGTTCCGTAGAGGGCGTTTCCGAGTATCGGCTGATGCGCCCAGGTGTTCGACAAGGCGGCCGGGTCCAGGCTGCGCGGTTCACCCATCTGAATCGTGCGCAGCGTTCCGCCCGCCACCGGATCGCCGACGTCGGCCGCCGATCCGGAGCCAGAATTCTCGGAATCCGTGCCGGCGCAAGAGCTCAGGAGCAGCGTGGCGGCGCATGCCGCCGCAACTGCAGTAACAACGTATCTGGATCGGAACATCATCGACCTCTCGGGAAAGGTTGGGAAACCACAGGAACCGCGGACGAGAAAAGTGTGAGGTGTGACTGGTGAGGCGGAGTCTCCACACAGACGATTCGTTGGGAGGGCCTGGGAACCAACGGTTCTCTTCTGTGAACCGTGCGCTCCGCCGACCATCCGAATCAAGCGCGTGACCCTAGTAGGAGAACACAACTCTCGAAAAAAAAGAACAGCGGAGTCGAAACTTTCCGAGACTTCGGCGTACCAGGTGGCCTTTTCTGCTTCGTCCGATAATTCCGGATCGAAATCGTTGACAGAACTGTTTCGATAAGACGCCGAATCGAGTAATGTATGGCTAGTATACGCAATTCACCGGCGAGGTTCTTCGGGGATCTGAGGCCGGCGGAACGATGTTGTAAATTCCGTTCTCAAAACCGAAAAGGGGCTATTCAAAACGTGTTCACATCGGGCATGATTGACCTCTGTGAACACTTTGGAACATCTCCACGACCTGGCCGGAAAAGTTGCGATCGTCACGGGTGGATCCCGTGGCATTGGTAGAGCGGTTGCCCAAATTCTTGCCGAAGCGGGAGCAGACGTCGTGATCGCGTCCCGGAAGCTCGACTCATGCGAGCGCGCCGCCGACGAAGTGATGGCATCGACTGGGCGCAAGGTACTTCCGATTGCGTGTCACGTCGGACATTGGGATGACTGTGAGCGTCTGATCGACCGGACACTCGAACACTTCGGCAGACTCGACGTGCTGGTGAACAACGCCGGTATGTCACCGCCCTACAAGAATCTCGATGACATCACCGAGGACTTGTACGACAAGACGCTCGGAGTTAATCTGAAGGGGCCCTTCAGATTGGCCGTCCGCGCCGGAACCCACATGGCCGAGAACGGCGGCGGTTCCATCATCAATATCGGTACTGCCGGATCCCTCGTCGCCAGCGTCAGGGAGTTGCCCTACGCATGTGCCAAGGCCGGTCTCAATGCCCTGACAGTTGGATTGGCCGATGCATTTGCGCCGACAGTGCGGGTCAACGCCATTCTGCCCGGTCCCTTCCGGACGGATATCTCCAAGTCTTGGGCGCCGGCCGAGGGGGAAGATGCGCCGTTCGTGCCACTTCGGCGCATGGGACGACCGGAAGAGATCGGTCCACTAGCACTCCATCTGGCCAGTGCTGCATCAAGTTTCACCACAGGGGCGATCATTCGTGTCGACGGTGGAGTCACCCGAAAAGTCTGATGAAGAAGGAATCAATGACCGATAATCAGCTGTTGCAAGGCAAAGTGGCCATCGTCACCGGAGCCGGAGGAGGGATTGGCAGTACGTATTCGAAGGGGCTCGCCGAGGCGGGTGCAGCCGTGGTTTTGGCTGACGTGAATCTCGAAGCCGCGACCGCGGCAGCTGAGAAGCTGTCCGCGGCAGGCCATCGCGTCCTCCCTGTTCGTGTCGATGTGAGCGACGAAGCCAGTACAAAAGAGATGGCGGCCACCGCGGCCGATCATTTCGGGTCGGTCGACATCCTCGTGAACAATGCGGGGTTGATGGCAGAGGTGGTCGGTGAAGGGTCCCTCACCATGATGGATCTCGAACTCTGGAACCGCACTCTCGCAGTGAATCTCACCGGTCCGCTCCTTTGTAGTCGTGCAGTGGTGCCGTACATGAAGGAGCGCGGCTACGGCAAGATCGTGAACCAGTCGTCGAGTGGTGCATTCATGGCCGCACAGGCATATGGCGTTACCAAGCTGGGGTTGGTGAGCATGACGGTGTCACTGGCGCGGGAGTTGGCGCCGTTCGGGATTCGGGTGAATGCGATCGCGCCGGGCATGGTCAACACGGAAGCCGGCTCGATCGCATCGCCCCCGGAGCTCAAGGAAATGGTCAAACACGCAATTCCGTTCCCCTTCGGAGAACCGGAGGAGCTGAATCCGGGTCTGCTGTACCTCGTTTCGTCGGGCAGTGACTGGGTGACCGGCCACACTCTCAACATTGACGGCGGCTGGGTTGTACGGGTCTGAAGTCGCTTCTTCACAACACTTCTAACAGTCAGGAATTCGCATGAAGCATTACTTGCTGGTTGAATCACATCCTTCCCATCCTGATCGATTGGACGAATTCAACAAATGGTACGACGAGGTCCACATACCGGAGGTGGTGGCGCTTGACGGGTTTGTCGCCGGAACTCGACTCGTGGCGGCGGATCCAGACGGCGGTCCGTCGGTGACGCTCTACGAACTCGAGGGTGATCCCCACAAGGCGAAGGAAAATGTACATCTCGCGGCGGCGGCGAAGCAGTTGAACATGTCGGATTCGCTGAGTTATGGACCGATCCCGACAATGCGGATCATGGCTGTGAAGTCGGAGTATTCCAAGCCGCGTTGATTGGGTAAAGGGTAAAAGTATTCGAGGCCGTCATCTCCGGATGACGGCCTCGAATGTTTTTCTAGTGTCAGCTCGGCAGGTTCGCCGGAATCCAATTCGGATCACGCTTTTCCATGAATGCTCGCATTCCCTCGCGCGGCTCTTGCGACGTTTCGAGCGCGCCGAACATCGTCTCGTAGTCGAACAGCCCGTATCGCTCGTTGAGCATTCGTTTGACCTGAGCTCGTGCGATCGGCGCCGATTGCAATATCTCACGTGCTGCCTGGAGTGCGGCCGACCGCAGGTCTTCGTGCGGCACCACCCTGGAGATCACCCCGAGTCGCAGTGCCTCCGCCGCATCGAATTTGCGTGCGGACAATATCAAATCGCGTGCTGCCGCGAGTCCGACATGTGCGGGCAAAGCGGCGGCGAAGGTCGCGTCCGGGATTCCGCGCAACAGTTCGGGCACGCGGAACGTGGCCCGGTCGCTGGCGACGGCGATGTCGGACATCATCGCAACCAGTAGTCCGCCGGCCTGACAGATTCCGTTGACGGCGGAAATCACTGGTGCGCGGCTGTCCCGGATGGTCAGGAAGGGTACGACATCGCTGCCCGAAAGGCCCTCCGGCAGGTTGTCACCAGGCTCGGTGCGTCCACCCAGATCGCCGCCGGGTGCAAATACGTCGTCGACTCCGGTGATGATCAGCGCGGCCAGGTCCCGATCGGAGTTGACGAGGCGAACCGCTCGTTTCAAGCCGTAATACATCGCAGGGGTGAATGCGTTTCGAGCCGACGGCCGATCGATGGTGCACCATCCGATGGAACCGTCGCGCTCGAATCGTAAACCGTTGGCTCCTAAGTCATCTCCCATGGGGACACCTACTCCATTCTTGGTTTTGAGAACGATGATCTCGCAAAGGCGAAGCCCGGGAACACCGTTCCCGGGCTTCCCGAAACTGTTGTTGGTGTGGACTGACGTCAGGCAGTCAGGTCGATGAGCACTTTTCCAATCGCTTGACCATCTGCGACCATCCGGAGAGCGTCTGCGGTCTTGTCGAGTGGGAACTCGGCGCCGATGTGCGGGACCGCACGCCCGGAGACGAGTAGATCGGTGAGCTCGGCCTCATTTCGGCGGAACTCTTCCGGCGGGATGTCTTTGAATTGGAAACCGTTGACCTGCACACCTTTTACCAATATCAGGTTGAGCGGAATCTTCGGAATGACACCGGATGCGTACCCTATCGTGATGAAGCGACCGCCCGGGCGTAGTGCCCGCAGAGCAGGCTCTGAGAGATCGCCACCCACCGGATCAGCAACGATATCGGCACCTTGGGGGAGCGCAGCCTTCAATGCCGTTCGCAGATCGTCGGTGCGATGGTTGATGAGGTTGCTTGCGCCGTACGACGCTGCCACGTCGAGCTTTTGGGTGCTCGACGCGACTGCGGTGACCGTTGCGCCGAGTGCAACGCCGAGCTGAACGGCTGCGATTCCGACGCCACCACCGGCACCGAGAACGATCAATTCGTCGCCAGGCTTGAGGTGAGCCACCGATCGGAGCGTGTGGTACGCCGTCCGGTGGGCCACCCCGAAGGCTGCGGCGACGCGCGTCTCTACACCGTCCGGGATCCGGCGGAGCGTGAGCTTGTCGGAGGCGATGATGATCTCCTCGGCGAAGGCGCCGACGAACCCGGTACCCGCAACGCGCTCGCCCACGGCGACCGAGTCGACTCCGTCGGCGACTTCGGCCACCACGCCGGCGAATTCACTGCCGGGAGTGAATGGCGTCGGGACGGTGACCTGATACTTGTTGGCCACCAGTAGTACGTCCGAGAAGTTGACGGCTGCGGACTCGATGCGGATCCGTACCTGCCCTGCCTCCAATGGGGGTGAGGGGAGTGCTTCGATCGTGATGGTCTCGGGGGTCCCGTAGTCCGAGCAGATTGCTGCGCGCATATGAAATCACTTTCCTGGACGGTTGGGGCGTCGCGACGTTCGGGAATTGCCTGTTGCCGTGGCCGCTACTGCGTGGCAGCGAGTTCGTAGCGGCGGCGGTATTCCTCTTTGGACGTCTCGCGGATGTCGACGTCGGTGGCGCGAGCACGGAGTGCGCCCACTGTGGCGTCCTCGCGCGCAATGTGTTTGAACGGATCCCAGCCGAAGAAGTTCGCGGCATTCTGATGGGTGATCTTGTTGATCTCGTCGTCCGAGCACTCGGAATCGTCGAGTTCGGCCTTCAGGATCTCCGGTGACCGGGGCCAGGTGGAGTCCGAGTGCGGGTAGTCGCACTCCCAGGCGATGGTGTCGATGCCCAACTTGTTGCGGTTGCTGAGACCACTGGGCTCGGTGATGTAGCAGGCGAGGAAGTTGTCTCGCCACACGTCGGTAGGTGTTTTACCCCTGGGTAGGAACGTGAATCCGGTCCACGACTGATTGACGATATTGCGCTCCAGCCGGTCGAGCCACGGTGCGACCCATCCGATGCCGCCCTCACTCATGGCAATCTTGAGTTCAGGGAACTTCTGGAAGGCTCCGCTGAGCATTATGTCGGTTGCGGCGATGGTGGAGATCAGCGGTGTCAACACCATCATGCTGTCGATGTTGGCCCCTTCCGGCCGTTGGATCAGGCTGAAGCCGCCACCGATGTGCAGGCTCAGGACGATTCCGTGTTCCACGCATGCGGCGAAGATCGGGTCCCAGTAGCCGGACGCGAAGTCGGGGTAGCCCGACCCGTAGGGCGTCTCCGGGATACTGATCGACCGGCATCCCATGGCGGCCAGGCGGTGGACCTCTTTGACCGACTCGTCGATGTCGAAGAAGGGGAGGATGCCCAGCGGGATGAAGCGGCCGGGATGGGCGTCGGGGACCTCGCCGACCACCCAGTCGTTGAACGCCCTGCAGGCCGCCAGCGACAGGGCCTTGTCGGGCAGGCTCGCCAGGTGGGTGCCGGCGAAGCCGGGGAAGGTGGCGAACAATGTGGAGGCGAGGATGCCGTTGGCGTCCATGTCCCGAACGCGCAGGTCCATGTCGTAGACGGCCGGTCGCATTTCGGCGTACCCGGTGGGGTCCATGCCCCATTCACCCTTCGGCCACGAGATGACGGCGTTGAGTCCGGAGCTGCCGACCACCTTGTCCTGGAACTGCCAGGCCTGGACCCGCGGGTTCCGTGGATTGGCGGTCAGTTTCGGCGCCTGGTCCATGAGGTGCTTGGGGAAGTGCTTTTCGAAGATGTCGGCAGGTTCGACCACGTGGTCGTCGATGCTGACCATCACCATGTCGTCAATGTTCATCGGGGATCGATCCTCTCCATGGTTGCGCAGAGATGTCGGCAACCTCGTCAATTCAGGTGGTGGACTTAGAGCTGTGTCGGTCCTACTTCTGTGCCGTGATCGGTGCGGCGAGCCCCTGCTCGTCGACGATCCGTTGAATTTTCACCAGCGTCTCGTCGAGTCCGGCGCCGATTCGCGGGCCGGGGGTGAAGGTGGCCGGGAGTTGACGCATGCCCTGGATCATGCCGATGGAGTCGTAGTGCACGGCGCCTTCTGGGTCGCAGTGGTAGTCCGGCATCCGATCGAGCACTGCCACGAGCATGCGCTTGAACACGGTTCGCGCCAGGTTCGACCCGATGCAGCGGTGGACGCCCAGTCCGAAACTCAAGTGCCGGTTGGCTGTACGTTCGAGATCGACCTTGTTGGGCTCGTCGAAGACCGATGGATCCCGGTTGGCCATCGCCCACGAGAGGAACAGGCGCTCACCTTCCTTGAACTCGATGCCGTTGATTTCACCGTCTTCGGAGAAGGTGCGGCCGTCACCGGGTGTCGGACAGAAGAAGCGTAAAAACTCTTCCGTCGCCGAGTCCAACATCGTGTCCCGCTCCCGGCTGAGGATCTCGCGTTGGTCGGGATTCTGTGACAACCATTCAATCGAGTGGGACGTCAGTGCTGTGGTCGTGTCGAACCCTCCGCCAATGAGCAGACTGATGACGCCGAGAAGCTCTGCATCGTCCGGCTTCTCGCCGTTGATGGTGGCGCGGACAATCGCGTCGACGAGCCCGGGCCGCGGGTTCTCCCGGATTTCATGGAGATTGAGCAGGAGGTCTGCACCCATGGCTTGGTGCAGGGCACTGATCCGCTGAATGTCGGGCGAATCAGGCGGGGTGTACATGGCCGCGTGCACAGGTTCGCAGTAGGCGGTCCACTTCACAACCGGGATGCCCAGCATGGCCAGCGTGATGACTGCCGGAACGATATTCGCCAGATCATCGATGAAATCGATGCTGCCCGTTTCGATCTTCTCGTCGATGCTGGCTCGGATCACCTCATCGATGATCGGGACCCACTTCTTGATGGCAGCGGGCGACAGATAGGGGTTGAGGATCGCGCGAAATTCGCGATGTTCGGGATCATCCATTTCCAGGATGCCGCCACGGATGCGGCCTGCCGACCTGATCGCAGTCGGGATCATGATCCCCTTGTATCCGCGGCGGACTCCCTTGATGTCGTTGTCGTTTGACAATCCGACCGATCGGGCGAGGGTGAAGACTTCTTCGGCACCTGCGGCAACCCAGTGGCCGTCGTAGGTGTCAGACCAGGCCATCGGGCACTTGGACTGCATCTCCTCGGTGATCTTCGAGAAGTTGTCGCGATAGTCCGCTGCGTGCCGGTCGAACTGGAATACCGGTGCCCTGCGATTGGTCTGTGCTGCAACGTTGTCGGTGCTCATCGCGCTGTCCTCTCTGGTGTCTTGCCGGCGGCGTTTGCGGATTGGGGGTCGCCCGAAAAGGTGCTGATTGCCTGCTCCGGGCAGGAACGGACAGCCTCTCGCACACTCTCCTCGAGATCGGCAGGAACATCACCGTCGATTGCCGTCGCATGACCATCGATATCGCTCAGATCGAACACGTCCGGTGCGGCCATCGCGCACAACGTGTGCCCTTGGCATAGTTCTGGGTCGACCTTTACCTTCACGATTGCCTCAATTCGTAGCTGAATCATTGTGCGATTTCAGACCGTTACGATTCCCGTTCGGTTTCATCGGTTGACTGGCGGTAGACGCTGTCGGTGCGGGCCTGAACACGAAAAACGTTGTAGTGCAAAAGTCTTGCAGGGAACCTGTGTCGGACCATGGTGGTCGATGTCTTCAGATGGCGGGGAACGCGCCAGGATTCGCGGCACCCGTGACGCAAATCACTGATCTGGAGAAGACCATACCGCTGGAAGGGTGGAATGTGAAGGTTTCCGGAGAAATCGATCCAAATTGTTTTCGGCGAGAGATGCTCTACCGCAAGAGAGTTGGTGAAACGACGAGGGATTTCCGGGCGATGGTTTCGCGATGATGATGCCTGGGAGGGCATGGCTGATCCGGACCCGTTGCGTGTCATCAAATGTTGTCTGGAGCACGGGGAACGGGACGCATGTACTCAGGTGCGTTCGTTGTTTGCCGGTTCCTATCCGGGCACGCCGGTACACATCGCAGTGCTACCGTCCCTGCCAGTTCGGTTCGCGTTTCTCGATGAATGCCAGGGCGCCTTCTTTGGCGTCGTTGCTGCGGAAGACGATCTCGCGCTGCTGGGCGAGCCGCTTTTCGGCGGCTGCGGCGTCGGTGACCGAGAGTCGGACGAGCTCTTTGCAGGCTGCCAGGCCCAGAGGAGCGTTGGCCGCGACGCGTTCTGCGTAGGCAATGGCGTTGTCCAGCACGTCTTCCGGTGCGGCGACGGCATTGACCAGGCCGATCTGGTATGCCCGGTCGGCGGTGAAATAGTCGCCGGTCATTGTCATCTCGAAGGCGATACCCAGCGGGATGCGGGTTCCGAGGGAGGTCCCGCCGCCGGCGGGGAAGAGGCCGCGCTTGATCTCGGGTAGCCCGAACTCGGCTGTGGACGACGCGACGATGATGTCGCAGCCGAGGAGCAGTTCGAGGCCACCGCCGATGGCGGTGCCGTTGGCGGCACCGATCACCGGCACGGAAAGGCCGCCGGCAGCGAGGCGGGTGAAGCCTTCGGAGGTGAAGTTGCCACCGTCGGCGAAGTCGCGGAGGTCCATTCCGGCACAGAAGGCGCGGTCGCCGGTCCCGGTCAGGACGATGGCGCGGATCTCCGGGTCGGCTTCTGCCTCGAGCGCGGCGCTGCCGATACCGCGAAGCAGGCTGCCGGTCATCGCATTTCGGGCCTCAGGTCGGTTCAGACGCAGGACCAGGACAGCCCCGCGCCGCTCTGTGATGAGTTCGTCAGCGCTTGTCCCGGTCCTGGTGATCATGACTTGTAGTCGCTCGATGCTGCGAACTCGGCTGCTTCCCGCATCAGCTTGGTGATGACCGGGCCGTAGGCCTGCAACTTGATGTCGTCACCGGCACGCTGGAAACCCTGCTCGAGGATGATGGCGAGTTTCCACTTGGCCAGCACCAGGTAGTAGTCCAGATCGTCGACCTGGCGGCCCGACACCTTGGAGTAGTGGTTGACTATCTCATCGCGCGAGGGCATCCCGGACAGGTCGACATAGCTCGCCTTCGATGCCTCGGGTGCGTTGGTGTCCTCGGGCCAGCCCTGAACCATCCAGGCCAGGTCCAGCTTCGGGTCGCCGACGGTACCCATCTCCCAGTCGACGATAGCGGCGAGCTGGGCCGGGGCGCCTTCCTTGAACATGACATTGGCGAACTGGTAGTCGCCGTGCATGATTCCGGGGATGAAGTCGATCGGCTTGTGAGCGTTCAGCCAGGCGGTGGCCTCGCTCATACCCTCGAGTTCACGGCCCTTGATCCGATCGAAGAACCGGGTCCACCGAGACACCTGGCGCTCATGGAAGCCGTCGGGCCGGCCCAGATCGCCGAGGCCCTGAGCCTTCCAATCGACCTTCGACAGCAGCGCGATACCCTCGGCCAGCTGATATGCCAGGCCTTTTCGCAATTCGAGGTCGGAGGTGAACGGTTCCTTCCACTGCTTGTTGTCCATCGGCGACCAGCCGTCGACGTAGCCCATCAGGTAGAACGAGCGCCCCAGGACCGAGGTGTCGGAGCAAGCAGCAATCGCTTCGGTGTGCGGCACATCGGTGCCCTCGAGGGCCTCGATGATGCGCCATTCGCGCATGATGCCCTCATCGCGGTCGGCCGGCGCGGCGGTCGGCGGCATCCGGATCACCGAAACATGTTCTCCGCGAGTGAGCTTGTAGATTTCGTTCTGCGTTCCGCCGGACAGGAACTTGGCCTCGAGCGGTTCACCTTTGCCGAGTCCGGCCTGGTCCATCCAGTCCGCGAGCTTAGTCAGGTCCATCAGAGGTTCCCCACTTCGAGTTCGAGAAATTCGGCGTATTTGGCTTTGGCTGCAGCTTGTTTGCGAGGGATCCACTCGGTGGGCCACAGATCGTCGGTGGCCTTGTAGTCGCGCAATACCTGCTTGGCGACGGTCATCTTGTGGACCTCGGTCGGGCCGTCGGCCAGACCCATCACCGCGGCGCCGTGCACCATGGTCAGGAACGGCATCTCGTTGGTCACACCCAGTGCGCCGTGTACTTGCATTGCCCGCCAAGCGATGTCGTGCAGGACCGTGGGCATGACCACCTTGGCGGTGGCGATGTCTTTGCGGACCTTCTTGTAGTCGTTGTACTTGTCGATCTTCCAGGCCGTGTTGAGGACGAACAGCCGGAACTGTGCCAACTGGGCGTACGAGTCGGCGATGTAGCCCTGGATGAACTGCTTGTCGGCCAGAAGGCTGCCCGCGGTTTCGCGGCTGAGGACGCGTTCGCACATCATGTCGATTGCCTTCTGCGCCAACCCGATCGTGCGCATGGCGTGGTGGATCCGGCCACCGCCGAGGCGGGTTTGCGCCACTGCGAATGCCTGACCTTCGCCGCCGAGCAGTGCGCTGTCGGGGACGCGGACGTTGTCGTAGTGGATCAGGGCGTGGGTGCCTTCGTCCATCGGCTCGCCGAACAGTCCGACGTTGCGTTCGATGATCACGCCCGGGGTGTCGGTGGGGACCAGAAACATCGACATGCCCTTGTACGCGCTCACGTCGGGGTTGGTGACAACCATGACGATGAGGAACGACGCGGTCTTGGCGTTGGACGAAAAGTACTTGTAGCCGTTGATGATCCAGTGATCGCCGTCGCGGACCGCGCTGGTCTTGAACTGCGTCGGATCGGCGCCGGCCTGCGGCTCGGTCATCGAGTAGCTCGAGAAACATTCGCCGTCGAGCAGTGGCTGCAGGTACTGCTTCTTCTGGTCCGGCGTGCCGTAGTGGGCGATGATCTCGGCGTTGCCCGTGTCGGGGGCCTGGCAGCCGAAGACGATCGGCGCCCACGAGGAGCGGCCGAGGATCTCGTTGAGCAGGGCCAGCTGGAGCTGGCCGTAGCCCTGACCGCCGAGGTCTGGGCCGAGGTGGGTCGCCCACAAACCCTGATCACGAACCTGCTGCTTGAGAGGGTCGATCGCCTTGCGACGTCCCCCGTCGAGCGGGACGAACTGCATATGTGGCCACGCGTGATCGAGTGGTTCGACTTCTTCGCGGACAAATTCATCGGCCCAGTCCAGTTTCGCCTGGTACTGCGGGTCGGTCTCAAAATCCCATGCCATGGAGGCCTCCTCGTTCCGTGCGAGAATAGCATTCTGCTCGTTCGGAATGCAATTCTTATAGTTGGGAAGAGTGTTCCGTTGGTGATTGAGAAAATGGGCACGCGGGAGCGACCGGCAAGGTCTGGACCAGGCGGTCTGCTGTGATTTGTGTGTTCGCAAGGGGTCGGCAGCGTTCACGTGAAGTTCGTGCGCCGAGCCGAGCCGAGTCGCGGAGCCTCGTTGAGGCGGTCACGGTTTCTGCGCGGTATCGGCGTGGTCGGACAGTGGCGTGCACGCAGCGATGGGGGCGCAAGAATGTGATCTTGAAACCGCTTGAGAGGACCGATTTCAGGGATTATGGATCGCCGAAATCGTCAGAGATCTAGACCTGTGGAGGCGATGGGTGTTCAACACCGACCTCGGCCGACGCCGCGGGTCGAAGAAGCGGCGCCGGCCCGAGTTGGAGCCGTTCAGATACCGGTGGTCACAAACGGAACCGCTGCCTCACCGGTGTAGACGAGGAAGGTGAAGGACTCCTGGAAGTACAGGTTGATTCCGTTCGCATCGTGGGAGTCGTAGCCGATCGAAACGTCTTGTCCGATGGTGAGATCGAAGTCGCCGCCACGGGTGCTCAGCAGGAACGCCTCATCAATGGCAGGGGCCCAGATGATGTCGCCATCGATCACGCGCTGCAGATGCTGGATGATCGGGTAGCCATGATTGGAGGTCTCGTTGACCTTCAACCACACGTCGGCGCTCAGTGCCAACGAGTACGGACCGCTCACCGACGACAGGCGGAGCCGGCTCAACGCCTGGCTGATCGCCTCGGGGTATTCGCGAACATCGCTGGGAAGCTTGATCGGATCGCCCGGGGCCTGGCTGCGGATGCCCGCGATGCCTGCGGCGGAATAGCCTTCGAAGATGGCGCGGTCCTCGGCCTGGGCAAGGCTGCGCGCCGCCTCGATGACCGGATCCCAATCGGAGTCCTGCGCACCGCGGTCGACGTCGTCGACTGCCTGGCGGCTGACCGTGAACGGAACCTTCAATTCGATGATCGACTGCGACGTGCGGGCACTGGCTTCGATACCAGCGCGCGGTGCGTCGATGGGAAGGCGACGTCCGGTGGTGACCGCGGCGAGTTCCAACCCATGCGGACCGTTGACGTCGACGAGTCGACGACCGGCACTGTTGCGCTTGAAGGTTCGGGTCGCCTCCTCCTCGATCTCTTTCCAGGCCGCAGCAGAGATCGGCGCGAGTTCGCGGTGCAGGTTGTTCATTTTTCCTCCGTGGTCAACTGCCGGCGCCGGGAGAGGTCGCCGATTCGAAGCGACCCCAAGTCGGGGACCGTGTCGGTGGTGATGGTTTCGGGATCGTTCGTGTCGTCTTCAGCCGTTTCGGATCCACCGGTCGGGAGCTCGGGCGGATCGTCGAGAAATTCGATGGTGGGCGCAAAGTAGCGACTACCGGTGACGGCGGTGGAGAAGTCGAGTAGCCGGTCGTAATTGCCCTCGGGTTTACCGATGAACATGTTTCGGAGCATTTCGTCCGTCACCTCAGGGCCTGCCGAGTAACCGAGGAAGTACGTTCCGAACTCGTCTTGGCCAACCCTGCCGAACGGCATGTTGTCGCGCATGATCTGCACCTGCTCACCGTCTTCGTTTTCGATGACTGTCAGCGCGGTATGCGAGTTGGACGGTTTGGTGTCGTCGTCCATTTCGATGTTGTCCCACTTGGTCCGGCCGAAGACCCGTTCCTGCTCGTCGGTGCTCGTCGCCTTCCAGGCAGCCATGTCGTGCAGATACTTCTGGATCAAGACATAACTGCCACCGGCAAAGTCAGGGTCGTCGTCGGCGTCGACGATCACTGCCCGTTCGGCTGCCGGACCATCAGGATTCTCGGTGCCGTCGACGAACTCGACCATCGAGCGCATGTCGAACAACCGGAATCCGTGGACTTCGTCGACCACGGTCACGGCGCCTTTGAGGGCAAAGGTGATCTGCTTGGCTATCTCAAAGCAGGCGTCCATGGTCCTGGCGCGGATGTGGAAGAGCAGGTCACCGTCTGTTGCCGGTGCCGCATGCACCGCGCCTTGCAACGGGATGAAGGGGGCAAGGCCGGCCGGCCGGGGACCGGTGAACAGCCGGTCCCAGACGTCTGACCCGATGCCGACCACACACAGCAGCCGGGAATCGGGAACTCGTGTGGCGACCGATCGGATGAGCCCGGTGACACCGGAAAGGAAATCCCAGACCTCTGCTTCGGCGCCCTCGTTGACAGTGGCAACCAGGAAGATCGCGGCTTCCGGTAGCCGCGCCAGAATGGGTTGCGGTGTCGGGCCTTCAGAACCGATGATGATCGTTGCCTTCCGCCTGCTGATGGACCTATTCGAATTACGTTAGCGTTTCTCGGAGCCGTTGGGTGCGTTGACACCCCACCCGACAATTGTGCGCAGACTTTCGCCCCGAACACATGAGTCGAATGTCCCATGTGCGGATAGCGCGCAAAAATGTCGTTAGAACTTGACGCGTGATGTGTTCAAGCCCCGGGCCGATGGGTAGAACGTAAGACGTGAGACCACATCAAAAGCCGCGTCCCAGTGCAGTATTCGATCCCGAACCACTCCAGCGGGTGGGTCTGTGACACTCACGTCGATCTTGCCGACCCTGCGCGCGAGCATCCCGGACCCGATCAACAGTTCGTTGTGGCCCGACCACACAACCACCACCGTGACGGACGTTCTCGTCGACGGTCTGTCGATGACGCATCTAGTCGAATTGTCGGGAATGCCCGCGGTCTATCCGAGCCGAACGCCGGGGCGAGGTGTGGTGATGATGCGCGTCGTGGAAGCCCGCACCATCGGTCCACGCAGGCGGATGATCTGCGTCGATTTCGATGCCGAGCGAGTGCAGCTGGTCTGGTCCGAGGCCCGATTGATCGGCCGGGTCTCGACTGCGCGAGTGGAGTCGACCGACATCGGTCCGAAGGGGCGAGAATGCGCGCTCACCGTGCCGCGCCCGGCGGATATCTCGCCCGGTGATGTGCTGGCCGTGCCCTGTGAGATGCCACTGCAGTTATGGCAACCCGACCGGCCCGCAGGATTGGTGGCAGAGGTCTTTTCGCCGACCGCGTAACCGACTAGGTTCGGGGGTGACCCGACCTCGGGAGGTGGCCGCAGATGACATCCACGCCGGTGAAGGTGGATCGTGACGGTCCGGTCACCGTGATCAGCATCAACCGGCCAGAGGTTCGTAACGCCGTTGACGGCGTGACAGCGCAGGCCCTGGCCGACGCCTTCCGGGAGTTCGACACCGATCCCGCAGCGTCAGTGGCGGTGTTGCACGGTGAAGGCGGAACATTCTGCGCCGGTGCCGATCTCAAAGCCGTGGCATCCGGGCGCAACGTGAACCGGATCGAGGCCGAGGGTGATGGTCCGATGGGGCCGACACGAATGCGATTGTCCAAGCCCGTCATCGCGGCCATCGCCGGGCATGCGGTGGCAGGCGGTTTGGAACTCGCGTTGTGGGCCGATCTCCGGGTCGCCGACGAAGACGCCGTTCTCGGAGTGTTCTGCCGTCGTTGGGGTGTACCGCTCATCGACGGCGGCACCGTGCGGCTACCGCAATTGATCGGAACGTCACGGGCCATGGACCTGATCTTGACCGGACGCCCGGTCTCAGCGGGCGAAGCCGGTCAGATGGGGCTGGTCAACCGGGTGGTGCCGGTCGGCGAAGCGGTGGCGGCGGCCCGGCAACTAGCCCGCGAACTGGCCGCGTTCCCACAGACCTGTATGCGCCAAGACCGGCTCTCGTTGCTCGAACAGGAAGGGCTCACCGAGGAAGACGCCATCCTCAACGAATACGACCATGGCCTGACCTCACTATCGACCGACACCGTTGCCGGAGCGACCCGGTTCGCCGGGGGAGCGGGCCGACACGGGTCGTTCGACGAAGGGTGAGGACAAAGATTGAAGCCGGTGAGGTGTCGGTCGGCGAGAACGTCGATCTCATCACCACCTATTCTGGATAAATGAGTGCCACCACCACGACTCCGGCCGACATCGAACAGATCGTGCGCGGCCAGGCGACCGCCGCAAAAGCCGCATCGCGCGTGCTCGCGGGCCTGACCACCGATCAGAAGAACAGAGTTCTGCACGACGCCGCCGAGGCATTGCTGACGCAGGCCGATTCGATTCTGGCCGCCAACGCCGAAGACGTCGCACGGGCGCAGGCCGCCGGGACCGAGGCCAGCCTCATCGATCGGCTGCGTTTGACGGCAGAGCGGATCGACGGCATCGCCACCGGACTGCGCCAGGTGGCCGGACTGCCCGATCCGATCGGCGATGTGATCGCGGGCAAAACCTTGCCCAACGGTATGCAGTTGCGACAGGTGCGGGTGCCGCTCGGTGTGGTGGGCATGGTCTACGAAGCCCGTCCCAACGTCACAGTCGACGCGTTCGGCATCGCGCTCAAGTCGGGCAATGTGGCGCTGCTGCGTGGCTCGTCGTCGGCGGCCAGTTCCAACGCCGAACTCGTCCGGATCTTGCGCGACACCCTGACTGCCGCCGGGCTGCCTGCCGATGCGGTGCAATTGTTGCCGTCGGAAGACCGGTCCAGCGTCACCCACCTCATCCGCGCCCGCGGGCTCGTCGACGTGGTGATCCCGCGCGGCGGGGCCGGATTGATCAAGGCAGTGGTGGAGAACGCGACGGTGCCGACCATCGAAACCGGAACCGGTAACTGCCACATCTACATTCACTCGGCAGCCGATCTCGACATGGCCGAGGATCTGGTCCTCAACTCCAAGACCCGCCGGCCCAGCGTCTGCAACACCGCCGAGACCGTCCTCATCGACCAGGCCATCGCCGGAACCGCGTTGCCTCGCCTGACACAGGCGTTGCAGAGCGCCGGGGTGATCATCCACGGCGACGAACCGGGCATGGTCCCGGCCACCGAAACCGATTGGGCCGATGAGTACCTGACGCTCGACATCGCCGTGAAGATCGTCGCGGATATCGACGAGGCCGTCGACCACATCGACCGGTACGGCACCAGCCACACCGAGGCGATCGTGACCGCCGACCTGGCTGCGGCCACCGAGTTCACCCAGCGCGTCGATGCCGCAGCTGTCATGGTGAATGCCTCCACCGCGTTCACCGATGGTGAGCAGTTCGGATTCGGTGCCGAGATCGGCATCTCCACCCAGAAGCTGCACGCCCGTGGCCCGATGGGGCTCCCAGAACTGACGTCCACCAAGTGGATCGCCTGGGGCAACGGCCAGACCCGGCCACGCTAGCCCGAGCTCCGGGCCTGATCCCGCTGCCCGTCCAACCACATACCCAGGAGCAAAAACGATGGCCGTAGAGCCCAGTTTCACCGACGTGCCCGGCGTACGCGAGACGCTTGCCGGCGTTGGGTACCTGGCCGACGAGGCAACCTCGACGTCGGTGTTCCTGGCCGACCGGCTGGGTAAACCACTACTCGTCGAAGGCCCCGCCGGTGTCGGCAAAACAGAGTTGGCGCGGGCGATCTCGCAATCCACGGGCGCCGATCTGGTGCGACTGCAGTGCTATGAGGGCATCGACGAGGCCCGCGCGCTCTACGAGTGGAACCACGCCAAGCAGATCCTGGCGATCCAGGCGACCGGTCAGCGTGGCTGGGACGAGACCAAGGCAGACATCTTCTCCGAAGAGTTCCTGCTGGCGCGTCCGCTGCTCAAGGCGATCACCGCGCCCGGACGGACCGTGCTGCTCATCGACGAGGTCGACAAGGCCGACGTCGACATCGAAGGCCTGCTCCTCGAGGTCCTCAGCGATTTCGCGATCACGATCCCCGAGATGGGCACGGTCACCGCCGCCCGACGACCGATCGTGCTGTTGACCTCCAATGCGACCCGCGAGCTGTCCGAGGCCCTCAAGCGTCGCTGCCTGTTCCTGTTCATCGATTTCCCCGACGCGGCGCGTGAGCGGGAAATCCTGGCCAGCCGGGTGCCGCAGCTCGCCGAGTCGGTCGCCAAGGAACTCGTCCGCATCATCGGCGTCCTGCGTACCCTCGACATCCGCAAGAAGCCGTCGGTGGCCGAGACGATCGACTGGGCCAACACACTGCTGGCGCTGGGTGTCGGAGAGAAGCCGGGGACCGAGATCGACAACGCGCTCATCGCCCAGACCCTGGGCGTCGTCCTCAAGCACCGTCCGGACGTGGCCACGGCCCTCAAGGAACTGAAGCTGAGCTGAGCACGCCGTGACTGCACCCTTCATCACCCAGCTCACCGGGTTCGTCGACGACCTCCGGGCCCGCGGGATCGTCGTCGGGCCTGCGAACCTGATCGATGCCGGGGAGGCAACCGCGGTCCTCGATCTCCTCGACCGTGAGAGCTTCCGGGAGGGGATGGCCTGCACTCTGCTCCACGACAACGGACACCGCAGGGTCTTCGATTCGGTCTTCGACCTCTGGTTCCCGCTCGGCGCCGGCGACCGCAGCGGCGACCTGGACGAAGCGTTCGCCCGGGACGCCGACGGCAAGATCAACACCGAGGCCGTGCGGGACCGCCTCGCCGAACTCCTGGCCGACGACTCACCGGAATCCGAAGCGGAGCTGGCCAGGTTCGCGGCGATGATCGTCGCGGAGATGGGCAAATATCAGGCGACCCGGGATTCGGCCTACTCCACCTATCAGGCGATGTCGGCGGTTGATCCGCAGACGCTGATCGCACGGATCGCCGCGGCGATGGCCGTCGCGGGAAGCGGCACCGAGGCCGACGGCAGAGATCCGGTCTTTCGTAAGGCCGCCGCCGACCGGGTGAAACAGTTCCGGACGTTGATCGACAACGAGACAAAACGCCGGATGGCCGAGCGCAACGGACGCGAACGGGTGTCGCAGTATGCCGTCCCGAACCTGCCCGAACGCATCAACTTCCTGTCCGCAGGCGCGGCCGAGGTCGCCGAGGTCCGTCGCACCGTCGCACCATTGGCGCGACTGCTCGCATCGCGGCTGGAGGTCCGCAGGCGGCGGGCACACCGCGGCGCGATCGACGTCCGCAAAACGTTGCGCGCATCGATGTCCACCGGGGGTGTCCCGATCGACCTGGTGCGACGCAAGCCGCGTCCGGGCCGCCCCGAACTGGTGGTGCTCTGCGATGTGTCGGGGTCGGTCGCCGGATTCTCCCAGTTCACCCTCCAGCTCGTTTATGCACTGCGGCAACAGTTTTCGAGGGTCCGGGTGTTCGCGTTCGTAGACACCGTGGATGAGGTGACCGAGTTCTTCGACGGTCCCGACCTCGACGTCGGCGTGGCGATTCACGACATGGTCAAGAACGCCCGGCTGATCACCCGCGACGGTCATTCCGACTACGGCCACGCGTTCGAAGGCTTCGCCGACGAGCATCTGGACGCACTGACGCGACGCGGTGCGCTGCTCGTCCTGGGGGATGGCCGCAACAACTATCGCGACCCGAAACTCGACGCGCTGACCAAGATGGTCGATCACACCAGGCACGCCTATTGGCTCAATCCGGAGGCCGGTGTCAACTGGGATTCAGGAGACTCGATCGCCCGAACCTACTCCGATGTGATTGACATGCATGAATGCCGGAACGCCTCTCAACTGGCAAAGGTGATCGCCAACCTGCTGCCCGTATGAGCTGATCAGTAGACTCAATCCTCATGCCCGAAACGACACCTGACTCCCGCGCCTCCACAGGTCGGAAGATCGGTGTCATGGGCGGCACCTTCGACCCCGTTCACAACGGCCACCTGGTCGCTGCGAGCGAGGTCGCGGACCGCTTTGGTCTCGATGAGGTCATCTTTGTCCCCACCGGCCGGCCCTGGCAGAAGTTCAAGGCCGACGCCGGGGTCAGCCCGCCCGAAGACCGCTACCTGATGACCGTGATCGCAACCGCGTCCAATCCACGGTTCTCGGTCAGCCGGGTGGATCTCGACCGCGAAGGTGACACCTACACGGTCGACACGTTGCGTGATCTGCGCCGCATGAACCCTGACGCGGAGTTGTTCTTCATCACGGGTGCGGACGCGCTGGCATCGATCTTGTCTTGGCAGGACTGGGAAGTGTTGTTCGAGTTGTCGAGCTTTGTCGGGGTCTCCCGTCCCGGCTACGAACTCGGCGCAGCACATCTGGACAGGCATCTGCAGAAGCTCCCTCCCGATACCCTCCATCTGATGGAGATACCGGCATTGGCGATTTCGTCCACGGACTGCCGCGAACGCGCGGCGGCCGGACGGCCGGTCTGGTACCTGGTACCGGACGGAGTGGTGCAGTACATCAGTAAGAGAAAGCTCTACCAATCGAAAGGCACTCTGTGACAGCGTCACCCGAGGCGGTCGCCATGGCCACCGTCGCCGCCCATGCGGCCGCCGACAAACTGGCCGCCAATGTGATCGTTCTCGATGTTTCCGAGCAGTTGGTCATCACCGACTGTTTCGTCATCGCATCGGCCGACAATGAACGACAGGTCAGCGCCATCGTTGACGAGGTCGAGGAAAAACTGCGCGAAGCCGGCCACAAGCCGGTCCGGCGTGAGGGCACCCGTGAAGGGCGCTGGACCCTGCTCGACTACATCGACGTGGTCATCCACGTTCTGCACGAAGAGGAGCGGGAGTTCTACGCCCTCGAACGTCTGTGGAAGGACTGCCCGGTCCTCGACATCCCCGGGCTCGACACCCCCGTGATCGCGACCGGCGGTGACGACGAAGACACCGAAAGCTCGAACAATGAATGAGTTGTTGCGTCCGGACGGACACGACTCCAGCGTCGAACGGATGACGCCGGTCGTGCGTCGGCTCGTGCTGCTTCGGCACGGGCAGACCGACTACAACGCAACAAGCCGGATGCAGGGACAGCTCGACACCGATCTGTCCGAGCTCGGTGTCCACCAGGCTGCAGCGGCAGCGAAGGTGCTCGCCGCCAGGGAACCGCGGCTGATCATCTCCTCGGACCTGCGGCGGGCGCGGGACACCGCGGCTGCTCTGGCTGAGCAGGTGGGTCTGGAGGTCGGGCTGGACAAGCGCCTGCGCGAAACCCATCTCGGCGAGTGGCAGGGGCTGACCCACCACGAGGTCGACGCACTGCTGCCCGGTGCCCGCCGCATCTGGCGCGACGACGCCACCTGGACCCCACCCGGCGGCGAGAGCCGTGTCGACGTGGCCCGCCGGAGCATGCCTCTGGTGGAAGAACTCGTTGCCGGACTTGGTGATTGGGGTCGCGGCGACAACGCTGACGCACCGGTTGTCCTGGTGGCGCACGGTGGGGCGATCGCCGCCCTGACCGCCGGGCTGCTCGGACTGCCCATCAGCCACTGGCCGGTGTTCGGTGGACTGGCCAACACCAGTTGGGTCCAGCTCAGCGGGCACGGTGAAGACAACGACACCACCTGGCGGCTCGACGTGTGGAATGCGTCGGCCGAGGTCTCCGATCTGGCTGTCCAGTGAGCCGCTTGCAATGAGCCCGGACATCGCGCCGCCGGGGGGCGGCAGTCTGTTGGTGCTCTCGGATTCGCTGGCCTACTACGGGCCCAAGGGCGGGTTGCCCGCCAACGATCCGCGGATCTGGCCGACCTTGGTCGCCCAGGAGTTGGGTTTGGAGCTCGAACTGTTCGGACGGATCGGTTGGACCAGCCGCGACGTCTGGTGGGCATTGACCCAGGATCCGAACATCTGGGCTGCGGTCCCCAGGGCGAGCGCGGTGGTCTTTGCTTTCGGCGGGATGGATTCGCTCCCGTCGCCGCTGCCGACCGCTTTGCGCGAGCAGATCCGCTACGTGCGGCCGCCGCGGCTGCGGCAGTATGTCCGTGACGGCTACGGGTGGCTTCAGCCGCGGTTGGCCCGGACCGGTTGGCCGTTGGCACTGCCGCCGGCGCTCACTGCCGATTACCTCGGCAAGATCCATGAGGCCCTGATCGCGATCCGGCCTGACCTGCCGGTGGTGGCCTGCCTGCCGTCGACGCATCGCAGTCCCTACTACGGCAACGTGCACAAGGGGCGACCACAAACGGTGGCCGCGATGACCAAGTGGGCTCAGGCGGCGCATGTTCCGCTCGTTGATCTGATGCCGCCGACCGGCGCGCATTTCGACCGCGGCGAAGGTAATCCCGACGGTATCCACTGGGGCTTCGGTTGTCACCGGGAGGTGGCCGATCTTGTTCGGACCGCGGTGTCCGGCGCTCTTACGACTTCGGACGCCCTCACGACTTCCGATGCACCGACGACTAACGTGTCCCTGTGAGCGTTGTCATAGTGACCGACTCGTCGGCACGCCTGCCGGATGCGCTGCGTGAGCGGTACCGCATCAGACAGGTGCCGTTGCATGTCTTGTCAGGGGATCTCGATCTGCGGGAAGACGTCGACGAGATCGGTCCGGACATCTACAACAACCCGCAGACGACCACCTCGGGTGTGACGCCTGCCGACCTCGAGGCCGCGTACGCGCGTGCCGTCGATGAAAGCAATGGCGACGGCGTGGTTGCGGTCCACCTGTCCCGGCGGTTCAGCGGGACGTGGGGTTCGGCGCGCGTGGTTGCCGAGAAGTTCCAGGGCCACATCCGAGTGGTCGACTCACGGACGGTCGGGCTCGGGGTCGGGTTCTCGGCTCTTGCCGCGGCGCAGAACGCCGAAGCCGGTGCCGACATGGACCGCGTCTACGAAGCGGCGATCCGGGTCGGGTCGACGACAGAGTGCCTGCTGTGTGTGCAGCAGTTGGAGAATCTGCGGTCGAGTGGACGGATCGGCGCCACCACCAGATTGTTTGCCTCGGCGCTCGCGATCAAGCCCATTCTGAGAGTGGTCGACGGGACGTTGGTCCTCAAGGAAAAGCAGCGGACCACGTCCAAGGCCATCGCCAAGATCATCGATTCCGGCGTCGAGATCGCCGACCAGCGGCCGGTGACCCTCGGTGTACAGCATTGTGAGGCACCGGATCTCGCGGCGCAGATCATCGAAGCGCTGCAGTCCAAGCTGACCATCACCTCGCTGGTGCAGTCCGATTTCGGTCCGGTGTTGTCGCGGCACGTGGGCAGCGGGGCCGTGGGTATCGCGGTGACAACATCCCTTGACCCGATCGATCTCTCCTGAGTTTCCCGATCCCGCAAACGCTCCACTTCTACGAAGACGCTCCACAAATATGTGGAGCGTCTTCGTATAGGTGGAGCGTCTGGTGGCTGTTGCCGAGGTTGTCCACAGTTCGCCGCTGTGCCCACAGGATCGTCGTCGGGGCAGCTCTGTCGAGGTGATCCGGCGGGCCGGTTTCCTACGGTTCGGCCATGAGAAGCAATCTCGATCGCTTGACGGGACCGGATTCACCCGTGGCGCCACCCGAACCGCCTCAGCCACCGTGGGGGCAGTTCGAACCGCTACAGCCCGCACCGGCGCAGGTCGATGCGTCCCGGTCTGAAGAGACACGGTCTGAACCCGCTGCGCCCGACTGGTTGGGGTCGGCGCAGTGGTTGCATGGAAGTCAGTCGTACGAGCCTGAGCGTGCTGATCCTGCCGAGTCAGATGAGGTCGATGACGGGTATCGGCCACGGTGGGCAGAGGAAGACCCTGACCCCGAGGGGCCGCTGAGACGCCGGTGGCGCTCGACACCGGCGGCTGCCATCGCGTTGGTTGCGGTGGGGCTGTGCGCCACCGCCATTGCCCTGTACACAGCCTTCGCCAGTGGCGATACGGGTCCGCAGGTTCCGGTGAACTTTCCCACCACGGCCGGGGTGTCCTCACCGACCGCCAGTGCGAATGCAGGTGTGGCAGCTCCTGAGAGTGCGCAGGCCCCAGTCGAACTCGTGGTCAGTGTGGTGGGTCTGGTGCAACGGCCAGGACTGGTCCGTCTGGCTCCGCAATCTCGGGTGGCCGACGCCATCAGCAAAGCAGGCGGCGCGAAGAACGGCGCGGATCTGTTGTCGCTGAACATGGCCCAGCCGCTTCGCGACGGCGATCAGATCCTGGTCGGGTTCGCCGATCCGGAGGGTGGGGTGCAGATGCGCAGCGCGGTGATCCCGGTCGATGGTTCCGGGGGCGCCGGTGCCACGACCGCGGCGCCTGCACCAGTCGGTTCCGGGCCGACCGGGACCGCGCCTGCGTCCGGGGGACTGGTCAATATCAACACGGCGACCGAGGTCGAGCTCGACACCTTGCCCGGCGTGGGACCGGTGACCGCGGCGTCGATCATCTCTTGGCGGCAGGCCAACGGCAACTTCGCCTCCGTTGACCAATTGGCGGAGGTCGACGGGATCGGGCCCGGTCGTCTGGAGAAACTCCGGGACAAGGTCACGGTGTGACAGTTTCTGCGGTGTCGACTGGTCTGGTACGCGCCCGGCTCGACATGCGGTTGGTGCCCGCCGCGGCCGGGAGTTGGCTGATTTCGACTCTGGGAGTGCTCAGTTCGATCCCGGTCACCGCCGCCGCGGCAGGTACGGCATCGCTGAGCACGATCGTGATGATCGTCGCGATGATGCGTGGCTCGCGAATGGTGATGCTGCCCTTGCTGATCGGATTCGCCGGAACTCTGGCGGGGTTCGGATGGGCGATGGTCCTCCGGCAGCATCACATTGCGTCGAATCCGTTGGCGGACCATGGTGTGCGGGGGAGCAAGGCAATCGCAACGGTGCGTATCTCCGACGACCCGAAGATCATCGCGCGCACCGACAGGGTGGTGGTGGCGGTGACGGTGGTGGATGTGCGTGGTCGTTCGGTCCCGAGAGTCGGTGCCACCGTGCTGGCCCCGATCGACGGGTGGCTGGAATTGATGCCGGGGCAACAGGTCTCTGCGGTGTTCACGGTGTCCGAGCCCCGCAGGCCGGATCTCACCGTCGCCACACTCACCACCGCCGGCGCGCCGACGAAAGTCCGTGGCCCACCGGCTCATCAGCGTTGGGCGGGTACGGTGCGTGCCAAGTTTCAACAGGTGTCGTCGCAGGCACTGGGGGAGCCCGAGTCAGGCCTGCTGCCGGGATTGGTGCTGGGGGACACCTCGGCGTTGAGCGACGATCTGAAGGACAGTTTCCGGGCCTGTGGGCTGACTCACCTGACCGCTGTGTCCGGAGCCAACTTTGCGATCATCATCGGGGCACTGCTCCTGGTGGTGCGTTGGCTCGGTGCCGGTCCGCGTCTTGCGGTGGCACTGACCGCGATTGCCATCGTGGTGTTCGTGATCTTGGTCCGGCCGAGCCCGAGCGTCGTCCGTGCGGCGTTTATGGGTGGCGTGGGATTGTCGGCGCTGTTGATCCGCCGGCGCTCGCAGGCCATGCCAGCGCTCTGTGCGGCGATCATGACCCTGCTGATGATCTGGCCGGCCTTCGCGGTGCAACCGGGCTTCCTGCTGTCGGTGATCGCCACTGCCGGGCTCATCGTGCTTGCACCTGTTGTTGCGCAATGGCTTCGGAATCATCATGTTCCGGTCGGTGTTGCCGAACTGCTTGCGGTGGCCGTGGTCGCGCAGGTGGTGACCACCCCGGCCGTCCTGCTGATCAGTGGACAGATCAGCATGATTGCGATCGTGGCCAACCTCATGGTGACACTGGTGGTGGCACCGATCACCGTGCTCGGTACCTGCGCGGCGGTGGCGGCGATGATCTGGCCGCCTGTCGCGGTGGTCCTCGCCCGGTTCACCGGCCCCGAACTCTGGTGGATGGTGTCGGTGGCCGAAAACCTCAGCCGCGTTCCGTTTGCAACGTTGACCCTGTGGTGATCAACCCATTTCAGGCTCCCGCTCACGAAGCTCACGCCCGCGCGGTCTGCAGAGCGCGCGGGCGTGAGAACTGCGCGCGGGAGCAAGAACAATGCGCGGGGGCGGGACGTCGGGAGGTGTCGCAGCTGTCTGGCACGATGAGGAGTGTGAACAGCGTGCATCTGATCCTCGGTGATGACGAATTCCTTGCCGAACGCGCGACGTCCGCGGTGATAGCCGAAGTCCGTGCGACGGTCGACAACCCCGAGGACATCCCGATCACGCGGCTGCGGGCCGGTGATGCGACGGCTCCGGAACTGGCTGAGCTGCTGAGTCCTTCGCTGTTTGCCGAAGACCGGATCATCATCCTGGATGCTGCCGGTGAGGCCGGGAAAGAGCCGGCGAAACTGGTCACCGAGGTGGGTGAGAATCCGCCGGACGGTGTCACGCTCGTCGTCTGCCATTCCGGTGGTGGGCGCGCGAAGTCGATGGTTCCGGCGCTGCGCAAAGCCGGGGCTGAGATCCATGAATGTGCCAAGTTGCCGCCGTGGGAGATGGGCACGTTCGTGCGCAGCGAGTTCCTGCGGCTCGGTGTGAAGGCCAACCGCAACGTGGTCGACAAACTCGTCGAGTCGGTCCGTGCCAACCTGCGCGATCTGGCGGCGGCGTGTGCACAGCTGGTCGCCGACACCGGCGGCAAGGTCACCGTCGAATCCATCACGCGGTACTACTCGGGTCGTCCGGAGATCAAGGGCTTCGACGTCGCAGACCTTGCTGTCGGCGGAGATCGGGCCGGAGCACTGGAGGCCTTGCAGTGGGCGCACCATCACGGCGTTGCGCACGTGCTCGTGGCCGATGCACTCGGTGAATCCATCCACGGGATCGCGCGGGTGTACGGGATGGGTAAATCCAATCCGAATGCCATCGCCTCGGAGTTGGGGATGACGCAGGGCCGGGCCAAGCGTGTCCAGGCGCAGGCAATCGGATGGGATGCGCCGTCGATCGCGCGTGCAATGTCAGTGATCGCCACACTGAACGGCGATGTGAAAGGTCAGGCTGCCGACGCCGATTTCAGTCTGCAACGGGCCGTGGCGCAGATCGCTGATCTGCGACCGTCGCCGCGTCGCTAGCGCGTCCTCCCCAACGCAGCCCCACGCCAAAACCCTCCATGCCAGAGCCGCTCCACCCGCGGCCCTGAATGGCAGGACATCTGATATGCAACTTCCGGATACAACAAACACCCCGACGACTGCGTGGGAGCCGTCAGGGTGATCGCGTCTAGCTTGAAGTTATGGGGCCCGGTTAAGGGCGGGGCACATCAGAGCTTGTTCAGTGCCAATGCCATAGCCGACTTCTTGTTGGCGGCCTGGTTCGTGTGGATGACGCCCTTGGTGGCAGCCTTGTCCAGCTTCTTGCCGGTGGCAACCAGGAGTTCGGAAGCCTTGTCCTTCTCGCCGGACGCAACGGCCTCGCGGAATGAACGGATCGCGGTACGCAAGGCCGACTTGGTCGACTGGTTACGCAGTCGTGCAGCTTCGTTGGTCTTGTTCCGCTTGATCTGAGACTTGATGTTTGCCACGCGTGTATTTTCCTTAGCTCAAAGATGGTCGTTTCGGTGTCAGCACCAGCGAGCCACGTTACCAGCCGGGTCACTGTGACCCAAATTGTCCACCGGGCCGCCAAAAGTGACGCAGCCAATACCGCGCCGTGCTCAGCCGATATGGATCACTTACGGCACCATATGTCAGATGACGGCGGCAACAGCAGCAGGTTCGAAGCGTGCGGGAGCATCTCGGGGAAACGGAGCCAAGCCAACGGCGGGGGACACTCCAACAGTCAAGAAGAAGGCCGCGAAGGTGGCGGGCACAACCACGGCGCGTGACAAGGCGCCTGCGAAGAAATCCGCCTCCGGCACGACGACAAAGTCGGCAAACGACGCGGCCGGGATCTTCGACGGATATGAGGCAGGCCCATACAGCGCGGCCTTCGACGAGATGTTCGACGGCTATGACAGCACCGAGGTCCGTGGCGCTTACAAGGGCATTCACAAGGCGCTCGGCAGCTATGACGGCGCTGATCTGGAGGCCCGGGTCGACGCGCTCGGCAGGGCATTCATCGACCAGGGCATCACGTTCTCGCACTCGGGTCAGGAACGTCCCTTCCCACTCGACGTTGTTCCCAGGGTCATCTCCGCCGGTGAGTGGGCAAAGCTCGAGCGCGGCATCACGCAACGCGTGAAGGCACTGGAGATGTTCCTCGACGACATCTACGGCGACCAGGTCATCCTGCGCGACGGGGTGGTGCCGAAAAGGCTCATCACCTCCTGCGAGCACTTTCATCGCCAGGCCATGGGCATCCGCCCACCCAACGGGGTGCGGATCCATGTGGCCGGCATCGATCTGATCCGCGACGAGCACGGTGACTTCCGTGTGCTCGAGGACAACCTGCGGTCACCGTCGGGTGTGTCATATGTGATGGAGAACCGGCGCACGATGGCACGGGTCTTCCCGGACCTGTTCGCGTCCCATCGAGTGCGCGCGGTCGGCGACTATTCGTCGCACCTGCTGCGGGCCCTGCGGGCATCGGCGGCGTTCAATGAGGCCGATCCGAATGTTGTGGTCCTGACCCCGGGTGTGGCCAACTCGGCCTACTTCGAGCACTCGTTGCTCGCTCGCCAGATGGGTGTCGAGCTCGTCGAAGGACGAGACCTGTTCTGCCGCGACAACGTTGTCTACATGCGCACCACCGAAGGTGAGCAGCGGGTGGATGTCATCTATCGCCGCATCGACGACGACTTCCTCGACCCCATGCAGTTCCGCCCCGATTCGATGCTCGGTGTGGCCGGGTTGTTGAACGCTGCGCGGGCAGGCAACGTCGTCATCTCCAGCGCAGTCGGCAACGGAGTGGGTGACGACAAGCTGACCTACACCTACGTGCCGGAGATCATCGAGTATTACCTGGGCGAGAAGCCGAGCCTGGGCAACGTCGACACATTGCGTTGCTGGCTCGAAGACGAGTGCGAAGAGGTCCTCGACCGGATCGACGAACTCGTGGTCAAACCTGTCGAAGGATCGGGTGGTTACGGGATCGTGTTCGGACCGGATGCCACAGCGGATGAGCTGAATGTGTTGGCCCGCAAGGTGCGTCAGGATCCGCGTGGCTGGATCGCGCAGCCGGTTGTTCAGCTCTCGACCGTGCCGACCAAGATCGGGGGACAGTTGGCGCCCAGGCATGTGGATCTGCGTCCGTTCGCGGTGAACGACGGCGAATCGGTATGGGTGCTGCCCGGTGGGCTGACCCGGGTCGCCTTGCCGGAGGGCTCGCTGGTGGTCAACTCCAGCCAGGGCGGCGGGTCGAAAGACACCTGGGTGCTCGCCTCACGTACCTCTGCCGAAGAGCGTGAACTCGCAGGCGACGAATTGGTCAGCCGCTCGGGGATCGCCGCGCAGAGCACACCCACCGAACAGGGTCCGGATATCGCGTCGCAGCAAGAACAACAGCAACAGCAACAGCAACAGCAACAGCAGCAACATCAGCAGCAGGCGCAGCGATCGGGTGGTGACCGCCGATGATGCTCGCTCGAAATGCCGAGTCGCTCTACTGGATCGGTCGCTATGTCGAACGCGCTGATGACATCGCCCGAATCCTTGACGTGGCGGTACATCAGCTTCTCGAGGACACCACCGTCGACCCCGATGCCCGTTGTCGGCTGGTGCTGGAGGTCCTCGGTATGGAGTTGCCTCCGAAAAACGAGCCGCTGGACGCGTGGTCGCTGACCGAGCGGGTCGCGTACTCGAAGACGCTGCCCGGTTCGATCGTCGACAGTGTCGGGCATGCTCGTGAGAATGCCCGGGGTGCAAGGGAAGTCACTTCCAGTGAGATGTGGGAATGTCTCAACACCACGTACAACGGACTCGGTGATGCCGAGCGGGTCGCACGGAAACTGGGCCCGTATGAGTTCCTCTCGTATGTGAAGAACCGGGCCGCGATGTTCGCCGGTCTGGCCGACGCCACCCTGAGTCACGACGACGGATATCGCTACCTGCTGCTCGGACGTTCGGTGGAGCGGGTCGACATGACCGTGCGAATGCTGTTGTCGCGAGCCGGGGATCGCTCGGGTTCACCGGCGTGGGTCACCGTATTACGTTCTGCGGGTGCACATGACACGTATCTGCGGACCTACCGCGGTGCCCTCGACGCGACCCGGGTTGTCGAGTTCATGTTGCTCGACCGACTGTTCCCGCGATCGGTGTTCCACGCCATCAGTCTCGCGGAGCAGCAGTTGCTCGAACTCGACAATCGTCCCAGCCGCGTCGGGGCCCGCGCCGAGGCGCAACGACTCCTGGGCCGTGCGCGGAGCGGACTGGAGTTCATGCAGCCGGGAATCTTGTTGCAGGACCTGCAACCTCGACTGGTGGAACTGCAAGAGACCTGCCGGGAAGTGAGTGAGGCCGTGACGGCGCAGTACTTCCACGTGTCGCCCTACGTCGCGTGGGCCGGGGTTTCGGCCAGCGATTCTGTTGATCGCTTCATCGAGGAGAGTGAACTGTGAGCTGGCGCCTGCGGGTTGTGCATTCGACGGGTTTTGCCTACAACGCCCCGGTCACGTCGTCGTACAACGAGGCTCGGCTCACGCCTCGAAGCGATACTCGCCAGAACGTGATCATCAACCGCGTCGAGACCATTCCGGCCACTCGTTCCTACCGCTACACCGACTACTGGGGTACCGCGGTGACGGCGTTCGATCTGCATGCCCCGCACGAGGAGTTGGAGGTCTCGGGGATGTCGGTGGTCGAGACCGAACCCGACGAAATGCCCAGTGAGGAAGAGCAACTCGGCTGGGACGACCTGCACTCGTACAGCGTTGTCGACCGGTATGACGAGGTGCTCAGCAATACCGGCTATGTGCCGGCCAGTCGTCAGTTGGCGCAGGTCGCAAAGCGTTTGACCAAGGGGATGACCCCACAGGAAGCGGTCCTCGCGGTCTGCCAGTGGGTCAACGCGGAGATGGAGTATGTGCCGGGGACCACCGGCGTGCACACCTCGGCCGTCGACGCCTGGAAGGAAAAGAAGGGCGTCTGCCAGGACTACGCGCATTTGTGCCTGGTGATGCTGCGCAGCTTGGGTATTCCGTCGCGCTACGTGTCCGGGTACCTGCATCCGAACCGGAAGGCGACCATCAACCGGACCGTCGAAGGCCAGTCTCACGCGTGGATCGAATCCTGGACCGGCCGATGGTGGGGCTACGACCCGACCAACGACGTGACGATCACCGAGCGACACGTGTCGGTGGGTGTCGGCCGCGACTACTCCGACGTGACACCGCTCAAGGGCATCTACACCGGGGCCGGCGCCAAGGACCTCGAAGTGAAGGTCGAGATCACCCGGTTGGCCTGACCAACCGATAGGCCCTGAAAACTGTCATATGGCGGGGGTCCGGGGGCATATAGCCCTCGGCGCCTGCCTATTTCACAGTTTTCAGGGCCGTTTGTCGTCAGGTTCGCTGTCAGTGCCAGCCGTATCTGCTGCGCAGGACCGCGGCCACCTGATCGAACTGCGCGCGCGGCACGATGGCGCCTTCGCGGCGTATCCCGTTCTCGGCTATGTCGAGGACTCGGTCGAGCCGGATGAAGCTTTCCCGGTTCTCCCTGTCCCACGACCCGGTGCCGATACTGATCCAGTCCCGGTCGTCGCGACGATGTTGCTGGCTCGAGAGCATCAGCCCGAGCAAGGTGTTGTCGTCGCGGCCGACGACCAACACGGGGCGGTCCTTGCCCTGCGTGGGATCGTCTTCGAATTCGACCCACGTCCAGACGATTTCGCCGGGATCGGCGTTGCCGTCGGCCTCGGGGGAGTACTCGAGTTTCCGGGCGCGCGCTCCGGTGGGACGGGTGGGAGTCGGTCCGGATCTGGTGCCGGGCCTTGTCGCTGACTTCGGCGCAGGCGAGGGCTTCTTGCCCGACGACTTGGTCAGTTCACGCAACAGCCTCGGGCCGTGTTGCCGGACCAGCGACATCGCCAGTCGGCTGAATTTTCCTGCCATCGACTCAGCCTATTGGCCGCCGGCGATCGCAAAGAACTCGAATATCGCATCGGCGGCGAGCCGGGGTGCGCCCGAGCGGTCCGGCTTGAGGTCGTGCCCGACCTTTGGAAGGTCGATGAGCCGGGTGGGAGCCGGGACCAGATCGAGCGCGGTGGTGAGCTCGTCGGTGGTGGCAAAGGGGTCGCTGGAGCCGTGGACCACCAGGACCGGCCGAGTGATCGATGGCAGGTGTTCGGTGCGCAGTCGCTCGGGTTTGCCCGGCGGATGCAGGGGATAGGACGTCAGCACCAGCCCGTCGGCGACGGAAGGGTCGTCGGCAACGACCATCGAGGCCTGTCGTCCGCCGTAGGAATGGCCGCCGACGAGTAGCGGTCCGGTCGATTCGCTTCGAAACGCGGCACACGCGGCAACGATCCCGGCTCGGTCGGCCGCAGCCCCGGACGGACTCGGTGGACCCTTGGGTCGCTTCTGCCGGTAAGGAAGGTCGATCCGGGCCACCGCGACATCACGCTCGCAGAGCAGTTCTGCCATCGCGCGCAGCATCGGAGAATTGTGGTTCCCACCGGCGCCGTGCGCGAGAACCACCACCGCGAGCGCGGTGCCAGAGGGGCGGTGCAGGGCCCCGACCACACCGTCGGAATCCCAGTCGATGACAGTCATGAACTCACGCTAGCCGCTGCGTAGCGCACCGAATGCCGACACCGCGGCCCGGCCATGAGAAACTGGAGGTCACGCGCGGCGCCAAGACGCCGGGGCGAGCTCGACCAGCATCACCCGCGTCACCCAAGGAGTGAGTTCAATTCCCAGGCTTTCCGACACCACGTTCACTGATCCGGCCAAGATCAGGAACTTCTGCATCATCGCGCACATCGACCACGGCAAGTCGACGCTTGCTGACCGGATGTTGCAGGTCACCGGAGTTGTCGACGGCCGCGATATGCGCGCGCAGTACCTCGACCGGATGGACATCGAGCGGGAACGCGGCATCACCATCAAGGCGCAGAACGTGCGGCTGCCGTGGAACGTCGACGGCACCGACTATGTGATGCACCTGATCGACACCCCCGGTCACGTCGACTTCACCTATGAGGTGTCGCGGGCGCTGGAGGCGTGCGAAGGTGCGGTGCTGTTGGTGGATGCGGCCCAGGGCATCGAGGCGCAGACGCTTGCCAACCTGTACCTGGCGCTCGACAAAGACCTGACCATCATCCCGGTGCTCAACAAGATCGACCTGCCTGCCGCCGACCCCGACCGGTACGCCGCGGAGATCGCGCACATCATCGGCTGTGAGCCCGACGATGTGCTGCGGGTCTCGGGCAAGACCGGTGTCGGTGTCACCGAGTTGCTCGACGAGGTTGTGAAGCTGATCCCGGCGCCGGTCGGTGACCCGGATGCCCCGGCCCGCGCGATGATCTTCGACTCCGTCTACGACACCTATCGCGGTGTGGTGACCTACGTACGTGTGGTCGACGGGAGGGTCGTTCCCCGCGAGAAGATCAAGATGATGTCCACCGGGACCACCCACGAGCTGCTCGAGGTCGGCATCGTCTCGCCTGACCCGAAACCCTCGAAGGGTCTTGGCGTCGGTGAGGTCGGCTACCTCATCACCGGTGTGAAAGATGTCCGTCAGTCGAAGGTCGGTGACACGATCACCTTGGCGCGCAACGGTGCGACCGAGCCGCTCACCGGCTATCGCGAACCGCGACCGATGGTCTACTCGGGGCTCTATCCGGTGGACGGGTCGGACTATCCGGTCCTGCGTGAAGCACTGGACAAACTGCAGCTCAACGATGCCGCTTTGGCCTACGAGCCGGAGACCTCGGTGGCACTGGGCTTCGGATTCCGCTGCGGCTTCCTGGGGCTCCTCCACATGGAGATCAGCCGTGAGCGCCTCGAGCGCGAGTTCGGCCTCAACCTGATCTCCACCGCGCCCAACGTGGTCTACCGCGTCGAGATGGAAGATGGCACCGAGCACGTCGTCACCAACCCGTCCGACTGGCCAGATGGCAAGGCCCGCAACATCTACGAGCCGGTCGTGAAAACCACGATCATCTCGCCCAGTGAGTTCGTCGGTTCGATCATGGAGCTGTGCCAGTCACGGCGCGGTGAGCTCGGCGGTATGGACTATCTGTCGGAGACCCGGGTCGAACTCCGTTACACGCTGCCGATGGCGGAGATCATCTTCGACTTCTTCGATTTGCTCAAGTCGCGGACCCGCGGCTACGCCAGTCTTGATTACGAGGAGTCCGGCGAGCAGATCTCGCAGCTGGTCAAGGTCGACATCTTGTTGCAGGGTGAGGCGGTCGACGCGTTCAGTGCGATTGTCCACAAGGACGGCGCCATGGCCTACGCCACCAAGATGACGACCAAGCTCAAAGAGCTGATCCCGCGTCAGCAGTTCGAGGTGCCGATCCAGGCCGCCATCGGGTCGAAGATCATTGCCCGCGAGAACATTCGGGCCATCCGCAAGGACGTGCTCGCCAAGTGCTACGGCGGTGACATCAGTCGTAAACGCAAGCTCCTCGAGAAGCAAAAAGAGGGCAAGAAGCGGATGAAGACGATCGGTCGCGTCGAGGTTCCGCAGGAGGCGTTCGTGGCGGCGCTGTCATCGGATGACCCGAGCGACAAGAAGGGCAAGTAGCAGGAGACTTCGGGCGCGCGACACTACGATCGGTCCATGGCATCCAACCCTGTCCTGATTCCCAGTGTGCACCTGCACGGCTTGCCCGACTTCCCATCGATCAGCGACGACGATTTTCTGCCTGCTTTCGATGAGGCGATGGCCGAGCATCTGCGTGAGGTCGAGAAGATCGCCGGGCAGAAGGCCGAGCCGACGTTCGCCAACACGGTGGAAGCGCTCGAACGCAGTGGTCAGGCGTTGGCCAGGGCGGCGGGGATCTTCTACAACCTCACCGGTGCCGATACCAATCCCAAGCGCAATGCGATCTCCACGGAGCTCGCGCCGAAGCTGACGGCCCACGCCAACACCATCGCGCTCAACCCCGGATTGTTCGCGCGGATCAACCAGCTGTTCGAGACCCGGAAGAGTCTCGATCTGGACGAACCGTCGATGCGGTTGCTCGAGAAACGCCATCGGGAGGCGATCAGGGCAGGCGCCGGACTCGACGTCGACCAGCAGCCGCGGATGCGCGAGATCTCGGAGCGTCTGGCCACCCTGACCACAGAGTTCGGGCAACGTGTCCTCGAGGGCAGCAACGAGGCCGCGGTCTTCGTCGACACCGAGGACAAACTTGCGGGTCTGTCCGATGGGCAGATCGCGGCGGCTCGTCGGGCAGCGAAGGACGCAGGCAATCCGTCGGGCTACCTGCTCGCCATCGAGTTGCCGACGAGCCAGTCGACGGTTGCCTCACTTGAGGATTCGGAAACCCGGCGCCGGGTGTTCGAGGCCTCGGTGACGCGCGGCACCCTTGGCGGGCCCAACGACACCCGCGACCTCGTCCTCGAAATCGTCAGGTTGCGCGCCGAACGCGCACGGATGCTCGGCTACCGAGATCATGCCGAGTTCGTGATCGCAGAGGAGACCGCGCCCAGCCCGGAGGCGGTCGAAGACCTGTTGTCCGACCTGGTGGCATCGGCCATGCGGGCCGGTGGACGTGAGTTGACCGAGCTGTCCGCCGAGCACGGTACGGAGATCGGTGCGGCCGACCTCACCTACCTGTTGGCCAAGGCCGATCAGCAGAAGTCCGCGGTACCGCTGGACACGTTCTCCGACTACCTCGAACTCGACGCGGTCCTGACCAAAGGCGTGTTCTATGCGGCCGGTCAGCTCTACGGACTTTCGTTCCGGGAGCTGACGAATCTGCCCGTCTACCATCCCGATGTACGCGTCTGGGAGGTACTCGACCGGGCGAACACGTCGGTCGGATTGTTCCTCGGCGACTTCTACGCCCGGCCCAGCAAACGCGGCGGGGCGTGGATGAACAACTTTGTCGACCAGAGCTACCTGCTCGACAAGCGTCCGGTGGTGGTCAATGTCCTCAACCTCACCAAACCTGAAGAGGGACAACCATGTCTGCTGACGATGGATCAGCTGACAACGTTGTTCCACGAGTTCGGCCATGCCCTGCACGGGCTGCTGTCGGCGGTCAGGTACCCGTCGCAGTCGGGGACGTCGGTGCCAAGGGACTTCGTCGAGTTCCCATCGCAGGTCAACGAGATGTGGGCCCTGCACCCGAAGGTGCTCGACAACTACGCGACGCACCACAAGACCGGTGCGCCGATTCCACCCGAGCTGGCGGATGCGGCCCGCGCCGATGCCGACGTCGAATCAGTGCACGGCACAATCGAATACCTGGCCGCCGCTGTCTTGGACATGGCCTGGCATCGGGTCACCATCGACGATGAGATCACCGATGTGGAGACCTTCGAGAAGGCCGCATTGGTGAAGGCCGGTGCGTCGTCCGACCTGATCCCGCCGCGGTACCGCAGCTCGTACTTCAACCACATCTTCGGTGGCGGCTACTCGGCCGGGTATTACTCCTACATCTGGTCCGAGGTCCTCGACGCCGAGACCGAGCAGTGGTTCCTCGACGGCGGTGGACTCTCCGCGGAACGCGGTGCCGGCTTCGTGGCAACCACGTTGTCCCGTGGCGACAGCACCGATCCGATCACGGCGCACCAAGAACTCCTGGGCCGTCCCGCCGAGATCGACCCGCTCCTGCGTCGCCGGGGACTCCTCCCGACCTGACCCCGACCACCCAAACGCTCCACAATTACGAAGACGCTCCACAAATATGTGGAGCGTCTTCGTATAACCGGAGCGTTTGGGTTGGGTCCAGGTCAGTTGGCGGGGATGAAGGTGTTGTGGCCCTGGGCTTCTTCGGCCCGGATCACGTGCATCACGGCATTGATCAATGCAAGGTGGGTGAAGGCCTGCGGGAAGTTCCCGAGGTGGCGGCCGGTGTGTGGCTCGATCTCCTCGGCGTAGAGCTTGAGCGGGCTGGCGTAGTTCAGCAGTCGCTCGCAGAGGGACTTCGCGCGCGGCAGCTCGCCGATCTCCACGAGCGCCGACACCAACCAGAACGAACAGATCGTGAATGAACCCTCTTCGCCGGACAAGCCGTCGTCGGTCTCTTCGACGCGGTAGCGGAGCACCAGTCCGTCCTCGCTCAGCTCGTCCGCGATCGCGAGCACCGTATTGCGCACGCGGGGATCGTCAGACGGGAGGAACCGCAGCAGTGGCACCAGCAGCAGCGACGCGTCGAGTGCATCGTCGCCGTAGCGCTGGGTGAAGATCCCGCGATCGTTCACGCCGAATTCGAGAATGTCGGCCTTGATGTCGTCGGCGATCTCATTCCACGTATTCGCATAGGACGTCTCACCGTGGATGGCCGCGAGTTTGGCCCCGCGGTCCAGGGCGATCCAGCACATGACCTTGGACGAGGTGAAATGCTGTGGCTCGCCGCGTACTTCCCAGATGCCGCGGTCGGGTTTGCGCCAGTGTTTGACCGCCTCTTCGACCTGAGCTTTCAGGACCGGCCACAACGTCTCGGACACCGTTTCGGTGGCCTTGGTGTTGAGGTAGACCGAGTCGAGCATGGTGCCCCAGATGTCGTGCTGGCTCTGGTTGTAGGCGCCGTTGCCGATGCGGACGGGCCGGGCCCCGTCGTAGCCGGAGAGATGATTGAGTTCGGCTTCTTCCAGCGTGCGTTCACCGCCGACGCCGTACATCACCTGCAACGGATGATGCTCACCGTTGGTGGCGCCGGAGACGTCGGCGATGAACGAGAAGAAATCGCTGGCCTCGCGGTCCAGGCCCAGGGTGTACAGACCCCACAGGGCGAAGGTCGAGTCGCGCACCCACGCATAGCGGTAGTCCCAGTTGCGTTCACCCTGAGGTGTTTCCGGCAACGAGGTGGTGGCCGCCGCCAACAGTGCGCCGGTGGGTGAATAGGTCAGTCCCTTGAGGGTCAGAGCGCTGCGCTGCAGGTAGTTCCGCCACGGATGGTCCGGGAAGGTGCCGATGTTGATCCATTGCCGCCAGCTCTCGGACGTCTCCCACATCATCTGGGCGGCCTCCTCCCAGTCCTGCGGAGGTGGCTGACTGCCCCAGCTCATGGCGACGAAGTGGTTGTCGCCTTCCACCATGCGGGTACGTGCGCGGGCTTCGCGTCCCTCGAGTCCGAGTTTGAGACTGGTGGTCAATTTCAATGACTGCACATCGCCGGATGCGACACCGGTCGCGGTGGCTATCGCCTCGCTGTACGCCGGGCCTGCGTACTCCCACTTGGTGCCGCCGCGGTGATAGTCGAAGGCGGGTTCGCAGCTCATCGCCAACTCCACCGTGCCGTTCACGCAACGGACCGTGCGGAGCAGGACGTGCTTGGCGTCCCAGTCGGTGGGGGTGCGCCGGTGTGTACGCGATCGGGCCTCGTTGTCGTGCCAGGGACCCATCACCAGTGCATCGCGGACGATGAGCCAGCCGGTGTCGGTCTGCCAGGTGGTCTCGACCATCAAGCTGCCGGGCAGGTAGCGGCGGTCGACCGGGACGTTCACACCGTAGGGCGCCAGTCTGAAATGGCCCGCGCTGCGGTCGAGGACGGCGCCGAACACACTGGGGGAGTCCGGGCGGGGGACACACATCCATTCCACCGAACCGTTGCGGGCGATCAGGCAGTTGCATTCGCAGTCCGACAGGAATGCGTAGTCGCCGATCGGAGGGAACGCATTCTGCGGCATCCCGGGGGACGCGCTGGGTGCGGGTGAGCTCAGGGCGGAATGCGTGGTTTTGCCGGTCGTGCCCGTCGGACCGGGCGTGCCGGTGGCGGTGAGGCCAGAGATGCTGCTGTCCTCGGATGTGGTTGTCATGGATCCATCATGGTGGCGGCCGTACTCCACTGCCACCGGTGCAGGGATTTCGGTCGGAGCAGGGTGTGGCCGGCCCAGGACCCCTGGTGATGGTGCCCGTGGACTTTTAATCACGGTGATCAAAAAGGGAGGGGATAGGGTGGTCCGGTGGATTCATTGACCCGATGGTGGGATGGCGTCGAAGAGTGGCTGACGTCGTTGTCGTTTGTGCCGCAGATACTCGTCTGCGCGGCGATCGTCATCCCGCTTGCCGTTGGCATCGCTGTGTTGATGAATATGCTGGTAGATGCATCGTTTCGGCTCTTTGACCGTCGCGATTCCGCTGACGTCGAAGGAGGGGAACGGTAATGCCGCGCTCGAAGGTGACAATTGCGTTGATCGCTCTGGTTGTTTTGGTTGTCGTCGCCTGGTTCTTTTTGCGCTGAGTTGTCGTGACCGGTCCCCGCGGTGGTCGAGTTCACATGCCGATTTCTGGTGCTAGTGTTCCGCCTATGTCTGCAGCCAGTGGTTACCGCGTGCGCCATACGTTGGCGCTTTTCGCGGTCGACTATCGCTGTGTTTTCGACGCTCTCTGTCGTTGAACGCCGTCTTGTTCGGGCGCTGAGCCCACCGACTCGTTCTTCCATCACCTTCTGACCGTGAAACAAGGGGACACAACTATGCTTTTCCGATTCTCGCGCCATGCGCGGCCACGGGGGCGAAAGCGTTGGACAGACCTGTCCGTCGCCGGGTCGCTCACCGTGCTTGTCGTATCGGCGCTGGTGTTGTCGGGCTGCGGGGGCGGCTCGACAGACGAACCCGGAGGCCAGGACATCTCCAGTGGTTCGCGGCATCTGAATCTCTATGCCTACGCGGTGCCGAAGATCGGTTTCGACGCGATCATCCCGGCGTTCCGCGATACACCGGAAGGCGAGGACATCGGTTTCTCGGCCTCCTACGGAGCCTCGGGAGACCAGTCGCGCAAGGTCGCCCGCCGGGTGCCGGCCGACGTGGTCAACTTCTCGGTCGCACCCGACATCACCCGGCTGGTGAAAGCCGGTGTGGTGGACAAGGATTGGGCGGATTTGTACCCCAACGGGAGCACCCCGTTCGGCTCGGTCGTTGCGCTGGTGGTCCGTGAGGGCAACCCCAAGAACATTCAGACCTGGGACGACCTGCTCAAGCCGGGCGTCCAGGTGGTCACACCGAACCCGGGCAGCTCGGGTTCGGCCAAATGGAACCTGCTGGCACCGTTCGCCGCGAAGAGCAAGGGTGGCGTCGATGAGCAGGCCGGCCTCGACTACGTCGCGGAACTCGTTCGCGATCACACCCGGATCCAGCCGAAGTCCGGACGTGAGGCCACCACGGCCTTCGAACAGGGCCAGGGCGATGTGCTGATCAGCTATGAGAACGAAGCGATCTTCCTCAAGAACCAGAACGCGACGTCCGAGCCCAGTCAGCGGGTCGACTACGTGATCCCGTCGGAGACCTTCAAGATCGAGAACCCGGTCGCGGTGGTGAACTTCAGTGAGGAGAAGGAAGCGGCCAACGCGTTCGTCAAATACTTGTTCACCCCTGCGGCGCAACGGATCTGGGCAGAGAACGGATTCCGTCCGGTTGATGAGACGGTGATCGAGGAGACAAAATCCCTGTTCCCGGGCGACATCGCCAAACTCTGGACGATCAAGGAATTGGGCGCTGTACTCGGTGAAGGGACCGCCGCCAAGAACGACGGCAAAGACCTCAAAGGTTGGTCCGCAGTGGACAAGGCGCTGTTCGGCACATCAGGTGCCATCACCGAGATCTACAACGCCGGAGGCAAGGTATGACCAGCACTGAAGTATCAGCAGTGAAGCCGCCCCCCGCCAGACCAACCAAGCGCACCTGGGGCAGCGTGGGCCCACTGAGCGTCGGCGTTGCGATGCTGTGGCTCACCGTGATCGTGCTCCTGCCGCTCGCCGCGATCACCAGCGAGGCGTTCGACGACGGGTGGAGTGGTTTCTGGGACGCCTCCACCGCCGAAGGTGCCATCGACACCCTCAAGATCACGGTTCTGGTCTCGCTGGTCGTCGCCCTGATCAACGTGGTGATGGGCACGATCATCGCCTGGGTGCTGGTCCGTGACGAGTTCCCGGGCAAGCGATTCGTCAACGCCCTGATCGATCTACCGTTCGCGCTGCCGACGATCGTTGCCAGCCTCGTGCTGCTGTCGCTCTATGGCCCGAACAGCCCGATCGACATCGAACTCAATGCCACCAAGCCCGCGCTGGTCGTGGCCCTGGCCTTCGTGACGCTCCCGTTCGTGGTGCGTCAGGTGCAGCCGGTTCTGATCGAGATCGACAAAGAGGTCGAGGAGGCCGCCGCATCTCTGGGGGCCAACAACTGGGTGATCTGGTGGAGGATCATCTTCCCGGCGTTGGCCCCGGCAGTCCTGTCCGGTGCCGGTCTGGCTTTCACCCGCGCCATCGGTGAGTTCGGATCCGTCGTGCTGATCGGCGGCAACATCCCGGGCGATACGCAGGTTGCCTCCCAGTACATTCAGCAGCAGATCGAGATCGACTCACCCGTCGACGCTGCGACCGTCTCCGTGATGCTGCTTCTCATCGCCTTTGTGGTGCTACTGGTACTACGCGTTGCGGGTCGCCGGACCTCACGCCGTGAGGAGCTGAACTCATGAAACTGTCTGCCTTTCCGCGCATCTCGTTGCGCATCATCGCGCTTGTCTACTTGTTCGTTCTGTTGGTGGTCCCGGTGGGGCTCATCTTCTGGCGGTCCTTTGAACACGGCCTCGGTCAGTTCTGGGACTGGATCACCACCCCGGCCGCGATCTCGGCGCTCCAATTGAGTTTGCTGATCGTCGCAATTGTGGTGCCGCTCAATGTGATCTTCGGAGTGTTCACCGCGCTCGCCCTGGTACGCGGTCGATTCCGCGGACGCGGGGTGATGGAAGCGATCGTCGACCTACCGTTTGCCGTCTCACCGATTGTTGTCGGTGTGGCCCTGATCCTGTTGTGGGGCTACGGCGGTTGGTTCGGTGGCCTGGAGAGTCTGGGATTCCGGGTGATCTTCGGGCTGCCGGGCATGGTGCTCGCAACGCTGTTTGTGACGCTGCCCTTTGTGGTCCGCGAGGTCGAACCGGTTCTACGCGAGATCGGAACCGAGCAAGAAGAGGCTGCGGCAACACTTGGTGCCACCGGATGGCAGACGTTCTGGCGGATCACCCTGCCTGCCATCAGGTGGGGCCTGTCCTACGGCATCGTGTTGACCATTGCCCGCGCACTCGGTGAGTACGGCGCCGTCATCATGGTGTCGTCCAACCTGCCCGGTGTTTCGCAGACGCTGACATTGCTGGTGTCGTCGCGGTACACCGACGACTACAACGAGTACGGCGCATATGCCGCCGCGACTCTGTTGATGATCATCGCAATCATCGTGCTGCTGCTGATGACCCTGGTCGGGCGGAGAACCGAAACCAATCAAATACCCCGCCGCCGCGCAAGCAAAGAGACCGATGCGGCCGCCGCCTCGGCGCCCACCAGCCCGATAGCCCAGGAGAGTGAACTGGTATGACCATCTCGGTAATTGACGCGAACAAGCGCTACGGAGACTTCGCCGCGCTCGACAACGTATCGATCGACATCCCGGTCGGCTCGCTGACCGCACTGCTCGGACCGTCGGGGTCGGGAAAGTCGACACTCCTGCGGGCGATCGCCGGTCTCGACCAGCTCGACTCCGGAACCGTGCTCATCAACGGAGACGACGTCACCCGGGTCTCGCCGCAGAACCGCGACATCGGGTTCGTGTTCCAGCACTACGCCGCGTTCAAGCACATGACGGTGCGGGACAACGTCGCGTTCGGGTTGAAGATCCGCAAGCGCCCGAAGCCCGAGATCAAGAAGAAGGTCGACGAGCTGCTCGAGGTTGTCGGGCTGGCGGGTTTCCAAACCCGTTACCCGGCCCAGCTTTCCGGCGGTCAGCGTCAGCGGATGGCGTTGGCCCGGGCACTTGCCGTCGATCCGAAGGTGCTGCTGCTCGACGAGCCCTTCGGTGCTCTCGACGCCAAGGTCCGCGAAGACCTGCGGGCGTGGCTCCGTCGTCTGCACGACGAGGTGCACGTGACCACCGTCCTGGTGACCCACGACCAGCAGGAAGCGCTCGACGTCGCCGATCGGATCGCGGTGCTCAACAAGGGGCGCATCGAGCAGATCGGCACACCGGCGGATCTCTACGACCGCCCGGAGAATCAGTTCGTGATGTCCTTCCTCGGCTCGGTTGCCAAGCTCAACGGAGTTCTGGTGCGGCCCCACGACATTCGGGTCGGTCGCACACCTGATCTGGCGTTGGGGACGGCCGACAAGGCCGCTGCGGAGACGGGTGTCCTCAAGGCCCGGGTCAAGCGCGTTGTGTACCTGGGCTTCGAGGTTCGGGTGGAGTTCGAGAACCTCGCCACGCACGAGGACTTCCACGCTCAGATCACCCGCGGCGACGCGGCGGCACTGGGTCTGAACGAGGGCGACGAGGTATACGTGCGGGCCACCCACGTCCCTGAGGCTGCGCTCGCCTGATCCCGTACCCCCGCAAACGCTCCACCTGTACGAAGACGCTCTACAAATATGTGGAGCATCTTCGTATTTCCGGAGCGTGTGCGGGTCAGGCGGCCGCGAGGCATTGGTCAGGTGGATTGTAGGAACTCGGTGATGAGTTCGGCGGTGCGTTCGGGTTGATCGAGCATGATCAGGACGTAGGCGTCATCGATCTCGACGAGTCGTCCCTGGGGGAGCAGATCGACCAATCGGCGGCCGTGATCTCGCGGCATCACCTTGGTCTCCGGTGCCCACAGCACCAAGGCGGGACCGGTGAACTGACGCAACTTCTCGGTGTTGGCGATCAGAGCGGCTTTGCCGTAGTCGGTTCCGCGGCCATAGGTGAGTACGTCGCGGCGGACACCGGCCGAGGCGAGGCCGGGATCGGTCCACGCAGTGATGATGTCGTCGGGGATCGGCTTCTTGGCCATCAGTCCCAGCACCATCGGGGTTCGGCGGAGTATTCGGCTGCGGAACTGAAGAAGCGCGAACTTGATTCCTCCCGGTACCGAAGCCGCGAGGACGGCCATCTTTCCCGGGAATCCGGGAGGGAAGTTGTCGAATGCTTCGGCGGGGCAGATCACCAGACGGCTCACCCGTTGTCCGGTCTGCAGTTCGGGTAAGAACAGTGGTCCGCCCCAGTCGCTGACCACCACCGTCGCGTCTTGGAGATCGAGCGCGGACAGGAAGTCGGACAGGATGGCGACCATCCCGTGCATCTTGAGGTCTGCCTCGGGGTTCATCGGAATGCGATGGCCGCCCAGCGGCAAAACGGGCAGTAGATATCGAAATGTGTTGGGTAGCAGTGGTAATACCAGGTCCCACTGGTGGTCGTTCATGAGCAGGCCGTGGATGAACACCACCGGCGGCCCGTGTGGATCGCCGGCCTCCCGGTATTCGATGGTGCCGGCGGTCAGTTCGACGTTCTCCATCAGAATCTCCTAGAGCGTTCGTTCTAGACGGCTATCCGCAAGTCTGCGTGCGCGAGGTTTGCCGTCTGCTGCCCGCAGACTAGAGCGACTGTTCTAGTATGGGACCAAGGAGGTTCAGATGGCAAGGGGTACTCGCGAGTCGATCTTGACGGCGGCGATCGAACTCATGCGCGTCCACGGGTACGCGGCGCTGAGCATGAAGCAGATCGTGGCGGCGTCGGGTGCTCCGATCGGATCGATCTACCATCACTTCCCAGAGGGCAAGGCGCAGATCGCGAGGGAAGCGCTGATCAATGCCGGGGTCGCCTACGCTGCGGTCATACCCATGGTGATGGCCGACCAATCGGATTTGGGCGCCGGGATCAGGGCGGCATTTACCCAGGCCGCCGACGACATGGAACTGACCGGGTACGCGAATATGTGCCCGGTGTCGACCGTCGCCGGAGAGGTCGCCAACGCCAACGAATCACTGCGGATGGCTGCGGCCTCGGTCTTCGGAGATTGGATCACGCTCGGGCGCATGTACTTTCAGGGCCGTGGGCTGGACGAAGATCTCGCCGAAGAGGTCGTCACCGCGATCATCTGCTCGCTCGAGGGTGCGTTCGTGATGGCACGAACCCTCCGCAGCAGGGCGCCGTTGCTGGCCGCCGGCCGAGCCCTGGCCGGGACGTACGACGGGATCCCGCTCTTGCCCGTGCCATCTGACGCCCGAACGCTCCACTAATCCAAGGATGCTCCACAAATATGTGGAGCGTCTTCGTATATGTGGAGCGTTTGCGGGAGGGGAGGGGTGGGGTGCGGTGTCAGGCCGGGACGCGGAGAGTGGTGGGGAGTGCGGCGAGGTAGCGGTCGCAGACGACGTCGATGAGGGCCGGGTGCGCTCCGAGTGGTCCGGCGATGTGGGCGCCGGGGGACAGGTTGTCGACGGCATTGTCGAACCGTTCGGTGAGCAACCCTGCCGACAGGAAATATGGGCTGATGACGATGCGACGGGCACCCTCGCCCCGCAGTCGGGCGATGGCTGTGCGCAGGTTGCAGTTGTCCTCGCCCAAGCGGGTGGCGAACACGACCTGCACCGTCGGCGTACCGATTTCGAGTGCCAGCTCGGTGGCCCGGCGCCGGACGGCGTCGTCGGCCGCGGTGTCGCTGGATCCCACTGCGGTCATCAGGACACCGTCGGTGGGTCGCAGGCCGACCTGATCAAGTCGCTCCGTCAACGCCGTGATGATCCGGGGGTCAGCGCCCAGAGTCGGCAACTGGCGGACCGTCAGTGTCGGGTTGGCGGCGCACGCCTGATCAACCAGCGCGGGCAGGTCGATCTTGCTGTGGAATGCCTCCGACAGCAGCAGCGGTGCCAGCAAGACCTCGCCGCGACAGCCGGCCAGAACCTGCGACACCGTGGGGGTGTTCAGGTCGAGGTAGGCCAACCGGACATCCACGTTGCGCAGGCGTGCGCGGACGGCCGCGGTGATCCGCTCCACAGTGGCCGCGAACCGAGGATCGCGGCTACCGTGGGCAGCAAGAACCAGTGTTGTCACACAAGCTCTTTCAGGTGCAACGCCGACAGGGCGTCACCCACCAGGCCGGCGCCGAGAGTGTTGCCGCCCTGCGGATCGATCAGCAGGAAGCTACCGGTCTCGCGGTTGGTGTTGTAGTCGTCGGCGCTGACCGGCTGTGCGGTCTGCACCGAGATGCGACCGATCTGGTTCAGCTCCAGCGAATCCGGTGACTCACGCAAGACCAGTTCCTGCTCGTCGAAGAGCACTTCGAGTCCGCCGACGATGGCCTGGGTGGTGCGAGCCCCGTGCTTCAGCAGGAGGCGGGCGCCGGGACGCAACGGTTTGTCGCCCAGCCAGCAGACCGTTGCGCTGAACTGTGAGATCGGTTCGGGCGCATCGGCAACGGCGGCGATGACATCGCCGCGGGATACATCGACGTCCTCGGCGAGGATGAGGGTGATGCTGCGGCCGGTGTGTGCCGATTCGAGCGAACCGTCCGCCGTGTCGATTCGTTCGACCGTGGTGCGGGTGCCGGACGGCAGGATCACCACCTCGTCACCGACGGTCACGCGACCGGCGGCGACCTGACCGGCGTAGCCGCGGTAGTCCGGGTACTCCGCTGTGCGCGGCCGGATCACGTACTGGACCGGGAACCGGAATCCGACCGGTTTGCGATCCTCGCTGGCAGGTACCGATTCCAGGTGCTCGATCAGCGTGGGGCCGTTGTAGTACGGCGTCTTGTCCGACCGGATGGCCACGTTGTCACCGTGCAGTGCGGACACCGGGATGGACACGACGCGTTCGGCGCTCCAGCCGAGCGACGTTGTCATATCGGTGAATTCGGTGCGGATCTCGTTGAAGACTTTTTCGGGGTCGTCGACGAGATCGATCTTGTTGACCGCCAACACCAATCGGGGCACACCGAGCAGTGCCATCACCGCGGCGTGGCGACGGGTCTGCGAGATGACACCCTTGCGGGCATCGACGAGCAGGATCACCAGTCCGGCGGTGGAGGCGCCGGAGACGGTGTTGCGGGTGTACTGGACGTGCCCGGGGGTGTCGGCCAGAACAAACGACCGGGTCGGGGTGGCGAAGTAGCGGTAGGCGACATCGATGGTGATGCCCTGCTCGCGCTCGGCGCGCAGACCGTCGACCAGCAGTGACAGGTCGGGCTGGTCGAGACCGCGGTCCACCGACGCCCGGGTGACGGCGTCGATCTGGTCGGCCAGAACCGATTTGGTGTCGTAGAGCAACCGGCCAACCAGGGTGGACTTACCGTCGTCGACGCTGCCGGCTGTGGCCAGTCGGAGCAGATCAGTAGCGTGATTCATCAGAAGTAGCCTTCTCGTTTGCGGTCTTCCATGGCGGCTTCGGACACTCGGTCGTCGCCGCGGGTGGCACCGCGTTCGGTGAGTCGGGAAGCGGCGACCTCGGCCAGCACGGCTTCGTTGTCGGTGGCGTCGGACAGAACCGCGCCGGTGGTGGAGCCATCGCCCACGGTCCGGTAACGAACCGAAAGGGTCTGCAGCTCTTCGCCTTCGGCCGGACCGCCCCAGACGCCCGGGGTCATCCACATACCGTCGCGTGAATAGACCTCACGCTGATGGGCGTAGTAGATCGACGGGAGGAGTACCTGCTCGCGGGCGATGTACCGCCAGACGTCGAGTTCGGTCCAGTTGGACAGCGGGAACACCCGGACGTGCTCACCCGGTGCGTGCTTGCCGTTGTAGAGGTTCCACAACTCGGGGCGCTGACGCTTCGGGTCCCACTGGCCGAATGCGTTGCGGAGCGAGAAGATCCGCTCCTTGGCGCGAGAGCGCTCCTCGTCGCGGCGGGCGCCACCGAAGACCGCGTCGAAACGGTTCTCGGTGATGCCGTCGAGCAGCGGCACGGTCTGCAGCGGGTTGCGGATTCCGTCGGGCCGCTCGGTGAGCCGACCGTCGGCGAGGTAGTCCTCGACCTTTGCGACGTGCAGACGCAGGTTGTGGCGGGCCACCACGTCGTCGCGGAACGCCAAGACCTCGGGCAGGTTGTGCCCGGTGTCGACGTGCAGCAGCGAGAACGGCAGCGGCGCAGGCCAGAAAGCCTTCAGCGCAACGTGCAACAGGACCGTGGAATCCTTGCCTCCGGAGAAGAGGATCACCGGACGCTCGAACTCTCCGGCGACCTCACGGAAGATGTGGATCGCCTCGGACTCGAGGGCGTCGAGAGTTGTGAACTCGTCGGCGGTTTCGACGGGCAGGGAGTCGCCCGAGAGGGCGTTGGTGCTCTGTTCGATGGTCATGAGGCGTGCAACCCGCATTCTGTTTTGGCCAGACCGGCCCAGCGGCCGCTTCGTGGATCGGCACCGGCAATCGGCTTGCTGGTGCAGGGCGCGCATCCGATGGATGGATAGCCCTCGTCGACAAGGGGATTGACGAGTACGCCGTTGGTGTCGATGTAGTCCTGGAACTGCTCGTCGGTCCAGGCGGCGAGCGGATTGATCTTCACCAGACCGAAGGCGTCGTCGAACGAGATCAGTGGGGCATCGGCCCGGGTGGGGGATTCGACCCGGCGGATTCCGCTGACCCAGGCCCGGTAACCCGACAGTTCGCGCTTCAGGGGCACGACCTTGCGTAGTCGGCAGCATTCACCGGGGTTGGAGGCGAACAGGTTTACACCGATAGTCGCATCCTGCTCGGCCACGCTCTGCTCGGCTTTGGCGTTGACGATCTCGACGCCATAGACCTGCTCGACCGCGTCGCGGGTACCGATGGTCTCGGCGAAGTGGTAACCGGTGTCGAGGAAGAGCACTTTGAGCTTGTCGCCACCGAGTTGTTCGGAACTGATCGCATTCGTGGCGACATCGATCAGGACCGCGTCCTGCATGTTCGAGGCGACCAGGAAGTCGCTGCCGAATGTGTCTGCGGTCCACCGGAACAGATCCTGCGCGGACGCGTCCGGTCCCAACTGCGCGGCGCCGGCCTGTGCCAGCTCACGCAATTCCGCTTCATTGCGAACTGCGGTACTCATCGCAAATCCTCCTCATCGGCGCGAATCGCCCACTGGGCGAAGCGTTCCCCTTCATTGCGTTCCTTGACGAAATTGCGGACAACCCGCTCCATGTAGTCACCGATATCGGTCGAGAGCACCTTGTGCTGGCGCAGCTTTCGGCCGAATGCGGAATCCTGCCCGAGGCTGCCACCGAGGTGGACCTGGAAACCCTCGACCGTATTGCCTGCGTCGTCTTCGACGAGCATCCCCTTGAAGCCGATGTCGGCGATCTGGGCACGGGCGCAGGAGTTGGGGCAGCCGTTGATGTTGACCGTGATCGGCACGTCGAGCTGATCGTTGATATCGGCCAGGCGCTCTTCGAGTTCGGGAACCAAGATCTGCGAACGCTTGCGGGTCTCGGTGAACGAGAGCTTGCAGAACTCGATGCCCGAGCAGGCCATCAGGTTGCGACGCCACGGTGACGGGCGGGCCTCGAGACCGTGCTGCGAGACCTCTGCGATGAGCTGCTCGACCTTGTCGTCCGGGACGTCGAGGACGACGAGCTTCTGGTACGGCGTGAACCGGATGCGATCGGATCCGGCCCGCTCGGCGGCATCGGCCACGGCGGTCAGCTTGGTACCGGAGACGCGGCCTGCGATGGCGGCGAAGCCAACCGAGTTCAGGCCGTTCTTGAGCCGCTGCACGCCGATGTGATCGCGCGGGGCGGTCAGCGGTGTGGGGGCCGGTCCGTCGATCAGCTTGCGGCCCAGGTACTCGTCTTCGAGGACCTGACGGAACTTCTCGATGCCCCAGTCCTTGATCAGGAACTTCAGGCGGGCCTTGGTGCGCAGCCGGCGGTAGCCGTAGTCGCGGAAGACCGAGACGACGCCTTCCCAGACATCGGGGACCTCATCGAGCGGGATCCAGGCACCGACCCGCTGCGCGAGCATCGGGTTGGTCGAGAGGCCGCCGCCGACCCAGAGGTCGAGTCCGGGGCCGTGCTCGGGATGGTTGACGCCGATGAACGCGACGTCGTTGATCTCGTGGGCGACGTCCTGCAGGCCGGAGATCGCGGTCTTGAACTTGCGGGGCAGGTTCGAGTATTTCGGATCACCGATGTAGCGGCGGACGATCTCGTCGATCGCGGGAGTGGGGTCGAGGACCTCATCGAGCGCCTCACCGGCGAGCGGGGATCCCAGGATGATGCGGGGGCAGTCGCCGCAGGCTTCGGTGGTCTTGAGTCCGACGGCTTCGAGGCGGCTGAAGATCTCCGGGACGTTGCGGATGTCGATCCAGTGGTACTGGACGTTCTCGCGGTCGGAGAGATCGGCGGTGTCGCGGCCGAACTCGGTGGACAATTGACCGACGGTGCGCAGCTGCTCGGTGGTCAGCGCACCGCCGTCGCACCGCACGCGAAGCATGAAGTGCTTGGCTTCGAGGATGTCGATGTTGTCGTCACCGGTCCAGGTGCCGTCGTAGCCCTCGGCGCGCTGGGTGTACAGCCCCCACCAGCGCATCCGGCCGCGCAGATCCTGCTTGTCGATGGAGTCGAAACCCTGCTTGGAGTAGATGTTCTCGATCCGGGCCCGAACGTTGAGCGGGTTGTCGTCTTTCTTGACCTGCTCGTTGGGGTTCTGCGGTTCGCGGTAGCCGAGCGCCCACTGACCTTCCGCCCGGCGTTTGGTGGGACGCGCGCGGCGCTGCGGCGGCTTTCCGGGGGCGTCGGTCGTCGACGTCATGATGCTCCTGTCTGACGGATCCATCCAGGGCAGCGCTGGGCATGTGCCGATGGCACCCGAATGATCCTGCGAAATGAAGTGAGGGGGAGGCCGTGAGTGCACGTATGAGAACCCGGTGCGATCCCGGGCTGCGGGACGCGAAGCGGACGTGCTGGTTACATGCGACACAGCGCGCTGCATGCGCGCTTGAGATCAATGTGCCGTCGCATTGCGAGCCACACCCCTTGAGAAGTCACGTCGCCCATAGTGCCACGGGCCCCCTCGATGCGTCTACTTGGGCTTACTTCGACTCATCCTGAGCGGAAGTCGGCCGGTTGGATTATTTCGCCTTCAAATCAGAGACAACAACCTGTGCAGAGGAGTCATTCCGAGGAGGCAGATTTCCGCTGCGCATATCGCGGCTCCATTTCACCGCCGCCAGGATCACCTTTATCCCCACCCCGATGACGATGAGGTTGAGCACCATCTGGACGCTGACCACGGCGCGGGAGGCATCGACAGCGGCGGTGATGTCACCGAACCCCACGGTCGCGAAGACCGAGAGGGTGAAGTAGAGCGAACTCATCCGGGACAGTTCTTCGTTGAACTGGTCCGGATTGTTGACCGACATCATGAAGTACCCGAGCGCGAAGGCCAGCAGGTAGATCGGCACGATGATCGCCAGGGCTTCGATCGCATGAACCACCGGGTAGGGCGATCGCAGTATCAGGCCGACCTGCCAGACCGCGGTGACCGTCGCGATGACCAGGAAGGCGATCACGATCGCCACAGCCGTCCAACCGTCGAACCGGTCCCAGGGAAACGCGAAGTAGGCGACGAGGTAGGCCACGACCGTGATCACCGACCGCACCAGCGCCCAGGCGAGCAGGGTCTTCGGCCATTCGGGTTTGGTGGCCTCGTGCTCGCCACCCTTACGTGCGTCCACCCCAGGCGTGGCCGACCCGCCTGTGTCCGACTCGTCTGTGGTTGGCATGACATGACCCCTGTCGCGTGAAGTCGTCCTGAGTTTGTTGTGACCAGCGTGCCTGGGATGATCGGTTTACGATGGAAAACTTTCTGATTCCGCAGTCCAGCAGTGCCACACCGCTGGGGCTCTACATCCACGTGCCATTCTGTGCCACGCGCTGTGGGTACTGCGACTTCAACACCTACACCCCCGGCGAACTGGGCAGCGCCTCGTCGCCGGACCAGTGGATGACCGCGCTCGACGGAGAGCTGGAGATGGCCGCCCGGCAGCTGACTCCGGTGCGACCGGTCTCGACGATATTTGTCGGCGGCGGCACGCCGTCGCTCCTCGGTGCGCAGGGACTCGGACAGGTCTTGACGTCGGTGCGGAAGTACTTCGACATCGCCGAGGGCGCCGAGATCACCACCGAGTCCAACCCCGAGTCGACATCACCGGAGTTCTTCGCCGGCATCGCGGCGGCCGGATTCAATCGGGTGTCACTCGGAATGCAATCTGCGGCAAGCCATGTGCTCGCGGTCCTCGATCGCACCCACACCCCCGGCCGGGCGGTGACCGCTGCGCGGGAAGCGCGTGCGGCCGGGATCGAGCACGTCAATCTCGACCTGATCTACGGGACGCCGGGGGAGCGGGATGAGGATCTGGCGTTGTCGCTGGACGCAGTCCTGGAGGCAGGGGTCGATCACGTCTCGGCCTATGCGCTCATCGTCGAAGACGGGACGGCATTGGCCCGGCGGATTCGGCGGGGCGATCTGCCTGCTCCCGACGACGATGTGCTGGCCAGTCGGTACGAGATGATCGACGCCCGGCTCACCGCGGCGGGGATGCGCTGGTACGAGGTGTCGAACTGGGCCCGACCCGATGTGGCGGGCGCCGAGTGTCGTCACAATCTCGGTTATTGGGACAGCGCGGACTGGTGGGGTGCCGGGCCCGGTGCGCATTCGCACGTGGCCGGGGTCCGCTGGTGGAATCACAAGCATCCGGCCAGGTACGCGGCCGCGGTGGCCGCCGGCGACCTACCGGTGGCAGGCAGTGAGGAACTGACCGCCACCGATCAGCACACGGAGACGGTGATGCTGACCGTTCGGCGATCGAGTGGCCTGCCGTGGACAGAACTGGACGCCGATGAGCAGTCGCGGGCTCGTCAGGCGATCAGCGACGGACTCACCGAGTTGGTCGGCGATGACCTGGTTCTGACCAACCGTGGTCGGCTACTGGCGGACGGCGTCGTCCGAAACCTGTTGGCGGGGTAGGTAGATCATTCGTGCTGTCGATGTTCTCCGGATTGGCCGAGGCGGCGGAGAGATGGTCGAGGTCGAGAAGCCGGGCGTGGATGACGTTCCGGTTCCGGAGCGCTGACCGCACGGCCCGGTGCAGTCCGTCCTCGAGGTAGATCTCGCCGTGCCACTGCACGGCGTGGGCGAACAGGTCGCCGTAGAAGGTCGAATCCTCGGACAACAGCTTGTCCAGGGCGAGCACGGTGGTGACGGTTGTCAGTTGGTCGAGCCGGAGCTGCCGCGGTGGGATCTTGGCCCAATCGCGGATTGACAGCTGATGATCCGGATACGGTTTGCCGTCGCGGACGCCCTTGAAAATCACCGGTTCACCGTAACCGGTATTGCTCGCCGTAGACTGGTCAAATGCCGTGAGGGCGAATACGTCCCTCGTGGAGCACGCAATCGCCAACGTGAGGGCTGGAGGTGACCGCTCGTGTCGAGCACTGACGACCGTCGTTTCGAGGTTCTGCGCGCGATCGTGACCGACTATGTCGCCACGCAGGAGCCGATCGGGTCCAAGGCATTGGTCGATCGTCACCATCTCGGTGTGTCGAGTGCCACAGTCCGGAACGACATGGCGGTTCTCGAGGCCGAGGGCTACATCACGCAGCCGCACACGAGTTCGGGGCGAGTGCCAACCGACAAGGGCTACCGGTTGTTCGTCGACCGGATCAGCGAGGTCAAGCCGATCTCGAAGATCGAGCGCCGCGCGATCCTGAGCTTCCTCGACTCCGGCGTCGATCTCGATGACGTGCTGCGGCGTTCGGTGCAATTGTTGGCGCAGCTGACCCGCCAGGTGGCGGTGATCCAGTATCCGGTGCTCTCGTCGTCGGCGGTACGCCATCTTGAAGTGGTCTCGCTGACACCGTCCCGGCTGTTGCTGGTGGTGATCACCGACACCGGACGGGTGGAACAGCGCATCGTCGACCTCGGTGATGACCTGGGTGACCGCGACATCGCCCAGCTGCGGGACATGTTCTCGGCGGCCCTGAACGGACAGCGACTCGATGTCGCCTCGCATGCAGTGGCCGAACTGGCCAACCAGGCGCCCGAAGATCTCCGTCAGCCGTTCATCCGGGTGGCCACGGTGCTGGTCGAGACCCTGGTGGAACGGTCCGCCGACCGATTGGTGCTCGGTGGCACATCGAACCTCGCCCGTGCCGCCGCGGACTTCGCGCCGATGGCAGGCGCGATGGGTTCGGTGCTCGAGGCACTGGAGGAGCAGGTGGTGGTCCTCAAACTGCTGGCCGCCACCCAGAACACCGGAACCGTGACGGTTCAGATCGGTGAGGAGACCCGCGAGGAGAACCTGAGGGGTACGGCAGTGGTTTCGACCGGGTACGGTGCCTCGGGAACAGTGTTCGGTGGGCTCGGGGTCCTGGGCCCCACTCGGATGGACTACCCGGGAACAATTGCCTCGGTCGCGGCCGTTGCCAGATATGTCGGTGAGGTTCTCGCCGACCGATGACGTGCAACGAAGCACATTGACCAATAAACAGAGATATTCCGGACACCGGTTGGGTGAACTTCCGGAACTGAAGAGAGAACGGATAACGCATCGCCGTGGCACGTGATTACTACGGGATTCTGGGCGTCGAACGGGGCGCCACTGATCAGGAGATCAAGCGCGCGTACCGCAAACTGGCACGCGAGCTGCACCCCGACGTCAATCCCGACGAGTCCGCCCAAGCCCGATTCCAGGATATTTCGGCCGCCTACGAGGTGCTGACCGATCCGGAGAAGCGCCGCATCGTCGACGCCGGTGGTGACCCGCTGGCATCGGCCGGTGCCGGTGGCTACGGCGGTTTCGGCAACGGTGGCTTCAGCGGTGGTCTCGGCGACGTGTTCGAGGCGTTCTTCGGCAACGCCGGCGGCGGTTCCGGGCGTGGGCCACGTGGACGAGTGCAGGCCGGGTCGGATGCGTTGCTGCGGATGAAGCTGGACCTCGACGAGTGCGCGGCCGGGGTCAGCAAAGAGGTCAACGTCGACACGGCCGTGCTGTGTGACGTGTGTACCGGATCGGGTACCAACGGCGACAGCAAGCCGGTCACCTGTGCGACCTGTCAGGGTGCCGGTGAGATCCAGTCGGTCCAGCGCTCGTTCCTCGGCCAGGTCATGACGTCCCGACCATGCCCCACCTGCAACGGTGCCGGTGAGACCATTCCCGACCCCTGCCACAAGTGCGGCGGCGACGGACGTGTTCGGGCCCGGCGCAAGCTGACGGTCAAGATCCCGGCCGGTGTCGGTGACGGGATGCGTGTGCGCCTGGTGGGCCAGGGTGAGGTCGGACCGGGTGGCGGACCTGCCGGTGACCTGTACGTCGAGGTTGTCGAAGTACCGCACAGCGTGTTCGTCCGCGACGGCGACGACCTGCACTGCACCGTGCGGGTGCCGATGGTCGACGCGGCCCTTGGCGGCGAACTGGACATCGACACGGTCCTGGGTGGATCCACCAAGGTGACCATCGAACCGGGCACGCAGCCCGGTCAGGTCGCGAAGGTTCGCGGACAGGGCATGCCCCATCTGCACACCGGCGTGCGCGGCACACTCCACGTGCATCTCGATGTCGTGGTACCCACACGCCTCGACGCGCAGCAGACCGCGAAACTCAAGGAATACCGCACGCTCTCGGAGAATGATCAGATCGAGCTGGTGAACAGCGAGTCGTCCAACACCGGTGGCCTGTTCTCGCGCCTACGCAACGCATTCGCCGGGCGCTGACACCGCAGCGATGAGCCCACCGCTGTTCTGGGTCGACCATGTGCCGGACGCCGGCAACGACGTCCGGCTCGACGGAGACGAAGGACGGCATGCCGTCACCGTCACCAGAGTTGTTGTCGGCGAACGGATCATCCTCGGCGACGGCGCCGGGAGAACCGGGCTGTGCGAGGTGATCGCCACCGAGAGCAAGTCGGCGCTGCACGCCCGGGTCCTGGAATCCGTCACCACCCCCTCACCCGTGCCCCGGGTGACGGTGGTGCAGGCGCTGCCCAAATCCGAACGGTCCGAGCTCGCCGTCGACCTCGCCACCGAGGCTGGCGCCGACGAGATCGTGCCCTGGCAGAGTGCGCGTTGCGTCGCCAAATGGGTTGGGCCGAAGGCCGACAAGGGTGTGGCCAAGTGGCGGTCGGCGGCGATTGCCGCCGCCAAGCAGAGTCGACGGGCCCACATTCCGCACATCGCCCCGCTGGCCCGGACCAGTGACGTGCGATCGATGGCATCGGACGTGGTCGTGCGCGGGGGAGTGGTTGCGGTACTCCATGAATCGGCGACCACCAGTCTGCGTTCACTGGCGCTCGATGTTCCCGAGATCATGCTCGTGGTGGGTCCCGAAGGTGGACTTGATGATTCCGAGATCGATGACCTGACGGCCGTCGGCGCGACCGCGGTGATGCTCGGCCCGGAGGTGTTGCGCACATCGAGTGCGGCCGCGGTGGCACTCGGTGCAATCGGCGCGCTCACGCCGCGGTGGGAGGTACGTCCCCGGTGGTGAACGCCGTCAAACGGGTGAAAGTTGCCTACGGGGAACGTAATTCACAGTTCGGTCATGTCTACCTACCGCAGGTTCCGGTGGCTGGTCCGGTGCCGGTGATCGTGCTCATCCACGGCGGATTCTGGAGCACCGAGTTCGCGCTCACCATCGAGACCGCAGTCGCGCGTGATCTGGCCGTACGCGGTGCCGTGGTCTGGAACATCGAGTACCGCCGCGTCGGCGAAGACGGTGGCGGCTGGCCACGCACGGGCAACGACGTGATCGCCGCGATCTCCGCACTCGATGCACCGGTCCGTTACGCGCTGCCCGAGGAGATCCTGAGCAAGATCGACTGGTCGAAGGTCAGCGTGATCGGACACTCGGCGGGCGGTCAACTGGCCGTCTGGGCGGCCGCGCGACTCGGGGCCCGGACCAAGAAGTCGGCCATTTCCACCGTCATCGCCCAGGCCGCGCCCCTGGACCTACAGGCTCGTGAACGCACGTCCCGCCCGTCCCTGCGGGCCTTGTTGGGCGGCTCGATCACGGAGTTTCCGGCTCGGTACGCCGATGCCTCCCCGGTGGACCAGCCGGTTTTCCCGGCACACGTGGTGGCGATCCACGGAACCGAGGACACCGCGGTCCCGATCGAGGTCAGTCGCGACTACGTGCGTCGCGCGGGTGCGGCCGGTCAGTCGGCCGAGCTGATCGAGGTCGCAGGTGAGGGGCACGACGTGTTCGTCGATCCGCGGAGCCGGGGGCATCGAGAAACGGTCCGGGTTCTCGGGATATGAGGGCCTTGACAACGCGAGACGCGGGTCTTGACAGGGCGCGAAATATTGATGTGAATCGCGGCGTTTGATGGACGTAGAATCAAAGCACCGACAAATCTGGCAGAGCAGGAGAAATACTTTTCGTGAGTGATGACAACAGCGCGACCCGGGCGCGAAGCGGCGCGGCCGGAAGCAAGGCGCCTGGCGCGGTGATCTCGACAATCGAAGTGTCGCCCGATGTCATCTTCGGACTGCTCGGTGCCGGTGACCAGAATCTCAAAGAACTCGAAACGCATCTCGCCGCAGACATCCATGTGCGCGGCAACACCGTCACACTGACCGGGGTGCCTGCCGACATCGCACTCGCCGAGCGGGTCCTTTCGGAATTGGTGTCGGTGGTCCGCCGCGGCACCCAGTTGAACCCTGACCTGGTCCGGCACAGCGTGCGCATGCTGACCGACGGTTCCGGACAATCGCCCGCCGAGGTCCTGAGCCTGGACATCATCTCCCGCCGGGGCAAGACGATCCGCCCGAAAACGCTCAACCAGAAGCACTATGTCGACGCCATCGACAAGAACACGATCGTGTTCGGGATGGGGCCTGCCGGTACCGGCAAGACCTACCTCGCGATGGCCAAGGCCGTGCAGTCGTTGCAGAACAAAGAGGTCAGCCGCATCATCCTGACCCGTCCGGCGGTCGAGGCAGGCGAGCGGCTGGGGTTCTTGCCCGGCACGTTGCACGAGAAGATCGACCCGTACCTGCGTCCGCTGCATGATGCGTTGCACGACATGATGGACCCGGAGGCCATTCCCAAGCTGATGGAAGCCGGTGTCATCGAGGTCGCGCCGCTGGCATACATGCGTGGCCGCACCCTGAACGACGCCTTCATCATTCTCGACGAGGCCCAGAACACCACGGCCGAGCAGATGAAGATGTTCCTGACCCGCCTCGGGTTCGGGTCCAAGATCGTGGTGACCGGCGACGGTACGCAGGTCGACCTCCCGTCCGGTGGATCCGAGAGCGGACTGCGTGCGGCCGCCCGGATCCTCGAAGGCATCGAGGACATCCACTTCTCGCACATGACCAGTGCCGATGTGGTCCGGCACCGCCTGGTGTCCGACATCGTCGACGCGTACGGGCGCGCCGAGGCCGCCAACGAGTTGCACGGAAACCGCGCCCAGCGCCGTGCCGGAAATGGGCGACACCGATGAGGATCCCGGCTTTGAGTTTGTCAGTTAACGCGAGGAGACGGCGCCTGAGTGCCCCCGGCGACGCCAGGAGGCGGGCATGAGTATCGAGGTGGCCAACGAGTCCGGTATCGAGGTGCCGGAGGAGATGCTGATCGACGTTGCGACCTTCGCACTCGGCCGCATGGACGTGCATCCGGCAGCGGAGCTGTCGATGGTGTTGGTGGACAACGAAACGATGGCAGAACTGCACATGCGGTGGATGGATCTGCCCGGACCCACCGACGTGATGAGTTTTCCGATGGACGAACTCAGTCCAGGTGGACGGCCCGATACGGCCGGACCCGGTCCGTCGATGCTCGGCGACATCGTGCTCTGCCCGGAGTTCGCGGCAGAGCAGGCCGCCACCGCGCGGCACTCCACCGATCATGAATTGTCGGTGCTGACCGTGCACGGCGTGCTGCATCTCCTCGGTTTTGATCATGCCGAGCCCGAGGAAGAGAAGTTGATGTTCGGACTCCAGGGTCAGATCATCGAAGAGTGGTACGACGACCGCCGGTCTCGTGCGCGCGCCGCCCGTGTTGCCGAGCGTGACGCAAAGCTGTTGAACAACATCGGGTTCGGAGAAGACAAACCGGCTGGGGAGAGCTGATCACCGGTGCTTTCTGACTTGTTGCCGCTGCTTGCTGCGGTGGCGCTGGTACCCATAGGCGGCCTTTTTGCCGCCGTCGACAATGCTCTGATGACGGTGTCCCCCGCGCGGGTGGACGACCTGGTCAAGGACGGCCGCCCCGGCGCCCGACGGTTGCGGGATGTGCTGTCCGCTCGGCCGAAGTACGTCGCACTGACAGTGCTGCTGCGTATCACGGCCGAGACCGCGGCCACGGTGGCCGCGGCCGTCTACGCGATGGACAAGCTGGGAACCGCCTGGGGTGTCGTGGTCGCCGTTGCGGGCATGGCGGTGATCAATTACGTCGTGATCGGTGTCGGGCCGCGGACCCTCGGTGCGCAGCATGCCTATTCGATCGCGGTGAACTCGGCGGCAGTGTTGCAGGCCATCGGCGTGCTCCTGACTCCACTGACCAGACTTCTCATCACGCTCGGTAACGCCATCACGCCAGGCAAGGGTTTCCGCAACGGCCCGTTCGCGACCGAGGTCGAGTTGCGTGAGGTCGTCGACATGGCCGAACTCACCGGTGTGGTCGCGGCCGGGGAACGCAAGATGATCCAGTCGGTTTTCGACCTCGGCGACACCAGCGCTCGTGAGGTGATGGTCCCGCGCGGTGAGATGGTGTGGATCGAATCCACCAAATCTGCTGCGCAGGCGATCTCGCTGGCCGTGCGCTCGGGTCACTCCCGCCTACCGGTGATCGGTGAGAGCCCGGACGACGTACTCGGTGTCGTATACCTCAAAGACCTTGTTCAGCGCCTGCTTCCGCCTGCGCAGCCGTCTGCTGTCGAGGTGCGGGAGTTGATGCGTCCGCCGGAGTTCATCCCCGATTCCAAGCCACTCGACAAGGTCCTCGCCGACATGCAGCGCAGCCACAACCACATGGCGGTGCTGGTCGATGAATACGGCGGCGTCGCCGGTCTGCTGACCATCGAGGATGTGCTCGAAGAGATCGTCGGTGAGATCAACGACGAATACGACAGCGATGAGGTGCCGCCCATCGAGCCGCTCGACGACGGGTCTGGCGGTTACCGGGTGTCGTCGCGACTGCCGGTCCAGGACCTCGCGGAACTGCTCGATGTCGAGATCGACGAGGACGACGTCGAAACCGTCGGTGGTCTGTTCGGGCTCGTGCTCGGCCGGGTGCCGCTGCCCGGTGCGACGGTCGAATTGCATGGCCTGCGGCTTGTCGCCGAAGGCGGACCCAACCGGCAGGGGCGCGTTCGCATCGTGTCCGTGGTGGTCCACAAGATCCCTGAAAAGGAACTCGAAAAAAAGAAGAAGCGCAAGAAGAAGCGGGACAGCGCACCGGATTCTGACGAGTCCGACATGAACCACGTCGAGCAGGCCGACAACTCGCCGGACACCGCAGACCGTGCCGATCGGCACGAGGAGGCCTCATGACGACTGAACCGGTCGAATCCGAACTCGATGCCGAAGACAACAAGCTGCTGATCCTGGCCCGCGGTGCGATGGCCCGGGTCGGTGCGACCTCCGGGGCCGCAGTCCGCGACTCCGACGGACGAACCTATGCGGCCGGACCGGTTGAACTTGCCGCACTACAACTCTCGGCGCTCCAGGTGGCCATCGCGATGGCGCTCGCCAGCGGTGCAGAAGGACTCGAAGCGGGGCTGCTTGTCGGCGGTCCCGCGACTACCGGGGGTCGTGCAGACACGGACCCCGGACTGGCGGCGCTGACTGAGGTGAGCTCGTCGGCGTACGCGATCGTCGCGGACGCAGGAGGCGGGAACCCGCGTCGATTGGATCAACGATGACAGCTCAGTCCGAAGATTTCCGTTCCGGTTTCGTGTGTTTTGTCGGCCGACCCAACACCGGCAAGTCGACGTTGACGAATGCTCTGGTCGGCGAGAAGATCGCAATCACCTCCAGTCGTCCGCAGACCACCCGCCACACCATCCGCGGCATCGTCAATCGTGATGACGCACAACTGATCCTGGTGGACACCCCTGGCCTGCACCGGCCACGGACACTGCTCGGCAAGCGCCTGAACGATCTGGTGCGCGACACCTACTCCGAAGTCGACGCGATCGGTTTCTGCGTCCCGGCCGACGAGAAGATCGGGCCCGGCGACCGGTGGATCGCGGAGCAACTGCGGGAGATGGCACCCAAGACACCCGTGGTCGGCCTGGTCACCAAGATCGACAAGGTCAAGCCCGAACGCGTTGCGCAGCAACTGATGGCATTGTCGGAGCTCCTCGGACCCGACAGCGAGATCATCCCTGTCTCCGCCACCAAGGGCAAACAACTCGACGTACTCATCGATGTCCTGCGTGGGCTGATGGAGCCCGGTCCGGCGTTCTATCCGGACGGTGAACTCACCGACGAACCCGAGACCGTGCTGATGGCCGAGTTCATCAGGGAGGCGGCGCTCGAAGGCGTCCACGACGAATTGCCGCACTCTCTGGCCGTGGTGATCGAGGAGATCGTCGAACGCGAACGCCGCGACGATCAGATCCCGATGGTCGACGTGCACGCCATCCTGTACGTCGAGCGGAGCAGCCAAAAAGGCATCATCATCGGGAAACAGGGTGCCCGCCTCAAGGAGGTCGGCACAGTGGCCCGAAAGCAGATCGAAAAGATGCTCGGCGCCAAGGTCTACCTCGATCTCCACGTGAAGATCGCGAAGGACTGGCAGCGGGATCCCAAACAAATGGGGCGCCTCGGCTTCTGACCGGTCGGCGATTCGCGGCCACGACTCGGTGCCGGCGGGGTTGAATTGGCGTTATGACAGAACCCGGACAGCCGGAAGGCAAACACGAACGTCCGCCAGGGTCGCTCGAACCCAGCCTTGCGGCGGAGTTGCGGTCGTGGAAGCTGTGGACCTTTCCGGTAGCTGTTGTGGTGCTGGTGATGGGCCTGCTCGGGTTCATGTACATGGCACCGGTGGTCAATCCGGAAAAGTATCTCGACGACTTTCCGATCGTGGTGGTCGACGCCGACACCGGGGCCCTGCAACCCGGCACCACCGATGAAATGCAATATCTGGGCAAAGAGCTGATCGACGGCCTCAAGGCCGGTGTCGACGAGCAGTATCCGGGCAAGTTCGATCTACAGGTCGTCGACCGGCAGACCGCGCTTGATCGGCTCGACAATGCACAGGCGTATGGAGCGATAGTCGTCCCTGCCGACTTCAGTTCGGCCAGCTTTGCGTTTCTCGGTTCGGCGATCGGCGACACCGAGGTCCCGCAGCCCGTGATCGAGGTGCTGACGAACCCGGGAGCGGGTGCGTTCACCGTGCAGATCGCCACGTTGTTCTTCAATCAGGCGATGGAGCAGGTGAACACCCAGTTCGGCGAGAGGTTGACGGCTGCACTCGTCGAACAGACCGATGCGGCAGGCGTCAAGGTCACCGGCGCCAGCCTGACCGCCATCAGCAAACCGATCGACATCAAGGCCTCGGAGGCGAACCCGCTTCCGGACTCCGCAGGCAGAGGTCTGACTGCTTTCTACCTCGGGTTGCTGCTGATCCTGGCCGGATTCACCGGAACGATGATCGTCTCCGCCATCGTCGACGGCAGACTCGGGTTCGCGCCGCTCGAGATTGGTCCGATCTACCGATTGCGCGAACGCTTACCGTCCTCGCGGCTGGGGACGATGGTGATCAAATGGTGGGCGATGTTCCTCGTCGCGATCATCGTTTCGGGGTTCTACGTGCTCATCTGCGAGTGGGTGGGTATGTACACACCCAACAAGATGGCGCTGTGGATGTTCGGGGTTCTGGTGATCACCGGCATCGGTGTCGTCGCCAATGCGATCCTGGCGATTTTCGGTAACGCCGGCCTGATCATCAATCTGGTCTACTTCGTCATCCTCGGCATACCTTCTTCAGGTGGCACGGTGCCGTTGGAGGCGGTGCCAGGGTTCGTCCGCGGGTTGGCCGTGGTCGAACCGTTGCACCAGGCGTTCATGGGTTTGCGTTCCATCCTGTACTTCGATGCGAATGTCGACGCCGGTCTGTTCGACGCCGTTGTGATGTTCGTGATCTTCACCGTGGTCGGACTGATCATCGGGCCGATCGCCTGCATCCTGTACGACCGCAAGGGCCTGATCCGTCGACCACCTGAGCCGGTCGATCACTCGGGAGTCCACGAAGCAGTGTGATCAGAAATCCGGGGCAGGCATGTCGCGGTGCGGTTGGTCGGTGGGGAGTGGAAGACTGATCTGGTGAGGTTGTATCGCGATGAGGCCGTTGTCCTCCGCCAGCACAAGCTGGGGGAGGCCGACCGAATCATCACGTTGCTGACCAAGGAACACGGGTTGGTCCGTGCGGTTGCCAAAGGGGTACGGCGCACCCGGTCGAAGTTCGGTGCCCGGCTCGAACCGTTTGCGCATGTCGATCTGCTGCTGCACCCGGGCCGCAACCTCGACATCATCACCCAGGTCTACAGCCTCGATACCTTCGCCTCGGCCATCGTCTCCGATTACGGTCGCTACACAACGGCCTGCGCCGTCCTCGAAACCGCTGAACGGCTCGCCGGTGAAGAGCGGGCCCCGGCCGACCGCCTGCAACGACTGACGGTGGGTGCACTCCGGGCGATCGCGGCAGGGGAGCGTCCCAAGGAATTCGTACTGGATGCGTTCTTGCTGCGGGCCATGGATTTCGCGGGATGGATGCCGGCGCTGGAACATTGCGCTCGCTGCGGAGACGCCGGACCACACCGTGCTTTTCACGTCGCCGCCGGTGGTTCGGTGTGTGTGCACTGTCGTCCGGCCGGGTCTGCGACGCCCTCACCCGGCGTCCTCGATCTGATGGACGCGCTCTACCGTGGCCAATGGGAACACACCACCGAGGTGACCGACTCTGCTCGGCGGCAGGCCAGTGGATTGACCGCGGCGCACCTGCAGTGGCATCTGGAACGACAGCTACGCACGTTGCCGCTGATCGAGCGCGAGGCCCCTCATCGCGGTCTGGCGGCCGCCGGTGCGAATGCCGATACCGGCAGGAAGGACACAAGTGATCGCGCGACGGCGCAACACAGCACAGCAGGCTGAACCGGCAAAAGAGGTTCGGCCACCGGATCCGCATCCGTCCGGAGCCCGCCCGCCGGCGATTCCACCGCAGTTCGTACCCAAGCATGTTGCTCTGGTGATGGACGGCAACGGACGGTGGGCCACAGATCGGGGCCTGCCCCGCACCGAAGGTCACAAGCGCGGCGAGGCCGTCTTGATGGACACCGTCTGCGGCTGCATCGAGATGGGTGTCGGCTGGCTGTCGGCGTATGCGTTCTCCACCGAGAACTGGAGTCGCAGCCCGGACGAGGTGAAGTTCCTGATGGGCTTCAACCGCGATGTCATCCGTCGTCGTCGCGACGAGATGAACGAGATGGGTGTGCGGGTCCGGTGGGCCGGTCGTCGACCACGGTTGTGGCGCAGCGTCATCCGCGAACTGGAGGTCGCCGAGGAGCTGACCAAGGACAACACCGTCATGACGTTGACGATGTGCGTCAACTACGGTGGCCGGGCCGAGATCGCGGACGCGGCCAAAGAGATCGCTCGTCGTGCCGCCGCCGGGACACTCGACCCCGAACGCATCACCGAAGCGTCCTTCGCCAAGTATCTCGACGAGCCGGACATGCCCGATGTTGACCTGTTCCTGCGTCCGTCGGGAGAACAGCGGATCTCCAACTTTCTGCTCTGGCAATCGGCCTACGCCGAAATGGTGTACCAGCACAAGCTCTTTCCCGACTTCGACCGCCGCGACCTCTGGGACGCCTGCGTGGAGTACGCGAGCCGAGACCGGCGTTTCGGCGGGGTTCCGGGGTCCACCGGTGCCTGAGGACACCGGGGAGGCCGGCCTCATCGAACGGACCGCACGGCTGTTGGCCCCGGAGATGTCGGTGCAACGCGGCGAGGACGACTCGCTGACCGTCTACCACCAGGGGACGGTCGTCTCGATGAGGGCGCTCGCGCTGGCGCCGGGGCTCGATGTGCTGTCGCTGACGCAGGTGCTGGCGTGGGATCTACCGGTCACCGAACAGTTGCGCACCGACGTGGAAGCCGCCTCCGGTGCCTCCAACTTCGGCACCGTCAAACTTGCGGTCCACGAGGTGACCGCAGATGTGCTGCTGCACTACACGTTTCCGGCCGGAACATTGAACGACGACGCGTTGCGAACCATGCTGCTGATGGTGCTCGGAACCGGCGCGGACGTCGGCGTCACCATCCGCGGCTGACCCGTCACCGTCGAGCGGGCCGAATTCACGAGCAAGATTGGCAGCGACCGAAGATCTCGACGGTGTGGCTGATGTCGGTGAAGCCGTGTTGCGCGGCGACGTCGGTGGCCCACTGCTCCACGCTGTCGGCCTGGATCTCGACCGTGCTGCCACATTCGCGGCAGACGAGGTGATGGTGATGATGCGCGGACGAGCAGAACCGATAGACCGATTCGCCGTTGTCGGTACGTAGGACGTCGACCTGGCCGGCGTCGGCCAGCGCCTGCAGGTTCCGGTAGACCGTGGTGAGCCCGATCGACTGGCCGGCGGCCTTGAGTTGGTCATGCAGATACTGAGCCGAGCGGAACTCTTCGCTGCCGGAGAGGAGTTCGGCAATCGCGCTGCGCTGTCGGGTGGAGCGGACACCGGTGACCGGTCGCTGTTCGGTACCCGAACTCATGAATCGCTCTCCTCGGTCGCGTGTGCGATGGCATCGGTGACGATGTGTGCAAGATGGTCGTCGACCAGGGAGTAGACGACCTCGCGCCCAGAGCGTTCACCGTGCACCACACCTGCCGATTTGAGCACTCGCAGATGCTGGCTGATCAGTGGTTGGGGTACCGCCAGTGTTCCGACCAATTCGTGGACGCACCGGCCACCGCCGAGTAGTTGCAGCACGATGGCGATCCGGACCGGGGCGGACAGTGCCCGCAATAGTTCTCCGGCAGCGTCCAGCGCCTTCTTGTCGACGGCGGTGGGAGCCGGGGTTGCGTGCTGACTTGTCACAGGGCACTTCCGTTGCGGCGGGGGGATCGAGCGGCTGTTGGAAACCATTTTCATATGCGTGAGCGGCCATGTCAAACAAGCACATCCTGACGCGGGTTCGTCCGCCCGATGGGGCGGGCGCCCGCCGCGCGTCAGGTGCCCCGCGCCGCCCGATAGGCTGTGATCCGTGGCAGGCAAAACCAATCTCGTGGAAACCGTAGTCAACCTCTGTAAACGCCGGGGGTTGGTGTATCCGTGTGGAGAGATCTACGGCGGCACCAAATCGGCGTGGGACTACGGGCCCCTGGGTGTTGAACTCAAGGACAACATCAAGAAGCAGTGGTGGCGCAACATGGTCACCTCCCGCGACGACGTCGTCGGGCTCGATTCGTCGGTGATCCTCCCGCGCAAGGTGTGGGAAGCGTCCGGACACGTCGAGACGTTCAGCGATCCGCTGGTCGAGTCGCTGCACACGCACAAGCGCTACCGCGCCGATCACCTGATCGAGGCGTACGAGAACAAGCACGGACATCTGCCGCCCAACGGCCTGGCGGACATCAACGATCCGGAGACCGGTCAGCCCGGTGCGTGGACCGAACCCCGCGCATTCTCCGGTTTGATGAAGACGTACCTCGGACCTGTCGATGACGAGGCCGGGCTGCACTACCTGCGTCCCGAGACCGCTCAGGGCATCTTCATCAACTTCAAGAACGTGATGACGACCTCGCGCAAGAAGCCGCCGTTCGGCATCGGCCAGATCGGCAAGAGCTTCCGCAACGAGATCACACCCGGCAACTTCATCTTCCGCACGCGTGAGTTCGAGCAGATGGAGATGGAGTTCTTCGTCAAGCCGGGCGAGGACGAACAGTGGCATCAGTACTGGATCGATCACCGGCTCAAGTGGTACACCGATCTGGGTATCGATCCGGAGAACCTGCGTCTGTTCGACCACCCCAAGGAAAAGCTCTCGCACTACTCCAAGGGCACCGTCGACGTCGAATACCGATTCGGTTTTGCCGGTGGTGAGTGGGGCGAGCTCGAGGGCATCGCCAACCGCACCGACTTCGACCTCAGCACCCACATCAAGCACTCCGGCGAGGATCTGTCGTTCTTCGATCAGGCCACCGGCGAGCGCTACACGCCGTACGTGATCGAGCCGGCCGCCGGGCTGACGCGGTCGCTGATGGCGTTCCTGTGTGATGCCTACACCGAAGAGCAGGTGCCGAATGCCAAGGGCGGCACCGACACTCGAACGGTACTGAAGATCGACCGCCGGCTCGCGCCGGTCAAGGTCGCGGTGCTCCCGCTCTCACGTAACGAGCAGCTCTCGCCAAAGGCGAAGGCACTGGCCGCCGAGCTCCGTCAGAACTGGAACGTCGAGTTCGACGACGCCCAGGGCATCGGCAAGCGTTACCGCCGTCAGGACGAGATCGGTACGCCGTTCTGCGTCACGGTCGACTTCGACACACTCGACGATCAGGCGGTCACCGTGCGTGAGCGCGACACCATGACGCAGGAACGCATCGCCCTGGACAAGGTCGTCGACTACCTGGCAGTCCGGCTGATCGGCTGCTGAGACCGGCTTCGGCTGCTTATGATCGCCGAACGGCAACGAGCCTGAAACGCAAAGGTCGGAGCGTCTGATGAAGAAGATCCACAGGTCATTGTCCGATGAGGAATACCGTCTGGTCCGGAAGACCAAACGGAAGAAACTCGCGGATCTCGATGAGGACGCTCTGATCGACCTGCACATGAGAACGCGGCGGGCGCGGAACAAGCACGTGAAGAACTATCGGCAGGCGGGCGCCGCCAAGGTCACCAAGAAGGGTGGCCGGGGCGTCGCGCGTCCCGCCAACGCCGACAATGCGGCCCGAGCCGAGGTGTTCGAGGCCGCATTGTCGCGGGTCAGTCGTCAGCTCGGGGTGATCGCCAAGAAGAGCGCTGCCGACCTCAAGGACCTTCGTCTGGGTCAGGCCAAGGGCGACGGCACGTCGTTCAGCGGTTCGGCCGAGGGCAAAGGCAAGGTCATCTCCGCGGGCAAAGACCGTGTTGATGCGACCCGCAAATCGCCCGGCCGCAAGAAGTACGAGGCCTCGTCGAAGGCTGCGGGTAAGCGACGTCAGGCCAAGAAAGACCACCGCTAGTCCACGCGCGCCACTTTCGCAGTCGATTCGGCAGGCCCAGCGGTCGGTTGGGTGTATGAACCGGCAGGTATCTGAGATACTCAAGGTTGGGCAAGCCGTTCGGCCACACATGGGGTGAGGTCGGTATACGCGGCGAGAGAGTGGGTAAACCGTGTCTGTGAGTGGAAAAATCGTTCATTTCGACGCCAACAAGGGCTTCGGATTCTTGGCGCCTGATGCCGGCGGCTCGGATGTCTTCCTGCATATCAACGACATCGACATCGACGAGAGTTCCCTCAAACCGGGCGCTGAGGTCGAGTTCGACATCGAAGAGACCGACCGTGGATCCAAGGCGGTCAATCTTGTGGTGACCGGAGCGGCGCCTGCCGGTGCCGCACCTGAGCGTCCGCGTCGTGAAGAGCGGGCACGTCCGGAACGTCGCCATGAGGACAGCCGTGGCGCCGGTCGTGACGCCGGTCGTGACGATCGTCGTCGGCCGTCGCGCAGCAGTGATTCCGCAACGCTCGATTCGGGTGCCTTCTCGGAGGAGATCACCGAGCTGCTGCTCGATGCCTCCGGCACCTTGACCGCGACCCAGATCCTGGCGATCCGGCAGCGTGTCACCGATTTCGCGATCGCTCGCGGCTGGGTGCTTGACTGACTTGTCGGCGGACACAACACCGCCCCCGGTTCTCCGCGCCGACTACGACGAATCCGACGTAGAGCGGCCGATTCCCGAGGGCGTGAAGGTTGCTGGGCTGACCGGCACCCGCAATGACTATCGCAGTGCGTTCGCCCGTGACCGCGCTCGCGTTCTGCACTGTGCGGCACTGCGCCGGTTGGCCGACAAGACCCAGGTCGTGGGTCCACACGAAGGCGATACCCCGCGTACCCGACTGACCCATTCATTGGAAGTGGGTCAGATCGGGCGGGGCATCGCCATCGGTATCGGCTGCGATCCCGATCTGGTCGAGCTGGCCGGACTGGCGCACGACATCGGGCATCCGCCCTACGGGCACAACGGTGAACGGGCGCTGGATGAGGTCGCCAGTGCGTACGGCGGCTTCGAGGGCAATGCGCAGAACCTGCGCATCCTGACCAGGCTCGAACCGAAACTCCTTGATTCGCAGGGCCGTAGCGTCGGGCTGAACCTGACGCGGGCGTCGCTCGATGCCACGTTGAAATATCCGTGGACCCGCAAGAAGCCAGGCGGCAAGTTCGGGGCGTACGAGGACGATGCCGCCGCGCTGGCGTGGATCCGGAACGGTCGTACCGATACCCGGCAGTCGCTCGAGTGTCAGGTGATGGACTGGTCCGACGATGTTGCGTACTCCGTCCACGACGTCGAAGACGGTGTGATGGCCGGTCGTATCGATCTGCGCAGCCTCGGTGACCGAACCGAGCAGCGCGATCTGGCCGCGGTGGGTCTCAAGGAATTCCCGGACCTGGAAGAAAACGTCCTGATCGAGGCCGCGGCGCGGCTGTGGGCGATGGACATCGTGCAAGATGTCGGCGCCTACGACGGCACCATGGTGCGGTTGGTGGCGCTCAAACGTCTGACCAGTGAGCTCGTGGGACGGTTCGCGTCGGCGGCCATCACCACCACTCGCCGAGAGGCGTCTGAGCGTGCGGTCTGTCGCTATCAGGCCGACCTCGTCGTCCCGCCGATCGTCGCCGCCGAGGTCGCGATGCTCAAGACGCTGGCGCTGCGGTTCATCTTCTCCGATCCGCGGCACCGGTCTCATCAGGCCCGTCAGCGTGACCGCATCCATCGGGTGGCCAACTGGCTCCTGCACGCCGCGCCCGGCGGTCTGGATCCGTTGCTGGTACCGGCCTGGAATTCGGCAACTGACGATGCTGCTCGGGTGCGCGTCGTGGTCGACCAGATCGCCTCGATGACCGAAGGACGCCTCGAGCGGATGGATCGTCAGAACATGGGCGCATCGGCTCACCTGGGCTAAACGTCGGGGGCGGGCGGACCCACAAGGAGTTCCGCCTAGACTGATCTGCGTGGCAGGCCGAATTCCCGATCGTGACATCACGGCAATCCGTGAAAGCACGCACATCGAGGAGATCGTCGGCGACTACGTCGCGCTTCGCAAGGCGGGCGCCGACTCATTGAAGGGGCTCTGTCCCTTCCACGACGAGAAGTCGCCGTCGTTCCATGTGCGTCCCAACCATGGACACTTCCACTGCTTCGGCTGTGGTGAAGGCGGCGACGTCTATTCGTTCCTTCAGAAGGTCGAACACGTCAGCTTCGTCGAAGCCGTCGAGCAGCTGGCCGATCGGATCGGCTATCAGATCAGCTACGAGGGTGGTGGCACCAGTGTCGTGCGTGACCGCGGTACCCGCGCTCGATTGGTGGCAGCCAACGCGGCGGCCCAGAAGTTCTATGCGGAGCAGCTGAAGTCGCCGGAGGCCCAGAAGGCTCGCGAATATCTCACCGAACGCTCCTTCGACGGTGTGGTCGCGCTGCAGTTCGGCTGTGGTTATGCACCGGCCGGCTGGGACACGATGACCAAGACCCTGATGTCGCAGGGGTTCGAGTTCGCCGAACTCGAGGCCGCCGGATTGTCGAAGCAGGGTCAGCGCGGTCCGATCGACAGGTTCCATCGTCGCCTGTTGTGGCCGATCAAGAACCTCGGCGGCGACATCATCGGTTTCGGTGCCCGCAAGTTGTTCGACGACGACAACATGGGCAAATACATGAACACGCCAGAGACGATGCTGTACAAGAAGTCTCAGGTGCTGTTCGGCCTCGACCACGCCAAAAAGCACATCGCCAAGGGGCATCAGGCGGTGGTGGTCGAGGGATACACCGACGTCATGGCCATGCACCTGGCCGGTGTGACCACCGCGATCGCGTCGTGTGGAACTGCCTTCGGTGAAGACCATCTGGCGTTGCTGCGGCGGCTGATGATGGACGACAGCTACTTCCGCGGCGAGGTGATCTATACATTCGACGGCGACGACGCCGGAAAAGCTGCGGCACTCAAGGCTTTTGAGGGCGAACAGAGTATCGCCGGACAGACCTTCGTGGCGGTGGCACCGGACGGTATGGATCCGTGTGAGCTGCGGCAGATCCATGGTGATGCCGCTGTCCGGGATCTGATCGCCCGTCGTATCCCGATGTTCGAGTTCGCGGTCAAGGCACTGCTTGGCAACCATGATCTGGACACCGCGGAGGGCCGCGTGCATGCGCTGCGCGACGCAGTTCCGGTTGTGGCCCGGATTCGTGATGTGGCGCTACGGGGCGAGTACGCCCGTCAGTTGGCGGGATGGGTGGGCTGGGAAGAAGTCCCCCAGGTGTTGCAGCGGGTTCGCGAGGAAGCCGTCAAGCAGGCGAAAGCCGCACGCTCGGGTGCCCCCGACACCTCGAAGTCGCGGGATCGCCGGGTCCAGGCGACGACTCCCGCGGTGCCCGAACCGGATATCGACTCGAAGAACCCGGGCGTGGTGCGGCCACGGCCGTCCGATCCGAAGTTGTGGGCCCAGCGCGAGGCCCTCAAATCGGCGCTGCAGTATCCGGCCATCGCCGGGACGGTGTTCGACTCGTTGCCGCCGGAGTGCTTCACCGAGCCCGCCTACCAGCTGATCCGGGCGGCGATCGAGGCTGCCGGGGGCACCAGCGCATCCCATGGGGGAGCGCAGTGGGTCGAGACGATCGGTCAGTCGATGGACGGCGCGGTTCTGGAGTCGTTGGTCACAGAACTTGCGGTCGAGTCGATGCTGGTGTCGGAGAACATGATCCCGAAGTACATCGGCAGCGTGCTCGCCAGACTCCAGGAAGTCTGGGTGGGCTCTCAGATCGCCGATCTGAAGTCGAAACTGCGCCGGATGTCACCCGGGGACGACCCGGACGCCTACAACGCTCTATTCGGCGATCTGGTGGCCTTGGAGGCCTATCGACGGAGTCTGCTGGAGCTGGCCGTGGGACCGGACGAGAACACGGCCTAGTTCGGTCGGGTGTTCGTCGTGCTCAGTTGTTCCGGTATTCATCCGGACCGAGCACGGTCGTCTCTTCATCGATGGTCCGCAATTCCGTCAGCTTCGGCTGTGTGCTGATCTTCTCGGAGAGTTTCTGCCTGCCGACGTCCACAGCCTTCTTGGTGGCCGGGGACTCGGCGATGGAGCGGTACGCGCGGTTGATCTGCTCGTAGCGCTTTCGGCCGGCCTTGGCCCCCAGGACGTAGCCGACGCCGAGTGCAGCGAGAAATCGAACCATAAGTCCTCAGACCTCCGTGGTGCAGTGCTCCGCGGACGACTTGGGTGCGTCCGCAGGGGTGCTCCCCATCCTGCCTGATCGAGTGCGGAGTGGGGGAATCTGGCCGCGGAACCGCTCGTCACCAGCACGATTTGGCATGCGACCACCCCTATGCGCTAAAGTCTTTTTCGGCCCCAGGGCCAAGATATTCCCCCATAGCTCAATTGGCAGAGCATTCGACTGTTAATCGAAGGGTTACTGGTTCAAGTCCAGTTGGGGGAGCAAGAAGTACCAGCGTAACGGCACTTTCCGGATCTTCGGGAGGTGCCGTTACTCGTTTGCCCACCTCTTACCCCTGGTAAATCCTGAGAGTCAGTCCTTGCCGGTCAAGGCATCGCAAATGGACAACGCGCCGCGCCGAGGGGCGGTTGCGCGAAGGAGGCGCTCACTCGGTAGCATCAGCGAGGTTTGCGGCGACGATTTCGCCGCACTCGGGGCGGTAGCTCAGTTGGTTAGAGCCGTGGACTCATAATCCATAGGTCGCGGGTTCGAGCCCCGCCCGCCCCACCATGGTCTCGCGATCGGACACCCGTTCGGGCTCAGCGCGACGCGATTTTTCGGGCACTCGCCCTGACCCGCAGCGCCCCGAGCAGACCCACTACCAGGAAGGCCGCGGACACGTAGAGCGAGTAGCGCGTTGCCTCGGCAAACCCGTCGGACAACAAACGCACCACGTCCGGCTCCGCCTGGCCCAATTGCCCTTGGCTGCCCTGTTCTCGCAGGACTCCGATGGCACTGCCCGCGGATTCCCGGGTCGAGTCGGAGAGTCGAGTTGCTTCCGGCGGCGGCACTCCGCCCGATTCGAGTGTGCCCGGTAGGTTTCTCGACAACCCGAAAGCCAACACCGCACCGACCACGGCGGTCCCGATTGCCGAACCCAACTGCCGGACGGTGCTCTGCGTTGCTGAACCTTGCCCGGATTCCTGCGGAGGTATGTCAGCCAAGGTGATTCCGGTGAGTTGCGCGGAAGCGAGTCCGAGTCCGGTTCCATAAATCACCAGGAGTAAGGCCAGAAGCCACGGTGCAACGGTCGAAGTGACGAAGACCGCGACGACTATCACCCCGACGACTTCCAGAAGCAATCCCAGGATCACCGTCCCGGGAGCACCGATGAGTGCGGTGAGATGCCTTGCGAGCGAGCCGGATATGAATGCGCCGCCGGCCATGGCCGCGAGTACGAAACCGGCCCCCATCGTGCTCAGACCCAGCGCGTTGACGAGATAAAGGGGCATCACGAACAGCAGCCCGAACTCGGCAATCGCAACCGTCATGGCCGTTACGTTGCCCCAGCTGAATGTAGATGTGCGAAAGAGGTTCAAGTCCAGGATCGCGGACCGATGAACCCGCCCGCGATGTCCCTCCCACACCACGAATGCGATCAGCAAGACGATCCCGATCGCGCCGATGGTCGGCACCACGGACAGTGGTGCGTCAGTCGACCAGGTCAGCCCGAACAGATGCAGATCTGCTTTCTGGGTCCACCAGCCCAGCGTGCCACCTTCGATGAGGGCGAAGATCAATGCGCCGAAGCCCAAGGCACTCAGTAGTAGTCCCAGTACGTCCAGTCCTGGTTCGATGACACCGGCACGGGTTTCGGGAACCACCAGGTACGTCGCGATCAGTAGGACGATGCCGATCGGAACGTTGATGATGAAGATCCACGGCCAGGTGAAGTCCGTGGTGATCCAGCCTCCGAGCAGTGGCCCGATTGCGGCAACACCTGCGATGACGGCACCCCATACACCGAAGGCGACCGCTCTGTCCTTGCCGCGGAAGATGGAGTTCATCGTGGACAACGTGGCGGGCAAGACGCATGCGCCACCCACACCCTGCACGGCTCTGGCCGTGATCAAGCTCGTCGCACTGTCTGCTGTCGAGGCCAGCAGGCTGCCGATCACGAAGATCGCGATCCCGACGACGTACAGACGGCGGCGACCCAATCTGTCGCCAAGGCGACCTGCGGTCAGCAGCAGTGCGGCGAAGATCACCGAGTAGAGACTGTTGACCCATTGGGCGTCGTCGAAGTTCAACTTCAGATCATCCACCAGAACCGGGAGCGCCACACCCACGATGGTTCCGTCGATGACGATCATCGCCAGGCCGCCGACCAGAACTATCAAGGCGGCCCACCTGTGCCCGGCCACTGTATTCTCGGGCTCCGGCGGGGTCTGTTTATTCGGTTTGTCCATGTCACACTCCCGAGAGGGTGGATTGGTGAATTCACCATATGCCGGTGTGGTGGCCCCGGTACGGCAATTGCTCCACCGGGACCGATCTGCTCCACTTACCGCGCGTCGCGGTGGAGTGTTCGTGAATAGGTGGAGTGCTTGTGGGCGAAATTGGATCGGACGCAACGGTGATGGTCGTTAAGTTATTGCGTGCCAAAGAATGTCGCGACGACATTGTCGACTGGTATTGAGTTGTGTTGTGCCGCAGTGGGGTACGGGAGGCATCTCGGATGGGTTTTCGGGTGTGGTCGAAACCCCCCGTGGATTCGTCTGTCTTCAGCGAGAGGAATGCGCCGGAAATCGAGAAGTGTGACCTGCGCAATAGGGGATGCCCGCCGTGACCTGGCCGATGAGGCGCTCGTCAGGACTGTAGATCGCCGGTGCGGGGAATTGGTCTGAAAAATGCGTCTGCCCCAACCCTGGGCGGGTCGGGGCAGACGTGATCTGGCTTGCTGCGCGGATGGTCCGTGCCCTATTTGTGCGAAAGGCGGGCTCGGATCCGGCGTGCTCTAGTGCACTTCGTCGTAGGCTTCGATGATCGCGCCCGGGATTCGGCCCCGGTCACTGATCTCGTAGCCCTCTTCTTTGGCCCACTCCCGAATCGCTTGTGTGGGTGCCTTTTCGACCTTCTCCGCTGCCCGTCCGCCCTGGCGGGAGGTGTTGATGCGCCGCGATGCGCTCAGGTACTTGGCGAGTACCCGGCGGAATGTTTCTGCGTGCTTCGGGGAAGTATCGAACTCATATTGTTTGCCATCGAGTCCCCATCGCACGGTCTCGAATTCTTCGAGAACCTTTCCGTCGAGGTCGTCGATGAACTCCACTACTTGCTTCTTAGCCACTTCTGGACTCTCCACTCATTTTTTGCGACCGACGAACACGAATTCGAGGCTGATGGAGGTCAATCATAACAACTGGACCTGAGAAGAAGGCAAAAGATCGCGATAGTTGGCGGTTCGAGAAGTCCACACGCAGATCTGATGGCGTGCAACGCCGGCACACATCGTGCTGATCGTGGATCCGACATCTCCGAGCGGTGGGCAGATCGATGCCGACTTGTCCGAATTGTGTGGGGGAATCGGATGGAAATCAGATCAAGAGATCTCTGTTGATCCGGCCCATTCTTGAACCAGACCGCGGATCTCGTCGCGGGTCATTGTGCGGCCGGTTGATGATTCGCGGGTGAAGACCTCCGGGTCTATCTCCGATCGCATGGCCGACCCAAAAGAAGCGAGCTCGACGACATCCATCTTTTCCGGGGAATAGCCGGTGAGTTCGGTCATGTTGTCGACAACCCCGATGAGCTGACTCGCAATGTCATGGCGCCCGCGCCGGAAAAGGGCATATGCCAATGTGAAAAGAGCGACCATCCATGAGGTGAGGTCGTAGGCACGTTCGCAGTATCCGACCATCTGGGCCAGCTTGCGTTCGGCGGGCCCATCCCACTTCTCTTGGGCAATATCACTTTTGGCATGTATCCAGAGCGCGGAAGCGCCGAGCCAGTCGTAACCGCAGTCGCGTGCGGTCGCGACGGCTGCGTCCAGGTATTCACTCGCCGACCGGTCCTTGCCTGCGCGGAAGTCGGCCGTGCCCAGGGACATCAAGGCCTCGCCGACAGTCCATGGCGAGTTGTACCTTCGGCCGATCTCCAGTGCCTCGCCTGCGTGTATCCGGGCGGCGTCGACCACGCCGGATCCGGCTTCGAAGAAGGCCAGTGTCACCGTGGCGTCCCCGCGGGCGACTTGTTCGACCCTGTCGGCGGACCGGATATCGAATTCGGCACAGACCTCCGCGAGGCACGTCAATGCGGCAAAAAGGGCCGGGAGGTCGGCGCCGAGATAACACATGATCGCGCGGCCTGCGATCGCCCGCGCCCGGGTGGCGACGGGAACACTTCTGGGGGCGTCTACGGCGGGTGCGAGCATGCGCATGCCCTCGTCGGCGAATCCCCGCCGGTACCAGAACCAATAGACATTGCCGACAATCTCGAGATACGTCTGTGAACGCGGGTCGACGCAGTCGAGCGCGGCCCGCACATTGGCCATCTCGGCGTCGAGACGGCGGGTCCACTGCAGGCAGCGTGGGCCGCGAAGACCCAGATAGGCGTCGGTGGCAAGAGCGACGACCCAGTCGATATGGGCCTGACGCAGATTTGCGGCCCGTTCCGGATCCTGTTGCACCTGCGCGTAGCTGCGGAGTGTTTCGAGCATCAGGTAGCGGCGAGGGTCACCGCCCATGACCTTGAGCATCGATTTGTTGACCAATGCGGTCAGGTCGGCGAGAAGCCCGCGGTGCCCGGTGACCTGCTTTGCGGCATCGAGGTCGAAGCCGCCTGTGAAGACCGCGAGATCGCAGAACAACGCTCGTTCGCTCACGGTCAACGACTGGTAGGAGCCGTCGATGGCGGCCTGCATCGTGGCATGCCGTTTGTTGGTCCGGGGACCACCGCGGAGGAATTCGAATCGGTCGTCGAGCATGTCGATGATCTGCCGGACCGACAGTGTCGCTGATTGGCCGGCGGCGAGCTCGATCGCCAGTGGCATGTGATCAAGTGCGGCGCAGAGTGTTTCGATGTCCTCCGGCGTGGCGTCGGTCGCGGCGGACCCGGCCCGTTCGAGGAAGAGTTCGGCCGAGTCCGCGAGCGGAGGCATCTCGAAGGTCGATTCGCCGGCAACACCCAGTGCCTCACGACTCGTGGCGAGTATCCGGACCCGGGGGCACGTGCGCAGGATCGCCGTCGTCAGTGCCGCGACCTCGTCGAGCAGGTGTTCGCAATTGTCCAGTACGAGAAGGAAATCGCGGTCGTGCAACAGTGATGTCAGCACCGGGATCCCGCCGTTGAGTGTCAGTCCGAGTGCCGAGACGACGGTGTCGAGTACCGCGGCGGCATTTTGTGCGCCTGCGAGTTCGGCCAACCAGGGGCCGTCGATGTCTTTGCGTTCTCGCGCCACCTCGAGGGCGGCCCGGGTCTTGCCCATCCCGCCGGGGCCGACGAGGGTGACCAGACGGTGTTCGGCGACGAGGTCGGCGACGTCCTTGATCTGTTCGACACGTCCGACCAGTGAGGACAGGGCCAGCGGTATGTTCCCGGTGGGTCGTTCAGGATTCGCGGTCGGCCCCGATTCCGGTATCGCCCGGAGATCGGGTTGCCCCGACATCAGGATCGCGTCCTGGTTCAGGATCGCACTCTGGAGATCGAGCAGGCTCTGGCGCGGATCGGTGCCGAGTTCGTCGGCAATTCGTTCGCGAGCCGTTCGCAGCGATGCGAGCGCATCACCCTGGTTGCCGGCACGGTACTGCGCCAGCGCCAACAGTTCCCATGCGCGTTCCCGAAGCGGGTCGGCTGCGACGATGGCTTCGAGCCCCGCGGTGACCGCGGCGTATTCGCCGCAATCGGACCGGGCCGCGAGGTGATCTTCGAGGGCGTCGTCGCGAAGACGTTCGAGGCGGGCGGACTCGATGGCGGCGAACTCCCAGTTGGCTGCATCGGCATAAGCTGGGCCCCACCATAATTCGAGTGCTTCGGCCAGCGTGTGCCGCGCTGCGTCGGCGCTTCCCGCCGCCAGCTGATCGCGACCTTCCTTTGCCAGGGTCTCGAATCTGCCTGCATCGATCTGTTGGGGATCGATGGCCAGTGCATATCCGGTGCCGCGTCGGACGAGAATCGCCGGTGCCGATCGACCACGCTCGGGTTCGAGCGCTTTGCGGAGCGATGCCACATAGCCCTGGAGGGTCAGTTGAGCAGAGCGCGGGGGATTGTCGCGCCAGAGGTCGTCGATCAACCCGGCATCGGGAACCATCTGGCCGCGGGCCATCACCAGTCGGGCGAGCAGAGCGCGGGGGAGAGGTCCGCCGAGTGCAACCGGTTCGCCGTCCCGGATGACGGTGAGCGCGCCGAGTACTCGCACCGATATGTCTGGCATGCCATGAGAATAGAGAACAGCGACCATCGCGTCAGATCGGTTGGTCGATCCATACGTGGGCGATATGTGTCCGGGTTTTCCTCAGCGCTTTGTTGTCGCGTCGGCGTCGGGATCTTCTGCCCACAGGCCGATGGATTCCAGATGACGGGTCAGACGCTCGGCGCCATCGGTGAACTGGCGTCGGGTCTGCGCGATCACCTCGTCGCGATCGCCGCCGCGGTAGGCGTCGATGAGTTTGGTGTGGCTCTCGCAGGCAACCGCGCCCCACTGTGGGTCATTGGCATAGAGCTCATGGGGTGTGTAGCGGGTGGCGTTGAGCAGGAACCAGGCCAGTTTGCCGCCGTCGGCGATGCGGTTGTGGACGCGATGGAACTCGAACTCGGCAGCGGTGACGTCGGCGGGCCGTCCGGACTCGACGGCGATCCTGAGCTCGTCGTTGAGTTCGGTGAGTTCGTCGAGTTGGGCCGGTGTCACCGTTTTCGCGATCCGGACCGCGAGCTCGACGGCCAGAACACCCTGCAGCCAGAAGATGTCCTCGACATCCTGTCGGGTCAGGTCGGCGACCACATATCCGCGATGCGGCGCCAGGTTGACCATTCCCTCACCACGCAGGGTGAGTAGCGCCTCGCGTACCGGAGTCACACTGACCTGCAGGTCGACGGCGGTTTCGTCCATCCGGATGAACTCACCCGGGCGAATGGCGCCGGTCATGATGAGATGGCGAAGATGGCCGGCGACCTCCTCGGAGAGTTGAGGTCGCCGGCGCAGCGAGTTTCGGGATGCGGCCGCTCGCGATGTGGTCATCAGTGCAAATTACCGCCCGTAGGTCTTGGCAGATTACAGACCGTAGGTCTTGCCGATGATGTCGCGCTGGATCTCGTTGGTTCCGCCATACACAGTGGAAATGATCGCACCCCGCATCAGACGCTCTGCATCGAACTCGGTTGCGTAGCCGTATCCACCCATCATCTGCATGCCGTCGATGGTCATCGCCTTGGAGACCTCGGTGGCCTTGAGCTTGGCCATCGACGCTTCGCGCGGCAACATCTTCTTCGGGTCCGCGTCCGACTGTGCGGCGACGCTGTAGACCAGCAGCTTGGTGCATTCGATCTCGGTGGCATGGTCGGCCAGGCGGTGCCGCAGTGCCTGGAAGGTACCCACCGGACGGCCGAATTGCTTGCGCTCGCTGACGAACTCGAGGGTATTGGTGAACGCGCGTTCGGCGACGCCGAGTTGCATGGCGGCCAGGATGAGGCGCTCGGTGTTGAGCCCGCTCATGAGCTGGTTCCAGCCGTTGCCGACCTCACCGACCACCGCGCTGTCCGGCACACGCACGTTGGTGAAATAGAGGTCGTTGACCTCGCGGCCCCCGAGTGTGTCGATCCCGCTGATCTCGAGACCTTCGGTACCCGCAGGAATGTGGAACTGGGTCAGGCCCTCGTGCTTCTTGCCGGTGCGATCCGTGCGGGCGATGAGCAGGATGCTCTTGGCGAAGTGCGCGTTGGAGCACCAGGTCTTTTGGCCGTTGATGACCCAGCCGCCGTCCACCTTCTCGGCCCGGCAGGTGATGGCGGCGACGTCGGAACCCGCCTCCGGCTCGGACATCGAGATCGAGAGTGACTCGCCCGCAACAACATCGGCGAGAACCTCTTTCTTCATCTGCTCGCTTGCGAACTTCTGGTAGGCCGCAGCCGTGATCAGGGTCGGGCCGATGCCACCGATCGGGGCGTTACCTCGCATCGCCTCTTCGAGCAGGATGCACATCTCCATGTTTCCGGCGCCGGCGCCGCCGTACTCCTCGGGCACCAGGATTCCGGCCCATCCGAGGTCGGCCATCTTCTTGTAGAGCTCCACCGAGTGCAGCTCTGTGCCGCCTGCGGTGAGTGCGTCGCGTTGTTCGCGGGTGCCCGCCTCGCGGGCGCAGAAGTCTGCGACCGACTTGGCGAAGTCGGTCTGTTCGGACGTGAAAGTGGTCATGACGATGCTCCTGGCTAGGGGTTCGGCTCGGGCTGAACGTAACACATCACATATATGTGATGGAATATCTGCAGTTGGGGGAGCTGGCGATCGGTAGGTGGTGTGGTGCAGGTCTCTGGAGGGCTTACATTGGCGGCATGAGTCCGAAAGCGAAGGTTGATCGAACCGGGGAACCCGGCGACGCGCCGGTGGTACCTGAACCCGCGACGACCGAGCCGGCTGAAACCGAGATCGCGGCGACCGGTACCGATTCCGCGGTCCGGTCGGATCCGTCGCCTTTCGATTCCGCCGAGTTCCTCGAGGCGAATCGCCGGAACCGCGACAAGCTGCGTGCGGCCGCTGAAACCAAGCGGGCAAAGGAAGCGGCCCGCGAGCAGCGGCGCTCCAACCGCCGAGGTGGCGCCGGGGCGACGTCGGATGAATCCGGCGGCGAGGCGCCGGTTCGGCGAGGCGTCGGCTGGTTGGTTCCGGTGCTCTCGGTTCTGTTGGTCGCGGCGCTGGTGGCTACCGGGGTGCTGGCCTACCTGTACCGCGAGGCCGACAACCGGGCGTCCGGCGATGATCAGCTCAGCGCACTCCGACTCGATGCGGTCGAGGTTGCGGGTCGATATGCGGTAGATCTACTGACCTACGACTCCGCGAACTTCGCCGAACTCGATTCCCGGATCACCGACATTTCGACGCCGGCGTTCGCCAAGGACTTCATCGAGGGTTCGCGGCAGGCCCGTGAAGGCAGTGCCAGTGCGCAGGCGGTTGCGTCGGCGAAGGTCAAGGACGCTGCGCTGCAATCTATTTCACCGACCACCGCGGTGGTGTTGGTGGCGATGGATCAGACGGTCAAGTCGCCACAAACAGATGCCCAACTGCCCGAGGGGATCCGGTATGAGTCGATGGTCAAGGTGACACTCGAGCGGGTGGACGGGAAATGGCTGCTCTCGGACTTCGCGGTCGTCTGACCGAGATCACCGAGTTCGTCCAGCTGGGGACGATCGTGGGCGGGGGTGGTCAGGTGCTCGGGCGCAGGATGGTGGTCATCACGGCCTCGATGCGGCGCTTGGTGGCCGGACGGGGATCGTGGCGCACCCAGTTTCCGAGGTCGAGAACGGTGTTGAAGGCGGCATGCACCAGGTATCGGGCCTCGACCGGGTTCAATCCGGGGCGAACCTGACCGACCAGCTGTGCCCACTCCTCGACGTTGCGGCGTTGTTGATCACGTAGTTCGACCCGTTGCGGCTCCGGCACGCTACCGATCTCCGACAGATACAGGTTCAGCAGGTCGCTGTTGGCAAACGAGAGGTCGACGTACTTGTAGACGAGTTTGTCGACTGCTTCGTCCGGCGTCGCCGACTCGGCGAGGGCGTCGCTGATCCCCGCAGTGATGCGTTCGCTGGCCCGCGAAAACGCGGTCGACAGCATGGCGACCTTGGTGTCGAAGTGGCGGTACACGCCCGACTGGTTCATGCCGACCGCGGCGCCGATCTCTTCCATCGTCACGTCGTGGAATCCGCGTGCGCTCATCAGCCGGATTGCCTCGGTCAGTAGTGCCTCGCGTTTCGATGCCATCGGAAGGCCCACCGATGCGGACGGTCGTGCGGTCGATGGTGTCGGATCGTTCGGCGGTAGATCGGTCCGTGCCACGTTCATTGCGGCGTCGAGGATCACGGCCTCGATCCGCTTGCGGGGTAACGAGGCCCGGTGTGTGGTGATCGATCCGATGACGCTGAGCATCGCGCCGCTGAGGTATTGCGCATCGGTGCCGAGGCGACCCGGCTGCGGTGTTCCCCCGGTCGACAGATCCGGGTGTATCTGGTCCAGAAGCGCGGCGAAGCGGGCGTGCATCCGGCCCACCAACTCGCCGAGGTACCTGCGATCGTCTGGATTCAGGTATCGCGCCTCCCATCGGTAGAGGGCGCCGCGCGACCGGTTCTCGATCGTGGTCCGGGTGAGCTCGGTGACGAGCAGATGCAACTCGCGTTCAGGGTCACCGGGCAGGACCGGCACCTGTGCGATGGCGCGTTCCAGGTCGGAGCCGAGCATTCGGACCGTCTCGGAGAAGAGTGCGTACTTGTTGGGGAAGTGCCGGTACAGAGCCGGGCCGCTGATGCCCACCTGCCCGGCGATCTGATCGACGCCGGTGGCGAAATAACCCTGTTCACTGAAGGACTCGGCAGCCACACGAATTATCTGTTCGCGGCGGTCCTTCGGTCGTTGCCGAGTTTTCGGTACGACGGCAGCGGGTGTGGGGGCGTCGTTGACGCGTCCGTTGGCGGAAGCCATTTATCCATGTTAGCGGGACGTACCGATCATCCGCACCATAGGGGGCGGTCCCGCCGACCAGCGAGGACAAGCGCTCGCAAACACTTGACGCGTCCCGCGGGGATCTGACAAGTTAATGTGGATTCACGTGATCTACATCGCAATTGTGAGTATTTGAGCTTAGGGTGACGAGCATGCCAGGGGACAAAGGCCTGATTACATCTGTCGACGATCGGGGTGTCGCGCGCGTCCTGATCAACCGGCCCACCCGGAAGAACTCCATCGACTCCGCGGCAAACACGGCGTTGATCGAGGTGCTCGGGAAGTGGGCAGTCGACCCCGCGGTCCGGGTCGTGGTCATCGGGGCTCCGGGTCAGGACTTCTGCACCGGCGCCGACCTCATCGAAATGGCCACGGCGCCACCGCCGACGTCCGAGGACGAAGCGCGCCTGCGTGCCGAGCGGACCATCAATGCCGGTTCCGATGTCGTCCGGGCGATCCGGGGGCTGCAGGTTCCGGTCGTCGCGGTGGTCGATGGGGCGGCAGTCGGCATCGGCGCCTCGATCGCCTTTGCCTCGGACCTCATCTATGCCTCGGAGGCGGCGTACTTCCTACTCGCTTTTGTCAACATCGGTCTGATGCCCGACGGGGCCGCGACGGCGACAGTCGCTGCGGCCGTCGGTCGTGTCCGCGCCAATGAACTGGCGCTGCTCGGTGACCGCCTACCGGCGACGCAGGCGTTCGCCGACGGACTGGTGACCGCGGTCGTGCCGTCAGAAGCGTTGTCGGCGAAGGTCGATCAAGTGGTCGACAAGCTACTCGCGGCGTCACCCCGGGCACTGGCCCTGACCAAGAAGGCCATCGACGCCCAGACGATGACCGGCTTCGATCTGGCTTTGCGGTTGGAGACCGAAGGCCAGACCGAGCTGTTGCAATCACCCGAGTTCGCGGCTCTCATCACCGCATTCGCACGTGGCAAGAAAGCAAAACCGACAGCGGCATCTCAGTAGCAATCGAATCATCATCGTCGGAGCTCGATTTCGGCGAATGGTCACATAAAAAGGAAGCGGAAAATGACGAGCACCACATTGCCCCATTCTGATCACCTCGTCTCCGAACCGTTCCGGTCTCGGCGCAACAACTGGAACACCCACGTCCGTCGCCATGCAGAGATGAAGCCCGACGCGGTCGCCTTGCGTTTCGGCGGGCGCGACACTTCGTGGAAGCAACTGGACGATCGGTCCACCGCATTCGCCGCAGCGCTGTACCGCCGCGGGGTTCGCTTCGGTGATCGGGTGCTGGTGCTGATGCTCAACCGCAGCGAATACGTCGAGGTGATCTTCGGCGCCAACCTGATCGGTGCGATCGCGGTGCCTGTCAACATCCGGATGACACCGCCCGAGATCGGCTTCCTGATCGCCGATTCGGGTGCCACCGTGATCGTCACCGAGTCGCTGCTCGCTCCGCTGGCGAATGCGGTCCGGGCGAGCACGCCCGGTGTGGAGAACCTGATCGTCGTCGGACCCTCCGATGTGGAAAACGCACTCGACTTCGACACCCTCGTCGCCGAGGATTCGTCGGACCTGCCGGCGATCGATGTGCCGGAAAACTCCACCGCGATGATCATGTACACCTCGGGAACCACCGGTAAACCCAAGGGCGCCATGCTTTCTCATTCGAACATGCAGGCACAGGCGGTCACCTGTATCACCGCACTGCAGATTCGAACCGACGACATCGGCTCGTGTGTCGCGCCGATGTTCCACATCGCGGCGATGGGTGCGATGGCACCGCTGTTCTACATGGGCGTGCCCACGGTGATCCACCCGCTTGGTGCATTTGATCCTGAGGCGTTGCTCGATGTGCTCGAGGCGGAACGGATCACCTCGATCTTCCTGGTGCCTGCACAGTGGCAGGTCGTGTGTGCGGTCCAGCAGGCCAAGCCGCGCAACCTCAAACTCCGGGTCATCTCGTGGGGCGCGGCGCCGGCCTCGGATACCGTGCTGCGCGCGATGTCCGACACCTTCCCGGACGCGGTGAACGTTGCTGTGTTCGGGCAGACCGAGATGTCGCCAATCACCTGTGTGCTTGAAGGCAAGGACGCGTTGCGCAAACTCGGCTCGGTCGGTCAGGTAATCCCGGCCGTGCAGGCGCGCGTGGTCGATGCGGAGATGAATGACGTCCCGGTGGGCGACGTCGGCGAGATCGTCTACCGCGGACCGACAATGATGGAAGGCTACTGGCAGAACCCGCAGGGGACGGCGGATGCGTTTGCCGGTGGCTGGTTCCATTCCGGAGATCTGGTGCGAATGGACGAAGAGGGGTTCGTCTACGTCGTCGACCGCAAGAAAGACATGATCATCTCCGGCGGCGAGAACATCTACTGCGCCGAGGTCGAGAACGCGCTGTTCGCCCATCCGAAGATCCTCGAGGCCGCGGTGGTCGGCCGGGCCGATGATCGTTGGGGCGAGGTACCGGTGGCGATCGTCGTCGTGAAGCCGGAGCAGACGCTCGAGTTCGACGAACTCATCGAGTTCCTGAACGAACACCTTGCGCGGTTCAAGCAGCCGAAGGAAATGATCATCGTCGATGAGTTGCCGCGCAACGCGTCCGGCAAGGTCATCAAGCCGTCGCTACGTAAGGAGTACGGCGGCAAGGATGCTGGGCTGCACTGACACCCAATCCAAAGTGCTACTGGCGGCAAAACTGAAACACGTTACACTTTTGCTGAAGACCGTGATTACGGTCACTGTTCGGTTGGAAGTCGCTCTGCGGTCATGGCCGGAGCGCGGCTGTTTGTAGGCACCGATGTGTGCCGCGATGGAGAGGGTTCGATGAAGACAAAAGGCGCATTGCTCAGGAACTTCAACGAGAAGTGGGCGATCGAGGAGATCGAAATCGGTGACCCGCGGCGCAGCGAGGTCAAGATCCGGATGGAAGCCGCGGGTATGTGCCACTCCGACCACCATCTGGTGACCGGAGGGATCCCGATGGGTGGGTTCCCCGTGCTCGGTGGGCACGAGGGTGCCGGCGTGATCGAGCAGGTCGGTGAGGGTGTCACCGATTTCGAGGTCGGCGACCATGTGGTGCTCTCGTTCATCCCGTCGTGTGGCAAGTGTCCGTCGTGCCGCTCGGGCCTGAGCAACCTGTGTGACTTCGGTGCCATGCTCCTGCAGGGTGAAGCGGTGTCGGATCATACGTTCCGAATCCAGACCGCCGCAGGGGAGAACGTCTACCCGATGACCCTGCTCGGCACCTTCTCGCCGTACATGGTGGTGCACGAGACGTCCGTCGTGAAGATCGACCCGTCGATCCCGTTCGAGGTCGCCTGCCTCGTGGGTTGTGGTGTGCCGACCGGGTACGGATCGGCGACCCACAGCGCCAATGTGAAGCCGGGAGAAGACGTAGCGATCGTCGGCTGTGGAGGTGTGGGTATCGCTGCGCTCCAGGGCGCCGTGATCTCGGGGGCCCGCAACGTCTTCGCCATCGACCCGGTGGAGTGGAAGCGTGAGCAGGCCCTGAAGTTCGGTGCCACACACGCATTCGCCAGCGTGGAAGAGGCCGCGATGACCATTGCCGAGGTGACCGCCGGTGGTATGGCCAAGAAGGTCATCGTCACGGTCGGTGAGGTGCACGGTAAGGATGTCGACCTGTGGATGGGTATCACCGCAAAAGCCGGCACCTGCGTCCTGACCGGTATGGGCAACATGATGGAGAACGAGGTCACGCTCAACCTGGCGATGCTGACCCTGCTCCAGAAAAATCTGCAGGGCACGATCTTCGGTGGCGCCAGCCCCAAGATCGATATCCCGCAACTGCTCTCGATGTACAAGATGGGCAAGCTCAATCTCGATGACATGGTCACGCGCCAGTACCGCCTCGACCAGATCAACGAGGGGTACCAGGACATGCTGGACGGCAAGAACATTCGCGGCGTGATTCGTTTCACCGACGAGGACCGCACCGTCTGATCGCTGGATTTTGTCCACACGGCCGCGGGGGGGGGGGGGGGGGGAAAGCCCGAAACCACAGAAATGGTTAGGTGTTCTTTTTTTGTGTTTTAGGCGGGGGGGTTG